>JBCCIC010000013.1:0-167528 GCA_039028435.1 Actinomycetota bacterium | reverse complement strand
CGCCAGGGCCGAAGCGACGATTGCGAAGCAACTCCGCAGAGTCGCCCGAGGCCCGCCAGGGCCGAAGCGACGATTGCGAAGCAACTCCGCAGAGTCGCCCGAGGCCCGCCAGGGCCGAAGCGACGATTGCGAAGCAACTCCCCTCTACCGGGACTTGGCGACTTCGGTGAGGAATTCGGCGTTGGTCTTGGACGAGCCGACGCGGTCGAGCAGCAGTTCGAGGGCCGAGACCGTCTTGTCGCCCTCTCCCCCGACGGCGTCGAGCACGCGGCGCAGCTTGACGGTTGCGCCGTGGTCCTTCATGTCGAAGAGCAGCTCGTCGTGGCGCGTGGAGCTACCGGCGATGTTTACGGCGGGGAACATCCGCTTCTCCGCGGCCGAGCGATCCAGGCGGAGCTCCATGTTGCCGGTGCCCTTGAACTCCTCGAAGATGACCTCGTCCATCCGCGAACCGGTTTCGACCAGCGCCGTCGCCAGGATCGTCAACGAGCCGCCTTCCTCGAGGTTGCGGGCCGACCCGAAGAGCTTCTTGGCCGGGTAGAGCGCGCCGGCGTCGACGCCACCGGACATGGTGCGACCGCTGAAGCGTCCGCTCAAGTTGTAGGCGCGGGCGAGGCGCGTGATCCCGTCCATGACGATGCAGACATCGTCGCCCGACTCGACCATCCGGCGGGCGCGCTCGGCGACCATCTCGGCCACCACGATGTGCTCATCGCTCGGGCGATCGAACGTCGACGCGACGACCTCGCCGTTCTTCAGCCAGCGACGCATGTCGGTGACTTCCTCAGGACGCTCGTCCAGCAAGAGGACGATGAGTCGGACCTCGGGGTTGTTCGTCTCGATCGACCGCACGATCTCCTTGATGACCGTCGTCTTGCCGGCCTTGGGCGGGGCCACGATCAGGCCGCGCTGGCCCTTGCCGATCGGGGCGACCAGATCGACGATCCGTGCGGTCAGATCGGCGGGCGTGGTGGCTCGCTCGAGCTTGAGCTGTTGGTCGGGGAAGATCGGGGTGAGCTCGTCGAAGTTCGGCCGGTTGCGGGCCTCCTCGGGCTCGCGCTCGTTCACGGCGTCGATCGAGATCAGGGCCGGGTTCTTCTCGTTGCGAGCGGCCGGTCGCGACGAACCCCGCAGGTGGTCGCCGGAGCGCAGGCCGAACTCACGGACCATCTTGACCGGCACGTAGCAGTCGTCGCGGCTGGGGATGCCGCCCTCGACACGGAGAAAGCCGTAGCCGTCGCTGCGGAGATCGAGGTGACCTTCGACCTGGACCGGCTCGCCTTCCCAGGCCAACTCGTCGCGATCCCGGCCTCGCCGACGCCGGCGTCGCTTGTTGCCGCCCTCACCGTCGCCGTCGCCGCCCTGCTGGCCGCCTTGTTGACCGCCTTGCTGGCCACTTTGTTGACCGCCCTGCTGACCGCGGTTGCGGCCCTGGCGCCCACCCTGGCCATCCGATCGTCCATCGCGATTGCGTCCGGAGTCGGTCGCGCGATCCCCGTCGTCACCATCGTCGTCGTCACCATCGTCGTCGTCGCCATCCTCGTCTTCACCGTCATCGGCGCCGTCGTCGGCATCCTCCTGGGCGGCGTCGTCCTGGGCGGCGTCGTGTTCGGTCTCGTCCTCGGTGACGTCCTCGGTCTCGACGGCCGTGTCCTCACGCGACTCGGGCGAGCTGTTGTCCGACCCGCTACCCGATGCCTCGAGAATGAGGTCGATGATCTGGCCCTTGCGCATGCGGGAGCCGACCTTGGCTCCCATCGCCTCGGCGATCACGGTGAGCTCGGCGCGGTCCTTGCCTTCGAGCGTGCTGCGGTCGGAACTCATGGTCGCTGCTCCGGGTGGTGTGGTGCCTCAATGGCACGAGTTATGCGTTGAGAAGCCGTGGTGGCTGCGGCCGATGCACTCGGTACAACCCCATGGCGCACGAGGCTTGATGCCCCGCTGCGAACACGCGAAACGTTAGCGACCGCTCCCGGGCACGCCAACACTCGGGGTCGATTCAGGCGTCGACGTTCTGGATCCACTCGAGGAACGGGCCGTAGTCGTCGAAGTCTGCGAGGTGCGGGTTCGACTCGGCAATTGTCCGAGGCGCGTGGAACAGGCTGCCGGCGTCGGCGGCATTCAGCATCGACAGGTCGTTGAACGAGTCGCCGCCCGCGGTCACGTGGAAGTTGAGGCCCTGGAGCGCCTCGACCGTCTTGCGCTTGTGGTCCGCGGTCCGCAGTTGATAGTCGACGATGCGATCGTCGTCGACGACGAGTCGATGGCAGAAAATCGTCGGCAAGCCAAGGTGCGGCATCATCGCGCAGGCGTACTGCTCGAAGGTGTCCGAGAGCAACAGCACCTGGTGACAGTTGCGGAGCTCGTCGAGGAAGTCACGGGCCCCGTCGAGCGGCTTGATTTCGGCGAGGACTTCGGCGACGGTCGACATCGTCAGATCGTGCTCGGCGAGAATGCGGAGCCGATACTGCATCAAGACGTCGTAGTCCGGTTCGTCGCGGGTCGTGCGACGCAGCTCGGCGATGCCGGTCAGCTCGGCGAGCTCGATCCACACTTCAGGCATCAACACACCCTCGACATCGAGGGTGATCACCCGTTGACGCCCGTCCTGCACGACGAGAGGATACGTGGATCGCCGCAGGTTGCGTCCGAGATTCGCAGCGGTCAGCCGCGGCGATTGGCGCGCACGTGGTCCTGCACCACAGCGAGGTCGTTGGGCAGGACCTCGAAGTGTTCGTCGCGAGCGAACAGGTCGCCGAGACGCTCGGGAAGCTCTGGACGCACGCCCGTTGCCTGCTCGACCGCGTCGGGAAACTTGGCCGGGTGAGCGGTCGCGAGGGTCACCATCGGGGTCTCGCCCGGGTGGCGGCGAGCTGCCGCGAGTCCGACGGCGGTGTGCGGGTCGAGCAGCATGCCGCTCGTGTCATGTACCTCGGCGATCGTCTCGAGCACGCCGCCCAGACCTTCGTCGTCGACGCGTTCGCCCGACCAGAGCTCGCCGAGCGAGGCATGGTGGGCGTCGTCGAGCGAGACCGAGCCCGTGTCGCGGAACTCGGCCATCATCTCGGCGATGCGCTGTCCGTCGCGGCCGTGGGTCTCGAACAACAGTCGCTCGAGGTTGCTCGAGATCTGGATGTCCATGCTCGGCGAGAGGGTGGGGACGACCTCGTGCATCGCCATGGTGCCGGTGGTGAACAGACGGGTCAGGATGTCGTTGCTGTTGCTGGCGACGACGAACCGATCGATCGGGAGGCCCATCATGCGCGCGGCCCATCCGGCGAACACGTTGCCGAAGTTGCCGGTCGGAACCGTGAACGAGACCGGCGAACCGCCTGGCGCCACGCGCTGGGCGGCGACGACGTAGTAGACGATCTGGGCCATCACGCGTGCCCAGTTGATGGAGTTGACGGCGCCGAGCTGGACCTCGGCCCGGTAGGCCGGGTCGTTGAACATCGCCTTGACCAGGTCCTGGCAGTCGTCGAAGGTTCCTTCGATGGCGATGTTGTGCACGTTCGCCGAATCGACGGTCGTCATCTGGCGGCGCTGCACGTCGCTGACCCGACCATGCGGATGCAGGATGAAGATGTCGACGGCGTCGCGATCGCGACAAGCTTCGATGGCCGCCGACCCGGTGTCACCCGAGGTCGCGCCGACGATGGTGGTGCGCGTCGACCGCTTGGCCAGCTGGTGGTCGAAGAGCCGTCCCACGAGCTGGAGCGCGACGTCCTTGAACGCCAGCGTCGGCCCATGGAACAGCTCCATCAGCCATTGGTTCGGTGCCACTTCGACCAGCTCGACGACGTCGTCGGCCTCGAACGACGAGTAGGCATCGTCGACCATCGCCTCGAACGCGCCCAGCTCGATCTCGCCCTCGACGAACGGCCACATGACGTCGACGGCGGTGTCGACGTAGCGACCCGATCGGGCGGATTCGACGGCCTGAGGCCACGCCTCGGGGAGGTACAGGCCACCGTCGGTCGCGAGACCGGAGAGCAGCACATCGCCAAAGCCGAGTTCCGGCGCCGAGCCGCGGGTGCTCACGTAGCGCATCGGCGCGGTCAGCTTCCGATCACGCGGTAGTGCGCGCCCACGCGGTTTACGCTCGGCAGCGAACCGAGCTTCTCGAGCGTGGCCGCCATGTCCCGCTCGGTCGCCTCGTGGGTGATGAAGGTGATGCGGGCCTCGGCGCCGACACCGTGCTGCTCCATGGACCGGATGCTGACACCGTTGGCACCGAACACGCCGGCGATTTCCGCAAGCACGCCCGGCCGGTCGTCAGCCGCGAGGTCGAGCGAGAAGGCCGAGGTCGCCGATTCGGGCGCTCGTAGGCGGGCGTCGGCCATGGCCGGGAGTTGTCGAACGCTCCCATGGGCCACGCCGCTTGCGGCCTCGATCACATCGCCCAGCACGGCGGACGCGGTCGGACGGCCGCCGGCCCCACGGCCGTAGAGCATGAGTTCGTCGACCGCGCCACCCTCGATGAACACGGCGTTGAAGCTCCCTCGCACGTTGGCGAGCGGATGGTCGAGCGGGACCATCGTCGGGTGCACGCGAGCGGAGATCTCGTGGCCGGCCCGTTCGATGACCGCAAGCAGCTTGATGATGTAGCCCATGCGGGCGGCGTTGGCGATGTCGTCGGCCGTCACCGCGCTGATGCCTTGGACCGGCACGTCATCGTCGGTGACCGAAGCACCGAACGCGATCGAAGCGATGATCGCTGCCTTGGCCTGGGCGTCGTGGCCCTCGACGTCGGCGGTCGGGTCGGCTTCGGCATAACCGAGTGCCTGGGCCTCGGCCAGGACCTCGCCGTAGTCGGCGCCGTCTTCGGTCATCTTCGACAGCATGTAATTCGTCGTGCCGTTGACGATGCCCATGATGCGACGGATCGGTTCGCCCCGCAGGGATTTCTGCAACGCCCGCATGAGCGGGATGCCGCCGGCGACCGACGCCTCGAACAGCAACTCGACGCCGTTCGCTGCGGCGAGGTCGAACAGCTCGCGTCCGTGTGCCGCGAGCAATGCCTTGTTGCCGGTGACGACCGGCTTGCCGGCGGCCAGCGCCGACCGGACCCACGCTCGGGCGAGGTCGACTCCGCCGACCAGTTCGACGACGAGGTCGACGTCATCGGCCAAGACCACGGCGTCGACGTCGGCGGTCAGCTCGGCTCCATGGAGGTCACCACGGTTACGGGACACGTCGCGGACGGCGATTCGTGTGACCGTGAGGTCGAGATCCGTCAGCCGGGCGATGTCGCCCCGCTGCTCGTGCAGCAACTCGACTAGAGCGCCACCGACGTTTCCCATTCCCAAGAGCCCGATCCGGACCGCAGTCGTCATGGCCGCCAACCTACCGACTTGGGACTCCCGTCGTCGCGGCTATTCGCTCGGCGTCATCCCTGGTCGAGACGCACGAGATCGTCGAGGGTTTCGCGGCGAACGACGACACGCGCTTCGCCGTCGCGGACGAAGACCACGGCAGGCCGTGGCACCTTGTTGTAGTTCGATGCAAGCGACTGGCCGTACGCGCCGGTCACAGGCGTGACGAGGAGATCACCGACGGAAACGTCGCCCGGAAGATGGCCCTCGCGCACCACGATGTCTCCCGACTCGCAGTGCTTGCCCACGACCCGCACCTGGAGGTCACGCTCGGCGTCGGCACTCGTCGCCACGAGACACTCGTAGCCGGAGTCGTAGAGCACGGGTCGCGGGTTGTCGCTCATACCGCCGTCGACGGCGACATAGGTGCGGATCCCGTCGAGCTGCTTGATGGTGCCGATCGTGTAGACCGTCAGCCCAGCGGTGGCGACGATCGATCGTCCGGGCTCGGCGCTGATGCGCACGTCGGCACCGCTGGCCCGTGCGCCCTCGAGCACGGCCTTGCCCCACTGGCTGATCGTCAGCCCCTCTTCGCCGGTCACGTAGGCGACGCCGAGCCCACCACCGACCGACAGCTCGGGCAGGCCGTAGCGAGCCGCGATCTCGCCCAGGATCTGGGCCGACGCCCGCAGTGACTCGATGGCGAACACCTGGGAGCCGATGTGGGCGTGGATGCCATGGAGGTTGATCGCCGGCGACCCGCTCGCCCGCTCGATTGCCTTGTCCGCCAGCCCGGTCGACACGGTGAATCCGAACTTCGAGTCGTCCTGGCCGGTCGAGATGAACTCGTGGGTGTGCGCTTCGACACCAGGGGTGATGCGGAGCAGCGCCTGGGCGACCAACCCGGTGTCGGTGTGGATGGCATCGATGCGGTCGAGCTCGTCGAAACTGTCGATCACGATCCGACCGACACCCCGCTCCATCGCGGTGCGGAGCTCGTCGCTCGACTTGTTGTTCCCGTGCAGCACGCAGGACGCTGCAGGTACGCCGGCGACGTCGGCGACATGGAGTTCGCCGAGGGTCGCAACGTCGAGGTGCATGCCTTCCTCGTGGGCCAGCTTGGCCATGGCGACGCACAAGAAGGCCTTGGTCGCATAGGCCACGCCTTCGCCAAACGTCTCCACAGCCTCGCGGCAGCGGGCGCGGAGGTGGTCCTCGTCGTAGACGAAGAGCGGCGTGCCGAACTCGGCCGCCAATTCCGAGACGGCGACGCCGCCGACCATGAGTTCGCCATCGCGGATCGATGCGTTGTCAGGAAGCAGATGCGGCGGAACCGGCGCGGGCATCAGAGTTCCTCGGGCGCGGAGACGCCGACCAGGTCGAGACCCGCGGTCAAGCCGATCAGTGCGGCCTCGCACAACCACAGCCGCGCCTGGGTGAGTTCGGGGCTCACGCCATCGCCGACCACGTAGCAGTCGTGGTAGAAGCCGTGGAACGCGGCGGCCAGCTCCCGCAGCCACGTGGTGATCTTGTGCGGCGCCCGCTCGCGAGCCGCGACCTCGACGATGTCGCCGTAGCCGCTGAGGACCCGCAAGATCTCGAGCTCACGCTCGTGGGTGAGCAGCGAGAGATCGGCATCGGCAAGCTCGCCCCGCGGACGATCTGCCCCGGCCGCGTTCTTGGCCAGCTGATGGATCCGAGCCGTCGCGTACTGCACGTAGTACACGGGGTTGTCCATCGACTTCTTGGCCAGCTCGTCGAGGTCGACCGTCTGGCGGGTATCCATCGACTGGGTGAGATAGGTGAACCGAGTCGCCTCGCCACCGATCGCATCGATGATGTCGTCGAACGCCACCATGTCGCCGAGCCGGCCGGACATGCGGAACGGTTCACCGTCCTTCAGCAGCTCCACGAGCTGGGTAATGATGATCTCGAGCCGATCGGCGCCGCCGTCGAGGAATCCGATCGCGGCCTTCATCCGCTGGATGTAGCCGTGGTGATCGGCACCCCAGACGTTGATCAGCTCGTCGGCCCGCATCAGCTTGTCGCGGTGGTAGGCGATGTCGGGGGTGATGTAGGTGTAGTCGCCGTCGGCCTTGATGAGCACCCGGTCCTTGTCGTCGCCTTCGTCGGTCGTGCGCAACCAAGTCGCTCCGTCGTTCTCGAAGACGTGGCCACCCTCGGTCAGCTCGTTGAGTGCACCCTGGATCCGGCCGTCGTCGACCAGTGAACGCTCGCTGAACCAGACGTCGTGGTGCACGTTCACCCTGGCGAGGGTGTCCTGGTGGCTCTTGATCGCCCGCTCGCGGCCCCACTCGAGCGCGTCGGCGTCGTCGGGCATCTCGTCGGCCCAGGCAACCAGATACTCACCGTGGTAGCCGTTCTCGGGTACGTCCTTGCCCGCCTTGCGGGCGGCAAGCGACTCGGCGAAGACCGCCATCTGCACACCGCGGTCGTTCAGGTAGTACTCCCGCGTGACCTCGTAACCGACCGCCTCGAGGAGCCGGGCGACAGCATCGCCATAGACCGCACCGCGGGCATGGCCGGCGTGGAGCGGCTTGTTCGGATTGGCGCTGACGAACTCGACGTTCACGTGCGTGCCCTTGCCGGACTCGGAGCGACCGAAGGCATCGACGCCTGCCGCAACCGTGGCGGTGAGGATGTCGTAGAGCCAGGTGTCGTCGAGCCGGAAATTCACGAAACCCGGTCCCGCGATCTCGACCGAGTTGACGTGGGCCGGGAGTGCCTTCGCCAAGTCGGCCACGATCTCCCCGGCCAGTTCTCGGGGCACCCGACCGTTCTTCTTGCCGTTGACCATCGCCACGTTGGACGACCAGTCACCGTGCTCGCGGCGCGCCGGACGCTCCAACTCGATCGAGTCGGCGGGTACGTCCAGGCCAATGGCCGACAGCGCGCCGGAGAGCGCGGAGGCCAGATCGTCACGAATCATGCGAGGAAGCGTAGGAGCCTGGTTCGGTCGTCGGACCCGAATTCGATCAGACTCGGGTATGCCCGATTCGTCGCCCATCTCATCCACCTCGTCCCGCGAGTACCAGAACGTCACCGTGGTCCACGATGGCCCGGTTGCCACCGTCACCTTCGACCGGCGCGGATCACTCAATGCGTTCGATCAGACCACGATCCTCGAATTGACCGACGTGGCCCGCCGCTTCCAGGACGACCTCGAAACCCAGGCGGTCGTGCTCAGCGGCGCATCGAACGCCTTCTCGGCCGGCATCGACTTGAGGGACCCGGAGACCTGGGCGGAGCTCGACGACGTCGCGTTGCGCGATCGCAGCTACCGCGGTGTGCGGCTGTGCCAGGCCTGGGAGGACATGCCCCAGATCACCGTCACCGCGATGGAAGGTCTGGTGGTTGGTGCCGGTTGCGCGATCGCGCTGGCGTGTGACTGGCGGGTCCTGGCTCGCGACGCGTACCTGTACGTGCCCGAGGTCAAGATCGGACTCAACCTGCAGTGGGGCGCGCTCCCCCGGCTGGTGACCCTCGTCGGACCCGCACGGGCGAAGCGCATCACGCTGCTGTGCGAGAAGATGGGCGCCGAGCACGCACTCGACTGGGGGCTGGTCGACGAGTTGGCGGATACCGGTCAGTCAGTTGCGGTCGCCCAAGATCTGGCGTCTCGCGCTGCGTCGATGCCGGCGGCGACCACCCGCATGGTGAAGGAGGCCGTCAACGCCACGGCCAATGCCCTCCACCGAGCAACATCATTCGCCGACGCGGACCAGAGCGCGCTGACCCGCACCTACCAAGCCGCCATCGACGCCCGCGAGAACTTCTCCCGCTGATGCGCTTCGGTGCCAGGCACCGATCGTTACAGACGCGGGCAGTTTCGGCGCCAGCCGAAACTGCGTAAGTGAGCGCAGCGAACGACCTGATGCGCTTCGGTGCCAGGCACCAATCGTTACAGCAGCTAGCGCGTGACGCCGTCGGCGATGGCGGCGGCGCTCACGGCGGGAGCGACCCGCTCGAGGACCCGGGTGTCGAACACCGACGGGATGATGTTGTCCGGCGCCAGGTCGTCGCCGATCACGGCGGCGATGTTCTCTGCAGCGGCGAGCTTCATCGACTCGGTGATGTCGGTCGCGTTGACGTCGAGAGCGCCACGGAACAGGCCGGGGAACGCGAGCACGTTGTTGATCTGGTTCGGGTAGTCCGAGCGTCCGGTCGCCATCACCGCAGCGATGCCGTCCGCTGCCTCGGGGGTGATCTCGGGATTTGGGTTGGCCATGGCAAACACGATCGGCTTGTCGGCCATCGTGCGCAGGTCGGCGGCGGTCAAGAGATCCGGGGCGGACACGCCCATGAACACGTCACTTCCGGCGAGCACCTCGGAGAGCGTGCCGGCCTTGCGGTCCTTGTTCGTGTTCTCGGCGAACCACTCCTTGGCCGAGTTCAGGCGATCGCGTCCGTCGTAGATCGACCCGGTCGAGTCGACGCCGATCACCTCGCCGACGCCGGCACTCAGCAGGATCTTACCGATGGCGATGCCGGCCGCACCGATGCCGGAGATGACGACCGAGATGTCCTCGATCTTCTTGTCGACGATTCGGAGCGAGTTCCAGAGGGCAGCGAGTGCGACCACTGCGGTGCCGTGCTGGTCGTCGTGAAAGACCGGAATGTCCAGCGACTCCTTGAGGCGTTCCTCGATCTCGAAGCATGCCGGTGCCGCGATGTCCTCGAGGTTGATGCCACCGAACGTCGGCGCAACCCGCTCGACGGTCTCGATGATCTCCTCGGGATCGCTCGTGGTCAAGCAGAGTGGGAACGCATCGACGCCGGCGAACTCCTTGAAGAGCAGGGCCTTGCCTTCCATGACGGGCATGGCGGCTTCGGGGCCGATGTTGCCTAGTCCGAGCACCGCCGTGCCGTCACTGACGATGGCGACGGTGTTCTTTCGGATCGTGTACTCGAACGACTTCTCGACGTCGTGGTGGATCGCCATGCACACGCGGGCGACGCCCGGCGTGTAGGCCATCGACAGATCATCGCGGTCGCCGACCGGGGCGAGCGGGTCGGTCTCGATCTTGCCGCCCTCGTGCATACGGAACGTGCGGTCGAACCAATCGACGAGGTCGACCGAATCGAGGGCCTCGACAGCGTCGACGACGCGCTGCTGGTGCTCCTCGTCTCGACAGTTCACGCAGATGCTGCGCTCGATCGAGGCGCCCTTCGCCTCGAACCCCTCGACGACGGCGATGTTGCCACCGGCGTCACCGATCACCGACGCCAGTGCGCCCAGCACACCTGGCACGTTCTTCAGGCGGACCCGAAGCTGAATCTGAAACGCCGCGGAGGGCGCACTCGGAACTCCCACGCCCAGGAGCGTAGACCTGTGGGCCTGAAACGTCGCCCATTGCGCGTTGGCTGCTCGTCGCCCGAGGTCAGCCGATCTGGATCACGCCCAGGTTCGAATCGGCGGAGTCGAACAGGTAGTGCATCACCAGGGGTGTGCCAATCGTCGCCCGCTCGTCGGTGTGGATACGGAGCTGGCTCGAGTCGACCCAGGAGAGGAACTCGACGTCGCCGGCGGTGAACAGCGAGAGGTCGATCACTCGAACTTCACCGATCAGTCCGGAGCCGTCGAGTCGCCCAACGAACACGCGACTCGTCTCGCGCCCTGGACACGCATCGGCAAACGCCACGCGACCGGAGTTCGGCTCCACATCGAACGCGACCACGGCACCGAGGTCGGCAACCAGGGTTGGGTCGACGAGTTCACCGAACGGCGCACCGAGCGGACCGCTACCCGATCGTGTCAGGAGGGTGACGCCATCACATGAGCCAACGCCCGCTGCCGCACCGTTCCACCACGTCCGGCTGCCGTCCGGAGTGGCGGCAACGACGGGCGCAAGGCCGACGGCCGAAGCGACTTCTTCGTCGACACCGGTCCCGTGCACGCCGAAGGCGGCCGGCGCCGCTGGTTCCAGTCCACCGACCTCGACCTCGACGAAGAACGGCTCACCTTGGTCGTCGAAGGAGCTGAGGGTCACGACATTCTGGTCCCACTCGACGAGGGCCGCCGTGTCCGAGCCGCGACCGACCCACGCAAGTCGGATGTCACGGCGTTGGCCGGCGAGCGGCGCGCCGCGGGAGACGTAGAGCTCCAGTTGACCGTCACACTCGGCGAGCCAGGCCATCAGCGTTCCATCCGCGGTCATTGCCAGGTTGGAGATCGCTCCGCTGAACCTCGGCTGCGGGTCGGCAAGATCGAGGACTCCGCCCGCCTGCGTGACGAACACGATCTCGCCATAGCGGGCGTCGTGGCACGACATCGAAGCGTCGCGAAGGCCGAACCAGGTGAGCTCAGCCTCCTCCCACGTTCCGAGGATGCGGGTTCCGTCGGGAAACGGAGTCGGCGGCAGGTGGACGGTCGTGTCGTCGTTGCCGGCGGCGAGTTCGTAGGTCGGCAACGAACCCACCGACCCAGACGCCGTGTCGCCCGTGGTGTCACCCGATGCCGCCTCGGGAAGCGATATCGGGGTCGGTGCGGCCGTTGGGATCGGCGGGATGACGTCGGCGTCGACACCATCGCCGGAGCCCGACGCCGTGGCACCCTGAGCCGGCACTGCGGCTACATCTCCGGACACGACTTCGGTGGCGTCGTCGCCGCCGCGGGCCAGCAGCATGGCCACCCCGGCGATCGTCAAGACCGCCGCGGCCGCAGCCACTGGGACCAACCGCCATCGGCGAGGTGCCGATCCAACGGCGACGGTAGGAAGCTCCGCCGTCGTCGACACCTCGCCCGCCGTGGCGTTGTTCGTGGTGGTGGTGTTGTTGGTTGTGGCGTTTTTCGTGGTGGCGTCGTTCGTTGTGGGCGCGGCGTCGGCGCTCATGTGGTG
The DNA here is from genome assembly GCA_039028435.1 of Actinomycetota bacterium. Classification (GTDB taxonomy): domain Bacteria; phylum Actinomycetota; class Acidimicrobiia; order Acidimicrobiales; family UBA10347; genus UBA10347. Next base: position 155,353 of record JBCCIC010000013.1, on the reverse strand, counting down.
TTCGAGGGTCGCCCAGAAGTCGTCGGCATGCTCCGGGGCTCGGCCGGGCTCGAGAATGGGTTCGTCGGTCATGGCGTCTCCTCGGCAGAAGCGAGATGGGTGCGCAGAACGGCGCGTGCCCGATGCAAGCGGCTGGCGACGGTGCCCGGCGCGACATCGAGCAGCTCGGCAACCTCGTCGTAGTCCCGGCCCTCGCCATCGATCAGCGTGACGACGGCGAGATGGTCGGGCGAGAGTGCGGCGAGGGCGTCGCGCAGCACAAACGAGTCGGCGACCGTGCCCGCATGATCGGCATGATGTCGATCGCCGGACGCGTCAGGCGAGCGCGTGCTCATGTCCTGCCCGGAGCTCTCCGCTCGGTCGTGGTCCCCTTGGTCGATCAGCCGCAACCGACGTTGGCGACGCAGGTGATCGACCGCGCTGCGATGCACAATCGTGTAGAGCCAGGTCGTGAAGGCCGCCTCCTGCCGATAGCCCGCCAAGCCCTGCCACGCCTTGAGATACGCCTCCTGAAGCACGTCGTCCATCGCCGAGCGCGACCCCACCACCCGCCACACCACGCCGCGCATCTTGTCGTCGTGGCGGCGCAACAGGGCCGCGAACGCGCCGGCATCACCGCTGATCGCGGCGTCGACGAGCACCTGGTCCGGCGGGTTCATCGCTCGCCGGTCCGTTACCGGTTCGTCGGCCAACGGCAGCACCTCGCTTCGCCGCAGGATCGCATTCACGACCTTAGGACGTCGCGGGGACGGTTCTTCTTCCCTCGATTCCCGAATTTTCTTCGAGAGCCGGATCAGCTCGAAGAGGTCAGCTGGTGGCGGGGATCTGCACGCGACGCCCGTCGGTGCCGACGGCATAGCGGCTGTCGCTGTCTTGCAGGTCGTCGCCGTTGGACTTGAGCCAGGCTTCGATCTCCTCGGCGGGGCGAGGCTTCGCGAACAAGTAGCCCTGGAAGTACGGCACACCCATCCGGTGCAGCACCTCGGCCTGTTCCCAGGTCTCGACGCCCTCGGCGATCACATTGATGCTGAGCGCCAGGGCCATCTCGGTGATGGCCTGCACGACCGAAGCCGTGGCCTGATCCTCGGGCAGGAGGCTCACGAATGCCCGATCGATCTTCAGCGTGGTCGGACGGAACTGTGTGAGGTAGCTGAGCGACGAGTAGCCCGTGCCGAAGTCGTCGATGGCGACCCGGACTCCCATGTCCTTGAGTGCTTCGATCGCCTGGAGGGCGCCGTCGGCGTCGTCGAGAAGGGCGTTCTCCACGACCTCCACGACCAGCAAGCCGGGTGGCAGACCCGTCGATGCGACGATCTCTCGAATCTGCTGGACGAACTGTGGGAAGTTCTTCGGCACCTTGTTGGCCGACACGTAGAGCTCGTTGGCCAGTGGATACTTGGCTGCCCAGCGGGCCATCTGCTCGCAGGTGAGCTTGAGCGCCACGGTGTCGAGGCGACTCTGCAGACCGGCTTCCTCGGCGACGCCCAGGAACTGACCCGGCGTGAGCAGACCACGGGTCGGGTGCGGCCAACGGATCAGCGCTTCGAACCCGGCAGTCGCATAGGTCGCGCTGTCGACGATCGGTTGGAAGTACATCGCGATTTCTTCGGTGTCGATCGCATTGCGCAGCTCGCTCTCGAGGGTCATCTGCTCGACGAGCAGCTTGCGCATGCCCTCGTCGAAGACCTCCACGCGGTTGCGGCCGCGCTCCTTGGCTCGGTACATCGCGGCGTCGGCATCGCGAAGCAGTTCATCGGCCGTCATCTCGCCCGCATCGCAGACGGCGATGCCGATCGACAAGGTCGGGTGGATCGTGGCGCCGTCATCGGTGTATGGCGTTGCCAGCGACGCACGGATGCGCTCGGCGACGGCCATCGCTTCGGAGACACCGCTGAGGTTGTCGCACAACACGACGAACTCATCGCCGCCGAAGCGACTCACCGTGTCGTTGACTCGGACCGCGGTCTCCATGCGTTCGCCGACGTGCTTGATGAGTCGGTCGCCAACGTCGTGGCCGAGCGAGTCGTTCACGAGCTTGAAGCGATCGACATCGATGAACATCACACCGACGAGCGGCTTCTTGCCGGTCTCCGGATTCGTGGGCTGACCGAGCGCACCCCGGAGACGATGCACCAGCATCGCGCGGTTGGCGAGGCCGGTCAGCTCGTCGTGGAGGGCTTGCTTGGCCAGCTCCCAGGTCGCGTAGCGGCGGAACGTGATGTCCTGGCTCTGCACCAGGATCTTCGAACCTTCGCTGGTCTCGCTGCGGGAGAGGTGTTCGAGGACCCAGATCTCGGTGTCGGACTTCTCATTGAGGACCCGGTGCTCGACCTGGGTCTTGCGGGCAGCCCCGGTCATGAGCTTGTCGAGCGCTGCCAGGTGGCGAGTGCGATCGGCGGGTTCGGTCAGGGCGAGCAACGACACACCGATGAGCTCGTCGCGCGGCTGGCCGACCATGTCGCAGTACGCCTGATTGGCACCGGTGATGATTCCCATCTCGTCGAGCTCGACCACACCGATGATGTTGGCCTCGAAGTCGGTGCTCGACCCGTAGGGCGTCGATTCGGCATTCTCGAGACGGCGGCTCGCCTGTACGTAGTTCTTCCGCACGAAGGACCCGAGCACCAGCACTCCACCGAGGGTTGCGAGGGTGGCAAAAACCCGGATGAGGAACGGGATCCACGACACCGGCTCGCCGCCCGGAAGGTCGACCGTCGTCGTCGTGACGAAGGTCTGGTTGGCGAAGGGTTGCGCCGAGACCAGTTCGCCGGACTCATCGAAGAGTCGGACTTCGGATTCGACGGCGCCGAGGTCGGTGAGGCGCTCGAAGGTGCCACCAACGGCCAGGTCGTCACCGCGCAGGATCATCACGACCCAACCCTGCTCCTCGGTCAGCGGGAAGTAGGCGGCGATGCCGTTCTCGACCCAGGCCATGCCCTGGCCGTCGGCGAACATGGCCCCGTCGACCCGGCGGAGGGCGCTTGCCACATCGAACCCAGCGACCACATCGTCGCCGAGGGGTGAGCCGAATTCGTCAACACCGAAGACCTGGGCGACGGTGTCCTGATAGAAGATCCGATCGAGCGCACGCAGGCGGAGACCAAGTTCGCCGTCGATCACGGCAGCGGCCAGCGCAACATCGCCGGCTTCGTCGGCGACGCTCAAGCGCTCGGCGAGTTCGATGCCTGCTTCCTCGGTCAGCGCCAGGCTGCGGGCGAGGTCGTCGTCGACCGACGCGAGACGATCGTCGAGCGACTCGTTGGAGGTCGACGAGGCGAGCTGGCGCTGGTCGGAGCGCGACTGGAAGTCGTCGAACAGGGAGAGGGCACCGACGACGATGACGCCGAGCGCGAGAACAACGGTGGCGACGACTACGACACGAGCGGTCCGAAATTCGACCCGTGGTGATGCCATGGCCTCAGATCCCTTGTCCGAAGGACGCCGTGTCCTTCACGTCGATATAGCCAGTGTTGCGTGACACGACCGATGTTGCTGACTCGCGGTGCGAGACCGCTCCCTCATCCTTCAACCGCACAGCCATGCCTGTCGGCCATAAGGCATTCAGCTTGAGGCTTCGGTCCCACATGATGCCTAGGAATCGTCGTCGGGGAAATACAGGGCGAAGACCGCTCGATCCTCGAGTTCGACGCCGCCGTCTCCCAACTGGGCGGGACCCTCGCCGCTGCTGCGTGGCACCAGGAGTCCGACCGTCGGATTGTGGATGGTCCACACCGCGACGCCGAGGTAGTCGCCCTCGTCATCTCGCCGATCCGTCGGGCACCAATTTGCGTCGGGCTCGCCTGAGCAGCCATCGGAAGCGAACTGTGCATCGGTGAGCGTGGTGATGGCCGTCGAGTCGTAGACGTTGCAGACGCCGGCCGCACCACTGCCGCCTGGCTGGCAAGCCGTGGGCACCAACCCGGTGCCACCCGGTGACGACCGGTAGACGGTCATCCACACGACGTCGTCGTCGCTGGCCGCGTATTCCGCACGCACTGCGTCGATCGCTCGATAATCCGCCAGTCGCTCATTGCCCGCCAAAGCCGCGACGCGTGCGCCGGACCGGGCAGCCGAGGACGAGTCTCGGGCGGCGGAGAAGCCGAGCCCGATGTCGAAGATGAGTGCCATCAGCACCACGAAGATGGGGATACAGACGGCCAGCTCCAGCAGGGCGCCGCCCCGTTCGCTACGGGGATCACCCATGCGGCCGGATCCTCGCCGACGGTTCAAGGTCGCACGCATCAGACTCCTCCGCTTCCTTCGAGAGGCAGCACACTCTGGGCACCGAGCTCAACGTCGCCGAAGATGCCGAACAGTCCGGTGTGCGTGGCATTGATCCACACACCCACGTATTCGAAGGCCGTCGTGTCCTCGGCTCGGTCGGTCGGGCACCAGTTGGCGTCCAGGCCCGGGTCAGAGCAGGTGAACAGGCTGGCATCGACGTCGAAGTCGGCCCGCTCGTAGACGTTGCAGACGTCGGTGACCGGAGTGCCGGCCTGGCAGGTTGCGGGCGGAGCTTCGGTGCTGCTCGACGCTCGATACACGACCACATAGTTGATCTGGGAGGCACGCAGAGCGCCGCGGACCTCGAGCTGGCGCAGGATCTGCCAGTCGGCGGAGGATTCGTCGGCGGCGATCGCACCGCGCCGGGCCGCATCGTCGGCCGACGAGGCGACATTGTTGCGGGCTCGCACCAGGAGCCCGCCTTCGATCAGCCCGAAGATGATGACGAAGAGCAACACCGAGACCAGCGCAAACTCGACGAGCTGCGCGCCGCGCTCGTGCTGCACCGAGCGGCCTCGAACCCTCCAGCGAGCTTGGGCCGCCTCGGCGGAGCTCGATCTGCGCCGCTTCGCCGCGGTCAATCCCGTTTCCATCCCCAAACAGGTCGGCCGTCCCGAAATCTTGTTAAGGCACGTGCGTCGCATTTGGTTGCTCACTGCCACTCGCATCATGACGCGCTACCCACATCCTGGGCCTCGGGTACTACATTCGGGAGAGATTCCTAGTCTGGCGGCTCACCGCCAGGGCCACACCCGGACCCACTAGGCAGATCTTCCCGTCTTCACCACCACATCAAACAACAGGCTCTTCCCTCACGCAAGCCCTCACGGCTACCGTAGGGATCACAAACAACATCCTCAACAGAAGCAACCGCCAGTAGTGCGACGGGCAGCGCCAGGTACTGCGACGGGCAGCGCCACGTCGCTGCCGATGCGCCGTTCGACGCAGTACGGCGGGTCGCCACATACGACCACACACGACCACCACAGGACGACCACCACACACGACCATGTTGCGATGCCCAAACGCGACCGCCACGAATGAGACGAACGGCCGAATTTGGGCGCCTCGCGGCCTAGGCGCGCAACGCTCTGGGCAGATCGACCCAGTGCGGCAATTAGGCCTTCTGCGCTACTCAATTCATGACGGCGAGGGCCGATAGGTCCCCGTCGGTCTGTCGACCGCACACACCCCCGGGCGGGCGAGAGAGGCCCCGGAACCACGACCTTGGAGTCTGAATGTTCTCGAGATCTGACAAAGCCGAAGAGATGGCCGAGGGCGGCCCTCTCGCGACCGAGGAGAAGCAACGCAGCCCAATGGTGCTGGCGGCAATCGCCGGCCTTCTCGCCGTCGCCGGTGCCTTCCTCCTCGTCCGCTACCTGAGCGCCGATGCCGAGGAAGCCAACGCCTCAGCCGCCGCGGCCGAGGACACCCGCCTCGTGCTGGTCGTCACCCAGCCGATTCCGCAGGGCACCGAGGTCGCCACGATCCTCGCTTCGCCGGCCACCTACCTCGCCTCGCGAGACGTCCCCACCCAGTTCGTCGCTGACTCCGCCATCGCCACGGTGCAGGACCTGCGTGAACTCGACGGTCTGCGACTGGCAAGCGACGCCCTCGTGGGCGAACAGCTGCTGCGCGAGCGCTTCATCGATCCGAGCGACTTCGCCGGCGAGAACTTCCTGAGTCAGGTCGCGGCGGTCGAACCGCCCGCGGACCACCACACGATCGTGTTGAACCTGGCGGCCGGCCGGGCACTCGGCGGTGTCCTGCGCCCGGGCGACAACGTGGCCGTCACGGCGACGTTCCGCATCACTCCCGACTCGGCGACCCAGCGCGATCCCTACGATCTTGCCCTCGTCGTCCTGCCCAAGGTCGAAGTCGTCGACGTCGTGACCAGCGCCGAGTTCCTCGGCAACGTCTCCAACAGCACGAACGAGGTCGGCACCTCGACCGTCGGTGACTTCCGAATCACCCTGGCCGTCAAGCCCGGCGAGCTCACCGACCTCGTGCTGGCCATGCGCTACGGCGACATCGTGCTCGCCACGGTGCCCGACGGCGCCAGCGACGATGACGATCGCGAATTCTCGACCTTCGCCACGATGCTCAGCGGCGGCGACTTCTTCGCCGACAACTCGGGCGTGGACCTGATCCTCGGCAACCTCGTCGACCCCGAAGACATCGCCGGCCAGCTCGGCGTCGAGGGCGAAGACTCGCTCGTCGAACTCGACGGTGCGCTCACCGATCCCGACGACATCGACGCCGAGGAAACCGCCGACGGCGACGACGCCGTCGACGCCAGCCCGGCAGCCGCCGGCAACGATCAGCCCCAGGCCACACCCGCCGCGCAGACCGAGCCGATCGCGCCGCCGGAATCCGACGCCGAAGAACCCGAGCCCGCGGGCCCGGGCGAGACCCTTGATCAGCAGGCGCCGATCGACGACATCGAAGGCGACAGCGCACTTCCACCGGGGAACTGATGAAACTCTTCAAGAAGCCCGATCACGACGAGAACGGCGAGGAGATCCCGCCGACCGCCGACGCGGCCGGCGGCGAATCCGGGATCACCGACCTCGTCGACTGGTACCTGAACCCGGAGGCCCCGTCTCCGATGGTCGACCAGGCCGTCGACTGGGTGCAGCGCGGACCGTCGAACGGCGGCCCTGAGGCCGCGGCCCCTGCGGTTACCGCCGCTCCGGCGCCCGAGCTCGAGGCCCTGAACCTCAACGAGCCGATCGCTGCTCCTACCCAACCGGAGGATGACGACCAGGCCTCGAAGGTGCTCCGGGATGTGCAGAACGCCATCTCCGAGCCGCTCGAAACCGAGTACGTCGAGGGCGCTCTGCCGGTTCGCTTCGAACGGCCGCCGCTGACCGAAGAGATGCACGAGCTCAAGCGCCAGGCCAAGGATGCACTGACGCTCCGCCTCGGCTCGCTGCTCACCGACAGCACCGTCTCGGAGGACCAGCTCCAAGAGATGGTCATCGAGGGCCTCGCCGACGTCCTCCTCAATCAGGACACCAGCGGTTACTCCGAAGCCCAGCTCGACCAGCTCGGCGACGAGCTCCTTCACGACATTCTCGGCCACGGACCGATCGAGCCGCTGCTCGAGGATCCACTGGTTTCCGAAATCATGGTCAACGGCCCGGACATGGTTTTCGTCGAGCGCGCCGGCAAGATCTTCGAAACGAGTGCCAAGTTCGAATCCGACGCCCAGGTCCGACGGGTCATCGATCGGATCGTGAGCCGCATCGGTCGACGTATCGACGAATCATCGCCGATGGTCGACGCCCGTCTTCCCGACGGTTCTCGTGTGAACGCGATCATCCCGCCGCTGGCGGTCGATGGGTCGAGCCTCACCATTCGTAAGTTCTCGAAACAGGCGCTGTCCGAGCAGGACCTTGTCGCCTACAACACCCTCACGTGGGAATCGGTCGGCCTGCTGCGGGCCTTCGTCTCCGGCAAGCTCAACATGTTGATCAGCGGCGGTACCGGTTCCGGTAAGACCACACTGCTCAACGTCTGCTCGAACTTCATTCCCGAGGGCGAGCGAGTCGTCACGATCGAGGACTCGGTCGAGCTCCGTCTCAACCAGCGCCACGTCGTGCGCCTCGAGTCCCGTCCGGCCAACGTCGAGGGTCGGGGCGAGGTCTCGATTCGTGACCTGGTCAAGAACTCCCTGCGTATGCGCCCCGACCGAATCGTCGTCGGTGAGTGCCGTAGCGGTGAGGCCTTGGACATGCTCCAGGCCATGAACACCGGTCACGAAGGTTCGCTGACCACGCTGCACGCCAACTCGCCTCGGGACTGCATTGCCCGTCTCGAGACGCTGGTGTTGATGGCCGGCATGGATCTGCCGATTCGAGCGATCCGTGAACAGATCGCTTCGGCAATCGACGTCGTCGTGCAGCTGAACCGTCTGCGTGACGGCACCCGTCGCGTGACCCACATCACCGAGGTCGTCGGCATGGAGGGTGACACGCTCAGCCTGCAGGACATCTTCCTGCTCGAGACCCAAGGCGTCGACGAGAACGGCAACTACATCGCCGAACTCAAGCCGACCGGTCTGCGTCCGATGGTCGCCCAACGACTCGCCGAACACGGCATCGAGCTCCGAGCATCGCTGTTCGGTGACCCGACCTCCGGCCTCGGCGGAGAGCTATGAACGACCCCATCCTCTTCGTCGGCATCGGACTGATCGGGCTCTCGGTCTTCCTGATCGTTCGACTCGTGTTGACCCGCGGCAGCGGGGGCTCGCGCCCCGGCGAGCCCGAGGGCCCCAAGCTGAGTCGAGCCGAGCGCAAGGCGGAGCAGAAGCGAGAGCAGGCTGCCGGCGGCATCTTCGATGCTCGGGACCTCATGGTCGAGAAGACCACGCGCCTGGTCGAGAACCGCAACGGACGCGCACTCCAGGATCGCCTGGAGCAGAGCGGAAGCCAGCTGAGGTCCGGCGAGTGGGTATTGCTCACGCTCGCCATCGCGTTGGTGCTTGGTGCGCTGGGCTACCTGCTTGGCGGCATCGTTGCGTTCGTGCTGCTCGCCGGCGCGACACCGATCGTCGCCAACACGATGCTGAACCGCAATGTGACGAAGCGCCAGGAAGCCTTCGCTGACCAGCTGCCCGATCTCCTCCAGAACCTCTCGTCGTCGCTCCGCTCCGGCCAGTCGCTCCCCCAGTCGATCGCGTCGATGGCCCCCGACCTCGAAGCCCCCGCCGGCGACGAGCTTCGCCGTGTCGTGATCGAGAACCGCATCGGCCGCGACCTCATCGAGTCGTTCAACGACCTCGCCAACCGCATGAACAGCGTCGACTTCGACTGGGTCGTGCGAGCGATCGAGATCAACTACCGCACCGGTGGTGACCTCTCGGTGATCCTTCGCCGCCTCGATTCGACGATCCGGGCCCGCAACCACGTTGCCGGAACCGTGCGGGCACTCAGTGCTGAGGGCCGCATCTCCGGCATCGTCCTGGCCGCGCTGCCGCCGGTGATGATGCTCGCCGTGCAGATCATCAACCCGGACTTCCTCATCCCGATGTTCACGACCAGCATCGGCTGGGCGATGCTGATCTTCGCCGGCGTGCAGCTACTCGTCGGCACCATCTGGCTCAACCGCATGGCGAGGTTCAAGTTCTGATGGATCCCGTACTGCTCGTCAGCTGCGGCCTGATCGGCCTGTCGGTCTCGATGCTCGTCTACTTGGTGTCCTCCCGCGACGCCGTGATCGATGGTCATGGGATGGCACACGGGGCGACCACGCTGGCGCCACGAGTGCCGACCGCCCTCGACACGTCGCCGCCGCCGAGTGACGATCCGGATTCGTTGAGTAACCAGACGTCCAACCTTCACGAGGTCTTGCTCCAGCGCTCACGCTCCGAGCGAGTCGTCAAGCCCTGGCTCGACAAGGTCAACAGCGTGCTGTCGGGCACCACCCCGAAGAAGCGCATCGACACGCTGCACGTGAATGCCGTGACGGCCGGCCTCGCCCGGACCTGGACCCCACAGCGCATCGCCACGGCCCGAACCATCTCGCTTGCCGCTGGTATCACGCTCGGTCTGCTTTCCTGGCAGGCCATGGGCGGGATGACCGGCGTGGCGTTCGGCATCATCCTTGCCGGCGTCGGCTGGCGCGGCTTCGACACGTACATCACCAATCGTGCTCGCTCCCGCCAGGAGCAGATCCAGATGGACCTGCCCGACATCGCCGACCAGATCGCAATCAGCGTGCAGGCCGGCCTGAGCTTCGAGCAAGCCATCCGACGCACCGTCGACTCGACGACCGGACCGCTCAGCGAGGAGCTGGCCCGCTTCCTGCACGACACCCGGGTGGGCATGGTCCGCCAACGGGCGTTCAAGAACATGCAGGAGCGGGTCGACGTCTCCGACGTCACCTCGTTCATCCGGGCAATCGCGCAGGCCGAGAAGACCGGTGTGTCCATCGCCGAGATCCTGCAGATCCAGGCCGATGAGCTCCGCGAGAAGCGCAAACAGCGAGCTGAAGAGCGCGCCATGAAGCTGCCGGTGCTCATGCTCATGCCACTGGTGACGTGCATCCTCCCGCCGCTGCTGATCGTGCTGCTCGGTCCGGCGATCATCCAGGTCATGCAGGGCGGCTTCGGCGGCTGATCGAGGCTCGAGAGGCCCACACAACTTGAGTCCGAGGACGCCCCGGCGGGTATAGAGTGCCGTCCGGTGGAGCCTCGGCTCCTCCCCCGCCCTCGTAGCTCAGGGGATAGAGCATTGGCCTCCGGAGCCATGTGCGCAGGTTCGAATCCTGCCGAGGGCGCGTCGTTACTCGCTGCGCTCGTCACCTACAGAGTTTCGCCCTGTCAGCACGGCCCTACGGGGTGTCGTGCTGCGCCCGAAGCGCTGCGGCGATCGACTCCACATCCTGACCGGTGGCGGCCACGCTGACGAGCTCGAACACGGCGTCGTTCGACGCGTGGGCGACACTCCGTCCCTTGAGCTCGAGAAAGACTGCTGTCGCCAGCCAGCCGAGGCGTTTGCTCCCATCTACGAGCGGATGGTTGTTGACGATGCCGTGAAGCAGCGCGCCTGCCTTCGACAACACGTCTGGATACGCGTCGACGCCGAAGGCGGTTGTGCGAGGGCGCGCCGCGGCCGAACCCAAGAGCCGGACATCACGAATGGGAGCCGGCGCGAACGGGGGGTTCTTCCGGGTAGGACCGTGGCGCCTCCGGACGATGCGTTCAGCCGAGGCGGACGACGAGCTGGAACTCGAGGATCCCCTCGTCGGCGACGGTCCCGGAGAGCGAGTCCGGTGCATCGATGCCGTAGTCGGCCCAGACCAGCTCGGCCGAGCCGATGATGAGGCCGACGCCGTCGCTCGGGATCGTCGCATCGATCGAGATCTCCTCGGAGTTCGTGACCCCGGCGATCGTGAGGTCTCCGGTGACGGTGGCGGCGACCGTCTCGCCAGCGGGAAGCGCATCGGTGTCTACGGCCACCGGCGCCGTCACCGCGAACGCCGCGGTCGGGAAGTCGCGGGCCTTGACCGTGTCCTGGATCGCGCTCTCGCGTCGCGATTCGTCGGAAACGATTTCGGCCATCTGCACCACGATCGAGGCCGAGGAGAGCGCTCCCTCGGTGATCGTCACCTCTCCGGTCACGCCACCGGTCCGACCCACCGCCGTGACGCCGCCTCCGGTGAACAGCGTCTTGGCGACTCGGAAGCCGGCGAAGCTGCCCGACGCCGTCTGGAAGTCGAAGTCGCCAAACTCGTCGTCGACGGTCCAGACCCCCTCGACGGTTCTCGGGTCGTTACTCGTGTCGGCGACCGGAGCAGCTTCTGTTTCCGGCTCGTCCACGTCGCCACCGGTGAGATCGGTCTCGAGCTGGGTCAGTGCCGCCTCGGTGGTCAGCTCGTCGGGTGCATCGGTGTCGAAGAGGTTCTCGTAGATGAACCAACCCCCGAAGGCGAGCACCACGACGGCGATCAGACCAATGACGTATCGCGTGCGCATGCAGACGAACGTAACGACAAGTCGCACCTCGGTGGCCGCGCCCGACGAAGTCTTGTCGAACTCCATACAGTCCGCAATCAGCAGCCAAGGGGCGATCGTGACCCGAGCGGAGCGACGGTGCTAGCAAAGAGCGCATGGCTAACGAGGTGGAGTACCTGAGCGGGTTTGGCAACGAACATGCGACCGAGGCCGAGCCGGAGACCTTGCCGGTGGGCCAGAACTCACCCCAACGGGTGGCCCACGATCTCTATGCCGAGCAGCTGAGCGGCACCTCGTTCACCATGCCGAGGGCCCTCAATCGGCGCACCTGGATGTACCGGGTGCGCCCGTCGGTCCGGCACGTGACCGGCCTCCAGGAGATCGATGCCGGGCAGCTGCGCACATCGCCCTCCCGAGAAGCGAAGGCACCCGTCAGCCAGCTGCGCTGGAGCCCGATCCCTATCGACCCCGACGCGTCGTCCACCTGGGTCGAGGGTCTTCACACGGTCGCCACGAACGGTGACGCGCACCTCCAAGTCGGCGCGGCGACCCATCTCTATCTGGCGACCCGATCGATGGTCGACGAGGTCTTCGTCGATGCCGACGGCGAGCTGCTGATCATCCCCCAGGACGGCGGTCTGCGTTTCGTGACCGAACTCGGCGTGATCGAGGCTCGCCCGAGCGAGATCGTCGTCATCCCCCGTGGGATCAAGTTCCGGGTCGAGCTGCTCGACGACACGGCCTACGGCTACGTGTGCGAGAACTACGGGGCGCCCCTTGAGCTACCCGATCCGGGCCCGATCGGGCTCAACGCCATGGCACTCCCGCGCGACTTCCTCTACCCGACGGCGGCCTGCGAAGCCGACCGCCCAACTCGCCTCATCTTCAAGTACGACGGCCGTCTGCTCGCCACCGACCTCGAACACACGCCGCTCGACGTCGTGGCGTGGCACGGCAACAACGCCCCGTACAAGTACGACCTTCGTGCGTACTGCCCCGTCGGTCCCGTGCTGTTCGACCATCCCGACCCTTCGATCTGGACCGTGCTCACGTCCTCGTCCGACACGCCCGGCCGAGCCAACCTCGACGTTGTGCTGTTTCGGGAGCGTTGGCTGGTCGCCGAGAACACCTTCCGTCCACCCTGGTTCCACTCCAACGTGATGAGCGAGTTGATGGGCAACATCGAGGGCGTCTACGACGCAAAGCTCGAGGGTTTCCTGCCCGGCGGGATCAGCATCCACAACGCGTTCCTGCCCCACGGACCGGACAACGAAGCGTTCACTCGGGGGACCAGCGCCGAGCTCGAACCCGTCCGTATGGACGACTTCCTGGCCTTCATGTTCGAGAGCCGTTACGCCTGGATCCCGACCGAATGGTCGATCGAACGGCCCCAGCTTCAGACGGACTATGCCGCCCATTGGGCACCGCTGGACCGAGTCACGAACCTGTCGAAACCTTGACGATTTGACCCGCCAGCCGGGGGTTGCCGTATGGCACCCTTGTCGCATGCGGAACCACGACGGGTACCGGAACTTCGGCCCGGGTTTCTTCGAGCGGACCGACGAGCTCCCCGACGGCGAGTTCTACCGACCGCCGCGGTTCGTCCAGCACATCGACGATGGTGCCATCGCCGGTGTGGGCGCGCTCTACCACGAGCTCGCCCTGAATGGGCGGGTTCTCGACCTGATGAGCTCGTGGGTATCGCACTTCCGCAGCCCCCCGGAGCACCTGACCGCGCTCGGGATGAACCCTGCCGAGCTGGTCGCCAACGAACAGGCTGCCGAGACCCTGGTACACGACCTCAACGTCGACCCGCTGCTCCCGTGGCCCGACGACCACTTCGACGACGCCACGTGTGTCGTCTCGGTCGACTATCTGGTGCAGCCGCTCGAGGTCTTCGAGGAGGTGCGGCGGGTCGTTCGACCGGGCGGCCGCTTCGTGTGCACCTTCAGCAATCGCTGCTTTCCGACCAAAGCCATCCGCGGCTGGCTGATCGCCAGCGAGTCGTTCCGTACCGAGTTGGTAGCCACCTACTTCCGGCTGACCGGCTGGGATGAACCGACGATCGAGACCCGCATCGTGGGCGGGCCCGTCGATCCGCTCTACGCCGTTTGGGCCACGCATGGTTCCTCGGAGGGCGACAAGGACACGTAAGCTCAGGCCATGTCTGTGGTCGAGTCCGAGACGAAGCCGAAGCGGGTGCGCTGGACGCACCAGTGGAAAGAGCTCTACGAGGAGGTCATCAACAGCGGCCTCTGCACCGGGTGTGCGGGCTGTGTGATCTCCTGCCCGCACGATGTCATCGGGTACAAGCACGAGCCCGGCCACTACAAGCCGTTCCACCTCGAGGACGAGCTCGGTGAGACGAACTGCATCCACGGCGAGAAGGGCTGCACCAGCTGTACCCGCGCCTGCCCTCGGTTCCGCGATTGGGAGACCGAGGCCGACGAGCACCTGTTCGGCCGGGTTCGCGAACCCGACGAGATGGCCGGCATCTACAAGGACATCCTGCTCACCCGGGCCAGCGATGACTTCGTGTACGACACCGGCCAGGACGGCGGGCTCGTTTCGGCGATCCTGATCTGGTGTCTGGAGAACGACATCCTCGACGGCGCGCTCGTCTCCCATCTCGAAGGCGGAGAGGACGGTGGCTGGAAGGCCATCCCCGGCGTCGCCACGAACCGTGAGGAAGTCCTCGCCGGTGCCGGTAGTCGCTACACCTACTCGGCCAACACTATGGCCTATGACGAGGCGCGGGAGAAGGGCCTCGAACGTCTGGCACTCGTGGGCATGTCCTGCCAGTCGTCGATCGGTGGTGTCATGTGGCACCGCAAGGTCGGCAAGGTCTCCAAGCCGATCAAGCTCAACATCGGCCTGTTGTGCTCCAAGTCCTTCGACGACTCGATGTTCGACGAGCTATTCGGGGTCAAGTACGGACTCGACAAGAACGACATCGCCAAGATGAACATCAAGGGTGTGTTCCAGGTTTGGATGAAGGACGGCACCTACCACGAGATCAATCTCAAGGAGTGCCACGCGTGGACCCGCGAGGGATGCAACCACTGCCCCGACTTCGCCGCGGAGCATGCCGACATCAGCACCGGCGGCATCGGCAACGAGACCGACTGGACCCTCACGATCGTCCGAACCGACCTCGGCCGGGCCATCATCGAGGCGATGGCCAAGGACGGCGTGATCGAGACGCGACCGGGCGACGATGACCCCGCGGCGATCGCCCTCATGCAACGCCTCTCGCAGAAGAGCCGTGAGCGTTGGCCCGAGTGGGCCAACCCCACCGCTCGCGTCGGCCTCCCGACCAAGAAGAAGTAGCTCGCTTCAGCCCAGGTTGTTGCGGCGGAACCCGACCAGAAACGCCTCGGCCGCCGCGACATCAGATTCTTCGGACATCGAGGACTCGACCGCATCGAGCTCGTCCTTGCGCGCCTCGAACGCGGCCAGAAGTGCGTCGACGTCGCGCTCGGCGAGCTCACCGACGGCAAACAGTTGGTCCCGGTGCGCGGAGGACGTCGACGGTGACCTCGCCGGTGCGGAGCAGCTGCTCGGCCTGGAGCATGAGCCGGAAGCAATGCCGAGCGTGCTTGGCCGTTCGCTTCGCCAGATCGGAGTTGAAGCCCTTGCGGCCCTCCGCCTGGCGGTTGGCGAGTCGCCGAGCCTGGGCGACGGCATAGCCGGTGTAGGACGCCCGCACGGTCCGTTGGCCCAGCAACCGACTGCGAATCGCCACCAGCGGCTCGATGCGGGGATCGAGGACCTCGATACGCGTCGAACCGGTGACGCCGAGCAGCAGGACTTCCTCGCCCGGGTCGATCGGGATCGACGCGATGTCGAGCTTGGGCGTCGGGTCATCGAACCGGCTAGGAGGCGACGACACGCCCGTCGCCCGAGTTCTGGCCGCAGGCCTCAGCTCAGCAGGCCTCAGCTCAGCTGTCGTCGCTGCTGGCCGTGCCAGCCGCCGCATCCGGCACGAAGTCCTGAATGCAGTCTCGGACGATCTCGACGACCGCCTGAGCGACCGGATCCGGGCTGTCACCGCCCTCGAGCATGTTCGGTAGACGATTCGGGTCGCCGCTCAGCTTGTCGTTGAACTCGATGAAGGAGGCGAAGGGGATCTCGGGCTCCGCGCCGTCGCCACCCAGGCCACCGATTCGGTCGATGCTGCACTGGCAGATGCTCTGTGCCTCGGCCGCAAGGTCGTCGGTCAACGATGGAGTGCAGCCGGCCATCCAGTTTCGCTCGATGGTGCTCTGGCCGTCCTGGTTGAGGTCGGTCTGGTCGGCATAGGACTCGGGCAACCCGGCGCTGCTGCAGGCGACCGCAAACAACACCAAGGCCGCCACGACGGCAATGGCCCGCAACGGAGCCCTGAGGGATGCCTTGATGGATGGACGGCGAGTCACCCGAAGGAGGCTAGCGGCGCCTCCTGCTCACGCACCGCTACCGAGCTCACGGGCCCGGGTGAAAATCGCGTCGAGCATGGGTTCGGTCAGCCGCCCGGTGAACGTGTTCTGTTGGCTCACGTGGTAGCTACACAGCACGATCGTTCCGGCGTGGATTCCTTCGTCGAGCGGTACCTCGACACCGTGACCGAATTTGGGTCGAGGTCGGATGCCCAGATACTCACAGACCGCGCCGTAACCGATGCCTCCGAGGGCAACGACAACCTTGAGGTTCGTCAGCAGCTCGAACTCGCGGTCGAGGAACGGCTTGCATGCGTGACGCTCCTCCGCAGTCGGCTTGTTGGCCGGCGGAGCACACTTGACCGGTGAAGTGATCCATGCATCGGTGAGCTCGAGCCCGTCGTCGCGATCGATGCTCTCGGCTTGGTTGGCGTAGCCCGCCCGGTACAACGCGCGGTACAACCAGTCGCCGCTGCGATCGCCCGTGAACATGCGGCCGGTGCGGTTCGCGCCATGGGCCGCCGGCGCGAGTCCGACGACCAGAAGCGATGCGTTGGCGTCGCCGAAGCCGGGCACCGCCTTGCCCCAGTATTCCTGGTCGCGATAGGCGGCCCGCTTCTCGCGAGCGACCTCTTCTCGCCATTCGACGAGACGGGGACAGGCCCGGCACGACTCGATATCGCGTCGCAATCGGTGCAGTGCTTTCACGTTCACCACGGTAGTTTCGCGAGTGCATGGCTCCATCCAAGAAGAAGTCCACGCCGCCCCCTGCTACCACGGTCCTGCTGGTCCGACATGGCCAGACGCCGACGACGGGCAAGGTGCTGCCCGGGCGCGCGAAGGGCCTTCATCTGGGCGATGTCGGCATTGCCCAGGCGGAGCGCGCCGCGGAGCGCATCGCCGCGCTCGGTCGAGCGTCCGCGATCTATGCCTCACCCATGGAGCGCACGCAGGAAACCGCGGCGCCGATCGCCAAAGCCTGCAAGCTCCGAATTCGCACGCGGGCCGGTCTCAACGAGTGTGATTTCGGCAAGTGGACCGGTCGCGCACTCAAAGACCTCTACAAGCTGCCCGAGTGGCAGACGGTACAGAAGTACCCCAGCGGCTTCCGGTTCCCCGGTGGTGAGTCGTTCTCCGAGATGCAGGCCCGCATAAGCGGCGCGCTCGTCGACCTCGTGGCGGAGCATCCGGGCGAGATGATCGTGTGCGTCTCGCACGCGGACACGATCAAGGCCGCCGTCGCCCACGCGCTCGGCACCCACCTCGACCAATTCCAGCGCATCGTGATCTCACCGTGCTCGATCTCCGCCATCACCTACACCCAGACGGGCCCGATCGTCCTCGCGGTGAACTCGACGGGTGACGATCTCACACGGTTGGTTCCCTCGTGAGCGCGTTCGACCGGTCGTTCGACCTTCCGGACGTCGACGGGTTCCTCGCCGGAGCGGTGGGCCCGGCCGGTCAGCGCACGTTCTTTCTTCAGGCCCTGGCCGGTGGCCAGGTCGTCACCCTCAAGGTCGAGAAGCAGCAGGTTGCAGCCCTGGCCGACTACCTCGCCGACATGCTGAAAGACCTGCCGGAACCGGAATTGACATCGGTGCCCCAGGATCTGCAGCTGTCGACCCCGATCGAGCCGGAATGGCCGGTCGCGTCGATGGGTGTCGCCTATGTCGAGAGCCGCGACCGCGTGGCCCTGTGGGCAGAACAGCTCCAGCGCGAGGACGATGAGGGCTCCCCCGCGACAAGCCGGTTTCAGCTGACTCGCGGCCAGGTGTCGGCGTTCATTCACCACGCCCGCCAGCTCGTCGCCGCCGGACGACCGCCATGCCCCTACTGCGAGGCCCCGCTCAACGACGGCGAGACCTGGTGCCCGTGCTGGAACTAGTTCCGGGCACGCAACGCCCGCCCGCCGGCGCCGACCGCAGCGGGAGCACTGCCTTCCAGGCGAGCCGTTCCAGGGCCACGGAGGCCCTTGGCTCTCCGTCGGCACAGACTGCGCCGCGCTCACGGCCGGTGCTCGGCTCGTGAACGACGAAGAGTGGGAGGACGACGAGTACGACGACGAGTACGAGGACGAATCCCGGCAGGAAGCGCCGATTCGAGAGCGCGATCCGATTCCCAACGAGATCGGCGAGAAAATCCTGGCCGAAGGCGAGGTCGAGGTGCTCGGGCAGATGCCCTGGAGCTCGAACACCACGCTGCTGTGCGACGTACGGTTCGAGGAGCACTTCGTCCAAGCCATCTACAAGCCGCACCGCGGCGAGCGGCCCCTCTGGGACTTCCCGAGCGGGCTCTACAAGCGAGAGGTCGCCTGCTACGAGCTGGCCAAGGCAGTGGGCTGGGACCTCGTGCCGCCCACGGTCCTGATCGACGGCCCGGTCGGTATGGGGTCAATCCAACTCTTCGTCCCGTGCGACTTCACCGCGCACTACCTGACCCTCAACGAAGAGGAACGATTCCGGCCCACCTTCGAGCGTCTGGTTGCCTTCGACATGGTGGCCAACAGCACCGACCGCAAGGCCGGGCACGTGCTCCTCGATCGCCAAGATCACATCTGGGCGATCGACAACGGCCTGAGCTTCCACGAGGAGTTCAAGCTGCGCACCGTGCTGTGGGACTACGCCGGTGAGCCGATTCCGGAGGAGATCGTCGAGGACCTGCAGGCGCTGGTAGCCGGTGACACGCTGGCCGACGCGCTTGGCCACCTGATCGACGAGGACGAGCTCGAGGCGGCCGACCACCGGGCACGAATCCTGATCAACGAAGGACGCTTCCCCGTCGACCACAGCGGCCGACGCTGGCCCTGGCCGCTGGTGTAGACCCGGTCACTCCGCCAGGTATTCGCGGATTCGCTCCTGGCGATCGGCGGTGAACACGGGAGCAAGCGCACCGATCGAGATCGGCGCGCCGCCGTAGCCCCAGGCCCCTTCGGGCACCTCGGTGATCGTCATCCAAAAATCGGATCCCGATCCGCGCGGCATGTCCAGAGCGTCGCGAATCACGACTTCGATGTCACCGAAGAGTTGCGCCTTCATCTCGTCCGTCCATGGCCCGGCCATGACTTGCGCCGTGATCACGGCGCAACGACCAGATTCGCTGGCATCGGCCATCGGAGCATCACCCATGTAGAGATCGTCAGCCGCGACTTCCTCGAAGTGCACCAGAAATCCGCCGTGCACCGCCGGGTTGGCCTCGCCGACTTCCACGAGCGTGAATGCCTCGATCAATCGACTTGCCAACGACTGCTTTCGCTCAGTATCGAGAGAGGTACCAACGAAGCTCACGCGCATGATCGTCATGGATCCATGCTGCCAGATCGGCGGTTACACACCCATGGCCGGGCGCTTCGAGCCCGATGTCGTTCAGCCCCGCACCCCGGTGCCTTGGCACTCGTGGCACGGTCGTAGCTTGCCGCGCTCCTGGGTCGCGCCCACGCCTTCGCAGACCGGACACGACACGCCGTCGTCGAAGAGTTCGACCGGCAGGCCAGTCATGATGTCGCGCTCGTAGTCGTCCGCAAAACGACCACCGGCCCCGTGCCCGTGGAACCGCCCAGACAGCCACATCATGGCCATCCAGCACAGCCCCAAGACGAGCAACAGGGCCAGGATGTTGATCGCGAACGACATCAGCCGTTGCGGCCCGAATCAGCCTCGGGCGTTGAGGGCGTCGAGCAGCTGCGGCAGAACCTTGTGCACGTCGCCGACGATGCCGAGATCAGCGACACCGAAGATCGGAGCCTCGGCGTCCTTGTTGATGGCGATGATGGTCTTGGAGCCCTTCATGCCCACCAGGTGCTGCGTGGCACCGGAGATGCCCGCAGCGATGTAGACGTCGGGCTTCACGACCTTGCCGGTCTGGCCGACCTGGTAGCTGTAAGGAACCCAGCCGGCATCGACGATCGCACGGCTCGCGCCGGGCGCGGCACCGAGCTTGGAGGCGAGGGTCTCGATCAGTTCGTACTTCTCGGACTCGCCGAGCCCGCGACCACCGGAGACCACGACGGCAGCCTCGTCGAGCTTCGGGCCTTCGCTCTGCTCAACGAAGCTGTTCGTGACCACTGCGGTACCGGTCGCGCCGAGATCGGGGACCTCGAGGCTGCTGACTGCAGCAGCGCCACCGCCGGTCGCTTCGGCAACGAACGACTTGGGGCGAACCAGAAAGATGCCCGGCTTGTCGCTGGTGAACTTGGTCTTGACGTCGCTGGTGCCGCCGAAGATCGGCTCGGTGCCGACCAGGCCACCTTCGTCGGCGAGGTCGACAACGTTGGTGATGACCGACGCGTCGAGCTTGACCGAGAGGCGACCGGCGACGTCGCGGCCGCCGTAGGTGGTGCCGATGAGGACGGCAGCAGGCGCCGCACCGCCGGCGATCGCGGCAGCCATCGCGCCGGCAATCGACGGGCCGGGAAGGGCGCCGCCGAGATCGCCGGTGGCGAGCACCGATCCTGCACCGTGTGCGCCGACTTCCTCGGCGATGGCAGCACCATCGCCGCCGTAGACCGCGACGACATCGTCGCTCAGCTCGCGTGCCTTGGCGAGCATTTCGAGGGTGATGGAGGCAACGCCGCTTTCGGCGTCCTCAGCGAGTACCCAGATGGTTCCAACCGACATGACAGCCTCCTCAGATGACCTTGAGCTCGTCGAGGAAGGCCACGATGCGCTCGTAGGCTTCGCCCTCGTCTTCGATGATTTCGCCGGCTTCGCGAGCCGGTGCCTCCTGGACCGCCACGATCTCCTGACCGCCGCCGGCCCAGCCGACGCTGCCGGCATCGATGCCGAGGTCAGCGATCGTGAGTTCGTCGACCGGCTTGGACTTGGCGGCCATGATGCCCTTGAAGGACGGGTAGCGGGGCTCGACCACGCCGGCGGTCACCGAGACCACACACGGCATGGGGCAGGTGACATCGTCGTAGCCGGCCTCGGTCTGGCGCTGGACGTTGACCGTCCCGTCGCCCGCCTCGATCGACTTGGCAAAGGTGACCGACGGAAGGCCCATGAGCTCAGCGATCTGCTCGGGCACGGTGCCGGTGTAGCCGTCGCTCGACTCGGTCGCGGCGAGCACCAGGTCGGGCTCGGCACGCTGGATGGCCGCAGCGAGCACCTTGGAGGTGCCGAGGGCATCGGAGCCGGCGAGCGCATCGTCGCTGACCAGGATGGCCGAGTCGGCGCCCATGGCCAATGCGGTGCGGAGGCCGTTGACCTCATTGTTCGGCGCCATCGAGATCAGGGTGACCTCGCCGCCGCCGGCAGCATCGACGAGCTGCAACGCCATCTCGACGCCGTAGCTGTCGGACTCGTCGAGGATGAGCTTGGTGTCACGCTTGAGAGTCTTCGTCGACTCGTCAAGCGCTCCCGGGTCAGCCGGGTCCGGGATCTGCTTTACACAAACGGCAACCTTCATACGAGCAGTCTGGGCCTCTTGTGAGCGATTTCCCAAGCTGTTTGCCCATGAAATTCGCACATTTCTCGCTTGCCTGTCCTTGTGAGCCGAAGCGACGCAACCCGAATCGCCTGCTTTTGTGTTCGCCAGGCGAGACTGGAACGACTGTGCGGTTGTTGCTCATCGTCAATCCGGCGGCGTCGTCGGTGACCCCGCGCACCCAGGTGCTCGTCCAGCGGGCGCTTGGCCTGCGTCACGAAGTCCGGGTAGCCGAGACCACCCGCCGCAACCACGCAACCCGGTTGGCCGAAGACGCCGCTCGCAACGGCGTCGAAGGAGTCGTGGTGCTCGGCGGCGATGGGACCGTCAACGAGGTCGCAAATGGCATCGCCCAGACGCCCTGTGTATTGATCCCACTTCCTGGCGGGTCGACCAACGTCTTCTGCCGGACCCTCGGGCTGCCCGACGATCCGCACGAGGCGGTGACACGCTCACTGACGGCGATCGAGTCGGAACTCGTCCAGCCGGTCGGCATCGGCAGCGTGAATGGCCGCTACTTCCTCTTCCACACCGGGGTCGGGTTCGACGCCGCGGTGGTCGAGCAGGTCGAGCGCCAAGGCGACCTGAAGCGCTACCTCAACCACCCGCTCTTCGTCTACGCGGCGGTCAAGACGTGGCTGCGTCACTACGACCGGACGAGCCCGGCGTTTGCCCTCGAGGTCGGCGATGCCGTGATCGACGACGGCTACTTCCTGATCTGTCTGAACACCGACCCCTACACCTATCTCGGCAATCGACCGCTGAACATTGCGCCCGCCGCGACCCTCGATCGGGGGCTTGCGACGGTCACGTTGACCAGCCTCCGGTCGGACCACCTGGTGCGGGTCGTCGGCGACGCGCTCCGCCCACCGCCGGGACTCCGTTCAAGCCGCTACGTCGATGTCCGCGAGGACGTCGAACGTGCCCGGCTGACGACCATGCGGCCGGTCCCCGTTCAAGTCGACGGCGATTTCATCGGCGCGACGAGCGAAATCGTGTTCGAACATCACCCCGGGGCGTTGCAGCTCGTCCGCACCGACTTGCTCTGACGAACGCTCCCGCTGCTGCCCCTGGCTACCCCTCAGGGCGCTGGTCACCGAGCAGGTGGCGGTACCGCTCCCCCAGGCCGAGTGCCCTCTGATCGGGATCGACCGGACCCAGCACGTGGAACGACGCCTGGCTGCGAACGCACACCGCGCCCGTTGCGTCAACGATCACCGCGGAGGTCGTGAGGGTTGGCCCGCCCGTGCTCTCGATCCGCGCTTCGACCCGGTGCTCATGGTCCACGAACACCGGTTGTTCGAACGTCGAACTCGTGGTGTGGGTGAGGGCCCATTGTCCAGCGATCGCGATGCACGCCCACGCCTGGGCCTCGTCGAGAAGCGCGAGCGAGACACCGCCGTGCACGAGGGTCGGTGCGCCGGAGTGAGCCGAGCCGAGTGAGAAGTCGGCGAAGACGTGATCGGCTTCGTCAGCGAGCAGGAACGGGATCTGGAGCCCTGCGGGGTTGCTCGGCTCACACACGAAGCAGTTGGTTTCGTAGGCCCACCGATCGTTGGTCAGGGGCAGCGGCATATCAGGCGATCGCGTCTGCGACGATGGCAACGATGTCGGCCGGATCGTCACCGATGATCATGTCGACGCCGGCGCGCACCATCGACCGGATGTGACGCTCCTTGTTCACCGTCCAGGTCGCTACGCCGAGGCCGGCTTCGTGCGCCGCGTCGACCATGCGTCGGTCGACGAGCCGGAACCATGGCACGATCGCATCGTGGCCGTGTGCTTGGGCTCGACCGATGGCCCAGCCTCCGGTCTTGTCATGGAACAGGACGCCGGTCGCGATCTCGGGATGTCGGGCGCGAAACGTGTCGAGCGCGTTCTGGTCGAACGAGGTGACGATCACCGAGTTCGCCGACGCCACGTGGCGAGCGATCTGCTCACCCACGAGCTCGACGAATCGCTCGACCGGCATGTCGATGCCGTCGGTCTTGAGTTCGATGTCCAGGCCCAGCGGGCCGCACGCAGTCACGAACTCGGCAAAGGCCGGGATTGGCGCATCGGCGTGGACGTCGAGTTCGCGATGTGTGGCCGTCGCGACTCGGGTTCGATCCCGGGTAACCGGGTCGTGATGGATGACCAAGTCGTCGGCACAGGGCCGGACATCGAATTCGATCCAGGTTGCTCCGGCATCGACGGCGCCTTGCGCCGCCGCCACCGTATTCTCCGGATGGGTGGCCGAAGATCCTCGATGGCCACACACCAGCGGTGCACCGCCATGCTGGTCGCGCCTGGGAAACCACGCCGGGTCCGAGATCGGATCGGTCGAACTCGCGTCGGAGCGCCCATCGGAATCCACCATTCGCGCCGTTTTAGTCGAGCCAGCGGCCCTCTCACAGCCTCATGCCCCGCAGAGGTCCAAAAGATTGATCGTTTTTCGCGGTCGCGGAACCCTTGATCACCCAACCGAACGCGCGATAGGTTCGAAGGAGGCGGCCACATCGGGGCCGACCGCACAGGGGGAATACGTCAGGCAACCGCCTCACGTTTTTCGTCGTTCAAGTTCATTGTTCAAAGGGGGAACATTGGCGCTGACGATGCCGAAGTACGACCCGAGCGACCACGATTGGCGCTTGCGGGCAGCGTGCAAGGACACAGATCCATCATTGTTCTTTCCCGTCGGTACTACCGGACTCGCACTCGACCAGATCGAGGCAGCCAAGCAGGTTTGCATTGGCTGTCCGTGCCAGGAGGACTGTCTGCAGTTCGCACTGGACACGAATCAAGATGCTGGCGTGTGGGGCGGACTCGGCGAGGAAGAGCGACGGGTCATCCGACGCCAGCGGGCCGCGGCCCGCCGAGCAGCACGACAGGCTGCTCAGATCGGAATCTAGTTTCCGATACCTATCGATTGACCGGCCCGATCGACGGGCCGTGTCATTCGCCCATCGCGGACAACCGGCGATCGAGAACGACGCGGTGAACGAGCGGCCGTCTTCACTCGACCGGTCGGGTTCGGCTCAGCTGAAGCCGATGCGCTGATCTTCATCGGTCGAGCCGATCTCGACATAGGCCACGCGGTCGCCGGGGAAGGCGGTCTGGCGGCCCTTCTTGTCCGTGAGCCAAACCAAGCGCGACTCGGCGACGCCGGCCTCGATGGCCGCTTTGACGTCGTCGACCGAGGTCTCGTCTGCCATATCGACCGTGACTTCGCGGGGAGCGTTGACGATCCCGATGCGGATTTCCATGTTCGTGTCTCCTCCAGCCGGCCCGATCCCCCGGGCGCATCGCGCTCGGGGATTGACCCGGGTTGGTCGTGAATCAGATGATTTTGAGTTCGGGGTGGAAGCGCCGCGTGGGCGCCAGTTCGACGGCGATGCGCTCGGCCATCTCGGCGAACACGGCACCGGCTTCGCTGCTCGGATCCGTGGCGACGAGCGGTCGGCCATGGTCCGCACCCTCGCGGAGATCCGGGGTGAGCGGGACCTGGCCGAGCAGTGGCACGCCGACCTTTTCCGCCAGCTCCTGGCCGCCACCGCTGCCGAACAACTCGTAACGCTTGCCGTCGTCGCCGGTAAACCAGGCCATGTTCTCGATCACGCCCTTGACCTCGAGGTTGACCTTGTCCGCCATCGTTGCGGCCCGCTGGGCGACCTTCTGTGCGACCGGCTGCGGGGTCGTTACGACATAGACCTCGGACTTGGGCAGGAACTGGGCCATCGAGATGCTGATGTCGCCGGTGCCCGGCGGTAGGTCGATGAGCAAGTAGTCGGGCTCGTCCCAGAACACATCGGTCAGGAACTGCTCGAGCGCCTTGTGCAGCATCGGGCCGCGCCAGATGACCGCCTGGTCTTCCTCGGCGAAGAAGCCCATCGAGATGACCCGCACGCCGTGGGCCTCTGGTGGGATGAGCATGGAGTCGATCACGACGGGGGGTCGATCGATCCCCAACATTCGAGGTACCGAAAAGCCCCACACGTCGGCGTCGATGATCGCGACCTTGTTGTCGCGTTGTGCGAGTGCCACGGCCAGGTTCGTCGTGACCGACGACTTGCCGACGCCGCCCTTGCCCGATGCGATCAGCAGCACGCGGGTCTTCGATGCGGGATCGGCGAACGGGATCTCGCGGCCTTCGGCATGCCCATGAGCCTGCTGCGACCCGGCGGTGGCTGAGGGGTCACCGTGGACGATCTCACGAACACGAGCCCGTTCTTCATCCGTCATCACGGTGAATTCGGGCGCCGCGGAGGTCACGCCATCGAGGGCCTGCACGGCGTCGCGAACGCGGCGGTCGATCTCGGCGCGTAGGGGGCACCCGGCGATCGTCAGCGCAACCACGACCAAGACATCGCCACCGTTGATCGTGACCTCTTTGACCATGCCGAGATCGACGATGCTGCGAAACAGCTCGGGGTCCTCAACCGGGCGGAGGGCCTCGATGACCTGGGCTTCGGTGACGCTCATGCAACCTTCTTCGGTGTTCGCCGAGATGCTCGTCGGACGGATCTGCGGCCGGTCAGCACCTGGGCCGCGAGTCTGAGGCTATCGACCGCCGTTCGATGTTGGGGTGCCCGACGCCGGTGGCTACGGTCACGGCTGATGGCACTCAGCCCCGGGCTCCGATGACGCTCTTTCTCGTCCGTCACGCCGTCGCCGGTGTTCGAAACAACCACGATCCACGCGATGATCAGCGCCCGCTGGACGAGGTCGGTCGGCGCCAAGCAGAGCTGATTGCCGAGGCGCTGGGATCCGAACCGATCGACGAAATTTGCACCAGCGCAGCCCTGCGCTGTCGCCAAACCGTGGAACCGCTCGGCTCCGCGATCGGTGTCTCGGTCGACGATGCGCCCGAGCTGTTCGAGGGGACCTCGAGCTCGCGCGCCATCGAGTTCGTGCGATCGTTCACCGGCCGCACCGCGGTGTTGTGCAGTCATGGCGACGTGATTCCCGATGTACTCCGCTCACTCGAGATCGGCGGAACCCGTCTCGAGGGGCGCGGCTGCGCAAAGGGTTCGATCTGGCGACTCGACAACTCCTCGGAGCGGATCGAGACGGGTGTCTACCTCGGTCCGATTGAGGCAGTCGAGTGACGGACCCCGCCGAACGCCGCGTCTCCTAGACTGCGGTATGGCAGAGACCTCCGCCCCGCCACCGACGTTCGACGAGCTCCGTGAAGCACCCAAGGTGCTGCTCCACGACCATCTCGACGGTGGTCTTCGGCCAGCGACGGTGGTCGACCTTGCCCGAGCAAACGGCTACCAGCTGCCCACCTTCGACGCCGATGAGCTGGCGACCTGGATGGTGCGTGGCGCGAGCCGCCTCGACCTCACGCTCTATCTCGAGACGTTCGCCCACACGGTCGGCGTGATGCAGACGCGCGACGCGCTGTATCGCGTTGCCGCAGAATGCGCTGAGGATCTGGCCGCCGACGGCATCGTCTACGCCGAGGTCCGTTTCGCCCCCGAGCTACACGTCGAGCAAGGTTTGTCACTCGACCAGGTCGTCGAGGCGGTTGTCGACGGGTTTCGAGACGGCGGCGAGGGGCGAGGCATTCGGATCGGCACGCTGGTCACGGCCATGCGTCACGCAGCCCGTTCGCTCGAGATCGCCGAACTGGCCGTGCGGCATCGAGATCGGGGTGTGGTCGGTTTCGACATCGCCGGGGCCGAGGCCGGCAACCCACCAACGCGACACCTCGATGCGTTCCAGTTCATCCAACGGGAGAACTTCCACTTCACGATCCACGCCGGCGAGGCGTATGGCCCGCCGTCCATCTGGGAGGCCATCCAGTACTGCGGAGCCGAACGTCTGGGCCATGGCGTACGGATCGTCGACGACATCACCGTCCACGACGACGGGTCCTACGACCTCGGCCGGCTCGCGTCGTACGTCCGGGATCGACGCATCCCGCTCGAGGTGTGCCCGACGTCGAACGTGCACACCGGTGCGGCTGCTTCGATCGACACCCACCCGATCGGGCTGCTGACCGACCTCACCTTCCGAGTCACGATGAATACCGACAATCGGCTGATGAGCGCGACCTGCCTCACCCAGGAGTTCGCCGAGACCGCGGCCGCGTTCGGCTGGGGGTGGAAGCCGGTCCGCTGGATGACGACCAATGCGATGAAGAGTGCGTTCATCCCATTTGACGAGCGGCTCGAGATCATCGAGGGCACGCTCAAGCCCTGGTACGCCGAACACCACGGCGTTTGACCCCACACAAACGAACGCGGTCTGACCCTCAAACCCACACGACCCAACGGGGTCTGACCCCGTCAGCCCCGTCAGCCGAGACGGAGTGCGAGCTGGTCGTAGGCGGCGCGGAGCTCGTCGGGAAGGACCTCGGGATCGATCGAGGCGAGATCCTCGGCAGCGTCGAGTGTGTCCCCCAGCTCGGCTAGGGCCAGCGCACGAAACAACAGGATCTGGTCATCGCCTGGCGACACGACGAGCGCTCGATCGAAGAACTCGATGCCCGAGCGCCCGGTGTCGGGCGAAACCTCGATCACCTGGGGCTGGGTCTGCAAGAAGCCGGTTCCGACCAACGCCGTCACGTTGTCGGGATCGGCGCCAAGCACGGCGTCGAAGACTCGAATCGCCAGCTCGGCATCGAGGTCGATCAGCAGCAAGCCGGCCTGCGCCGCGTCGTCGGGAGTGGCGGCGATCTCGGCGAGCTCGACCGGCGTACCCGGCGTGCCGAACCGTTCGACGATCTGGCCACCGGCGACCGATGCGCGCAGACCTGAACGTTCGACCAAGGCCAGCATCTCGTCCGGTGCCGTCAAGGTGTCGAGCGCGGCGAGGTCGGCCGCGGCATCTTCGAAGCGCTGCTGTCCGTCGAGGACGATCGCTCGAAACACTCGGGCATCGGGATATTGAGGGTCGATCGAAATCGCCTCATCGAGGTCGACAAGACCGTCGCCCTCGCCGAGCCGTGACGTGAGCCACCCACGGTAGGTCAAGGCCTCGGTGTTCGCCGGCGCGATCTCCAGAACGTCGCTGTAGACCGCCAACGCTTCTTCCCAACGGCCTTCTCGTGTGAGAACGTCGGCCTCGGCCAACAAGCCGGTCGAGGACTGCCGAATGTCACCGGACACCGAGTCGGTTGGGCTGCGGAAGCCCGACGCCCGCGCCAGCAGCACCCCGGCGAGCACGGCGACGATGACAACACCGACGATCGTCAGCACCCGTTGTCGGCTCGACAGCCGTGTGTCGGCCAGCGCCCGTGCCGCCCGATCCTCATCGATCGCTCGCGCCACCTCGGCAAGACGTCGTGTGTAGTCATCCGTCAGACCGTCGTGGTCAACGGCGTCGAGGTCGCCTGCCTCGTGCTCGGCATCGAGGTCATCGAGCGAGCGGAGCAGGAAGTCCTGCTCCCGTTCAAGCTCGGCCAAGCGGTCCGGGTCGAGCGACTTGCTCACGATTCGTTCCGATCGGCCCGTAGGCGCGCCACGAGCTCACGATCTTCGTCGCTCGCCGAGGCGACGTCGGCGGCTTCGATCTGCCATCTGCGGAATGCGAGCCCGATCGCGGCGACCGCACACCCGGCTGCGACGACCGGCACGATCCAGACCAGCCCGGTGAACCCGCCGGCATCAGGTGTCAGCACGACCGACCGGCCATACCGATCGATGTAGACCTGGCGGATGGCGTCGTCGGACTCACCCGCCGCCACTCGCTGTCGGATGTCCGCACGAATCTCACGGGCGATCGTGACGTTGGACTCGGCGACCGATTGACCACGGCACTGCGGGCACCGGATCGTGCCCGCAAGGTCGGCAACACGTTCGCCGTCGCTCTGCGGACCTGCATCGCCCGTGGCGCCGACGACCAGCACGGCGACGGCGACGATCGCCATCAAGACCCACGTGAGCCAACGCCACTGGTCCCGGAACGAGGCCCGCGACTCAGCCATCGCCGTCTTCGCCCTCAGCGGTCGGGGCACCTGCCCCCGAAGCGAGCAGGATGACCTCGTCGATCACGTCGGCGGTCACACCATTCCCGCCGATCCACTTCTGAATGACTCGCCCAGACGGGGCGATCAACACCGTCTCCGGCACGGCCGTGACGCCATAGTCGATGGCGATCGTGCCGGTGTCCTCGACCATCGCCGGCCAGTCACCACCCAACTCGCGGAAGAAGTCGCGCGCGGCGGCCTCGGTGTCGCCGAACATCACGGCGACCAGCTGCACGTTGTCGTTCTGATGCCGCTCAGCCAGCTCGACGAGCTCCGGGTGTTCGACTCGGCATCCGACGCACCACGACGCGAAGAAGTTGAGCACGACCCAGTCGCCTCGCTCGCTTCGGAGATCGAAGGTGTCACCATCGAGCGTCGACCCCACAAAGTCGGGCGCCGGCTGACCCACGATCTCGAAGTTGACCGCACCCGTCTGCTGGGTGTCGCTGAGGGCAAGCAGCACGATGAACAGCGCCAGCACGGCGGCTACGCCCACGGCGGCTATCGCAGCGCCACGCCGCCGAGGGGTCGCGTCGGCCGATTCCTCGGACATGTCGTGTTCGCTCACGACGTGGTCGTGAGGTCTACCGCGGCGTCGCCGGTCTCGGCCGGGGCGGCTTTGGGGTCGGGTCCCTTCGCCGACTCGCCGACCGGCGCCGATACCGGATCGATCGGTCGTCGATGAATGCGATGCGGGAACGCCGAGAAGACGGTGCCGACCGCCACCAACACGCCACCGATCCAGAGCCACGAGATCAAGGGCTGGATGGTCACGCGGATCACGACCTCGTCGCCGGCGTCGTCCGGCAGTGCGATGAGGGCCAGCTGGATGTCACGCGTGAAGCTCCCGGCAGTCGCCGGGGTGCCGAGCGTCGTGCCGCTCACGAACTGGTTGATCGCCGGCTTGAGTGTTTCGCCGCTGACGTGGAGCAAGGCGGCAGTCACCCGCTTCTCCGAGCGATCCTCGGTCTCGATCCCGTCGAAGCGGATCGTTGTGTCGGCGAACTCGATCGTCTCGCCCTGGGCGAGTGTGAACTCGGACTGTCGCAGATAGCTGTTGCTGGCGGCGAACGCCACAGCGACGATGATCACGCCGAGGTGAACGATCATGCCTCCGTTGGTTCGGCCCACCAGGCCGCGCCATCCGTTACGCCGGGTGGCGAGCACGATCTGGCGGAGCGCTGCACCGCCGGCGAAACCAGCGAGGCCGAAGGCGATCAACGGGGTCAACCCCCGTCCTCCGAACAGCACGGCGAGCAGCATCGAGAGCACCCCGAGCCATGCCGGCCACTGCAGGCGGTGTCGAAGCAGCTCACCACTGGCCTTGCGCCAGGGCAACACCGGCGCGACCGCCATCAGGAACAGCATGACCATGCCCACCGGCATCGTCATCCGCTCGAAGTACGGCACGCCGACGGAAATCCGGTCGTCGCGGAGGGCTTCGACGATCAAGGGAAAGACCGTGCCGAGCAGGATCACGAAGGCGAAGATCGCGAACAGCACATTGTTCGCCAGGAACGATCCCTCGCGGCTGAGCGGTGAGTCGATCCGCCCAGGCGCACGCAGCCGATCGCCACGCCAACCGATCAAGCCGATCGTGACTGCGGAGATCAGCGCGAAGAAGCCGAGGAACGCCGGACCGATCGAGCCCTCGCTGAAGGCGTGGACCGACTCGAGGACCCCGGAGCGGGTCACGAACGAGCCGAGGATCGTCAACCCGAACGTCGCACACAGCAGCGACAGGTTCCAGACCCGCAGCATTCCGCGACGTTCCTGAATCATGACCGAATGCAAGTACGCCGTCCCGGTGAGCCACGGGAGGAAGCTCATGTTCTCCACCGGGTCCCAACCCCAGTAGCCGCCCCAGCCAAGGACGTCGTAGCTCCACCACGCCCCGAGAACGATGCCGAGGGTGAGGAAACCCCACGCGAAGAGGGTCCAACGCCGAGTCTCGACCAACCACCCCTCCCCTACACGCCCGGTGATCAGCGCGGCGAGGGCGAAGGCGAAGGGAACGGTGAACCCGACATAGCCCAGGTACAGCATCGGCGGATGCACCGCCATGAGCAGGTGATTCTGGAGCAACGGATTGGGCCCGGGACCATCGACGAACCCCGGCGGGAGCACAACCTCCTGGAAGGGGTCGGCCGGGCCCACCATCAGGCCGAAGAAGAACGTGCACACTCCGAGCATCACGACGATCGCCCAGCCCACGAGGGGGTCGTCGACACGGTTGCGGAACTTCACCAACACCACGCCCAAGTAGCCGGCGAGCACCAGCCCCCAAAGCACGATGGAGCCTTCGAGCGCGGCCCACAGCGTGGCGAAGTTGAACAGTGCCGGTGTGCGATGACTGCCGTTCTCGAACACGAACAGGACGGTGAAATCCCGGGTGATCAGCGCGCGCTCGAGGGCAACGAAGGCCACGATTGCCCCGACAATCACGATCCACGCAACACGGGTGCCGGTGCGCAGAAGTCGCTGGTCACCGGTCCGCTGCGCGATCACGATCGTGACGGCAGCCACCACCGATGCGGCCAGCGCCAACACGATGCCGGCATCGCCGAGGACGACGTTCATCGCGGCAAACCCATCACGAGGAGCCCATCACGAGGACCGCTCGCGGGTTGCGTTCACCGGTGAAGTCAGCACGTGTCGCCGGCGCCGCCATCCGCGGCTTCGTCGAGTCGGTCGCGGTTGTCGTTGCGGTACTCGTTGTCGTGCTTGACCACCATGTCGGTGCTGGCAAAATGCCAGCCGTCGTCGGCACCGCCCGGCACCGCGATACCGCCGGGCCGGCCCGCAACCCATTGCCCTTCGAGCACAACCGGCACGCCCGGCTGAAAGAGCTCCGCCGGCGCACCGACGTGGACGACGTCGACGATCGCCTGCTCGAAGCACACCGCGAAGACGACCCCGACGTCGGTCCGGCTGCCATCGAGCAACTCGACCTCGGCCGTGTCGCCGAACGGCAGGCCCTGCAGCCGGAACCGCTGATCGACGAGTTCGTCTCGACGCTCGATCGCCTCGTCGGCGTTGTAGAAGAAGAACGACGCACTGCTCAGCGTCTGGAAGAGCACCACGCCGATGCCGATCATCGCCACGGCGACGATGAGCATCGGCACGAGCCGGCGGCGCGACCGTGCTGCGGTGGCATCGACATCTCGCGGTGTGAGATCCAACGGTGGCTCATCCGACAGGTCGCCATCGACCAGATCATCGAGCTCATCGCTCATGCGTCGTCCTCAGCGGCTGATTCGTCGGTGGTCATCCATCGCTGTCGATCCGCAGAAACCTGGGCGCTGATCACGCGACCGCGCCGCAACAGCGAAGCCGCATAGGCGCTGATCGAACCGAGGACGAGGCCCCAGCCCGCGATGAGGTAGCCGAGATGGCTCATGCCTGATCGCCTGACTGCTGCCCCGCGCCGTCAGCTGCCTCGCCAACGTCGCCCGAGCCGGCGGCCATGTCATCGCTCCCACCCATGTCATCGCCCCCACGCATGTCATCGCCTTCGCTTACGCCCGGGTGCGCCAACGATTCGTCGATGTCTGCGTCGCGCTGGGCCCGGCGTTCGGCGAGCGCGGCTTCGAGGCCGTGCATTTCGGCCTGGCGCTCGAGCCAGCCGAAGCGGAACCGGTGGATGAGCAGCCAGACGAAGATCATCCCGAACACGACAAAGCCCATCGCCAGCGTGAAGAGCGTGAGGTCTTCGAGCCTGCCGTCGCTCAGCGACGACTGCTGGTGCAATGTCTGGTTCGCCCACCATTCCACGGACCGGTTGACGATCGGGACATTGATGATGCCGACGAGCGCGATGACGGCGCTGCGGCGGGCGCGTGTCTCGGCGTCGGGGACGGTCCGCCGGTAGGCCAAGTACCCCAGGTAGACCAGGAACAGCATCAGTGAGGTCATCAGCCGCGCGTCGCCCCACTCCCACCAGGTGTTCCAGGTCGGGCGACCCCAGATGACACCGGTCCCGATCATCAGGCCGGAGTAGAGCAATCCGAGCTCGGCCCCGGCGACCGCTGCGGTGTCCCACCACATCGATCCGCGCCACAACACCATCACGCTGCCGACCGCGGCGATACCAAAGCCGAAGTACTCGATGATGGCGACCGGCACGTGCACATAGATCATGCGGACGACGTCGCCCTGCACCTGATCTTCCTCGGTCAGGAAGAAGGCGAAGACGAACAACACGACCACGCCGACGAGGCAGGCAATTCCGAGGATGCGGGTCTTCGGAGACCCAGTTCCCGAGCCCGGCTCGATGGCGGGCGCTTCGGGTTGACGTACGGTCGTGGTCGGCATCAGGTGTCCTCGAGCACGACGGCGTAGGCGACACTGCCGATGATGGCGTAGAGGACGGCGAAGCAGGCCAACATCACGGTCCACGTCCAGCCGTTGACTGCGGCGGTGTTGAGCGCGTCATCGAACGCCCGAGTTGCGGCGACCAGAACCGGCGCAAGGATCGGCAGGAGCAACATGGGGAGAATGGTGTCGCGGACTCCCATTCCGACGGCCAGCACGCCATAAAGGCTACCGGCCGTCGAGATGGCGATGGTCGCGGCGACGGCCGAAATGACGACCAACATGGGGTCGGCCACGCTCGTCCGATAGAGGATGATCACGCCCAGCAGCATCACGACCTCGATGGCAGCGAGTTGGGCGGCAACGGCCATCGCCTTGCCGAGGAAGACCTTCCAGCCGGCGGCGCCCGACAACCGGAGCGCCTCGAATGCGGACGAGGCGGTCTCGACGGCAACCGAGCGCTGGATGGCGAGGATGGCGACGAACAGCACGGTCACCCAGAACAGCCCGGGCGTGAAGGTCCGCAGCGTGCCGCGGTCGGCGTCGAGCGCCAGGCCGAACAGCACCAGCACGATCACGGCGAAGGGAAGAACCTGGCTCGCAACCACCTTCGAACGCCACTCGATTCGGAGGTCCTTGGTCGCGACGGCGACGATCTCATGCACGCGGCTGGTCCTCCCCTCTGCTCGGCGCTGCCGCGACGCGCTCACAACGACGTACCGCGCCGCCGGCCACGGTGACGACGTGGGTCGCGAGCGGACGAACACGGTCGAGTTCGTGGGAGGCGACCACGACCGTCGCACCGGCGTCGACGGCGTCGGAGACAAACGCGTCGACGATGTTTCGCCCGGCCTGGTCGAGGCCGGCGTGCGGCTCGTCGAGCAGCCACAGCCGAGGCCGCCGGACGGCGACCGCGGCGAGCGTCGCCCGCCGCCTCTGCCCGGTCGAGAGGGTACTCACGTGCTGAGCCGCGAGACCCGCCAGACCGACCCGGTCGAGCGCAGCCTCGATCGCCGCGTCACCAGTACCCGCCAGGGTCGACCAGAACGTCAGGTTCTCGGTGATCGTGAGGTCCTCGTACAGCATGGCGTTGGGCGCGAGGAGACCTACCGAAGCGCGCACCTGGCGACGCTGGGTCACCACGTCGTAGCCAAGCACCGACGCGGAACCCGATTCGAGCCGCGCGAGCCCGGCGAGAAGCCGAAGTAGCGTGGTTTTGCCGGCACCATTCGGCCCTTGGATCAGTGTGACCGAGCCGGCGGGAAGCTCGAGATCGAGCTCGGCCAATGCCGGAAAACGGTCGAGCAACACGACTGCTTGATGCACCGCTACGGCGGGTCGCTGCGTTTCCTGCTCCATGGGCGTCCGATCAGGGCGAGTCCCCGAAACTGTACGTCGCGGCCCGAACGTTCGGCGCGGTGTCGACCGGTGCCGAAGCGATGTCCGTGAGCATCTGAGCAGAACCGTGGCGGCCTATGTTTCGGTCCCGTGTCGAAACCCGTACCCGCGCCCAAGCCGGAGCTGAGCAGGGTCCATACTTTCGCCCATGCGATTGGCACGGGTACTCGGGGCGATCGGCCGCGGCCTCATCAGCGCAGGCGTGATCGTGCTGCTCTTCGTGGCGTACCAACTGTGGGGCACGGGCATCCAGCATCAGCAGGCGCAAGGCGATCTCGAGGACGACTTCCTCGAACTCCTCGATTCCGATCTCGCTGCCGAGGCCGAAGTCCTCGAAGCCAGCTTCGCCTCCGCCCGCACACCCGTCGAGATCGCCGCCGAGGCCGATGACGTTGGCGAGGACGCGACGGCTGAGGACGACGACCAGGCCGAGTCCGAGGTGATTGAGGACGAACCCGAGCCGGCGCCGATCGAGGTGTCGCCCGAGCTCCTCGATCTCATCTACCCGGAGGCCGGCGACAGCCTCGCTCGCATCGTGATTCCGGCGATCGATGTCGACCAGATCACGGTCGAAGGCGTATCGGTCGAAGATCTGCGCAAGGGCCCCGGCCACTACCCGAGCACGCCCAATCCGGGCATGGCCGGAAACTCGGCGATCGCCGGCCACCGCACGACCTACGGCGCGCCGTTCCATCGCGTCGACGAGCTGCAGCCGGGCGACGAGATCATCGTCGAAACGATTCAGGGTGTGTTCACCTACCGAGTCCGCGGCAACCGCGACCCGAACAACCCCGATGGTCCGTTGCTCGGCTACTTCATCGTGACCCCGAGCGACACCTGGGTGCTCGATCAGAAGGAGGGGGAGAACATCCTCACCCTCACCGCTTGTCACCCGAAGTACAGCGCCCGCCAGCGGATCATCGTGCAGGCCGAGCTCGTCGGCGAGCCGGCGGTGACGATCCCCCGTGGATCCGATGCGACGTCCGGCCCGGTCGAACTCGATGCCGGCGCCGAAGATGAGGGTCGCGCCGAGCGTGCGGCTGATGACCCCGAAGCCGACGACCTGGCCCAGATCATCAGCGATGCGGTCGCCGCGGCCGACGACCCGGGCGTCGACGCCGAGGGCAATCCGATCGACGAGTCGGCCGATGCTGACGATGAGGCAGCCGACGAGGATGCCGCGACGGACGACGTCGCGGAGAGCGAGGGCGGCGAGGACGATGGCGGCGGCGCCGCAGACGACGGCACCTCGGACGACGGCATCTCAGACGGCAGCGATACGACGACCGACGTCGCTGACGGCGCGGCCGATACTGACGCGGGTGGCGACTCGGACGACGCGAGCGCCAGCGAACCGGCGACAGCCGGCGACGATGGCGGCGATCCGACCGGCGAGGACGGCATCGAGCTGACCGTCGGCGACACGCCCTTCGGTGAAGAGGTCGACTTCGGCGAAGGCCTCAACGGCGACCCGACGAAGATCCGTCCTGCGGTCATGTGGGGCCTTGCCGGAGGCTCGATCTGGCTGGCGGCATGGTTCATCGGGCGTCGCCTCCAGCGGAAGTGGACGCTCTACATCATCGGACTGGTCCCCTTCATCCCGGCCCTGTGGTCCTGCTTCGTCAACATCGACCAGGCGCTCCCCAGCTATTGATCGGCAGGGCCGGACGTCGAAAGTGACCGTCCCAACCCGCCGATCCTCGCCACCGCGGTACCGGCCGGCGCAGACGGCCGAAATTGGCCGCCTCGACCTGCCAATCGGCTGCGGGCAATACGGTGGTTCGGTCAGCTGACACGCCGTTCCGATCATGCCCGCTTCCATCCGCTTCTCATTCGCCCTCGCCCTGGTCTTGCTGGCCGTTTTGGCCGCGTGCTCGAGCGGCGCTCAGGACGACGGAACCACCGACATCGACACGCTGATCGAGTCGACCACGCCGACGCCGATCGTGTTCGACCCGAACGATCCGCCCACGCTGGCCGGCCGCTCGGTGAACCCCAACCAGCTCGAAGAGGGCGACTGCTTCAACGAGTACCTCTTCATCGACGCGTCGAACTTCCGCCAGGAAGTCACCACGGTCGTCCCGTGCAGTGGCCCCCACGATCGCGAGGCGTTCTTCCGCACCGAGTTTCCCAGCGGCGAGAACGCTCGCTACCCGCTCGATGACGAGCTGGAGATCTGGGCCGATACGACCTGCCTCGAGCACTTCGAACCGTTCGTCGGGCTCGACTACGTGCTCTCGGCGCTCGAGATCGGTGCCGTCGTGCCGACGTTCGAGGGGTGGACCGGTGACGGCGACCGTGCGGTCATCTGCTACCTGTTCCCCGATCAGGGCGGGCGGCTCCTCGACTCGGTGCGCAACAGCGGCATCTGACGGATCTGAGCCGGAGACGGCCCGTTCGCCGAGTAGCTTGCTCGCATGGGTGACGAACACGCCTACCGCTTGACCCAATTCAGTCACGGGGCGGGTTGAGGCTGCAAGCTCGCACCGAGCGAGTTGGCGCAGGTTCTGCGTCGCCTACCCACCCCTGACACCCCCGAACTCCTCGTGGGCGCCAACACCGGCGACGACGCCGCCGTCTGGCGCCTCGACGACGAACGGGCTCTCGTCTCCACCGCCGACTTCATCACGCCGGTGGTCGATGATGCGCGCATCTGGGGGCGCATCGCCGCCGCCAACGCGGTCAGTGACGTCTACGCGATGGGCGGACACCCCCTGTTCGCCCTCAACCTCGTCGGTTGGAACAAAGATGAGCTCCCGACCGAGCTCCTCGGCGAGGTGTTGCTCGGGGGAAGCGACATCGCGACCGAAGGCGGCTTCGTCGTGGTGGGTGGCCACACGATCGACGACCCCGAGCCGAAGTACGGCATGGCGGTGACCGGGCTCGTGCACCCCGACCGAGTCATGACCAACGCCGGCTTGCAGGACGGGCAAGACCTGGTGCTGACCAAGCCGCTGGGCATCGGCATCATCACGACGGCGATCAAGGCGGACAAGGCACCTTCGGAGGTCGCCGAAGCGGCGTTGGCGTCGATGCAGCGCCTGAATGCTGCGGCGGCACGGATCGCCGTCGACGCCGGCGCGACGGGATGCACCGATGTGACCGGGTTCGGCCTGCTCGGCCATCTCGGGCGCATGTGTGTCGAGTCAGGTGTGGAGGCGCAGGTCGACTTCGCATCGATTCCACTCATCGACGGGACGATCGAGCTGGCCGAAGCCGGGCTGATCCCCGGCGGCACGCGCCGCAATCTCGACGGCAACGGCGACCTGCTCTATGCCGGGCCTCACACCGAGATCGCACAGCTCATCGTGGCCGATGCTCAGACATCGGGCGGTCTGGTGTTCGGGGTCGATCCAGACCAGACGAGCGGTGTGCTCGAGGCGCTCGCCGGTGACGGCCACGACGCTGCACGCATCGGTTCCGTCGTCTCGAGCGACGCACCGAGGCTTTCGCTTCGCTGAGCCGGCCATGGCAAATCGTCCCGAAGCGGAGATCGATGTCTCCGAGAACCTCGTGCGGGCACTCCTGCACGAACAGGCACCAGGCTTCGAGGACCAGCCGCTCGCGCTCGTCGATCGCGGCTGGGACAACACCAACTGGCGCCTCGGAAACGGCCACATGATTCGAGTGCCACACCGAGCCGTCGCCGCACCGCTCATCGAGCTCGAGCAGCAGTGGTTGCCCGACATCGCGGACCGCCTCGACATCGCCGTGCCGGCCCCGCTGATCCATGGGCACCCGAGCGAGGTGGCCGGCTTCCCCTGGCCGTGGTCTGTGGTGCCGTGGATCGAGGGACACGACGCCGAGCGAGCGCTATCGATCGACGAGGCTCGGAGCGCCGAACGGCTCGGGACCTTCTTTGCCCAGCTGCACACGCCCGCCGTGCCGGAAGCGCCGACCAACCCGTATCGCGGAGGGCCGCTGGCCGACCGCCGACGACCGTTCGAGGAACGACTTGGCCGGCTCGGTGCACGGATCGACGGTCCGGCGGCGCGCCGGATCTTCGACGAAGGGGCTAGGGCGCCCGCGGCCACCGACCGCCTGTGGCTCCACGGCGACCTGCATGCTCGGAACATGATCGTGTCCGAAGGCCTGCTCGCCGGGGTCGTCGACTGGGGCGACCTGTGCGCCGGCGACCGGGCCACCGACCTCGCCGGCGCTTTCATGCTGGTGCCGGGCCAACTCGACCTCGTCGCTTCGCGCGCCAACGCCGACGACGCCGCATGGGAGCGAGCCCGCGGCTGGGCCATCCACTTCGCCATTACCTATCTGGCCATGAGCGACGATGAACCGAAACAGCGTCGGGTCGGAGGAAACCTGCTCGGCGCGCTCGGGGTCGGGTGCGACTGAACACCGTCGAGTAAGTTCGGCCTCCGAAGCGTCGAGGAGGACCCCATGGCAGAGATGATCGAGTTCCCCGTCAATGGCACCAGTGCCCGCGGCTACCTGGCCACGCCCGACAGCGGCAGCGGCCCCGGTGTGGTCGTCCTCCAGGAATGGTGGGGCCTGGTTCCCCAGATCAAGGCCGTCTGCGACCGTCTTGCCGAGGCCGGATTCACGGCGCTTGCACCCGACCTCTACCACGGCGAGATGGCCGAGCACACCGAGATGGACAAGGCGGGCGAGCTCATGACCAGCTTGCCGCCCGACCGTGCGGCCAAGGACATGCTCGGCGCGATCGACGCGCTGCTGGCCCACGATGCCTGCTCGAGCAGCTCGGTCGGTGTGACCGGCTTCTGCATGGGCGGCATGCTCACCCTGCGCCTCTGCGCGATCGGTGGCGCCAAGATCAGCGCGGCCGCACCGTTCTACGGTGCCCCGCTCGGCGACGACTCGATTGACTGGTCCGGGGTCGAAGCCAAGATCGAGGGCCACTTCGCGTCGTCCGACGACTTCTTCCCGCCCGATGCCTGCGAGGCACTCGCCCAGCAGCTGCGCGATGCTGGCAAGGACTGTGTGTTCCACGTCTACGACGGCACCGGCCACGGATTCACCAACGAGGAGAATCCGCTCGGCGCCTACGACCCCGATGCGACCGAGACCGCGTGGCAGCGCACCCTCGACCTGCTGGCGGACGTCTCCTGACGTGAGCACGCCCGCAACCGAACGCTTCGCGGCCGCGGCCCTCGAACAGGGCCTCGACGTCGAAGTCGTGCGCTTCCCGAAGGACACGCGCACCGCACAACAGGCCGCCGACGCGCTCGGCTGCGAACTTGGCCAGATCGTCAAGTCGCTGATCTTCAAGGCCGACGACGAGTTGGTTCTCGTCATGACGTCAGGCGCCAATCGGGTCGATCAGCAGCAGGCGGCTCCCCTGTTCGGCGTAGAGGAACTCGGTCGCGCCGACGCCGACGAGTGTCGAAGTGCGACCGGTTTCGCGATCGGCGGTATCCCGCCCTGCGGCTATCCATCGCCGGTCCGTTCGGTGATCGACGAAGACCTGCTGCAGTACGACCGGATTTGGGCCGCCGCAGGCGCGCCCGATGCCGTGTTCGAGCTCACCCCAGCGGATCTGCAGCGAGTGACGGAAGGAACCGTCGCCGCAGTCGCCCAGACCGGGTAGTCCGCCCTCCGCCGTGCCACAAGCCGGCGTGCATTCGCTAGCGTTGCAAGGTCCGGTTGCATCTGGGGGCCACCACATGAACGTCACCGACGCGGTGATGAAGCGCAAGACCACGCGCGACTTCCTGCCCGATCCGATCTCCAACGAGACCATCGCCGAACTGCTGACGACGGCGTCGCGTGCGCCATCGGGCGGCAACCTCCAGCCCTGGCGCATCTACGTGATCAACGACGAGTCGATGGCCGCCTTCCGCTCACACATGCAGTCGGCACCGCCGACCACCGAGATGGAGTACGACATCTACCCGCCGTCGCTCTGGGATCCGTATCGGACTCGCCGCTTCACGGTCGGCGAGCAGATGTACGCCACCCTCGGCATCGAACGCGACGACAAGGCCGGACGGCTCGCCCAGTTCTCCCGGAACATGGACTTCTTCGGCGCCCCGGCGGCCCTGTTCTGCTTCGTCGACCGCCGACTCGGTCCCCCGCAGTGGAGCGACCTCGGCATGTTCCTCCAGACCTTCATGCTGCTGGCCGAAGAAGCCGGCTACCAGACCTGCCCGCAAGAAGCCTGGGCGGCCGCCCACGAGCAGGTCCGAAGCTTCACCAGAGCACCCGACGAACTGATGCTGTTCTGCGGCCTCGCCATCGGCAAGGTCAATCCCGACAACCCGATCAACTCCCTGGTGACCGAACGGGCCCCGCTCGACGAGTTCGCCGCGTTCCTCTGATCACCGACCCACCTGCGCCATGGATCTCAACGACCTCCCCCTCGCCCTGACCTACGACGACGTGCTGCTCGTCCCCCAGCGCTCGGGCATTCGATCCCGTTCCCAGGTCTCGATCGCGTCGGACCTCACCCGCGACATCACCATGGAGACCCCGGTGATCGCCGCGAACATGGACACCGTCTGCGGCTGGGAGATGGCGGCGACGATGGCTGACCTCGGTGGGGTCGGGATCATCCACCGCTTCCTGCCGATCGACGTGATGGCTGCCGAGGTCCGCAAGGCATCCGAAGCCAGCAACGGGGGGACGATCGGGGCCGCGATCGGCACCGATCACGACATGATCGACCGCACCCGGGCCTGCGCCGACGCCGGAGCACGGGTGGTCGTGCTCGACATCGCGCACGGCCACGCGGAACACGCGATCGAGGGCATCAAGCGGATCAAGGACGAGTGTCCCGAGGTTCAGATCATCGCCGGCAACGTCGCCACGGCGGAGGGTGCGGTCGACCTGGCCGAGGTCGGAGCCGACGCGATCAAGGTCGGCGTCGGGCCTGGCGGCGTATGCACCACGCGCCTGGTCGCCGGTGTCGGCGTTCCGCAGCTCACCGCCGTCTCCGAGGCTGCCAACAGCGGGTGTGGCGTACCGATCATCGCCGACGGCGGCATTCGAGCGTCGGGTGACATCGCCAAGGCATTGGCCGTTGGCGCCAACAGCGTGATGATCGGCTCGATGTTTGCCGGAACCAAGGAAGCGCCCGGCGAGGTCGAACAGACCGAGCGAGGACTATTCAAGCGGGTGCGCGGGATGGCGAGCCGCGAAGCCGCCGAGGCCCGCGCGGAGCGAGCCGGCGAGGCACTCGACGACGAGTACTTCGAGCATCGAGCGGCCGAGGGAGTCGAGGGCCTCGTTCCCTACCGCGGATCGGTACGCCTACTCGTCAACGAGCTGATGGCCGGTCTCAAATCAGCGATGAGCTATCAGAACGCCGCCACCTTGGCGGAGTTCCGCACCAACGCCCGCATGGTCCGCATCACCGGCGCAGGCCTCAACGAGAACCACCCCCACGCGACCGTCTGAGCGACGATCGCCGGTTCCATCTCAGGGGCTCAGCGACGCCCGGAGTTCGGCGTAGGCGGCCTGACCTTCCTCGCTGCGCGTCCAACTCAGGTAGTCGGCGCGGCCGCGTTGGCGGAAGAACGGGTTGGCGAAGATGGCCGCCCACTCCTCGACCGGCTTGAGCATGGGCTCCATCGACGGGTCGAAGTCGACCCATTGGCGAGCGGACTCTTCCGACCGGAAGAGGTTCATGCTCGCTCAACGGAACGGCCGACTGGCCGGATCACCTCCGACCGGCTGACTGCTGTAGCCGACGATCGTGTTCGGCGAGACCGAGAGGATCTCCTCGTCGCGGGT
This sequence comes from Actinomycetota bacterium, assembly GCA_039028435.1. Classification (GTDB taxonomy): domain Bacteria; phylum Actinomycetota; class Acidimicrobiia; order Acidimicrobiales; family UBA10347; genus UBA10347. The sequence goes on along the minus strand of JBCCIC010000013.1, from coordinate 112,398 downwards.
CTCGATGACGAGTCGATCGCCGGTGGTGATGCACGGAGCCTCGATGCGGACGGTCTGCCCGGGGACGAGCCAGCGAACTGCCAGCGACTCGAATCCTCACTGACCGAACCAACCGTGACGCTCCCCGATCGAGATGCGGTACTGCGTTGGCTGCACGTTGAACGGCGGGAACGATGCCAGCCAGTCGGTGCCGGGATGCATCCAGCCCGGCGTGAGCGCACACAGTTCGTGTAGGACTGCCTTGGCCCGCTCGACGTCGATACCCAGCTGCGGCCCGAGCTCGGCGTAGTGCGGAGCCTGACCGGTAGCCACGATCGACGTCATGATGTGCGCATAGGCGTGATCGAGTTCGTCGAGGGCGAAATCAACGTCAGACATCGACCTAGCTTGACACACGGCGTCGGCGCAGTTTCCGGCGTAGCTACTCGATCCGCGATCATGGCGGGCGATGATTCGGATCCCGACCGAGCGTCAGGGCCAGACCGGCATGGGCCAGGGCGGTTACGGCTGTTGGCTGCTCGCCCAACAGATCGACCAACCGGTCACCACGGCACTGCGCAGCAAACTGCCACTCGAAACCGAGCTACGCGTCGATCAGGTCGTCGACGACCGCTGGCAGCTCGTCGACCCCACCGATGACGACCGCGTCCTCCTGGAAGCTGCATCGTGGGCCCCGGACTGTCCCGAAACGGCGCCGGTCTCGGTCGACGAGGCCGAAGCCGCGCGGCGCCTGGCTCGCATTGACCTCGCCGACCATCCCGCACCCCACTGTGTCTCCTGTGGCCTGGATGAAGGCTCGCTTCGGGTGCACGCAGGACCGTTGGGCGACGGCCGCTGGGCCACTCCGCTGCGGCTTCCCGTGACCGCCGACGGCGGTGTCGATGACAGCCTCCTGTGGATGGCGGTCGATTGCGCATGCGGTTGGTACACCTCCGGCACTGGCGATCAGGGAGGCCGCGGTGTGACGGTGCAGTTCGCGGTCGAGCAGGTCGCGCCGATCGAACCAGAGGTCGACTACGTGCTCGTCGCATGGAATGGCGACTTCGTTCCGGATTGGGATGGCCGCAAGCGCGGCGCCGCCGCCGCGCTCTTCACCGCCGACGGTTCCGTCGTCGCACGATCCCGGTCGTTCTGGCTCCGGCCCGCCAGCTAGCGCTGGTCAAGGTCCGGCGTACCGCTATCGATCGCCGGACACACCGGCCGCGTGAAGCCCGGCCAGGACCCGGCTCGGTGTGAGCGGGAACTCGTCGAACCACACGCCGGTGGCGTCGTGCACCGCAGCGACGACCGCTGGCGCATAGGTGATGTACGGCATCTCGGCCACGCCACGCGCCCCGAACGGACCAAGCGGATCCGCGAGCTCGAGCACCACGCTGTCCACTCGCCCCGGCACGTCGCCGATGCCCGGGATGAGGTACGAGCTGAAGCGGGGGTTGACGATGTTGCCTTCGGCCAGCTGGAGGTTCTCGCTCAGCGCGTAGCCATGGGCTTGAACCACCGCGCCTTCGATCTGGCCGCGAAGAAGCTCGGGATGGATCGTGCGACCGACGTCGTGGCACGACACGACCCGGTCGACCCGGATATGGCCGGTCTCGACATCGACGGTGACCTCGACCGCCTGAGCCATGTAGCCGTAGCAGAAGTTCGGCTGACCCTCACCGGTCTCCGGGTCGAGCTGCTCCGTCTCGGGTGGCGTGTAGCGAACATGCCCAATCGCCGGTCGTTCACCGTCCGCCCAGGCCTTGGCGGCCGCCTCGGCTGCCGCAACGATCGAGTTGCCGGCCATGAACGTCAGCCGACTGGCCGAGGCGCTGCCCGAGTCACCCGTCCACGCCGTATCGCTGAAGTGACCGCTGACGTCATCGAGATCGAGCCCGGTCGCTTCGGCCGCCATCTGGAGGAACGCCTGGTGGGCCCCTTGTCCAACCTCTGCACCGGCATGGAACAGGTCGGCTCGCACCGGATCGACTGAATCGGCCTCGGCCGCAGGGTCGGGGTCGACATCGGGGCCATGGAGGTGAATCTCGGCCTCGCATCGTTCGGGAAAACCGAACGAGAAACCGACGTTCTTCATCCCGGCCGCGAAGCCGCGTCCGCGACGCACCGCACCCGGCTCGGGCGGCAGCGACGCGAAGGGCGAGAAGGCCACGGCCTCGTCGAGCCCCTCGTCGAAACCCGCCTCGTCGGCGCATGCCTCGACGACCTGCGGCGCGGAGACGCCGGCCGGCAAGACCGCACCCGTGACGCCGATGCTGCCCTCGGACACCAGGTTCCGTCGTCGGATCTCGACGGGGTCGATGCCGAGCGCCTCGGCGAGCCGGTTCATCTGCATCTCGGCGACGAAGGCACCTTGCGGGCCGCCGAACCCGCGGAAGGCGCCGCCCGGCACCGTCGTGGTGTAGACGGCGTATGAATCGACATGCACGTTCGGCACCTCGTAGGGGCCGACCACGCTCAGGTGCGCGTTGCCGAGCACCTTGTTCGACGTGTAGTTGTACGCGCCCGCGTCGAGCCACACCGTCGCCTCGGCGGCGAGCAGCTGTCCGTCGGCATCGGCTGCGGTGCGTGCGGTGATCTCACCCCGGTGACGCTTGTGGTGACCGACAATCGATTCCTCGCGGCTCCATCGGACGTGGACGGGCCGGTCGATGCCGAGCGCTGCGACCTTCTGAGCCGCCAGCGCCAGCGCGATCTGCACCGACATGTCCTCCCGGCCGCCGAAAGCGCCGCCGATCGCCGGATAGATGACTCGCACCTGGTCCTCGGCCAGGTCGAGGGCATGGGCGATCTGCTCGCGGTCTTCATGCGTCCACTGGCCGGCAACCTCGACCGTGACGCGCCCGAACTCGTCGATCCACGCGGTCGCCGCCTCCGGTTGGAGATAGGCGTGCTCCTGGTGTGGCACGCGATAGGTGTGCTCGACCACGACCGAGGCTTCGGCGAACGCCGATTCGGTGTCGCCTCGCCGGATGCGGAGTTGGTGGTACGTGTTCGACCCGTCCTCCGGGTGCACGAGGGTCGCGTCGGTCCGCGCCGACTCGAGATCGCCGACGATCGGCAGAGATTCCCACTCGACCTCGATCGCCAGCATGGCGTCGTTCGCCGCGTGTTCGGTCTCGGCGACGATCACACAGAGTTGGTCTGCTTCCCAACGGCTGATCGTGCAGTCGACGTCAACCCCAACGTCGTCCACGGGGCCGATGAGCACCGGCTGGTCGAACTTGGTGAGTCCGTATTCGTTGCGCGGGACATCTGCGGCGGTGATGACCGCAACGACACCCTCGGCTGCTCGAGCCGCGCTCACGTCGAGGTGGCGCAGTCGTGCGTGTGTCTGTCCGGTGAAGACGATCTTCGCCACGAGCGCGTCGACCGGTCGGCGATCGCCTGGGTAACCGGCATCGCCGCTCGTCTTCGCTGCGGCGTCGAATCGGACCGGCGCGTCGCCGACACTCACGTCGAGATCTCCAACGCAGACCCCTCGATGCCGACCCGAACCGCCTCGATGATCGGGTAGTAGCCGGTGCAGCGACACAGATTGCCGCTCAGACCGAACTCGATCTCCTCGTCGGTCACGGGAGCATCGCCGCCCAGTTCGGCGGCGAGGGCCGAGGCCGACAGGACGAAGCCAGGGATGCAGTAGCCGCATTGCACGGCGAAGTGGTCGACGAAGGACTGCTGCATCGTTCCGACCTCATCGGGGCTCGCCGCCAGGCCCTCGACGGTGACGACGCGAGCCCCGTCGGCCTGGCTCGCGGGCGTGAGACAGGACATGGTCGCGGCGCCGTCGAGCATCACCGTGCACGCGCCACACTCGCCCTCGGCGCAGCCCTCCTTGGTACCGGTGCCGGCATGCTCACGCAGCCAGTCGAGCAGGGTCAGCGATGCGGCGCCGGCTGACGTGGTGGATTCGCCGTTGATCTCCACGATGATCTCGCTGCGATCGTCGATGTCTCTGGCATCGATCGACGCCGGGGCCCGTTCGCCGAGGGTCGGCACCCGTGTCGGCCACCGATCCGCCTGGCGATCGGCGGCGAGCGCCTGGAGCGAGCGACGCACGACCGTGGCGATTGCGTGATGGCGGTAGGTTGCCGTCGCTCGACCGTCGTCGATCGGATGCATTTCGTCCGCCGCTGCAGCCGCCGTGGCCGAGATGCTGGTCAGATCCAACGACTGTCCGATGAGCGTTGCCTCGGCCTGGGACGCACGGACGACGGTGGGAGCGACCGACCCAAGCGCGATCCGGGCCGCCGAAACGACTCCATCGGTCAGCTCGATCACAAGTCCTGCGTGCACGACCGAGATCGCCTGGGCCTTGCGCAGCCCGAGTTTGACCCAGACGCCCCGTTGCGCGGTCTGGATGGGCGGTATGCGAATGGCGGTGATCAGCTCGTCGGATTCGAGCACGGTCGAGCGGAACCCGGTGAAGAAGTCCTCGACCCGCACCACACGCTGCTCGATCCCACCCGCGCCGGCTCGGCCGATCTCGACCGAAGCACCGAGCGCGATCAATGCCGAGATCGAGTCGTTGGCAGGGCTCGCCGTCGCGAGGTTTCCGGCAATGGTTGCCCGGTTGCGCAGCTGGGGCGAGCCGATTTCGAGGCATGCCTGGGCGAGCGGGAGTGCCCGATCGACCATCAGTGAGCTGGTCACGACATCGTTGTGCGTTACCCCACCAGCCAGCACCAACTCGCCGCTCTCTCGGTCCTGCGCAATCGCACGAAAGTGGTCGATGCGACTGATGTCCAGAAGGTCCACGGCCGGTCCCGGGGTCCGGTCGAGTTCGACGGTCAGATCGGTGCCGCCGGCGACGACGCGCAGCCATGGATCGTCGGCGAGAGCGGCCAGGGCCTCGTGGACCGTGGCCACCCGTCGCACCGTGGCGATGCGTGCCCCCGGCTGCTGCACCCAGTGCGGCTCGAATGCGGTCATGTGCGATCGATTCCGGTGAAGATCACGACGGCATGGTCGGCATCGATCGGCGGATCGCTGAACAACCCGGCAAGCCCGGCGGTGCCCGTGGTGCACACCGCAACATCGGTTCGGTCTCGCGCCGCGGTCCATGCGGCTTCGATCACCGTCTCGGGTACGACGATCGGCCAGCCACCGGTTGCGTGGGTTTGGCGCAAGAGCGGCAACCAGTCGTAGGTGACATCGTCGAGGATCCCCGTGGCGAGGCTCGACGGGTTGGGCCATGCAGTCATGTACCGATCCGGATGTGCGGCGGCGGCCGCAAAGTCGAAATCAGGGGCCAGTCGCTTCCACGCCTGGTTGAGCGGCGCGCAGCCCTCGGCCTGCACCGGATGCAGCCGGGCTCCAGGGAGCGCTCGCCCGACCGCCGTGGCCAGGGCCCCTCCGCCGACCTGGATGTACAGGGCATCGGGCGTGCCGACCTGCTCCTCGATCTCCCAACCGAGGGTCCGCCCGCCGTCGAAGGTGGTTGCGGTGTCGGTGCCCTGGACACTGAACGAATGCGCGCCCTCGGCCACCGCCTCGCGGAATCGCAGGTAGCACGGGTCCCCGATCTCGCCGGTCCGCCGCTCGCATCGATGCACGGTGGCATCGAGGGAATCAAGGGCATCGACCACGGTTTCGTCAGCCCACGTTGGAACGAAGACGTCGAGTTGTCTGCCGAGCGCCTTGGCGACCGTCGCGGCGCCGAGTGCCGCGTTGCCGCAGCTCGCAATGGCCAGCCGGGAGGGCACCGGGTGGCCCGCCGCGGCCTCATCGACGAGCAGGTGCAGCGCCACGCCGAACAGGTGCCGGGCCTTGTGCGAGCCGGCGACATTGCCGACGTCGACTTTGATGGACAGTCGAGCTGACGATGCCGGTGGGACCAGCGCAGCACCGTCGATGACCGGGGTGACTCGGAACCCCACACCACCGACCGACGCGACCGAGGCGTCGAGTTGCTCAACCAGCTCGACGAACCGATCGTCGGACAGTCGGCCTGTCCGGACCGCGTCGTACGAATCGAGGCGCTCCCGATAACGCAGGAACGGGTTCTGCTCGCCGGCTAGTTCGGTCATCGCGTCAGAGCTCGACACCCGTCTCGGCATTGAAGGCATCGATCATGTCGTCCCACTGGCCGACCAAAGGACGCAGATCGTTCCACCAGCGCTGTTCGCGCCGGACTTCGAAGTCGGGAATGTCGACGCCCTGCTGCTCCACCCAGGTGAAGTAGCCGAGGTTGAAGACCCGATTGCGTTCCTGCTCGCCCATCGACATCGCCTCGGTCGGCAGACCCAACAGGTGGGTGTCGAAGGCCTCGTTGCCTTCGGCGAGATCGAAGCCGCTCGGGTACAGGGTCGACATGATTCGTTCGCGATCCGAGTTGTAGAGATCGCTGCCGTCGGTGGCGACGGACACGATGACGTCATCGGAACCGAGGCCCCAGTGCTTGGCCGCGGTGATCGCAGCCAGCGTGTTGCAGATCGACGAATAGCCGAAGTCGATGAGCGCATCGGTCAATGCCGGCGCCACGCCGCGGTCGGCGAGAACGTTCTTGCCGGCCGGGGTGTTGAACAACACGTCGAGTCGGTTGGTCGAGTCGTCGCTCACGCCGACGACCAGATCGGTGTTGGTGACGTTGTGGATCAGCGGGATGTGTTTGTCGCCGATGCCCTGGATGTTGTGATCGCCGAACCCGTTGTGAAGCATCGTCGGGCACTCGAGCGCCTCGACACCCACGATGCGGGCGCCGTGTTCGTCCTTGAGGTAGTCCCCGGCGCCCAGTGTGCCGGCGGAGCCGGAGGCCGAGACGAAGGCGGCCAGGGTTCCCGGACGATCCGCAGTGACGTGGTTGAACACGGCTTCGAGGGCAGGACCGGTCACCGCGTAGTGTCCGAGGTGGTTCGAGAACTCGCTGAACTGGTTGAGGATGACGTTGGTCGGATCCTCGGCGAGTTCGTTGCAGGCGTCGTAGATCTCCTTGACGTTCGATTCGGTGCCGAACGTGCGGATGATGTCTTCGTCGGGGTTGGTCGTCCAGCGCTCGAGCCACTCGAACCGCTCGCGGCTCATACCCTCGGGCAAGATGGCGACGCCGCGGCAGCCCATGATCTTCGAGATGGCGATGCCGCCACGTGCGTAGTTGCCCGTCGATGGCCAGATCGCGCGGTTGTTGATCGGATCGAATCGACCGGTCACCAAGCGGGCGACGAGGCACGAATAGGCAGCGAGGACCTTGTGGGCCCGGATCATCGGGAAGCGGTTGCCGAACGCCAACACGATTCGGGCATCGACACCCGTCAGCTCACTCGGCAACTCGATGTGGGTCGGCACCTCGACGAGCCCGGGGAAGTTGTCACCCGGTGCGTCGGCGTGCTCATTGAACCAGTGCACGCGGAAGAGGTTGCGGGCATCGGGTGCGTCCTTGTCGATCGTTGTGAGCGAGTCGGTGATCGACGGCGGGATCGTGGCCGGGTCGCGTAGCTGGGCGAAGGTCGGGAGGAGGATCCGGTTTTCACGGAACCGTGTGACGGCGTTTGCGTACGCCTTGTCCCCGTCGTCGGCGAAGTCGCCGAACACCGCCAAGCCGTTGGGCGACTCGGTCGCGTCGATCGTCATGGATGCAGGCTCCCGCACTCGTCGAACTTAACGAATTGTAAAGGCGCGGGTTGCCGGGATCACACGGCACGTTGCACGCGTGATCCGGTCAGCCTCAGGACCAGGGGTCGTCGTCGCTCGAGTTGTTCAGGAACGTCTCACGGGTGGGACGGTGATACGGGTCGGTGAGTGGGAAGCGGCGGATCAACTCCTGGGCCTGGCTGACCCATTCATCCCGCTCGATGCGTCCCGGGAACGTGTCGATCGCTTCGCTCACCGCATCGATCTCATGGCGTTGCAGGGCGGCCAGCTGTTCCCACGAGGTGATGCCAAAGCTGTTCAGCACGGACTCCATCTTCGGCCCGATGCCATTCACGACCTTGAGGTCATCTTGGTGCGCGGCTCCGGGTGTTCCGAGCTCGGTGACGCCGCTCGACCATGAAGCCACGATCGTGCGACCGGCCGCGTCGGTGGACGGAGCGGGCGTGTCGGTGTCGTCGGGTGACTCGTCGGCCATCGCCGCCGCGGCCGCCGTGTGGGTGATTGCGGCTGCCGTGTCGGTGTCGGCGGGCGATGCGACCAACGCTGCGACCCCGAGTGGAGCCGCCTCGACGGCTTCGGTTGAGGCTGGCGAGGCGTCGAGTTCGGCTTGCAGCTCGGCGATCCGTGCATCTCTGGCGTCGACCTCGGCACGCAGTGAGGCACACGTCGCGTCGCACTCCTCCGCTGTCGCGCGGAGCTCCCTCAGCTCGCCCAATGAGCGGTCGTGCTCGGCTCGGAGCGTCGCCACTGATTCCAGCTCCTGCTGGGCAGCATCGGTCGCCGCTCGCAGCTCGGCGTTCGCCGTTCGTTCCGACTCGAGCTCGAGGCGGAGGCCGTCACCCTCCTCAGCTCGGCGGGTCGCCGCGGCGAGACTCGCCTGCAATCCGGCAACTTGGGCGGCCTCGGTCTCGAGACCGGCGATGCGGCTCACCTGGCCGTCGACATCCGCAGACAGACTCGCGGCTCGTGCCTCGGATGCCTCGAGGCGGGCAGCGAGGTCGGCCTCGCTCCCCCGCAACGATTCGAGCTCCGCGCCGAGATCCGCACGGGCCCGGGCCGACGAAGCAAGGTCGCCCTGCGCCGAGTCCCGCGCCACCACGGCCACATCCAAATCACCTTGCAACGAATCCCGCGCGGCGAGGGCCGCGTCCAGCTCGGCTTGGAGTTCGCCTTGGCGGGACTGGGCGGCGTCGAGCCCGGCCTGGAGCTCCGCCTGCTCGCCGGCCGATCGCTCGAGATCCCCAGCGAGCTTCGTCTGTGCAGCCATCGACGTCTCGAGATCCCCAGCGAGCTTCGTCTGTGCAGCCATCGACGTCTCGAGGTCACCCGCCAGCTTCGTCTGTGCAGCCATCGACGTCTCGAGATCACCCGCCAGCTTCGTCTGAGCAGCCATCGACGTCTCGAGGTCACCCGCCAGCTTCGTCTGAGCAGCCATCGACGTCTCGAGGTCACCCGCCAGCCTGGCCTGTTCGCCCAAGCGAACGTTCGCCGCGTCGAGCTCGCCCCGGAGGTCCGCCTCGGATGCAGCGTGGCGGTCGCGATCAGCCCGCAGATCAACCTCCGCCGCGGCGTAGCGATCGCGGTCAGCGCGCAGGTCGATCTCGGCGCCTCGACTGACTTCGAGGTCGGCGAGCAGGCCGTCGCGTTGCTGCGCCAGCTCGGCAAGTTCGCTCTTGTTGCGCACGTCGGCGTCGACCAGCGCCGTGTACTCGGTCGAGGAGATCGCTCGGCGACGCCACCGCCACAGCAACCAGGCAAGGAGTACTCCGAGCAGGACGCCGAGCAGGATCGGCACGATGAATTCGACGAGAAAGTGAGGCATGGTCTTCCTTTCAGACAGCGGGTTCGGGCATCGGTTGGGTCAGGTGCAGGACAAGGCAGGCGGAACGCACGCCGCTCACCCGGTGAATGAGGGGGCCGGTTGGACGATGGCATCGAGCGATCCCGTGCCCGGCAGGCTGAGTCCCTCGGCGACCTCGGCGGATCGGGCGACGAGGTCCCACGTAATCGAGCCGTCGGTCAGGGCCACATTGCCGCTGACGAGGTCCCCGCCGAACCGGGTGAACACATCGGCCAGGTCTCCGACAAGTTCGCCGTTCGACCCATCGGGGCCCTCCGCTCGTCCGGGATCGATCTGGAGACGGTCGACGACGTTGGCCTCGCCTACCGCATCGGCTGCAGCGCTGACGAGTGCTTGGCGTTGTTCCTCGGAGTCAACGACACCGGCCAGCGTGAGCTGGCGTCCGTCGTAGGCACCGGCCACCAGGATCGGCGCCGACGGCTCGCGCACCGGCGTCGCCGTCGGTGCAGCGGTCGGCTCGGGTTCGGGAGTCGCCGTGGGCGCCGGGGTTGGGTCAGGGACCGGCGTGGGTTCGGGCAACGGCGTGGCGGTCGGATCGGGCGCCTGGGCAGCCTCGGCATCACCGGACGCATCACCATCTGCGCCATCACCATCGGTGCCATCACCCGACGGATCGCCAACTGCGCCATCCGCTTCTGGATCGTCGGCGGTGACCGCCGTCGAGGCGGCCTCGTCGTTGGTCGAGGTCGACGGCGCAACCGTCAACCCGGCCAGTTCGACGTCGTAGACCCCAGGGTTGTCGTCGGGATCGAGACCGGCATTGCGGAGACAACCGGCGTCGTCGGAACCGTGGTCGATGACTGCTTCGACCCGGGCCGGGGTCACGCCCTCGGGAAGCTCGCCGGTGACGGCAACATCGCGATAGCTCCAGTCGAAGTCGAGCCCGGATGTGTCGATCCCTTCGCACTCCAGGTGGATGGCAGCCCGATCGTCGAGGCCATCCTCCATGTGGTCCCAGGCCCACCAACCGCCGAAACCGGCCAGCGCGGCGATCGGCACCAGGCCGAGCCATCGTTTCCGCCACGGGAACTTACCGTTCTGGTTCGGCGGCAGGTAGGCCGCGATCCCCTTCGTCGTTCTCTCCGAGCGGCGACGCGCTCGGTCGCTGGTTTCTGCCACATCACTCCTCGTGGGCGACCAGCCACAGAGCGGCCCGATCGCCCGTCAGTGCGACAAAGTGATCCCCTCGTCGCAACGTCTGTTCCCCACTCGCAACAGTAGGTCCGCCATACCAGACGTGCCAGAGTGTCTTTTGTCGCGCGATACCGCGTGGCGCCGAGCAGAGGGGTGCCCGAATGAGTGACTTCCAAGACCGCCAGAACTGGGATCTGGCCGCCTGGCCGGAGATGTATGACGAGCTGAAGGTGCTCCAGGCGAGGATCTTTCTGAGCCCACCAGGCCTGCAACTGAACATGATGGTCTTCACCGTGGCCAGCCAAGCCTCCGGGTGTCGTCACTGTCAGGCACATGGCTCGTACGGGCTGCACAAGATGGGTATCGAACTCGACAAGATCCAGGCACTCTGGTCGTTCCAGACGTCCGACCTCTTCGACGATCGGGAGCGAGCGGCGCTGTCGTTCGGTGTCGCCGCCGGGGTCACGCCCAACGCGGTGAGCGCCGATCATCACGCCGCGCTACGGGCCAACTTCTCCGACGAGGAATCCCGCACGCTGTTCGGTGTGGTCGCCCTCAGCGGTTTCATGAATCGCTACAACGACTCGCTGGCAACGGTGACGGACGCCGAGTCGGCCGATTGGGCAGCCGAACACCTCGCCGGCGTCGGGTGGGACATCGGGCGCCACGTCGGCGAGGCCCACGAGCAGCGCACCGGGCCGCCCGGTTCCTGAACAGCGTCGGCCGGTGGCTCAGACCACGAGCGCAGCCACCGTCGCCCAACTCTGCGGAATCGCTCCGAGACCGGCACCGGTGTCGGGATTCCAGAACTCCGCCCAGCCGGACTCGGTCGCGCCACGGATCAGCGACTCGCCGAGCAGGCGATGGATCGTTGCCTCGCCCCAGGTCGCCGCGGCCGCCCAGAGCAGGTAGCTCATCTGCGGCCATGAGGGACCGCGCCAATAGGTGTCGTGATCGAGGGTCGGCTCATCGCGGTGAATGCCCGCCGGACCGAAGCGAGCCCCGAAGGCGCGCTCGTCGACCAGGTCACCAAAGCCGATCCGACGATGATTCGGGTCGGGATCGACAAGCAGCGCGAAGTGCGCGTCGAGGGTGCGGACACGTCCGGAACTCTCGGCCAGGTCCCCGGCGTCGACCCAGCTGCGGAGGTCGTCGTCCCAGCGCGATGAGATGATCTCGGCCAACTCGTCGGCCGACTTCTGCAGATCGTCGGACCCGGTCACCCGCGCCAGTTCGATGCAGTTCCAGGCGACGAGTGCATTGAAACCGATCGAACCGATCCGGAACTCGTCGTTGGCGATTGCGCCGCCTTGATCATCGGTCGTGACGGTGCCGACGAGCTTCCACTTGTGCTCGCGCCACCGCTCGCGTGTCCAGGGTTCGGGAAGCGCGGCGTCCCACCGAGCGCTGTCATCGCAGCCGCTCTCCCAGGGATGACAAAGCTCGACCAGGCCCTCGGCGGTCCGTCGGCGATCATTCAGCAGGAAGCGCAGCCCGCGTTCGGCCGCGATGGTCGTCTCCTCGCCCACCGACATGCCGGCGCCTTCGAGGTGGGCAATGGCGTGGCCGTACATCGGCGGCTGGGTGATGGTCGACGCTCCCTCACGGCCCCACGGTTCGATTGCGGCCGCTGGGTCGGGGAAGTAGTTCATGTGCGGCACGAAGCCGCGCTCGGTCTGGAACGCAAACAGCGACCGGATCTCGGTGATGGCGCGCTCGTCGCCGAGCTCGGCCCACACGAGGGCGTGGAAGCACGAGTCCCACAGCCACTGCCATGGGTAGGTCCCCGCATTGGGCATGGTGAAGCCCTCGTCGCGCCAATGGAGTTCGAGGAGCTCACGCGAGGTCTGCAGCAGGTTCGGGTCGTCGCCGGTTGGGTTCATGGCGCTACCGTCCGTATCTGTTGATGAGGGTCAGAAGACGAGCTGCTGCCCTTCCCAGGACGGCCGGAAGCCCGGCGACGCCATGAAGACCGTTGCATTTGTGTCATTCCGCCTAGGGCTCTCCGACGGTGTGAGTATTGTCGCTGCTCGCTGGGCTGAGGCATTCGACGAACTGGGGTATGCGGTCCGCACCGTGGCCGGCGAGGGACCGGTCGATCATGTCATCCCCGGCCTGGCGATCGGTGCCACCGCTCCCCCGACGGCCGCCGAGCTCGGTGCGGCGCTCGACGACGTCGACCTGGTCGTGGTCGAGAATCTGTGCACGATCCCGATGAACCTGCCGGCGAGTCGGGCGGTCGGCTCGTACCTGCGCGGCCGGCCGACGATCATGCATCACCACGATCCGCCATGGCAGCGCGAGCGGTACGGCCACATCGACGAGCTGCCGATCCACGACCCGGCGTGGCGCCATGTGACGATCAACGAGCTGACCCGCCATCAGATGGCGTCGCGGGGCTTCGAGGCGGTCACGATCTACAACCCGTTCCGCACCGACGAGGCACCCGGCGACCGCGCCGCGGTCCGGTCCGGGCTCGGCGTTGCCGACGACGAACTGCTGGTGGCCCATCCGGTGCGCGCCATCGCCCGAAAGAACATCCCGCTGGCACTGCGCCTGGCCGAGGAGCTCGAGGGCACCTACTGGCTCCTGGGCGAGGCCGAGGAGGGGTACGGCTCGCACCTCGACTGGCTGTTGTCGACCTCGCAGGTGCCGGTGATCAGACAGCCGTCAGCCTCGATCCCCGACATCTACGCCGCCGCCGACGTGGTCGTCTTCCCGTCGCTCTGGGAGGGGTTCGGCAACCCGCCGATCGAGGCATCGATTCACCGCAAGCCGGTCATCGTCGGCAGCTACCCGGTGGCCGAGGAACTCGCGGCGCTCGGCTTCACCTGGTTCCGCCCCGACCAACTCGACGAGGTCCGCCGCCTGGTCGTCGAACCCGATGTCGAGATGCTGGACCGGAACCGAGCGCTGGCGATCGAGAAGTTCTCCATCGAGGCGTCCAAGGTCCGCATCTCCACATTGATCGAGGAGGCCGGCTGGTGACGTCGCCGCAACCACTTCCACCGCTGGATCCCGACGATCCGATCATGATCAAGCGGGAACGCTTTCGGCGCGCCGCCGACACGGGGAAACGCGTGGGCTACGTGCTGTTCCTGCTGGCGATGGTGGCCTTCTTCGTCGGCCTGTTCACCGGGTTCAACGACACCTGGGGCTGGATCATGATCGGCTGCCTGTTGGCGGGGTCGCTCTTCCTGCTGCCGGCGATCATCATCGGCTACGCCGTCAAGGCCGCCGAACGGGCCGACCTGGGATTGTCGGACGGCCACTGAAGCCTGCGCCTCGCCATCACGGTGGTCGGCGATTGCGAGCCGCTGTGGCGATGCTTTAGGAGCGCTTCAGGAGCCGGTGGCCGAGGTGTCCTCGGCCAACCGCCAAAGCCCGCGGCCGAGCTTCTCGACCCGGCCGGCTCGCTTGAGTCCGGACAGCGACAGGCTGATGTCGTCGAGGGAGTCGTCGCGGCCGGCCAGCGCACACTCGGAGTGAATGGCGTTGCGGTCGATCGGGCCGGGCGCCTGGGCCATCACCGTGGCGACGGCGTCGTTGCGGCTCATGGTGAGGATCTCCGACAAGCCGACCATCGGGGCGGCGCCGGTGTCGCCGTGAAGGGAGACGACCTCGCCGAATCCGTCAGCGGCGATTCGGCGAAGCGGCGTACCTGGGGTCTCAGCCGTACCGTCGCCGGTCAGTCCATGGCGCTTGGCGTAGGACCGCAGGCCGACAATCTCGATCTCGATGCCCTTGGCGTCGGCCTCGAGCGAAGCCACCAACTCCCGAGCCATGCGCAATTCTTCGCGGGTCGTCGCCAGATCGGTTTCGGCCTGTTTGAGGGCTTCGGTGACGTGTTCCATGCGAGTAATTGGTTGGCGCAACGCCGGCAACTTGCCGACGAGTCGCGGTACTTGGCGATCGGGGCAACTTGTCGCAAGTAGCCTTGGGCAAGTTGCAGCTAGTGCAGGACCGGAAACCGAGGTGACCGGCGTGATCCGGTCACGCTAGCAGAGCTAGGGGAAACTAGCTAGCAAAAAGCTAGTTTTGCGAGTAGCGAGCAAGTAGCCCCGCTGGCTAGTCCGAGCTGGCCGTCGCTGGCGGACTCACGAAGTGGCGCCCAGTAGGGTCGCAGCCATGTGGACGCTCAAGCGCCCGGCGGCCCGGGTCGTCGTGCTCGATCGCGAGAACCGGATCTTCCTGATCAACGGACGCGACCCCGCCGACTATTCAAAGCCTCCTTGGCTGGAAATCCCCGGCGGTGGGATCGACCCGGGCGAGGACAGCGCCGTCGCGGTCGCTCGCGAGCTCTACGAGGAGACCGGCATCGAGGACGCCGAGATCGGTCCGGTGATCTGGACCCAGCACGTGCAGTTCGAGTTCGGCGGCTACCACTTCGATTCCGACGAGAAGATCCACGTCGCCTGGTGCGATGGCGGCGAGTGGCGGCCTCGGCATCTCGAGTTCCTCGAAGCGGCCGCCTTCAGCGGGGCCGACTGGTGGAGCCTCGACGACCTGCTCGCGTCGGACGAGCCGGTGCTTCCCGTGCGACTCCGCGAGTTCCTCCCCGACATCGTCGCCGGCAACCTCCCCGAGACACCGATCGACATCGCACCCCTCACTTGACCCCGCCGCTGCGAACTTTGCGCGACTGATCCGACTCGGCTGTGGGAAGCGCGCAATGTTCGGCAGGTGAGCAGTTGGTTGCTGGCTACTCGGGTGGGAGAAGGCCGGGCGGGTCGACGCAGCCGTCGGTCCCTCCTCCGGGCCCCAGGTCGCCGCGGAAGATCAGTCCCTCGATGTATCCGCTCCCGGCATCCTCGGTTTCGAAGTAGCGGAGGATGCCTCGCTGTAGGGCATCGGCTTCGCGCTCGATCGCCTCGTCGGTCGCGAGGAAGTCGGCCTCCTGCGGGGCGGTCAGGTACATCGCCTCGGTCAGCACCGAGACGAGGCTGGGCGTGCGGCGCAACACGCCATAGAGATCGGTCCCGCGATCGTTGAGTCGCCAGCTGACGCCGAGGGCATCGGTGCCCACCCAGTCGATGGCGACGTCGGCGAACTCGTCCTGCAGTTCCTCGAACAGCAGCCCACCGAGTCGTTGGCTGTCGTCGCTCCCCTCCTGGATGAAGATCTCGGTACCCGGCTGGTCGACGGGCTCGGGGAAGCCACCGTTGTGATGGATCGACACGAAGATGCGGGGTTGCAGCGCGTTGGCGAGCTCCGCCCGGGCCTGAATGGCGATTCGATGATCCGAGTAGCGGGTGAGCAGCACCCGATAGCCGTCATCGACCAACCGATCTCGTAGCGCCTCGGCGACCTCGAGGTTCAGGTCCGACTCACGCAATCCGTTCGGGCCGACGGCACCGACCTCGTCGCCACCGTGGCCCGGGTCGATGAGCACATCGACCGGACCGGCGATCTCGAGTCCTTCGGCGACGCGAGCCTGGTTGAAGCAGGGAGTCGTGACCGGCCACGGAGGGCCGTCACCGAGCACGGTGAGCATCACGCCCGTGGCGGTTCGGATGGCGAGCGGCGCTGTCCCGTCAGTCTCTGGGGTCGGTGCGGGTGCGGGTGTCGCCTCCGGTTCTGCGGTCGATGTCGGCTCGGGCTCAGCCGTCGGCGTCGGCTCAGCCGTCGGCGTCGGCTCAGGCTCCCCGGTCGGCGTCTGCTCAGGCTCAGCCGTCGGCGTCTGCTCAGGCTCAGCCGTCGGCGTCTGCTCGGGCTCCTCGGTCGGCTCGGGCTCAGCCGTCGGCGTCGGCTCGGGCTCAGCCGTCGGCGTCGGCTCAGGCTCCTCGGTCGGCTCAGCCTCAGCCCTCGGCGTCTGCTCAGGCACCTCGGTCGGCTCAGCCTCCTCGGTCGGCTCACGCTCCTCGGTCGACGCCGGCTCGACGTCTGATGGCGAAGCGTCGTCATCGCCTGCCGCGGAGTCGTCGTCGGTCACCGAGGACGCACAACCAACGAGCAACGCCAGCACGAGGACGAGCGCCACCGTTCGGGCAAAACCCAGCTCCTTCGTCGAGGCCCAGAGAACCCAGCGGCGACGCACGTGTGCAGCGTAGAACTCCGCCTAGGCGCCCCCACGGCAGACGGCCCACGCCGACGTTCGGAGGGTGTGTGCGGCCGATAGCCTGACCCCTTGGCCAAAACCGCCGACCAAGGCTTCGCCCCCGACGTGCACACCCCCCAGCACAGCGAGATCATCGACTCGCGGCCACAACGCTTCCTTTATGCCTGGCAGCTCGACGCGCTCACGGCATGGCTCGGTTGCGGGCGTCGAGGCGTCGTCGAAGCGGTCACCGGATCCGGCAAGACCGACATGGCGCTGGCCGCCATCGCCGACGCCCACCGCCGCGGGCTCTTCGTCCTGGTGGTCGTGCCGACCCGCGTCCTGATCGCGCAGTGGCACGAGCGGTTGAACGAGGCCTTCCCCGACCTGACCATCGGCCGCCTCGGTGATAGCCAGCGTGACCGAGCGGGGGCGTGCGACATTCTGGTCGCGACCCGCCACTCCGCAGCGTCCCAGCGCCCGGTTCCGCCCGATGGCCAACAAGGGCTGCTGATTGCCGACGAGTGCCACGGTTTCGGCGGCGGCGTGCTGCGCAAGTCGCTGATCGGCGACTACAACGAGCGCCTCGGCTTGACCGCAACCCTCGAACGCAGCGACAACGCCATCGAGAAGGTCATCCTGCCGTACTTCGGCGGCGTCTGTTATCGCTACGACTTCGCCGCAGCGATCGAGGACGGCGTGTGCGCCCAGCCCCGGGTGGCCTTCGTCTCCGTGCCGCTCGACAGCGCGGAGCGCGTCGAATACGTCGCGACCGAACAACAGCTCGTGGATGCTCGCCGGGTGCTGCGGGCCATCCCGAAGATGCCGACGAACTTCGCCGACTTCCTGTCCGCGGTCTCCCACCTTGCCGACCAAGACGCCGGCGAGAGCGGTCGCGCCGCTCGCGAGTACCTCGATGCCCTCGGCAAACGGCGTGAGATCGTCGCCAACAGCACGGCGAAGTACAAGGCACTCACCACCCTCGCCAAGACGATCCGGACCGCGAGCGGCTCGCTCGTGTTCACCGAGACGGTCAAGGCGGCCAACCACGCGATCAACCGCCTCGACACCGAACTCGACATCGAGATCATCACCGGGGATACGCCGCGGGCCAGCCGCGAGGACATCCTTGAGCGGCTGCGCACGGGTGACCTCGATGCGGTGGCCGCTCCGCGCGTGCTCGACGAAGGTGTTGACGTCCCGAATGCCAACCTCGGCGTCGTCGTCAGCGCCAGCCGCACACGCCGCCAGATGATCCAACGCATGGGTCGCATCCTCCGTCGGAAGGAAGCCGGCGTGGGCGCGCGCTTCGTGATCCTGTTCGCGGCGGACACGCTCGAAGACCCGACGGCGACCGAAGACCGAGACGGCTTCCTCGACGAGATCGAGGCCATCAGCGATCGGATCAAGGTCTTCGGAGTTGCGGAACTCGACCAGGTCACCGACTTCCTCGATTGGAGTGGGCCCGACGTCGTCCGCGATCCCGTTCGCGTGACCTCCGAGCGGGTGCTCAGCATCGAGACCGACCGCTGGGACATCATCCACAGCGACGACGGTGATGAACACATCGCCGTCGATCTCGAACGCGACCTCGGCACCGCCGTCATGTATGGCCGCCTCCACTACTTGCAGTGGCCGCAACGCACGTGGCTCCATGACTGGATCGGCGAGCGGGTCCCCGACACGCCGCGGGACAAGCCGGCCGAGAAGGTCACCTATCTCGAGATCGAACGCTTGCCACTCCCCGAGTTGGCCAAGCCGAAGCCGAAGAAGAAGCGGTTGTCGACCGGCGAGTCGCCGGTGGTCGTGGTCGCCGTCCCGGAAGGTTTCGCGGTCAGCTGCACCGGGTGTGGAACCCTCAGCGAACCGGTCAAGTTCAAGTGGCAGGCCCTCGACCAGACCGTCGAGTGCACCTGCAGCGAGTGGTAGGCGCTCGCTCCTGAGCCGGAGAGTTGTCAGCGCCGAGCGGGCAACTCGAAACTGACTCGCCCGCCCGGACCGGCGTCGGCCCAGGCTCGACCACCCATCGCTTCGGCCAATCCGCGCACGACCGCGAGCCCCAAACCGGCACCGCCATGTGCACGATCTCGCGCCTCGCCGTCACGAACGAAATGTTCGAACGCCCGATCGACGAATTCGGGATCGAAGCCCGGGCCGTCGTCGATCACGGCGACGGTCGGGCGCGGCGTGGCGTGCACGACGATCTGCACCTCGCCCTCAGGCGGCGAGTGACGGATCGCATTGGTCAGCAAGTTGCCGATCATCCGCTCGGTCTCGATGCGGGCGCACCGGGCCGGAACCGGGCCGTCGGTCCGGACGGCCAGCGAGGTGTCGTGCTTGCGGGCGAGCGGCTCGAGCGCGATCACCGTCGACTCTGCGATCTCGGCGAGGTCGATCTCCTCGATGAAAGGGTCGAGCTGGTCGGCCTCGAGTTTGGCGATGACGAACATGTTCTCGACGATCGCCTCGATCGATCGCAGATCGTGGCCGATCGATTCCAAGTAGCGATCGGGATCCGGTGCCAGGCCGTCCTGCAAGGCCTCGAGCGTGGCGCGCATCGCGGTGAGCGGTGTTCGAGCATCGTGACTGAGCGAAGAGATCATGAAGCGGCGCTGCTCCTCGACCCGCTCGCGATCCTCGGTGGCGGCCTGGAGGCGGTCGGCCATCTCGTCGAACGTGCGGCCGAGTTCGCCGAGCTCATCGGGCCGGTCGATCGCTGCCCGGGCAGTCAGATCACCGTCGCCCACCGCCTCCGCTGCGTTGGCAACGTGCTGCAGATCACGCAAAAGGGGAGCAACCAGAAGGTTCACCAGTCCGGCCGCCAGCGCAGTAGCGGCGGCCGCCAGTATCACGATGAACTGGGTGTCGTGCGATGAGATGAACATCGACCCGGCACCACCGATCGTGATCGCGCCGACGACAAGGGGCCCGGCGATGCCCACCGCCAACATCCGGCGCGAGATCGACCGGCGGGTGATCCCCATGAGCGACATACCGATGACGAAGACCGCAGCGGCGATCGCCGCGTACATCGCGATCAGGCGGGTCCGTTCGGAGCCCGATGGCGCCATGACCAGTTCGGTCCCGAGCCAGGCCGCGCCGGCGGTCGTCGCGGTAAGGACCGCGAACGCTGCGGCGAGCCGAATTCTCATAGCTCGAATCGATAGCCGACGCCGTAGACGGTTACGAGGTGCCGTGGCTCGGACGGATCGGCCTCGAGCTTCTGGCGCAGCCGGCGCACATGGACGGTGACCGTTGCCGGGTCCTGCCAGTCCGAGCTCGACTGCCAGACCGACTGCAGCAGGTCATCGCGGGACACGACCTGGCCCGGTCGGAGCGCAAGAAACGCAAGCAGGTCGAACTCGAGTCGGGTCAGCTCGACCACGTCGCCATCCCGTTCGACGATCCGGCGACCGGTGTCCATCGAGACGTCACCGAAGGTGACGGTGTCGGGTGCGCTCGGTGGGGCGGATCGGCGAAGCACCGATCGGACACGCGCGGCGACCTCTCGCGGAGAGAAGGGCTTGACGACATAGTCATCAGCGCCGAGTTCAAGCCCGGCCACGCGGTCCTGCTCGTCGCCGAGCGCAGTGAGGAGGATGACCGGCACCTCGCTGGTGGCGCGAGCGTGCCGGAGGACCTCGAGGCCGTGTCGCTTGGGCAGCATCAGGTCGAGCAAGACGAGGTCGAGCCGTTCACGGTCGATCATGTCGACGGCCTCGTCGCCGTCCGCGGCTTCGACGACGCCGAACCCGTCGTGTTCGAGGTACCGGGTCAGCACCTCGCGCACCATGGGTTCATCGTCGACGACGAGGACGGTCTGGGTGTCGGCAGCCATCAGCATCCACGGTAAACCCGTTGGCCGCGTCCTGGCCTTCCATCCCCGATCGAGTTTCCCAATTCGTAAGAGACCCCTCGACCTACGCCAGCCGCTTCTCACCGACTCCAGCTCCGCTTTCGGCTTCTCACCGACTCCAGTCACGGAAACCGGGTACTGGATCGGTGAGAACGCAAAGCCGGGCACCGAGTCGGTGAGAAGGCTCGCGCCGAAGCGGCGATTGCGCAGACACGCCACCAATCCGCAGAACGTCCCGAGCGAAGCGAAGACGTGATTGCGAACGACTGGGCCTCCGTGGACCGAACGGCTCGCCTGGAAGGCTCAGTAGTCGATGCCGCGTTTGGCGAGGATGCCGGTGTCGTAGGCGTGCTTGACCTTGCGCATCTCGGTGACGGTGTCGGCGACCTCGATGAGCGCATCGGAGGCGTCGCGGCCGGTGGCGACGATGTTCACGTGATCGGGTCGGTTGCGGATCACGTCGACCACGGCATCGGCATCGACCCACCCCCAGTTCATCAGGTAGGTGATCTCGTCGAGGATGACCAGGCGGTGTTCCCCGGCCGTAATGATCTCGGCTGCGGCCGCCCATCCGTCGGCGGCGATCGCCTTGTCGTGATCGAGGTTGTCGGAGTCCCAGGTGAAGCCCTCACCGACCGAGTGCCAGTCGACGCCGAGTTGGCGACCGAGCTTCTCCTCGCCGACCTTCCACTTGCCGGACTTCACGAATTGGATGACGGCCACCGGCCATTCCATCGCCAGGCCGCGGACCATCACCCCGAAGGCCGCGGACGACTTGCCTTTGCCGTCACCGGTGTTGACGAGGACGAGCGAGTCGGCACGGCTACCGCCGCTCGGGATCGGGCTCTCGCTGGGCGGAGTGTCCGTCGAGGTGTCCGTCGATGTCTCACTCATGGCGTCCTCACTCACGTTGGCGGCGCTTCCCGATCGATTCGGGCGCGTCTACTCGACTATGCCGGGTGACTCCAAGCCTGCCAACGAGGCGCCGATGACGGCCAGCCATGTGAAATCTAAATTCGGCTGATCGGCCGACATCTTTTTCGCACGGACGCGGGGCATGGCCTAATCTCCGTCAGGTATCCGCGCCGCCTTCCCAGCGGTGCCGGAGGGGAAAACAACTGACTCAACACATTGGGGGATGTGACGATGGCAATGCTCGATGTCTCCGACATCACGGTCCGCTTCGGCGGCATCGTGGCGTTGGATGGCTTGTCGTTCGGGATCGAGGAGGGCCAGATCTGCGGCCTGATCGGTCCGAATGGCGCCGGCAAGACGACGTTGTTCAACGTCGTAAGCCGGATCTACGACGCAACCGAAGGCTCGGTGCACTTCGACGGCGAGGATCTCACGACGCTTCAGGCTCATGAGATCAGCCAGAAGGGCGTCTACCGCACGTTCCAGAACCTGGCGCTGTGGCCCGGTATGACCGTGCTGGAAAATGTCATGGTTGGTGGCCACGCCAACACCACTTCTGGCTTCGTGCGGTCGATGTTCCGCTACGGCAACAAGGCCGAGGAGAACGAGCTTCGGGAGAAGGCCTACGCCGCCCTGCACGAGCTCGACCTTCACCAGCATGCGTTCCACCCCGCCGCGGGTCTGCCATTCGGCACGCTCAAGCGCATCGAACTCGCCCGGGCCCTCATCGGTGACCCCCGGCTGCTCATGCTCGACGAACCGGCCAGCGGCCTGACCCACTCCGAGGTCGACGAACTCGCCTCGGTCATCAAGGCGCTGCGTGACAAGTACAACCTCACCGTGCTGCTGGTCGAGCACCACATGCGGATGGTAATGGCGATCAGCGAGAAGATCGTCGTGTTGAACTTCGGCCGCAAGATCGCCGACGGCGACCCCGACGTGGT
This sequence comes from Actinomycetota bacterium, assembly GCA_039028435.1. Classification (GTDB taxonomy): domain Bacteria; phylum Actinomycetota; class Acidimicrobiia; order Acidimicrobiales; family UBA10347; genus UBA10347. The sequence goes on along the minus strand of JBCCIC010000013.1, from coordinate 90,064 downwards.
CCGCAACGACCCCGACGTGATCGCCGCCTACCTCGGAGGAGAAGCAGCATGAGCGACCTGATGCTCGAGGTCAGCGACCTCAAGGCCTCCTACGGCCAGGTCGATGTCCTGCGTGGACTCGCCATCGAGGTGAAGAAGGGCGAGGTGTGCGTGATCCTCGGGGCGAACGGCGCCGGCAAGACCACCACCCTCCGTTCGATCTGCAACATGCCGATCGTCAACTGCTCCGGCAACGTCAAGTTCGAAGGTGTCGACATCTCCGACGAAGACACCGGCGGCATCGTGGGGATGGGTGTTGCCCATGTCCCCCAGGGTCGCGGCACCTTCCCCGAGCTGTCGACCATCGAGAACCTCCAGCTCGGCGCCTACGTGCGCACCGACAACGAGGTCGACGACGACATCGACCGCTGGTTCCAGATGTTCCCCGTGCTCAAGGAGCGCAAGGATCAGGCGGCCGGCTCGCTCAGCGGTGGTGAACAGCAGATGCTCGCCGTGTCGCGGGCACTGATGTCCCGCCCCAAGTTGCTCCTGCTCGACGAGCCTTCGCTCGGTCTGGCGCCGCTGATCATCGAAGACCTGTTCAAGACCTTCGAAGAGATCAACCGCAACGAGGGAACGACGATGTTGATCGTCGAGCAGAACGCCAACCTGGCGTTGGGCATCGCCGACAACGCCTACGTGCTCGAGACCGGGACCATCGCTCTGTCCGGACCGGCCGAGGAGCTCAAGAACGACCCCGCAGTGCAGGAGGCGTACCTCGGTGCCTGATCTGCACACCCATCCCACCCTTTCCCACTCACCATCCATCCCCGGTTCTCCAAGGAGCGGATTCACCGCATGACCACGTTTCTCCAACGAATCATCGACGGCTTCCAGAATGGGGCCATCTATTCGGTGGTCGCCATTCCGATGGTGCTCATCTTCAAGGCCACCACGCTGATCAACTTCGCCCAGGGCGAGTTGGCCATGATCGGCGCCTTCTTCGGCTTCATCTTCGCCACCCAGGTGTTCGGCCTGAATGTCTGGCTGGCAGCGATCATCGCCATGGCTCTGGCAGCCGCGCTCGGCATGGGCATCGAACGTTCGCTCTTGCGGCCGTTCGACCCCACCGACCACCTGCCGGTCGTGCTCATCACGCTCGGCATCTTCTACATCATCAATGCCGTCGGTGGTGACATCTGGAACTACCAAGCCCAGATCAATCCGCCGAACCTGCTCCATGAGATGCCCGACCTAGGGTTCTGGGACATCGGGGTGTGGATGCAGGACCAGACGATCCTGTTCACAAGCGACACGAACCCGTTGGGTCTGCGCATCCAGCACGACTCGATCGGCCTGATCCTGTCGCTGCTGATCATGCTGGGCGCGCTCTACATGATCCTCGAGAAGACCAAGATGGGTCTCGCCTTCCGGGCGGTCTCGTCGAACACCGAGTCGTCTCGACTGGTCGGTATTCGAGTCGGGCGAATCCTCAGCTTCGGCTGGGCCCTGGCCTGTGCGTTCGGTGCGCTCGGAGCGATCCTGGTGGCACCGCGAATCACACTGCAGCCGAACATGATGGCGCCGATCCTGATCTACGCCCTGGCGGCCGCGGCGTTCGGCGGCCTCGACAATGTGTACGGCGCAGCGCTCGGCGGATTCGTCGTCGGCCTGATCAACAGTGTGGTGCTCGGCTACATCTCCGATGTGCGCTGGCTCCGGGCCCGTCTCGACAGCATCGGCATCGAAGATGCCGAGTTCGTCGAAGGCTTGGGCAGCCTGACCGCTGCCCCGCTCATTCCACCAGTGATCTTGTTGCTGACCGTGTTGTGGTTCCGACCAACGGGCCTCTTCGGCACGAAGACGATTGCGAGGGTCTGATATGCAGTTTCCGCTCGTCTTCGACCGCGACAGCGCCGAGCACCGGATGTACCGGATCGTCGGCTTCGCGGCGCTCGCCGTCGTCACCATTCTGCTGTGGCGGTATCTGCCGGCATTCCAGGTCAAGCGGCTGAGCCGCACGCTGGCGATGGCGGTCGCCATCCTCGGCCTCAACCTCGTGGTCGGGTACTCGGGCCTCTTGGCCCTGTGCCAGTCCGCATTCATCGCCCTCGGCGCGTTCGTGAGTGCGTCGCTGATCGTCGATCACGGCTGGGACTATTGGATGACCATTCCGATGGCCTTGCTGGCGACCTTCTTCATGGGTGTGGTGCTCGGCATCCCCGCCCTGAAGATCAAGGGCTTGTACTTGGCGATGACCACTGTGGCGTTTGCTGCGGCGTTTCCGAGTATCACCAAACTCGAGTTGCACTTCCCGCCGAGTTGGCTGCCCGGCGACTTCTGGCGAGGTGACCTCTCGATCGCTCACCGCACCGGTGGCGCCAACGGACGAGCCTTGGCCGAGCCGAACGGTTTGGGCGAAGACCTCACGGTTCCCTCGTGGTTCCCTTGGTTCGACGTCGACGAGCGGTATGCGTTCGGTTGTGTTCTGATCCTGGCCGTCATCGCCTTCTGGGCGGTCGGCAACCTGGTCAAGAGCCGGCCGGGTCGTGCGGTCATCTCGATCCGGGACAACGAAATCGGTGCCGCGGTCAGCGGTGTGAACCTCCGCTACTTCAAGGTCATCAACTTCGGCCTCAGTGCGGCCCTCGGCGGTTTGGCCGGCGTGATGTGGGCCATGTTCTCGGGCTTCGTCGCCGAGCAGGACTTCACCTTCATCCTGATGGTCGACCTGCTGGTCGGACTCGTGGTCGGTGGTGTCGGCACCGTGAGCGGCGCACTCATCGGCGCGATGGTGGTCGTGTTCGGCCGCTGGTTGTGCCAGACCTACTTCAACTACTCGCTGGCGTCGATCGCCCTGTGGGGCATCCTGCTCGGCTTCGCCATGTTCGTTGTGCAGCGTCTCGACCACGCCCGGCTCAAGATGGTTTCGGCCGGCGGCGCCGTGCTGTCGTTCCTCTTCCTGGTGCTACCGACCCTCGGGCTCAACGTGTTCAAACCGCTCGATGGACTCGGGTTCCACGACATGGGCGGCGGTCCGGGTTGGGACTGGTCTACGTTCCTCGCGACTGCGGTGTTCGTGGTCTTCCTCACCATCTTCGGCCTCGCCGTTGCCGGGGCGACCCAGAACAGCGAGGCGATCACGCGAGCTGGTGCCTTCGTCGGCATCATGGGCGGCCTCGGTGGCCTCGGCACGTGGCTCTGGGCTCAGATCAGCGTTCCGGGCTGGCTCTGGCTCGGCCTCGCAGGCATCGCCCTGGCGTGGCTCGCCTACGGCGCAGGCAAGGACCAGCTGGTCGCCGCCGGCGCTGCGGCCACGACGGCCCTGATCGCCATCTCCTGGTTCCAGGCCCAGGTCGGCCTCAACGGCTGGATCACGGCGCTGCTCGTCATCGCCCTGGTCCCGGCCGCCGGCTACTACGCCATGAACGCGCCGGCCACGATCCGTCCGATCATCGCCGGCGCCGGCACGCTGCTGTCGTCGATCCTCATCATCCATTGGGCGAGTTACCGCTCGGATATCCCCGACGGGCTCTACCAGCTCAATGGTGACGGCCCGCTGTCGCAGGCCATCTTCGGCATCGTGCTCATCGTCGTGGTGTTCTTCGCCCCGCAGGGCATCGTCGGCGCCTGGCGCAAGAGCTGGTCGAACATCGTCCAGATCCGCCCGGTTCCACCGGCCCTCCCGGCCGGTGCCGAGAGCCTTTCGGTGAGCTCCGCAACGACGGAGAGCACCGAAGCGTGACGCCTGACACATCTCAATCGCAAAGGTCCACTACGTTCACTAACGATCGTTGTCCCGAACGGGGCGCGTTCACATCCCGGTCGGGATCGACATTTGGAGGGAAACCAAACATGAAAAGCAAACTGATGCGGCTCATGGCCGTCATCTTCGCTCTGGCCCTGTTGGCTACTGCCTGTGGCAGTAGCGACGACGGGTCCGACGTCGATACGGCCTCCGAGGCCGAATCGAGCTCGTCGGACTCCGATTCGTCGTCGGCTTCCGAAGAGGAAGAAGCCATGGACGATGAAGAAGAAGCCATGGACGACGAAGAAGAAGCCATGGACGACGAAGAGCCCGCCGATGAAGGCGATGGCGAAGACGTCGGTGGCGCGGTCGACGAAGACGCGGCGGAAGAGGCGCTCGAAGACACGACCGAGGTCGAAGATGGTGGTGTCAACACCGAGGGCACCATCGCCGACCTCGAGGCCGAGTGGGCAGCTGCCCGTGCGGCCATCGTCGAGGACATCGTCGCCAACGGCTACGGCTCTGACGGCAGCACCGTCACCGGTCCCGGCGGCATGTCGATCGACCTGTCGGCTTGCCCCGACGGCTGGAGCGACACCGCAGGTATCAGCGACGGCACCATCACGATCGGTCACACGACCGCTCAGTCGGGTGCACTCGCCGCCTACGGCAACATCGGCGTCGGTATGTCGGCTTACTTCGACTACATCAACGCCAACGGCGGCCTCGGCCCCGATGGTCTACAGCTCGAGCTGATCATCAAGGACGATGCCTACGTCGCCACCCAGACCCAGGAGCTCGTCGACGAGCTTCTCCAGACCGAGGATCCGTTCTACATCACGACCCTGGGCTCGCCGAACACCTTCTCGGTGCAGAGTGTGCTCAACGACGCCTGCGTCCCGCAGCCGCTCGTGATGACCGGTCACCAGGCCTGGGGCGACCCGAACAACAACCCGTGGACCACCGGTCTGCAGATGTCCTACGCCACCGAGTCCCTCCTCTGGGGTGCTTGGATCGAGCAGAACTATGCCGACCGTGACGACGTCGTCGTCGCCGGCATCGTGATGGACAACGACTTCGGTCTCGCCTACGAGCAGGGCTTCGCCCGGTTCGCTGATGCGTCCGACGTCATCTCCGAGTTCGTGGCCATCCGCCACGATCCCGCAGCGGCAACGCTGACCAACGAAATCACCACCGCAGCAGCCTCGGCTCCCGACGTGTTCATCTCGATGACCGCCGGTAACCCGTGCCTGCTCGCCACCCAGGAAGCTGCCCGTGCCGGTATCACCGATGTCGCCACGGCCTTCTTCCAGCCGTCGGTCTGCAAGGCCGTGTCGGCCTACATGGCTCCCGCCGGTGAGGCCGCCGACCAGTGGCTGATCTTCGGTGGTGGTGCCAAGGACAGCACTGACCCGCAGTACGAGAACGATGTTTACATCTCCTGGATGAACGACCAGATCGACGCTGCCGGTCTCGACAGCTCGGTTTCGCTCTACGCAACCGGCTTCGGTCAGTACGGCTGGGCTCACGTCCAGGCGCTGCAGATCGCTGCTGAACTGCCGGGCGGTCTGACCCGTACCAACCTCATGGTGGCCATCCGGTCGCTGTCGATGGAGCACCCGGCTCTGCTCGAGGGCATCGCCTTCGAGATGAACGGTTCTGATGACTCGTACCTCACCGAGGGTTCGGACCTCAGCCGCTTCGACTTCGCCAGCCAGTCCTGGATCATCGAGGGCGGCATCATCGACCTCAACGGCCAGTCGCCGAACTGCGCCTGGATCGCCGGCGAGGGTTGCTGACCTACCTTCTCTGACACGAGAAACTTCGGTTCGAAGCCGGCGGGTTCGCCCGCCGGCTTCGGCCGTTTTCCGGTGCCCTTGTCACCGTCGCGGCGACGTGTCTGAACGAGGCCAGCGAACTTTGTCGAAGGTCGGCCCACGCGGTTCAATGGGCCGCTGATGGAGCTGTTCCTGCAACGCTGTTTCGACGGCATGTTCACCGGCGCCATCTACGCCTCGCTGGCCCTGGCGATCGTGATGATCTACCGATCGACGGGCTTGTTGAACTTCGCCCAGGGCGAAATGGCGATGATGAGCGGCTACATCGCCCTGATGCTTCTGACGGCCCCGGGCGCTGCCGGCTTTGGGTTTGCGCTGCGAGGAACCGACTGGGCATCGCGCTGGATCCCGTTCCACCCGTGGCCGACCTCGGCCGCGATCGCCGGCGGTGTTGCGTTCGGAGCCACGCTCGGGGCGGTGATCGAGCGCTTCGTGATGAGACCACTGGAACGGAAATCCACGCTTTCGCAGGTCAACGTCACCATCGGCTTGCTGATCTTGCTGAACGGCATGACCCTGTGGATCTGGGGCCCGTTCGCCCGTTCGTTTCCGAGCCCATTCCCCAATGAGATCCGCGACTTCGTGATCATCGGCGGCGCTCGCCTGCGCTACACGACGATCGGAGTCTGGGCGGTGTTGCTCGCGGCGATCGCGATCCTCGGCATCCTGATGCAGCGCACCAAGACCGGTCTGGCGTTTCGCGCGATCACGAGCAGCCGCGAGAACGCCGCACTGGTGGGGGTTCCCGTCGGTCGCACCCTTGCGATCGGCTGGGCGATCGCCGCCGGGATCGGTGCACTCTCCGCCTCGCTGGTCGGCGGCGCCATCGTGCTCGAGCCGCTCACGATGATGAACATGTTGATCTATGCGCTGGCCGCCGCGACGATCGGCGGCCTCGACAGCCCGCTCGGGGCGGTCGTCGGCGGGCTGATCGTCGGCCTGGCCCAGGCGTTGGCGCCGGGCTATCTGGGCATCCCCACCGAGCTCACACTGCTGCCTCCGCTGGCCGCGATGGTGCTGGCGCTGCTGGTACGACCGCATGGCCTCTTCGGCACCGTCCCGGTGTCGCGCCTGTGACTGCCACCGCAGAGGCCGGCATCGAGGCTATGCCCGAGCCGAAGCCGCGCCCGGGTTGGCACCGGATCTTCTGGGTGATCCTGGCCCTGCTGGTGATCGTTCCCCCGCTCGTCGCCGAACCCCTGGAGCTCAATCGGCTCGCCCGTCTCGTGGTGTTGGTACTAGCCGTGCTCGGCGTGAACCTGCTCACCGGCTACACGGGCCTGATCTCGCTTGGGCACGGCGTGTTCGTCGGCGTCGGCGCGTTCACCATGGCCAACCTGATCGACACCGGCATGTCGCTGTACCTGGCCGGCCTGCTCGCCACCGCGTTCACCGGCGCCGTCGGCTTGGTCCTCGGACTGCCGGCGTTGCGGGTCCGCGGGCTCTACCTGGCACTGATCACCTTCGGCATTGCGTTGGCCTTTCCGCCCTTCGCTCGACGGCTCGGCACCTGGACCGGTGGTGTCACGGGACGAACCGTCGTCAACGATGCGTTCGCGCCACCGTCCTTCCTCGGACTCGACGATCAGGTACATGTCTGGCGATATGGCTGTTGCTTGGTCGTCGTGGCGTTGTGGTTCCTACTCGCAAGGAATCTGATCAACAGCCGCGTCGGACGGGCGATGCGAACGATTCGAGACGATGAACGGGCTGCGGCGACCTTCGGGATCAACGTGACGGCGGTCAAGGCCGGCGTGATCGCGATCTCCTCGGCAGCCGCGGGGACGGCCGGCGTGCTGCAGGTCCTGCTGAACCCCTATGTGAGTCACGGCGATTTCTCGGCCTTCCTGTCGTTGCGTCTCTACGCCGCGGCCGTGCTCGGTGGACTCGGCACGTTGATCGGCGCGGTCTTCGGCGTGCTGGCCCTCATCATCGTGCCGTTCATCAACGGGGTGATCGGGCTCATCGACAACGAAGCCGTGGCGTTCGGTGCAGGCTTGGTGATCGTCACCTTCATCGCGCCAACCGGGCTCGCTGGATTGCTCGATCGACGCACCGGGAAGCGAGAGGAGACTGGGCGGGTTTCCCCTTCGTGACCTGCCGACGCCGACGCCAAACCCTCGCCGCGGCAGTGGTGGCGTGCGCGTTGTTGGCCGGCGCGTGCGGAGGCTCCGACGGCGATGGCGACGATGTGGCGTCGTCCGCTTCCTCCTCCTCGACGACCGAGGCGGCGGAGGCGACCGAGACACCTGCGCCGGAGCCAACCTCGGCTCCGACCCCGGAGCCTCGCCCCACGACTGATCCCGCCCCGATCCTCGCCGCGGCCCAAGCCCTCACCGAACAAAGCTCCAGCGCCAACGCCGCGGCATTCATCGAAGTCGCGGCGGCCAGTGGCGACGAACGCTGGGTGCCGTGGCTCCTCGACCTGCTTCGGCTCAACACGTCGCTGCAGAACTCCAACGCGGTGAGCGCCACGCTCGAGGACATCACCGGCATCCCTGCCGAGAGCCGCATCCCCGACTTGATCGCCTACGGCAGCTGGTCCTCGAACCGAGGGCTCGATGGCGGCGACGGCTACCGCGATTTCAAGGTTGCGCTCTACGAGCGCATCGACCCCGAGTTCGGACCACTTCTTCGCTCGGTCGCCGATCAGGCTGAGCTGGCCGCCATCCAGTGGGGTGGCGTTCCTGTCGGCGGCATCCCCGAACTCAACGATCCTGGTCGAGTGCCTGCCGCAGAGGCCACCTGGATGGACGACACCGAAATCGTTCTCGGTGTGATCGCCAACGGTGAATCCGTCGCCTATCCCCTGCGCATCATCGCCCGCCACGAGTTGGCCAACGACACCATCGGTGGTGACCCGCTGGCGATCGTGTACTGCACGCTGTGTCGCTCGGCCCTCGTCTTCGAACGCGAGGTCGACGGACAGGTCGTCCAGTTCCTGACGAGTGGCCTCCTGTCGAACTCCAACAAGATCATGCTCGACGTCGAAACGCAGACACTCTGGAGCCATCTCCGCGGTGTCGGCATCGGCGGCGAACACCTGGGGACCGAGCTCGAGCTGCGGTCGGTGAATCACATGCGCTGGGCCGACTGGGTCGCGGAGAATCCCGACACCCAGGTTCTCACGATTCCGCCTCCGATCTTCTTCGACGACCCCGAGCGCCCTCCGATCGCCTACGACTACTCCGAAGAGGCCTACGCCTCGTACTACGACAACCCCGACGTGTGGTTCCCGGTCATCGACACGCCCGACGTTTGGCCCCTCAAGACCGAGGTGGTCGGGATCGAGATCGACGGTGATTCGGTGGCGTTCTCGGTCGAGGACGTGAACGAGCTCGGCGAGACCATCGAGCTCGAGGTTGGTGGGCAGACCGTTACCGTCGAGCCCACGGGTGTGGGCGTCCGGGTGTTCGACGCGGCGGGCGAGCGGATCATCGTCGAGCAGTCGTTCTGGTTCGCCTGGTTCGCCAACCATGCCGAGACCCGCACGATCACCGATCTGTCGGAGTTCCTGTAGCGCTCGATGGTTCGGCCCGGCTCCGGCCGCACAACTAGCGTGACGCCGTGAACGACGAACCAACAGGCATCGCCATCATTGGGCTCGGCACGGTCGGCCTCCGCTATGTCGAGCAGTACCAACTTCACCCCGACTTCGTGCTCGTCGGCGGATTCGATGTCTCGCCTGACGCGTGTGCGAATGCCGCTGACCGATTCGGCGTCGCGATCGCCGACTCGGCCGAGGCGCTCCTCGCCGACGATGCCGTGCGGGCGGTCTATGTTGCCGTGCCGCCCCTGTTCCACGAGGTCTATGTCGACATGGTGATCGGCGCTGGCAAGGCGCTGCTGTGCGAGAAACCCCTCGGCGTCGACGATGCCGAGAGCGCCGGCATGGTCGAGCGTGTGGCGGCTTCCGGCATCCCTGCGGCCGTGAACTACGTGTTCGGTGCGGCGCCGAGCGCGCGAGCGCTCATCGCTGCGGTCGAGGACGCGGGCACGCAGCTGCTGGGGGTCGAGCTCCGCGTGCACTTCGAACACTGGCCCCGGGCATGGCAAGCGGGTGCAACATGGCTGCGCGACCGCGACCAAGGCGGTTGGACGCGCGAAGTGATCTCGCACTACATCTTCCTCGTGCAGCGACTGCTCGGCGTGCCGACGGTCGAACGGTGCGCCGCCCACTTCCCCGCCGATGGTTCTTCCGAGCAGTGGCTCAGCGCACAGCTACGCGCCGGCAGCGTCCCCGTCCAGATCACCGGTTCGAGCGATTCCGCCGGTGCAGACGAGGTGTCGTTCACCGTCCGTGGCACGACGCAGTCATGGCGACTCACCAACTGGTAGCAGTTCTCCACCGCCGAACTCGACGGACCTTGGACACCCGCCCTCTCCGACGAGGCGGCCAGCGGTCCGGCGGCCTTCGCCGCCCAGCTCGGCCAGCTCAACCAACTGGTTCATGGCGAACCACAGACCCTGGCCACCTTCGACGAAGCCCTCGATGTCCAACGCGTCGTCGAGGAGATGCTCGACCTCGCCACCAGCTGAACCACCACCCCCGATTGGCAGGCCCACGCGGTCACTTCCGGCCGCGACGACCCGCCGATGGTCGAATGGGGTCGGGAGGAGCTTTAGGCGTGGGCGACGATTTCGGCCGGCGGGCTGCCGAGGCCGCCGAGGTGGTTCGTGTCGTTGAACGCCCGCAGGAACCAGCGATCCTCGGTCACGACCAAGCGATGGATCGCGCAGTTGTCCGAACCGGCAAAGCCGCGCATGTGGCAGTCGTTGGCATATGCGCACAGGGCGGCCACCACGCCTCCGTGGACGACGGCCACGACATGTTGGTCGGTGTGCTGGGCGAACAACCGCTTGACGGCGTCGCTCGTGCGCTCCGCCAACTCGGCGTTGGTCTCGGCGCCCGGGACGCTGCCCCATTCATAGGTCTGGCGAAACGCGATCGCGCCAGGGTGCTCAAGTGCGGCGAGCATCGAGCGGAACTTGCCGCCCTCCCAGTCGCCGAGGAACACTTCGCGGAGCTCATGTTCCTCGATCGGCTGCATGCCGGTCAGTTCGGCCAGCGGCGCCGCGGTCTCGTGGGTTCGCGTGAGCGAGGTCACGTAGAGCGCATCGATCACCTCGTGCTGCAACCGCTCCCCCACGGCCTGGGCTTGTTGGTGGCCGAGGTCGGTGAGCAGCGGATCGCCATGCCCATGCTTGAGGTCGAAAGATCCCCCCTCGGGCAGTCCCTGGGTCTGACCGTGGCGCACCAGGGTGAGCCGCATCGCGCCCGGAGGCACGGCGAAGGAGGTTTGCGCCTGATTGGCCATGATGTGTCCTCGTCAGTTCGTGCGCTTGAAGACCGGCCGCTCGGGAGTCGAGTCGGCCTCGTCGTACGCGTAGCCCATGCCGGTGAAGCCGGTGATCCCGGCGGCCGACGTGATGCGTTCCTTGATCAGGTACTGACTCATGGCGCCACGGGCCCGCTTGGCGAAGAAGCTGATGTTCTTGTGTGGGCCGCCGTCCTTGGAATCGAGAAACGCCGGCGACACGATCTTGGCGTTGAGGGCCTTCTGGTCGACCGCGCCGAAATACTCGTTGGAGGCGAGGTTCACCAACACCTTCGATCCCGGGCTCGCCGACATGTCGTCGTTGAGCATCTCGGTGACGTCGGTGCGCCAGAAGTCGTAGAGGTTCGCGCCCTTGCGGTTGGCCAGTTTGGTTCCCATCTCGAGCCGGTAGGGCATCATGAGGTCGAGCGGCCGGAGCACGCCGTAGAGGCCGGACAGGATGCGGAGCGTCTTCTGCGAGTGCGTGAAGTCGCGCTCGGTAAATGTGGCTGCTGCGTCGAGGCCGGTATAGACGTCGCCGTTGAACGCCAACACGGCAGGCCGCGAGTTCTCGGTAGTGAACGGGCGTTGCCAGTCCTGGAAGCGTTCGAAGTTCAACTCGGCGAGCGTCGGCGAGACGCTCATCAGCTTCTGAATCTCGCCGGGCGACTTGGCCGCCATGATCGCGACCAGCTTTTCGGCGTGGTCGAGCATGCGCGGCTCGCTCGATTTCTTGGTCGCCAGCGGTGATTCGTAATCCAGCGACTTCGCAGGTGACACAACGATCAGCACAGTGCGTAGCTTAGGTGTCATGCAGGACATCGACCCGACCGTATGGGTGCATGAATCGGCAAATCTTTTTGGCCGTATCCAAATTGGGAGAGGAAGCTCCGTCTGGCCGCAGGTCGTGATGCGGGCGGAGAACGCTCACATCAAGATCGGTCGCATGACCAACATCCAGGACTTCGTGATGGTGCACATCGGTGCGACGGAGCCGACGATCATCGGTGACTTCTGCTCGATCACGCACCACTGCACGATCCATGGTGCGACGATCGGCGACCACTGCCTGATCGGTATCAACGCCACGATCATGGACGGGGCGGTCATCGGTGCCGGCTCGATCGTGGCCGGCGGTGCGTTCGTGACCGAGGGCTCGGAGTTTCCGGAGAACTCGATCATCATGGGCGCCCCGGCCAAGCTTCGCACCGAGCGGGACAACGCCCGAGCGAACCGCATCAATGCGTGGATGTACCACCGCAACGCGGAGTTCTACGCCGCGGGTCGCCACGATGCCTGGAGCAGCGGCGACTTCGAGGCATGGCGGGATGCGAAGCTCGCCGAGGTCGCCACCGACGCCGATCTGGCCGTACTCGACTGATGCCGACACCTCACCTCTCGGCCCCCGACGGAGCCTTCGCTCCGACCGTTCTCATGCCAGGAGATCCGCGCCGCGCTGCGCGAATCGCCGAGGTCTTTCTCTCCGACGCCGAACTGGTCACCGACGTCCGGGCGATGACCGGTTACACGGGCACCTGGAAGGGCATCCCGGTCTCGGTCATGCCTTCCGGCATGGGTGTGCCATCGGCGGCGATCTACATCACCGAACTCGCTCGGGCGTACGGCGTGACCCGGATGATTCGCGTGGGAACCGCCGGCGTGTATGCGCCCGATCTGCAGTTGCGCACCGTCGTCGCCGCCCGCGACGCCGTGACCAACAGTGCGCTCCCGGGTGTCTTGGGCGCGCCAGCCAAGCTCGTGGCGACCGCTGCGCTGTTGAAACAGGCCCAGGTGACCGCTGCCGACGCCGGGACCGACCTGTCCGTCGGCACGGTCTTCACCAGCGACGTCTTCTACGAGCCCGACGACGACACGCGCCTCGCCCACACGGCTGCAGGCGTGTTGTGCGTCGAGATGGAGACCGCCGCGCTCTACGCGCTCGCCGCCCTCGAAGGGTTCGAGGCGCTCGCCATGTTCACGATGACCGACCACCTCGTGACCGGTGAGCACCTGAGCTCGGACGAGCGCCAGGAAGGCGTCGACGAGATGTTGGCCTTGGCGCTCGATATCGCCATCACCTGACCCGAGGCCGCACGCGCCATCCGACGAGGCCTTGGCCGGTCGCGCAGCGGGCTTGATGAACTACGCGACCGGCCGTGCATTGTCCGCGTCGGGCGGATGCACCTGATACACGCCGCTGGGGACCGAAATGGTCCACCGGTCGTCAGATTTCCGCACCGCCCCAGAGCCTCCTCAATCATCACGGGCCCGGGGTCGTGCCGTCGACCGTTGCGGCATCGCTGCGAATCAAGCAGGCGACGTCGCCGAGCGTGTCGCCGTTGGTATCACAGGTCGTGTCGACCGAGGCCACGCATCGATCGGCCTGACCATCGCCATCGGTGTCGATTGCGACATAGTTCGGCCGGACGGCATCGACTCCGATACAGGCATACGGCGGGAGCAGCTCACACTTCGCGTCTGCTCCGTCGCTGGCCCGCGTGGCACACAGCACGTCGCCGTCGCCGAGCACCCCGGCAAGGACCCGCGCGTCGGCGGGGCCGCCGAGCACGGGCCCCGCCGGTTCCGGCGACGGCGTCGGGACGACGGTCACGGTCGGAACCGGCGTCGCCTCGACGGCGACCACGGGAGGGGTTGGTTCCGGTGTCACGGTCAGCTCGACGGAATCGCCAGGGTCCTCATTCGCTGGGTCAGGCGTGGGAATGCTCGCCGGGGTGGGCTCGCTCGCAGGTGGCGTGGCGTCGACCTGTGCGGAGGGAGCGTCTTCGGTCGGATCGGAGTCAGACGCTGCGGTCGAGTTCTCGTCATCATCGCTTCCACCTTCGGCCGCGTTGGCAGCTGCATCAGGTGTGGGTTGTTCGGCCTCGACGGTCGGGTCGGTGCCACCCGACGGGACGGCGCCCTGGTCATCGGTTGCCGCTGCGGTGGGTTCGGACTCCGCTGGCGCGGGTGTCGTCGGTTCCGGCGTCGCGGCAATGGCTCGATCACCATCACCACCTTCACCGTCAACGGATGGCAGGGCAGCCCCAGCTCCGGGCGTCGCTCCCTGTGCCTGGTCGCCTTCGGACACATCGAGCGGCACCGGCGCCGTCGTCGGCTCGAAGATCGGCGCAGGCCCCGTCGGGGACTCTGCGGGCGCGATCGCGACCTCTTCCTCGAAGGAGTCACCGCTGGGAAGACGCCCAACATTCGTGCCGAGCGCGACCACGAGGACCAACGCGCCGGCGACGGCGATGGCGCCGCGCTTCACGGCACGACGACGGCGTCCTCGCACCCAAGCCGCGTGGTAGGTCGGCTGCTCCTGGGCGCCGGCCAAACCGCGACCGGCGGAGCGGATGAGCTCCTCGAATTCGTCAGTCATGGATATCTCCGAGCTCGGCTCGCAGTCGTTCGAGGGCTCGCGCGTAGCGACTCTGGACCGTCCCATGGGCCACGCCGAGCGCCTCGGCCGTCTCGGCGATCGACCAGTCTTCGATCAAGCGCAAGACGATGACCGATCGGTGCTCGATCGACAGTGTGCGCAGTGCGACCAGGACACGGTCCTGCAGCGCCAGATCCGGTGCCTCGTAGGTACGCGGCGGAGGCATCTCATCGGTGATCACCTCGCGCCGCCGCTTGCGGAACCGGCTGGTTGCCCAGTTCATCGCAACCCGATAGCACCAGCCCGTCGGGTTGTCGTACTGCTCGATCTTTTCCCAGCGTTCGCATGCTCGGGCCATCGCTTCCTGCGCCGCATCCTGAGCGAGCTGACCGTCGCCGAGCGAAGCCGTCAGGGTGCGCGAGAGGGTGTGAATGTTGTGTTGGTAGAACGCGGCGAACCGGGATTCGCGCGAGGTCGTCACGCCGACCAGTCCTGTAATTGCGATGTCCGACACGTGGCGTCCATCCTCAAGCCTCTTGAGTCATAGACGCACGACGTCGTCGGTTTGGTCCGCGACACTCGGAAAATTCTCGCGGAACCGGCCGCGCCGTACCACGACCGGCCGCCGGTCGAGCGATGTCAGCGCTTCGCTTCGGCCTTGATCCGCTTCTTGGTCGCCGCCCACCCGCAGATCGGGCAGGCCGCGAGGTCGTGATTGCGAGCCGGGCAGTACTCGCGCCCGAAGAAGATGATCTGGAGGTGACGGCGGTTCCACGTCTCCTCGGGGAACACCGCTTTGAGGTCCTTCTCCGTCTTGGTCACGTTGGAGCCGTCGCTCAGCCCCCACCGATCGGCGAGGCGGTGAATGTGGGTATCAACCGGAAACGCCGGCACCCCGAAGGCCTGGGCCATCACCACGCTCGCGGTCTTGTGCCCCACACCGGCCAAGGACTCGAGAAAGTCCCAATCGGGGAGGATCTCGCCGCCGGCATCGAGGATCTGGTGGGCCATCGTCGACAGGTTCTTGGCCTTGGTCGGCGCCAGGCCAACCTCGCGGATCAGCTCGAGAATGCGGTCGGGATGCAGGGCCGCCATCTCTTCCGGCGAACCGCCCTCCGCGAACAGCGCAGGCGTGACCTCATTGACCTTCTTGTCCGTCGTCTGCGCGGAGAGGGCTACCGCGACGGTCAGGGTGTAGGGATCGGTGTGATCCAGGGGAATGGGAGGCGTGGGATACAGATCGTCGAGGATCTCCCCGATGCGCTCCGCTTTCTCGGCGCGGCGCATCCGATCAGAGGACGAGGATCAAGACGATTACGATCACGGCGACCAACAATGCCACCGGAATGAGCCGTTTGAACACGGCGCCACCGGCCACGTCGAGGAGGTCGAGGGCATCGTCATCGTCCCCGCTCGCCGCCGAGGTGGTCACCTCGGCGCTGGGCGCCGTCTCGGCTCCCGCATCGGCAGCGCCAGCCGCGCCAGACGATGCGTTGTCGGCTTCGGCGCTGGCAGCCGCGATGTCCTCGAGTGCAGAGGTGCCTTCGAACTTGGTGGCGAGGCACTCGGCGAATTGGCCGAGCAGCTTCTCGCTGACGTCCTGCATCACGCCGCGTCCGAACTGGGCGACCTTGCCCGTGATCTTGAGATCGGTGCTGATGTCCACGCGCGTCTGGCCGTTGCCTTCGTCGAACATCTCGGCGGTGATCAAGGCCTGCGCGTTGCCGGCACCCCGGGAATCTCGGCCCTTGCCGTCGATGACGGCCTTGTGGTTCTGATCGTCGCGCTCGACAAACTCGGCGGTGCCCTTGTACTCAGCGGTGACCGGACCGACCTTGACCTTGACCGAGCCCGTGTACACGCCATCGGTCTCGTCGGTCAGCTTGGCGCCGGGGAGGCACGGTGCGATCTCGGGGATGTCGGTCAACATCGCCCAGGCGTCGTCGACCGGCGCGTCGATGGTGAAGCTGTTCTCGATCTTCATCGTGTTCTCCTACTCCCGTTCGGCCCTCGACTCGAACGCCGCCCATCCTACGAGGTCACGACACGGTGGCAGTCGAACCAGTGGTGCGCTGGCCGACGATTGGTGCGACTCGGAACCGGTTTGTTCAGGGCTGGAGGACGGCCGGCGAGTCGGCGGCCGGCAGGAAGAGCTCCGGTTCGGCACCTGAGGCAATGTCGAGCATCCAGATGTCGAACTGGGGCTGCACGGTGCCGGCCTCGGCGTCTTCGGTGCCCTCAGGATGCAGCGCGTACAGGATCGTGTCGTCGTCGAGCCACTCGACTTGGTCATCGACCGACCGGGACTCGCCGAGTCGGCGTTGCGCCCCGGTCTCGGTATCGATGAGCACCAGGGCGTACTCCTCCAGGCCCGGCAAGGTCTCCTTGAAGACCACATGTTTGCCATCAGGCGACACCGAGGGACACGAGCCCGGTTGCTCCACCAGTTCGAGGGTACGCCGCGACACGCTGCCGCGGAGCAGCTCAGGCTCGGCGCCAAAGAAGCCCGTGACCCAGAACCGGTCATTGTCCTCGAAGCTCAGGCCCCAAAACTGCCGGTCTGCGGCGTTGTAGCGAGGGTCATCGGCCAGAACCTCGAATTGCAGCAGGCCAACGAGGGCTCGCCGGTTGTCGACCTCGTCGATCGTCACAATCGTCTCAGCCTCGCCACCGATGTCGGCATAGCTGGAACCGGACACGAAGCTGGTGGCAGTCGCGAGCACGCCGTCAGGCGACATACGCGCTCGACTCGGCAACGGGCTCGAATAGGAGCGGAGCGCCGGGAGGTCGGGATTGGACAGGTCGAAGAACTCGGTTCGGAAGGCCGGCACCAACACCGCCTCGTCGCGGGCAAGGCACACGCCGCGATCGGCCGCAATGTGCACGCGAAGGCAGCGCCGCTCGAGCAGGGTTCGTGTGCCGTCGACGTGGCGCACCGCGAGTCGTCCGTAGTCATCTCCGGGTACCCGGTTCACGACCAGCACCTCGCCGTCACCGAGCAGCGGCTCCGTGGCCGTTTCTGGATCAGTCGTGGAATCCTCCGGTGAGGGCTCTACCTCGTCGGACTCGTCGACGACCGCAGCGCCAAGATCGGGCTCGGTCTCGAAGGCCTCGATCGCCTCCTGAGCGCGGGCCTCGCGTGTCGCAAGGTCCTCCTCGGCCCGGCCGGACGCCCAAAAGAGGTAGCCGACACCGGCGATCAGCAGCGCGACGACCGCCACACCGAGGAGGAGCAGTTTGTTCCGCAGCGCGTCGCGGTCGGAAGGCCCGGTGGCATCCGGGAGGCTGACTCCGCCAGGGGTCGTGGCGGTCACGTTTCGGCCCGGGCCGACAGGTCAGAGGGAATGCAGCGGTACCCGACGGCGATCGCGGCGACCATGGCGATCACGTAGACCGTGAGTGCCTCGGCCCGCCCCTGGGTCTGCCACAGCAGGCCGAACATGCCGGCAGACACCATTCGGGCGAGCGCGATCACCACCGTGATGAGGGCGATTCCCGTCGCCCGTACCGGCGCATGGACGAGTCGCGACGCCAAGGCCGCGACGACACCATCGGTGGCCGCGTAGTACCCCCCGAGCAGCCCGAGGGCCAGCAGGCTCACGACGAGCCCCAATTCACCGAACCCGAGCAAGAGATACAGCACGACCAGGCAGATGTGCCCAGCGAGGAACACCGGCCGGGCGCCAACCCGATCGGCGAGTCTCCCGACGGGGACTGCGGTTGTCAGGTAGACCAAGGCCGTACCGACGAAGAGCAAAGGGAAATAGCGGGCACTCATGTCGGTCGTGCGCTGAATGATGAGGTAGACGAAGGCGTCGCTCACCGTAAATGCGCTGAGCGCAGCGGCACCGAGCGCAAGGCCCTTCATGCCGGGGACCGACAGCACCTCTCGCCACTGGGCCAGAATCGCCGGCCGGTTCGTCGGCTTCGGAACCGTCTGGGGCTTCTCCTGAGCAAACGTGACGATGATCGCGACGCCAATCACACCTGCGATCGCGCTCATCACGAACACGGCGTCGAACTGACCGGGTGCCTGGTCGAGGATCACGAAGGCGAGGAGCGGACCCAGCACCGCACCCGCGGTGTCGAGCGACCGGTGGATACCGAAGGCCGTTCCGAGCCGAGCGGGGTGTGTCGAGAGCGAGATCAGGGCATCGCGCGGCGCCGTGCGCATGCCCTTGCCGATCCGATCGGCGAGGAGGAACGGCACGGCGGGAATCGCGGCGACGAAGGTGCTGATGACCAGTCCGACCCGGGTTGCGGTCGAAATCGCGTAACCGGTCGCAGCGGTGCGCTTGTGGTTCTGACGGTGATCGGCGATGGCGCCGCCCCAGATCCGGAAGACCGCGTTGGTGCCTTGATACGCAGCCTCGAACAGGCCGAAGCCGACGATCGAGAATCCCAGGGACGCCGTGAGGAACAGCGGTACGACGGCCAACACCATCTCGGAGGAGATGTCGGTGAAGAAGCTCGTGAACCCGAGGGCGAGCAGATTCTGCGACAGAACCCGTTTCGGGACGTGCTCGGCCGGAGCTGCGACCCTTTCGGGCGCGGACCGAACCGAGGGATACACATACCCAGTATCGGCCATCCGGCCCATGCGTTGAGGAGCAACCCCGAATTGTCGGGGTCACGTTGGGGAAAGCCGAAGTGCCGAGCTTCAGCCCAGATCGATCGTCGGCGGCGCGTTGTTGAGCGCCTCGATGGCAAATCCGGCGGCGGCCTTGTACCTCGCCATGAAGTCCTCGACCTCGGACCTCGGGATGACGTCGTCGATCGTGTCGAACACCCCACCGCATCGCTCGTCGACCACACCCAGGATGCCGACGGGACCATGGCCGCGATTTCGCAGTACGAGGGCCGACATGTCCTCGATCAGCTGTTCCTCAAACTCGTGGAGCGCTCGCGAGCCGACGCCGAGATCGCGGAGCTGCCGACCCATGACCCGTGCGTCGACGATCGCCTGGCTGGCGCCGTTGGACCCGACGGGATACATCACATGCGCGGCATCGCCGATGAGACAGACCCGACCGTCGACCCACCGATCGACAGGGTCACGATCGACCATCGGAAACTCCCAGACGGCCGGTGCACCGCGGACGAGGCTGGGAATGTCCAGCCAGTCGAAGTCCCAGTCTTCGAACTCGGGCAGGAAGACACCGACGTCGACCTGGGTGTTCCAGTCGCTCTGGCGAAGCCCTTCGGCGGGATCGAACGGCAGCTCGGCGATCCAGTTCTGGAGCTGCAGGCCGGTGTTCGAATCGACCTCGGAGATCGGGTAGGTCACGAAGCGCTGCTCGAGCGAACCAACGAGCAGGAACGACGCGCCGGTGCGCACCGGTGGGCCCGGGGTCGCACCGCGCCACATGACCTGACCACCCCACTGAACAGGTGGCTGGTCGGGGTGCATCTGCTGGCGAATGGCGGAGTGAATCCCGTCGGCGCCGATGAGGACGGACCCCTCGACCTCAACGGTCCCGCCGTCGCGTGTATCGACGTGGGCGATCACCCGATCGTCGAGATTGCGGTAGCCGGTCACCCGGTGGGACGTGAGAACGCAATCGGCTCCGAGCCGGTCGATCACGGCCTCGTGGAGCAGCATTTGCAGCTGGCCGCGGTGCACGGAATATTGCGGCCAGCGGTAGCCGGCCTCGCGACCTCTCGGCTCGGCCCAGACGTCGTTGCCGTTCCGTCCGACGAGGGCCCATTCGCGGGCCTCGATACCGATCTCATCGAGTCGGCCTTCGAAGCCGAGGTCGTACAACTCGCGGATCGCATTCGGTTGCAGGTTGATGCCGACGCCAAGCGGCGCCAGCGACCGGACCGACTCGAGTACCAGCGCCGGCACGCCGATCTGGTGGCAGGTCAGTGCCATCGACAGCCCGGCGATACCACCACCCGCGATCAGGACCGTCATGACCGCCGATCCGAGCGGGCGGCGGACACGTTGATGGTCACCCTCCCGCGCACGGTCGATGCGGCGACTCGACCGAACTGGCTGCTGTCTTCGCCGCCCGGGCTGCGCAGGCGGAGATAGCCATCGTCGTCGACCGCGTCGACGTACTTGATCACGTCAAGCTTCTTGAACGGGTGGCGAGCGACGACCACGTCGTCAGTCTTCACCTGCGCGCTTGGGTCGAGCAAGACGAGGTCACCGTCGCGGAACTCGGGCATCATGCTGTCCCCCGAGACGCGCCACGGGCGCCGCTTGCGCAGCGCCCGTAGTACGAATTCTCGGTAGAGCTCGAAACGAGCCACCGGAGTCTCAGCCGACGGCCGGAACCCAGGCGACGTCGCGGTTCTTCGACTCCCAGAACATCTTGTGGATCTTCTCGACCGCAGCCATCAGGTCCTCGGCAGCGCCGACATCGACGTTCTGCTTGGTCG
The DNA here is from genome assembly GCA_039028435.1 of Actinomycetota bacterium. Taxonomy (GTDB): domain Bacteria; phylum Actinomycetota; class Acidimicrobiia; order Acidimicrobiales; family UBA10347; genus UBA10347. The sequence continues at coordinate 69,415 of JBCCIC010000013.1, read as the reverse complement.
CCGAGCACAGCTTGGCGGCATTCCAGAAGGTCTCGTGAAGATCGGGGAACGCCTCGAGGTGATCCGGCTTGAAGTAGTCGGTCCAGAGCACGAGCAGTTCGTGCTTGGTGGCCTCGGCCTGCTCTTCCTTGATCGACGCGAAGCGGCTCATCGTGTTCAGGTAGGCCGCCCACGCCGCATCGTCACTGCCCTCGGGCACGTGCAGGTCCAGCATCTTCTTCGTCATCGACAGCACGGCTTCGGCGGTGACACGAGCCGACGCCGGGTCGTAGACGCCGCAGGGGCCATCGCAGTGCGCTTCGGCAACGGGGGTGGTGAACATCGCCTGGACGCGATCACGCATGCTCATGAGTGTTTCCTCGAGGGGTCGGAAGACGTTTGACGTACGCAACATTAGGTGAGGCGCCGCCGACGCGCTACCTAGGGCAACCGAAATTTGGGAGACGCTCGTCGGCAACGATCAAGCGAAGGGCATCCAGGCGAGCAGCCGGACCAGGATGTCACGAACGCGTGCGACGACATTGACGGGCATGTCGCCACATCCCACGGCTCCGCCGACACAGCCGTCGAAATCGATCCGCGGCGCCGGCGCTGCGACCGGTCGGGCTTCGACGCTCGTTGTGGTGTCGTCCGTCTCGACTGTCTCGTCCGTGTCGACTGTCTCGTCCGTCTCGGCTGTCTCGGCTGTCTCGTCCGTCTCGACCGACTCTGTCGCCGGCTCGACGGGCAGTGGCACGGGGACCGGGCCACCGCAGGTGCTCGTGCCGCCCGGATCGATCTCGCATGGCTCGGGGACCGGTACAGGGACCGGGTATGGGTCGATACAGATCGCCGTGCCGTGGGGTTGCACGGTGCAAGGGTCCGGGCAGCCGGTGATGACCGCTTCGCCCGTCATCAGCGGGCAAGGTGCGGGGCAGCCACCGACCACTGGCGGACGGTCGCCAGGGAAGCCGAGGATGTGTGGCGGGCAGGGCTCGCAGGGATACACGGGAGCGGAGTCTTCGAGGCCGGAGCCGTGGAGGGTCGTCGGGCAGCACCACCAGACGCCGGCCGCAACATCGACGCAGGGGTCGGGGCAGTGCGGCGGCCAATAGCTGAGATCGGTCGCACCGGCCGCGGGGAGCGGACACGGACACCAGTACGCCGCGGTCGTGACATCGGTGCACGGGTCAGGGCAATGCGGTGGCCAGGCGATGTCGGGGGCGACGCCGGTCCCGTGACCCGCTTCGATCGCCGGCGACGGACACGGGCACCAGATCGCCGCCACGTCCACGCCAAAGCCACACGGGTCCGGGCAGTGCGGCGGCCAGTAACTCAGGTCGTGGGCATCGGTCGCGTGCATGGGGCACGGATCGCACCAGCGTGCGGTGCCAGCGTCCGTCGCCGGATAGGTGCATGGGTCAGGGCAGTGCGGCGGCCAGTAGGCCAACGCCTGCGCCTCTTGGGTAGATCGCGGGCACGGGTCGGGTGCATCCGCAACGGAGACCGGGACTTCGAACCCGTTTGCGCTGATCGTGGCGATGCCGGGCTCGGCCCAGTCCGGCACGACCAACTCGACTTCGAAGTCGGGGCCCTTCACCACCGCCAACTTCTCCCGCGCATGCGCGCCGTTCCAGACGATGACGACCTCGCTCGGTACCAGCTCGATTCCGGCGCAACTGTCGGGCGGGTGGGTCTGGAGCGCGGGCTCGACGTCGTGGTAGATCGCGTCGTAGAAGCCGTAGCCCCACGCCTTGATGGACTGGCCCGGTTCGAGGGGACGTTGCGGTGCCACCTCGAGCATGGGTGGAGCGATCGAGCACGCCTGGGCTTCGGGCGATCGAGCGAAGATCACCAGGATGGTTGCAACGATCGACACGATCACGAGCGCGAGCACGGGGCGACGGGTGCGTTTCATGTGCACTAGACGCACCAGTCACGTTCTATGGTCCTTGCCGCCGGAACATTTTTTCTGACGAGGAGTTGCCGCCAATGATCCGCCATGTGGTGCTGTTCACCTTCAGCGACGACGCGACCGACGACGACAAGGCGGCCATCGCCGCCGGGCTCGACAGGATGGCCGAACTCGACTGTGTATCGAGCTTCTCCCACGGACCCGACGCTGGGCTGGTCGATGGAAACTGGGACTACACCGTCGTGGCCGACTTCGAGGACGCGCCGGCCTATGGCGTGTACGCCAACGACGCCGATCACCTCGCACTCATCGCCGACGTGATCAAGCCGGCGATCTCCGGCCGAGCCGCGGTCCAGTTCCAGATCTGACCATCCGGGTGGCGTTGGGCCACTGCTCAGCCGATCGACACCAAGGTCACGAGGCCGCCGTCGATCTCGAAGTTGATGCGATCCGTTCGGAAATCCGTGGTACCTGCGAAGCGCTCTTCGTCGCGCCGCACGACCCTCACGTCGAACCCCCGGCCGTCGGCGAGGGCCGACGCTGCAGCCTCGTCGAGGCCCACGTAATCGCCGGGCTGGAAGCTCCCGGATCCAATCCCACGGACCTCGACCTGGCCGCACGGGATGATGCCGGCTTCGCCGGCGAAGGTCCAGCGGGCAGTCGCAACATAGGTCCCCGGTGCGGCGTAGCGGACGGCGGATCGGAGACCGCGACCGGTGGTCCCATCCCCATGGTTGAACTCGAAGCGGATCGGCGGTGCGCTGGGCGAGATGAGAATCTCGAAGAGCACGACGGTGTCGAGCTCGATCGAGGTCTCGCTGACCCGGCACCCGATCTCGATGCCGTTCGGCCCGGTTGGCTCAGGTGTGGCTTCGGGAGTCGGCTCCTCGGTAGGCGTCGGCACCGGTGTCGCCGTTGGTGCCGGTGTCGAGGTCGCCACCGGTGCGGGTGCTGGAGTCGATGTCGGCTCCGCCGTCGGCCTCGGTGTCGCGGTTGGCTCAGGCGTGGGCCGTGGGGTCGGCGAAGCCGTCGGTTCGGGCGTCGGTTCATCCGAAGCATCGGCGTTGTCAGCCGGTTCGTCGTCCTGCAGGTCCGCACCCGCTGCGCCGTCGTCGCCGTTGGTGGCACCATCGGCTGGCGACTGCGATTCGTCGTCGCGTGACTCGTCGGATCCGGCCGAACCATCGTCGGGAACATCGTCGTTCACCGTGGCTCGGGCGGTGGGCGCCGGGAACGGCAGGTCGACTGACGTCGGCGTGACCGCTCCCCCGGCCAGAACGTTCTCGGCCGCGCTGGGCGCTCGACCGCAACCGCTCACCACGAGCAGCGCCAAGACCACGGCACCAACCGCACGCATCACGAGGCCCGCGATCCCTCGCAATGGTGCAACCCGGCCATCGACCAAATCTACGACATCCAACCGGTACCGGCCGTCCAATCCGGCCGGGCCGAATCAGTCCACTCGGTACTTGTCTCGGAGTTGCCGAGCGATGACGAGCTTCTGGATCTCGCTGGTGCCCTCGCCGATGATCATGAGCGGGACATCGCGGTAGTAGCGCTCGACCGGGTACTCGGGCGTGTAGCCGTTGCCGCCGTGGATGCGCATCGACTCGAGCGCCAACTCGGCCGCGACCTCGGAGCAGAACAACTTGGCCATGCCGGCTTCCATGTCGGCCCGAACGCCCTCGTCGAACTTCGTCGCCGCCGAGTGGCACATGAGTCGAGCGGCTTCGAGCTTGGTCGCCATGTCGGCGAGTTTGAAGGCGATCACCTGATGGTCGTAGATCGGTTTGCCGAAGGTCTCGCGGCGCTGGGAATAGTCCATCGCCGCCTCGAACGACGCCCGAGCGACGCCGACTGCGCGGGCGGCGATGTTGATGCGGCCGAGTTCGAGTGCCGAAAGCGCCGCGTTGAGCCCGCGCCCCATCCCGGCCTGGTCGCCGAGCATGTTCGCGGCCGGGATCCGGACATTGTCCCAGTGCATCTCCATCGTCTCGAGACCCCGGTAGCCGAGCTTCTCGACCTTGGTGCAGGTGACCGTGCCGCCGCCTGGGGCCTCCCAGGTCAGGCCCGGCTCCTTGTCGACGATGAAGCACGTGACCTTGTCGTCGGGTGTCTTGGCCATCAGGCCGATGATCCGGGCTCGCATGCCGTTGGTGACCCACATCTTGGTGCCGTTGATCACGTACTGGTCGCCGTCGGGTTCGGCCCGGCAACGCATCGACCGCGTATCGCTACCCGCGTCGTGTTCGCTCAACGAGAAGCAGGCCCGCTTCGTGCCGGTCGCCAGATCCGGGAGCCACTGTTCCTTCTGCTCCTTGGTCCCGAAGCGGGCAATCATCGTGGAGACGATGAGGTGCGAATTGAGGACGCCCCCGAGTGACATGAACCCGCGCGAGATCTCTTCGATCAGTCGGGCGTAGGTCAGATGATCGAGCCCGAGGCCGCCGTGTTCTGCTGGGATGACGCAGCCGAAGAGCCCGAAGGCCTTCATCTGTTCGACCATGTCGTGGGGAAACTCGTCGGCCAGCTCGAAGCGGCTGGCGTTCGGGACGACCTCGTCGTCGACCCAGCGGGCGACGGCCTCGACGATCCGGTCAGCTACCTCCGCGTCGACCGTCACGATGCCCTTACTCCTTCGGAGCGAGCGTTCGATACCCACCGCCGTAGAAGATCACCGGCTCCTCAGCGGGATCGGCGGCTTCGAGATGCGTGACGTTGCACAGCGCGAACTCGTGGTCACCCGCACCGACGATCTCACGCATGGTGAGGGTCAGCCATGCGGTGGTACCCGCGATCTTCGGGGCGCCGTCGACGACCTCCCAGTCGAGGCCGTCAAAGCGTTCGTCGAGGTCACGCATGCAGTTGTTGCTGACGTCGATCTGGTCGGCAGCCAAGACATTGACACCCATGACGTCGGCCTGCTTCAGCAGCTCCCAGGAGTACGAGCTGCTCGTGCAGAAGAAGCCGGCCAGCGGCGGGTCGAGTGATACCGACACGAAGCTGCCGATGACCATGGCGATCGGCTTGTCGTCGACCATGGCGGTCACGACGGTCACCGTCGTGGGCACCTGGCCCATCACGTTGCGGAAGTGCTTCGGATCGATCTCGCTCATGGCTGCGACGCTACCCCACGCCGCTTCGAGCACGAGCAACACCGACGCGCTGCGAGCGCCTCAGTCGGCGGCGCGGTCGCGGCGTCGCTGCCGACGCTCTTGGTACTGCTCGGTGGTATTCGTATGTGGGAACGGCTCCGAGGGTTCCTCAACGCCGAGCGCCGCACACAGCGGGGCCCAGCCATCCCCAGGCTGGTACTCGAACAGTCGGTCTGCCGGGATGGCCGAGCGGACCGCGGCATTGTGAGCGTCGTATGCGGCCATGGCGGCATCGGCGTCGTTCCAGTCGAGGGTGAACCGGGACATCATCGCATCGAGCATCGCCCGGCCCGCACCATCAGACTCGTTCATCGACGGCAGGATCGTGCTGCTCGCGCTGCGATACCAGGCCTCGGACGACGAGCGCGTCGACAACAGCACCGGGACATCCGGGAAGGCCTCGTTCAGCTCGGGCCAGAGGCCACCACCGGGCCAGTCGACAATGGCCTCGTAGTCGGCAAGGAAGGCGGGCCAGTCGATCGGCTCGCCCTCGAACGCACGCCGCCAGACGTCGACCTGATCGGCATCGACCTCCATCATGTGGTGGCACTTGGCGTCGAGCAGTTGCTCGATCGCCAGCTTGAGCGAGTGAGTCCCGGTACGGCCGACACCGGCGCCGATCAATCGCATCATGTTTCCTCCGTCTCGGCATCGGCCCGATCCGTGACTTCCATCGCCTTCAACCGTTCGAGTAGTCGAGTGTTGCCGATTGCTCCGGTGCGTCGCTCCCAGGTTCCGTCGGCGGCCACGAACACCATCGACGGCTGCGAGGTGATTCCGTAGGTCCGCCAGAACTCATCGGGTTCGTCGAGTACGTGTGGGATCGGGGTGCTCATGGCGTCGATGAACGCCTGCTTGTCCTCGTCGTCGCCCTCAGCGGCGTTCGGCACGCCGATGATCGGGACATCAACCGGTTGTCGCGTGACCCACGCGACGGCCGATCCCTCGGCCTTGCACGTGCCTCAATGGGCACCCCAGAACCAAAGCACGTGGGGCCGACCCTCGACTGCGGAGAGCGCCACGCGCCCCGTCGGTTGCGTCGCGTCGGCCGGCTCAGCACTCGCCGCGGAGGCTGACTCGGTGACAGGCGAAGCAGGCTCGGTCGACGTCTCAGCGCTGGAGCCACAGGCCGCAGCAGCGACAACCAAGGCGAGAACCACCAGCACCGAACGCACCGCTCCAACGTAGCGGCCGCCTCGCCAGCGCCGAGCGCGAGAGTGGTGCGACTGCCGCCGCGTGCCAGTGTGGCAAGACGACGACATTCGGGAGGATGCCATGACCGAATCCGCCGACGATTCGAACGAGGATGCCGCGCCCGAGCTCACGCTCGACTACATCCGATACGTGCTGGCCGAGGACATCCGCTCCGAGGCCGGTCCCGGCGAGGCGACCGGCGTGTACAACCGGTCGTTCATCGAGACCTTCCGGGCCAACGCTGGCCGCATGCCCGGTGACCTGGCACACGCCACCTGGATGCTGCTCACGACCACTGGCGCGAAGTCCGGCAAGCAGCGCACGGTTCCACTCATCTACTTCGAACGCAACGGCGGGCGATTCATCATCGCGTCCAAGGGCGGCGCCCTCACGCACCCGGCGTGGTTTCACAACCTCAGGGCGAACCCGGGCGTGACCGCCGAGTTCGGCCACGAGACCGTCCAAGCGACGGCGACCGAACTCGAGAGCGACGAACGCGATGAGTTCTATGCGTGGGCGGCCGAGCAGAACCGCACATTCGCCAAGTATCAGGCTCGCACCGACCGGGTGATCCCGGTGATCCGACTCGATCCTGTCGGCTAAGCCCGAGATCAGGTCGGGTTCAGGCGCGGGGTTCGCGCGCCAGGCCGAGCACGCGCTCGCCCAAGATGTTGCGCATCACGTTGCTCGTGCCGCCCATGATCGTGTAGCCCGGCGCGTACATCAGACCGGCAACTTCTTCGCTCCAGAGGGTGGCACGCGGGCCCATGACTCGAGCGACGAACTCCGCGACCCGCGTCTCGTGCTCGGTGCAGTAGGCCTTGGTGGCCGCCGAGAAGCCGGCCGGCGCCTGCTTGAGGACCTCTCGGTAGACCAGCAGCCGGCCGACCCGGTAGCCCATCTCGAGCGAGGCGATCTCCTGACGAATGAGCGGATCGTCGGTGTCGGCCATCGCGACAGCCTCCTCGTACAACGCCCGGTTCGACACCAGACGATCGATGCCGCCGCGCTCATGCTGCAGCTGCACCATCGTCTGCTTGAACGCGTCGCCCTCGACGCCCACGAGGTTCTCGACCGGGACTCGCACGTCGGTGAAATACACCTCGCAGAAGTGACGGTTGGTCGTCATGTCCTGGATTGGTCGGACCTCGATACCCGGCGTATCCATCGGCACGACGATCTCGCTGATGCCCTTGTGCGGCGGCCCGTCGCTCGTCGTGCGACAGATCAGGTAGCAGTAGTCGGCCACCTCACCAAAGCTGGTCCAGATCTTCTGGCCGTTGATCACGAACGCGTCGCCGTCTCGCACGGCGCTCGTCTTCAGCGCGGCCAGGTCGGAACCGGCGTCGGGTTCGCTCATCCCGATGCACCAGGTCGTCTCGCCCGACAGCATCTTCGGCAGGTACTCGGCCTTCTGGTCCTCGGTGCCATAGGCGATGATCGTCGGCCCCATCTGGCGATCGGCGAACCACATCGCGGCGATCGGTGCGCCGACCGAGATCATCTCCTCGGCGACGATCACGCGCTCGATCGGTGGTCGCTCCTGGCCGCCGTATCGCGTGGGCCAGCCCATGCCGATCCAGCCCTCTTCAGCCATCCGCTTGGCGAAGTCTTTGCTGAACCCGTTGATCCAGCTGTCGTTGTGCCGGCCGAAGTTCGCGACACCCTCGGCCGCGACCTCGCGCGCCCGGGCTTGCAGGGCCTGCAGTTCAGGACTGAACGTGAATTCCACGCACCCAATCTAGGAGGCCGGTCGGTACCCGACCCATCCGATCAGGCCAGTTCGCGGATCGATCTCGCAGTTGCGTAGATCAGCAGAACGAGGCTCAGCGCGAGTCCGCCAGCCATCGCCATGGCTGGGCCGGTTCCGACCGACTCCGCCAGCACACCGATCAACACCGCCCCGAACGGGGTGAGCCCGATCTGCACGAGCGCGTACAACCCCATGACCCGCCCCATGACCTCCTTGGGTGTGTGGGTCTGGATCAGGCCCTGGTTCATGTTGATGAAGAAGCCGCCGCACAGACCCATCAGCAGGCCGAGGGTCAGCATCTGCCAGTAGGCGGTCGTGAACCCCATCAGGGTCATGATCGTGGTGCCCCCGACCATCGCCCGCATGAACTTCACGCCCTTGTCGGCCATGTTTCCGCGGCGCATGATGAACACCGACGACAGGGCGATCCCGAGGCCCATCAGCGCAAGGATCGGTGCGGCGTCGCTCGAAGGGCGTCCGAGCTCGGCCTTCACGTGGGCTTGGATCGTGACGAACATGATCGGCGTCATCAAGAAGCCGGAAATGCTGAGCAGAATGAAGAGGGTACGGATCGCACGCTCGTTCCAGACGAAGCGCATGCCCTCGCCGATCGCGCGGCGCATCGTCGTGACCTCGCCGGTGGTCGCAGGACCGGGCGACTGCATGAGTGTCAATGCGGCAATACCGAGTATCAACAGGCCGACCATCCACCAGAACGCGCCGTCGAAGCCGAACCACGTACCGAATCGTTCGGCAAGCACTGCGCCGAAGACCATCGAGGAGGTCATTGCCAGCGCATTGACGGCGATGCCATTGAACAGCAGCTTCGGCGGGAGCAGGGCCGGCACCAGCGACTGGCGCACGGGTCCACCGATCGCCGACGCGGTGCCGGCGATCACCGCCGAAACGACGAGCAGCGTCATCGTGCCGGCGCCATCACCCATCGCGACCGCGGTCACGGCGAGCACGACCAACAGGAAGGTCTGGCTGGCGAGCAGCATCCGCTTGGGATCGATTCGATCCGCCCACACGCCCGCCGGCAAGAGCAGGAAGATGGCCGGAAGTCCCAGGATGAAGACGACGAACCCCTGTGCAGCCTCGCCGCGGCCGAGACCGTCGAGCACGACCCACCCGTAGACGAACCGCAGCGAGTTCGATGCCATGAAGAACGTGAGGCCGTTGAACCAGAACGCCCGGAACGACGGAACCGCCAGCGCATTCGCCGGCTCGCCCTCGGTCTCGGTTGTGGGAATCGTCTCGGTCACAGGTTCTCAGTCATGTGGGCGAGCCCTCACGGTAACCACGCAAGGTGGCGGGCTCCCACTTCGAACGAGCGTGGGATTCGATATGGGCTACGCGAGCAAACGCCGGCCAATCAGCTTCAGGCAGAGTGTCTCGTCGGCCCCCTCGAAGATCGACAGCACCCGGGCATCGACGAAGAGTCGGCTGACCTCGTACTCCTCCGCGTAGCCCATCCCACCATGGATCTGGAGTGCCTCGCGGGTGACCCACTCGGCGGCCTTGCACAGATAGGCCTTGGCCATGGCTGCATCGAGCGAACCATCACCGCTCGCCATCGTTCGCGCGACCGCGTAGGTGTACTGGCGACCGATCTGGATGATTGCCGCCATCTGGCCGAGCTTGACCTGGGTCAGTTCGTAGTCGGCGATCGGTGCGCCGAACACGATGCGTTCGTCCGCATACGCCTGCGCGACCTCCCAGGCACGTTGCATCACACCGATCGCGCGAGCCGCCGTCTGAATCCGTCCGTTCTCGAACCCGGCCATCTGTAGGTAGAAGCCTCGACCGAGGCCATCCTCGGCACCGATCAGATCCGCGTCGGGGACAAACCAGTCGGTGAAGCTGATCTCGTAGCTGTGCATACCTCGATAGCCGAGCGTGGGAATTGCCCGACCCTCGAGCGTCCCGCCATCGGCTTCGTGCTTGAAGCTGTGGCCGTCGTCGCTCGGTTTGTCGACCACGAACAAGCTGAGGCCGCGGTGCTTTGCGTCGGGGTCCGGATTCGTCCGGGCGAGCAGCATGAGTGCATTGGCCCGGCCGGCAAAGGTGCACCACGTCTTGACGCCATTGATCATCCAGCCACCTTCGACCTTGGTCGCGGCGGTCTTGAGATTGGCCACATCGGAGCCGTAGTCAGGTTCGGTCACGGCGACGGCGCAGAGGGTTTCGCCGCTGGCGATTTTGGGCAGCCAGCGCTGCTTCTGTTCGTCGGTGCCACCGGCCTCGATCGCTCGGGCGAGGATCTCCGGGCGGGTGATCAGCGAGCCGCCGGCGCCCAAGGACGCGGTGGACAGCTCTTCGGTGGCGATGACCATCGCCATGTAGTCATCCTCGGAGCCCGATGCCGATCCGCCGAACTCCTCCGGGATCGACAGACCGAAGCAGCCGAGCTCGGCGACCCCGTCGATGATCTCGAGTGGGATGTCCAGATCCTCTCGGTGGATGTGTTCCGCGTGCGGTGCGACCCGCTCGTCGGCGAACTGGCGAAACGTGCTGGCCACCATCGCGAGGTCATCGGGCAGGGTCGACGCGCCGGCAGTCGCCGCCGCGGCGCCGACATAGTTCGGTGCCGTGACGAGCGCTGCATAGTCGCGGGCTCCGTCGAGCGCGCCCGGCTCGACCCCCCAATCGGCCGACCGGGCCCAGACCATCGACGCCAGATCGTTCAGGAATCGTCCGATGAAGACGTGGGCGAGTCGGGCTTCCTCTTCTCCCCGGGCGGCGTACGCAAGCGCAGATTCGGCCATCGCCGCTGCGGATCGAGCGTGGGCCAACGAGTAGACGAGTGTCTGATCATCGTCGGCGGTACCCGACGCCTTCGCCGTGGCGATACCGGTCGCGATCACATCGAGCGCAAGCTCAACGGCTACAGCGGCGCGCTCGGCGAGCACGGATGAGTCGGAGGCGGTGAGTTGGTCGGTCACCCCACCGTGATAGCCGGTTCGCGTTCTTCAGGGGAAGCCAGCCGGGGGTCGATAGCGTCGACGGCCATGGAAGACACCAGCGTCAAGCCCACCATCGACGTCCCGGCCGGTGACCCGCCCGCGGACCTCGTGATCGAGGACCTCGTCGTCGGAGATGGCGCCGAAGCTCAGGCCGGCGCGACCGTCAATGTGGACTACGTCGGCGTCTCCTGGTCCACTGGGGCCGAGTTCGATGCGTCCTGGAACCGCAACGACGTCTTCTCTTTTCCCCTCGGGGCTGGCATGGTGATCTCGGGTTGGGACCAAGGGGTGCAGGGCATGAAGGTCGGCGGCCGCCGCCGGCTCACCATTCCACCGCACCTCGGCTACGGCGCCCAGGGCGCCGGCGGTGTGATCGCACCCAACGAGACACTGATCTTCACCGTCGACCTGCGCGGCCTCGGCTGACGCGCTGAGCGATGGCGATCGCCATCCGGCAACTCGGACTGCGGGACAGCCTGATGGTCGAGGAACTCCTCGACCACTTCTCCCCCGGCTGGTCCGACGCGCTCGCTCCGACCGCGTCAGGGGCGACGGCATTTCTCGCGGCGCGCGACTCGTTCATCTTCGGCGCCTATGACGACCACGATGCCGCGGGCTGGCTGTGGGGCGTGCTCCTCCGCCGCCCCGACGGACGTCGGGAGGCGTACGTGCACGAGCTCGACGTCGAGCCGACGCATCGGCGCCGCGGGATCGCCACGATGCTCGTGGGCGCCGCGATGGAACTGGCCCGCCAGGAGTCGTGCTCGCGACTGTGGCTGATCACCCGTGCCGAGAACGGCGCGGGGCGCGGCCTCTACGAGTCGTTGGATGGCCGCGACGGCGGCGTCGACGACGACGGCTGGCGCCGCTTCGTCTGGCAAATTTGATCGCCGGCGCAGCGCTTCTCACCGACTCCAGATCCGGCCTCAGCTTCTCACCGACTCCAGGTCCGGTATCCGGGTTCTGAGTCGGTGAGAACCGAAGGTCGAGCTCCAGATCGGTGAGAACGGTCGAGGTCGCGCTACCAGTGGACGAGGTCGACCGGCCATTCGGTGACGTCGTCGCCTTGTCCGATCACCCACATCCGGGGGTGTTTCGCGATGGTCGGGTCGACATGGGCCGGTGCCAGTCGAACCCGATCGCCCACCGTCCAACGATCGGGGTCGGAGGGATAGAGCGTCGCGTGTTCGTCGGAACAGAAGGCGACCTCGCCTTCGAGCCAGGTCGGGTTGCCGTGGTCCATACCCATCGACTTCAGGCCGGCATCGGCCACGATCCAGGAGCGGTCGGGAGCGATGCTGATCACCGTCGCTTCGACCCACAGGGCCTGGCGAAACGGCAACTCGATCGAGCCGTAGTGCGTGTCCATCAGCAGATACGAACCCGCCTGGATCTCGTTGGCCGCATCGTTGAGATCCCACGACCCGGTGCCGCCAGCCGACACGATTTCCCCGCCCACGGCCTCGGCGGCCTGGAGCAGCAGCGCCATCGAGTCGGCCACCTTCGCCCGCCGCCGCTCGGTGTCGGGAACCATCATCAGATGCCCCTCATAGCCCATCACGCCGCGGACGGCCAGCCCCTTGCCGCGAGCTTCCTCGGCGAAGGCGCCGGCGGCCTCAGGAGCACAACCGCACCGCGGCAGCCCGACGTTGACATCGATCAGGACCTCCTCGACACCACCGGCAACCGCCGCGTCGATCGTCGCCGACGAGTCGACCGCAACCGTCAGCCGACCATCGAGCGCAGTCACCGTTCGCAGCAGGTCGACATCGACCGTTTCGTTCGCCAACAGCACGTCGTGGCCGAGCCCGGCTTGGATCATTCCGGCCGCTTCGCGAAGGGTCGCGACCGTGAACCGGGAGTGTCCGGCGGCGGCAACACGCGCCGCCATCGCGGTCGACTTGAACGCCTTCACGTGGGGGCGACAGCGGTCACCCGGCAATCGTTCGGCCAGCGTCGCGAGGTTGAACTCGAACGCCGCTTCGTCGACGACGAGACACGGTGTCGGCTTGTCCGTCGTCTGCGCAGCGAAGTCGCGTGCGGCCTCGTCGATCATGGCTTCCCCGTTCCGTCGGACCGATCCCGAAGTATTGCCCGTGGAGGCCGGCGCAGTAGAACAGCGACATGGCAAACAGCGACGACACCAAGGTCCGCACCGAACTCTCGGCGGGTGTTCTCCGGGTCACCCTGGCCGACCAGGAGAAACGCAACGCGCTCAGCCGACAGCTACTCGCCGAACTGAACCGGGCGATCGATCGAGCCGAGAACGATCCCGAGGTGCGAGTCGCCGTGTTGACGAACGAAGGCAACACGTTCTGCGCCGGCGCCGACCTCTCCGAACGCTCCGACGACGATCGCCCCGACGACGGTGGACCCAACATCAACGTCTTCGAGCGGATCCGCATGTCGCCGATCCCATGGGTCGGACGCATCGACGGACATGCCATCGCGGGCGGCCTCGGTCTCGCCGCCGTCACCGACATCTCGGTGGCGCTCGACACGGCCAAGATGGGTTTCAGTGAGGTTCGCATCGGGGTCGCTCCGGCGCTCATCTCGGTGATCTGCCTTCCGAAGATGCGCCAGGGCGAGGCGATCGAAGCATTCCTGCGAGGCAACCGATTCACCGCCGTCGAGGGTGCTCGCCTCGGGCTGGTCAACTACGCCGTGTCCGCCGATGAGCTCGACGCCAAGGTCGACGAGATCGTCGCGGACCTGGTGCTCGGCGGCCCGAATGCGCTCGGGGCGTCGAAGCGGCTGGTGCGTGACGTCCCGTCGATGTCCTTCGGCGACGCCATGGCCTGGGCGGGACCGTTCTCCGCCAGCCTCTTCGACTCCGAGGAAGGCCAGCAGGGCATGAAGGCCTACCTCGAGAAGCGCACCCCGCCCTGGGTTCCCGAGTCCTGATACCCGTAACGATCGGTGCCTGGCACCAATCGTTACAGGTCAGCCGACGATGGGGTGTTCGTCGGCGATCCACATCGGCGAGTTCGCCAGGTCGATGAAGTTGCGTTCATCGGCCAGCAACTCCGCCTGGGCCTGACGTTTCGCCGGATCGTCGCCGCCCATCGCGTCGAGATCGTCGAACCACAACTCGGCGACGCCATCGAACGGTTCGGGGCTGTCGTCGTTGCGGCGTTGGAACGCCCGGTGCAACCCGTCGACGTCGGTCATCGTGTGAACCTGCACGTAGCGCCGGATCTCGAGTACTTCCGCCCGCTCGGCGACCAGGGCAGCGTGGGTTCCCCGCCAGTACGTCTGGAACTCCTCGCGTGACAGATGGGGGAGCCGGCGTAGACAGAACGTCAGCTTGATCACGACGGGTCCGGGGCAAAGGCCGGGTCGGAGCTCGCGTCGCCGGAGTCCATCCAGTCGCTCGTCCCGTAGATCTCCGCGAAGGTGGCCAAGATGTCGTCGAGCGGCAGATCGTCGAACGAGCCTCGCTGGTTCACGTACTCCATGTGACGATTGCCGGCCTCGTCGAAGGGATGCATCAGCGCATCGTTGGTGCCGTCGAAGTCGAGCACCTTGACCCCGAAACGCTCGCAGAGTTCGATGTTGAAGGCCGAGCTGGCCTTGCGCCACTCGCCGTCGAGCAGCAGCTCGCTGTAACCGTGCCAGGCGAACAGGTCGGTCCCCATCGACTCCATCAGCTTCTCGCTCGTCAGATGATTCTTCACATCGGAGAAGCCCAGGCGGGCCGGGATGCCCCGAGCGCGGGCCGCAGCCGTCAACAGAACCGATTTCGGCACGCACCAGTTGGCGTCGGTGTCGACGATCGTGCTCGCTCGGAACGCCTCCGGTTCGTAGCTCGTGTTGTAGGGGTCGTAGCGAAAGCCATCGCGGACGGCGAGGAACAACGCCACCGCCACCTCACGATCGGTCGACTCGCCCGCCGCGGCCTCGGCCGCGAAGTCGATGACCGCCTCACTCTCGGAGTCGATGAACCAGGTCGGCTCGAGCCATGCCGGGTCGATCTCGGTCACGGGCGCACTGGAGTCCTCAGCCATTCGCCCATGTTGACACCCGGGCCGGGACACGAACCAAGATGGGCGACATGACCGACCGACGTATTGCCATCATCACCGGAGCCGGGACCGGCATCGGCCGGGCCGCCGCGACCTCGCTCGCGGACGATGGGTGGACCATCGTCGCGTCGGGCCGACGGCTCGAACCACTGGAGGAGACCTGTGCGCTGCTGGCCGGCGATGGCCATCAGGCCGTCACGGTCGACGTCGCCGAACCGGACTCGGTCGACGCCTTGTTCGCCGCAACAACCACCTCGTTCGGCCGCGTGGACCTCGTGTTCAACAATGCCGGCATCAGCGCACCACCGGTGGCACCCGACGAGCTCGCCATCGAGGATTGGCTGCGGGTCGTCGACATCAACCTCACCGGTTCCTTCCTCTGCGCCCGCGCTGCATTCGCGCAGATGAAGTCCCAGGATCCACGCGGCGGGCGCATCATCAACAACGGTTCGATCTCCGCCACCACGCCCCGCCCGAACAGTGCCCCGTACACGGCAACGAAGCACGCGATCACCGGACTGACGAAGTCACTCTCGCTCGACGGCCGGGCCCACGACATCGCCTGCGGCCAGATCGACATCGGCAACGCGGCAACCGCCATGGTCGAGGTCATGCAGCGCGGTGTGCCGCAGGCCGATGGCTCGATTCGTTCGGAGGCCACGATGGATGTTGCCCATGTCGGCAGTGCGGTGGCGTACATGGCATCGCTTCCGCTCGACGCCAACGTGTTGACCATGACCGTCATGGCGAACCAGATGCCATTCGTCGGCCGCGGCTGATCGCGGACGTCGGGAACCAGCGGACATCGTGGAGACGTCGAACCAGCATGCACCACGCTCTCGCGCCTCTCCGGACCCTTCTGGCTATCCTCGTCGTGTTCGCCGCCGCAGCAGCGGCCTGCGGAGGAGACTCGGGCGCCGCACCGCCTGACGGCGAGTGGGTGCTCGTCGAGCTCCGTACGAGCGGCGGCGACTCGAGCACTCCCCTCGGGGCGAGCGAGGTCGAGCTGACGATCGAACCGAACCGAGTGTTCGGATCGGCTGGCTGCAACTCGTTCGGCGGCGATGCGTCGTTCGACCGCGACGGATCCCTTCGACTCGACAGCGTCGGCATGACCGAGATGGCCTGTCTCGATGCCGACGCGATGGCGTTCGAGGGTCGGTTCGCCGCGGTCCTCTTCGCTGTCGATCGCTGGGAACGCGCCGAGGACAGCGAGCAGCTCGAGCTGACCGGAAGCGCCGGAACGCTTGTGTACGCACCTCGAATCGCACCGCCGGACCTCCCCCTCGCCGGCACGACCTGGATGCTCGACACCCTCTTCGATGGTGACATCGCGATGACCAGCGTTGGCATGGAAGACGTCACCCTCGTCTTCGATGTGGCGGACGGGCGCGCCGCCGTCGGTGTGCACGCCGAGGGGCCTTGCTGGTCGCAGCCGGCAGACGCAACCGTCGAACCGGGCGGCGAGGGCAACCTCCGCTTCGACCGACCGAGCGCAGATGCCGAGTTCCGCTGCGATGATCAGGCGTTCTTCGACGAGGTGACGGGCGCGCTCGACGAGACGAACGCCTACCAGATCGAAGAGGCCCGGCTCACGCTCCTACGAGGGAACGAGCCCCTGGTCGGTTTCCGCGCCGGCTGATCGCTCGGCCTCTGGACTCAGGCCAAGAGCCACGACGCGATGCCGTCGGTGTCCGGAGTCGGCTCGTCGGGATTGGGGAAGAAGCACACCGCATCGGCGCCGGCGTCGCGGAGCGACTCGACATAGGCGTGGGCCCCGTCGATCGTCCCGACTCCGGAGATGTCGTTCCACTGCTGTGGCGACAGCGCCTGGGCCGCTTCGACCCAGCCGACCTCGCCAGCACGCGCCTCGAACTCGTCCCACCACGCCACAGCCTGCAGCGAGGCCGGCGCCATGCCCGCAACCTCGGCCAAGAAGTACGCGACCTCGTGGCGGATCCCTGCCGCGACGTCTTCGGTCGGCGCGGCGGCGACCGAGGCGAAGACCGTGACGCGATGATCGTCTCGACCTCCCGCCGCCGACAGCTGCTCGCGCACCTGCCGCACGTAGTCGGCACCCACGAAGTCGGCGAGCACCACACCATCCCCACACCGAGCCGCAATCTCCATCGACTTCGGTCCGCGCACGCCGGCGAGCAGCGGCGGGACAACACTCGGCGGTGTGTGCAGCGCGACCTTGTCCAAGGAGACATACCGACCCTCGACCGTCAGCTCTTCGCCCTCGAGCAGTCCGCGCACGGCGGTGAACGTCTCCTCGAGGACGGTGAGCGGCGACGCGACGCGGGCGCTCATCTGCTCCATCCAGAACTGCACGCCATGACCGAGCCCGGCTTGCAATCTTCCGGGCGCCAACTCGGCCAGCGTGGCGATCTCCATCGCGGTGATCGCCGGGTTCCGGGCCACCACGGGCATGATCCCGATCCCAACGTCAATCTCGCTGGTCGCCGTGAGCGCGGCGGCAGCAAGCGTGACCCCGGTCGTGTAGAAGCAGTCCTCGATGACCCAGAATTCGTCGAAGCCAAGTGCCTCGGCCTGGCGAGCTCGCCCGACCACGCTGGCGGCCGGTTCTTCGCGATGAAAACAGATCCCAAGGTCCATCGAGCCAAGCTAGCCACCACGGCTCGCGCGGTCATGCGGCACCACCCGCCGAGTCGTGGGAAGATCAGCCGGTGCAAGATCGGTCGGCTGACCAGCTCCGGAAGATGGGGATCGATCACCCGCTGCTCGCCGACGACGACGAGCTCGTCGGGGTTGTCACTCTGCTCCGAGAGCTCGGCGTCGATCTCGAAGCGATGGTCGACACCGACCTGACGTTGCTTGCCGGTCCGGCTGGCTTGCGCCCCGACGCAACGATCGATCCGGGCGACGCGTTCGATTGGGACGACGGCACCGACTTCGCTCGCGAGATGGTCCTCGCCATGGGCTTCCGCGTGGGCGAAGACAACTTGTTGCTCACCCCGGCCGAAGTCGACGCGGTGCGCTTCTTCTATGAGCAGCGCAACGTGTTCGGCGACGACGACACGCTGGCACTCCTCCAGGTGGTGGCCGGCTCGATGACCCGGATCGCCCGTTCCCTCATCACGACGCTGCGCATGCGGGTCGAGCTGCCGCTGTTTCACGAGACCGGGAGCCTGCTGCAGGTCATCGAGGCGTATCAGCAGAGTCGCCGCGATCACCTCGAGCCGTTCAGCGAGGCCATGGCGGTGTTGCTTCGCCGCCACCTCGCCCGCATCTCCGGCACCGAGGTGCTCTGGGACCTCGACGCGTCCGAGGCGGCGACCGCAGAGACGATCCTGGTCGGCTTCGTCGACATGGTCGGCTTCACTTCGTTCACCGAACGGGCCGGCCAAGCTGCGCTCGTCGACACGGTCCGCACGTTCGAACGCCGCGTGAACTCGATCGTCGTGTCCAACGGCGGCACGCTGGTCAAGCTGATCGGCGACGAGGCCATGTTCGTGGCATCGAGCGTGGCGGACGGCTTGGCGATTGCGGCCGAACTCTGCTGCCTACCTCTGGCCGAGATCGGACCGTCCTCGGTTCGCGTCGGTCTGGCCTGGGGAGAGACCGTGGCAATCGACGGGGACTTCTTCGGGACCGTCGTGAACCTGGCGGCGCGAGCGGTGCAGGTCGCCACGCCCGACGCGATCTATGTCACCGATGAACTGCGCCGCGATGCGCCGGAGTCTGCATCCTTCGTCCCCACCGGCGACCACGAGTTACGCGGGATCAGCGCACCCGTCACGCTCTGGGAGTACTTGCCGCCTCCGGCTCCTGCGAGTGGGTAGATCGCCAGATCAGTTGCCGATGACGGACTTCGGTGTGTTGAGATCCATCGGATACATCGGACGACGGATGCGCTCGAAGGTGCGGATCGAGTAGTCCTCGCTGCAGACGCCGGGACCCGCCACGCCGATGATCTCGGTCGAGATCGACTCAAAGACCGCCCGGAAGTGCTGGCGCGACTTGATGAGCAGGAAACGATGCGCCACGGGGTCGATGCCGAGCATCGCGTAGAAGTCGACGTCGACGGGCTCCATCGGCTTGGAGCAGACGATGACGATCGCCGGACCGACGTCGAGCGCCGCGGTGGGGCCGAGATTGACGTCGACCCCTCGCATCATCGGACCGGTGATCTCGTAGCGTCCGTCGGCCACCGCGGTCACGGTGCCTGACAGCGACATCGGGGCGCCGTCGAGCTGAAGTGCCGGCATGTCGACCTTGCCGCCGACGTCGAGCGTGACCTCGGCCCCCACACCTGCCGCGACCAGCGCGGCCGCTGCCTCGGGATCGCAGAACGGGCCGGCGACGATGTCGCTGAGGCCCTGCTCCAGCGTCTCGGCAAACACGGCCATCACGTCGGTAATGCCACCCGCTCCGCAGTTGTCGCCGTGGTCGTGCAGGACCACCGGTCCCGTAGGTACCGCCTTGGCTCTGGCGATTGAGTCGGCCATCGGTTCGAACTCGTGCACGAAGTCGGCCCGTCGCTCCCACGCCATGTCCAGCAACTCGTCGCGCAGCGCGTCGCCTGCGGCCTTGTCGCCGTCGGACACGACGATGACGCTCAGCCCGGTGTGGGGGATGTCGGAAAGCGGGAACCCACCGAAGACCGAGGCGTTGAGCACCTCGCCGGATTCCTCGGCGGCGATCGCTCGATCCATGATGTCCTTCATCGGCTGGAGGGCCGGGGTCTGGCGCAACATGTTGGTCATCAGTGGCAGTACGCCCCAGGAGATGATCGGCTCGACCTCGCCGCGAAGGGATCGAAGCAGGGTGTTGCCCGCGCGGTGCGCCGTCTCGTGCATGTCGATGTGGGGGTAGGTCCGGTAGCCGGTCACGACCGACGCGTTGCTGCACAACTCGCGCGACATGCCGAGGTGGAAGTCGAGGGCCACCGCGATCGGCATGCCCGGATCGATGGCCCGGATGCGACGCAGCAGTTCACCCTCGGCATCGTCGTGGCTGTCGGTGACCATGGCGCCGTGCAACGCGAGGAAGACCGCGTCGGCACCGTCGCGCACCGCGTCGGTGATCGCGCCGGCCATCGCCTCGAACGCATCGTCGGTCACGTTGCCCGAGGGGGCGGCGCCACCAACGACGGGCACGACCAGCTCGGCATCGAGTGGCGCGAGCAGGTCGCAAAAGCCACCGAACGAGGTCGTGGTGCCGGCCATGCGCTCGACCATCTCGACGCCGCTCGGCGGTCCGTCCCCTCCCGAGCGACGCCCGAACTTGTCGAGCGTGGTCGCCTGCGGCGAGAAGGTGTTGGTCTCGTGCGACATTCCGGCGAGCACATAGCGAGGCTTCATGAGCCGAACGTACTTCGGAGGCGACCTGCGCTGCACATAGGCTGGACCCATGGCCAAGAAGAAGAAGCGCGGAAGTCGCGTGACTCCCAAAGGCACCCGGCCCGAGGGCTTCGTGCCGCAGCAGAACGATTGTTGAGGGCCCAAGAAACGCTCCCGTGAGGAGCGTTAAGTGGGACTCATAGGGGCACGACGCCCCGGCTCACCTCACCGAGAGGACGAGAGCCAGAACGAGAGCCGGCAGACCTAGAGCTGGCTGATGTCGCGTACGGCGCCACGATCGGCGCTGGTGGTCAGTGCGCCATAGGCGCGCAACGCCTGGCTCACCACCCGCTCGCGACCCCTCGCCGTGAAGGCGTCCTTGCCGTGGGCTTCTTCGTCGGCTCGCCGCTGCGCCAACTCGTCGTCGCTGAGCGCGACGTTGATCGTGCGGTTCGGGATGTCGATCTCGATGACGTCGCCGTCGCGGATGAGTCCAATCGCACCACCGGCGGCCGCCTCGGGCGACGCGTGGCCGATGCTCAACCCGGACGTGCCGCCCGAGAAGCGGCCATCGGTCAGCAGTGCGCACTCCTTGCCGAGTCCCCGGCTCTTGATGTACGTCGTCGGGTACAGCATCTCCTGCATGCCCGGCCCACCCTTGGGGCCCTCGTAGCGGACGATGATCACGTCGCCGGCGTTGACAACGTTCTCGTCGAGGATCCCCTCGACCGCGTCGTCCTGGCTCTCGAATACGCGGGCCGGCCCGCTGAACACGAAGATCGACTCGTCGACACCTGCGGTCTTGACGATGCAGCCGTCCTCGGCGATGTTGCCGTACAGGATGGCCAGCCCACCGTCCGGGCTGTAGGCATGCTCGACCGAGCGGACACAGCCGTGCTCACGGTCGTCGTCGAGCGTGTCCCAACGAGTGTCCTGGCTGAAGGCCACCTGGGTCGGGATGCCGGCGGGGCCGGCACGGAAGAACTCTTTGGCCGTCGCGGTGCAGCTGTCCCGCACGATGTCCCACTCGTTGAGCGCGGCGGCGAGGGTGTCGGCATGCACCGTGTGGACATCGGTGTGGATCAGGCCACCCCGATCGAGTTCGCCGAGCAGTCCGAGGATGCCACCGGCTCGGTGGACGTCCTCGACGTGGTACTGCTCGACCGAGGGCGCGACCTTGCAGATGTTGGGCACGCGGCGGCTCAGCGCATCGATGTCGGCCATCTTGAAGTCGAGTTCTGCTTCCTCCGCCGCGGCGAGGATGTGGAGCACCGTGTTCGTGCTGCCGCCCATCGCGATGTCGAGCGTCATCGCATTTTCGTAGGCCTGGCGGTTGGCGATCATGCGCGGCAGGACGCTGTCGTCGTCCTTCTCGTAGTAGCGGCGGGCCAGGTCGACAACCGTGCGGCCGGCCTGCAGGAACAGTGCCTCGCGGTCGGCGTGGGTCGCCAGGACCGTGCCGTTGCCCGGCAGCGAAAGCCCGAGTGCCTCGGTCAGACAGTTCATCGAGTTCGCCGTGAACATGCCCGAGCACGATCCGCAGGTCGGGCACGCGGAACGCTCGACCGCTGCCACATCCTCGTCGGACACGTTGGTGTCGCCGGCCGTCATCATGGCCGAGATCAGGTCGACCTTGACCTCGTTGCCGGCCAGACGGGTTTTGCCCGCCTCCATCGGCCCTCCGCTGACGAACACCGTCGGGATGTTCAGGCGCATCGACGCCATCAACATGCCGGGGGTGATCTTGTCGCAGTTGGAGATGCACACCAGCGCGTCCGCACAGTGCGCGTTGACCATGTACTCGACCGCATCGGCGATCAGCTCACGCGACGGGAGGCTGTAGAGCATGCCGCCGTGACCCATGGCGATGCCGTCGTCGACGGCGATCGTGTTGAACTCCTTGGCCACACCGCCGGCTTCTTCGACCTCGCGTGCGACCAGCTGGCCGAGGTCCTTGAGATGGACGTGCCCCGGTACGAACTGCGTGAAGCTGTTGGCGATGGCGATGATCGGCTTGTCGAAGTCGTCATCGGTCATGCCGGTGGCACGCCACAGGGCGCGGGCACCGGCCATGTTGCGACCTTGGGTCGTGGTCCAGGAACGATAGTCAGGCACGGCAAAACCCTACGCCGTCTCGGTTCGTCTCGGAAAGGTTGTTTTCCATGCTTCGGCACCCCAATGCCGCGAAGCTCGTTGCATGACGTCAACACCGTGCAAGAGACCACTACCTTGGAGACCTTGAATCGGCGTTTACCGCTGATGGGAGGTGTCAGATGAATCAACGACTCGAGGGGTGGCGACTCGTGCTCGCAGTCCTCGTCCCGGCGATCATCGTCGCGTGCGGCATCTGGTTCCTTCTCCAGGCACTGGGTGACGACACGACGGAACAGGCGATCGATTCCTCCGAGGTGCCCACGGCGACACCGATCCCGACCTCTCCGGCCGAAGACGTCAACGAGGTCGCGGAACCCACGCCGGTCCCCTCACCCACCCCGCTGGCAATCCCACAAGCGTCGGCCGTGGACGGCGCGCCGACCTCCGAACCCGAGGCCACGCCCGAACCGACGACTGCGCCGGCACCGACCGCGGTCCCGGCGGTGCGTCAGCCTGGCCCGAGTGGCCCGACGCCGACACCGACACCGGATCCCGACGCACTCGCGATCACCTGCTCGGGTGCGAGCTTCCCGGTTACGACCGATCCGGGCGACCCGATCGACGCGCTGTTCATCGAGGTCTCACCCGCGGAGCAGCGCGACGTCTTGCAGTTCCTCTGGGACCTCGGCAACGGGACCTTCGCCGGGGCGTCGAACGTTGGCAACATCACCTATGCCACGGTTGGCACCTACACCATCAAGGTGACCGCGACGAACAGCGAGACCCTCGAGACCACCGAGGTGGTCTGCGGCCAGGTCTTCGTCGGCACCACCCCAGGCGACGGCGGGGGCGATGACGGATCGACCGACACCGGTCCGCTCACGGTCAGCTGCACGGTTCGACCGGCACGACCGGAGCTCCTCAAGTGGGAAGACGCCGTACCCGGCGATGCCATGCGGGTGACCGTCAGCTGGACTCCAGCCGACGCGGTCCTCGATCTCACCTACAACTTCCCCGCTCCGTCGCCGGCAGTGATCATCACCGATGCATCGACCGGCGACAATCAGGAGCATGCGTTCGTCACGCGCCAGGACGTCATGGAGATCTGGTACGTGAACCAGGAGACCGGCGAGCGTTCGAACCAGGTTCGCTGCCCGGCGTTCACCGACCCTCCGATCACGACCTACAACCAGGCCGGCAACCCGTAGAACCCAGGCGACGACGAACCGGCTCAGGCGGCGTCGAACATGGCGAAGAGTTCCTCGAACGCCTTCATCTGGCCGCCATTGGCCGATGACGGGACGAGGATCGGGGTCAGCCCGGTGTCCCGCCACTCCTGGAGACCGGCCCGCACCTCATCGACGGACCCGTAGAGCGTGACGTCGCTGAGCCACTCGTCGGTCATCAGCCCGGGGATCGCATCGCGATCGCCGGCCTCGATGGCGGCCTCGATCGCCTCCATCTCGTCGCGATAGCCCTCGGCCTTCCAGTAGTTCCGATAGTTGGGCAGTGCGACATAGCCACGCAACGTCTTGCGATTGACGGCTGCCGCGGCCTCGCGGTCATCGGAGATGCAGGTCGGGATCATGCAACCGATGAAGAAGTCGTCGCCGATCCTGGGATCGGGCATCCGCTCGAGCTGGGCGGCCATGGCGCTGCGCGCCGCATTGGCGAACACCGCGCCTTCGCCCAGTTCGCCCGACAAGGCGAGCATCTTGTCGCGCATCGCCGCGAGCACCAGCGGGGGCAGCTCGCCGATGTACTCCTGGGCGCGCAGATCAGCGACAAACTCGCGCATGTCTCCAAGGGGTTTGCCGGGATTGACGCCAAGGCGGTCGTTCGAGGGCGCATGGCTGACGCCGACACCGAAACGGAATCGGCCCTCGCTGACCTCGTGAATGAACGCGGCGGTCGACGCGTAATCGATCACGTTGCGGGCGTAGATGTTGACGATCGACGTGCCGAAAGGAATCGTGCTCGTGTGGTGTGCCAAGGCATTGCAGAGGCCGAGACCATCACCAAAGCTCGGACAGTAGAGCCCGGCGAACCCGCGATCCTCGATCTCCTTCGCCAGCTCGAGGGTGCGAAGTCGACGGCCGGGTACCGCGGCCAGGGACAAGGCGGGCAGTTGCATGGTGGGCTCCATTCTCCGGTGCCGTCGAGGCGGTGTCGACGGTCTCCGGCGAGTCTCGCGTACGGCGCGCCACATGCGGAATCCGACCGTGGTTGTGACATCCTGGCGCGATGACGTACGAATGCTTCTCGGTCGAGGTCGTCGACAAGATCGGCTTGGTCCGCATGGTTCGCCCGCAACGGTCGAACTCGATGATTCCGTCGTTCTGGCGAGAGTTGCCCGAGATCATCGATCAACTCTCCGATTCCGGCGAGGCTCGAGTCGTCGTGATCTCGGCCGAAGGCAAGAACTTCTGCTCCGGCATGGACCTCGAGGTGTTCGGGTCCGACGACACGATTGGCCAGAGCGATGAACAGCGCGGCCACCGCAGCCGGCGCAACGAGCGCTTCCGTTCTACGGCGCTCAAGCTGCAGGAGACCTTCACGTCGATGGAGCGAGCGCGCATGCCGGTGCTCGCCGCGATCCAGGGCGCTTGTGTGGGCGGCGGCATCGACATGGTTTCGGCGATGGACATGCGCTACGCCACCGAGGACGCGTGGTTCAGCATCCACGAGATCAACATCGGTATGACCGCCGACGTCGGCACGCTGCAGCGCATGCCAAAGCTCGTTCCGGAGGGGATCGTCCGCGAGCTCGCCTACACCGGCCGACGCTGGTCCGCCGACGAAGCCAAGGCGGCGGGCTTCGTGAACGAGGTCTTCCCCGACCACGAGACGATGCTCGACGCCACGATGGCCATCGCCAGCGAGATCGCCTCGAAGAGTCCGATGGCGGTGTGGGGCACGAAGCAGACCATGCACTACACGCGAGACCATTCCGTCCAGGACGGACTCGAGTTCATCGCCAATTGGAACGCGGCCATGTTCGACACCGATGACATGGCCGAGGCCTTCAAGGCATCGCTCGAGAAGCGCTCGGCCGACTTCCCCGACCTCTGGCCGCTCAGCGACGGGCTCTGAGCACCGACCAAGCCCGCGAAGCGGCGGCCCCGTGCCAGGCGACCCAGCTGGGGAACTTGGCGGCGCGACGGCGTTGGACGATAAGCAAATCAGTCGCCGGGACTACCCTTGACCCATGGCACGTTCCTGGTCATCCATGCAGGAGTTCGAGGCGTTCCTCGATGACGGCGGCATCGTCGAGGCCGACGATGCGATGCCCGACGACTACCGCATGGCCGTCTTCCGCTTCATCGAGTTGCACGCCAACTCTGAACACATGGGCGGCCTGACCGAGCGCGACTGGATTCCGCGCACCCCAGGTCTACGGCACAAGATGTCGGTGATCGCGAAGACCCAGGACGAGTTCGGCCACGGTCATTTGCTGTACATGGTCGCGGCCGACATGGGCATCAAGACGCGCACCGAGATGCTCGAGGATCTGTTCGCCGGCAAGAGCCGTTTTCACAACGTGTTCCACTATCGGGTCAAGACGTGGGCGCAGCAGGTGGCGGTTGCCTTCCTCGTGGACGCCGCAGCCCTCGCCAGCCAACAGGCAGTGTTCAAGAACTGCTCGTACGGCCCCTACCGTCGCATCCTCAAGCGCATCATCAGCGAAGAGGGCTTCCACATGCGCCTCGGCGAGGACCGCATGATGCGCATCGCCCAGGGCACCGAACTGCAGCGCGAGATGTTCCAAGAGGCTCTCGACGACTGGTGGTGGCCGGCGCTCCAACTCTTCGGGCCCGACTCCAAGCCCAACGACCTGCTGCTGCGCTGGCACATCAAGTCGGAGCGCAACGAAGACCTGCGCCACAAGTGGGTGCAGAAGTTCGTACCGATGCTGCACAGCTACGGCTTCAGCGTTCCGGATGCCGGCCTGCACTTCGACGACGAGACGGGTCAGTGGCAGTGCGGACCGATCGACTGGGAGCCGCTCAAGAAGACGTTCGCCAATGTCGGACCGGACTCCGAGCGTCGGATCAGCGAAGCCTCCGACCACTGGGAGCGATCCGCCTGGGTCCGCGACGCGCTCGACGCACATCAGCTCGTCTCCGCGTGACCGCACCGCTCCGCGCCCGCCCGGGCCGCGAACTCGCCGTCCATGCTGCGGTGGCATCGGTCGATGACCCCGAATATCCGGAGGTCTCGATCGTCGATCTCGGCCTGCTCGAGTCGATCGCCATCAACGACGACGGCGATGTCGCGATCGGGCTGATTCCGACCTTCTCGGGTTGCCCGGCGCTCGCCGTGATCGCGGCCGACGTCGAGGCCGCGGTGGCCGGCGTCGACGGTGTCGCATCGGTCGATGTCCGATGGCTCAACGCACCGGCATGGACGGTCGACCGCATCAGCCACGACGCTCGTGTGCAGCTCGCTGACCAGTTCACCGTGGCGGTCGAGCTCGGCCGACGCCCGCCAACGTGCCCGCGTTGCGGCGCGCCGACCGTCGAGCAATCGATGTTCGGGCCGAGCCGCTGCCGCTCGGTGCACCAATGCCCGTCCTGTCGCGAGACGGTCGAGGTCATGCGCAGTTGAGATGGCGGAGCTGACATGACGATCTACGAGGTCTTTCTGAAGAAGGACGGGCGCGACGAGTTCCGCCACGCCGGCGCGCTCGATGCCGCCGACGACGAGCTGGCCATCATCGCCGCTCGCGAGTGCTACGTCCGCCGCGGCGAAGGTGACCGAGTGTGGGTCGTGGCCCGCAACGCCATCGTCACCGAGGATCGATCGTTCTTCGCCCCGAACCACGACAAGCCCCATCGCCATCACAGCGGCGAAGCTGTTGCCGCGCGCCGGCGGGAGATCCGCGAGCAACAGGCCGCCGAGGGAGATGCACCATGACTCAGATCTCGCCGGCCGCTCGATCGGTGATCCTGGCCTTCGCCGACGATGAGCACCTGATGGGTCAGCAACACACCGAGTGGATCGGCGTGGCGCCGTTCCTCGAAGAGGACCTGGCCTTCGCATCGATCGGTCAAGACGAGCTTGGCCACGCGGCCCTCCTGCTCGAGGTCCTCGTTGGACCGGCCGACGCCGACATCGATGCCTTGGCCTTCTACCGGGAGCCCGATGAGTGGCGGAGCTGCCCACTGGTCGAGGCGAACCTGCCTGACTGGGGTGACACCCTGGTCCGCCACTGGCTCTACGACCACGCCGAGCAACTGCGCTGGGAGCTCTTCGTCGATTCGTCGATCCCGCAGCTGGCCGACCTCGTGGTGCGAGCCGAGTCCGAAGAGCGCTTCCACCGTCGCCATGCTGATGCGATGGTCGAGGCGCTACTCCGAGTCGACGACGCGCGGCAACGGCTCGAAGCTTCGCTCGCTCGCATGCTGCCGCTGGCCATGTCGATGTTCGACGTCGTCGCCGACGAGGCCGATGCGATCGCCGAGGGCGTGATCAGCGATTCGTTCGCGTCGTGCCTGGCGACCTGGCAAGACCGAGTCGACGCCCGTTTCGGGGACCAGGACTGGGCAGCGACCGGCGCGATACCCATGACGGCGCGCACCGGGCGTCACGGCGATTTCGCAGCATTGCTCAGCCGCATCCGCGAGGTGCTCGACCTCGACCGAAGCGCGGTCTGGTAGCGGGGCCGAGCCTTCGCGTTCAGCCAGAACCGTCGGTCGGCTCGCGTCGTCGACGCAACGCGTACAGACCCGCGCCGGCGATACCGGCAGCAACGGCACCGGCCCCGATGGCAGCAATCGTCGTACCGCCATCGTCAGAGTCGGACGTCGCTCCAACGCTCGCCGCGTGGTCAAGCGTTGAGCCAGGGTCCGGCGTGGCTGCGTCGGTGTCCGACACGGCGCCCGACCCTGCCGGTTCGGTGCTGCTCTCGATGGCCTGCCCATCCGAGGGAGTCGCGAGCTCAGGCGGATCCGAGCTTGGCTCCGGTGTGCCTTGCAACCGGCCACCACGATCCGCGTCGACGCCTTCGCTGCCCGCGTCGGGTTCTGTCGGATCGACGTCGTCACCCCCGGTCGCCGGCGCTCCGGCGACCGGTGTAGCGGTTGGCGTGGGCGTCGCCGTGGGCGCGGGAGCTGTCGCCGCCTCGTGTCCTCGGAACGGGCCGGTGACCATGTAGGTGATCCCCGCGCCGTCGTTGCCTCGCTGCGAACTGAAGAACAATCGATCGCCTGCCGGGTTGAAGCACGGCCCGGTGATCTCGGAACGATCCTGGCCGACGAGCCGACAGAAGGGCGAGACGCTTCCTTCGGGCGTGATGAGAACCAACTCCATGTTCCCCCCGTCCTCGGCGACGAACAGATCGCCGGATCCGTTCTCGACCACGATGTTGTCGACGCCGGTCAACTGGTCCCGAGCAGAGTCGCGTGTGTCCCCGGACCAGACCTGGGTGAGACGGCCGGTCGCCAGTTCCAGGTCCCAGACCCCGTTGTCACCCTTCGTCGTGAAGTACACGCGGCCGTTGTGGTACCAGATGCCCTCGCCACCATCGAACCGGGTGACCTGACTGGAACCGAGCTGATAGCGAATGGCAAGTCCGGACGCACTCGGATCGGGCACCTCGATCCACCGGGCGAGCCCGTTCTCGAATCGCGCAGCCTCGAGCCGTCCGCTGGTGAGATCGGGGTACGACGTAGGGGTGAACCGGTAGAGCAACCCGTCGCCACGATCCTCGGTCAGAAAGAGCTGACCTCCGATCGGGTCGACGGCAACGGCTTCGTGGTTGAAGCGACCCATCGCCGGCAGCGCAACGCCCTCCGACGCTGCACCCGGCGTGCACTCATAGACCAGTCCGTCCTCGACCTCCTCGCACGAGAGCCACGTGCCCCACGGGGTCGGACCTCCCGCACAGTTCCGGCTCGTACCCGTGAGGATGGACCACGCATCGATCACGGATCCATCCGCGTCATAGTGGATCGTCGATACGCCACCGTCCTGGTCGGCCGCGGACTCGTGGTTGACGGCATGGAACCATCCACCCGAGCCATCCGCGAAGGTTGCCGCGCCGTCCGGGGCGGAGCGCCACACGTAGCCCGACCCGCCGACGGGCTCTCCGGAGACCGCGACGATCTGGGCCCGAAATCCAATCGGTAGCAAGACCCCGAGTCCGTCACCATCGACAAGATCGCCGTAGGGCCCAGGCCCTTCTTCGGCCGCCTCAGCACGACCGGCCAACGCAGCGACCGGCACTGCAGTGGTCACCGCCGTCGCGGCGAGGGCCCGACGGAGGAACTGCCGACGCGATGGCTGAGCTGGCTTCATCACCGACACGCTAACCGTGCGGGTCTCGACTGAATCCGAGCCCGCAGTGCGGCGAGCACATGACCCGCAAACGCCGACCCGCTTCGTCGCTAGGCCTCGCCGAGGCGTTGGAGCATGTGCGCCTTGATGTGCGGGGTCTGGCCCTGGACGAGCAGGAACATCGCTTCGCGGTGCAGCCGTTGCGCGTGATGGTCGAGGGTTACGCCCCGGCCCCCGATCTTGGCCACAAGCATCGTCGAGGCCCGCGCCGCAAAGAGCGCCGTCTCGGCGCGGGCTTCGGTCATGTCGTCAGGCGACGCGGCATCGAGGGCCTCACGCAACTCCACCAGCCGTCGTTCCATCGCCGGATCCTCGAGCAGCCGGCAACAGCGCAAAGCGACACCGAGCGGGAAGCTGCCGTTGTTGCGCAAGCCCAGGCGGTAGTCCGCCAACCAGCGACGCCGTTCGATCACCCGGGTGACGCGGTCGGCCGGAACCGGATGGCCCTCGTAGTGCAGTTCCACCGTGCGGGTCGCCATCATCGTGGCAAGGTCGAGGGTGGTCGAGCGCAGCGTGGCCGACTCCTCGGCGTCGAGCAACGCCCACACGATGTCATCGCCATGGCGCGCCGCAGCGTGCACGAGGTCGATGTGGCCCCATCCGGTCACCCACGGCGCGTCGCCGTGGAACCGCCAGCCGTCTCCTTCAGGGGTGGCGGTCGTGAGCGGCGGATCGGGGCGCAACATGTGTGCGAACGCAACCCCGCCACGAAGCTCGCCGGACAGGAGCCCGGGGGCGAATCGATTGGCCGGGCCGGTCGTCGCGTGCGCGGCCGCCGAAGATCCGAGGTGTTGCGCCCAGACGAACGCCGTCGTCAAACACCCCGACGACAGCACCTCCAACAAGGTCGTGATCGTCGCCGGAGAGGCCGCCACCGACGCGCCGTACAAGCCGGCATCGGCAAGGAGGTCGAGTTCGCGAACAGGAACCTCGTGTCCACGGTCAATCTCTAGTGCACGCGGGAAGAGCTCGTTGTCGGCGAGTCGCTGGGCGCGTTCGATCAGTGCAGCGTCGCCCGGTTGTGGTTCCGAAATCGCCGCTGCGGCCACCGTCAGCTGAACTGGAGCGACTTGGCCTTGGCGTAGGTCAACTTGTGGGTGATCTTGCCGTCGTCGTCGAAGGTCATCGCATCGAGACCACGCCAGGCCAGCGGTTGCCCCTTCGACTCGAACGAGCAGGTCCACGAGGCCATGACCTTGCCGGCCTCGGCGTCGACGATCAGGTCCTCGTCGAGGAACTTCATCTCACCGAACGCGCCCTCGAACTGCGGTGTGAACGCCGCCCGCACCGCGTCGAGCCCGACCGACCGTGTGCCGTTGTACTCCTCGTACACACCGTCGTGGGCGAAGTGCGACATCACGCCATCGAGATCGTTGGCGTTGAAGGCACCGAGGAAATCGGCGGTGATCGCCGCGAGTGATTCACGGGTGTGAGCCATGTCCAAACCTCCCTGAGGAACGTGGTGACGAACTTACCCCGCTGCGAGGAGCGTGACCGAGCCGGCGGCGATCGCCCGGTCGTCTTGGCTCGTGTCCTCCACGACGACGTCGACGACCGCATGTTCGTCGCCGACGCGGATCACCTCGCACCTCGTGCGAACCGGTCCCGTCTTGGCCTGCCCGATGTAGCGGACATCGACATCGACCGCAACGAACCTGCCGCCGAGGGCCGACTCGGCACCGGCACAGATGACGATTCCGGTGGTACCGCCATTCACGGTCCCGAAGCTGTTGGTGACGTAGGGCGACTTCTCGAGCTCGATGACACCAGGAGCGACCTCGTGCAGGCCGGCGGTCTCGCGGACCGACTGGGTGAAACCTGATGCAGCCCGTGCCCACTCCCGACGGACCCCTATTTCGCGACGCTGCACGGGGCCGGAGTTGAAGTCGGTGTTGCGCTTCATGCGGCGGAAGCCGCCGATCGTCATACCAACGAATCGCTTCGGCTCCTGAGTACCCATTCCGTCGTAGAGCTCCGAACGAACGGTGATCAGGGTCCCGCCGGCGCGCACCACGCTCCCCTCGATCACCAACGGTCCCGTCGTGACCGCGTCGGCCATCCGGACCGACAAGTCGAGGGTGCCCGCCCAGTCCTCGCCGGCACCGGCGATCGATGTGCTCGCCGCGGCGAGGTCGGCGACGGCGAACAGTGCACCAGCATCCATCGCGCCATCCGCGCGTGCGACGTGTTCATTGAGCGGTGCGATGAATCGAGACTCCAGTTCGCCCGTCCAATACGAGACGACCCGGAGGTCGCGCAGCAGATGGTGGTCGGGTGGGTAGGCCACGTCGCCGAGGCTACGACGACGGCCTCCCCTCGCCGGAATCCAGGGCCACGGTGTGCGGCCAGGTCACCTCAGGTCGAGGGCATCCAGTCGCCGCGTCCGGCACGGGTGAGGTCGAAGAAGTGCCAGACCGGCGAGAGCAGGTCGACGCCTCGCCAGTGCTCACCGCTGATGTTCGCCCCGCCCGACCACGAGAGCCGCAGCTGATCGCCGTCGCGCTCGAACACGGTGAAGAACGGCCACTGGTTGCCATCGCCGTCCATCGATCCGTGATCCAGCTTGAACGTCGTGTCGGCCGCCGACAGCCAGTGCAGGTTGCCCCATCCGCGGTCGGCGACCAGGGTCTGGTTCTCCTCGACACTCCCCTGGGTCACCAATGCGAGGTCGATCTGTGGTGCGAGGTGGTGTGACACCGCATTCCAGCCATCGGTCCACATCGAACACATCGGGCAAGGATGCTCCTGACGTCCACCGAACATGAAGTGGTAGATGACGAGGGCTCGGTCCTCGCCGGTCGACAGTGACCGCAGCGAGACCGGACCATCGGGTCCAGCAAAGGTGTAGTCGCCCGCCGGTGGGCCGGGCGGGAGGTCGCGCCGCATCTGGGCGACCTGTTCCCGTTGGTGCATGAGCGCCAGTTCTGCCTGACGCAGATCGTCTCGCGCGGTGTCCCAATCCTTCATCGCTGTTCCCCTCGGGTTCTTGGTGGTTGGCGGTCTCAGGGCCGACGCCCGCTGAAGGCAACCAGTGCCTCGAGCGGGTCGCTGCCATCGGTCGTGACAATCTCGGCGAACCCCTTGTCCGGTCCTCGAAACCCGGGCTGGATGATCTGATGCGCCATGTCGGTGACGAGTTCGAGCACATGAGGCGCGACCTCGATGGTCCGACCGGTCGCGTGGGCAAAGTCCCAGGCGTGGATCAGGAACTCCAGACTGAAGATGCCGGAGAAGAGTGCGGCCGGGGCTTCGCCGTCGCCGAATGGCAGCATGCCATCGAGGCCTCTCGCCCGCCATGCGGCCAACGCCGGCTCGACGGCGTCGGCGACTCGCGATTCGAAGTTCTCGCCGACCGACGGTTCGAACTCGACGTCGGCCATTTTCGCTAGCCCGACCATGCTCCCGGCGAGGTGGTCGACCAGTTCGGCTACCGAGTAGTCGGCGCACGGCGTCGGTCGAGCCGCATCCTCCTCCGTGAGCACCGCGAGCACCTGCGAGCAGATCCCCCACGTCGCCTCGGCGCAGTCGAGCCAGTCCATCTCGTCGCCGCCGATGGCCCAGGGGTCGGATCCGGCGTCGCCAGTCGCTGAGGCCAGGACGAGTCGGTCCATGTAGTGATTCCAGCCCTCTCCATGGCCTGGTGCCGCAGCGTCGGACAGACCGGTGTGGGTCAGGCGCACCCGCGTTCCACCGTCGACCGGCTCGAAATCGACGGCGACGACCGATTCGCCGGGGGCCGGATCGTCATTGCCGTCCCATCCCCACGAATACACGAAGCGGCGACCTGGCTCGAGTTCCATGACCGTGCCTCGATTGATGCTTCCGGGAACGACGGTCATACGCACATCTCCACCGATCGACAGGTCGAGCCCGACGCTGAGGGCCATCCATCGACGGAGGCGGTCGGGCTCGGTGAAGAGCGCAAAGGCCTCGTCTGGGGTCGCGTCGATGACGCGCTCGAGGGTCAAGGGAGCGGATTCGCTCACGGGGATTCCTCCTGGTCGACTCGTCGGCTCGCCAGCCGGCGCGCCGCGGTTTCGAGGTCGTCGAGCTCGTTGACGAGGAAGACCTCGATCAGGGCCCGCGCATCGGCGATCCCCTCGGCATTGAGCCGGTAGAGCCGTTGCCGGCCCACCTTGCGTTCGTCGACGAGGCCGGCGTCCTTGAGCACCCGAAGGTGTTGAGAGATCGCCGGGCGGGATACGTCGAAGTGTTCGGCCAAGCCGTTGACCGACATCTCCTCGCTGCCGCGCAGCAGCGCCAAAATGGCGCGACGTCGCGGCTCGGAGATGACCTCGAGTGGATGCACGACGAAAACGTAAGTCGCGACTTACGTTTTGTCAAGAGACTCGCGGGTCGGGCGAGACCAGCCAAGTGCTAGCCGATGCTGCGGCCGCCGTCGACGTCGAGGCATACGCCGGTGAGGAACTCGGCCTCATCGCTCGCGAGGAACATGATCGCATTGGCGACGTCGGCCGGAACCGCACGGCGCCCCATGGGAATGCCGTCGACCACGCGCTTCTCGATCTTCTCGGGCAGGTCCTGCACGCCCATCGCATTCATGTCGAAGCCGGTCGCCGCCGAAACCGGCGCGACACAGTTGACCCGAATGTCGGGCGCAAGCTCACTGGCCAGACCGCGGGTCAGGGTGATCACTGCCGCCTTCGACGCGTTGTACGGCGTCATGCCCTTACGTGGCCGGCGCCCGCCGATCGATGCCGTGCTGACGATCACGCTCCCGGGCGGCATGTGCGGGGTGAAGTACTTGGCGGCGTAGAACACGCTGCGCACGTTCACCGTCCACATGAAGTCGAACTGCTCGGTGGTCAGATCGACCAGGTATCCCCCGCGATGGGGCAGGCCGGCGTTGGTCGCCACGATGTCGATGCCGCCCCATTCGGCCGCCATGAGATCGGCCAGCGTCTGATGAGCGGCCTCGTCGGTGACATCGAGCTCGAACGACATCGCTCCGTCGAGCTGGTCTGCGAGCGCCTCCGCTGCGGAACCATCGATGTCGGTGACCATCACCTTGGCGCCACGCTCGGCGAAGCCCCGGGAGATCGCCTCGCCGAACCCGTTCGCGCCGGCGGTGACAATGACGCGTTTGCCATCAAATCGCATGTGCAGCTCCTTGGTCTGTGGCATCGACGGCCGGTTGGTCCGCTCGCATCATGGACCGCTCGGCGATCCCTTCGAGAATCGGCAACAGATGAGGGATGAACCCCGCAGGATTCTCGGCCATGGGGAAGTGCCCCATGCCCTCCATCGTCACATGGGTCGAACCGGCGATGGCCCGATGGGCTTCCAGCCCTCGCTCGACCGTGCCGCTGTAGTCGTAGTCACCGTTGAGGATGTGCACCTCGCATTGCGACGTGTCGATCTCGCCGGCTCGCTCACGCAGGTCGTAGTCATTGATGTAGTAGTTCAGGTCGCCGATGAAGACCGGTGGCCAACCCGCCGCGTACGTCTGGCTGACCTCCTTGATGTAGGGCAGCGGGGAGGTCGGGGCACACAGCCCCTCCATCATCCGTGCCTTGGACATGTTCGAGACCTGGGGATGGAAGAACCCGTCGAGCTGCGAGGTATCGCCGCCGACGCGCAGCGCGCCTTCGAGGGAAATGACCGCTCGGAAGACATCGGGGTGGTGGAAGGAGAGGTCGAGAGCCAGCAAGCCTCCGACCGAACAACCCATGAAGACCGGACCGTCGAGTTGCAGCGCCTGGGCCAACGACACCGGAACCTGCCGGAGGAAGTCGCCGGTGAGGCGATACTCCTGCTCCCACCATGGTGCGGTGACCGGCGGAATCGACTTGCCGTGATACGGCAGGTCGTAGGCGATCAGGCGGAAGCGGTCGGTGATCTCACGACACTCGAAAAGGTGTCGGTACTGGACGCTGTGCGCGCCGGCCGTGTGCTGCAGCAGCACCGGGATACCGCTGCCGGCCGACTCGAAGTAGATGCGGTACTCGTGGCCGTCGATCGGCACGTAGACGTAGCCGCCAACCGGGGCTCCGAGCCGAAAGGCCTCGCCGGACTCGTCGACCTCGACCGGTGCATCGAGGGGCGGGCGAAGCAGTTCGACCAGTCGCTCGGTCGCGGGTAGGTACTGCCACCACAACAGCGGGTCGGCGTCGAGCTCCAGCCCGTTGCCGACGAGGATGGTGACGACGTTCGCGAGCCGCGGCGGTACGGCCTGCAGCAGCGGCTCCCAGACCTCGGGTCCTCCACGCAGCTCGAACACACCCGGCCCGGGTTCGGGAACACCGGCCTGCGGAATGCCGTCGGTGATGGTCACACCCGTGAGATCGTCACCGATCTGCAGTCGATAGCCGCCAGTCCAGAACCGACTCGACTGGCGGAACTCGCCGTCGGAGGCACAGCGTTCGGCCACTTGGTCGCTCGACGGAACCGTCATGAGATCTCCCTCGGTCATCCGATCGGTGCCTGCCGAGGCTAGAGGTCGCCACCCGTGTGACGAAAGCCGTACGTCGGGTCGAACAGCCCGAGGGTGTCGGACGGCCTCGCAGCGGCCAGACTTCGCCCGTGGAATTGATCCTGATCCGACACGGCGAACCCGATATTCATGCGGAGGACCTCAGCGATCCACCGCTCACGCCGCTCGGCGTCCGTCAGGCGGATGCGACCGCCAAGTATCTGGCCGGGTCCACCATCGATGCGCTCTACGTGAGCCCGCAGCTTCGTGCGCAGCAGACGTGTGCACCGTTGGCTGAGCGGCTCGGTCTGACACCGGCCACCGATCCACGCATCGCCGAGTGGGACTTCGAGTACGGCACCTACGTGCCGCCGTGGGCCAACGACGAGATGACTCGCGAGCAGGCCATGGCCCGATTTGCCGAGATGCAGACCCCGGAGTTCCATGGCCGGGTTCGAGAGGGCATGGCCGAGATCATCGAGTCGAACCCCGGTCGAACCGTTGCCGCCGTCTGTCACGGCGGGGTGATCGCTTCGTTGGTCCGCGACATCCTCGGCTCGGAGAACACCAGTCTTTCGGCGCACCATGCATCGATCACCCGAGTGGCGGCGAACCGCAAGGGCACCCGCAGCCTGCTCACCTTCAACGAGCACAACTGGGTGCCGACGAGCTGAGGTGTCGAGCCGACCGCCGGGCAATCAACCGGCCGACACGGCCGTCTCCGCCAGCGCATCCGTGCGCTGCGCCCGAAGGAACAAACCGCCCGCAACCGCCGTGAAGGCGAGGGCGAGCCAATAGCCGGCCGGCACCGACGCGAACCCATCGACCACGCCATCGGTTCCCAAGTCGACCTCGAAGATCCGTTCGATCGACCACAGCGTCGCGAGTGCGGCAAGCCCGACCGATGCAATCGCGAGGAATGGCGGATAGGTCGCGGTGCGGCGCAAGAGATAGAGGCCCGGGAACAACAACAGAATCACCACCACCTGACCGATCTCGATCCCAACATTGCGGCCAAGCAAGGAGATCAGCTGGCTGCTTCGAGACACATCGAGATCCGAGACGAGCGAAGCGAACCCCATCCCGTGAAACAGGCCGAACGCGAAGGACAGACTCCATTCGCGGTTCGGCCAGATCGGCCGCAGGTTGTGGAGCGCGGCGGCTGCGATCGATGCGGCGATGATGGTCTCGACGACCTTCGATGGCGGCGTCGGAAGCCAGCCCATGCCGGCGAGCGTGAACGTGATCGAGTGGGCGATCGTGAAGAACGTGGCGATCTTGAGGACCCGCCAGAGCGCCGAGCCGAAGCCCTGCACCGGCATCCAGCCGTCGCGAAAAACCAGCACCGACGGCAACAGCAACGCCAGCACGAACAGGATGTGGTCGGGACCGGTCTTGATGTGGTCGATGCCGAGGGTGATGCTGGCCGTGAAGTTCTCCCATTGCCCGCGCTCGCCGAGGTCGACGGCCTGATCGCGATTGCTCGACGTGAAGGTGACGAGCAACTCCTTGTCTCGCTCGTACACGCCGGCCGAATAGCCGCCGGTGATCAGCAGGAGCCCGTCACGGCCGCTGATCTCGTCGAAGAACGGATCGAAGGCGACCTCGATCTCGGCCGGCACCGTCACTCCACTCGTGTCGACCGCGTACTGGATCACGGCGAACGCGAGCTTGCCTGGCGACTCACGGAAGAGGTCGACGCGATCGAACGTGATGGGCCGCTCCGCTCCGCCGAATCCGAACGAAAGATGCTCCGACGTGTACCGCCGCAGAAGATCCGCATTGGCCCGTAACGTCTCCTCGATCTCGACATCGCTCCCGGACAGGTCCAGATCGAGCACCTCGGCGACATCGCCGATCGCGAGCTCGACCCGACCGTCGATCGTCGTCTCGCCGATGAACGCATACACGTAGGGCTGTTCGGTCTCGTGCGCCGAGGCTGCCGGCGCCGCGGCGACGAGCGCGCCGAAGACGATCGCAACAAGTACCGCCAACGTCGCTGCCGCTCGCAATGTCAATCGGACCGAGCTCACGACGCCGCACCGCGACGTTGAAGGACGAACCATGCGGCACCTGCCACGGCGATGAGTGCGATCACCACCGGTGCGACCCAGGCAGCCGATCCGTCGGACCCGTCCGAGCTTGCCTCGGCGGCGACCTCGGCAACCGGTTCATCGCTGACTTCGGCGTCATCCGAGGACGACTCGATCGGTTCGGATTCGGCCGGTTCGGATTCGGCCGATTCGGATTCAGCCGGTTCTGACGATGCCGGGTCCGGTTCGGGAGCGTCGGGCTCAGGTGCTGCGGTCTCGGATGCGACGGGTTCGCTGGTGGAATCGTCAACGACATCGTCGGCCATCGCCTGATCCTCGTCGACCCCTTCGCCGAGCTGAGCCTCGCCGGACTCCATCGACTCCTCGATCAGGTCGGTCCGGATGCCGACACCGTCGACCGGACCCGTCGACTCGCCTCCTGGAGGCGTCGAGTACCACGCCTGCAGGGGCTCGGTGATCTCGAGGAAGCTCTCCGGGCGGTCCCCGGCGCGCTCGGCCTCGGTGAAGAAGATCTCGGATTCGCCGACGGCGACCGAGAACCTCGAGGGCGCCTTGCCTTCGACGATCACCTGGTACCGCCCGCCCCGGGAGGGTTCGCGCAGCTCGAAGAGATTGACGTACGACGTTCCGCTGAACGGCTCGTCGAACACGTCGCGCATCTCCGCAGCGAACGAACGCTCGGTGCCGTCGGGATCGATGACCCGCAGGATCGGTAGATCCGGGTCGGCGAGGTCGACTTCCGGGGCCAGATTGGGGATCAACAGCCCAATGAAGAACTCATCGCCGTCGCGCAGATCGAACTCAAAGCCTCGCGTGTCCCCATCGCCGAGCACCTGGCCGTAGAGCGCCCAGGAAATCGTCCCATCGGGCATGAACGGGCCGACGTCTGGTGTTGTCTGGTCGTCGGCGATGAAGATCGGATCGTGGGCCCCGGCGGGCGCCGCCAACCACATCACCATCGCGAACAAGCCGAACATGGCCGCGATGATCGACCCCGCCAAGCGGCGCACAACGAGCATTGAGAGTCCCCCTGACTACGAGCGTTGTGCGTACTTCGTCGCCGGGTGGTCGCGTGGATGCAGCCGCTTGCGTTCTGCCGCTCAGGCCAAGGCGGATCGCTCGCCGGCGCGGCCGATGAGCCACGCCTGGCCGTGGGCTTCCTCGGCGGCAACGATGTCGAGTGCCGCGAACGCGTCGAGCAGCTCGCCCGGCCGAGCGCGGAATCGGCCGGGTTCGGCCCCGACCTCGCTGAGCACCGCAACCGCCAGCGTCCCGCCGGGCTTCAGGCGCTGCATCATCGGCTCGTCCAGCGTTTGATCGCGGAACAAGTGGCAGACGACGAGGTCGACTGGCGGGCCCGATGGGAGACCGTGATCGAGGTCGTGCACCGCGAACCGGCAGCGGCCGGCGACACCGCTCGCGGCGGCGAGTTCGCTTGCGAGATCGATCGCAACCGGCGACACGTCGACCCCGTGGACCATCAACCCGCGCCGAGCAAGCCAGACCGACATCCTCCCGCGTCCGCATGCAATCTCCAGCGCGTCGCCCGAGCTCGGGAAAGCGTCGATGTTCGATGCGAACGCCGACGGCAGATCACCGCCGTTCGGCGCGGAACCGACCTTGCGCCATCTCGGATCCCAGTGTTCGGCGTCGTCCAGACCCATCGGTACCCCTGATCTCGTCATTGGCGACGACATCATGCCGATCGCTACTGTGCTCTCACCGTCTCCGGACGGTGAGGGGGAACATCATGCATCGAACCACGCGCCTCTTGGCGCTGGCGTTGACCATTGCGCTCTTCGCAGCCAGCTGTTCGGGCGGCTCCGACGACGCTTCACCGTCCGACGGCGGCGATGTCGACCAGCCTTCGTCCAGCGAGACCAGCGCATCCAGCGCATCCAGCGACGACGATGCCGCAGAGTCATCGGACACCGATGTCGACAGCGACGACGCGGCCGCGTCGCGAGACGATGCCGTCGCCGAAGCGGCCGGCGACGATGCCGAAGTTTCCGATGAAGCGGCCGACGAAGAGGAGGACGCCGCGCCACTCGAGGATGAGGATCAGCTGACGAGCGCCGGCGAGGGCGACGCCGATGGCGAGCCCTCCTTCGAAGACGCGGTGTACGGCGGCGAGATCACCTGGGGTCTCACCAACGACGGAACCGGCTTCGATACGACCGGTGCGATTGCCCCCGGTTCGATCCGAGTGATCAACGCACTGGCCGACCCGATCGTGGGTCTGACCGCGAGCGGCGACTGGGCCCCGAACATGGCCGAGTCGCTGGTCGCCAACGACGACTTCACCGTGTGGACGATCACGATGCGGCCGGGAATCACTTTCCACGACGGCGTCGCCGTCGACGCTGCCGCCGTGGCCGCCAACCTCCAGGCCTTCAAGGACAGCAGTACGACCGGCGTGACCTTCACCTCGGTCGAGGAGATTGTCGTGGTCGACGAACTGGTACTCGAAGTGCGGATGAACTCGCCGTGGGCGACGTTCCCGTTCCAGCTCGTCAACCAGCCAGGCTGGTTGGTGTCCCCGGAGACGATCGGCCAGAACGAGACGTTCGTCGGAACCGGCCCATTCATGCTGGAGAGCTGGACCCCGGGTGACGGCGTGCGCGTGGTCCGGAACCCGAACTACTGGCGCGAGGGCTTCCCATTCCTCGACGCCATCAACTTCAAATTCCTGGTCGACCAGACCGTCAAACGTCAAGCCTTCGACGCCGGCGACATCGCCGGGTATGTGAGCCCAGGCGAGGAGGACATCGTCGATTTCCTCGCCGACGACGAGGTCGACGTTTGGATCGGCACGGCAGGCGCCAACGAGTACCTCTACGTACTCAACACCGCCATCCCACCATTCGATGACGTGCGGGTACGTCGAGCGATGGCGCATGCAATCGACCGCCAGTTCATCATCGACACGTTCCGGGCGGGCCTCACGCTGCCGGCCAACGGTCCGCTCAGCCCATCAGGCCGTTGGTGGATCGAGACGGACTACCCCGAATACGACCTCGACGCCGCAGCAGCCCTGGTCGCCGAGTACGAGGCCGAGGTCGGGCCGATCGAGTTCACCGTCAAGGCGGAGCCCAACGCATCGGTGCTCGAAGTGATCGACGTTGCGATCTCGTTCTGGGCCGACGCAGGCATGGATGCCGAGCTGGTCGAGATCGGTCAGGGAAGCTCGGCCATCACGGCCATCATCGACGACTTCCAAGCGATCAGCTGGTTCCAATTCGGCCAGCCCGATCCGGACGGTCTGCATGCATTCATGCACAGCGAGTCCGGGATCCTCAACTGGTCGAACCTCCAAAGCGACAAGATCGACGATGGACTCGACATCGGCCGCCAGAACGGCGACTTCGAGACCCGCTTCGAGGGCTATGCGATGTTCCAAGAAGCGCTTGCCGAGGAAGTCCCGTTCGTCTGGATCGACCACCTGAACGGCGTCGAGGCCGCGGTGACGATTCCCGAGCTCAACGGCATCGGTCAGACCGGTGTTCTTCCCGACGGCGAGGAATCACTCGCCATGACGAGTGGCAGCTTCTTCGCCTGGACCGGCGTGTGGCTCGAGCAGTAGGCGGCGACTACCGACGCGAGGAGGGCATGAGCGGGTGAGCGTGCTCGCGCTCCGGCTTCGCACGATCGCGACGCGCGCGGCTCGGCTCCTGCTGGTGTTCTTCGTCGTCACGTTCTTCACGTTCTTCCTGCTCGATCAGGCCCCGACGGACCCGGCGGTCATCCGCGCCGGGCTGAACCCCACCCCCGAAGTGCTGGAGGAGATTCGCGCCGAACTCGGACTGAACGACTCGCTCGTCGTTCGGTATTTCCGCTGGGTCGGCGACGCCGTGCGGTTTGACTTCGGGGACTCGTACACGGTGCAGGGCTTCACCACCTGGGACCTGATCAGCGAGGCGCTCCCGAACACGCTCGAGCTGATGGTTCTCGCCGAGATCATGGCGATCGGCATGGCGGTGCCGCTTGCAATTCGCTCGGCCCGGAGGCCCGGCGGGTTGGTCGACCGTGTCTCTTCAGCCTCGGCGTTCGGGCTGCTCGCACTGCCGTCGTTCGTGCTGGGCATCTATCTGGCGTTCGTGTTCGGCGTCCGCCTGGGTTGGTTCCCAACGATCGTGGACAACCTGCCGAGCATCTGGTCGGACCCGTTCGGCAACCTCCGCCAGATGTTCCTGCCGTCGCTCACGCTGGCCTTGAACCTCGTCGCCGTGTACCTACGTCTGCTTCGCGGGGACATGCTCGACACCTTGCAGCAGGACTACGTGATGCTGGCCCAAGCACGTGGTCTGTCCGAGCGGCGGATCATGTGGCGCCATGTGTTGCGCCCGTCGTCGCTCAACTTCACGACGGCCGTCGGCCTCAACGTCGCCGGGCTCATCGGCGGTGCGTTCATCGTCGAAATACTGTTCGCCATCAACGGCATCGGCAAGCTGGCCATCTTCTCGATCACCGTCGAGGACTATCCGGTTGTCGCGGCGGTCGTCGCGCTGCTCACCGTGAGCTACGTGATGGTGAACCTGGCGATCGACCTGTTCTACGCCGTGCTCGACCCGAGGATTCGCCATGGCGCCCGCTGAGCGCGCGTCGCCTCGAGGTCCGCGGCTCGGGCTGGCGGTGTGGCTCTCCCTCGGATGGATCGGGCTCCTGGTGTTCTTCGCCGTGTTCGAGGGCCTGCTGCCGATCCGTGAACCGGAGGCACTCGGCATTCGGACCGGCGAGGTCGAGA
Organism: Actinomycetota bacterium; assembly: GCA_039028435.1. Classification (GTDB taxonomy): domain Bacteria; phylum Actinomycetota; class Acidimicrobiia; order Acidimicrobiales; family UBA10347; genus UBA10347. Next base: position 26,459 of record JBCCIC010000013.1, on the reverse strand, counting down.
AGTACGAGGACCCGGGCTGGAACGCGCTGTTCGGCGGCGACAGCCGGGGTCGCGATCTCTTCGCCCTCGTCGTCGCTGGGATTCGGCCGGCGTTGATCCTCGGGGTCACGGTCACGGCGATCGCCGCCTTCCTCGGAACGTTGCTCGGTCTCGTCTCGGGCTACCTCCGCGGCACGGTCGATGCCGTCACCGCGGTCGTCATCGACATCGTGCTGGCGTTCCCGGTGCTGGTCCTGATCATTGCGGTGCGGGCGACCTATGGGAACTCGCTGTGGATCTTCATCGTGCTGTTCAGCCTGACGGGGATCCCCGGCTACGCCCGCATCGTTCGCGGCGCCACCTTCAGCCTTGCCGAGCGCGAGTTCGTCGATGCCGCGGTGTCGATGGGGGCCACTCGTTGGCGGGTCATCTGGAAGGAGCTGGCGCCGAACATCGCGCTCCCCGTGCTGTCATTCGCAGCGATCGGCTTCGCCATCGTCATCATCGCCGAGGGTGGCCTGGCGTTTCTCGGTCTGTCCATCGATCAACCGACCTGGGGACAGCTGATCTCGCAGGGCGCCTCCGACATCCAGCGCCACTGGCACGTGGCGATCATCCCGGCGACGGTCATGGCCGTCACGATCCTGGCATTCAATCTGCTCGGCGACGGGCTGCGAGAGCTGTTCGCCCCCAAGGAGATCCTGACCCAGCGACGCCTCCATGCCGCGGGCCGCCACGCACCGGGCGACCGCAACGCCGTGCTGGACATCGACCACCTCTCGACAACACTCCACACACCGAACGGCGATGTGCATGCGGTCGACGATGTCAGCCTCAGCGTCGCTCCGGGCGAGGCCGTCGGGATCGTGGGCGAGTCAGGATCCGGCAAGACCATGCTCCTCCGGTCGATTGTCGGGGCCTTCGCCCTCGGCGACGTGACTCGGTCCGGCACGATCGCGGTCGAGGGTGTGGACATGATCCGTTCCGAACCTTCGACGATCAGCGCGACGCTGGGCACTCGGATCGGGATGGTCTCGCAGAATCCCCTGACGGCGCTGAACCCCGTGCGCCGGATCGAGCATCAGATCATCGAGCCGATGCTCGTTCACGGAACGGCGACCAAGTCCGAGGCTCGGGCACGTGCGCTCGAGCTGATGGAGGCCGTCGGCATCCCGGCGCCGGAGCGCCGACTGCGCGAGTACCCGCATCAGCTTTCGGGCGGCATGCGCCAACGGGTGACGATCGCGATCGCGCTGGCGAACGACCCGTCGTTGCTCCTTGCCGACGAGCCGACGACCGCGCTCGATGTCACGGTGCAAGACCAGATCCTCCGCCTCCTTGCGCAGCTCCGCACTGAACGCAACATGGCCCTCGTGCTCGTCACCCACGACCTGGCGGTGGTGAAGGGATTCACCGATCGGGTTGCGATCGTCTACGGCGGCGAGATCGTCGAAGAGGGACCAACCGATCGCATCTTCCAGGCGCCACGACATCGGTACACGCTCGCCCTGATGCAGTCGATGCCCGACCTCGACCTGCCGAGCCACTCCGAGCTGACGACGATCGAGGGTGCGCCACCGTCGCTGATCGACCGACCGATCGGGTGCCGGTTCGCTGCTCGATGCCCCGCCGCCGCGGATCCGTGCATGGACGAACATCCGACGATGGCCGGCGATGAGTCCCATCGTTGGGCGTGCCACTTCCCCGCCGACGTGCCGGCGGCGATCGAGCAAGGCGGCAGCGATGGCCGGTAGCGGGAGCGACCACTTGCGCGATGAGGTCGTGCTGCGGGTCGAGGACCTGGTCGTTCAGTTTCCGGCACCGCACGGCGAGACCGTGCACGCGGTGTCGGGAGTGAGCTTCGACCTCGACGGCGGCGAGACGCTCGGCATCGTCGGCGAGTCCGGCTGCGGCAAGACGACCGTCGGGCGGGCCGTCATGCAGCTCGAACCGGCGACGGACGGTCGTGTCGAGCTGCACGGGGACGACTTGACGTCGCTGCGCGGCGAGCGCTTGCGTCAGGTCCGACGCGACATGCAGATGATCTTCCAGGACCCGGTGTCGTCGATCAACCCGAGTCGGCGCATCCGCGACGTCGTGCGCGAGGGACTCGACATGTGGGCCGAAAAGGACGGCCCCCGTTCCGCGCAGCTCGTCGATGAGATCCTCGTCGCGGTCGGCCTCGGCGGCGACGACGTCGGCGAACGGCGTGCGCACGAGTTCTCCGGTGGTCAGTGCCAACGAATCTGCATCGCTCGAGCGCTCGTGATGGACCCCAAGGTGCTGATCCTCGACGAGCCCGTTTCGGCGCTGGATGTCTCGGTCCAGGCACAGATCCTGAATCTGCTCGAGCAGCTGAAACAACGGTTCGGGCTCACCATGGTGTTCATCAGCCACGACCTCGCCGTGGTCAAGAACGTGAGTGACCGGGTGCTCGTGATGTACCTGGGCAAGGTCTGCGAGATCGCCCAAACCGACCAACTCTTCGACGCGCCAACCCATCCGTACACGCAGGCTCTGTTGGCCTCGATTCCCGGCAACCGCCTCGGCCTGCCGCCCGCCGACGAGCTGATCAGTGGTGAGTTGCCCTCACCCCTCGATCCCCCGTCCGGCTGCCGCTTTCGCACTCGGTGCCCACACGCCGACGAACGCTGTGCGTCTGACGAGCCGGCCCTCGTCGAACACCAACCCGGCCATTGGGTCGCATGCCACCATCCGCAGGCGCACCTGCGGCCACGAGGAGACGATCAGGCCGAAGCGTCGTAGGCATCCACGATGGCGTCGACGACCGCGCCGGCGTCGTCGTGGTGCGCGATGTGGCCGAGCCCCTCGAGGAACCGACTGGATGCATTGCCACCGATGGCCGCCACCGATGCGTGGACCTGCTCAGCGCTGGCGTATGGGTCCTCGGTACCTTGGGCGATCACCGTCGGCACATCGATGCGGTGCAGCATCGGGCGGATGTCCCAACGCCGGAACTCGTCGCTGACCCAGACACCGCTCCACGCCTCGAACACCGCCTCGGGTTGTGCGTGGTGGCGAGCCAGGCCTGCCACGAGGCGTTCAGGCTGTGCGCGCATCTCGACGATCGACGTCCAGCAGATGTCCTCGACCCACGTGTGGGGGGCGATGGCGATGACGCCGGTGATGCGACGCGCCGGCTCACATGCATGGATCAGCGCCGTCGAACCGCCGTCGCTATGGCCGACGAGGAACAGATCGTCGAGGTCGAGGGCTTCGAGCACCCGTCCGAGGACATCGGCCTCGCGGTGCAGCCAGTCGGCTGGCCACGCACCCGTTGGCACCGGCACGGACGTTCCATGGCCTGCTCGCTCGTAGGCCAGGACGGTGCGACCCGTTCGGGCGGCGACCTCGGCCGGCACGGAGCGCCACTGGCTGATCGAACCGAGGCCGTCGTGCAGCATGACGATGCCAATCGGGCCGGCGCCCCAGCGGGCCGCGGTGAGCTGCTGGTCGCCCAGGTCGATCACCTCGTGCAGCGGTTCGCTCACAGGGCGTCTCGCGCCGCCTCGAGCAGGTGCACGGCGCGGGGATCGCTGGCGATTCCGCCACCCATTTGGTTCATCACGTAGCCGAATGCCAGTCCACGTTCGGGGTCGGCGAACCCCAGTGAGCCACCGGCGCCATAGTGACCGAACGCGCCGTCGCCGCTCAGCACCAGTTCGTCGCAGTGCAGCATGAACCCGTACCCGATGCGCGTGTCCAGCACCAGCGACTCGTCGGGCCCGAAGACCCGTTGGGCACGAACGGCGTCGACGACTTCCGGTGACAGCAGCTGCACGCCGTCGATCTCGCCGATCGTCGCGGCGTAGAGCCGAGCCACCGCAGCGGCGTTCGCGACCCCGTTCGCCGCGGGGATCTCGCTTGCGCGGACGGCCCGGGTGTTGAACGGCATCTCACCGTCGATCGGGTTGGACAGCGCGCCGTCGAGATACAGCGCACGACCGCCCTTCGTGCCCGGCCCCGCGATCCGCCGCATCAACTCGAGCTCCTCGCCCTGGGGCGGTGCGCCTCCCCGCAGCCGAGCCACGCGCCACTCTTGGTCCTCAGGCAGCCCGATCCAGAAGTCCAACCCGAGCGGCTCGGCGACCTCCTCGGCGAAGAACGTACCGAGGCTGCGTCCGTCGACTCGGCGAACGAGCTCGCCGGCGAGCCAGCCATAGGTGAGGGCGTGGTACCCATGCTTGGTGCCCGGTTCCCACAGCGGCGCTTGCGCAGCCAGCGCCTCGACGATGGGTGTGACCTCGAGGATGTCGCCGAGGGGCAGGGGCGGGTCGACGTAGATCAGCCCCGCCTGGTGGCTCATGAGCTGGCCAACCGTGATGTCCTGCTTGCCGTTCGCTGCGAATTCGGGCCAGTACCGAGCGACCGGCGCGCCGTAGTCGAGCAACCCTTGGTCGACGAGCATGGCGACACAGATCGCTGCGGCGCCCTTGGTCGTGGAGAACACGACGATCGCCGACTCCTTGCGCCACGGCTCTCCGGTCTTGTGGTTCGCGCACCCGCCCCAGAGGTCGACGACTTTCTCGCCATCGGCATAGACGCTGACCGATGCGCCGATCTCCCCGCGCTCGGCAAAGTTGTCGATGAAGGTCTCGGCGACCGGTTCGAAACCCTCGGCCACCGTGCCGTGAACACCACCGTGGTCGGCCAGCCAGTCGGTCATCGGGGTCCCTCCGAGCTCGAATCGAGTGTCACCGTTTCATCGACGTCATCGTCGTGGCCGAACTCCCTGGTCGCCGGGAACGCGCTGCCGCCGCGGTAGTGCCCCTCGGGAATCACCAACCCCCGAACGAGCGTCGCCATACCGTCGCCCGCCTCGGTCAGCCGATCGGCAACCGACTGGAGGAGGTCGCCGAGCGCAGTGCCGCCGAAGATCCAGTCATTGAGTGCGTCGTGGTTCGGCGCTCCCGGACCAGGTTGGCCGGCCAGCGCCTCGTGGTAGAAGGTGCGCAGGTCGTCGGCGAGGTGCCGGATCAGCAGCGGCATGGTGAAGCGCCAGTCATGGTCGCTCTCCGGCATCCGGTGGACCTCGCCGGACTCAGCAACCGACACCAACATCCGGGCGACATCGTCGACCATGTCCGGACCGGCTCCGCTCGCTCCGAAGAGCGTGCGGCCGCGACTGCGTCGCGTTTCGAGTGCCCAGGGACGCAGCCGTGCGATCTCGCCGAGCAGTCGCTGCTCGAGGGTCGCCTCGCCCGCTGGCGGCGCGAGATTGAGCGGGCACGCCCACTGTTCCGGACCCGCTTCGTCCGGCGCATCGTGTGGATAGTCGGCGATCGTTGGCTCGGTCGCCGACTCGATCAAACCGAGGGCGGCACGCATCACGTCCTTCTGAAACTCGGGGTCGGCGGCCGAGCCGAGTGGGCGACCGAGCGCAAACGGCACCCAGAGGGCTCGTGGCGTGGTGACCTTCGCCGTCTGCTCGCGGACCAGGCTGATCGCCGTGGTCGCGACACCGGCGCGTTCGATGTAGTGGCCGAGAGCGCTCACGGCGCCCGTACACAACGGTCAAACCGGAATCAACAAGGCGACATCGACCCCGTCTGCAGCCAGCAGCTGCCCGACCTCGGTTCCTGCATCGGCGAAGTTCGATGGGTCGGGCATGGCCCCCATGAATGAGTAGTGCCAGCTTGCGACCCCGCCGATCTCGCCGCTGGCAGCCAGCTCGCGCAGCCGGTCGAGCGGGAACATGACGTTCGGATCCTGCTGAAAGGCACTGCGATCGAAGTTGGCGCTGATGTGGCTGATCATCACATCGCCGAAGTCGACGTCGCCAGGCACCAGGCGGTAGTCGGTCGCACCAAAGGTGAACGGCGGATCGTCTCGCCGGTGCATCCCCGCCGTGCTGACGATGGCGACCGTCGATTCGGCGAGTACTCGGGAGCCGAGCCATGGTCCCGCCTCGAGCGTCGGCATCGCTTCGACCCGTGCTCGCAGGTGTTGGGCTTCGGACTCGTGGAGGTCACTCAATCGCACCATGTCAGCCGACGCTAGTCATCGCGGCGCGCGCCGAGGCCACCCTCCAACTCACCGAAAATCGAGCGAAAGAAAGACTTGACCCACCTGTACCACCCCCATAGGCTGCGGCCGTTACTGGAACCGTTCTTGTGGAGTTGAGAACATGCGCCTCATGAAGGCACTGGCGGCGGTCATGATTGGCCTGCTCGCTGCAACGCTTTTGACCATGGTGACCGACGACTCGGCGTCCGCCCAGGACCGCCGTTCGCGCCCGAAGCCCTACGCGTACTCGTGCGTGAATTCGTCCCTTGTGCAGGGCCACGCGGATGCGGCGACGCTCAAGGTCGGCAGCGTGTTCGACGTCGGCATCACCCGCTACCGCGTGATCGATGGCGCCCAGTGCAGCTACAACTGCTCCGAGGGCAACGACATGAACTGCGACGGCAAGTTCGGCGACTACTGCCCGAGCGGGCTCAACCCCCGCGCAGCGAGCAGCGTGAGCGCATGCCTCGCCTCTTCGGCAGCACCGGCGACCCCGGCAAGCGCGGACACCGGAGGAACGGGAGGCGGCGACGCCGGTGATGCGTTGGCCTTCACCGGTTCGGAGACCCCAGTCTTTGCCTATCTCGGCTTCGGCATGCTGGCATTCGGCGCTACCGCCCTCGGCGTGACCAGGCGGAGCCGCAACGAAGACTGAATCCTGAGCGGCCGAGTGCGCTCGGTCGACCCAACTCGACGACGGACCCGTGGGCACTGCCCACGGGTCCGTTGCTTTTCTTGTCGCGTTGCGCTCGACGATGCGACCTGTGCGGCCGGTACACGCCAGCCGTTTCTTTGGTTCGTGCGCTCACGCCTACCGTGGGGGGCATGAAGGCTGCGGTACTGAACCAGATTCCCGGTGAACTCGCGATCGAAGAGATCACCGTCGACAAACCCAAGGGCAACGAGGTCCTGATCCAGACCGTGCATGCTGGGCTCTGCCACAGCGACCTGCACTTCATGGAAGGTCACTGGCAGACGAAGTTGCCGGCCGTCATGGGTCATGAGTCGGCCGGCATCGTGCAGGCCGTCGGCGAAGACGTCACCTACGTAAAGCCTGGCGATCGGGTGATCAGTTGCTTGTCGCTGTTCTGCGGCAAATGCGACATGTGCCTGACCGGCCATCCGAGCGTGTGCCGCAACCAGCGACTGCTCGATCGACCGAAGGACGACACACCCCGCCTCAAGAACCAGGCCGGCGAGGGCCTCGCACAGTTCGCCCGCCTTGGTGGCTTCGCCGAAGAGATGCTGGTCCACGAGAACGCCCTGGTACAGGTCCGCGAGGAGATGCCACTCGACAAGGCGGCGCTGATCGGCTGTGGTGTCACGACCGGGGTCGGCGCGGTGTTCCGTACCGCCCGAGTGGAGCCGGGCTCGACGGTCGTGATCTTCGGCTGCGGCGGTATCGGCTTGTCCGCACTGCAGGGTGCGCGTATCGCGGGCGCGGGACGGATCTTCGCCGTCGACGTGACGCCGGACAAGCTCGATCTCGCCATGAAGCTCGGCGCGACCGATGCGATCAACGGCGCAGAGACCGATGTCGTCGCCGAGATCAAGGAAGCGACCGGCGGCCTGATGGCCGATTACGCATTCGAGTGCATCGGCCTCAAGCAGACGGCCGAGCAGGCATGGGCGGTGACCGGCGTACGCGGCACCGCCGTCGTCGTCGGCATGCTGCCGTTCGGCACCAACGTCGAGATCCCGGGCTATGAGATCTTCACCATGGAGAAGACGCTCAAGGGCTCGATGATGGGCTCCAATGTCTTCCGCAAGGACATGCCGCAGTACGTAAATATGTACCTCGACGGACGCCTCAACCTGGACGACATGGTGAGCCGTCACATCCACCTCGAGCAGATCAACGAGGGATACACGGCGATGCAGAATCGCGAGGGCACCCGCACCGTCATCGACTTCGAGTAACCGGTTGGCGCGGCGCACGACCGCACCGACTACGTTCCTGATCACTCACCCGGGATGACTACGTAGGCATTCCCCGAACATCAGGAGCCCTCATGGCCGGACATCCGATGACCGGGTTCGACCCGAAGTTCACGACTCCCGAGGAGTACATCCTCGGGATCACCTACGAGATCTGGGAACAGGGTCAGGTCGACACCCTCCACCAGTACTACGCACCCGCACTGCCGGTGCGGTCGCCGGCCGGCGTGGTGATCGGCAACCAGGCGGTAATCGACGCGACCAACGAGACGTTGCGCGAGTTTCCCGACCGCCAACTCTTCGGCGAGGATGTGATCTGGAGCGACGACGGCGAGGGCGGCTTCTTGTCTTCGCACCGGATCATGTCGACGGCAACGCATCTGGCGGACGGTCTTTACGGCAAGGCCAGCGGCACCAAGTTCCGCTACCGGATCATCGCCGACTGCGCGGCACGCGAGAACACGATCTATGACGAGTGGCTGATTCGAGACCAAGGCGCCATCGTCAAGCAGATCGGCGTCGACCCCCGGCAGTACGCTGCCGATCAGATCGAGGCCGAGGGTGGCACTACGGCAGCGAATCCGGCGTTCTCACCGGCCATCGACCCGGGCCCGATCTACACCGGCACCGGCAATGACCACGCCGTTGGGGTTCGCTACGCCGAGATTCTCGACGAGGTGACGGCGTCACCCATCGGCTCGGGCAATGACCAATCCGGTGGGCTCGATGGTGGCGATGCGATCGGCCGTGCCTACGACCGAGCAGCCCACCTCGAGATCCCCGGTGGTACCAGTGAGCACGGCTGGGCGGGGGCGCGACGGTTCTGGTCGTCGCTGCGCGACTGCTTCCCCGATGCCCGCTTCGAGATCCATCACCGGATCGGCCGCGACGACCCCGGAATGGGCGAGCGTGCGGCGCTTCGGTGGTCTCTGCAGGGCACCCACGACGGCGGCGAGAGGTATGGCACACCGACCGGGGTCGAGGTGCATGTCATGGGTCTCTCCCACTGCGAGTTCGGCCCGTGGGGACTGCGCCGTGAGTACACCCTGTTCGACGACACCGCTGTCTGGAAACAGATCCTGATGGGCTGACGCCCGCACTGGGGGCCGTTTGCGGCCCCCCTCGCCCAAGAACTGCTTGCGCAAATGACTACGTAGTCATAGTGTGCCCCTCGTGGGGAGCTCTCGAGCAGCGCGCGCGTCAGGCAACGTGACATCACACGATGTCGCGACCGAGGCCGGCGTGTCCCAAGCCACGGTTGCTCGGGTCTTCTCCTCGCCGGAGAAAGTTGCCGACGCGACCCGCGCCAAGGTCCTCGAGGCCGCCGATCGGCTCGGCTACGTGCCCAACGCCATCGCCCGGAGTCTCAAGGCCCAGCGCACCGACATCATCGGCGCCATCGTGCCGGCGACCGGTGAGTACTGGCAGCACGTGCTGACCCTCTTCTCGGGTCAACTGATCGACCGTGGTCGCCAGCTCCTGCTGTTCTCATTCGCTGAGCCTGACGAGGTCTCGGCAGTGATCGAGACGGTTGCTCGGTACCGACTCGACGGCCTCATCGCCGCCTCGGCGAGCCTCGACATCAGCAACCTCCATGCCGTCGAGCGCACCGAGATGCCGGTCGTCGCCTTCAACCAGCCCGCCGCCACCGGCCTGCTTCCGTCCGTGACGGTCGACAACGAACTCGGCATGCAGGATCTTGCCGACCATGTCGTTGCCCGCGGCGCCCAGTCGGCGCTGTTCGTCGGCGGGGTCGCGACGACCTCGACCGATCAGCAGCGCTATCGGGGTGCGGCTAGTCGCCTCGGCGACCACGGCGTCGCCTGCCCTTATGTCGAGGCCGGAGCGTTCACCTACGAAGCCGGCCACAAGGTCGCCGGCCATCTCGCCGACCGCGACCTCCCCGATGCGGTCCTCGTCGGAAGTGACGAGGTCGCCTTCGGTGTGATCGACGGCCTGCGCGAGCGCGGCTACGAAGCCCCTCGCGACCTGTTCCTCACCGGCTTCGACGGACTTCCGCAGGCCCGATGGGCCGCCTACGACCTCACGACCCTGGAGCAGCCCACGGCCCTCCTGGTCGACCACGCCATCAGCCATCTACTCGACGACGCAACCGCTGTGAGCGACACCGTCGTGCCCGGCACCATCCGACAGGGAAGGACCACCGACCATGCCTGAACTCCTCAAGGACGCAACCGCCAAGGCCGCACACGGCGCCAACCTCGAATTGGCCGAGACCGTTCGCGGCATCATCACCGACATCGAGGAGCGCGGTGAGACCGCCGTGCGCGAGCTCAGCGAGAAGTTCGACAACTGGGCCCCCGAGGCATTTCGGCTCACGCCCCAGCAGATCGAAGCCGTCGTCGCCTCGGTCGATCCGCGGACCATCGCCGACATCGAGTTCGCCCAGACCCAGATCCGCAACTTCGCCGAGGCCCAGCTGGCGACGCTCTCCGACGTCGAGGTCGAAACGCTTCCGGGCGTCTTCCTCGGCCATCGCAACATCCCGGTCGCCAGCGTCGGCTGCTACGTGCCCGGCGGCCGCTACCCGATGGTCGCCAGCGCCCACATGTCCGTGCTGACGGCCAAGGTCGCCGGCGTCCCCCGAGTCGCGGCCTGCACCCCACCGATCAACGGCGAAATCCCGGCCGAGACCGTCACCGCGATGCACCTGGCCGGCGCCGACGAGATCTACATTCTCGGCGGCATCCAGGCCGTGGCCGCCATGGCGATCGGCACCGAGTTCGTCGATTCGGTCGACTTCCTCGTCGGCCCCGGCAATGCCTTTGTGGCCGAAGCGAAGCGTCTGCTGTTCGGCCGAGTCGGCATCGACCTGCTCGCCGGCCCCACCGAGACCCTCGTCATCGCCGACGACACCGTCGATGCCGAGATGTGCGCCACCGACCTGCTCGGCCAGGCCGAACACGGCCCGACCTCGCCCGCAGTGCTGCTCACCACGAGCCGGGCGCTGGGCGAAGCCACGGTCACCGAAGTCGCCCGCCAGCTCGAAACCCTGCCGACCGCCGATGTCGCTTCTGTCGCCTGGGCCGACTACGGCCGGGTCATCCTCTGCGCGGACAACGCCGAGATGCTCGCCGTCGCCGAGGACCTCGCGTTCGAACACGTCCAGGTGATGACGAACGACGACGACTACTTCTTCGAGAACATGCGCAACTACGGCGCGCTCTTCCTCGGCCCGATGACCAATGTCAGCTACGGCGACAAGGTGATCGGCACCAACCACACGCTGCCCACCCAGGGAGCAGCCCGCTACACGGGAGGCCTCTGGGTCGGCAAGTTCATCAAGACGGTGACCCACCAGCGCGTAACCAACGCCGAGTCGAGCGCCATGATCGGCGAGTACTGCAGCCGACTGTGCGCCATCGAGAACTTTGCCGGCCACCAGGCCCAGGCCGACATCCGAGTCGAGCGGTACGGCTCGCCGGCATCGGTCTGATCACCGGAAGACCGGGAAGACCACGACCATGAAGACGGCTGTCATCAGCGGAGCAAGCGGCGGGATCGGTTCAGCGATCGCGCGCCGACTCGCGTCCGACGGCATGACGGTCGTGGTCGGCTATGCAACATCGGCGGACCGAGCCGAGGCCCTGGTCGCCGAACTGCCCGGCGATGGCCACCAGGCCCGACAGATGGCCGTCACCGACAGCTCGGCCCTCGCCGACCTGGCCGATGATCTGGCTGCCACCCACGGGGCGGTCGATGCCCTGGTCAACTGTGCCGGCATGACCGAGCCGGTCCCCCACGGTGACCTGGCATCCCTCGACGATGAGTTGATCGACCGCATCTTCGCCACGAACTGGCGCGGACCGTTCGCGTCGATCCGTGCGTTCGAGGGGCTCCTCCGCAAGGCCGACGCACCGGTGGTCGTCAACATCTCATCGGTCGCCGCCGTCACCGGCCAGGGCAGCAACGTCGCCTACTGCGCATCTAAGGCCGCCCTCGACTCGATGACGCGCTCGCTCGCCCGGGCCCTCGGCCCCGCCATCCGGGTCGTCTCGGTCTCCCCCGGCTGGGTGCTGGGCGAATACGCGGCCCGTATGCCAACCGAAGTGCTCGATGTCCAACGCGACGCAACGCCGCTGCATCGCCTGGCGACCGGCGACGACGTCGCCGCCGCCGTCAGTGCCGCAATCCATCATCTTCCGTTCACGACCGGAGCGATCATCCCCGTCGATGGCGGACGACCGCTCGGAACCACCTGATCAATGACCGCCCTGCATCCACATCGTTCATCCGTCAGCCCCGATGAGTTCGGGCGCCGCGTGATCGAACCGGCCGACTTCATCGCCGACACCGAGGCCTTCGTCGACGTGCGCATCGAGCGCAGCAAGGGCAAGGCGAGCTACTCGTTCATCGGCCCCGGCGTGAGCCAGAACGCCGACCAGAAGATCAATCTCACCGAACCGCACGGTTTCAACGTGGGTGCCGCATCGATGCCTCACGGGATCGTGAACAATCCGCACCTGCACTACACGGCCGAGGTGTTCATCTGCACCCGCGGTTCGTTCCGCTTCGATATCGGCCGCGACGCCGAACAGTCGGTGGACCTGGCGGTCGGCGATGTATTCGCGGCGCCGACCTGGGTCTTCCGCGGATTCACCAATACCGGTCCCGACGATGGCTGGGTCTTCGTGGTGCTCGGCGGCGACGACACCGGCGGGATCATCTGGTCGCCCGACGTGCTGCGCGAGGCAGCCGAGACCGGCCTGCATCTCGCCTCGGACTACTCGCTTGTCGATGCCGTCGCCGGCGACGACACGACCGACGTCGTGGAACCGCTTGCCGACGTCGAGCTCGAGTCGGTCGACTACTACTCCGACCGAGAACTCGAAGCCCACGTGGTCAGGGGCGACGGCAGGAACTGGAGTCACCGTGCTCTGCTGTCCTCGGTGCTCCCGGGTCATGACGTCCGAGTCGCTCCCGTGCTGGGTCACGGTCTGAGTGAGGATCGTCGCCATCGTGCGCCGATCACGACGGCTCAGGGCTTCAGCGTCGAGTGGATGCAGATCAAACCCGGGAACTCGGTCGGTATGCATCGTCTGGCCGAACCCCAAGTCCTGCTTCTCGCCGAGGGCGAGTGGAGCATCAGCTGCAACCGCGGCGACGACACCGTCTCGGCCACGCCCGAAGAGGGGTCCGTCGTGTCGATCCCGGTCAACGCATGGCGCGACTTCGCCAACGTCGGTTCGACCCCGGCCCTGGCGGCCGTCATCTGTGGGACCGACAGCCCGAACCACATCGAGTGGAGCACCGACATCGTTGCTGCCGCCCGCGCCGAGGGCTGGGTCCGCGACGCCGCCGGCAAAGTCGCTCCGTTGACCCTGCTTCCGGGAGGCCGCTCATGAGCGAGCCAACGGGGCACCGCGTTGTGCTGCTGCCGGGCAGCTTGTGCGACGAGCGCCTGTTCACACATCAGCTCGCGGCGCTCTCCGACGCCGGACACGACGTCTCGGTCGCCGAGCTTCGTCCACACATCTCGATCGAGTCGATGGCCGCCCATGTCGCGGAGGCCGTCGACGACCCCTTCGTGGCGATCGGCCTTTCGCTCGGTGGCATCGTCGCCGCGGAGCTCATTGCGCAGTGCCCCGACCGACTCCTCGGCGTTGGGCTGCTCAACACCAACCTCGCAGCGCCGACCACGCTCCAGATCGAGCAGCGCCGCCAATGGGAGGCCACGGTGCGAACGGGCAAGCTCTGGCAGCTCGTCGTACAGGACCTCATCCCCGTGCTGAGTGCCGACCCAGAACGCCATGGGCAGCTCATCTTCGCCATGGCGGAGACCGCGAGCTCTGCCGGCTTCATCAGCGAGAACCAAGCACTGCTCCACCGCCACGACCGGCGCCCGCTGCTCGAAACCTTCGATCGACCCGTGCTCGCCCTCTGCGGCGAGGAGGACACCGTGTGCCCGCCGGTACTCCATCGCGAGTTCGCCGAGCGTGCATCTCACAGCCGACTCGAGATCGTGGCCGACGCCGGCCACCTCTCCACGATCGACCAACCCGCCGCGGTGAGTGACCTACTCATCGATTGGCTCAACCAGATCTCACACGAGAACCACTTCCAGGAGGGAAACCATGCATACGACCACGCATAGGTGGCGGCGCTTGCTCGCCATCTTGTTTGCGTTCGTCATGTTCGCCGCGGCCTGCGGCGGCAGCGACGACGCCGAAACGGCCGACGAGTCTTCGTCGGCCAGCGAAGAAGCTGAGTCGTCGTCGGCCAGCGAAGAAGCTGAGTCCTCGTCGGCCAGCGAAGAGGCGATGGACGACGAGGAGCCTGAGCCGACCCCCGAGCCGGTCGAGATCGACGAGTCCACGATCATCTCCGACGACTGCGCCATCCCGAACCCCGACGACGAGGTCGAAATCGACATCATCGGTTGGGAGTTTCCGATCGTCACCCAGTACGCCGAGGAGTTCGACGACTGCGAAGACGGCAACTACTCGTTCAACTACCAGTTCCTGGACAGCACCGCTGCCCAAGAGCAGATGACCCTCGATGCTTCGACCGGTTCGCCCGAGTTCGAGCTGTACCAGGGCTCCAACAGCTTCATCATCAACCTGGCCAACCAGGGCTACCTGATGCCGCTCAACGACCTGATCGCCAAGTACGGCGCCGAGTACGGCCTCGACGAGATCGACCAGGCCTTCTTCGACTTCGCGTCGCTCGACGGCAACGTCTACGCGATCCCCGCGATCTCGAACACGATGCACATCTTCTACAACGAGCCCGAGCTCGAAGCCCTGGGCATCGATGTCCCGACGACCTTCGCCGAGGCCTTCGAGGCCTGCGCCGCGATCCAGGACGCCGGTTTCGACATCGGGTTCCTGTACATGCTGTCGGCCGGCTGGGCCTGGCAGATCGAGTTTGATTCGGTGCTCGGCGCCAACGGTCTCGACCCGATCGATCCGGTCACCGGTGCACCGAACTTCAACAGCCCCGAAGGCATCGAGGCAGCCGAGTTGCTGCAGCAGATGAACGAGGACTGCGGTGGCGGTGCATCGAACACCTACAGCACCGATGACGTGCAGGCCGCATTCCAGACCGGCGAAGCGATCCTGGGTCACACCTGGGCCTCGCGTGCGGCCGCCATGGACGATCCCGAGGCTTCGACCGTCGTCGGCGACATGCAGTTCGCCCCGGCGCTCGCCACCAACGGCAGCACCCTTGCGGCTCCGGCCTACATCGACGGCTGGGGCATCCCGGTCGGCACCGATCCGGAGATCGTCGACCAGCTCTTCCTCGCCATCATGGCCGCAACCGACCGTGAGTCGCAGGAAGCCGCTGCCGAGTTCGGTCTCGTGACCCGCACCGGCGTGACCAATGACAGCGGCCCGCGCGACGGCGCCGCCGCCGAGGCGAGCCTCGTCAACGGTCGCGGTCCGGACCTGAGCCACCCGGCGGCCGGCATCGCCCGCGCCAAGCTGGGCGAAGCCCTGATCACCATCCTCGATGGCACCAGCCCGGCCGACGCACTGGCCGCCGCCGAAGAGGCCTACCTCGCCGAAGCCGGCGACCAGGGTCTCCTCGACGGTGCCGGCGGTGGCGAGTCGGCAGCTGCTGTGGCGTTCGACGAGGTCATCAGTGATGACTGCGCGATCCCGCCGGTCGATGACGTCGAGATCGACGTCATCGGTTGGGAGTTCCCGATCGTCACCCAGTACGCCGACGAGCTCGACGAGTGCGAAGACGGTGGTTACTCGTTCAACTACCAGTTCCTCGACTCGCAGGCTGCTCGCGAGCAGATGACCCTCGATGCATCGACCGGTGATCCGGAGTTCGAGCTCTACCAGGGCTCAAACGCCTTCATCATCGAGCTGGCCAACCAGGGCTACCTGCGTCCGCTCAACGACCTGATCGAGAAGTACAGCGCCAACTTCGGCCTCGACGAGATCGACCAGGCGTTCTACGACTTCGCATCGATCGACGGCCAGATCTACTCGGTGCCGATGATCTCGAACACGATGCACATCTTCTACAACGAGCCCGAGCTCGAAGCTCTCGGGATCGCCGTCCCAACCACGTTCGCCGAGGCGTTCGAGGCCTGCGCCGCGATCCAGGACGCCGGTTTCGACATCGGGTTCCTGTACATGCTGTCGGCCGGCTGGGCCTGGCAGATCGAGTTCGACTCGGTCCTCGGTTCGCTCGGCGTTGCGTCGATCGACAACGAGACCGGTCAGCCGAACTTCAACAGCCCGGAAGGCATCGAGGCAGCGACCCTGCTGAAGCAGATGCACGACGACTGTGGTGGCGGCGCTGCCGGCACCTACAGCACCGACGACGTGCAGGCTGCATTCCAGACCGGTGAAGCGATCCTGGGTCACACCTGGGCCTCGCGTGCCGCAGCGATGGACGACCCCGAGGCCTCCACGGTCGTCGGCGACATCCAGTTCGCTCCGGCGCTGGCCACCAACGGCGACATCCTCGCCGCCCCGGCCTACATCGACGGTTGGGGTATCCCGACCGGCACGCCCGAGGAAGACGTCGACGCCATCTTCTTGGCGATGATGGCTGCCATCGACCGTGAGTCGCAGACCGCTGCGGCCGAGTTCGGTCTGGTGACCCGCGACGGCGTGACCAACGACAATGGCCCGCGTGACGGTGCTGCCGCTGCGGCAAGCCTCGTCAACGGCAAGGGTCCGGACCTCACCCACCCGGCTGCGGGCATCGCTCGCGCCAAGCTGGGCGAAGCCCTGATCACCATCCTCGATGGCACCGACCCGGCCGACGCACTGGCCGCCGCCGAAGAGGCCTACCTCGCCGAAGCCGGCGAACAGGGCCTCCTGAACTAGAAGAAAAGAACGAGTGGGACCCGTCCGGGCGGGTCCCACCGTTCGTTGAGCGCTCAGCATCCACCGCAGAGCTGAGCGCTCACCGAACGGTCAAAGGGGAAGTACTAGAGCCGTGACTCGCAAGACATTCTGGGGATTCACGATCCCCAGCGTGGCCATCATGCTCTTGCTGATGGTGGTGCCCCTGGTTACCACCATCTGGCTCAGCATGAACCAGCTGTTGCTACGCGACCTCAACAATCCGACTTGGGTCGGTCTCGACAACTACACCGACGTGCTGAGCGACCCCGAGTTCTGGGCTTCGCTTCGATTCACGCTCAAGTACGTCGCCATCACTGTCCCCGCTCAAATGATCTTCGGGCTCGGGATTGCCCTGTTGCTCGACAAGGTCGCCCGCGGCCGTGCGATCTACATGGCCGCCCTGCTGCTGCCCTTCATCGTGACCCCAGTCGTCGGGTCGCTCATCTACAAGGACCTCTTCGATCGTGGCGGACTGATCTCGTGGCTCTGGGAGGTCATCACCGACGAACCGTTCGCCGTTAGTGCCGGCAACGTCCAATGGCTGATCATCATCCAAGCGATTTGGTACATCACGCCGTTCGCGATGATCACCTTCTTCGCCGGCCTGCAGACACTTCCGGCCGAGCGCTACGAGGCCGCAGCGATCGACGGCGCCGGTTACTGGCGCAACCTGTGGCACGTGACGCTCCCGCATCTTCGAGTGCTCATCCTGTTCGTGGCCTTGATCTCGATCATGGACGCCTACCGGGTGTTCGACTCGGTGTTCGTCTGGGCCGGGCGCCGATTCACCGATGCCCACTCGCTGCAGGTCTACAACGTGCGGGTCGCCACCGACCCGAACATCGGTCGGCTTGGCAAGGGCTTCGCCATCGCTGTGCTCAATGTGATCGGCATCTTCGTCGTGCTCATCCCGTTCCTGTGGCGCAGCTACAAGGACCAGATCGCGGAGCGGGAGTAAGTCATGAACACGCGTTCCTGGCTCAGCCGTATCGGCATTCACGGCACCTTGCTGGTGCTCGTGGTGTGGAGCGTGCTGCCGTTCCTTTGGACCTTCCAGACCTCGATCAAGTTCACCCGCGACGTTGCGTCGAAGGAGCCCGTGCTATGGGGCTACGAAACGACGTCCAACGCGTACAACGCGTTCTGGCTCGACGACGACGAGATCAACATGTTCCACGTTCTGTGGTTCATCGCCGCCTTCGCCATCGTCGCAGCATTGATCGGCTTCGCCGGCCGCCTGATCGCCCAAGGACCCGGCGAGAAGACCGGACGCACCGTGGCGATCGCCACCGGTGTCGTGGCCATTCTCGGGCTGTGGCTCGCGGTGCCGCGCCTGATCGACGACGAGCTCACCGGCGGTAACACCCTGTCGCTCCTGCTGTTCCTTGGCATGGTCGCGCTCGGCCTTGGGTTGATCGTGACGATCATCCGCCGCGGCGAACGCGACCAGATCGCCCGACTCCTGGGTTCAGCGATCATCGCCATCGTCATCGTGGCGCTCGCTCGGGTACTGCAGATCTACATCTCCGAACGAGAGCAGTGGAGTCTGTGGGAGGACAGCGAGAACGGACTGTGGACCGCCATCGGGGTCGCGCTCACAATCCTCGCGTTCATCATCGCGCCGATCGCTCTGGCGGTCGCCATGTGGCGGGCTCGCGAACGCGGGTGGCCCTACTTCACCGCGGTCGGCCTGGTGCTCGGGATGGGCTTCTGGTGGTTCCCGAGGGTCTTCGAGGTCAACGACGAGTTCGACTTCTTCATCAACTCGATCATCGTGACCGTGCTGACCATGATCATCTCGATCTCGATCGGCCTGCTCGCGGGCTACGGCCTCGCCCGCTACACCGGCATCTCCGGGGCGGTCATTCTCATCATCGCCCTCGGGTTCCGCGCGCTGCCGCGCACCGCATTCGTGCTGCCCTACTTCTTCGGCGCCCAGCGACTCGGGATCCTCGACTCCCGTCTGGTCATCGTCATGGCGTTGGTCGCGATCAACCAGCCGTTCACCATCTGGATGTTCCGCACCTTCTTCATGGACGTACCCAAGGAGATGGAGGAGGCCGCCATGATGGACGGCGCCACGCGTCTCCAAGCGTTCCGCAAGGTCATCATCCCGATCATGTGGCCGGGCATCATCGCGACCTCGCTGTTCACGATGTTGCTGGCCTACAACGAGTTCCTGTTCGTGCGGGTCCTGGCGCCGACGAACTGGACGCTGCCGGTGGCCATCGTCTCGCTGACCGGCGGCGAATCCAGCCGAACGATCACCGAAGCGGCCGCGGCATCCGTCTCCATCACCCTGCCGATCGTGATCGTGATCATCCTGTTCCAGCGTCACCTCGTGAAGGGTCTCGGCGCCGGTGCGGTCAAGGGCTGACGCACGATGACCGTCGCGCTCGCCGATGCCAAGGCGGCCGTTCGTGCCATGCACAGGGCCGTCGACGGCGCGCCCGACAACGAGCTCGCGAACGTGCTCGCCCAGCACACGAGCGATGACTGGCTCTGGCGTGGCATGCACCCGCTCTATGAGCAGATTGGCGCCGATGCCGTCGCCGACGTGTTCTGGCGGCCAATCCGGGCTGGCTTTGGCCCGTTGCAGCGGCGGGCCGACGTGTTTCTCGCCGGCGCGAACGACGTCGACGATGGTCAGTCCACCTGGGTCTGCGAGATGGGCCACCTGCTCGGCCTGCACGACGCGCCATGGCTGGACATCCCGCCGACCCGCAAGATGTGCTTCCTCCGCTACGCCGAGTTCAACCGGGTCGACGATTCGGGGCGGATCGTCGAGTCATCGATGTTCATGGATATTCCGAGCGTGATGCGCCAGGCCGGGCATGACCCGTTCCCACCCCAGACCGGTTCGGATCACCTCCACCCCGGACCGATGACCCACGATGGCCTGCTCCACGACGACCAGGAGCCGGCTGCCGGGGCGGCGACAATGGACCTCGTCAACGAGATGGTCGCGGACCTGAGTGCCGCCAACGAGGTGGCCAACCGGACCGGCGTCAACGTCGTGCCCTACGAGGTCATGGCCCGCACCTGGAGCGAGCAGATGATCTGGTCGGGCCCGCACGGCATCGGTGCGACCTACACGATCGATCGCTACCAGCAGCAGCACTCGTATCCGTTCCGATTCGGGCTCACGGACAAGATCTTCAACGGCCACATCGCCCGCTTCGCCGAAGGCAACTACGCGTGCTTCTTCGGTTGGGCCAACCTGACCAACACACCGACCGGCGGCTTCCTCGGCATGCCGGCGAGCAATCCCGCCGACATGCGAGTCGTCGACGTCTACCGCCGCGACGGCGACAAGCTGGCCGAGAACTGGGTGTTCATCGACCTGCTGCATTGGCTGTCGATGCAAGGCCTCGACGTCCTCGCCCGGATGCGCCGCCAGCTCGGCATCGAACGATTCGGAGATACAGCATGAAGGGCTCACGGCCCGAGCAGGCCGAGCTCACGCGGGACACCGACATGAGCAAGACCGACGACACCCGCGCCGTCATCGAAGCAATGGTCGACGGCCTGAACGACCACCGAATCAACGACATCGGCGAGTTCTTCACCGAGTCGTTCCGCTGGATGGGCAACACCGGATGCGGCACGAAACATGGTCTGCGCGAGTTCCAGGACAACTGGCAGCGCCCGTTCCAGGCGGCCTTCAGTGACAAAGTTTGCGTCGACGAGGCGCGCCTGTTCATGGGCGAATGGGCCGCGGCCTTCGGACGCCAAGAGGCGACACACTCCGGCACGTTCATGGGTGTGGAGCCGACCGGCAAGCGGGTCGAAATCCGCTACATGGACTTCTGGAAGGTCGTCGACGGCAAGATCGTCGACAACTGGGTCTCGGTCGACTTCCCACATGTGCTCGCCCAACTCGGCGTCGACGCATTCGACGGCGAGGGCTGGGAGGCCTACGACCGCGGCGACCACGAACCAGCAAGCCCGAACGATGAATCGAGCGAGGGGGAGACCTCATGACACAACGATTCGATGCCCCGTCGCATGCGACGGGGCGCACGCCTGGCCTTCGTGGCCTGAACGATCCCCGAAGGGTGCAATTGTGGCTGCCGTAACTCTCGACAAGATCACCAAGGTTTATCCGAACGGGTTCCAGGCGGTGACCGACCTGAGTCTGGAGCTGACCGACGGTGAATTCCTGGTGCTCGTCGGCCCGTCCGGCTGCGGCAAGTCGACAGCACTACGCATGATCGCCGGTCTCGAGGAGATCTCCGGCGGCGACCTGTTCGTCGGCGAGCGTCGAGTCAACGACGTGCAGCCCAAGGATCGCGACATCGCCATGGTGTTCCAGAACTACGCGCTCTACCCGCAGATGAGCGTGCGCGAGAACATCAGCTTCCCGCTGCGGCTTCGAAAGGTCACCTCAGCGGATCAAGAGGAACAGGTCGGCGACGCCGCCCGGATTCTCGAGCTGATGGAACAGCTCGACAAGAAGCCGGCCACACTCTCGGGCGGCCAGCGCCAGCGCGTCGCCATGGGACGCGCGATCGTCCGGCGTCCGTCGGTGTTCCTGATGGACGAGCCGCTGTCAAACCTCGATGCCAAGCTCCGCGTGCAGATGCGAGCCGAGATCGCGAGCATCCAGCGCGACCTGGGTGTGACGACCTTCTACGTGACCCACGACCAGGTCGAGGCCATGACCATGGGCGACCGCGTTGCGGTCATCAAGGACGGCGTCCTTCAGCAGGTGGCGGCGCCCGAGGAGCTCTACGCAAACCCGGCCAACGTCTTCGTGGCGGCGTTCATCGGATCGCCATCGATGAACCTCTACGAGGGCACGATCACCGGGAGCGAAGGTGACTACTCCGTAGAGCTGGGCGACCAGACCATCGCCGTGAGCGACCGGGTCGTGACCGGCCGCGACAGCCTTGCCGGACGAATCGGCGAGCCGCTGGTCGTCGGTGTTCGACCCGAGGACCTCGAGGACGCCTCGGTCAACCCGTCACACCCGGAGGACCAGCGCGTACAGGCGACCATCGACATCCGTGAGGCGCTCGGGGCAGAAACGCTGCTGCATTTCGGCATTGCGGCACCCCACGTCGACAGCGGCGATCCCGACGCACTCGAGGAGCTCGGTGACGACAGCGTGAGCCGCTGCACCGCCCGCTGCAGTCCACGCAGCACGTCGATGGTCGGCGACACGATTCAGGTCAACGTCGACACCGAGCGCCTGCACTTCTTTGACCCGGCAACCCATGAGGTTCTGACCTGATGCAGACCAGCACCGACCGCATCCTGACCACCCACGTGGGCAGCCTGCCTCGCTCCGAGGCCGTGACCCATGGCATCTTCGCCCTCGAGAACGAGGAACCACTCGACCTCGGTGCTCACGCTGCCGAGATCACCCAGGCGGTGAGTGACGTCGTCGGACGTCAGGTGGACGTCGGTGTCGACACGGTCAGTGACGGCGAGATGAGCAAGCTCAGTTACGCCACCTACATCAAGGATCGCATCACCGGTTTCGAGGGCGACAGCCCTCGCCGAGCGCCTGCCGATCTCGAGGATTTCCCCTCCTTCCTCGAGCGGCAGGCTCGCCTCGGTGGCACCCCGACGTACAAGCGGCCGCAGTGTGTCGGACCGATCGAGGTCAAGAGCACCGAACCGTGCGCCGAGGACATCGCCAACTTCCAAGCGGCGATTGACACACACCAGCCCCACGATGCCTTCATGAACGCAGCGTCGCCGGGTGTCATCGCACTGTTCCAGCCCGACGCGCACTACGGCGACCACGAGCAGTACCTCTACGCACTGGCCGAGGCGATGTCGGTCGAGTACCGCCAGATCGTCGACGCCGGCTTCGTGCTGCAGCTCGATTCGCCCGACCTCGGGCTCGGACGCCACATGATGTTCAAGGGGCAACCCGACGCGGACTACGAACGCCTCGCTCGGATTCACGTCGATGCGCTCAATCATGCGGTCGCCGACATCCCGGCCGATCGCATGCGGCTGCACATCTGCTGGGGCAACTACGAGGGCCCGCACACCCACGACGCCCCCATGGAACAGGTGCTGCCGATCGCCCTCGCCGCAAAACCTCAGGCACTGCTGTTCGAGGCCGCAAACCCGCGCCACGCCCACGAATGGAAGGCCTTCGCCGAGGCCGACATCCCCGACGACAAGGTCCTGATCCCGGGCGTGATCGACTCGACGACGCACTTCGTGGAACACCCCGAGCTTGTCGCGCAGAGGATCGAGACCTTCGCCGGGATCGTCGGCCGGGAGCGTGTGATGGCCGGCGTGGACTGCGGGTTCTCGACCTTCGCCGGCTACGCAGGGATCGATCCCGAGGTTGCGTACACCAAGCTCTCGTCGATGGTCGAAGGTGCCCGTATCGCGTCCGAGCGACTCTGGAACTAGGCGGCATCGGTGCCGAACCGGGTCGGCGAAGCCAAGTCGCTGGTGTGGGACCTCTGGGCACCCGTCCGTAGCCCGGGCTCGCTCGGAGCCATCGACCGAAGTCGGCTTTCGCCCGACTTGGACTTCCACGGTCCCGCGCCCGTCGGGCACCAGTCCGGCCGGGATGCCTTCACCTCCGTGTGGCTGGACCGCATCGCAGCGGCTTTTCCCGAGGTCGAGCGCGATGCGTATCTGTTCCTGGGCGGCGAGTTCGAGGGGAAGACGTGGGTGGCCGAGACAGGTGAATGGCGCGGCGTGATGTCCGGCGACCTCCTCGGTGTACCCGCGACCGGGCGGGCCGAGCGCCTCCGCTACGGCGCGTTCCACCGGGTCGAAGACGGTCGTGTCCTGGAGATGCGTGTGCTGATCGATCTGTTGGCGCTGGCCGCGTCGGCCGGCTTCGACCTTTTGCCGCCAGTGCCGGCCCGCAACGAGCTTCCGCCCGGCCCTGTACTCGACAACGGGTTGTCCCTTGCGCCCCAGGACCCCGAAGCCAGCGCCGAAACGCTCCGACTCGTCGAGGACATGCTCGGTGGGTGCAATCGACTGGTCGACGGTGAGTTGCGGTCGATGGGCATGGATGCGTACTGGCACGACGACATGTGCTGGTGGGGTCCGTGGGGCGTGGGCGGCACGGTCGGGTTCACCGAGTTCCAGGAGTGGGCGCAAGGACCCTCGGTCGCCTCGTTCCCGAATCGGCGGGGCGGCTTTCACCAGGCACGCTTTGCCGACGGGCTCACCGCTTGCTTCACCGGCTGGCCGAGCCTGCAGGGCACATTCGACGGTGTCGCTTTTCGGGGCATCGAGCCGACAGGCGCTCCGATCGGGCAGAACATCATGGACTTCTACGTGCGCCGTGGCGAGCTGCTGCACGAGAACTGGGTACTGATCGACCTGGTCGACTTCGCCGCGCAGTGTGGTGTCGACCTCCTTGCACCACTTCCGGGAGCACGATGAGCGAGATTCACCAGCAAAACAAGGCGATCGTTGCGCCGTTGCGAGCGGCCATGTACGACTGGACGACAACCGGCGTCCGAACCGCACTCAGCGAGGCGTTCGCCGACGATGCCGTCGCCCAGCTGGCCCACCCCTTCGAGGATGTCGGCGGTGCCGCCGGTTGGTTCGACAACGCGCTCGGTCCGCTCGCCGACGCCTGGCCCGACATCGAGCGACGCGACACCATTGTCGTGTCCGGAACCACCCCCGGAGGCGATGACTGGGTCGGCTGCGCCGGCTACTACCTCGGCACCTTCGCCTCGCCGTGGCTCGACATTCCGGCGACCGGTCGACCGGTCGCCATGCGCTTTCACGAGTACTTCAATGTCGTCGGCGGTCGCATCGTCGAGATGCAAGCGCTCTGGGACATTCCCGAGGTCATGATGCAGGCCGGCGTGTGGCCCATGGGCCCGAGCTTGGGTCGCGACTGGCAGTTCTCCGGTCCCGCCCGCAGCGACGGCCTCGCCCACACCGACGACTCAGCAACCGCCGAAGCGTCGCTCCAGATCGTCCTCGCCATGCTCGGCGACATGGGCAAGCACCCGAACGAGCCGGTCGAGGCCATGAATCTCGAGCGCTACTGGCATCCGAAATTCAGCTGGTACGGACCAGCGGGCATCGGGACCTCACGCGGGATCTCCGGCTTCCGCAACGTGCACCAGATCCCGTTCCTCAACTCGATGCCGGACCGGCGTGGCGGCGGGTATCAGGGCTTGGGGCAGAGTCACTTCTTCGCCGAGGGCGACTACGTGGCCGAGACCGCGTGGCCCGCCGGCATGGCGATGACCGTCACCGGCGATGGCTGGCTCGGGATCGCGCCGGCGCACCAGGAGATCACCATGCGGAGTCTCGATTTCTGGCGGATCGAAGACGGATTGATTCGCGAAAACTGGGTGCTCGTCGACCTGCTCCACGTCTGGCATCAACTCGGCGTCGACGTGTTGAGCCGGATGCGAGAGCTGCTTCCGCCTCGCTGATCGCGCGCCGACGTCGTCGAGCCGCAATACTGCGTGGCGCACACCGCACGGGAGAAGCAGCAGCATGGACATCGGCATTTTCGGATTCCAGTCAAAGGTCGAAGACCTGATCGAGGAGGTCGCGACCGCAGCCGGCCAGGGATTCGCCAGCTTCTGGGTTCCCCAGATCTTCGGGTTCGACGCGCTGACTGCGTTGGCAATCGTCGGTCGCGAGGTGCCCGAGATCAAGCTCGGCACCTCGGTCATCCCCACGTACCCCCGTCACCCGATGATGCTCGCCCAGCAGGCGCTCACCGTCAGCCAGATCATCGGCGCCGGACGCTTGCAGCTCGGCATCGGCCTTTCTCATCAGCCGGTGGTCGAGGGCATGTGGGGCATCCCGTTCGAGAAGCCGGTCCGCCACATGCGCGAGTACCTCTCGCTGCTTGGGCCGTTGCTGCACAAGCAGATTGTCTCGGAGGCCTACGAGACGCTGACGTCGCGTGGCCAGATCGACATTCCCGACGCGGAACCGCCGTCGATGCTCGTCGCCGCACTGGGCAAGCAGATGCTCAACGTCACTGGACGCCTGGGTGATGGCACGATCACCTGGATGACTGGCGAGAAGACCATCGCTGGGCTCACCGCGCCGACGATCAATGCAGCCGCCGAGGCGGCCGGCCGTCCAGCACCCCAGGTCTGCGTGGGTATGCCGATCTGCGTGACGGCCGAGGTTGATGCCGCTCGTGAACGGGCCGCTCGCGAGTACGAGATCTACGGCCAGCTTCCGTCGTATCGGGCCATGCTCGACAACGAAGGCCTCGACGGTCCCGCCGACCTCGCCCTCATCGGCAGCCCCGACCAGATCAGCGAGCGCATCGGTGCGTTCGAGGCGGGCGGCGCGACCACGTTCGCCGCATCAGCGTTCGGCAACGCCGACGAGCAAGCCGCCACCCGCGAGTACCTGCAGACCTTGCTGTAGCCGCTCAGAGGGCGGCGAGTTACACACGCGCAGGCGAGGCGAAGCCGAGCGACGTGAACAGAATCTGCGCCAGCAGATTCTGTGTAAGCGAGGCGAAGCCGAGCGACGTGAACAGAATCTGCGCCAGCAGATTCTGTGTAAGCGAGGCGAAGCCGAGCGACGTGATGCGCTTCGGTGCCAGGCACCAATCGTTACACCGCCGACGACGACAGAATCTGCGCCAGCAGATTCTGTGTAAGCGAGGCGAAGCCGAGCGACGTGATGCGCTTCGGTGCCAGGCACCAATCGTTACACCGCCGACGACGACAGAATCTGCGCCAGCAGATT
>JBCCIC010000012.1:0-186922 GCA_039028435.1 Actinomycetota bacterium | reverse complement strand
GTTTCGACTCACGGAACGTGAGTCGAAACGACACGGGTGCCAGGTTCCATCACGGTTCGGCGCGCGGAGGGTGGTCAGAACGGGCGGCGGGCGTTGGCCTTCGCCTGTGCGATCTCGCTGAACTCGGTGGGCGTCATCCGCGATGCCAGGGCCTCGCGCAGCAGGTCTTGGAGGCTGCTCGGTGCCAGACCGTGGTCGGAGCGATCGGTGTCCAGGTTGGACGGAAACGCGTAGCCGCTCGCACAGGTGGCGATGTGGGCGTCATCGAGTTCACCGGACTCGGCCACCTCGAGCAGGCTCGGGTAGGTGGCGATCGCGATGCCGGTCCAGTCGACGGCCTCCATCGGCACGCCGAACGCGGAGGACACCTGCAACAGGTTGGCGATGCGGTCACGATCGGTGGTGTTGTTCGAGCCTGCGCCGTGGTGCAGTCCCGGATTGAAGAACAGGCCGTCGCCTGGCTCCATCGCGATCTGGACAGCGTGGGTGTGGAAATGGTCGATGAAGCGCTGGTCGCGCCACGCCAGATAGCCGCCGGCAAAGCGCTGTGACCCGGGGAGGATCACTGTGGGGCCGGACTCGAGAGGCATCGCCGAATGCGCGATTCCCGCCTGGAGGGTGAGCGCCTGCGACAAGCGATGGGCGTGCACGGGGAAACGGCCGGCATCGTCGTTGCTGAGGAATCCGAGGTGGTAGTCGCGATGCGGCGACTGGGCCGCACCGCCTGGATGCACGATGTTCAGCTGGGCGGTGAGCTGATAGAACGGCCCGAGCCAGGCCCGACACACCAGATCGAGCAGCGGGTTGGCGTAGTAGTCGACGTGGGCGCGCGGATCGAGCTTGGCGGCCTTGCCGAGCACGTCCCACGCCCGACTGTTGGCGCCCGAGGCGGCGAAGTGGTCGAAGCCGTCTCCCTCGGTTCGCTCGCGCTCAGCGATCGCCAAGAGCGCGCCGGTCATCGCGTCGAGCACGCCCTGATCCGACCACATGCGTCGGACGAGGATTGCCCCCGATCCGCTGCCGAGCACGTCGGCCAGTTCGGCAGCAACGGCCGGCGCTGCCCCCGAGTCTTGGCCCTCGACGAGCGAACGAAGACGATCGCCGTCATACACCGGGACACCGAGGATGACCTCGTCGGACGTGGCCGGATCGGTCGATCCGACCGGGTCGCTGCAAACGGCGACGAACGCCTCGAAGTCGGGCTCGCGGTCGATCACTCCGCCGAACAGGGGCTCGACGTTCGGTGGGATTGCCATACGCCGACAGTACCCGTGTTGCGATCGCCGGGCAGGCCCGCCACGCTGGCGTCGTGGTCGGATCATGGGGGACGCGAGCGGCGGTCGTCGTCGGGCTCGTTTTCGCCATGATCCTGACCGGTGGCGCGTTGACCAGCTGCGGGCAGAACGATGCCGCGCTGCAGGTCTTTGCCGCATCGTCGCTCGCCGGTGCCTTCACCGAGCTCGCCGAGACCTTCGAGGAAGACCATCCCGACACGGAGATTCGCTTGAACTTCGCCGGGTCCTCGTCCCTCCGTGAACAAATCGAGGACGGCGCCACCGTCGATGTGTTCGCCTCGGCCAACCTTGCCATCGTCGGTCAGCTCCTGGAGTCAGGTGCGCTGAACAACAAGCCGCGCCAACTGGTCGCGAACACGATCGTCCTTGCCGTTCCAGCATCGAATCCGGGTCAGGTGAGCGCCCCGGGCGACCTCCAGTCCGATGACTTGGCGATCGGCGCATGCGCAGCACAGGTCCCGTGTGGTGAGCTCGCCGATCAAGCGGTCGAAGCGCTGGGCTACGACGTCGCCTTCGATACGCGCGAGCCGGACGTGCGGTCGCTGGCCGCCCGGCTCGAAGACGAGGAACTCGACGCCGGGTTCGTCTACCGCTCCGACGTCGTCGGCTCCGATGGTGCCCTGATCATCGCCTGGGACGGATCGATCGACCGCACGATCTACCCGATCGTCGCCGTCGATCCCGAGTCGGACCGAGCAGGGGCTTTCGTCGACTTCGCTACCGGCCCCGACGGTCTCGCGATTCTCGAACAGTGGGGCTTCGAGCGGCCATGACTCGGCCCGTCCAACGCAACCGTCAGCGCCCTCCGGGGATTCTGCTCACGCTCGGCCTCGTCGGCGTGCTCTTCTTCGCGCTCCCGTTCGTTGGACTGCTCCGGCGGGTGCCCTGGTCCAACCTGGTCGACGTCGTCTCCTCGGAGGTTGTGGTCGACGCGCTCGTGCTCTCGCTGGTCTCGTCGACGATGGCGGCGCTCGTCTGCGTTGTCCTCGGTGTCCCCCTCGCGTGGTTGCTGGCGCGGATCGACTTCCCGGGTCGCAACGTCGTACGAGCCCTGGTCACCCTCCCGATGGTCTTGCCGCCGGTCGTCGGAGGCGCAGCGCTGCTGTTCGCGTTCGGTCGGCGAGGCACGTTCGGTGGTCCGATCTTCGACGCGACGACCTTCGTGCTGCCCTTCTCGTTCTGGGGTGTGGTCGTTGCGAACGTCTTCGTCGCGATGCCGTTCCTGATCGTCACGGTCGAAGGTGCGCTGCGCGGTCTCGATCAACGCTATGAAGACGCCGCGGCATCGCTCGGCGTGAGCCCATTGGGTGTCTTCTGGCGTGTGACGCTGCCGATGATCGGCCCTTCGCTCGGTGCGGGTCTCGTGTTGGCGTGGGCCCGTTCGCTCGGCGAGTTCGGCGCGACCGTGACGTTCGCCGGAAACCTGCAGGGACGAACCCAGACCCTCCCGCTCGCGGTCTTCGTCGAACTGCAACGCGATCGCGACTCGGCGGTGGCGATCAGCCTCCTGATGGTCGTGGTATCTCTGATCGTGCTGGTCGCTCTCCGTGATCGGTGGTGGCGCCGATGAGCGGGCTCATCGCCGACATCGGCGTGCGAATCGACGACTTCGCGCTCGATGTTGCGGTTTCGGTCGACGTCGGCGAGACCGTCGCGCTGCTCGGTCCCAACGGGGCGGGCAAGTCGACGACCGTGCGTTCGCTGACCGGAGCGATCGCATTGGAACGTGGCCGGATCGAGCTGGCGGGTCGCGAGCTCGACGCGCCGACGACCCCGACGTTCGTCCCACCGCACGAGCGCCGCATCGGGGTCGCATTCCAGGATGCGCTGCTGTTTCCGCATCTTGATGTCGCCGGAAACGTGGCCTTCGGTCTCGAACGTCGGCGCCGAGGCGAGGCCGACATGTGGTTGGAGCGCGTGGGGTTGGCCGGCTTCGGTTCCCGCCGTGTGTCCGAACTGAGCGGCGGCGAGGCGCGCCGTGTCGCCATCGCTCGCGCGCTGGCATCGGATCCACATCTCCTGATTCTCGACGAGCCGTTTGCCGGACTCGACGCCGGTGCTCGTGTCGAATTGCGCCGCCTCTTGGCCAGTCAGCTACCGGACCTCGAGTTGCCGATTCTGTTCATCACGCACGATGCCGCGGAGGCGCGAACGCTCGCCGATCATCTGGTGGTGCTCGAGTCCGGCAAGGTCACCCAGCGAGGTGCGCCGAGCGACGTGCAGCGCCGTCCGACATCTCGCTACATCGCGGATCTTCTCGGCACGAACCTGCTGACCGGCTCGGCCGACGCCGGTGTGGTGCGTCTCGACACCGAGGACATCCGTGATGTCGAGGGTGGTGCCCTCGAGCTCACGATCGCTGATCGAACGGTCGCTGGTCCGGTCCGGCTGACCTTTGCGCCTCACGCCGTGTCGCTGCATGGCAGCCAGCCGGGCGGTAGCCCTCGCAATGTCTGGCAGGCGCGCGTGGGCGATCTCCACGATCTGGTCGGGTTGGTTCGAGTGCATCTTGATGCCCCGGTGCCGATCGTGGTCGACGTCACCCCGGGAGCGATCGCTGACTTGGCAATTCAGCCCGGCTCGACGGTGTGGGTCGCGGTCAAGGCGACCGCCTTCGACGTCGTGAGCGGCAGCTGAGCGATACGCCAGAGCCTCATCGATCGCGCCGCGGGTGCGAGCTCAAGCGAACCAGCGCCCGACATCGGCGGCGATCCGATCCGGTGCCTCGAGCGGCCCGAAATGGCCAAGATCGGAGTAGTTGACAAGCTCGCCGCCCGGAAGGCCCCGAGCGACTCCTTCGGCGAAGTCGGCGGCGCTCGGCATGTCGGCGGTGTACCCCTTGCCGACCGCCACGGGGATGGTCACGGTGGCCACCTCGGCGATCGGAATCTTGGCACCGGCAAAGGTCATCGCCTCGTGCTGAGGTCGGCATGCGAGCCGGACGGTGCCGTCGGGCTGGTCGACGAAGCCATGCTCGACGTACGACGCGAGCGCGTCGGCCCGCAACCTGCTCATCGGCGGCCGAGCGGCATAGCGCTCGAGGGCCTCGGCCCGCGAGCCGAAGACCGACCGGCGACGGCTCGCGTTGTCGGCCATGGCCGACTTCCGCGGCTGTACCTCCGGAGGGAAGACGATCGGCTCGTAGATCCACGCCTGGGCGACCGTGCCGGGCCGGGCCGCCTCGGCGAGCAGGATCGTGCAGCCGCCCATCGAATGTCCGAACGACAGGATCGGCTCCCTGGAGCCATCGGTGACTAGGTCGACCGCGGCCAGATAGTCAGCCGCGAAATCGTGCCAGCTGAACTCGGCATCAGGATCGATCTGCGACGCACCATGGCCCCGCAGGTCGACGGCGAACACCCGATGCGATCGCGTGAGCACTGGCAGCAGCGGTCGATAGCAGTTGGCGTGCATCCCGGTCGCGTGGCAGATCATGAGCGCGGCGCCGTCGCCGCCGAAGTCGTGCACCGCGATGCGCGTGCCATCGGTGGAACTGGCCCAGGCGGTCTCGGGAGTCATCGGGGGTCGCTCACCGGAGCGGTTCGCAGGCCGCGTTCGCTCACGCGACGACGTTGACCATGCGACCTGGCACGACGATGACCTTCTTGGGTGCAGCGCCATCCAACGTGCGCGCGACGTTGTCCTCGGCGAGCGCTGCGGCTTCGATCTCGTCGTTCGGCGCGTCGGCAGCGACGGTGATTCGTCCGCGGACCTTGCCGTTGACCTGGACCGGCAGCTCGATCATGTCGTCGACCAGCAGCGCGGGATCGGCACTGGGGAAGGGCTCGTAGGTGAGGGTTTCGTCGTGGCCGAGTTTGGCCCACAGTTCCTCGCAGACGTGTGGGGCGAGTGGCGCCAGCATGAGGGTCATCGTTTCGATGACCGAGCGCGGCACGCCGTCGAGCTTGGTCACGTGGTTGTTCAGCTCGATCAGTTTGGCGATCGAGGTGTTGAACCGCAGGTTGTCCATCTCGGTTCCCACGGCATCGATCGTGCGGTGCAACAACCGCAGCGTCTCGTCGTCGGGATCGCGGTCAGCGATGACCAGGTCACCGGTGTCCTCGTCGACGGCGTTGCGCCAAAAGCGTTGCAGGAACCGGTACATGCCGACCACGTCGCGG
The DNA here is from genome assembly GCA_039028435.1 of Actinomycetota bacterium. Lineage (GTDB taxonomy): Bacteria > Actinomycetota > Acidimicrobiia > Acidimicrobiales > UBA10347 > UBA10347. The sequence goes on along the minus strand of JBCCIC010000012.1, from coordinate 181,506 downwards.
GTTTCCCAGGGGCGGGACTGGTCGAGCGGACCCATCGACATCTCGTAGAGCCGCAGCGTGTCGGCGCCGTAGCTGTCGTACATCTCGTCGGGGCTGACGGCGTTCTTGAGGCTCTTGCCCATCTTGCCCCACTCGCGTGTGACGGGCTGACCCTCGTAGAAGAACTCGCCGTCCCGCTCTTCGACGGCGAAGGCGTCGACGTAGATCTCGCGATCGTCCTTGTAGGCGTCGGCCAGGATGTAGCCCTGGTTGTAGAGGCGGGCGTAGGGCTCCTTGGACGACACGTGGCCCAGGTCGAAGAGGACCTTGTGCCAGAACCGGGCGTAGAGCAGGTGCAGCACCGCGTGTTCGACACCGCCGACGTAGAGGTCGACGCCACCGGGGTGGTCGGGACGCTCGTCGGTGCGTGGACCCATCCAGTACCGCTCGACGTCGGCGTCGACGAAGCGGTTCTCATTGGTCGGGTCCAGGTAGCGCAGCTCGTACCAGCACGAGCCGGCCCACTGGGGCATGACGTTGGTGTCGCGTCGGTATGGCTGCGGACCGTCGCCCAGGTCGAGGGTGACGTTGACCCAGTCGTCGAGGCGGTCGAGCGGGCTCTCGGGATCGGTGTCAGCATCGTTGGGGTCGAACGTGCGGGGCGCGAACGAATCGGTCTCGGGCAACAGCACCGGCAGCTGATCCTCTGGCAACACGTGGGCTACGCCATCGGTGTCGTAGACCACCGGGAACGGTTCACCCCAGTAGCGCTGGCGGCTGAACAGCCAGTCGCGCAGCTTGTAGTTGATCGTGGCGTGGCCGTGGCCGTCGGCCTCGAGCCAGTCGTTGGTCGTCGAGACACCGGCGGCGACATCGCTCAGACCGTTCAGATCCAGGCCCGACTCGTTTGCAGAGTTGATGTAGGGAGCGTCGCCGACGAAGGCGACCGGCCAGGTCGACGTGTCAGCGCCGGTCGTCGGCTCGATGCCGTGTTCGCCGAACCATTCGCTGGATGGCTGCTGGATCGCCGGGATCGCGAGCCCGTAGGTGCGGGCGAACTCGAAGTCGCGCTGGTCGCCACACGGCACCGCCATGATCGCGCCCGTGCCGTAACCCATCAGCACGTAGTCGGCGATCCACACCGGGATCTCCTCGCCGGTCACCGGGTTGGTCGCCGTGCCGCCGGTGAACACACCGGTCTTGGCCTTGGTGTCGTCGGTGCGGTCGATCTCCTTCTTCGCCGCAGCCGCATCTCGATACGCGGCGACCGCGGTCGCTTGCTCCGGCGAGGTGAGCGCATCGACCAGCGGGTGCTCGGGCGCCAGAACCATGAAGGTCGCGCCGAACAGTGTGTCGGGCCGGGTCGTGAACACCGTGATCGGCCCGGCCGCGCTCGGGAAGTGCACGGTCGCGCCATGCGACTTGCCGATCCAGTTCCGCTGCATCGTCTTGATGGCATCGGTCCAGTCGAGGACGTCGAGGTCCTCGATCAGCCGGTCGGCATACGCGGTGATGCGCATCATCCACTGGCGCATGTTGCGCTTGAACACCGGGAAGTTGCCGCGATCGCTACGACCGTCGGCGGTGACCTCTTCGTTGGCGACGACCGTGCCCAGGCCGGGGCACCAGTTCACCGGCGCATGCGACACGTAGGCCAGCCGGTAGTCGGCCAGCACCTGCTCCTTCTCCGTGCCCGACAACGCCGCCCAATCACGGCCATCGTCGAGCGTGCGCTCACCGGAGTCGAACTCGGCGACCAACTCGGCGATCGGTCGAGCCTTGTCGGCGTCGACGTCGTACCACGACTCGAAGATCGTGCGAAAGATCCACTGCGTCCACCGGTAGTAGGCCGGATCGGTCGTCGAGATCGAACGACGCTTGTCGTGGCTCAGGCCCAACCGGTGCAGCTGACGCCGCATGTTGGCGATGTTCTCATCGGTCGTGATCGCCGGATGCTGACCGGTCTGTACCGCGAACTGCTCCGCCGGAAGCCCGAACGCATCGAAGCCCATGCTGTAGAGCACATTGCGCCCGCGCATGCGCTGAAAGCGGCTGTAGGTGTCGGTGCCGATGTAGCCCAGCGGGTGACCAACGTGCAGCCCGCTGCCCGACGGGTACGGGAACATGTCGAGCACGAAGAGCTTCTCGCCGCGATCCTCGAGTGCCGCCGCATCGGCGAGCGGCCCCGCCGGATTCGGGCTCTCGAAGGTCTTGTGCTCGTCCCAGTACGCCTGCCAACGCAGTTCGATGTCCTGGGCGAGCGCCGCGTTGTACCGGAACGACGGTGCGTCGCTCGTCTCGGCAACTGCGTCAGTGCTCGGGGCATCAGTCATGGCTGACAAGCCTAGGGAGCGACCCCGGGGCTTCGACCCCATTTCCCGGTGCCGCCGTGGCGTAGCGCGTCGGCGTCGCCTTGGCGATCAGACCGGCGGCATCACGCCGGGGATGCCTCGCTTGTCGGCTTCGCGCTCGACGCGTTGACGCAGGGCACTCGTCGGCGTGTCGCCGTGCTCGGCACGGTCCGCACGTTCGAGTGTGATCACGAGCTCGGCTTCGGCCTCGAGCTTCAGCACAGGATGGCGCACCCGCCGGTGGTGGGCGATCGCGGCGTCATGTGCCTCGATCGCCTGATCGAACTCGCCCGCAGCTCGGAGGGCGATGCCCCGATAGTGCTGGGCACAGGGGTGTGCGAAGGCTGAGGTCGCCAGGTCGAACGGCCGAGGCGTCAGCGCGGCGGCGACACTGCGCCCGAGTTCGGGGTCGGCGAGATCGTCGGCCAGCGTAGCGAGTCGATCGAGCGAGGGCCGCTGCATGTGATTGCGCGGCACGTCCTCGACGCCGAGGATGGAGCTGCTGTCCCACGAAACCCGGGCGTCGTCGAGGCGGCTATGGCGCGACAGGTAGGTGGCGCACGTGAGGCCCGTATAGCCCTCGCGGTCGGTCGGCACCGCGTCGAGCCAGGGCTCGAGCTCACCTCGCAGCCGCATCAGCTCCATGGCGAAGACCCGGTGATAGAGCCCGGCCGCCGAACTCTGGTTCGCCTCGACCCCGAGCTTGAGCGCGTCGTTCGATGCTTGCTCCGCCTGTTCGATGTCGCCACGCAGCAGGGCCCAGCCCGAACGACTCACGACATAGATCCACCGGTGCTCGACACCTCCGACTCGGCGTACCAGGTCACCGATCTCGTCCTGCAGGTCGTCACCCATCGAGGTGTCGCCGAGCAGCACGGCCGCGCCGGTTCGCTGCTGGGCGATCTCGAAGCGAACGTTGAGGTCGTCGATTCGCCCGCTCAGCTCGGCGAGCTCGTCGGCAGTGGCGAGAATGTCATCGGTTGCGTCGAGACACGCGATGGCCACCATGCGCTGGCGAAGGACAAACGCCAGCAAGCGCGGGTCATCGAGTGACCGTGCGATCGAGAGGGCCTCTTCCGCGTGATCGAACCGTTCCTCCGCCTCGTCCTCGGTGCACAGCTCGGCGGCGTATCGGGCGAGGAGCGAGGCGCGGGTCGCCGTCGGTGAGCGATTGATGGCGAGCGCGCGACGGAGACAACGCAGAAGCGGGCGCACGGTCCACACGCTCTGGGTGTGGATCGATCGTTCCCATGCCAGGGCTGTCGTGGCGATCGCATCGCCGTCACCCAGCGCCATCGCGTCTTCGGCGATCGTGGTGAAGACCTCGCCACCGCTCGAACCCGCTCGAACCGCAGCGACGGCGCCCTCGACCCGGAGCTCGATTTCTTCCGACGGCGTAAGCAGGCCATCGACCAAGGTCAGCGTCTGCTCGATCAAGCGAGCGGCGAGTTGATAGTCACCCGACTGCTTCGATCTCGATGCGGCGTCGCGTGCGGTCGAGACGGCTTGGCGCCGATCATCGACGGCCCCGCCGCCAGCGGCGGCTAGGGCATGGCGGGCGAGATGGTGTGCTTCGACGAGGCTCCCGGCCCTGGTTGCCTCGACCGCATCTCGGAGTTCTCGGTGGAGGTCGATGCGCCGGTCGTCGGCGAGCTGACGTCGGATGGACTCGCCGATCACGTCGTGGCGCAGCATCAGCTCGGAGTCGCTGTTCCAGACGGCGATTCCGGCGGCGGTCAATCGCTCGAGGACCGAGTTTCGCTCCTCGCCGCCGATGAGCTGATCGACCAGGTTGAGGCGCATCGGGCGGTCGTGCAATGCGAGCAGGTCGGCCATGCGCCTGCCCGCCGGTGCCGCGTTGGAGAGCTCGACGCGAATGAAGTCGTCGAGGGCCTCGGCTTTGAATGCGAGGCCGAGGGCGAACAGCGGATTGCCCTGGGTTTCGGCATGCAGTTTGGCCAGCTCGTTTTCGGACATCGTCGGTGCGGCGACAGCGAGGTCGGCGACCGTGAGCCCTTGGAGATCGATTCGTTGGCCAGCGAGGTCATGGGTGGCCTTACGAAGCTCGTCGACCTCCGCACTCGGGCGTCCGGTGACGATGATCGCGACCTGGTAGCCGTCGAGGGCTCGGAGCACATCGACGATCAGCCGCGGAGCGGCCGCAACGCCGTGTACGTCCTCGAACGTGAGCACGCACGATCCGCGCCGGGCGCGTTCTTGGAGCGATTCGACCACGGCTGCGTAGAGGGATTCGTCCTCGGTCCCGCCCATGCCCAGGGCGTGGGCCAGCTGGGTGAGTGGTCCTGCCGAACCCGGCCGCAGTGATGCCACGATCCAGTCCGTGTCCGCCGCGACGAGGTCGCGCAACTGGCGCTGCACGAGCGTGGACTTGCCGATGCCCGCCGGGCCTTCGACGACGGCCAGCGATGGCCGCCCGAGGCTGGCCTGGTTCACGCCGGCGAGCAGCTGGCGGAGCTCGGACTCGCGGCCGACCGTGTCCGAAGTCGGTGCCGAGCCATCGACGTCGGGCGCGTCGTTCGAGGGCTCAACCTGGTGGTTCAGGACGTCGCTTTCGGCCTGGAGCAGATCGGGCCCAGGGGCCAATCCCTGGTCGGCGAGCGACTCCATCGCCAGCCGAACCGTCGCCAGCGCCTGAGTCGGGTCCCCGGCGCGATGGAGTGCACGAGCGAGCAGTGCCCAGAGCCGTTCGTTCGATGGGTCGTTTTCGATCTGGGCGGCGACGGTCGCCGGATTCAGCCGTTCGCCGAGGGCGAAGCCCAGTTCGAGGGCTTCGACCTGGGCGCGTCGGATGAGCGATTCCGACCATCGCGACGCGTCGTCGAGCACGGGTGACGAGCACGCGCCGGCGAACGGGCGTCCTCTGACGAGATCGAGAACCTCTTGAAGCGCCTGGGCGCGCGCCGCTTCGTTCACCGCCGACTCGCGCATGACGGCGTCGAGTCGGTGGAGGTCGATGTCGTCGCGAGGCGTGACGAGCCGATAGCCGATATCGGTGGTTTCGATCGCTGCGGCGCCGAGGACCTTGCGCAGTCGGCCGACAATGTTGGCCAGTGAATTCGCCGCGGTGGCCGGTGGATGCTCGCCCCACACCTGGTCGATCATCTCCGCCGAGCTGAGTGACTCCCCGCATCGGAGCGCGAGAAGGGCGAGCACCGACTTCGCCCGCTCACCGCGTACTTCGGATTCGGTCCCGCTGGTTGCGACAGCGATCGGTCCCAACACGCGGATCGCCACACCTCAATCGTACTTCCCCCAGCTGGGACCTCGGCCATCGAAGCGGCGTTATCGACGCATTATCGGGCTCGGTCACACTGAGCTTGCTCGTCGCACCACATGCGGCGGCACTACCCCGGCACGTGGTCCTCGGTCATTCGACCGGGGACTGCGTCAGTTTTGGCAGAGCTCGACCGTGCTGGCCGGGCGGTGACTGCCTCAGAGCCGGGACAGCAGGGTCGCTCGCTGGGCCTCGCCCAGGTGGCGCCTCGGCGCGATCGTCGGCGGGACCTCGGCGACCCATCGACGAAATCGCTCGGTGCGTTCCCGATTCGTCAGCAACTCCGCCAGCGATGCCATCTGCACCCGGATCGTGAAGAGCAGCCAGCCTTCGCCGACCGCACGCAGCGTCTGGCGTTCGCTGCGAATGAACAGCGCCTCCATCACGCGGTCAGCCTGGATGTCGGGATCCGAGGTCCGATACGCCGGCTGGAATAGCGCGGTGTCCTCGGTCAGTCCGAAGTTGCGCCGTAGCACCGGACGCTCGCCCACGCGGTCGAAGAGCCGAGTGACCTTGTCGGCGATGCGCTCGTGGTAGCCGGCGACAGGGTCGTGCACCGCGCCGATCGGTCGACCGATCTTGCTCGGCAGGTGCCAGTGCGTCGGGAAGCACACGACGCTGGCGTCGAAGTGCCATCGACCATCGATACGTCGGAGCAGGCACAGATCCTCTTGCACCGACAGGGCCGCCGCTTCGAGTGGATGATCCGAGCTCGCCGCGGCCACGGGGTCGAATCCGCAGCTGGAGATCAATCGACGCACGGCCTCGGCGACGTCGCGGGACTCGTTGGTGAACCAGGCGACCTCGTCTCGGCGGTGCGTCAACGAATCGGCCTTCTCGGCGAGCTCACGATCGCGGTTTCCATCTGGCATGAGCCAGGGCCGAGCTCCGAGCGCACGAGTACCCATCGACACCGGGTGGAAGTCCGGCTCCAGGTCCAGTTCGTCGAACCACTCGGGTCCGCCAGCAGCCATGGCGGTCAGCCTAGGTGGGTATGTCGTCCCCCATCGCCGGATCGGTCTGGGCCAACGAACCCGGCCCGCGGATTCGCCGCGGCGGCTACTGATCGCGCGCCAGGCGCGCCGACGGAAACGGGATGACGCGCTTGATCTTCCAACTGGGTACCAACAACTGGCAGCGCGAGGGTGAGTTCGCCCCCGGCTCTGGGATTCTGCACGAAGCTCACCATCTTGCGTTCAACTCGTTGCCCGAGACGGCGGCGTACTCGATCTATCCATCGCGGATGCAGCGGTTCCGTGAGCCTCGCGTTCGAGTCTTCGAGCTCGAGCACGACATCCCGATCTGTGAGTCGATCTCGCCGGTGAGCAACCATCGATGGCATTCGATGAGCGATAGCGAGGTGCGCGCGTATCGACGGCGATTGGTCGACGTCGTCGACACGTGGATCCGTGAGATCGAGGACCACCACGGCGAGATGATGTCGCTCGCGATTGCGCACCACACATTTCTCAACCCGGTCGTGCTCGCCGACGTGAACTCGCGACGTGTCGCGACCGACCGGCCGCGCATTCCGGTGTTGTGCTTCGCCCACGGCACTGCGCTCAAGATGTTCGCGGCCGAGTCGTCGCGGGCCAATCCCGAGGAGTTCCCCGATCGGTTCGGCCCGATGGTTCGGGCCGAGGGTGTTTTCGATGCCCACGGCGTTCGAGCGGTCGACTGGGTGGCGGCGATCTCGACCGCGCAGGTCGCAGCGTTTCAGGACCAGTTCCCGGAGTTCCCGGTCGAACGAATCGTGCTGTCACCCAACGGCTACAACCAGGAGATCTTCTCGCCCGCGGTTCATCCGGCCCGGGTCAAGCCATGGCGAGCGAACGTGTTGCCCAAGTTCACGACTCAGCCGTACTCCGGCAGCGCGGTGCCGCCAGTCCAGGTACCGGGCGACTACGCGAACTACGTGGTGTTCTGCGGAAAGTTCGCCGAGTGGAAACGGCTCGATGCGCTCCTGCATGCCGCGGCGGGGTGGGAGCACGACGACTCGACCAACATCGCCACGATCATCGTCGGAAGCGGTCCGCACGAGGATCAAGTCAAGTACCAGGACCTCGCCAACCACGACCTCCGGCTCGAACACACCTATTTCGTAGGGCCGCGCAATCAAACCGAGCTGGCGACGCTGTTCACCGCGGCCGACGTCGCTTGTTTCCCGTCGCGCAACGAACCATTCGGTCTCGTGTTCATCGAGGCGATGGCGTGTGGAACCCCGGTCATCGGCGCCAACTCGGGTGGCCCGCGCGATTTCGTCAACGACTCGATCGGCCTGCTCGTGCTCGAGAGCGACGACACCTACGTGGTCGGAGCGCGACTTGAAAAGGCGGTGCGACGCGCGGTCGCGGATGAGTGGAAGCGCATGCGTGGCCCGACCGCGATGCGCTACTCGCTGGCGAACTTCAGCGTGCGCAGCCAGGTCGAGTCCCTGTTGTCCCAACTCGTGTTCGCCGACTCCGTCGAATCCGCACGGGAGCACGAGCTGGTTTAGCCGGGCACCGCCCGGTCGGGCGAGGTCAGACGTTGGGGAACTTCACCATGCCGCCGCCGTCGAGAATGATCGACTGGCCGGTGATCCAGCGACCGCTCTCCGCAGCAAGCCAGACCGCGGCCGCCGCGACATCCTCGGGCTCGCCGAGGCGCTTGAGCGGATAGTTCTCGGCGACCTCGTCGCCCTTCTCGCCCTCCCACAGGAAGCGGGCGAAGTCGGTCTTCACGAGGCCGGGGCAGAGTGCATTGACCCGCACTTGCGGTCCCAGCTCGGCGCCGAGCTGTTTGGTGAGGTGGATGAGCGCAGCCTTGGAGATGTCGTAGACCCCGATGTGCGGATTGGTCGAGAACCCGCCGACCGACGAGATGTTGATGATCACGCCGTCGTTGTCCTTCATGTACTTGTTCCAGCAGAGCTGGCTGAAGATGAGCGGAGCGGTCAGGTTGATCTCGAACGTCTTGTTCCAGCGCGGGATGTCGCAGTCGATCGTGGGGCCGTTGTAGGGGCCGGTACCGGCGTTGTTCACCAGGATGTCGACCCCGCCGAGGCGATCCATGCAGGCATCGACGACGCGCTCGGCGTCCTCGGGGCGGCCAACGTGACCCGCTTCCCAGATACAGCCGATCTCGTTTGCCGTCTCCTCGCAGGACTCCGGCTTGCGGCTCGTGATGAGCACTTCGGCACCCGAATCGACCATCGCTTTGGCGATTGCCTTGCCGATACCGCGGCTGCCGCCGGTCACGAGTGCCTTCTTGCCGTCCAGTCGTAGATCCATGAGCCGAACCTAGCCGGGACGGTCGAATGCGCCCGCATGGCTGGTCGTGGAGGTGCGAAGATCGATCGATGACCAACGCCAACTCGCCACGCCCGACGACCGAGGTCCATGCGGTCATCCTGGACTCGTTCGATGACATGGTGGCGCAGCTCCTCGATCGGGTGGCGGGTCTGACCGATGCCGAATACCGCTGGGAACCCGTCGACGGCATGTGGTCGGTTCGCGATGGTCAACCCCCAACCGTCGACACCGACACGAATCGCGATCTCGAAGACGCACCGATGACCACGATCGCGTGGCGTCTTTGGCATCTCGCCGTCGACTGCTTCGCCGACTACACCGCTCGGTTCGCCGGCACGCCGTTCGACGAGGTCGACCGTTCGTGGACGATGTCGGCTGACGAGGCGGTCGACTGGCTGTGGTCGAGTTGGGCGGCCTTCCGGGCGACGCTGGCGGGCTACGAGGACTGGTTCGCCGAGCTCGGCGACGGCTTCGGCCCGTGGCACCGCCACTGCGTCGCCGACTTCGCCATGCACGCGAGCAACGAGCTCGTGCATCACGGTGCCGAGATCGCCCTCCTCCGTGATCTCTACGCCAACTCGTCTCGTGAGCCGCTTGATCTGTCGCTCGGCGAGGCGCTGTACTCGCTGCGGGCGATCCGACGCCTCAAGCCCGACCCGATTCCCGACGAGGCGCTCGACACGATCGTCGACGCCGCGATCCAGGCACCGAACGGTGGCAATCTGCAGCTCTGGCACTTCATCGTGGTGACCGACGACGACAAGCGACGACAGTTCGCTCCGCTCTATCACGAGGCATGGTGGGCGAAACGGCGCGACGAGGGCTACGAAACTCCGGCCGACCTGCCCGAGCGCTACGCGCCCGCTCGACGTCTGGCCGACGAATTCGGTGACGCTCCCGCCGTCGTCCTGCTGTGTGCGGTGGCCCGTGGCCCCGCCGCGGCCAACGCGATCATCCCCGCGGTGCAGAACTTGTTGCTGGCAGCGAGGGCCCATGGGATCGGGGGCACGATCACGACCTTGCACGCGAGCGTCGAGCGGAGGGTCCATGAGCTGTTCGACATCCCGGACACCGCTCAGGTCGTCTATGCCATACCGCTCGGCTATCCCCGCGGGAACTTCGGTCCGGTGTCTCGGCGACCTCGGGCCGAGGTCAGCTCGCGCGATCGGTGGGCACGAGGCGCACGATGACCGGCGAGGCCCAGGACGTCGCCGAGGTCGAGCGAGCGCTCGACGTCGAGATCGTTGCCCATGCACGCGTGACCGGTGGTGACGTAGCCGAGGCGTACCGCCTTCAGGCTGCGAGTGGCGTGCAACTCTTCGCGAAGACGCGCCGCGGTGCTCCACCCGACTTCTTCGACACCGAAGCACGGGGTCTGCGCTGGCTGCGAGAGGCCGAGGCGATGCCGGTCCCTGCGGTTGTCCATGTCTCCACGGAACCGCCGATCCTTGTGCTGGAGTGGGTCGACGAGACGCATCGGCGTCCGGTGAGCGATGTGGCGTTCGGCCGTGACCTGGCGCGTCTGCACCAGGCGGGGTCGGCCTCCTTTGGCCGCGAGGACGGGCGCCCGACCGGAAGTCGAGGGTTGCCGAACGATCCGTGCAGCACTTGGTCCGAGTTCTACGCCATGCGACGGCTGCTTCCGCTGGCACGCATGGCACGTGACGGGGGAGCACTCGACGGCTCGACGGTCACGATGATCGAGACGGTGGCGGGTCGGCTCGATGAGTTCGAGGGTGCCGACGAGGCGCCGGCACGGCTCCACGGTGACCTGTGGGCAGGCAACCGAATCGTCGACGCACAGGGCCAGAGCTGGTTGATCGACCCGGCCGCGCACGGCGGCCACCGCGAGTTCGATCTGGCGATGATGGCCCTGTTCGGAGGTTGGGCGCCCGATGTCTTCGACGCCTACGACGAGGCATGGTCGCTGGCGGATGGCTGGCGCGATCGGGTGGCGCTCCACCAGCTTGCGCCGCTGGCGGTGCACGCCATCAAGTTCGGCGGTAGCTACGGCGCGGCGACCGCCGCCGCGGTTCGGCGCTACGTATGAACGGGCCTTGCGGGCGCGCGTTCAGACCTTCCAGTGGAGCAGGGTGTACGGCGGGTCGTGATCGGGGTGGTGCTCGAACACACCGGTGACCTCGGTTCCGATCACGAGGTCCTGCATCGGGTCACCGAGCAGGTTGCCGACCATGCGCACGCCGTCACAATCCGACAGCTCGACGAGCACGATCACGAAGGGACCCTGTTCCTTGAGTGCCGGGTGGACCGGATGCCACACCCGTTCGTGGCTGTAGATCACGCCCCGCGGCTCGGTTTCCTGCCAACCCACGTTGAACGAGTGGCACGTGTGACAGATCCACTCGGGGCCCCACTGCCAGCTTCCGCAGTCCTCGCAGCGCTGCAGCACGAGTCGGCCCTCGGCGAGCGCCGACCAGAACGGGGCGTCGAGCCCGTCGCGCGCCGGGACCGGCACCGGGAGTCCGTCGGCGAGATAACCGCTCATCGTGTTGCCTCGCTTCCGAAGATGACGGAGCTGACCGGTGTGACCATCGGGCCGGCGATCATCATCGAAACGTCGACTCCGCCGTCGTCGGCTCGAAGTTGGTTGGGCGACGTGCCACGCACCTGCCGGATCGCCTCGATGGTCAGGCCGAGACCGTGCATGTAGGCCTCGGCGAGATTGCCGCCGCTGGTGTTGATCGGGAAGTTCCCCTGCGGCGCCGTCAGATTCTCGACCGTGAAGAAGTCGTTGACCATCTCCGGTTCACAGAAGCCGTGTTCGACGATGGCCATGAGCACGCCACCGGTGAAGTTCTCGTAGCTCTGCACCACTTCGACGTCGTCTGGTGTCACGCCCGCCATCTCATAGAGCCGCGGGGCGACGGTGGTGAACGATGAGGTCGCGTAGAGCGGGTCGTTGTGCACCGGTGCCCCGACCCGGTGATGGGAGCCGGAGACGGCGCCGAGCACATAGGCCGGTCGGTGTGGGAGGTCGGCGGCGCGTTCGGCGGACATGAGCACGATCGCCGCCGCACCGTCGTTCTCCTGGCAGCAGTCGTAGAGGTGGAAGGGCTCGACGATCCACCGCGACTCGTCGTATTGCTCCTCGGTGAGCGGGCGGCCATACATGGTGGCGTCGGGGTTCGTCTGCGCATGGTGATACGACGCCAACGAGATGGCCCGCAAGGCCGACTGATCGACACCGTGGTCGTGCATGAAGCGGTTCACGCGCATGGCGAACATCTGGGCCGGCGACATGAGCCCGTAGGGAACGGTGTGGGCGTTGGCCCCGCTGATCGTGTTGCGGCGGGGACCCTGACCGAAGCGGCCGAACTGTCCTTGCGCCAGCGCCCGGAACGCAACCACGCAGTCCGCCTGGCCGGTCGCAATCGCGGCGGCCGCGTTGGCCACGGAGCCGGCGGCACCTCCGCCCCCGCCTCCCCACTGCATGACCGCGTACTTGAGTTCATCGATGCCGAGCGCCGCAGCGAGCCGCGACGCCTCGGATCGGTCGTTGCTGTAGGACGAGAAGCCGTCGATCTCGCTCGGCGAGATTCCGGCATCGCCGCATGCGGCGACGATGGCTCGCAGGGCGAGTTTGAACTCGGGTTCGTCGGCCTGGCCCCACTTCCAGTAGGGGGTCTGTCCGACGCCGGCGACGACTGCGGCGCCGCGCATCAGGCTTGTGCTGCCGCGACGGTCGAGGCGTCGTCGTGGCCGAGGTAGCGCTCGGGGATCGGGAAGCCGAAGACCTCGGCGGCGTTCAAACCGAGGATCTTCGCTCGCTCACCGTCACGCAGCTCGCCCATCTGCCGCTCGATGGCGGGAGCGCTGTGTGGCCAGCTGCCTTCGTGGTGCGGGTAGTCGTTGGCCCACATGAAGTTGTCGACCAGATCATGGCTGCGCGCCACGGCCAGACCGGCCGAGTCCTCCTGGAACGTGGCGAAACCCTGACGCCGGAAGTAGTCGCTCGGCATGCCGTCGAGCTTTGGGCGGACCCACATGTGGTGCTTCGCATAGGCCTCGTCCATCGCTTCGAGCATCCAGGCGACCCAACCGATGCCGGCTTCGACCGAGCCGAACCGCAGCGTGGGATGACGCTCGGCCACGCCCGACGCACACAGGTTGACGAGTGGTTCCATCGTGGGGGCCAAGGAATGCACCGTGTAGTTGATGATCGCGCCACCTCGACTCCGCGAGGTGCGAGGATCGCGCCCGGTCGAGACGTGGAACGTGAGCGGCATGCCGGTGTCCGCGACGACCTGCCACATCGGGTCGAATTCCTTCAGGTTGAAGTTGAGGTCATCGACATCGGGTGGTCCCCACATCGGCTTGCACGGGAGCGACAGTCCGCGAAATCCCAGGTCGGCACAGCGTTCGATCTCGGTGATCGCTTGGTCGATGTTGCCGGGCGCGATGGCGGCCATCGGGGCCAGTCGATCGTTGAAGTCCCCGAACACCTCCCACGCCCAGTCGTTGTAGGCCCGACACATCGCGTGGCTGAAGTCGGGGTCGCGCGTGGCCCACATGGTCAGGCCCTTGTTGGGGAACAGCACCTCAGCGTCCACGCCGTCGGCGGCGAGGTCGGCGAGGCGCCCTTCGGGTGTTCGACCCGAGCTGTTGCGCAGCTTCTCTTCGCCCTCGTACACGGTGTTCTGGAGTTTGAGCGGGTTGCGGAAGCCCTCGGTCTTCTGGAACTGCTCACCTTTGGCGCCGATGATCACGCCGGGCAGACGGTCGCGATACTGCTCGTCGACGCGTTCGGCCCAGAGCGTGGGCGGCTCCTGTACATGCCCGTCGGTCGACACCATGAAGTACTTGTCGCCGTGGTCTGGCCGGGCCGTGCGCGTCCATCCGTCGACGCCGGGTGTCTCCAGACGCCACACGTTGTTGGCGTCTGGCTCCGGTATCACCGTCGGTTCAGGTGCGGCGAGGTCGGTCATGGCATCCCCCTTGGCCACGGGGCTTGTTGCCGCGCGGCACCACTTCGGAGAATAGGAGCGGTGCGGGCGCTCCAGGGAATCGGTGCGAGTCGGCCGAGGCGCGTGGCTAGGGTGCGCGCATGTTGATTCGACCCCACGATGCCGGCGAGTCCGAGGACCAGTGGCGTGAGTTCGTGCGCAATCAGGGATTCGGACATCTTGCGGTGTCGGGCTCCGGCGATGTGCCGGTCGTCGTGCCGACCCAGTTCGAGCTGGGCGAGGACGACGTCGCGTTGCATCTCGCCAAGGCGAACCCGGTCTTCGAGGCGCTGGCTGCCACGCCGCGCGCCGTGCTTTCGATCGCAGGAGACTGGGCGTACGTGCCAGGCGCTTGGAAGGCGATCGGTGACGAGGATGCGTCGCTCGGCATTCCGACCACCTACTACGCCGCGGTGCAGATCATCGGCTCGGTGAAGGTGATCGATGATCCGGCCGAGCTGGCAGGTGTCCTCCGTCGCCAACTTGCCGACGTCGAACCGGCGGATGGCGGCCTGCAGGATCCGGCAGTACACGAGGGCCAGTTCCGGGTGATCCGTGGACTGCGTCTGTCGATCGACGATGTGCGGACCAAGTTCAAGTACGGCGGCAATGCCGACGCCGCGCACCGCCAGGCCATCGCAGAGCGCATGGCGACTCGGGGCGGTCCAGGCGATGCCGCCGCGGCGGCACGCATCAAGCTCACCTGAGTTGTCGGCCCGGCCCAAAGTATCCACAGCGCCCGTATCCACAGGGTCTGACCCCGCGCTGTTGATCCGGCATCGTTGCGCGTCGGGTTGTCCACAGGGTCTGACCCCAAGGGGCTTGCTCGGGGTTAGCCGAGGCGTTCGGCGGGGATCCAGGAACCGTGGAACCCGAACGGCACCCGCACCGGCAGGTGGATCGACGCCACGGGTGCACCTTCCATCGCGCCCGCGTCGAGGACGACGAGGTCGCTGCGGTCGGACCCCTTGTCGTAGACGAACGCGATCAACCAGCCGTCGTCTTCGGAGGTTGCGCCTTCGGCCGGCACGAAGACCGCCTCGCCCGGGATGCGGTCCGAACCGAAGTCGTGGACCGCGGACGAGTCGCCGTCGAGGTCGTACTTGACCAGCGCATTCGTTTCACCGAACGATCCGACCGCATAGCCGTACCGATTGCGCAACCCCACCAGCGAGTCGGGCACCCTTGGAAACTCGATGTCGCGATCGTCGAGCGATGTCTCGCTGACCGATCCGGCAGCGAGGTCCAGCGTCCAGCGGTGGAGGACGGCATCGTTCTTGAACCCGGCGGAGTCCTGACGCCACAGCTCGGGGTAACGAGCGGTGTCGATGACGACCGAGTCGCCATCGTCGAACGAGTTGAGCGGATGGAACACGTAACACGGGTCGACGTCGAACCAGGTCGGCTGCACGCCCGTCGCGCCCCGGGGCATGACGCCGACGCGAGCGCCGTAGTCGTCGTCCCAGCGGTAGGGCATGCCGCCCTTCATCGCCAGGTCCAGGTCGAACACCACGGGCAGGTCCATGAAGATCACTTGGGTCTCGGTGATCGAGAAGTCGTGGATCATCGTGGGACCGGGCACGTCGATTGCCTCGCTCTGTACCAGTTCGCCGTCGGCGCTCACACGGTGGTAGGTCAGGTACGGCTCGAAGAAGCCGTAGCCGAAGAAGTGCATTTCGCCGGTGACGGGGCAGATCTTGGGGTGCGCCGTCATGGCCGACTCGAGGCGTCCGCCGAAGTCGTACGGCCCAACCGTGTCGAGCTCAGGGGTGAGCTCGCACGGAAAGCTCGACTCGACCAGCGCGAGGATCTTGCCGGCATGGTCGATCACATGGGTGTTGTTCACTCCGATGGTCCGATCGACGGTGCCGTCGTCTCCAATCATGCGGGCGCCCGACTCGTTGAGTGCTCGGGTTTGGACCCAGCGGTTGCGGTACCACGACGCCTGCCCGTCGGCGAGGCGGAGGCCGTGGATCATGCCGTCGCCGGCGAACCAGTGCGGCGACCATCCACTCTTCGGATTTGCGCCATTGCGGAGGTACAGGCCGTCGAGTTCGGCGGGGATCGCCCCGGTTACCTCGAGTGTCTCGTCGGTCCGTTCGTCGGAGACGGGCGCGTAGTTGCCCCGCAAATGGAACGGCAGCTTTCGGTCTTCGGCGAGATCCGTCATGCCTGCGTTGTAGCCGCAGTCCGGCTCTGGTCACACGCGGTACGGGCTGCGGCGGCGATCTGGGTCACGCCCTGCGCGGCGACGCTCGAGATCGGCCCGAGCTGGAAGAAGACATGCACCATGCCCTCGTAGTTGGTGAGCGTGACATCGACACCGGCGCCGCGCAGCGTGTCGGCGTAGCGAGCACCCTGGTCGCGCAACGGATCCAGGTCGGCGGTGATGATCACCGCCGGTGCGAGGTCCGCATGCGAGTCGGCCAGGATCGGTGACGCCCGCCAATCCGCGGGGTCGGCCGCATATTGCGCGCTGAACCAGTCCATCGTTTCGCGGGTCAGCACGTAGCCCTGGCCGTTCTCGGTCATCGAGGGCGAATCATCTGCGGCGTCGACAGCGGGATACACCAGGAGTTGGGCGTCGAGGGCGAGGTCGGCGTCGCGGGCCATGAGCGCAAGCACCGCCGAGAAGTTTCCGCCAGCCGAGTCGCCACCGACCACGAGGCCTCCATCTGCACCGAACGAGCCGCGGTCGGCATCGATTGCCTCGAGCACCGCCCAGCAGTCCTCGATCCCGGCCGGAAACGGATGCTCCGGAGCCAGGCGATAGTGCACGGAAATGACGGTCGTCGATGACTCGAGCGCGAGCTGGCGGCACACCTGGTCATGGGTGTCGAGATCGCCGATCGTGTAGCCCCCGCCATGGATGTAGACGAAGCAACCCGATGGATCATCACCTGCGTAACGACGACACGGAACTCCAGCGATGTCTTCGTCGGCGATCGTCGGAAGGTCAGGGCCGTCCCCCGCCAGCGACGCCAGCGCGCCATACGCCTGGCGACGCTCGTCCACTGTCTGTTCTTCGATCGGAGGCGCGTCGGCCGCTGCGGCATTGATGGCATCGACGAGGCCTTGGAGTTGCGGGTCAACCGGCATGAACCGTTGCCTTTCGGAGTGGAGGAGTGATGTCGAGAGAGGTCGTGTGCGACGACGGTAGTTCGGGTTTCGAGCCGGACGCGAGCCGCACCGATCGGAAAGTCATCCATGGCTGAGGCCGTCTGACAGGCTTGGCCCCATGACTCGAAGCGCCGGGGGCCCGGTCACAGGCTCGGACCGGATCACCAACCTCGACACGGTTCGTGGCGTTGCGACGCTCGGCATCCTCGTCATGAACGTCGTCTCGTTCGGCCTGATCGACGCTGGCTACTTCAACGTCGATGCCGAGGGTTCCGAGACTTGGTACGACCGCATGGTTGGACTGCTCGGCGAGGTGTTCGTCGACCAGAAGACCATGGCGCTGTTCTCGCTGCTGTTCGGTGTCGGGATCGTCGTGTTCGCCGATCGAGCGGCGGCCAAGGGCAGGCGGCCGGTGTGGTTGAGTTTGTGGCGCAACCTCCTGCTGTTGGGGATCGGCCTGCTCCACACGCTGTTGTGGGAGGGCGACATCCTCACCGTGTACGCCGTCTGCGCTCCCATCTTGCTGCTCGCCCGCAAGTGGTCGGCGCGAACCCTGTTCGTCCTGGGCGGCGCAATCATGGCGCTTGCCGCGGTGTGGGCGATGCTCGCCCAGGTTGCTATCAACGGATCCGATGCGGGCGCCGTCGTCGAGCTCGGTTCGTTCTGGACCGTGGGCGCCGACGACATGAGCGACACCGTTGGGCTGTTCTTCCTCGCCGACTTCTTCCTGCGCGCCCTCGGCATGATGCTGATCGGCGTCGGCCTGTTCCGCAGTGAGATTGTGCAGGGCCAGCGCCCCGCCGACTTCTACCGTTCGATGGCGCGCTGGAGCCTTGGCATCGGGATCCCGTTGGCCGTGGCGGCGACCGTGCTCCAGGTTGTCAACGACTGGGATGCCGAGACCGCACTGCTCGGCGCCGGGATCAACACCTTCGCGACCGCACCGGTCGCCCTCGGCTATCTCGCCCTCATCACCTTGTGGAACCAGCGTCGGTCGACCGCGGTGCACGAGCGGATTCGAGCCGTAGGCCGCATGGCGCTGACGAACTATCTCACCCAGACGATCTTCGGCATCGTCGTGCTGCGCAACGTGTTCGAGCAGGGCGAGTTCGGTCGGGCCACGCTCTTCGGTTTCGTTGTGGTCGTCTGGGTGATCCAGATCGCGTGGTCGAAACCCTGGTTGGATCGATTCCGCTTCGGGCCGTTCGAGTGGGTCTGGCGCATGTTGACCTACGTTCGGTTCGAGCCGCTGCGGAAGGCAACGGCGTGACGCGTGACCGGGTTGCCCGTCGAGGAACTGCTTTACATGCCCGTCGGTTGGGAATACCGTCTTAGAACAGCGGTATCACAAGATGTTTCGGCGGACTGAAAGATCGCTCACTTGACTCAGTTGAGAGAGCGGCGAAGCCGTCGAATCGGGTGACTTGTCCGGCTCCGATTTCGCCGCCGCCGGGAGCCGGACAAGTCACCGCCGCTCCCGCTCGCCGCAACGCTGGCGGGGCCCACGGCAGTTCCATGCGTCTGCGCGTGCTGGGTGCGCGAGGATCTGCTCGTGACCAGTTTCGGATCCGCGGACGGCAACGTGCTGTACCTCGTCGTCTGTGCCGTGACCGGTGCCGATCGCACGCTCGAGCGTGTTGCCGCCGAACAGGCCTCCGGCTGGAACGTCTGCGTTGTTGCGACCGAGCGTTCGCTGCATTGGTTCGACGCCCAGGCTGTGGAGGAACT
The DNA here is from genome assembly GCA_039028435.1 of Actinomycetota bacterium. Taxonomy (GTDB): domain Bacteria; phylum Actinomycetota; class Acidimicrobiia; order Acidimicrobiales; family UBA10347; genus UBA10347. The sequence goes on along the minus strand of JBCCIC010000012.1, from coordinate 162,776 downwards.
CACCGGTCATGCCATCCAGAGCCGGATGCGCATCTTCGGCGAACCGCTCTTCGAGCCGCTCGGTGACCGGATTCTCCTGGCGCCTGGCGGCTTCAACACCATCAACAAGATCGCGCTCGGATTGGCCGACGACATGCCGAGCGGTCTCGTGTGCGAGGCGATCGGGCGACAGGTGCCGGTGACCATCGAGGTGCAAGTCGGGCCCGGATTCGGCGGTCATCCGATCCTGGCGACCCACCTCGACCTGCTCGAATCGTGGGGTGTCGAGCTCGTCTTTCACACCGAGGACCCGCGCTCGTAGGCTCGCTGCCGTGTCCGAAACAGAACCGCTTGCGTCAGAACCATCCGAGTCCGAGGTCCAGTTGGCGTCGCTTGATGGCGTGGCCACGATCACGCTGAACCGACCCGATGCGCTCAACGCCATCACGCCGACGATGCTCGGCGAGCTCAACGCGGCACTCGACACCGCCGAGGCCGACCCGTCGATCCACGTGGTCGTGCTCACCGGTGCGGGCCGGGCGTTCAGCGCCGGCGTCGACCTGAAGGCGCTCGGCGACCGGGAACTCACCGGTGGGAGCGTTGGCGACATTCTCGACCTGCCCGCTCGTGCTGCGACGGCGAAGCTGTCCGAAGGGCGTCTGGTTTCGATCGCCAAGGTGAATGGCTTCTGCTTCACCGGTGCCCTCGAATTGGCGTTGGCCTGCGACCTGATGGTGTGCGCGGAGGGGGCGAAGATGGCCGACACACACGCCAAGTTCGGGCTTCGACCGACCTGGGGCCTCAGCGCGCGACTGCCATCGGCGGTCGGCATGGCCAAGGCACGAGAGCTGAGCTACACGGCACGCACCTTCACCGGCGCCGAGGCCGAGTCGATGGGTATGGCCTGCCGAGCGGTGGCGTCCGAGGAGCTCGACGCGGTGACCGCAGAGATGGCATCGGCGATCGCGGCGAACAGCATGGGCTCGCTCGCGGCTTACAAGGACCTGTACACACAGGCGGAATCGACCGGCGTTGCCGAGGGGCTCGTCTATGAGACGGCGACGTCCTACGGGATCGGCGACACCGAGGAGCGCCTCGCCGGATTCCGCTCGTAGGAGCCGAAGCTTGCGATTTCCTTCGCGGGCCCGTCGGCCAGCGGCAAGAATCGTTCCGTGGCCAGCGGTACGAGTGAACGAACGCAGATGCTCAGCGGGTCGGCGACCTATCTCGCCGACCTTCGACACCCGCTGATCGAGGGCGCCGCGCATGCAATCTTCGTGCGTGCGACGGCGGCCCACGCTCGCTTCCAGGTGGATGCCGATGCTGCACGGCGAGCGCCGGGGGTCCTCGCGGTGCTCACCGCTGAGGACAATCCGATCCATCCAACCATTGCGTATGCCCCGATTCATCCGCCGCGATTCGCCCAGCCCCTGCTGGCCGAGCAGAAGGTTCGCCATGTCGGCGAGGCTGTCGCCGTAGTCGTGGCCGAGACGGAGGCGGAGGCGATCGATGCTGCGGAGCTGGTCGTCGTCGAGTACGAGGACCTGCCGGTTGTGCAGGATCTGACCGAGGCGACCAAGGACGAGGTCCTGCTTTTCGGGCCTGGTGAGGAATGCCGACGTAACGCCCACTCGGCACCCGACGATTCGACGCCGACGAACGTGATCCGGACCGAAGCGGCTGACGGGATCGCGACTGGATCCGATCCGGCGCGATTCGCCGACGCGGAGGTTGTCGTCGACGTCGAGGTCGTGAATCCTCGCCAGGTGGCGGCACCGATCGAGTGCCGCGGAGCGATTGCTGCATGGACAGCGTCGGGTGATCTGCACGCGTGGGTGTCGACCCAAACCCCGCACGGGTTCCGAAGTCGGATCGCACCGATGTACGACCTCGCCCTCTCGCAGATCCACGTCATCGCCGGGCCGTTCGTCGGTGGCGGCTTCGGCGGCAAGGGGGCGCCGGGTCCGGAAGAACAGCTCGTTCCCCTCTTGGCCCGCCAAGTCGGACGACCGGTGCGCTGGATCGAACGCCGTGGCGAGAACCTCGTGGCGGCGCCGCAAGGGCGAGCCGAGGAATTGATCGTGCGGCTTGCGGGAACCGCGCAGGGTGTCTTCGAAGCGATCCGGGTCGAGCACCGCAAGGATGCCGGTGCCTACCCGAGTTCCGGCGCAGGTCTCCCCAACAACTGGACCTGGCCGATGAGTCACGGTTCGTACCGCATCGAGCACGTCGAGTACGAGCAGCAGACGGTCGTCACCAACCGGCCACCGGTGTCGGCGCTGCGCGGTGCCGGCCGTGGACCGGTCATCGCCGCGATCGAACGCGCCGTTGATCGCTACGCCGCGGCGATCGACATGGACCCTGCCGAGCTTCGGGCGCGCAACCTGCTGACGCCCGAGGAGATGCCCTACCTCGCGCCCACCGGCTTCACACTCGACGACGCCGACTATCCGTCGGCGCTGGCACGGGCGTTGGAGCGCAGCGGCTACGCGTCGCTTCGCTCCGACCAGGCCACCCGTCGCGCCGACGGGTCGGTGCGCCAGCTCGGCATCGGCGTGGCCTGCTACAACCACCGCACCTGCGGTGGTGGAGGCGAGTCCGCCGCGGTGCGGATCAACACCGACGGCAGCGCCACGGTCGTCACGGGCACGACCTCGCAGGGCCAGGACCACGAGGGCACGTGGCGCTCGATCGCCTCGGAGGAGCTCGGCATCGATCCCGACTCGATCACCGTGATCGAGGGCGTGACCGACGAGATCTCGACCGGCGTGGGCGCGATCGGTTCACGCTCGGTGCAGACCGCCGGACTCGCCATCCACGAGGCCGCTGCCGACGTGGTCGATCAGGCCCGCCAGGTCGCTGCGGCGATGCTCGAGGCCGCACCCGCCGACGTTGTGCTCGACCGTGAGCACGGGACCTTCCACGTGATCGGCACCCCGAGTCGCTCGCTGGCGTGGGCCGAGATCGCCGTCGAGCTCGACACCCGTAATGAGAAGCTCGCGTGCGACCACATCTACGAGAACGACGGCCGCGATGTCTTCCCGTCGGGCACGCACGTCGCCGTGGTCGAGGTCGACACCGAGACCGGCGCGTGGGAGCTGCTGCGCTTCATCGGGGTCGACGACGCCGGCGTTCGGATCAACGAGGCCGCGGTCGAAGGACAGCTCCACGGTGGCATCGCCTTGGGGGTTGCGCAGGTGCTCGGCGAAGCGTCGACATTCGACGAGTACGGGCAGCCGACTGCGGGAAGCTTCCTGGATTACTCGATTCTCTCGATCGACCAGGTGCCGCAGTATGAACTCGAGCCCCAGGTTGTGCCCAGCTCGTTCAACGCTCGTGGCTACAAGGCGGTCGGCGAGTCGGGTCCGATCGGTGCAACCGCGGCGGTCCACAACGCGGTACTCGACGCGGTCGGTCCGCTCGGCGTGGACCACGTCGATCTTCCGGTCACGCCGCAACGGCTCTGGGCGGCGATCGACCAAGCGTGACGGGCGGTCAACACCGCCGAGCGGTCAGACTCGCCGAGCCATCAACATCGCCGAGCCATCAACGTCGCCGAGCGGTGACCAGCCGGTAGCCGAAGTCGGCGCGCTCCATCTCGACGATGTCGGCATAGCGCTCGTGCCAGCGCCCCGAGTCGAGATCGTCCGCCAGTCGACGGGTGCCCTCGCGTCGCGTGTCATCGTCGAGCAGGGCCAGAACGGAGATCGCCTGCTGCATCTGCGGGTCGAGATAGTCGTGCGGCCGAGCCCACGACGCGGCGGCGAATCCCTCTTTGCAGTCGCGGGGGACCCAGAGGGTTTCGACGGCGGTGACGTCGAGGAACCGAGCGAGTTTCTCGGGCGTCGGGGGATCGACCTCGATCGGCGCCTTGCGCGTGTCGGGAAAGTAGTCGACGAGCCAGAAGCCGGTCGTGAAGATCGGCTCGTAGACGCTGTACACGTGGATCGGCGCCACCCGGGTGAGTTCGGCGATCGAACCTTCGAGGTCGGACCAGTGGTGCATCGTGAGCACGCCCATCGTGGCATCGAACGAATCGTCGGCGAATGGAAGGGCTTCCGCGGTGGCCCGGACGCATGGGGCCGCGTCGCGGGCCCGCTGGTCGATCATCACCTTTGATGGCTCGAGCGCGATGACGGCACGGTTTGGGTCCTCGTAGTTGCCCGGACCCGCGCCGACGTTGAGTACGGACTCGGCATTGCCCAGCGCAGCATCGATTGCCACGCGCCAGGTCGGCTCCTCATGGCGGAACTGCGAGTAGTTGTGACCGATCGTGTCGTAGCGGGCCATGCACCCATGCTCGCGCCCTGAGGTCTTGATCGCCGAGCGTTTTCAGACCGCGGCAACGTGTCGGGAGCGGCCCCTCCCATAGGCCGGGCGGCTCGTAGGCCGGGTGACTCATCAACTGGGTTCCGCCAAGGCCGATCGGGAGGTGTGAGTTCGCAGACACTCGTGCCTCCGGGGCGGCTCGGCGCGCTGTTGATCGAGCATCGCCAGCGAGCCGGTTGCTCGGTCGCTGACCTCGCCGCTCGGTCGCCGCGATTTTCGCCGAGCGAGCTCGACCGGCTCGAACGCGGCGGAACGGAACTCGCCGATCGCGATGTGGAAGCGGTGTTGGGGCTCTACGGCGTCGACCTGACCGCTGGCACCTATGGACGATCGCAGCTGGTCGTCGATCTCCCGGCGCACACCGTCGCCGTGGGTGACACGAAACTTCGCTTCGACGCGCCGACCGCTGATGTCGTGCTCGAACGCTACGTCTCGCTCTTGTACTTGCTTCGAGAACAACCGGTCGGCACGCAACTTCCGCTTCGAGCTGCGGATCTCGACACACTCGGCTCGACCCTTGATCGGCCCGAGCTGACGCTCATCGACGACCTCCACGCCATCATGGGCGATCGTCGGACGGTCGGGCGGACTCGTCGACTCAGTCGACGGCCCCGGGTGCTTCGAGCCGGCGTACTGGTCGGCGCCACGGTGGTTGGTGCCCTCGTCATGATCGGCGATGTACTTCCGGCATCCGCGTCGCCGGTGACCGGCGATGCGTCCGCCCAGGATGAGCTCGCCGGTGGTGTGATCACGGTGCAGTCGCGCTCCGATGTCGTCCTCGCAGGCACCGGGCTTGATCTCGACCGTCTCCTGCCGGCGTGGTCGGTGGAATGGGCGGGCGACCATCCCGTCTACGGCGGATTGACCGACGCCAACGATCGACGCATCACGATGTACGTCGACCCCGACTGGTCCTCCGACCGCCTGGCGGACATCTTCGTCCACGAGGTCGGCCATGCGCTCGACCTCGAGTATCTGGATGACGCCACGCGGCTGGATTGGATGCAGATGCGCGGGATCAGCGTCGAGGCCGGCTGGTGGGCCGGCAACGGCGAGGAGGACTTCGCGGTCGGCGCCGGCGACTTCGCCGAGGCCGTCGCGACGGCAGTGCTCGGCACACCCAGCGACAGCGCGTACGGCGCGTTCTCGGTCGACGAACTCGACTACGTGCGATCGCTGCTCGAAACGATGGCGGCGAAACAACAAGGGGTGATCCGATGATCACATGGACGATCCGACTCGTGTCCGCCGTGGTCCTGGCCGCATTGCTCGCCGCGGGTGGATCGCTCCCGGCACACGGCCAGGAGCCGTCGGCGATTCTCACGGTGAGCTCCCACGAGATCGCTGCCGAGGACGCGCGCTTCGTGGCGACGATCGGCATCGATCCCGGACTGGTCGAGCTGGGTGCCGTTGCCGCTGAGCTCCGGTGGGATGCAGATCGCCTCTCGTTTGTGGGTTGTGATGCCGACGGCCTCGGCGTCTGCAACGACCTTGGCGGCGCCATGGCGTTCGCGGGCTTTGCTCCGAACGGTTTGGGTGCTGAGCCGTCCTTCGTGACGGTGGAGTTCGCCGTCGTTGACCGGTCCGCTCCCACCGAACTGATCCTTGTCATCGATACTGCAGTCGATTTGACCGGCGGCCCCGTGAACCTGCAGATCGCGTCGCCGGGCACCGTCGAGTTCGATACCCCCGTCGGGTCCGTGAACGGTCAGGTCATCGATGGTTCCGGCGTCGCCGTATACAACGCCGAGGTCTGCTCGCTGTCGAGCAGCGGCGATGCCACATGCACCACCACCAACTCGCTCGGTGCCTTCGTCGTCGAGGGCCTCGTGTCGGGAATCCACAACCTCGTCGTGACCCACCCGGACGGCGTGCTGCCGCCGGCCGTCGTGCCGGTCGAAGTCCTTGCCCCCGAAGAGACGACGGGAGTCGTCGTCGACTTCACCCTCGTGCAGAGCGACGAGAACGCGGGGCTTGTACCGGTGACGTCGTCTCAAGCCTCGGCACCGCCTGCTGCGAATCCGGGTGAGATCGTCATCCAGGTCGAGGCTCAGGACGGTGTGGCGATCTTCGGCGCAGAGGTCTGCGCCCGTCAGCCGCTCGTGGGCGGCGAAGTCTGTGCGTACACCGACACCGAGGGCGTGGCCCGTATCGCCGACCTGAACGTCGGTAACTATGAGCTGACGGCCTCCGATCCGGCCGGGCGGTGGGATCCGTCGGCCGCGATATTCGTGGGTGTCAATCCTGCAGCGGGAACCAACGCCGCCCTCGTCCTACCGCCGCTCGGGCTGGGAGCCGCTCCCGAGGAACTGGCGTTCGTGGATCCGGACGGCGACGACCTGACCTCGGTGCTGCTCGCCTCGATGGCGTTCGCCCTGCTCGGCGTCGGTACCCAGCTGCGCCGCCGCCGCAGCTGACTTCGCCGAGCCGCCGCCCTTTCCGAACGTTGCGCGTTCAGCCCTCGATGGTGTGGTTCAACGCGCAATGTTCGCCGAGGAGCTACGCGTCGAGGGCGATCCAGAAGGTTCGCGAGCGAGCGACGCACTGGCCCTGCGAATCGAAGACGGCGCCGCAGGCGCCCCGCTTGCGTCCGTCCCAGCCAGCCGGATAGTCGCCCCACCACCCAAGGACGGCGTATCGGCCGCCTGGTTCGATCGGCGCGAGCTGCTCCACGGCGAGTTGTGCGGTGAGCGCGTGCCGGCGCGGAAGGCCGCCGGCGTAGAAACCCTGGGTGCAGTCGACGGCGGCCCACAGCACTCCCGGGTCGCCGGCGCCGTCGGGGCCCGTTGCCCACGTGGGCGCCACCCAGTCGGTGGCCCAACGACCGTCGCTGAGCGGGCCCGGATGCACGTGCATGCTGGCGCCCAGGCCGCAGGAGAAGCAGTGCGGCAAGGCGTGGTCCTCGAAGAACGGAAACCCCGTTCGTGCGGACGCGGCGTCTTCGATACTCACCGGGTCGGCATCGGGGATGTCGGGCGTCCAGGCCGTGGCGATCATCACGGGTGCGTCGACTCCGGGCTCGATCAGGTGCCACTCGTCGCCGATGGCCGCGATCTGCAGATCGGTCTCGAGCGGAATCGGCCGCCGCAGGGCGATGGTGACGGGTTGGCCGATCGCGGCCGAGAATCGCTGAGCGGTCCACCCGCCTTGGCCGCTGCCGGTCGGCCCCTGGGTCCAGTCGTCGAGTCGGATCGTCACTCGCCTCGGCCCTCGGGCAAGCCGAAGAGGGCGCGAGCGTTGTCGCCGACGAACTTGCGTCGATCTTCCTCGGGGAACATCGCCACGAGTTCGTTGAGGTCGTGCACGTAGTCCGGCGTGTGATCGGCATGCGGGAAGTCGGATGCCCACAAGAACCGCTCGACCCCGAAACGCTCAGCGAGGGCGGGAATCGTCCGCTCGTCGGGGTCGCACGAGATCCAAATGCGCTCACGGAAGTAGTCACTCGGCTTGTGCTCGAGCGGCACCTTGCCACCAATGAAGGTGTGGCCGTAGACGGCGTCGATGCGATCGAGCCAGTAGCCGATCCAGCCGCCACCCGACTCGAGCACGAGCACCTTGAGCTTGGGAAAGCGGTCGAACACGCCGTAGTCGAACAGGGTGGTGAACTGCTGGCGTACACCGTCCGATGCCGTGACCGATGCGAGCAGCCGGAGCTGCTTGACGTTCTGCCAATCGCCCATACGCTCGCCCTTGGTCCACTGGGGTTCGAAGGTCGGGTGGATGGCGAACGGCACATCGGCGTCCTGCGCCGCGGCGAACACCGGGTCGTGGTCTGGGTGTCCGAGCGGCTTGGCGTCGTGCGTGAATGGGCAGACGTAGACGCCCTTCGCTCCGTCGGCGGCGGCTCGCTCGATCTCCCGCGCGGCCGCGGCCGGGTCGCTGAGTGAGATGTGCGCGGTCGGGACCAGCCGCGGCGATTCCGAGGCGAACGCACAGATCCAGCGGTTGTAGGCGGTCGAGTACGCCTGGGAGAGCTCGGGATCGGTCAGCTCCGCTTCCCACAGCAACCCGACCGTCGTATACAGGATGGCCAGGTCGAGGTTCTCGGCATCGAGCAGTTCCAGGCGCTCGCCCGCGTGCATGGTTCCGTAGGGCGCCTCGGCGAGATAGGTGCGTGCGGGGTCACGCTGGAGTGCTCCCAGGTCGGGGAAGCCCATCGCACCGAGCGTTGACGGAAAGCCGCGGCGCGACATCTGCGAGCGCTCCCCACCGATCTCCAGCTCCTCGAGGCCGTTCTCGTCGAGCCGGAACCGCAGCGCACGATCGCGGTACTTCGGGTCGATCCACTCCTCCCACAAATCGGGTGGTTCGAGGATGTGCGCGTCAGCGTCGACGGCACCGTCGAACGCGATGCGGTGCGTCTCGTGCATCGGTTTGTTCGCTGGAAGATGAACGGTTGCTGCCATGGCTCCTCCTCAGCAGTCCATCGGGTCGGTTTGCGATCAGCCCGCGCTTTCCCAGACCCAGCGGGTTGCGGCGGTCGAGAACTGGTCGGGGTGTTCGATCATCCCGATCGCTCGGCGTGGGATGACCTCGATCATGGCGCTGCTCCGGAGGAAGTCACGAGCCTGCTCGCGGCTGGCGTCGTCGACGACCTCGATCTCCTCGGCGTACTTGTCGACCCAGGCCTCGATGAAGGCGTGGGCCGCGTCGCCCTCGATCGACTGCGCCGTTCCCTCGATCGACACGACCTCGACCGTGTCCTCGCCGGTCACGACGACCTCGGCGTTCGCCTGGAGGTTGCGGGACTTCTGGCTCGATGCGGCGAACCCGCAGCCCCAACGTTGTCGATCAGGCATCCACACGCCCCAGACCGGAAGAGCGTGCGGGCGGCCATCGGGTCGAACCGTGATAAGCCAGAAGTTGCGGCTCTTCAGCAACCGCTCTTCGGCCCACTCCCAAGGCAATAGGCCGTCGAGGTCGTCGGGTACGCCGTAGTCGGGCATGGCCGGACGTTCGGCCCGAGGAGGTGTCGCCGAGCTCATCAGATACTCAGGTCTCGGAGGCTGTAGTCGGTCAGGATGCGGTCGCGGTTCTCGGGTGTGTACTCGTGCGCGGCTTCGTCGCCGACGAACGGTGCATATTCGTAGCGCTCTTCGTCGGGGAACCGTTGGGCCCTCGCATCGATCGCCAGTGGGATGGTGCGGCAACGCTCCCGGACGTAGTCCGCGTCGTAGTACTTGCCTTCGCCGTTCAGGGCGCCTCGCTGGTCGATCACCGACGCGTACTTGTGGAACCCGAAGTTGACCGTCACGCGGCGGTCCTGCGATGCGTTGGCGAACGAGCCGTGCAGCATCTGGCGGTTGACCATGGTGAGGTCACCGGGTTCACAGACGAGTGGAACTGCATCGGGCAGCCGCTGATCGCCCCCGTTTGCAGTCACGCGCTCCCGGATGTCGATCTTGCCTTCGACGTGGGAGCCGGGGACGACCCAAACACCGCTGGTCGGCGAGCTGCCATAGAGCTGCAGCTGCATGTTGAAGCCGTGACTGAAGGCATCCCACTCGGGTGAGTTCCAATGCGTTTGGCCATCCTGGTGCCAGGCCACGGAAGGTCCGACCCCGGGCTCCTTGACGAAGAGCACATCGGTGAATGGTGTGAAGTCGGGCCCGTTGATGGCCTCGGCGATACGCAGCAGGCCGGGGTGGCCGAAGACCCGAAGGTACGGTTCGCTCAACTCGAGCATGTTGCCGACCATGAACGGCACGTGCTCGGGTGCATCGACGGCGACCGCCGGCTCCGGCATCTTGACCTGGTGTCGGCCGTTCAACAGGGTGGTGCCGCCCCATGGGTCGCTCAACGGCGCCGCCATGTACCAAGGGTTGCGGGCCATGTCGAGGCCGGCGGCGGGCCGACCGAACCGATCGACCTCGGAGCGTTTGTCCGGCCACGGTGCTCGTTGGAGCAGGTCATCGATGTCCGCTCGGAGCTCATCGAGCTCCGAGATCGACACCACTTGCTCGAACACGTAGAAGCCGAACTCGGTGTAGGCCGCCAGGATGTCCGAGGCGAGCGAGCCGTCCTCGTCGAAGTCGATCGGTCCACGATTCGGTAGCGCCCGAGCGCGAGATTCGCCCTGCTGCAACCAGTCGTCGAGCGCAACAGAGTCCATGCCCCACGGTACGTGCCTCTGAGGCGCGCTTGAAAACTCTCGGCGCGCGAGCTCCGCGGGCCGGCTACTCGTCGAGTCGGCGGACCGCGGCCGGCTGGCCGGTCGTGCCGTAGGCGATCCCCACGTTGCGGTGGAGGTTGCGGGTGTTCTTCGCCTGTCCGTGAATGCCCGGGCCGTTGGCCATCAATGCGCCGTCGACGGTGATCTCCTCGCCGCTCACAAAGGCCGAGTCGTCGCCCGCCAGCCACAGCGCACAGCCGGCGATGTGGCGACCCTCGCCGCGCATTTTCATCGGCTGGTTCTCCATCATGACTCGCTCGGCATCCTCCTCGTCGCCGGAGTGCATCAAGGGTGTGAAGATCAGGCCGGGGCAAATGGCGTTGACTCGAATGTTGTGTGGCGCCAGTTCTACGGCGGTGGTCTTGGTGAGATTGATGACCGCCGCCTTGGCCGCGCTGTACGCCTGGGGGCCGGCGCCGCCGCCACGGCCGGCGATTGAGGCGGTGTTGATGATCGACCCGCCTTCGCCCTGGTCGATCATGATTCGTGCTGCGTGCTTCGTCCCGAGGAACACCCCCTTGACGAGAATGTCGAACGTCGTGTCCCAGTCCTCGGCTTGGAGCTCGGTGATCGGCCCGAACGCGCCCCCGACACCGGCATTGTTGAAGACGATGTCCAGGCGACCGAACGCGTCGACCGCCAGCTCGATCGCGCTGGCGACATCGTCTTCGACCTTGACGTCGCAGCGGGTGAAGCGGCAGTTGTCGCCAAGGCGCTCGGCCGCCTCCTGTCCGTTTGTGGCGTTGAAGTCCGCGATCACGACGGAGCCGCCCTCGGTGATGAAGCGTTCGGCCGTGGCCAAGCCCATGCCGCTCGCCGCCCCCGTGATGACTGCGACCTTGCCGTCGAGTTGACCCATGGCATCCCCCTGTCGGTTCCGGTGCCAGCTTGGTCGCGGCGTCACGTCGCGGCCAAGCAAGAGAAGCGCACGCGCTAGGCGACGGTGCCCGTCCCGCGCAGCTCGGCGATCTGGTCGTCGTCGCGGCCGAGCACCTCGCGCAGCACGTCGTCGGTGTTCTCGCCCAGTTCGGGAACCCACCAGCGGTAGTCGAGGGTCGTGTCGCTGAACCGCGCCGCGGCGCGGGGCTGGCGGAGACGTCCGGCCTTGGGGTGCTCCCACTCATGGAACGACCCGTTGTGGATCGTTTGCTCGAATTCGTGCAGCTCGCCGATCCCGAGCACGGGTCCGTGGGGTACGTCGTTCGCTCGCAGCCGCCGAATCGCTTCGTCTCGGGGCAACGCAGCGAAGCCGGACTCGATCGCCGCGGCGATCTCCAAGGAGATGGCCGGGTCGGTGGCCCGACCCTCTGAGGTGTAGTAGGTCGGATCCTCGGCCCACTCCGGCTTGCCGATGGTGCGGAACATCCCCTTGAAGTTCGCCTCGTTGGCCACGTAGTAGGTGAGCTTGCCGTCGGCGCAGTCGATGACCGACATGATCTGGTACAGGGTCATGCCGTCACTGACCCCCTCGTCGTCGATGAGGGTGTGTGCCATCCCGCCGTCGGGCCAGAAGAAGAACAATGCGTTGTCGAGCATGTTCAACTCGATGTGCTGGCCGCGCTTGTTCGGGTCGCGCTCGCGTGCGAAGAGCGCCGCGCTGATCGCCTGGGCCGACGTCAGCGCCGTCGACTTGTCGATGAGGATCGTGCGGTGCACGTCCTCGAACGGGATCTTAGGATTGAGCTGGGCGGCCACGTGCCCGGAGGCGGCCTGGATAACGGGGTCGAACACGCCCACATCGGCCCACGGACCCGAGTTGCCGAACCCGGCGAGCCACACGGTGATCAGGTTCGGGTTCGCCGCCCGCAGGTCCTCGTGGGTGATGCCCAGTCGCTCGATGACGCCGGCACGGAAGTTCTGGATGAAGACGTCAGCGGAATTCGCCAGCTCGCGAATCAGCTCCACGCCTTCGGGCGACTCCATGTCGATGGCGATGCTCTTCTTGCCGCGGTTGCAGTTGAGCTCGAGCGCGTTGACCCCGTTCTTCTCGTAGTGGTGGTTGTGGCGGAGGATGTCGCCAAGTCCAGGGAACTCGACCTTGATGACCTCGGCGCCTTGCTCGGCGAGCAACATCGTGCACACCGGCCCGGCGACCACCTGGGTGAGGTCGACGATTCGGATTCCTTCGAGCGGTCCAGCCATGCCCAAGTGTCCCCGAGTCGGCGCCCTGCTGCCAAAGAACGCCGGGGGCGCGCAGTCCGGGTAGGTTTCGGAGCGATGTTGGACGGTGTCCGGGTCTTGGACCTCACGCAGTATCTGTCCGGGCCGGCATGCACGCTCTTGATGGCCGGGCTGGGCGCCGACGTGATCAAGGTCGAGCCGACGCCGGGCGGCGACGCGGCTCGCCTGCTGCCCGTCGTGCGCGACGCGACGAGCTCGTATTTCATCCAACAGAACCGAGGGAAACGGTCGATCGCCGTCGACTTGCGCTCCGATGCCGGCTGTGTGCTCGTCGCCGAATTGGCGGCCGAGTGCGACGTACTCATCGAGAACTACGGCCACGGCGTGCTCGACAAGCGGGGCCTCGGCCCCGACGATCTCCGGGCGGCGAATCCCTCGCTGATCTACGCATCGATCTCGGCCTACGGCCGGACCGGTTCCAAGGCCGAGTTGCCTGGCTTCGACCTGATCGCCCAGGCATACGGCGGGGTGGCGGCGTTGACCGGCGAACCCGAGTCGGCGCCGCTCGGAGCGGGCGTGCCGTTTGCCGATGTGAGCGCCGGGATGATGGCGTTCGGCGCCATCTCGTCGGCGCTCTACGGTCGCACGTCGACCGGCGAAGGCCAGTTCATCGACGTCTCGATGGTCGAGACGGTGTTCAACATGCATCCGTTCGCCATGCAGGGGCCGAGCGTGACCAACGAGAAGGCGCGGCTGCGTCGGACGGGCCGCCACTTCGGTGCCGTGCCCCCTGCGGGTACCTACCGAGGCCCCGACGGCTGGATCGCCATGCAGGTGCTCGACAACCAGTGGAGCCGGCTCTGCGATGCCGCCGAGTCCATCGATCTCGGATCCATGGAGCGGTTCGCAACGGCCAACGGTCGTGCCGACCACCGCTTCGAACTCCTCGAACTGCTCGAGTCCTGGATGCAGGGATTCGACTCCGACGACGCGCTCGTCGCCCATCTCGAGGCGCATCGCATCCCCGCCGCACGCGTCGTCGACCCGGCCGAGGCGCACCTCGATCCATGGTTTGTGGAACAGGGCGCGATCACGACGGTTGGCGACGGTGACTTCGGCGAGGTGCGGGTACCCGGCTTCCCGATTCGAGCCTCGGGTGTCGCGCGTCGTGACGCAGAGCCGCCTGCGCCGATCCTCGGCCAACACACCGACGAAGTGCTCACCGAACTGCTCGGTTGGGATGACGCCCAGATCTCCGCCGCCCGCGCCACCAACGTCGTCGTCTAGCGGCTCGTCGCGTTCGTTCGCTATACGTGTAACGATTGGTGCCTGGCACCAAAGCGCATCACGTCGCTCGGCTTCGACGCGTTGCTACATGAGTTTGTCGAGGGTCTCCATGAGCGCGAGCTCGCCCTCGCGTGTCTGGCCGCCGACCTCGAGGAATCGGGCCATGCGCCGCTGCGCCTCGGGGTCGCGGATCAGGCGCTGGAACAGATACGCCTCCTCGACCATGCCTTCGAGCAGGGGCAACGTGTCCGCGTTGGCAACCGACTCCTTCGCCAGGGCGATGGCGAGCGGCGGATGACTCGCGATGCGGCGGGCGAGCGCGTCGACATGCGGTCCGAGTTCGTCGGGTGGAAGCGCCCGGTTGATCAGGCCCCAGTCCTCGGCCGTCTTGGCATCGATGTCGATGCCACCGAGGATCACCTCCATCGCTCGACTGCGTCCGACCAGTCGCGGCAGCCGTTGTGTGCCGGTGCCGCCGGGGAGGATGCCGAGTGGCACCTCCATCTGGTTGACGACTGTTCGTCCGATTGCGCCGAAGCGCATGTCGCATGACATCGACAACTCCATGCCGCCACCGCCGACTCGCCCGGCGAGCTCGGCGATGGTCACCTTGGGCATCGTGCGGAACGTCTCGCACATCAGGTGGAAGCCGCGGAGTTCCGTCGAGCGTTCCGCTGGACCGTCGGTTGGGAACTGCACGATCGCGCCCACGTCGAAGTGGGCGATGAAGAAGTCCGGGTCAGTGCTGCGCAGCACCACGACTCGTACGTCGTCGTCCTCGGCCACCACGGCGGAGAACTTCGCCAGCTGGGTGAACAGGTCAGTGGTCATGACGTTCATCGGCGGCGCACTGATCGACGTCGAGGCGATCCCGTCGGCAACCGTGACGTTCAGCAAGTCAAAGGGGGAGTAGTCGGCCATCGTCAGCCTCCCGCCAGCTCTTGCGCACGGCGACGGAGGCGACGCATGCCACCGAGCCATCGATCGGGGTCATCGGCCTTGCGTTTGATGTAGTCGCCGACCTCGGGGTGCGGCAGCACGTGGAAGCGCTCGTCACGGATCGCCTCGACGCACACGGCGGCCAACTCGTCGGCTTCGATGATGCCGTCGGTCTGACCGTCGCCCAAGCTCCTCGGCGCCATCGCGGTGTTGACGCCCTGCGGGCACAGCACCGAGACCCGAATGCCGTCATCGCCGTGGGTGATCGAGAGGAACTCGGCCAGCTTCACGGCGGCGGCCTTGGAGACCGTGTATGGCCCCGAACCAATCGCCGCCAGCAGCCCGGCGGCGGAGGCGGTGTTGAGCAGGTAGCCCTCGCCGCGGGCGATCATCGACGGCAGCACGGCTCGAGCGGCATAGAGGTGCGACATCACGTGCAGCTCCCACTGCCACTGCCACAGATCGTTCTCCGCGTCGGTGAGTACGCCGTCTCGAATCGCCCCGGCGTTACTGCAGAAGAGATCGATCGGACCGTGCGCGTCGAGCACGGTCTCGACGAGTTCGGCGACCTGGGCCTCGTCGGTCACATCGCCGGCGATTCCGACGCAGCCGATCTCCGCGGCCACCGATTCGACGAGTTCGGCGTCGAGATCCGAGATGACGACCGTGCGGGCACCCTCGGCCAAGAAGGCCCGTGCGAGCGCCTGACCGATTCCCCCGGTCCCACCGGTGATGACTGCGACCCGATCCGTGAGTTCCATGGCCCGACGTTAGGGCCGGGCTCAGCTCGGGAAGAACTCCTCGATGATCGCCACCAGCATGTCGCCGGTGAGGGGCTTGGACCGATACCCGTTCACCGAGTCGAAGCTCTGGGCACGTGCGACGTCCTCGGGATTGTCCGACGTGCTCAGCATGACGAGCACGATCGAGCCACGGCGCTCGGGTGGCAGCCGCTCGTACTCGGCAAGGAACTCCCAGCCGTTCATGCCGGGCATGTTGATGTCGAGGAAGATCAGCGACGGCGGCGCCGACACATCACTGGCCAAGTACTCGAGTGCCGAACGCGCGTTGATCCGCACTTCGACATGGTCCGCAATACCGGCCTTGTTGATCGTGCGCTGATGGATGTAGTTGTCCGCGTCGTCGTCATCGATCAACAAGATCGTGGACAGCTTGTTGGTGCTCATGGATGCGGTCATGTTGTGCCTCATCGGGGATCGTGAACCAGAAGGTGCTGCCTCGGCCGACGGTCGAGTCGACACCGATCGAGCCGCCATGATTCTCCACGGCTCGTTTGCAGTTGGCCAGGCCGACGCCGGTGCCTTCGTATTCGCCGCGGTCGTGGAGGCGTCGGAAGATCGCGAAGATGCGGTCCTGGTGCTCCTCCGCGATGCCGATGCCGTTGTCGCGCACGGTGAAGCGCCATTGGCGCCGACCGTCACGCTCCGCGTCGATCGAAACGACGACGGCCCGATCGGCCCGTCGGAACTTGATGGCGTTGGCGATCAGATTCTGAAAAATCAGGCGGAGCTCGATCGGGTCGGCGCGAAGCTCGGGCAAGGCACCGACGCGCACCGACGCACGCTCGCGAGCCACGAGGTCGCCGAGGTCGTCGAGCACCTCTTGCGCGACGGCTGCGGCGTCCACGAGCGTGACGTCGCGGTTGGCGCCAACCCGGCTGTACGACGACAGGCCGGACACCAGGTCACGCATGCGGCCCACACCGCGGTTGACGTAGTCGAGGGCCGTCTCGGCGTCGCGGTCGAGATCGCCGGCGAGCTCCTCGTTGAGGATCTGCGTGAATCCGGTCAGCGTTCGCAGCGGCTCCTGGAGATCGTGCGAGGCGATGTGCACGAAGTCGCGAAGGTCTCGATTCACCCGTTCGAGATGCAGTCGGTGTGCTTCGAGCTCCCGCTCGGTTTGCTTTCGGTTGGTCGTATCGATCCCCGAGATGAGAACTCGCGGCTCGGCGGTCGGTAGCCGCACGAAGCGGCAGTCATACCAGCGCAGCTCGCCGGAGGCGCTGCGGTACGCCCGTTCGAGTTCGACGATCTCGCCGGTCTCGAACGCCGAGGCGACGGCATCGTTGACCATCGTTCGGTCCGGGTAGGGCGTGAGGCTTCCGATCTGCTCCGCACTCATGTCGTTGAGCGCCTCGGCAGTGTGGCCGGTGTGGTTCTCGAAGGAGGGGTTGACGTAGGTCGTTGTCCGGGCGATGGGGTCGAACACCACCGTGAGCGCCGGCGTCGAGCTGAGGATCGACTCCGCGAATGCTTGGGCCTCCACGGTGTCCGTGATGTCGCGTGCACTGCAGAAGAGGCGTCCGTCGCTCAGTTCGGCATCGCCCAGCGGCTTGAATTCCGCGTGGATCCACCGATAGCTCCCATCAGGTCGGCGGGTGCGATATACGACCGGCCCAGGCTCGCGGCCGACTTGCGCGTCGGCCATCGTCTGCTCGAGCGCAAGGATGTCGTCTTGGTGGATCAGGCGACTCCAGTCCTCGCGGTCGAGCGCGTTTCGCTCCTCGAGCGACAAGCCGGTCGCTTCGGTGTAGGCGGCATTCGCGAAGTCGAGCAGGCCGGTTTCGTTGTGGAAGATCGCGTAGATGGTGGAGCTCGTGTCGAGCACGGTGTCCCGCAACGATTCCGCCGTGAGTGCAGGTGTCACGTCGATGCCCGCCATCAGGAGCAGGGATGAATCGGGATCGGAGCGATCGAGACGGGTGAACTGGACCTCGAGCCAGCGGACGGTTCCATCGGCGCACCGCAGCCGGTGGCGAACGACCTCGCTCCCACGCCCGGCGATCGCCGCACGGCGTGCCGCGATCAGCGCGTCGGCATCTTCGGGGGGAATGAGCCTGGCGAACGTTGCGGCGTCCATGGTGCTCAGCTGCGCGGGCGTGTACCCCGTGATGGCCAGGTGGGCCGGGTTGGCGAAGTCGACGTGGCCCGTGTCGTGGTCGAAGATCACGAACATCGCGGGACTGGCTTCGAGTGCGCGACGACTCAGGTCGCTCGCCTGCAGCTCGTCGGTGATGTCGGTCCCCGAATGCACGATCTGCTGGATCGAACCGTCTGGGCGTCGCGAGAGCACGGTCGTGCTGAGCAGATACCAGCGCCAACCCCTCGGGGTGTGAAAGCGGTGCCGGACGGTGGCCCCTTCCCGGCCATCGGTCTCGATGAACCGGCTGACCGCATCGCGGACGGTGTCCACATCGTTGGGGTGGATCCAGTCCCGCGAGTCGGTGTCGGAACCGGCATCGATCCCGGCCAGCCGCCGGAACGCCTCGCTGGTGTAGATGCGCTGGTTCAGGTCCAGGTCGTTGACGGTGACGATGACGGGAGACGCGCCGAGTACCGACTCGTAGAACGAGCGCAGCGCCTCGTTCTGCTGCGTCGCGGTCTCCTCCATGCGATCCCGACCCGCCAGTGCCGTGAGGATCACGATGAGGACGAAGCCGAGAACTCCGATCCGGATGACCAGCAGTTCCTCGAGGGTTCGATCGATGCGTTCGGGCAGTCGGTCTGGCGTGCGTTCCAGAAGGAAGAAGCCGATGTAGAAGACCGCGGCAGCCGCTCCTGTCAAACCGACGCCGGCGCGCCCCAGGGCGACCGAGGCCATGGCGACCATGGCGAGCGGGATCGACGCCGCTGGCCCACTCAAGCCGTCGACCATCAGAGTTGCAAACGTGGCGACCGCCATCCAGATGGTGAGGACGAAGGTCACCCCGATGCGTACGCCAGACCGGCGTGCGAGCGCAATCGCCAACAGGTGGGCAAAGCCGAGCAACGCCGGTTGCAGCGCGACCCGCGACGGCCCGGACGTGACGAGAATGATCAGCGCGCTGCTGATCGTGAGCGCAGCGAGGATACGGAGGATGCGCTCCAGGTCTCGGAGTCCGAACTCGCTGTCGGAGCGCACGGAGGCCATCGTCGAGCCGGAGAATGGCGTGCCTGACGGCGGCGCGCCGGGATCGTGCGCGCCGGTCGTCAGGTGGCCGCGCCGAGGGTCCATCGAGTCCCCCTACGGCAGAGTCGCTCTTCGCTTGACCCGGGTCGGCTGAATTGGATCGGTGGGGTCAGTTGGGTACGCGCACCAGGGTGTCGCCCATCGAGATCGTGCCACTTGCGGTGACCAGTGCCCCGACCGAGAGGCACGAAGCGAGCTCGGCGTTGATGGTGCGCAGGACGTCGAGGTCACGTTCCAGCCCCGGCTGAGGCCGGGTCACGATCACACAGCGGTCGATGCGCTTCTGAACGTCGAGCGTCACCGTCGACCCGAGCTGCACTGTCGCATCGACCAGATCGTCTTCGCCGGCACCATCGAGGATGACGTTGGCTCGAAAGCGGCTCGCCTCCCATTCGCGGAGCGAGGTGCGGCTGACCAGCGACACGCGGCTCTTGCCCGAGTCGTGCCAGGCGCCGCCCGGTCCCTTCCAACTCACCCACTGCTCGTCGTTTTCGAAGTCGAGTGGAACTTCGTACGTGCCGCCCTCGCCACCCGCAGCCTGCAACGTGACCGGTCGGTCGAGCCAGGCCGAGAGGCGCTCGTCGACATCGTCATCGCTGCTTCGGATAGTCGTCTCGTCGGGGAGCGTGATCGCCACGCCCTCTCCGTCGAGTGCAGCGGATGCAAACAGCAACTCGGGCGTTCGTCGGGCGGTGAGCACGGTGTCGGTCTCGGTGTCGTGGATGCCCCAGCCGCGGTCGCCGAGGATGCCGAACTCGGTCACGGTGGCGATGCTGAGCTGCTCGCCGCCGACCGACTTGATGGGATAGCGCCAGATCTCGCTGACGGTCAGGTCGAGGTTGATGTTGGCGGTGCTGGAGCTCATCGCATCTCGAATCCGCGCTTGGCGAGGAACTCGCGGATGTGGGGCCGTGACTCCTTGCCGAGCAGTGCTTCCATGTCAGCGCTCCATTCGCGGTCGAGCTTTCCGTTGGTGCGTTCCCGGTAGTACTCGCGCATCTGGGAGTCGTACTCGGCGATGCCGTCGGCGTCGGTGGAATCGTCGTAGCGCTCCTCCTTGAGCGTCACGCTGAGCGGAAGCCGTGGCTTGAGCATGGGGTCCTGATCGGGCCATCCGATGCAGAGTCCGAAGACGGGATACACGTGGTCGGGGAGTTCGAGCAGGTCGGCCACCACCTGCGGGTCGTTGCGGATCGCACCGATGTAGCAGATGCCGAGCCCGAGCGACTCCGCGGCGACGACCGCGTTCTGCGCGGCGAGCGCACAGTCGACGGTGGCGATCAAGAAGTGTTCGGTCATGCCCGAACTGAAGGTCCCGCCATGCATCTCGCAGGCTGTGGCGGAACGGTGGAGATCGGCGCACCACACGAAGAACGCTGCTGCGGATTCGATGTAGGCCTGGCCACCGGCTACCTCGGCGATTCTCGCCCGTGTTTCCGGCTCGCGAATGCGGATCACGGTCGTGCCTTGCAGGTTGCTCGAGGTCGCCGCGCTCAGTCCGGCCCCGATGATGTCTTCGACCATCGCATCGCTGACTGGTGAATCGGTGAACTTGCGGATCGATCGGTGACCCTGCAGCAGGGCAACGACATCGCGGTCCGAGGAAGTACTCATGGTCGCGACCCTACTGACTCCCGCTGCTTGCGCCGTGGCGGAAACCCCTTGCGTCGAAGAAAACATAAAGATATCTTTATGTCCTCATGGAGAGCTTGGTCGATGCGCTGAGGGCGATTGCGGAGCCCACCCGGCTGCGGATCGTGGTCGCGCTCGGTCAGTGCGAGCTCACCGTTGGCGACCTGTGCCGAGTGCTGAACCAGTCGCAACCCCGTGTCAGCCGCCATCTCAAGGTGCTCACCGATGCCGGCGTGCTCGAGCGCCACGCCCAGGGCACAAGCGCCTTCTTCCGTCCGGCCCGCATGACCGACGGGCGCGAGGTCCTCGATGCGCTGTTGCCGCTGATCCCCGGTGATGATCCGGTCATCGCTCGTGATCGAGAGCGCCTGGGGGCGATTCGTGCGGAACGCGCCCAGGCCGCCGCCAACTACTTCGCCGAAATCGCCGCCGACTGGGATCGCATGCGAGATCTCCACGTCGCCGATGTGACCGTCGAACGGGCCATGCTCGACGCGGTCGGGGACCTTGCTGTCCGCGACCTGCTCGACGTCGGGACCGGCACGGGCCGTGTGCTCGAGGTGTTTGCCGATCGGATCGAGCGCGGCGTCGGCATCGACAACTCCCGGTCGATGCTCGACGTCGCTCGGTCCCGACTCGACGAGCAGCGGCTGCGCCACTGCACGGTCCGCCAAGGCGATGTGTACGACCTGCCGCTGGCCGCGGGGTCGTTCGACGTCGCAGTGCTCCATCACGTGCTGCACTTCCTCGACGATCCCGCGGAGGCGATCGAGCAGGTTGCCTCGACCATTCGTGCCGGCGGCCGGCTCGTGATCGTCGACTTCGCTCCGCACGGTTACGAATCGATGCGCGTCGACTATGCCCATCACTGGCTCGGCTTTGCCGACGATGAAGTCATCGATTGGTGTCGAGCCGCAGGATTCGTCGATGTGTCGGTCCGCCACATGCGACCGCGGCGGACTGCGGGAAGCGAGCCCCTCGTCACGACGATGTGGACGGCAACCCAGCGCGCTGATGCACCCTCTCTCCACCCACTGAAGGCGGTGTCCTAGTGACCGACCGAACCCCCCACCACCCGAGCCCGAGCCCGACCCACCACGCCAACGCCACCGATCCGGAACGGCAGCGCCCGCACCTGGACGAGACGGCGGCGCGGCTCGCCCGACGTCCCTGGCCGGCGGCTCGGCTGCGGACCGATCTGTCGATCTCGTTCGAGTTCTTCCCACCGAACGACTGGGCCGCCGAGGCGCGGCTCGCCCAGTGCGTCGACCAGCTCGTGCCCTTGCAGCCCGAGTTCGTGAGCGTGACCTATGGCGCCGGCGGCACCACGCAGGATCGGACACACCGCACGATCGAGCGGATCGCCGAGACGGCCGACGTCCCGGTCGCCGGGCATCTCACGTGTGTCGGTGCGACCCGTGCCGAGGTCGATCGGGTGGTCGATGACTATCTGGCGGCCGGTGTTCATCACATCGTCGCGTTGCGGGGCGACCCGCCGGCCGGGGAGACCGATGGCACGTTGCCCGACGGCTACCGCTCGGCGGCCGAGTTGGTGGCCGGGATCCGTCGCCGGGTCGACGACCACGTGGAGATCTCCGTGGCGGCGTACCCCGAGGTCCATCCCAAGGCGGCCTCGGCCGCGGCCGATCTCGACAACCTCAAAGCCAAGTTCGACGCCGGCGCAGATCGAGCGATCACCCAGTTCTTCTTCGACACCGACGTGTTCGCACGCTTCCTCGATTCGGTTCGCAAGGCCGGGATCTTCGCCCCGATCGTGCCGGGGATCATGCCGGTCACGAACTTCGCCAACGTGTGCCGTTTCTCGGAGCGCTGCGGAACCGTGGTGCCCACGTGGATGCACGACTTGTTCGCCGGCCTCGACGACGTTCCCGAGGTTCGCCAACTGGTGGCGGCGACCGTGGCAGCCGAGCAGTGCCGGCGCCTCGCCGAGTTCGGCATCACCCGGTTCCACATCTACACGATGAACCGACCCGAACTCGCCGCCGCCGTCTGCCGCATACTCGGCGTCCGGCCCGACACGCCTGCCGAGGCCGCATCGAGACTCGCCGTCTAAAGGGGTCAGACCCCTCGCGCTGGTGGTGGTGAGTCAGCCGCCGACGGTGGCGCGGACGAGGGCGGTGACGACGGCGGCCGCGACCACCGCCACGAGCATCGGCAGTTTTCGCCATGCGCAGAGACCGGCCGCAGCGACACCGGCGAGCCGAGCGTCGATCGTGAGATCGCCTCCTGCCGTGACCGTCGTCAGTGCCACGACCGCGGCGATGATCGCAAGGGGCAACTTGTCGAGCACCCGGCGTGCTGCGTCGGGCAGGTTCTCCGTGCGGAGGAACAGCGCACCGAGCGCGCGCTGCGCATAGACGCCTATCGCCAGGGCGAGGACCACGCCGAGCGACAGCATCAGGCGCCAGCCTCATCGCTGACCGATGGCAGCGGCGGTCGCAGGGCCAGCAGTGCCGCACATGCTGCCGCCAGCGCCGGCACACCGCCCGGTGTGATCTCGACCAGCGCGAGGGCGGTGATCAGCGCGACCAGACCGATCGTCAGGCCATCTCGCTCCCGCAGCTGCGGCCAGACGATGACGAGCATGACCGCGGGGAAGATCGCATCGAGCCCAAGCGTGTTCGGGTCACCGAGATTCGAGCCGATGATGATGCCGAGCACGCCGCCGACCCACCACGGCAGGATCATCCACCAGCCTGCGGCCAGGAAAACGCGGCGTTTGTCCACCTCGTCCGGCTCGCGTAGTCCGAGCGCGACGTTCGGGTCGAAGGCGAGGTGCGCGGCACCGGCTCGACGCCACATCGACGGCCACAGGTAGGGAGCGATCGCCGCGGCGAACAGTCCGAATCTCGAGGAGACGAGCCAACCACTCAGTACCCCTGCGGTGCTCGACCCACCCGACTCGACCACCGCCACGTAGGCGAGGCCGGGGGTGACCGAGTTGACGACGAAGATCACCCCGAGCATCGGCAGCCAACCCGTGCCCTGGGTGACGTGCAGAATCGTGACGGTCGTGCCCACCGTGAAGTAGGCGAACGCGAGCGAGAGACCTTCGTCGAGGCTGAAGAGCGCGCCCGGCGGGAGCGCCCAGTTGCGAAGGCGGTCGATCACCGACCCTTCCACTCCGGGGTTCGCTTCTCGGAGAACGCCAGCGGGCCTTCCTTGATGTCCTCGCTCTGGAACAGCGCAGTCACGGTTGGGTACTCCTCGAACAAGGCCTCGGCCAGCGGGCGGTCGAGTCCCCGCATCGCCGCCTGCTTGGTAGCCCGGAGCGACAACGGCGCGGCGGCCATCAGGCGATCGATGAACTCGTTCACCGCGTGGTCAAGCTCGGCATAGGGCACGACGCGGTTCACGAGCCCCCACCGGTGCGCCTCTTGGGCCGTCATCGTGGCGCCGGTCATCAGGTACTCCATGGCGATCTTCGTCGGCATCTGACGTGGGAGTCGGTGGACGCCGCCGCCACCGGCGTAGAGCCCGCGCAACACCTCGGTGAGGGCGAACGAGGCGGTGTCGCTCGCCACGACCAGGTCGCAGGCGAGCGCGACCTCGAACCCGCCGCCGCGTGCTGCCCCGTTGACGCGGGCGATCACCGGCTTGGGAAAGTCATGGCGGTCGATGAAACGGGTCACGTCGGCCATCGCGTCGTTCATCGCTCGAACCGCTTCGGGTCCCTGCTGCTGTGCCTCGGACATCGACTTGAGGTCGCGTCCCGCGCAGAATGCTCGGTCGCCGGCTCCGGTGAATACCGCCATCCAGATGTCGTCGTCGGATTCGATGCGATCGCAGATCGCACTCCACTCGACGTGGGCCGGGGGGTGGACCGAGTTGGAAACCTCGGGCCGGTCGATCGTCACCCAGGCCACGTGGGGTCGAGGGACCTCGTAGCGGAAGAACTGGTAGTCGCTCGTGTCGCTCATCTCGCTCCTCGGCTCAACGCAGGTACATGCGCATGCCGGCGATCATGACCATTTCCTCACCGGACTCACCCTCGACCGCGCAGCCGATTCGGTCGGCGGCGTCGAGCACGGCTTGCCGGTCCTCGGTGATCAAGTCGATGCCACCGAGGCCTTCGCCGCGGCCATCGCTGTCGGGCACGACGCGCACGGTCGCATTCTCGAACGTCATCTGCGGATGGCCGTCAGCGTCGGTCTCGAGGTCGAGCTCGGCCATGTCGGCCCATCGCTTGGCCAGCCGCTCCGGCTCGGGGCTCTGGAGCTCGGCCGCACTGATCCCGCTCACCCGTTCGGTTCGTACGTAGGGCTCCCAGTTCGTGCCGGCTGGGTACCAGGGACCGCCGACGGCGTCGCCGCCCTCCATCGTCATCTGGTCCATCTCGAAGAAGCTGCCGCCGGTGTCGGCGGGATGCAGTTGGATCCCGTCGTGGCCCTCGTCGGGGTAGTGCAGGTCGTAGGCCACCCGCACACCCAGTTCGGCGGCGCGGGCGCGTCGGTGGGCAACGTCGTCGACCTGGGTGATCACCATGTAGCCGCCGTCGCCGCCGCGTCGTTCGATGTAACGCCCCCCGGCGGTGCCGTCCTGGGTCGGCGTGACGACTTCGAGCATCTGGGTGCCGATCGGCCACAGGGAGTTCTTGAGCCCGAACACGCCCACGCCGGGGTCGGTGAAGCACGCTTCGACGCCGAGCACACCGCCGATCTCGGTGGCGACCTTGTGCAGGTCTTCGGCGACGAGGGCGATCTGACGGAGACGAATCCACATGTGGATGACGCTACGGCTGGCATGTGGCGCGGCCGAAATCGCCCGAACGTCGGTGTCCGCAGCGCGAGTAGGTTCTGGCCATGGCCTCGCTGGAGCTCGGACCGGTGATCAGCGAAGGACGGACGTCGACCGTCTACGAATGTGGTGCCGACTCGGTGGTGAAGGTGCCGAGTGCCGGTGTGCCCGCGGACTGGGCGCGCTTCGAGGCCGACCTCTGCCGTGCGGTGTATGCCGCCGGACTTCCGGTTCCCGAGGTGCGCGATCTCGTTCGGGTCGACGATCGGGACGCGATCGTGTTCGAGCGCGTGCACGGGCCATCGTTGTGGCAGTGCATGTTGGCGGAGACCTCCACCATTCCTGACCAAGCGCGTCGGCTGGCGTCGATCCAGCGCGAACTGCTGTCGGCGGGAATTCCGCCGGGCATCCCCGACTTCGTCGACCGGCTCGAACGCCGGATCGAGGGCGCGGAGCCTCTCGACGACGCTGACCGAGATCGAGCCAGGTCACTGGCAAACGCACTGCCCCGTGGTGCTGCGCTGCTCCACGGTGACCTCCACCCTGGCAATGTGTTGATGGGCGACCGCGGTCCGGTCGTCATCGACTGGTTCGATGCGGCGATCGGCCACCCGGTCGCCGATGTGGTTCGCTCGTCGATGCTGCTCGGGCCACACGGCCCCGTTGGGCCGGTCCACCTGCCCGGTGCGACCGACGAGCTGCTCGCACCGCTCCATCGTGCCTATCTTGGCGACTTCGATGACTTGCTCAGCGGCGAGGAGGGTCGCCTCGATGCGTGGCGCGCCGTCGTCGCGGTGGGGCGGTTGGCCGAGCGCGCCGATCGTGACCCAACCCGGTTGCTTTCGCTCTGGGACGCTCGTCCCGACCCGCTGCCGGCGGTGGGTCACACCAGCGTGTGACCTCCCATCACTCGTCGATGATCTCCAGTAGCTCTGCCTCGATTGCGGGGGCGATCGCCGACGAGAGTCCTGGCTCGCCGTCGGCTGGCGTGTTGACGATCGCCCCGGCCTCGGCGGCGATCAGCGCACCGGCCGCGTAGTCGTAGATCTTGATGTTCCGCTCGAAGTAGCCATCGAGGAGGCCCTCGCCGACCCAGCAGAGGTTGAGCGCCGCCGACCCCATACACCGGATGTCGCGACAGGCGGGCAGCAGTTGATTCAACACCGCCGCCTGCTCCCGACGAACCTCGGCTTCATACGCAAAGCCCGTGCCGATCAACGACTCGGCAAGGCGCGAGGGTTGGCTTACGGCAATCGGCGCACCGTCACGACGCGCCCCGGCGCCGGCGTGCGCCGACCACGTCGAGCCGTTGAGCACGTCGGTGACCGCACCGGCGACGACCTTGCCGTCGAGCGCGGCTGCAACGCTGACGGACACAACCGGCAGCCGGTAGAGAAAGTTCACCGTGCCGTCGATCGGATCGACGATCCAACGGATCGTGTTGGCACCCACCGTCTCGTCGTACTCCTCGCCGAGGATCGACGAGCCGGGACATCGGCGAGCCAGTTCGTCGCGAATGAGCCGCTCCGAAGCGAGGTCGGTCGCGGTGACGACGTCGGTGGGTGTCGACTTCGTCCGCAGCTCGGTCGCGCCGGCGCGTTGCGTGCGGACGTACTCGGCCGCGATGGCTGCGACTTCGACGGCGACGAGCTCCAGGTGCGCAGCCACCGGCAGGATCGCCGCCGAGGTCACGCTCATCGCCGGCCCACGGTGGCGCTCTATGCCTGCAGCACGGTGGTGCCCAGTGCCTCGACGCGCTCGAGGGTCTCGCCGTCGGCCTCCGCGGTCGTGACCAGCACATCGATGTCGGACCACTCGGCGAATCGAACGAACTGGTTCTTGCCGAACTTCGACTGATCGACCAGCGCAACGACCCGACGCGCGCTCCGCAGCATGGCCTGCTTCAGGGTTGCTTCCTGGCGGTATGGCGTTGTCAGACCCATCTCGGCGGTCAGCCCGTCGGTACTGATGAACAGGGTGTCGACCGACAGTGCGTCGAACGCGCGCACCGTCTCGGCATCGACCATCGCCATCGTGTTCTTCCGCACACGGCCGCCGACCGTGATCACTTCGAGTGAGTCGTGCTCGGCCAGCGTCAGGGCGATCGGCAGTGAATTGGTGACGACGCGTAGCGAGGTATCGCTCGGTACAGCTTCGGCGAACCGACCAAGCGTGCTGCCCGAATCGATGATGATCGTTCCGGAGTCCGGAAGTTCGGCGACCGCCCGTTTGGCGATCCGCCGCTTCTCCTCATCGTGTTGGTCCGTGCGTACGGTGAGCAATGGCTCGAACTCGCTCGTCTCCCACGCGATCGCGCCGCCATGGACACGGCGAAGCAGCCGTTGCTCCTGCAGTTCGCTCAGGTCGCGGCGGATGGTCTCGGTCGTCACCCCGAAGCGGGTTGCAAGCTCTGCGACCTCCACGCGGCCCTCGGCGATCGTGGAGGCGACGATCTCGCGCTGACGCTCCGTCTGGAAGAGCCCGACCGAGATACCGGCCGAGGTGCTAGGGGTGGGCTTCATCGGTGGCACGCACCGTCAACCGTATGGCTTCGGCCACCTTGTGTGTGCGAAGCAGGTCGACGGCTTCGACGAAGGCTGCTCGGAACGTCGGCGCGGTTGCAATCGCGCCGTCGAAGACACCGTCGAGCGAGAGGAATCCTGCGGGTGCGACGAGTGACGATTCGGCGGCCTCGACCGCCACGTCGAGGCGTGGGTCGTCGGCGATGTCGATTGGGTTGCCGTGCTCGTCGGTGCCGAGCAGGTACTGGCACCATGCGGCCAAGGCCAGCGCGCTCAGGGCGACCGGCCCGCCTGACGAAGCGTTCGCTCGCACCGTCGGCAGGAGGAACTTCGGGAACTTCGCCGTGCCGTCGAGGCAGAGGCGCGCGATCTGATCGCCGATCTCGGGATTGCGGAAGCGTTCGAGCAGGGTTGCGATGTACGCGTCGACGTCGATCCCTTCGACCGGTGGCAGCACCGGTTGTGCCTCGTCATGCAGAAAGGCGACCAGGAAGTCAGAAATCGTCGGTTCGGCCATCGCGGCGTCGACGGTCTCGATGCCCATGAGCGCGGCGAGATAGGCCATGCACGAGTGGCCGGCGTTGAGCAGGCGCAACTTCATGAATTCGTAGGGCTCGACGTCGTCGGTGACGATGACGTCGAGATCTTCGAGCGGGGGGCGGCGCCCCGCGAAGCGGTCTTCGACGACCCACTGGCGGAACGGCTCGGTCATGACCGGCCAGCCGTCATCGATTCCGTGGGTCTCGCGCAGCCAGAGGCGGTCGTTCGACGAGGTGACCGGAGTGATGCGGTCGACCATGCTGTTGGGGAAGCTCACGGAGTCGCCGAGCCAGGCGACCAGGTCGGGGCCGATCCGCTCGGCCTCGCCCCGCGTCGCGGCCTCGGTCACGTGCCCGTTGGACATGATGTTGTCGCAACTGAGCACGGTGACCGGTCCGCTGTCCATCATGCGTCGCCGCTGGAGGCCGGCTGCAATGATCCCGAACGCCGATCCCGGCCCGGCGTTCGGCGAGTGCGGCAGGTACCGGCCGGTGACATCGTCGACCGGATAGCCGCCCTCGGTGATGGTCAGCGAGATGACCTGGATGGCCGGATCGGCGATGCGCTCGATCGCCTCGTGCGGATCTGGCCAGGCGTGGATGAACTCGGTGATGCTTCCGATCACGTCGATCTCGACCGCTCGGGCATCCTTGGTGACCAGGGTGTAGAGACCCTGCTGCGCGGTGAGCACCGAGGCCATGGCGGCATCGCCTTCGAGCACACCGCATCCGACGATTGCCCAATCGGTGCGGCCGGAGCGGGCCAATTCATCGCAGTACGTCGCCAAGTGCGCGCGATGGAATCCGCCGACGCCGATGTGCAGGATCCCGGGCACGAGCGCATCACGGTCGTAGGTCGGCACGCCGATCGCCTCGGCCAGTCCCGCCAAGGACGCGGGGTCCAGCGGTCGCGCGGTGGCGGGCGAAGTCACGAGCGAGGACCCTATACCAACACAAACAAAGGTGCAACAAACACGCGCGTGTGGGTTTCAGAGCAAGCGCTTGCCCCAAAGAGGTGGTAATTCTTCCTTGAATCCCGCGGATTCGGGGCCGTCGATCCCATCTTTGTCGAGAACTCGGACTTGCATAACCACATGAAACCAACTAAACAGGCGCAAACGAATGAACGGGGTCGGTCCCGTTCGCTAGGAGGAGGGGATCCCTCATGCACACACCAGCCCGTACTCGCGTGCGCGCATGGCGAACACTGTTCGCCGTTTTCGTCGCGCTCGCACTGCTTGCCACCGCATGTGGCTCTGATAGTGCCGAACCGGTGGTCGACACCCAGGCCGTCGATGACGCCAACGCAGCGGCTGCCGCAGCGCAGGAGCGCGCCGACGAGCTCGAAGCCGAACTCGAAGAGGCCCGCTCCGCAGCCGAAGCTGCCGGTGATGACAGCGACGCCGCGGCAGCCCTCGAAGAGGCCGAAGCCGCTCTAGCCGACGCCGAGGCCGCCGCGGCCGACGCCGAATCGCGTGCCGCCGATGCCGAGGCCGCCGCCGAAGAGGCTGCAGCCGCGGCTGCATCTGCCGGCGATGGCGAAGCCACCCGGTCGATCAACGTCGCCGTTGTGGGTAATCCCGCCATGATCGACATCGAGGAACTGACGCCGGAGTACTTCACCGCGGAAACCGGCATCGAGGTCAACTACACCGTCCTCGACGAGCAGACCCTCCGTGAGATCACCACCCGTGACCTCGGTACCGGCGGTGATCAGTTCGATGTGGCGATGATCGGCATGTTCGAGGCTCCGCAGTTCGGCGCCAACGACTGGCTGTTCAACCTGAACACGTTCGCCAACAACGATCCCGACTACAACGTCGACGACCTGATCCCGGCCGTTCGCGGTGGCCTCTCGGCCAACGGCAACCTCTACGCCGCACCGTTCTACGCCGAGTCGTCGTTCGTGATGTACCGCGCCGACCTGCTCGAAGCAGCCGGCCAGACCATGCCCGAGGCTCCGACCTGGGACGAAGTTGCCGCGATCGCTCGCGCCGTCGACACCGACGACGTCGCCGGCATCTGCCTCCGTGGCAAGCCCGGCTGGGGTGACCTCGGCGCAGCATTCACCACCGTGCTCAACACCTTCGGTGGCACCTGGTGGTCCGCGAACGAAGACGGCTCGATCGGCACCTCGCAGGTCGACCAGCCCGAGTTCCTCGCCGCGCTGGACTTCTACGTCGACCTGCTCCAGGACGCTGGTGAGGACGACGCGGCCAACTCCAGCTTCGGTGAGTGCCTGACCCTCTACAACGAGGGCAAGGTCGCCATGTGGTACGACGCAACCGTTGCCGCTTCCTTCTTTGAGCCCGAGGTTCTCGAGGTAAGCGACTTCGCACTTGCACCGACCAACGTCACCGACGCTTCGGGCTGGCTCTGGGCATGGTCGCTGGCCATCCCGGCAAGCTCCTCGGACCCCGCAACCGCTTGGGAGTACATCAGCTGGGCCACCAGTGCCGAGTACCACGAGCAGCTTGCCGGCGAAAAGGGCTGGGTTGCCGTGCCTCCGGGCACCCGCACGTCGCTCTACGAGCGCCCCGAGTACCTCGAGGCGGCTGAGGCCTTCGCCCAGCGAACCCTCGATGCCATGAACGCAGCGCCGATCAACAACCCCGGCACGACGCCTCGCCCCGGTCTTCCCGGTGTGCAGTACGTCGGTGTTCCGGAGTTCCAGGACCTCGGCACCCGCTGCACCGCTGAAATCTCCGCAGCAATCGCAGGCTCGCAGAGCACGGCAGACGCCCAGGCGGCCTGCCACGCAATTGCCCAAGAGTTCGAGAGCTAGACCGCCAACTGGCAAGTAACTTCCCGGGCGCAGCTCTTCCCCTCACGGGAGGGGCTGCGCCCGGTCGTTTTCGGGGGAAGGGGGAGCCGGAAGATGTCAACGACCGAAACCAACGTTGACGAAGCATCGGCCAAATCGTCCATCACGACAGCCCGTGCCGCCTCCGCGCGCGCCGATGCGGTCGATGCGCTGCAGAAGAAGGAACGCCGGCGCCGCCGGTTGCCGCTGTTGCCGGCCCTGATCTTCACGATCGTCGTCACCCAGGTTCCGTTTCTCTTCAGCCTCTACTACAGCCTCACCGAGTGGAATCTCCTCGACAACAAGCCTCGCGAGTTCACCGGTTTCGACAACTTCACCGGTCTGTTCAGCAAGCAGGGCTTCACCGATGCGGTCGTCGCCAGCGTCACGATGACCGTGTCGGCCGTACTGCTGTCGATCGTCGTCGGCACCGGCCTGGCCGTACTGCTCGACCGGAAGTTCTTCGGCCAGGGCTTCGTCCGCACCCTGCTCATCACGCCGTTCCTGGTCATGCCGGTCGTCGCTGCGCTGGTGTGGGAAGAACAGATGTTGAGCGAGTCCTTCGGGCTTGTGAATTGGCTGCTCGAAACGATCGGTTTCGAGCGCATCCCGTTCGTGACCAACTATGGACTCTGGTCGATCATCCTCGTACTGGTCTGGCAGTGGAGCCCGTTCATGATGCTCATTGTCCTGGCCGGTCTCCAGGGCCAGGACAGCTCGGTGCTCGAGGCCGCCCGGGTCGACGGCGCCACCTCGCGTGGCATCTTCTTTCAGATCACGCTTCCTCACCTGCGGCCCTACATCGAGCTCAGCATCCTGCTCGGTGCCATCTACCTGATCCAGGTGTTCGACCACGTCGAGGTGATGTCCGGTGGCCGGCCGGGTGATCAGAACGTTCGGCACTTCGTCTACCAGCGTTCGATCGGACTGGCGTTCGAGTTCGGTGAGGCCTCGGCCTACAGCGTCATCGTGGTGATCGCCACCATCATCCTCGCGACGATGGGCCTACGGGTGCTCTCCAACCTGTTCGAAGGTGAGGACCCAGCGTGAGTGGTATTGCGACGTTGCGTCGGGATCGTCGAGATGTCGCGCCGGGCGACGGCGGGAACCGTGTTGTTTCCTTCATGTTGGGCGCGCTGGCGTGGTTCCTCGGGCTCACCTTCTTCTTCCCGATCGCCTGGATGGTCCTGAACGGCTTCAAGACCGAAGCCGACGCCAACGGCGACCCGATGCTGACGTTCTCACCAACGACCGAGCAGTACAGCACGGTGACCGAAAAGGACTTGTTCGGTGAAGCGTTCATGAGCTCGGTCGTGATCGTGTTGCTCTCGACGCTGATCGTGATGATTCTGGCGATACCGGCCGCCTACGCGTTGGCGATCAAGCCGGTCGAGAAGTGGCGCGACGTGCTCTTCTTCTTCATTTCAACGAAGTTCCTCCCGATCGTCGGTGCGATCTTGCCCTTGTACGTGATCGCCGACTATCTCGATCTGATCGGTACGCGCACGGCACTGGTCGTGTTGTACACGGCCATGAACCTTCCATTGGCGGTGTGGATGCTTCGTTCGTTCTTTGCCGAAGTGCCACGCGAACTCATCGAGGCATCGCAGATGGACGGCGCCAGTCTCTGGGGCCAGATCACGTCGGTGATCATGCCGATCGTCGCGCCGGGCCTGGCGGCCACCGCGCTGTTGTGTTTGATCTTTGCGTGGAACGAGTTCTTCCTGGCGGTGCAGTTGAACTTCGCCAACAACCAGACGGTTCCGATCTGGGTCCTGAGCAACGTCGACGACCGCAGCCCGTTCATCGCCAGGATCTCTGCGGCTTCGACACTCGCCACCCTGCCGGTGGTGATCGCTGGTTGGGTCGCCCAGAAACGCATGATCCGCGGCCTGGCGATGGGGGCGATCAAGTGACCACGCCCGTATCGCCACCGATGCCGTCCCTCACGCCGCCGATCAAGGAGCACCCCTGTGGCTGAAGTCAGGTTCGAAGACGCCACCCGCACCTACGCGGGCTCCGAGATCCCGGCGGTCAACCAGCTCAATCTCGACATTGCCCATGGCGAGCTCCTGGTTCTCGTCGGCCCGTCGGGCTCGGGCAAGTCGACGGCGCTTCGCATGCTCGCCGGATTGGAACCCGTCAACGAGGGCAGCATCTACATCAACGACGAGGATGTGACCCTGGCACCGCCGCAAAGCCGCGACATCGCGATGGTGTTTCAGAATTACGCGTTGTACCCCGGCATGACGGTTGCCGCGAACATGGGCTTTGCCCTCAAGCAGCAGAAGGTCCCGAAGGAAGAGCGGATTGCTCGCGTGCGCGAAGCCGCTCGCATCCTCGACCTCGAGGAGTACCTGGATCGCAAGCCCAAGAATCTGTCCGGCGGCCAGCGCCAGCGTGTGGCCATGGGGCGCGCGATCGTCCGCAGTCCTCAGGTGTTCCTGATGGATGAGCCGCTGTCGAACCTCGACGCCAAGCTCCGCGTCCAGACGCGGACCGAGCTGGCCGACTTGCAGGCTCGACTCGGGGTCACGACGGTCTATGTCACCCATGATCAGGTCGAGGCGATGACGATGGGGCATCGGGTCGCGGTTCTGCGCGACGGGTTCCTCCAGCAAGTCGATCGCCCGCGCGTGCTGTACTCCAAACCGGTCAATCGCTTCGTCGCCGGCTTCATCGGATCCCCCGCCATGAACCTGGTCGACTGCCCGACCGACCACGGGGTGGCGCAGCTCGCCGGCCACGCGGTGCCGGTCGACGACGCCGTGCGGGCGGCGATCGGATCGCTCGACGGCGACGTGACCGTCGGTGTTCGTCCCGAGCATCTGCGGCTCTCGAGCGATGGCATTCCGGGCGAAGTCGTGGTCGTCGAGGAGCTCGGTTCCGAGTCGTTCGTGCACGTCCACGTCGATCACCGGGGCGAGACGCTGACTCTCGTGGTCCGCGACGAAGGGGAGACCACGACCGCCCGCGGTGACAATGTGCATCTAGCTTTCGCCGGCGCAACCCACGTGTTCGATCAAGCCGGTGATCGCCTCGGCGATGACTGAGTTCGCCGATCGCACCGTGCTCGTCACCGGCGCCGCCGGCGACATCGGACGCGCGGTGGTCGAACTGCTGTCCGAGCGCGGCGCTCGTGTGATCCTCGCCGATCTCGAGGGCGTGCGGCAGAAGCTTGACGAGATCGCGTCGACTTGTGAGCAGGCGATCGTTGCACCCTTCGATGTGACCGACTCGGCAGCGGTTGTCGCTGCGTTGGCGGAAGCGGTTGAACACGCCGGTGTGCTCGATGGTGTGTTCAACAACGCGGGGTACCAGGGCGAGTTCGCCAACACACTCGACTACGACACCGAGGACTTCGATCGCGTGTTTGAGGTCAACGTCCGTGGCGTCTTCAACGTGCTCAAGGCCGCCGCCCGCCACATGGCCGGGACCAATGGCGGCAGCATCGTCAACATGGCGTCGATGGCCGGGGTGACGGGTGCGCCCAACATGGTGGCTTACAGCGCATCCAAAGCTGCCGTCATCGGGATGACCAAGTCGGCAGCGCGCGATCTCGCTCCGGCGGGGATACGCGTGAACTCCGTCAGTCCGGCCTTCATCGGTCCTGGAGCGATGTGGGACCGCCAAGTCGACCTCCAGGCGAACACGCCGAGCATCTACTTCGCCGACGACCCGGCCGCCGTCGCCGACCAGATGATCAGTGCGGTGCCGATGCGCCGTTACGGCTCGGTCGACGAGGTGGCCGAGGTGGTCGCCTTCCTGCTGTCCGATCGCTCGTCCTATGTGACCGCGACGAATACCGAGGTCGCCGGCGGTGCGGCCTGAACGATCGGCTCAGCGGAGTTCGTCGGCGATGTGCGTACGGATGATCGCGTCGTAGTCGGAGTCGGGGCGGAACCCGAGTTCGAGGGCCCGCACCGGCGCGAACCTCGTCGGCCAGCCGGACACGATTCCGGCGACGAACTCGTCGGGCTCCTCACGAATGAGCGCCACGGGGTCTGACCCCGCAACGCGCTCGAGCGCTTCGATCTGTTCCCCGACCGTGACGGCGACGCCCGGCATGGTGAGGTTGCGTCGATCGCCCACGCGTGCGCCGTCCAGCTCGGCTGCGTGCAGGAGGAAGTCGATCGCGGTTCGAGGACTGGCGTGGGTGTGGACGACCGAGCGGGGCACGGGCAGCACCGCCTCGACGCCGGCGAGCGGTTCGCGGATGATCCCGGAGAAGAAGCCGGACGCTGCGGCGTTGGGCGCGCCGGGACGCACCGAGATCGTCGGCAGGCGGATGCCGATGCCGTCGAAGAAGCCGCGGCGGGTGTAGTCCGCCAACATCAACTCGCCCATCGCCTTCTGCGCTCCGTACGACGTGAGCGGGGTGAGGTGGAAGTCGTCAGGGATGACCTCGGGGAACGGTGCACCGAAGACCGCGATCGACGACGTGAATACGACCCGCGGCCGGGGCGTGTCAGCCGCGGCTGGGGCGGCGCGGAGCGCGTCGAACAGCTCGCGGGTCCCGTCGAAGTTGACGCGCATGCCCTTGTCGAAATCGACTTCCGCCTCGCCCGAGACCACACCCGCAAGGTGGAAGATCACCTCGGCGTCGGCCGGCGAGAGGGCGCTAGCCACCCCGTCCGCGGACAGGTCGAGGACATGGTCGGTCACGCGAGGGTCATCCGAGCCGGTGGCAACGATGTCCACGGCGTCGATCCGCTCGATCGTCGAGCCACGCAGTTCGCCGTGGTCGAGGAGGCGGGCCAGCAGACGCCGCCCGATCATCCCTGCTGCACCGGTGATGAGGACTCGCATCGCCGAAGCCTAGGTCCAGACGGCTACGGGTCAGATGCGGATCCAGCGTGTAACGATCCGTGCCTGTCGTTCGCTGCGCTCACTTACACAGTTTCGGCTGGCGCCGAAACTGCCACCGGCGCATGTAACGATCGGTGCCTGGAGCTTCAGCGGAACGGTGGCGAGCGAAGCTCAGTTGACCGCTGAACTCCAAGAAGCCGACACGAAAGGCGCAGCCTTTCTGCGCGGCTTCCTGGCACCAAAGCGCATCAGTCGGTCAGATGCGGACCCAGCCGTGTTCGATCTCCATGTCGGCGGTTTCGTAGCCGGGGTCGCCGGGGAGCACGACGTTGTAGTCGCCGTCGGGATCGTTGACCCGCACTCGCTGATTGTCCGGTCGGCTGGCGGCCTTGGCGATCACCTCGGCAACCGAATCGTAGCGAGCGAGACACGCCAGCATCCGGTGGGTCACCGACATGAGGGAGAACTCGTCCTTGCGCCACAGCTCGATGGCGTCGGCCGGGCGGACCCACTCGTGGCGGACGACTTCCTCCTCATCGTGGCTGGCGATCTGGCCGTCGGGCGCGGCGGCCACGAAGAACCTCGTGTCGAACCGGCGGGGAGGCCCGACCGGGGTGATGAAGCGCCCGACCTCGTGTATCTCCGACAGGTCGAGTCGCACGTCGTGCTCGATCAGGCTGTCGGCGAAGACCGCGGCGTCGGCATGCACGGCGGTGCGGATCGCGTCGACGGTGTCGGAGCTGGTGTCGCCGGCACCCAAGAGCAGCCCGGCTTCTTCGACGGTCTCGCGCAGTCCGGCGAACCACCACGCCCGACCGTTGTGGTCGACCTCGATCATCGCGGACGCCTCGGGGTCGGTCAGTCCGGTCGTGACGGCATCGAGGTGCGTCGCGTCTTCGGGGTCGACGCGGCCGCCGGGGTACACCCAGGCGCTGGCGGCGAAGACGGCCCGTGATGTCCGCTGGACCATGAGCACGTGGAGGTCGGGCCGATCGTCGACGATCATCACCGTCGCTGCGTGGCGAATCGGGACCGACTCGGGGTTCTCGTCGCGGGCGTTGCCGGTGAACTTGCTCACCGGCGCAACCTAGCGTCTCACCTAGTCTCAGCCCATGCCCGCAATGCCTCGTCCCAGCCGCTCGTTCGCCCCGGACGGGGCGCAGACCGTCACCCTCGACGATGGCCGGATCGCGCATGCGGCACACGTGGACCAGTCGGAGTTCGTGCGACGCGAGATGTACGAAGTGCGTCCGGGTGTGTGGAGCCTGGTGGGCAATGGACTGTCGAATCAGAGCTTCGTGGAGGGGCCCGACGGCATCATCGCCATCGACACCGGCGAGTCGAACCAGGAGATGGGCGAAGCGCTCGACGAGCTCGCCCGAGTCACCGATCGGCCGGTCGTCGCCGTGCTCTACACCCACTTCCACTATGTCGGTGGAACCCAAGAGGTGATCGATCGCTTTGGCGACGTTCCCATCTACGGCCATGCGGGTATCGATCCGAACCGGGCTCGCACCGCGTCGGTGATCTCGCCTGCGTATGGACGCGGACTCGTGGAGCAGTTCGGCATCACGCTTCCGCCGGACGGCCCCGACGGGCTGGTCAACGTCGGGCTTGGCCACTTCTACCGCAACCCGGCGCACGCGCCGTTCACCGTGGGCTACGTGTCGCCGACCGAGACGTTCGACGACGCGACGACGATCAAGGTCGCTGGGCTCGCCATCGACGTCCAGCCCGCACCGTCTGACGCCGACGATTCGGTCACGTTCTGGTTCCCATCGCTCGGCGTGGCCGTCAACAACCTGGTGTGGCCGGTGCTGTTCAACGTGTTCGCCATCCGAGGCGAGGAGTACCGCGATCCGCGCGTGCTGCTCACCGGGCTCGACCACCTGCACGGTCTCGGCGCGGCGCATCTCGTGGGTGCGCATGGGCCGCCGATGAGCGGTGCGTCGGAGATCGCCCGTCGGGTCTTGGGCGCTCGTGACGCCATCCAGTTCCTGTGGGACCAGACGGTGCGGCACACGAACCGTGGCGCCACGAGTGCAGAGCTGGCCCATCTGATTCAGTTGCCTGACCCGTGCGACGCGGACCCGCTCACGAGTGAGTTCTACGGCGTGGCCGAGCATCATGTCCGACAAATCCGCACCGGGCTGTTCGGATTCTTCGACGGCGAGGCGGAGCAGCTGTTTCCAGTCGAGCCGGTCGAGCGAGCCGAGCGGTTGATCGCCGGCTTCGGCGGGGCCGATGTGGTTCGGCGTCAGGTCGATGAAGCGATCGACGGCGACGATCTGCGCTGGGCGCTGCAGTTGGCGTCGTGGCTGGCGCGCGCGGAGAACACCCAGGAGGATCGCGAGCGGCTGGCGCGAGCGCTTCGTCTGGTCGCGCGGCGAACGTCGTCGGCGAACGTACGCAACTGGTGCCTGACCCGTGCCCGTCACCTCGACGGGTCGTTCCCGATGGATCGCTACCTCACCCATCGCATAACCGCTCGGGCCATCCTGGCCGACCCGGCCGCCTCGATCGAAGCCCTCCGCGTGCTGGTCGTCCCGGAACGGATGCGCGGGCTCGACGTCGTGATCCTCTGGGATTTCGGTGAGTCGCAGGCTGCACTCCACGTCCGAAACGAGGTTGCCGTGCCGCTCGATCCGATCGGTCTCACCGCGGATGCCACGCTGCGACTCGACCCCGAATCGTGGGTCGAGTTCGTGACCGGGAAGACCACCTTGGCCCGGTTGATCGCCTACGACCGATTGCAGATCGAGGGCCGGTCCGACGATGCCTACGCCGCAATCGCCGGCTTCGACCTCAGCGGCAGCGCTCGATGACCGATCGGCTTCCCGCGCCCACTCCCGAGTTCGACGGCAGCATCGAGCGCTTGATCGGCGACTCCACGCCACGGCGACTCGACGCGCCCAAACCGCCGTCCGGCGCGCCGAACATCGTCGTGATCATGATCGACGACGTCGGCTTCGGTTCGTGTGGCACCTTCGGCGGCCCCGTTCCGATGCCGGCGCTCGACCGCATCGCCGAGATCGGGTTGCGGTACAACCAGTTCCACACGACGGCGCTGTGTTCGCCGACTCGGGCCGCGTTGCTGACCGGGCGGAATCACCACACCGTCCACATGGGCGGCATCACCGAGATCGCCAACAGCTATCCGGGCTACGACTCGGCGATCCCGCCCGAGGCGGCGACGGTCGCGCAGGTCCTGCGGATGTCCGGCTATGCGACCGGTTGCTTCGGCAAGTGGCACCTGACGCCGTCGTGGGAGCAGGGCCCGGCCGGTCCGTTCGACCGTTGGCCGACCGGCATGGGCTTCGACCGCTTCTACGGGATCATCGGCGCCGAGGCGTCGCAGTACGAACCCGCGGTCTATGACCAGACCACCCCGATCTCGCCGCACGTCGGGCGCCCCGACTATCACCTGAGCGAGGACCTGGCGGACCAGGCGATCGGGTGGATCGAGCGGCATCGGGCGTCGAGCCCGCACCGGCCGTTCTTCTGCTACTTCTCCACGCCTGCCGTACACGCGCCTCATCAGGTCGATCACGAGTGGAGCGATCGATTTGCCGGTGCCTTCGACGAGGGCTGGGACGCATTGCGTGAGTCGATCCACCGGCGCCAACTGGAGATGGGCGTCATCCCGGCCGACACCCAGCTCACGCCGCGTCCTGACGAGGTACCGGCATGGGACGACTACCCCGAGCGTTACCGGCCGGTTGCCACGCGTTTGATGGAGATCTTCGCGGGCTTCCTCGCCCACACCGACGCCCAGATCGGTCGGGTAATCGATGCGATCGATCGTCTCGGCGTGCTCGAGGACACGCTCGTCATCTACCTGAGCGGCGACAATGGCGCGTCGGCCGAGGGAACGATCCATGGCGCATGGAGCGCGCCGAGTTTCCAGAACGGCGTGCATGAGGATCCCGAGTGGTTGCTCGAGCACATGGACGACTTCGGCACCGCTCGCTGCGAGAACCACTTCAACGTCGGTTGGGCGTGGGCGCTCGACGCGCCGTTCCAGTGGATGAAGCAGGTGGCGTCGCACTTCGGTGGCACGCGCAACGGGCTGTGCGTGTCGTGGCCTCGAGGGATGGCGCCGGAGTCCGTCGGCGGCCTGCGAAGTCAGTTCCATCATGTGATCGACGTCGTTCCGACGATCTACGAAGCTGCCGGGTTGAGCGCTCCGACCCACGTGAACGGCATCGAGCAGATGCCCATCCACGGAACATCGATGGTTCCGACCTTCGACGATCCCGATGGCCCGTCGACGCACGAGTCGCAGTACTTCGAGATCCTTGGCAACCGGGCGATGTACCACGACGGCTGGATGGCGTCGTGTTTCCATGGGCGGGTCCCGTGGATCCGGCTGCAGGGCCTGGACTTCGACGGACCACAGGAGCGGTGGGAGCTTTACGACATCAGCAGCGACTTCAGCCAGGCGGTTGACCTCGCGGCCGAGTATCCCGACGTGTTGGCCGACCTGCAACGACGGTTCGACGAGGCGGCGCGGGCGTATGGGGTGTACCCGCTCCGCGACGCCGGGTCCGGGCGTGGTGGCGAGCTCGCGGTGCCGCGCTCGCTGCAGGCGCGGAAGATGACGTACACGACCGCGCACGTGCGCATGCCGGAGCGGTCGATCGTCAACCTGAAGAACTGCTCGTACCGGATCACTGCCGAGATCGAGGTGGCGGACGTGGATGACGAGGCGGCGGTCGGTGTGATCGCTTGCCAGGGCGGGAACATGGCCGGCTGGTCGCTGTGGCTCGACGACGGCCGGCCGACGTTTCTCTACAACTGGTTCGGGCACGAGCTGACGTCGATGGGGGCAGTCGATGCGCTCGGCTCCGGGGTGCACGAGATCGTCGTCGACTTCGCGTACGACGGCGGCTTCGGCGCCGGGGGTGATCTTGTATTGACCGTCGACGAGGCGCATGCAGGTCACGCCCGCCTGGACCGGACCGTACCGATCGTGTTCTCGATGAGCGGGGAGACGTTCGACGTTGGCACCGACACCGGCGCGGCGGTCGGTGCCTATCCGCATGACTTCGCCTGCACCGCCGCGATCCACGGTGTGACCCTGGAGCGTCTGACCGAACCCGACGCCGACATCCTCGACCGGATCCGCGCCGGCGAATTCCACGCCGGCCTCACCACGCAATAACACCTGCTCGCTCCGCTCGCAGATTGGTGTTTTCGGCCCGGCTCGCGGAAGAGGCACTGCGTGGCTCTGCTCGCAGGTCGGTGTCCCGAGCCGCTCGAAACGACATAGGTGCCAGGTTCCGGTGTCGCTTTGGCGTGCGGAGGGTGGTGGTGTTGCTGCGTTCGGTGAGTCGAAACGACATGGGTGCCAGGTTCCGATGTCGGTATTCGGAGATGGGGCGCGGTGCAGCGGGATAGCGTCGGGGCGATGGCGGAATCGCTGGGTCGGCCCTATCGACGGCTCTTCGCCGCCTCGACGATCTCGAACCTCGGCGACGGCATTGGCACCGTCGCCTACCCCTGGCTCGCCTCGGCCGTCACTCGCGATCCGATCCTCGTCGCCCTGATCATCGTTGCCCAACGGCTGCCCTGGCTGTTCTTCAGCCTGCCCGCCGGCGTCATCACCGATCGACACGACCGCCGCAGGGTCATGCTCTGGGCCAACACGTTCCGGGCCGTGTTGACCGCGGTGGTCGCCATCGTCGTGCTGATGATCGGCGACGTGTTGCCCACACCCGAGGCGCTCGACGATCCCGACCTGGTGATCGACACCAACATCGGCGGCTATCTCGTCGTCGTGCTCGCCACCGTGCTCCTGGGCATGGCCGAGGTGCTCTACGACAACACCGCACAGACGATCATGCCCGCACTCGTTGAGGAGGAACACCTCGAGCGCGCCAACGGTCGTCTGTGGTCAGCCGAGCAGGTGATGAACACGGTCGGCGGCCCGGCGCTGGGCGCCTTCCTGCTTGCGGTCAGCTTTGCCCTGCCGTTCGGTATCGACGCCATTACCTTCGCCGTCTCGGCCTTCTTCATCAGCCGGCTTCCCAAGGCAGCCAGGGCGGCAAAGCAAGCGTCGGCACCCATGCGCGAGGAGATCCGAGAAGGTTTCACCTGGCTGTGGTCCCACTCGCTGCTGCGCCCCCTGGCCATCACCCTCGGACTGCTCAACGCGCTCGGCACCATGTCGACGGCGGCGTTCGTGTTGTTCGCTCAGGAAGTCCTCCGCACCGAGCCGATCGAGTTCGCCTTGCTCCAGACCGGTGGCGCGGCCGGCGGGTTGATCAGCGGGTGGGTCGCCTCCGATGTCGCCAAGCGACTTGGCTCCGGTCCGTCGTTGTGGGCGACCCTGATCGTCAGTGGATCGACCACCTTGATCATCGGCCTCGTCTCCCAGTGGCCACTGGTGTGGATCCTGTTCGGCATCTCCATGTTTTTTGCCGTGCTCTGGAACGTGATCACGGTCTCGTTGCGCCAGGCGATCATTCCGTCGGAGCTGCTCGGACGGGTCAACAGCGTGTACCGGTTCTTCGCCTGGGGGATGATGCCGATCGGCGCCGCACTCGGTGGCGTGCTGATCGCAGTGGGTGAGGCGACGGTGTCTCGCGAGTTCGGTCTTCGGCTCCCGTGGATCGTGAGTGGGATCGGACAGTTGGTGTTGCTGCTCTATGCGGCACCCCGGCTCACCACTGCAGCGATCGAGAGATCCCGAGAAGCCGCGGCCAGCGAATGACCCGACCGACGGATCAGCGGGCCCTGGCGTCGGTTGCCGTCCAGTTCTTCGTGAATGGCGCGATGTTCGCGTCGTTCGTTCCGAGGCTGCCGGAGATCCGCGAGAAGATCGACGTGTCGTTCGGAGCGCTGGGTGCGACCTTGACTATTGCCTCTGCCGCGGGGCTCATCGGCAGCCTGTTCGCGTCACGGGTCGTCGCTGCGATCGGCACGCGCTGGTCGATCGTCGTCGGCGCCGCAGTGCTGATTGCGACGCTCCCGATGGTCGGCGTGGCCGGCAGCCTCGTGGCGCTCGGCCTCGCGCTGGCTGTCATGCAGGCCTTCGACGTGTTGGTCGACGTCGGGATGAACCTGCAGGGTTCGTGGCTCAGCGATCGCCGTTCGGTACCGGTGATGAATCGCCTGCACGGTCTGTGGAGTCTCGGCACGGTCGCCGGCGGCCTCACGGCCTCGCGGCTCGCCGGCTCTTCGGTCACGCTCACCCAGCACCTGCTCGGTGTCGCCGCGGTGCTCGCGGCCGCGCTCGTCTTCATCGGCCGCGGCTTGCTGCGCGAAGACGA
Organism: Actinomycetota bacterium; assembly: GCA_039028435.1. GTDB lineage: Bacteria > Actinomycetota > Acidimicrobiia > Acidimicrobiales > UBA10347 > UBA10347. The sequence goes on along the minus strand of JBCCIC010000012.1, from coordinate 119,643 downwards.
GACCGCCGCGCCCGTGGGGTCAGACCCCAGCGATTCTGTGGCGCGGTCGACGCTCTGGGTGATGGGTCTATTGGGCGCGTTTGCCATCGCGGTCGAGATGATCTCCAGCGACTGGGCGGCCTTCCGATTGCGCGACGACTTCGGAACCTCCGTTGGATTCGCCGGCCTCGGCTTTGTTGCCTACACGAGCGGCATGACCGTTGGACGCTTCGGGGGCGACGCGGTGCTCGCCCGTGTCGGCGAGCGCCGCCTGATGATCGCGGCGATCAGCATCGCGATGGTCGGCCTCACCGCCGCCTCGTTCTTCCCGGACCGTCACGTCGTTTTGGCGGCGTACGCACTCGCCGGTATCGGCAATGCCACCATGTTCCCGGTGCTCTACGACCGTGCGGCCAAGCTGCCCGGACCGCCGGGGGTCGGCGTCGCCGCACTGACCGCCGGGTCACGGGTGATGTTCCTCACCGCTCCGGTCATCATCGGGACCTTGGCGAGCACGTCGTTGAGCGTGGGGGCCGCGGTCGGCGTGATCACGCTGCCCAGCATCGTGGGCTTCGCCATGCTTACGCTTCGTCAGCGCTGACCGTCAGGTCCAGCTCGCCGAGCACCTCCGAGGAATGCTCGGCCATCATCGGCGCCCGGTGCGAAACGCCGTTGGGCTGATGATGGGTGCGCCACGGCACGCCGCTGTGTGCCCGCGGCCCGACCTCCGGATGGTCGAACCGCTCCCAGAATTGACGAGCCATGTGTTGGGGATTCGCCTCGAGCTCGTCGCAGCGCAAGGACGGGTACGCGGCGACGCCCATGGCCTGGAGCTCCTCGACGATCGTCCATCGTTTGCGCGTGGCCGCCCAGTCGCCGACGGCCGCATCGAGTGCGTTCTCGTTGGTCTTGCGGTCGGTGAGTGTGGCGAAGCGGGAGTCATCCGCCAGCCCAGCGATCGCAGCGAACGCCCGCCACTGGTCGTCGTCGAGGCAGCCGATCGCGACCCAATCGTCGTCGCCAGACGCCTGGTACACCCCGTGGGGTGCCGCAACCGGGTGCCGGCTTCCTTGGGGCCCCGCCGGCTCATGGCCGAGCTGATGCGCCATCCACGCGTGGATCGCGTTGACCGCGGTGGACTCCCACAGCGAGACGTCGATCCTCGTGCCACCATCGCCCCGCGCTCGACCGAACAATGACGCCACGATGCCGAAGGCGGCGGTTAGCCCGGCCGCCGGATCGCCGATGGACAAACCGGCCTCCATCGGAGGACCGCCCGGATGTCCGGTCATCGCAGCCAGCCCCGACAGTGGACAGGTCGTCGGGCCGTAACCCATGTACTCGCGAAGCGGACCGGTATGTCCGTAACCGGTGACCGACGCCAGGATCAGGTTGGGGTTCGCCGTGAGCATGACCTCGTCGCTGAGCCCGAGGCGATCCATCACCCCGGTCGCGTAGTTGTCGACGACGACGTCGGCGTTCGCAATCAATGCGAGCACGGTCTCGATCGACGCGGGGTCGGTCAGGTCGAGTTCCACGCTGCGCTTGCCCTGGTCCCACTGGTTGAAGTAGCCGCAGGTGTTGAGCGTGGGCTCCAAGTCGGGTGGTTGGATCGGTAGGCGACGGCCGAGGCTCGGCCGGTCCGAGGACTCGATCTTGATCACGTCGGCGCCCAGGTAGGCGAGGTGCATCGTGCAGTACGGCCCGGCCCACACCCAGGAGAAGTCGATCACCCGCACGCCGGCGAGCGGCTTCGCGTGGATGGCGTCGGCGTCGATCGTGGGCACGTCGGCGTCGACCCGGGCTGCAAACGAGGGGATCGAGGCCGCCTCCGCTGACTCGCCCAGCACGGGCGCCGCCGACCGCAGCGCCCACGGCGAGTCGCCGGTGCCGTGCTCGGTCAACAGGAACGGCGCGCCGAGATGATTCACCTCGCCCGCGGCCGGATGGTCGACTCGATGGAAGAAACCGCGCTCGGCCAGGTGCGGTTGGCGCTCGAGGTCGCCCATCGTGAACACCGGGGCGAAGCAGATCCGACGTTCCTGCCCGGCATGCCAGAGCTCTTCGACCGAGTGCTGGCGGGTCCATTCCTCGAGATAGATGTTCAGCACGTCTTGGTTGAGCGCCCGGTCCTCGATGGTGTCGAAGATGCCCATCGTCGCCCACTCGGGCGTGCCCATGAAGTCGACGAGCCGTTCCCACTGGTCCTGCTCGACGGTCACGAGGAAGATCAGACCGTCGGCGCACGGCAGGATCCGCCAGGGGGTGAGAATCCGCCCGTCGTTTCGTTTGGCGACGTTGCCGGCGTAGCTCCAGGCGATGAACGATGCCTCGAGCATGGCCGACACCGTGGCCATCACCGAGTGGTCGATCACCTCGCCGACGCCGGTCGCTCGAGCCTTGTGGTGCGCGGCGAGTGCCGCCATCGCAACGGTCATGCCAGCATGCTGGAAGGAGAACCAACCCGGAACGGTCAGCGGCGGAGCCGACGGGTCGGGATCGTCGCCGGGGATCAGGTAGCCCCAGCCGCCGCCGTGAACGACGGTCAGCTCGTCGCCGACCCAGTCCGCGTGCGGCCCCGTCTGCCCATACGGCGTGATCGCGGCGACCACGAGTGCCGGGTGCTCGGCGAGCAGGCCCACGCCATCCAGACCGACTTCGCCCGCTCGTGTGGCGGTGAGGTCGTGGATGACGATGTCGGCGTCGGCCGCCAGGGTGGCGAGCTGTGCGCGCCCGGCGCCGGAATCCAGGTCGAGCGCCACGCTTCGTTTATTCGTGTTCAGTCCGAGGAAGAGCCCGCTCTGATCGGGGTCACCCTCGTTGCCATCTCGGAACGGCCCGACGTGGCGCGCTCGATCCCCGTTCGGTGGTTCCACCTTGATGACGTCGGCACCGAGGTCGGCGAGCAGCTTGGCGGCCCAGGGGCCGCCGACCATCTCGGCGACTTCGAGAACTCGTACTCCGTCGAGCGAGCGCACAACCAGCCAATCGATGCGTGGGTCAGTCGGTCAAGTCAGTCGGTCAGGACTGCCGGTTTGTCGATGCCGAGCTTGGTGCACTCGTGCAGGTAGTAGCCGAGTACCGACTCGGCGTCGGTCACCGAGTCGATGGCTCCGTCGGCGTCCATGTTCAGGTTGGCGCCATAGATGGCGAAGAAGACGTCGGTGACCTCGGTGTTGTCCTCCGGCGTGTAGAGCGTGTGGATCGACCCCGCCGGCTCGTAGAGAAACGACCCAGCGGTGTTCATGTATTCGCTCTCGCGGTAACCCCACGCGCCGGCGGTCGTGAAGGCGTAGACCTGGCCGGTGTGCTTGTGGGTCTGCAGTTCGACCCCGGGATCGAATCGATTGCGCAGGATCCAGAGACCCTCGCTGACCTTGGCCACGTAGAGCTTGGTCTGCACGCCCATCGAGCGGCTGGCGATCCATGGAAGCTCGTCGTCGCCGAGATGTTGCGCCGTCGGCGCATGCTCCATCGCCTCGGCCAGTTGTGCGAGTGCGTTCACTGTTCCCCCTTCAGCGGCTTCCTCAAACGTAGGACGCAGCGGTGTGCGCCACGGAATCGCCGGGTTCTTGGCGCCGGCCGTTTCGCCGAAACCGAGTGACCTGCGAGGGTTGAATCATGGAGACACCGGAGTTTCGGTTCGGCCTGATGTACGACTGTCGACGCACGCCCGACGGGGCGCTGACGATGACCGAGGTCTACGACGCCACCATCGCCCAGTCCGAGTTGGCGGATCAGCTCGGGTTCGACCATGTGTGGTTCACCGAGCACCACTTCCTCGAGGATGGCTACCTGCCGGCGTTCCAGCCGCTCGCCGGTGCGATCGCGGCGCGAACGGAACGCATCCGCATCTCGACCGACATCGCGCTGCTGCCGCTGTACCACCCGATCCGGCTGGCCGAAGAGCTGGCGATCCTCGACCACATCAGTCACGGGCGCATCGATCTCGGCATCGGCATGGGCTATGTCCCAAAGGAGTTCGAGGCGTTCGGCGTGCCGCTCAAGAACCGGGTGTCGATGACCGAGGAGGGCATCCAGATCCTGCGCCTCGCATGGGGCGATGGCCCGTTCAGCTTCCACGGGAAGCGTTATCGACTCGACGACATCGACGTGCACCCGAAGCCGGTCCAGCCCGGCGGGCCGCCGCTGTGGATCGCGGCGATGAGCACGCCCGGTGCGATGCGGGCATCGCGTTTCGGCACCAATCTGCTTCCCCAGGGCAAGCGAGCCGATGTGCTCGATCCATGGCGCGAGGCCACACCTGATCATGCGTCGAAGCGCGTCGGCATCATCCGCTCGTTCTACGTGAGCGATGACCGGGAGCGGGATTGGCCGATCATCAAGACGGCCGAGCGATTTCGTATGGGGATCTACGACCACTTCATGGACGCCACACCCGACGATTACGGCTGGCGCGAGCCGGGCGGGATCCCGCAGGCCGCATTCATGGGTACCGCCGACGAGTGTGTCGAGGAGATCGTGTCCTTCGTGCAGGCGTTCGGGATCACCGACATCGCGTCGTCCGGCCTTCCACCGGGCGTGGCACCGGAGTTCATGGAAGCCAATCTCGACCGCCTCGCCAACGACGTCTTGCCGCGCGTCCGAGCACGCCTCGCCGGATAACCGCTGGACTTTTTGACCCCTGGCGAGGGGGTTGACCGTCGTCGTTCGTTGAAGGTCGCGAAGGATCGTTGGGTAGAACGAGGATGGCGACGTGATGAACCACAGGTTGCGGGGTGCGGCGGTGCTCTGTCTCAGTGTCGGGGTGATGCTGGGTTGCGGAAGCGGCGGCGACGAGGAGACTCGGGTGGCGGCTGAGCAGGCGTCGGCGAGTGCCGCGCCTGCTCAGGACCCGACCGCCGAAGCGGAGGCACCCACGTCGGAGCCCGAGGCCGAGCCAACCGCCACCCCGGAGCCGGCACCCGGGGAGGACGCTGCCGATGCCGACGACACGGGCGATGCCGACGACGCGGGCGATGCTGACCCCGAGGAGACGCCCGCGACGGCCTACTCGACCGACGGCATTCCGCTCGACTATGAGTTCGGGCTGGTCGACGTGGGGACGTATCACGTCGAGACCCTGGGGACACCGTTCAGCTTCACGGCCGAGCAGCGCCTGTTCGTGCAGCCCAACGTGCACGGACGCACGGTTCTGAGTGCCCCCGAAAGTCGGGGCCCTGGCGATCAGGGACTGATCTTCATGCGGGTGTCGGTCCTGACCGACCCGAGCGACCCAAGCCTCGTGCTCGACGAGTTCGATCGCGGCTGGCCGGCCGACGACTTCGTCGGCTGGCTCGACATGTTGGACCAACGCTTCGTCACCTCGAATCGTCGCGAGGCCGTGATCGGCGGCTACGACGCCGTCGGAGTTGACTTCGAGATCGGCGATTTCGCATGCGGCGACTTCCAACCCTGCGTGGGTATCGCAACGAACTTCCTCGCCATCTACGAAGGCGCTGAACCAGGCTGGACCGGGCGGCTTTGGATGGTCGACCAGGGCGACGAGGACCCGATCATGGTACTGATCGTCATCGACAGTCCGAGCAAGGCGGACTGGCTCGACACGGCCGGCCAGATCCTCTCCACCGTTGCGTTCGGCCCGATCGAGGCCAACCCATTGATCGTCTACCCGGCTGGTTCGGCCGATCTCCCGATTCTCGGCGGCGTGCGAGTCGAGCTCATCGAACCCACCCTGCTGCTGCACGAGCGTCGGGGGTTCACCCGGATTCCCTACGACCGAGTCTTCGGCGATACCGAGTACTTCGCGAACCCGCTGGGCTCCGATGGTGAACCGCTTGCCTCGACCGACGAGCTGATCGACTTCCTCAACAACAACAGTGTCGCCACCACCGAGCTGGATCCGACGGTCATCGGCGGGTTCGAAGCGCGGGTGGTCGACCTCGAAAGCCGAGGCCAGGGCGCCGAGCTCATGCTCATCCCGGCCGCACCCGCGGGCTGGTTCTCCTCACCGATCGGCAGGCTCTGGATCATCGAGCATCCCGACCGGGGGATCCTCGTGGCAACCGGGTGGGGCGCAGGCCCAGACCAGGACATCATCAATGCCCGCTCGATCGAATTCGCCGAGCGCTTGCTGGGGTCGCTCGAGTTCATCGATCTAGGGTGAGTCGGGGTCATTGATGGCGCAGCGGGCGGACGATCGAGGCGTGAGCCGAGTCGATGCCCCGCGCCGCGCGCCCGCGTCCACCATCCCGCCGGAGCCCACAGTCCAGGGGCCGCACGTCGCGGCCTTCGCCAGCCTGTATGACGCCCACGTCGATGAGATCTATCGCTTCGTGCACCGGCGGTGTCGAGACCGTCAGCTGGCCGAAGACCTCACTCAGGAGACGTTCGTCCGGGCGATCCGCAGCACCGATGACCCCACGAGCTTGTCGATCGGTTGGTTGATCACCGTGGCGAGGAATCTGCTCTATGACGTCCTCCGACGCGACACCACTCGGGAGGCCAAGCATCGACTGATCGATGCCGAGGATCGCAGCCGCACTGATACGGCGGCGGCGGAGGTGACCCTGGTCGAACGGCTACGAGTCGAGGCGGCACTCGAACAGTTGAGTGTCGACCACCGACTCGTCTTGACCCTTCACTACCTCGATGGCCTGACGGTGCCGGCGATGGCCGACCAGCTCGGCCGGTCGGTGAAGTCATGCGAGGGCATGGTGACGCGGGCTCGGCGGGCGTTACGCACCATCTTGGAAGCCGAGGCTTCGGCCGCGGACGGAGGTGACCACGATGGCCGCTGATCTCGAGCGCCTCATCCGATCGATTGAGGGTGACCGTCCGTCACCGGAGTTCGTCGCCGATCTTCGGGAGCGACTCATCCAGGAGACCCTGGCCAAGATCGATGACGCCCCGAACATCGACGTTGAGCCAACTCCCGATATCGGCCATGGGTCGGACCGTTCGGATTCGGGTGCGGATCCCGGACCGGAAGGTTCCGTGTCGCCCCGTTCGTTTGGCCATGGTTGGTTGTTGGCGACCGCCGCTGCGGTGGTCCTGGTCGTCGGCCTCCTCGTGGTCACCACGACCGGTCGCGATGAACGCGTCGACACGATCGGGCCGGTCTCCGAGCCGACGGCCGCGCTGGCATCCCCTTCGGTGCTACCGACACCCACCGTCGCCGCAATCGTCGCGACCCCACTACGCAGCCAGGACAACTTCATCGAGGAGGGGCGGTATCGAGTTGACGATCTCGGCACCGCGATCGAGTTCGACACCTCGAGCCCGTTGTGGTTGGTCGAGGGCACGCCGGGCCAGGTGACCATTGCCCACCCGAACGGGCGGGGCGGGGATGATCGGATCCTGGTGATGATGCGGGTGTCGGCGCTGTCCGACCCCACCGATCTCGGTCAACCGTTCGGGTCGGTCGATGGAGGATTCGCCGCCGCCGATTTCGCGGGTTGGCTCGACGAGCTGCCCGATGGCCTCCTCGTCACCGATCGACGCGTGACGACGGTCGGTGGTCGAACCGCGCTGCGTGCCGACCTCGCACTCGGTGATCAACCCTGCGGAGCCGGCCTGGAGTGTGCGTACTTTGCGACGAATCGTCTGGTCGCTACCCGCGGCCTGCGTCGCGGCTCGTCGTACCGGATCTGGATGGTCGACCAGGGCGAGCAGGCGCCGCTCGCGCTCATCGCCGCCTATCGCGGCGATGCGCAGGCCGACTGGCTCGAGGTCGTCGACGACTTGGTGGCGACGATCGGCCTCGGTGAGGTCGTCGCGAACCCGGTCACGTTGCTGTCTCCCGGTCGGTCGGAGTTGCCGGTTTCCGACGGGGTCTCGATCGAGCTCGCCGAGCCGGCGGCGCTTGCCCGCGACACCCGCGGGTTCGATCGGGTCATGGTCGACGGCCTGGCGTTCGGAATCGACTTCCTCGACCGCCCACTCGATCGGTTCGGTGCGTCGATCGAGAGCACAGAGGCCCTCGTCGATGCACTTGTCGCCATTCCCGGCGTCGACATGACCCCCGTCGCAGCGACACAGGTCGATGGCCTGCAGGCACAGGCGTTCCGCTTCGTGAACGTCTCGGGTTCCATCGCCGCCGAGCTCAAGTCGGATCCGGGAGCGTCGGTCGGATGGCAGCTTCCGTCGTCCGGGCGCTTGTGGGCGATCGAGCATCCGGATCGCGGGTTGCTCATCGTCGCGACCGGTGGGGATCCGACGCGCGAGAACGAGGTGGCCGAGGCGATCGAGCAGGCCGCGCTTGTCGTCGAGTCGTTGCGCTTCACCGGCTGATCGCAGCGCGGGGCTCCGAGTTCAGTCGCGCAGCGACATCAGACCCCTGGCGAGTGTGTGGTACTCGTCGATCGAGTTGTACTGCTGGGCCGAGATCCGCAGGAAGTGGTCGGGTGCTTCGGGCCAGGCGAACGATGGCACCTCGATCGAGAAGTCCTCCTGCAACGCCGTGCTGAGGGCGCGCTCGCTGCTGGGATTCGGCTCACCCGGCGGAAGTGGCACCGAGGCGATGGATCCGATCATCGAGTCCGGCGCCGGCGCCATGATGTCGAAGGCATCGAGGAGGATCTGGCGGCCTGCGATCGCGAGCGCGTGGTTCGTCGATCGAACGCCGTCCCAGCCGTCGGGATGGTGGTTGCCCATGACCTCGATCGCACAGGCGACCGACAAGCGAGCCGTCGGGTCGTCGGTCCCGGTCCAGTCGAAGCGCGCATGGAACGGGCTGGTACTCCGAGGCCAGCCGCCGTCATGGCCGAGGCTGACCGACGCCGAGATCATTGCATCGCGATGAGCGGCCCCAACCCAGAGGAACGCCGCGCCCTTGGGCGAGCAGATCCACTTGTGGCAGTTCGCCGTGTAGAAGTCGACACCGAGCGCGACGATGTCGACGTCGATCATGCCGGGTGCATGGGCCCCGTCGACCAGGACCATGATCGACGGATCGAGTGCGGCCGCAATCTCGGCGATCGGCATCACCAACGCAGTGGGCGAGGTCACGTGGTCGAGAAGTACGAGCTTGGTCCGCTCGGACACCGAGGCGAGGACGCCGTCGATGGCCTGGTGCGGGCCGGCGATCGGAAACGGGATGTCGGCGACCACTACCGCAGCACCGGTGCGCTCGGCGATCACGCGCACGGCGCTCTGACAGGCCTCGTAGGTGTGGGTCGTGATCACGATCTCATCGCCGGCTCCGAGCTGTGGCTCCAACGATCGCAGCACCGAGTTCACGCCGTAGGTGGCGTTCGGAACGAACACCAGCCCATCGCGATCAGCTCCGACGAACCCGGCCAGTGCATCCCGCGAACGTTCCAGCAACGGCTGGTAGGTGCGCAGGACGAACTTCACGGGATTCGCCTCGAGCTGCGCGCGCAGCTCGGCCTGGTGGTCGAGCACCTCGACGGGACAGGCGCCGAACGCTCCGTGGTTGAGATGCACGACGTCGGGATCGAGGTTCCAGCTCGCCACGTGCGGCAAGCTAACAGCCCGGACCCGAACCAAGCACGGAGCCTTCGACATGACCGACACGGTCCACGCCTTCGCCGACGATGCACTCGCCACCCACGATGCTGTCGGCGTCGCCCAAGAGATCGCTGCTGGTCGGGTCAGCCCGCTCGAAGCCGTCGACGCGGCTCTGGCGCGGGCTGACACAGTCAACGAATCGCTCAACGCGATCGCTGCGCCCGCGATCGACCGGGCTCGCACGATGGCCGCCGACGGAACGAGCGGGGTACTGGCCGGCGTGCCGACCTACATCAAGGACACCGACTCCATCGCGGGTGTTCCCAACCGGCTCGGCTCGCGTGCGATGCCTGATGTCCCGGCGACCGAGTCGTCGCCCTTCGTCGTCCAGTACGAGTCGACGGGTGTCGTGCCACTCGGCACGTCGACGATGCCGGAGTTCGGGCTGACCGCCTCCACCGAACCGATGCTCACCGGCGTTACGCGCAATCCCTGGAGCTTGGCGCATTCGCCGGGCGGATCTTCGGGTGGGTCGGCGGCGATGGTTGCGGCCGGCGTCGTGCCGATCGCCCATGCCAACGACGGTGGCGGATCGATCCGCATCCCCGCCGCGAACTGTGGACTCGTCGGGCTCAAGCCGAGTCGCGATCGGATGCGCGGGTTCGAGCTGCCGAAGATCATCCCCATCGACCTGGCCGTGCAGGGCGTGGTGTCGCGGAGCGTCCGCGACACGGCCCTGTTCGCACATGGCGCCGAGCAGCACTATCGCAACGACGCGTTGGCGCCGGTCGGCCACGTGACCGCGCCGCTCGATCGCTCGCTCCGCATCGGGATGATCACCAACGATGTCGAAGGGGTCAACTTCGATTCCCGCACGATCGCCGAGACCGAACGCATCGGTCGTCTGTGCGAGTCACTCGGTCATCGGGTCGAGCCGATCGACAACCCGTTCCCCGCATGGTTCGTCGAAGCGTTCTTCATCTACTGGGCGTTCATCCCGGCCCTGATGTGGCGCGGTGGCAAGCAGGCCATCAGCCCCGAGTTCGACCGAGAGCAGCTCGAGCCGTGGACCAAACACCTGGTCAAGCACTTCAATCGTCACGTCGCGAGCTTTCCCATGGCGGTGCGACGGCTTCGCCGATTCGAGCAGGAGTATCGACGGACCTTCCGGGACTACGACGTGCTGCTGTCGGCAACGCTCGGCCGGCCGGTCCACGAGATCGGCTACTTCGATCCGTCGATTCCCGGCGACGTCCACCTCGCTCGCGCCCGCAACCATGTGCCCATCACGCCGATCCACAACGTGAGCGGAGCGCCGGGGATCTCACTCCCGCTTGCCGCCGACTCCGCAGGACTGCCGATGGGCATCCATTTTGCGGCCGACGTCGGCGAAGACGCACTGCTGCTGGAGCTCGCGCTGCAGCTCGAGTCGGCCAGCCCCTGGAAAACCCTCGCTGACACCTGACCCTGTAACGATTGGTGCCTGTCGTTCGCTTCGCTCACTTACGCAGTTTCGGCTGGCGCCGAAACTGCCGCGTGTAACACTTGGTGCCTGGCACCAAGTGTTACAGATCAGCGCTCGCGGCTGGCGGGGTGGTCCTTCCACCACGTGGCGGCCTGGTCGACGAGCGCATTTCGATCGATCTTGGCGGTGCCGGCGAGCGGAAGTTCGTCGACGAACCACACGGCTCGGGGATGCTGGTACGCCGGGCCGTTGGCGAGGGCCCATTCCTTCACGCCTGCTTCGTCGATCGGTGCCTCGGCCGAATCTCGGACCGCAAACGCCACCGGCAGGGAACCCTTGAGTTCGTCGGCGACCGGAACGATGCAGCACTGATGGACCCCGGGGCAGCGTTCGAGCATCTGCTCGACGTCGCCGGGATAGATGTTCTCGCCGGCGCACACGAACATGTCGTCGACCCGGCCGACGAAGAAGTGCCAGTTGTGATCGTCGGCCTCCATGACGTCGCCGGTGTGATACCAGCCGCCGGTCACACGAGCGGCCGTGACGTCGGGCAGCCCGTGGTACCCGGACATCAGGCCCGGACTGCGCACCCAGAGTTCGCCGCTGCGATGTCCGCGCGCGTCGGGCACCGCATCAACGCCCGTGGCCGGATCGACGAGGCGCGTCTCGATGGCGGCCAGCGGGTGTCCGACCGAGATCGCCGGACGAGGAACGCCATCGGGGTGGCCTCCGAAGACGGCAACCACCTCGGTTGTTCCGTAGCCGTTCGTCACCACCGCCTCGGGGAAGAGGGAGCGCGCCTGGTCGAAGAGGGCCTGGGTCATCGGTGCCGAGCCGATGGACAGACGCCGCACCGACGAGCGATCGAGCGAGTCGAGCAGGTCAGGCCGCCGGAACATGAGCGAGAACATCGTCGGCACACCGGTCATCGCCGTAACCCGATGGTGCGCGACGGCGCGCAGCGAATCCTCGACGTCGAAGCGGCGAAGCAGCACCACACTGCCGCCGAGGCCCAGGGCCATCTTGAGCTGCATCTGGGCGTTCTTGTGGTACATCGGTGCCGACACGAGCAGGCGCTCGTCCGGGTCCATCGGCATCACGCCGTTCAGGTACTGGTCGATGCTGAAGAGCTGGCCACCATGCGTGAGCAGCACACCCTTGGGGCGCCCGGTCGAACCCGACGTGTACATCTGCACCGCGACGTCGTCGGGTCGCATGGTTGCGATCGCCGCTGGGTCTGCGCGTAGCAGCCCCGACCAGTCGTCGCTGCCGAACTCGATGGCCGGTGTGTCGGGCGGGACCAGATCCGCGTTGGCCGCGTCATGCACCACCAATGCGAGCTCGGCGTCTTCGGCGACCCAGGCCAGGTTTGCCGCTGGTTGGCGGGTGTTCAGCGGAACCGTGACGAGTCCGGCCCATGCGATACCGATGTACGACGTCGCAAAGTCGACCGAGTTGTCGGCGAGGATGCCCACCCGCTGGGTCGGCTGCAGGCCTCGGGCCAGCAGCCCACCGGCGAACCGGGCGCATCGGTCGGCGAAGTCGTCGTAGCTGACGATGACCGGCGCCTCGATGTCGCCGTGCGTGAGGTTGAGATAAGCGATCCGGTCGGTGCCGATCCAGCGCTCGAAGATGCCGGCGAGGTTCCCGCCCGCGGCGGTGGCGAGGACATCGCTTACCGGCGTCTGGCTCACCGGCCTCTCGGTCATGTCGTCGCCTGGACCGTTGCCTGTGCCTGGTCGATGCCGTGGGGCGCAACAACGACCTTGCCGAAGAAGCGCCGCTCCTCCAGCATCGCCATCGCCTCGGCACCCTGCTCGAGCGGAAGCACCTGATCGATCACCGGGCGCAGTCGGCCATCCTGGACCATGCCGAGCAAGGCCGTGAGATCTTCTCGTTGCCAGCCGTTCGAGCCGCGGATGTCCATCTCGGCGGTCCAGATGAAGCGCAGGTCGGTGGGCGGATCGAAGCCGGCGGTCGCGCCGCAGGTCAGTACTCGACCACCCATCTTCGCCATTCTCAAGGTCTGCGCCCACGTATCGCCGCCGGTGAAGTTGACGACGACGTCCCAGCCCCCGCCCGAGAACAACGAGCCGGTCCGCTCTCGGGTGAACTTCGCAATGTCGTGTTCGCCGTAGTTGACCGTGTCGTCGGCGCCGAGCGCTTCGAGTGCGGCACATTTCTCCGCTGAGCCTGCCGCCGCAACCACGTGCGCTCCGGCGAGCTTGGCCAGCAGGACGCAACACGTGCCGACGCCGCCCGACGCACCGAGCACGAACACCGACTCACCTTCCGACACCCGGCCACGGGTGAACAGCATCCGATGCGCGGTGCCGTAGGCGACGGGCAGGCACGATGCGTCGGCCGCGGAGACGTCATCGGGCAAGGCGATCAGCTGCTCGTGGTGCACGACCACGTGCTCGGCGTACGCACCCCACTTGGTGTCGCCGATCATCTGGATCTTGCCGTCGATCCATTGGACGGGGTCCACGAGGACCCGGTCGCCAACCGACCAACCCTCGACCGCGTCGCCGAGCGCATCGACCCGACCGGCGGCGTCACAGCCGGGGATCATCGGCAGGGGGGTCTTGATGCCCGGCATGCCGCGGCGGGTGAAGACGTCGTGGTAGTTCAGCGAACAGGCGTCGACGGCGATGCGCACTTCGTTGGGGCCGGGCTCGGGTGTCGGGACCTCGTCGTAGCGGAGGACATCGAGGTCGCCGTGTTCATCGAAGACGATGGCGTGCATCCACCGAGCGTAGGACTCGGCCTGCTGGCGAATCGAACGCGCCCGTTCCCGCGATCACCGTGCGACCTAAGGTCGGGCGGCGCCGACCGGAGGAGAAGCGATGACCGACGCACCGGCCAAGCCCAAGTTGACCGTTCCGGACTTGGCCAAGAAGAAGGCGACGGGGGAGCGCCTGTCGATGGTCGCCATCGGTGACTTCATGACCGCAACCTGGGCCCAGCGCGCCGGGATCGACATCGTGGGTGTCGGCGACAGCCTCGGCATGACGATGTACGGGCACGAGAACACGCTCGAGATCACCGTCGACCAGATGATCCAGCACACCCGCGCGGTGCGCGCAGGCGCGCCCGACACCTTCTGCATCACGGCCATGCCGTTCGGGTCCTACGCGACCGAGGAGATCGCCGTAGTCAACGCGCTCCGGATCATGAAGGAGTCCGGTACCGATGCGCTCAAGCTGCAGGGTGGCCGCGACAAGTCCGCCATCATTCGGGCGGTCGCCGACGCCGGGGTGCCGATCATGGGCCACGTCGGCCTCATCCCACACCAGGTGCATCGCATGGGCGGATTCAAGACCCAGGGCCGCACGGCTGCCGACGCGCTTGCAATCGTGGATCATGCGCGTGCGATCGAGGAGGCCGGTGCGATCGGTATGGAGATCGAGGCGGTTCCCTACGAGGTCGGCAAGGCGGTCGACGACGCGGTCGACATCTTCACGTTCTCGATCGGGGCCGGCAGCGCGGGCACGTGTCAGCTCCTCAACGGCTATGACCTGATCGGCTCGTTCGACACGTTCAAGCCGACCTTCGCCAAGCGCTACGGCAACGTCAACGAGGTTGCAACCGCGGCGATGAGGGCGTTCGTCCACGACGTCGCGGCGGGTCGCTTTCCGGACGACGACCACAGCTACGCCATGGCGTCGGACGAAGCCGCCGCGTTTGCCGCTGCGCTCGCAGCGGCGTCAGACGACGACGCCGGCTGAACCCGAACCGCTCTCAGTCGATCGAGAGTTCGGCGACGTTGAGGGGTCCTCGCTGAACTTGGGCGGCCACCTCGCGCTTGCGCCCGCACAACCACACCGCCGTGTCTTCGCCCGATTCGACGTTGCGAAGCCACTGCGAGTTCTCGCGGACGGTCGACACCCACACCCGGTTCCCGACGCGGAGTCCGAGGAGTGGCGCTTCGTAGGTCGCACCACTCACGCGTCCCGTGTGTTCCACGACGACCGCACCGAATCCCACCGGCAACGGCGAGGCGACGCCGCGCTTGACCAGCGGACCCACGACTCCGTTGAGGGTGCGGAAGAACGTGCGTTGCAGGTCGTCGGTGAGCAAGGACATCGTCGGCTCCTGATCGGTCGGACGAGACCGACGGTATCGAGGTCTCGGTCAGGGGAAGCCGTCGAGGATGCGACGGTGACCGGAGCCACATCGGAGTAGCTTTCGAGTCATGCCCGAGTTGCAGCGATTCGATGGACGTACCGACGTGGACTGGGAGGCCGTCTGGACGGCGTTCGACGCCGACGGGGGACTGATCGTTGAGGACTTCATCACGCCCGACTTGCTCGATCGGTTGACTCGCGAAGTCGCGCCCCTCGTCGACGCGCATGCGCCCGGCAGCACGACCGAAGGCTTCTGGACCGACTTCCACGGCGATCAGACCAAGCGTGTGACCGGGCTCGCTGCGGCGTCGTCGGCATGGTGCGAGCTGTTGTGCGACGAGCGCTATCAAGCGATGGGGGATCGGTACCTGGGTGCCGACGAGTACTGGCTCAACACCGGCCAGTTGATCTGCATCGGCCCCGGCGAGAGCGAGCAGTTCCTGCACCGCGATGAACTCAACTGGCCGCACGCCATGGGCGACCGGGAGATCACGGTGACGGCGATCTTCGCCCTGACCGATTTCACCGAGTCGAACGGTGCGACCGTCGTCGCGCCGGGCTCCAATCACTGGCGTGGCGTGTTGCCCGAGGTCCCCGATAGCACCACGTGTCGCGCCACCATGCCCGCGGGCTCAGCGCTGCTGTACAGCGGCAAGATCATCCACGGTGGCGGGGCGAACGTGACCGCCGACGAGTGGCGCGTCGGCCTGCATGCCGGTTTCTGTTCCGGGTGGTTGCGGGCCGAGGAGAACCACCAGCTCACGACCGACCTCGATGCCGCGCGGTCGATGCCCGAGCGGGTGCAGCACCTCCTGGGCTTCCGCTCGTACTCGCCCGAGCGGGGCGCCCGGCTCGGGCTCGTCAACTACGACGACGCTGCCCTGCTCCTCGACGGCGAGGCGGCGGGCTCCGTCAGCTGAACTGGGGATCTTCCCACCAAGGGAAGAAATCCGGCAGATCCTCGGACGGCTTGAGGGAGTAGTCGGGGTCGCGCTTCTCGAGGAACGACTCGACGCCTTCCTTGGCGTCGGCTGACGCGCCCATGTACTGGATGCCGCGGCTGTCGACCTTGTGGGCCTCCATCGGATGGTCCGCTCCGAGCATGCGCCACAGCATGTGGCGCGTGAGTGTGACCGACAGGGCGCTCGTATTACCGGCGATCTTGGTCGCCAGCTCTCGGGCGGTCGGCAACAGCTCGTCGGCGGGCACGACCGAACGGACGAGGCCGCCGTCGAGGGCCTCGGCGGCATCGAAGACTTCGCCGGTGAAGCACCATTCAGCTGCGCGACTGATACCAACCACACGCGGCAGGAAGTAGGACGAGCACGCCTCGGGCACGATGCCGCGCCGGCTGAACACGAAACCGAAACGCGCGTGCTCGCTGGCGATGCGCACGTCCATGGGCAGCATCGACGTGACGCCGACCCCGACCGCCGCGCCGTTGACCGCCGCGATCGTCGGCTTGAGACACTCGTAAATCCGCAGACTGACCAACCCACCGCCATCGCGATGGATCTCGTTCACCACCGCACCGTCGGCGTTGACATCACGGTCGAAGGTGCTGCCGCCGCCACTGAGGTCCGCACCCGCGCAATACGCACGCCCCGCTCCGGTGAAGATGATCGCCCGGACGTTGTCGTCGGCGTCGGCGTGATCGAGGGCATCGATCAGCTCGTTGCGCATCGTGTTGTTGAACGCGTTGAGCTTGTCGGGCCGGTTCAAGGTGATCGTCAGGACATTGTCCTCGATCTCGTACAGCAGGGTCTCGTAGGTCGGTAGTGCCATACCGCCAGCGTGGCCCTGTTCGGCCTTGGCCGCCAAACGGATCGCCGACGGTCGACCGCCGGTCGTCGATCAGGGTCGAGCTCGACCCGGTCGAGGGGTGCACCCTGCGTCGAGGCGTCCGTCGATGGAGATCGTCTGATCGATGGTCTGATCGATGCTCGTGACGCCCAATCCGAGGTCCGCCTCAAGCCGTTGGTCGGATCGGATCTGGCTCGTGCCCGCGATCGGAGCGAGCGACTGAAGATCGAACTGACTCGAGCCTTCGCCGAATCCGGTCATCTCGACGACATCCACCAGGGTGCCCGGCAGGACCTCGAGCACCGATCCGGGCGGCGCGAAGATGCTGGTCTCGGTTTCGACCGTCAGGATCGAGCCCTCCTGCGCGACCAGCGTGTACTGCTGCGAGGTCTCGAGCGTCAGGCCCTGGCTCGTCGTGGTCGACTCGGCCAGCCACACGGCGCCCACGCCGACGGGTTCCTCCGGCAGCGCGATTCCCGTCGAGTTCTGACCGAATCCCTCGAGCACCTCCTCGAACGGGCCGAGCACCTCGCCGCCCTCGAGCTGGAACGTGCCGCTTACGGCAAGCCCGCGGTCGTCCACGACCTGACTGATACGCAGCCCCTCGAGCGCCCGGAGCTCGGCGTCGAGCAGCGCGCGGACCTCTTCGGGTGTCCCGTCGGAGGATCGCATGGACAGAATCTCGCTGGTCACGCGGTACCCCGCGGGTACCCGGTCGGAGGTCAGGCGCAACTCAGCGGTGGTGCCGAGCGGGTCATCGGACGGAATCGGCAGGCCATCGATCACTTGAGTAATCGACTGGGTCGTTGTCGTCGTCATGATCTCGGCACACGCCGGTGGGATGTCCAGGCGCAGGGCCGTCCTCGGCTCCGAACCCGGATCGATGACGGTCACGATCGTCGTGCTCTCCGCCCCGAGGTTCGCCGGGTCGGGGCTCGCGTCGTTGGGGTCGGCCTGGTCGCTCGATTCGTCTTCATCGCCGGCGGCCGTGTCGTTGGTTGTGTCGTCGGACAGGGCGTCAGCGGCGGCTTCGGCTGCTGCGCCGGCATCGGTGATGATGTCGTCGTCCGGTGCGATGTTGTCGGTGGAGCCGTCCGTCGCATCCTCGTCGGTGGCACTGTCCGGCGTGTCGGTTGTGTCGGTTGCGTCGGTGCCGGTGGTGGAGTCGTCGGACGGGGCCTCGGACCGGGCCGTCGCGCCGGCCTCGGCGACGACGCGCGAGCCTTCCGCCTCGACCAGCGTGGTCGATGCCGAACACGACACGAGCAATGCGAGCATCGCCAGCAGCGCACAGACATGGTGCGCCGCCGAACTCCGCCGAAGGAGAGGGCGCATGTTCGAACGCTAGCTCGGATCGGTGTGCACCGGGAGCTGTTCGAGGATGAAGCGACTGTCGGTTTGGCGGGTGCCGCCTTCTTCCTTCAGACGCTTGAGCAGGTCGTTGAGGTCATCGGCCGAGGCCACTCGGGCTCGCACGCGAAAGTCGAGCGGGCCGGTCAGATGGAAGCACTCGATGATTCGCTCCTCGCGGGTCACGGTCGCCGCGAAGCGACTGGAGTCGCGGTCGTCGTCGAGCCAGACGTCGATGTCGACCTCCATCGGGCGCCCGAGCTCGGCATGGTCGATCACGGCTCGGAATCCCGCGATCACGCCTCGATCGACCAGTCGTTGCACTCGCACACCGGCTGCGTTGGGGCTGAGGCCGACCTTGCGTCCGAGCTCGACGTTGCTCAGCCGAGCATTGTGCACGAGTGCACGGAGGATTTCTCTGTCGGTTTCATCGATCACAGTGGAAACCACTGTAGTCGAGCAACTCTGATGAGAGATTCGGTGCCATCTCTTGTCGTATCCGGGTGATGATGATGGCCTCCACCACGGAGGCCATGGGTCGCACCAGTGCTTCCGTAAGTCAGGAACACCAAAAGGAGTTGCCATGCCGTCCACCCTCATTTCCACCCCGAAGTTCGACGCACTCCTCACCGCGTGGAACCAGCACTACGCGCTGAGCCGCTCCGGGGCCTCGATCCCGGAACTCGCGGCGTCGCGCGCCCGCCTCGACGAGGCCCGGTTGGCCGTACGTGCGGTACCTGCCACGCACTGATCGGCACCACAGCTGATCGCGAGCGGGGGCTGCCGCCTACGGTTGATCCGTGGCCCCCGCACCGCACACCTTCGACGATCGCCTTCGCCGTGCCATCACGGATCGGTTGGCGGCCCACGATGTTCGCGAACACCCGCTCGAAGGCCGTCGCCATGCGGCAGTCGCCCTCTGCCTGCTCGATTCCGACTCGGACCTGCACGGCATCGACGACATCGAAGTCGACCGCATGCGTGACCTGGCTGGCATTCCCGGCGTCGACCCGGACACCCTGACCGGGCGCGTCGAGGGAACCGCCGGCGGCGCTTCCCTGCTGATCACTCGTCGCGGCAATCTCGCCGCCCACGCCCGACAGTGGGCCTTTCCCGGCGGACGTATCGACGAGGGTGAAACACCGCTCGAAGCCGCCATACGTGAGGCCGAGGAAGAGGTCGGCCTGGCGCTGCGCCCGGACCAGCTCCTCGGACGACTCGACGACTATCCGACTCGATCGGGCTATGTGATGACCCCCTTCGTCTTCTGGGTCACCGGTCAGGACCCGGTCGCGAATCCCGGCGAGGTCGCCTCGGTCCATCGCATCGGCTTCCACGAGCTCCAGCGCGCGGACTCGCCCCGGTTCGTCGACATCCCGGAGAGTGATCGCCCGGTTGTGCAGATTCCGATCGGTGGTGATCTCATTCACGCTCCGACTGGAGCGATCATCCATCAGTTCCGCGCCGTCGGTCTCGACGGTCAGTCGGTGCGGGTCGACGAGTACGAACAGCCATTGTTCGCCTGGAGGTAGCCGATGCCGTCTCGGGTTGCATCGTTCGCGCTGCGGCCCGCATCGCCCGACGATGCGGAGCGGATCACCCGGTCCTACTTTGCGGCGTGGTGCGCCAATCTGGCCTATCTCTTCCCCGACGGTGTGGTGGCGGCGAGCGATCCGCTGGCACGGCTGCCGGTGTTCGAAGCGTGGCTTGCCGCGGACAGTGGTTTCGAGACGACGGTTGCGATCGACGAAGGCGGCGCACACCTCGGCCACACGACGGTGCGTGCTGACGAACTCGTGCATCTCTTCATCGACCCAGGCGCACAGGGTCGCGGAGTCGGACACGCCCTGCTTGAACACGGCGAGTCGCAGATCGCGGCCCGCGGAGCGAATCGAGCGCGCCTCTTCACCTTGGTCGGCAACGATGCGGCGGTCGCCTTCTACCGGTCACACGGGTGGGAGGAGACCGAAGGGCGCCAACCAGGGGAGTACTTCGGTCAGCCGATGGTCGAGCAGCTGCTGGTGAAGTCTCTCCAGCCTGCAACGATGGGTCCGTGACCGCGACCGAGCCGACCGCACGTCCAGGGGTCGATCAGGCCGATCGAGCGAATCCGGTGGACGAGATGCTCGACGGCGAGTCGTACCTTGCCTCGCTCGTCGACGGTCGCGAAGTCTGGTTCGACGGTGGCCGGGTCGACGACGTGACCACCCACCCAGCCTTTGCTCGCGCGGCGCGCGAAGTCGCCGGCCTGTACGACGCGCTCCATGCACCCGAGACGCGGGACGAACTCACGCGAGTCGATCGGTTTGGCCGGCGCACCCATGCCTTCTTCGCCCCGTCGTATTCGAGCGACGATCTGGCGGCCAGTCGTCGAGCGATCGAGGTCTGGCAGCGGATGACGTATGGGTGGATGGGTCGCACGCCCGACTACAAGGCGGCCTTCATGGCCCAGCTTGCGGAGGGCCACGACTACTACGGCGACTTCGCCGACAACGCGCTCGCCTGGTATCACCGCTGCGCCAGCCGGGTGCTCTACATGAACCATGTACTGATCGATCCGCCGGTTGATCGGGCCCGCGAGCGCTCCGACGTGCGAGACGTCTTCGTCACGATCGACCGCGAGGACGATGCCGGCATCTACGTGTCGGGCGCCAAGATGGTGGCGACCGGCTCCGCGCTCACCCATGCGACCTTCGTCGCCGTCAACAGTGGGGTCGCCGCCCGTATGGAACCGGGTCGCGACGACGACATGGCCGTCGTGTTCATCGTCGACATGGCCGCGCCCGGGGTTCGGCTGATCTGTCGTCCGTCGTATGAATCCGCAGCCCGCCACCCGTTCGAAGCGCCACTCGCCAGCCGATTCGACGAGAACGACGCAGTGATCGTGTTCGACGAGGCCTTCGTGCCATGGGACAACGTGTTGGTCCATCGCGACGTCGAGACCTGCAAGGGCTTCTACGCATCGTCGGGCTTCTTCAACCGGTACAACCTGCAGTCGGCGACCCGGCTTTCGGTCAAGCTGGCGTTCGCGACTGGACTGCTGATGAAGGGCACCGAGGCCAGCGGGACCTCCGACTTTCGCGGCGTCCAGGCGGCGATCGGTGAACTCGTCGCGATGCGCGAGCTCGTGTGGTCGCTGACGACGGCCATGGTCGCCGACCCCGAACCATCGGTCGGCGGCACCGTTGTTCCGCGCCTGCTGACGGCGGCGGCCTCGCGCCTGTACTCGACCAACAGCT
This sequence comes from Actinomycetota bacterium, assembly GCA_039028435.1. Taxonomy (GTDB): domain Bacteria; phylum Actinomycetota; class Acidimicrobiia; order Acidimicrobiales; family UBA10347; genus UBA10347. The sequence continues at coordinate 98,245 of JBCCIC010000012.1, read as the reverse complement.
GGGACCGGGTGCGCGAGATCTTCGAGACGGTCCTGGCCGGGGCGCCGATCTACACGGTCTCGGGTCCCACCGATCTCGCCAACCCCGAGATGCGCGCCATGATCGACCGCTATTTCCGCGGTAGCGGGGTCGATGCCGAAGAGCGCATCAAGCTGTTCAAGCTGATCTGGGATGCCCTGTACTCCGAGTTCGCCGGACGCCATGCGCTGTACGAGCGCAACTATGCAGGCAACCAGGACCAGCAGCGGATCGACCCGCTGAACTGGGCGCGGGTGCGCGGCACCGCTGACGAGTACCGACAGCTCGTCGACGACTGCCTGGCCGACTACGACCTCGAGGGGTTCGTCGACGAGCGTTGAGCACGGCTGTGGTCATGAACGCGAGCTCCGACGCCGGTGTGGCCGCAGCCGTCACAGCGGTCACGGCCGTTACGGCCGGATCGTCAGGTCGGCGGCTGAGGAGTGTTCGATCGCGTAGCGGGCGTTGGGCAGGTCGTTGTCGCGAGCACGGCGCTCGGCTTCGTCGCGCTCGAATCCGTGCGCCGTCCATCGATCGATGATGCGGCGCTCGACCGTCGGAAGCGAAACGTCGAGCCAGACGGTCAGGTCGAAGAGCGGCCGCAGCTGCAACCACGGCGGCTCATCGAGCAACAGCCAGTTGCCCTCGGTCAACACGATGCGCTGCTCGGTCTCGACGATGCGAGCGGAGCCTCGTGAGAGTTCCAAGGTGCGATCGAAAACCGGGACGGCAACCGGCTGTGCTGTTTCGGCCCGGAGACGGTCGAGCAGGGATTGGTAGCCCGCAACGTCGAACGTATGCGGCGCACCCTTGCGGGCGCGATCGCCACGCGCCTCGAGCACGGCATCGTCGAAGTGAAACCCGTCGAGTCCGACCACCGTTGCAGGCTCGCCGAGCTCGCCTGCGAGGGCTTCGGCGAACGTCGACTTACCCGCGGCCGGCGGTCCCGCCAGCGCCACGATGACTCGTTCTCGATCGGGGATGGGCGGAAGTTGGTCGAGGACCTGGCTGAGCGCGTCACGCACGCTGTGTAGTTGATCACAGGCTGTCGTCGGCGCGCCGGTGATAGGTAGCGTCGAAACGTCGACACGCACCTGGCCACTCCACCCGAATCGTTCGCCGATGACCGTCGGTATCAGCGCGTCTTGCTGGGGATCATCATGCTGGCGGTCACCGCGTTCGGAACGCTCATGACTCTGGTCACCGTGTCCCTCGACTCGATGGCCGAGGACCTGGGCAGCTCCCGGGCGACCGTCACGTGGACGATCACCGGACTGATGCTCACGATGGCGGTGTTCACGCCGCTCGCCGGTTCGCTCGGCGACATCTGGGGCCATCGCAAAGTACTTCTGGTGGGTCTGCTCGGCGGCGCTGCGGCGACTGCGCTGTGCGGCATCGCGTGGAACGCGGCATCGCTCATCGGGTTCCGTGTGCTGTTCGGGATCTTCGCCGCGGGTGTCAATCCCAACGCGATGTCGCTCATGATGCACGCCTACGGACCGGCGCGGCGATCCACCGCGGTCGGCTGGTTCCAGTTCGCCGTGACCGGCGCGCCCACGCTCGGCTTGATCTTCGGTGGACCGCTGATCGATTGGGCCGGATGGCGATCGGTGTTCTTCCTGTTCGGCGGGTTCAGTGCGTTTGCGTTCGTCGTCGGGCTGATCTGGTTACGGCCGATCCCTCGGGCGCTCGGTCGTCCACTCGACCTGCCCGGCGCCTTCTCACTCGGATTCGGCGTCCTCGGCCTGCTGGTCGCCATCACCAGGTTCGCCACCTCCGGGCTGGCCGACGTCGGCGGGATCATCGCCCTGGTCGCCGGTGTCGGATGCCTGCGTGCGTTCGTGGTGATCGAGTCGCGCGTCGACAATCCGATGCTCAAGCTCGAGTATTTCCGGCGGCCGAACTTCAGCCTGCCGCTGGTCTCGGGCGCGGCGATCCAGTTCGCCTACATGGGCGGGTTCGTGATCACGCCATCACTGCTGCAGAACCCGTACGGCTTCTCGATCGGTGCCAGTGCGCTGTTGATGATGCCGCGACCGGGCATCTTCAGCCTGGCATCGCCCCTGGGCGGTTGGTTGCCGCACCGAGTCGGCTTCCGCCTGCCGATCGTGGCGGGGGCGGTCTCGATGATCGTGTCGATGGCGGTCTTCATGGTCGCGTCGCCGCGCACCGACGGGCTGGGCGTGGCACTGATCGTCATCGCCTTGTGTCTCACCGGCCTTGCGGCAGGCATATCGCAGCCGGCGATCGGCACGCTCACGGTCGATTCCGTCGATCCCGAGGACATGGGGATCGCCAACGGCATGAACCAACAGATCACCTTCGTTGGCATCGTCGGTGGCATCCAGACGATGAGCGTGGTCCTCGGCGAGGACCCCAGCGGTGGCCGCTACGCCACGACCTATCTCGTGGGCCTCGGGGTTGCGGCGCTCGCCCTGATCGCGGCATCGAGGATCCGCCCAGCCGGTTGAGTGCCCGCTTCGCATACCGTCCCATCCCGCGTGGCCCCGAAATTTTGCGCGTTGACCGCAGCGGGTTGTGGCTGAACGCACAAAGTTGGTGGGAGGGTGCTCCGCTAGGTTCGCCACATGGGGGAGCCGCGGGAAGTCATCGACGTCGTCGTCGTCGGCTCGGGAAGCGCGGCGTTGTGTGCGGCGATCGCGGCGCGGTCGCAGGGCGCGGAGACCCTCATCGTCGAGGCTGCGCCGTGGGACATGGCCGGGGGCAATAGTCGGTACACGGCGGGTGCCATGCGCTTCGCCTACGACGGTCGCGATGACCTGCTGCCGCTGTTGCGGGACCCGAACGACCCGAGGCTGGCGACGGCCGACTTCGGGCGATACACAGCCGACGATTTCTCGGTCGACCTGCATGGCTTCAACGAAGGACGCGAGCTGTCTCGCGAGCAACGGATTCTCATCGACGAATCACTGCCGACGATGCACTGGCTCGCCGAGCAAGGTGTGCGCTTCGATCCGATCTGGGCGCGTCAGTCGTTCGTGCGCGACGGTCGCCATGTGTTCTGGGGCGGCCTCACCTTGGCGGCTGCCGGTGAAGGACCGGGGCTCGTCGATGCCGAGCTCGAGGTGCACGAGCGTCTCGACGGGCGCATCCGGTACGAATCGCCCGTCGTCGACCTGATCACGGTCGAAGGACGCGTGACGGGTGTGGAGATCGAGGGTGGCGAGCTGATCCAGGCCCGCTCGGTCGTACTCGCATGCGGCGGCTTCGAGGCCCAACCGGACCTGCGGGTGGAGAACCTCGGCGAGGAGTGGGCCCACGCCAAGGTTCGCGGCACGCCCTACAACGTCGGAACCGGCCTCCGCCTCGCCTGGGCCCAGGGTGCGGCCCGCCACGGCATCTACGAGAACTGCCACGCCACGCCCATGGACCGGGACATGCCGGACTTCGGCAACCTTGATCTGCCGCATCTCGATCGAAAGAACTACCGAAAGATCTGCTACTTCCTCGGCGTGATGCTCAACGCGGCGGGGGAGCGGTTTGTCGACGAGGGCGCCAACTTCCGCAACTACACCTATGCGCAGTTCGGGCGGGCGGTGCTCGAACAGCCCGGGCACACCGCCTGGCAGATCTTCGACGCCAAGGTCGCCGACCTGCTCTACGGCGAGTACCGCTTCCACGGCGCATCGTTCGTCGAGGCCGAGACGCTCGACGGATTGTTGGCGCTGATGGACGGCATCGATCCGGTTCGGGCCGCGGCGACGCTGGCCGACTTCAATGCCGCCGTCGACGAGTCCGTGCCGTTCAACCCGGCGGTCCTCGACGGTCGTTGCGCCCCGGGTCTGACCCCGCCGCGATCGAACTGGGCCCAGCGCCTCGACACGCCACCGTTCCGTGCATTCCCGGTCACCGGTGGCATCACGTTCACCTACGGCGGTCTGCACGTCGATGACGATGGCGCGGTCTTGCGAGACGACGGCTCGGTGATCGAAGGCCTCTTCGCCTGCGGCGAGTTGGTCGGCGGCGTGTTCTTCGGCGGCTATCCCGGCGGAAGCGGCCTCACGAGTGGCGCCGTCTTCGGCCGCCGCGCCGGCCTCGGAGCAGCAAAGTGACATCGGTGCCAGGTTTGATGTCGGCAAAGTGACATGGGTGCCAGGTTTGATGTCGGCAAAGTGACATCGGTGTCGTTCGATGCGCTCACTTACGCAGTTTTGGCTGGCGCCAAACTGCCGGCCATGGCCGTGAGAAGTTTGATGTCGGTTAGTTGTGGTCGACCATGCGGAGGAAGCGCTGGGTGCGTTCGTGCTGGGGGTTGCGCAAGACCTGGTCCGGCGTGCCTTCCTCGACGACCACGCCGCCATCCATGAACACGATCCGGTCGGCGACCTCGGCGGCAAAGCCCATCTCGTGGGTGACGACCATCATCGTCATGCCCTCGTCGGCCAGTGACCGCATGACGTCGAGCACCTCGCCGATCAGCTCGGGATCGAGGGCCGATGTCGGTTCGTCGAAGAGCATCATCGCCGGACGCATACAGAGCGCCCGAGCGATGGCGACCCGCTGCTGCTGACCGCCGGACAGCCGCGACGGGTACTCGGTCGCCTTGTCGGACAGCCCGACACGCTCGAGCATCTCGTGCGCGAACGCTTCGGCTTCGTCCTTGGGGGTATTCAACACCCCGGTGGGTGCGATCGTCAGGTTGCGCAACACGTTGAGGTGCGGGAACAGGTTGAACTGCTGGAACACCATGCCGATGCGCGTGCGGACCTTGTCGACGTCGGCGTCGGGGTGGGTGATGTCCTCGCCGTCGACCAGCACCCGACCGAGATCGGCTTCCTCGAGTCGATTGATGCAACGCAACAGTGTGGACTTGCCCGATCCGGACGGACCGAGCACGCAAACGACTTCACCGCGATCGACGTGGAAGTGAATTCCCGACAGCACCGTCAGGTCGCCAAACGACTTGTAGAGATCCACGACCTCGATGGCGTGGTGCGCTTCGGGATCCGGCGGGGTGAGCATCACGTCGGCGTCGGTCGTGTCTGGGTTCGTCTCGTCGGTCATCGTCCCTTGGCCGCCGATCGTTCGAGCCGCCGCACCAGGAATGTCAGCGGCAGGGTGAGCAAGAGGTAGAGGATGGCGGCAACCGTCAACGGCGTGGCGTTGCGGGTCGAGCTCATGAAGTCGCGAGCGAACTTGGTGAGCTCCTTGGTCTGCGGTGTGCTGCCGAGGATGAAGAACAGCGACGTGTCCTTGATCAACAACACGAGCTCGTTGGTCAGTGGCGGGATGATGATCCGGAACGCCTGGGGCAACACGATCGTGAACATCGTGCGGGTTCTGGACATGCCGAGCGACCGGGCGGCCTCGACCTGGCCCTTCGGCACGGCCTCGATGCCGGCCCGGATCGTCTCGGCCATGTAGGCGCCCGCCACAATCGCCAGGCCCACCGAGCCGTTACCGAGCGTGCCGCCGGGTAGCCGCCATCCGAATGCGATCGGCAGTCCGAAGCCGACGAAGAGCAGCGTGATGAGTGCGGGCAGGCCGCGGAAGAGTTCGATGTAGCCGATCGCGAACGCCCGGAACGGTCGCAGCGACGACAGCCGCATCAGTGCCAACGCGAGCGCCAGGATGAAGCCAAGGACGAACGACAGCGCCGTGTAGAGCGCCGTGTTGACGGCCGCGGTCGTGATGACCTCGGGGAACATGTCGCGGGCGACGTCGACGTTGAAGAAGTTCTTCTGAACCTTCTCCCAGTCGGTGAGGAACACGACGACGAGCACGACGATGGCGGCCAGCACGTACATGCTGACCTGGTACACGCGGGTGCGTTGGCGGGGTGTGAGGCTGGCGAGCCGTTGGCGCATGGCGGTCTTCTGGCGCTTGTAGGGCGACGGCGAGTCGGATGAACGAGACGGGGCGGGCCCGCAAAGGCCCGCCCCGTGTTCGTTCTTTGCTACCGATCAATGCCGATCGTGGCGGCGGATCAGTTGCTCGGGAAGAACTCTTCGAAGATGTCGTCGTAGGTGCCGTTGGTGCGCATCGAGGCGAGGCTCTCGTTGACGGCGGCGAGCAGTTCTTCCTTGCCCTCTTCTTGGACGGCGAAGCCGTAGACCTCGTCGGTGGCGTAGGTCTCGATGACCTTGGCGCCGCCGTTCTCGTCGACATAACCCTGGTTCCCGACGAGGTCGGTGATCACACCGTCGACGGTGCCGGCCTCGAGCGCGACGTACATGTCGCCGATGCCTTCGAACGCGGTGACGGTCACGCCGGCCGGCGTGTTGTCCTCGAGGAAGGTCTCGCCGGTGGTGCCGCTCTGCACGGCCACAGCGGCGAGGTCACCCATGGTCGAGGCGCTGCTGTCGTCGGCGACGAGCAGGGACTGGAGGCCGTCGAAGTAGGGGTCGGAGAAGTCGATGTTCTCCTCGCGCTCTTCGGTGATGGTGATCGAGGCCGCGGAGATGTCGCAGTCGCCGGCTTCGTTGGCGAGGCCGCTCGTGATGGCGTCCCAGCCCGGGGTGGCGACGGCCAGATCCAGGCCGAGGTCGTCGGCGATGGCGCGCATGAGCTCGATGTCGAAGCCGCTGTACCCGCCGGGGGCGTCGGGGTCCTCGAACTCCATCGGCGGGTACGGAACGTCGGTGCAGACGGTGAGCGTGCCGGAGCTCACCAGCGAGAGTTCGTCGTCGTCGCTTCCGCCACAGGCCGTGGCGAACAGCGCCAGGGCTGCGAAGAGCAGCACAAGCTTTTTGGTCATGGTCAATCCCTCCGTGGTATGGCCCGCAACGCTACCAAGCGTGTGAACCGTCCGGTTCCGAACGGTTGGGCGGAGACGGGCGGAGTACTAGCGAGGTCGGAGCTCGCCAGATCCCCGCGGAAGCAGCTCGACGTCGACGACCTCACGGCGGGCCGGGACCGTGCTGCCGTCGATGCGCTCGGCGAGCAGGGTTGCGGCGCGGCGACCGAGTTCATCGGCGCGCTGGGGGATTGTTGTGATGCCCGGGTCGACGATGTCGGCGATCTCGATGTGGTCGAACGCCACGATGGCGATCTCGTGTTGCAGTCCGAGCTGATGCAACCCGCGCACGGCGCCGGTGGCGGCCAGGTTCTGGGCGGCGAAGAGCGCGGTCGGCGCTGCGCCGCGGTCGGCGAACAGATCCTCAACGGCCCGCTCGGCGGCGTCGATCGAGGTCAGGTCGATACGGACGGTCGAGATCGCGCCGTCGATCCGCTTCATCGCATCGTCGAAACCGAGGCGGCGTTGGCGGACCGACGGCGTGCGCTCACGCGACCCGAGGAAGCCGATCCGTCGGTGACCGTGATCGAGCAGGTGAGCGGTCGCTTCGCGGGCACCGCCGCGGTGATCGCTGAGGACGACGTCCGCCGGGACACCCGGGTCGCGGTCGATGAACACGATGGGCGTGCCGCGTTGCAGCTCGCGGCGCAGGGCGGGGCCCGGGTCATCCCCGCTGGGGATGACCGCAAGGCCGTCGACCTGTCGGGCGATGAAGGCCTCGACCAGTCGGTCTTGCTCCTCGGGGTCCTCGCCGGCGGAGCCAGCCAGGATCAGCGTGTCGTCGATGCGGGCTTGGCGTTCGAACGATGCGTGTACAGCCGCAGCGAACGGGTTGGCGATGTCGGCATGGATCACACCGATGGTGCCGATTCGGGCGCCCGCCCGGCGGAGCGAGCTGGCGCTGTGGTTGCGCCGATAGCCGAGGGCTTCGATCGCGGCACCCACGCGGGCCGCCATGTCCTCGGACACGCCGGGCTCGCCGTTGACGACCCGCGAGACGGTCTTGAAGCTCACCCCGGCGCGTTCGGCGACATCCTTGAGGGTCGGCCGGGGAGGACTCATCGTTCGTTGTGTACGCCTCGTTGACAACGTTGTCAAGAGGGGATACGCTCACCAGGGATGACAACGTTGTCAGCGGATCCAGCGGATCGCCCGGGCACCTCGACTGCGAGCAGCTCCGGATTGATCGGTGCCGTCGAAGCCGGCGGCACCAAGTTCCGCGCGGCCGTGTTCGCCGGCGATGGCGCCGTCACCGGGCCAGCTGGCCAAGGCGGCGCCAGTCCTAAACCGGTCGCCGAGATCCGCATCGACACGACCACCCCCGACGCCACGCTCGATACCATCGCCGACTTCTTCGCCGACCACGACATCGACGCCCTCGGGATCGCCTCGTTCGGCCCGCTCATCGTCGACCGCAGATCCCCCGACTATGGCACCATGGCTCCCACCCCGAAGCCGGGTTGGACCGGGGCTCGCATCCTCGACCGGCTGTCCGAGGCCACCGGGGCGCCGGCCGAGATCCAGACCGACGTCGAGGCCGCCGCCGTTGCCGAACAGCGTCTGGGCGCCGGCCTCGGGTACGAATCGGTCGCCTATGTGACCGTCGGAACCGGTGTCGGTGTCGGCGTGGTTCGCGGCGACGAGGTCCTTCGTGGCCGCGATCATCTCGAACTTGGTCACATCCCGATCCAGCGCCACGCCGACGATCTCGACTTCGCCGGCGTATGTCCCTTTCACGGCGACTGCCTCGAAGGCCTGGTCAGTGGGCCCGCACTGCTCGAACGATGTGGCCAGCCGGCCGAGGACCTCGACCGCGACGATCCCGTGTGGGACATCGTCGCCGACTATCTCGCACAGCTCGCCTGTGTCATCACCTGGGCGTTCTCGCCCGACCGCATTCTCTTCAGTGGCGGGGTGGGTGCCAATGCCCACCTCGAGGACCGACTCCGAGCTGCAACGGCGCAGCGTCTGGGCGGCTACTCGGTGAGCCATGCCGACAACGGCGACCTCGTCGCCACCGCGGGTCTCGGCAACGACGCCGGGCTCGTCGGAGCTGCGCTGCTTGGCGCATCGCTCCTTCCCCGCACCTGACCCCCCAACAACAGCAATCCACCACCAAGACAACAGACGAGTCGCCAACGACGTCGACGGATCCCCAAACGCTTCGATCCAGGAGACCCCTCATGACTGTCCGCATCGCCATCAACGGCTTCGGCCGCATCGGCCGCAACTTCGTCCGCTCGCTCATCGATCGCCAGAACGCCGGCGAGATCGACGCATCGGTCGAGGTCGTCGCCGTCAACGATCTCGGCGACCTGCCGACGCTTGCCCACCTGCTTCGCTACGACAGCGTCCACGGTTCGCCATCGTGGTCGGTCGAAACCAACGAGGACTGGCTCGAGCTCGACGGCCACAAGGTCCAGGTGTTCAGCGAGCGCGACCCCGCCGACCTGCCTTGGGGCGAGCTGGGCGTCGACGTCGTCGTCGAGTCGACCGGCGTGTTCACCAAGCGTGAAGGCGCGGCCAAGCACTTCGCCGCCGGCGCCCGGCGGGTCATCATCTCGGCACCGTCCGGGGACTGCGACGCCACCTACGTGATCGGCGTCAACGACGCTGGCTACGACCCGGCGACCGACCTGGTGATCTCCAACGCGTCGTGCACGACCAACTGCCTGGCACCGATGGTCAAGGTCCTCGACGACGCCTTCGGTGTCGAGAGCGGCATGATCACGACGGTCCACGCCTACACCGGCGACCAGGCGATCGTCGACTCCCCGCACCGCGATCTTCGCCGGGCCCGTGCCGCCGCAGTCAACGTCGTACCGACCTCGACCGGCGCCGCCCGCGCCATCGGCTTGGTCCTGCCGCACCTGGCGGGCAAGCTCGACGGCATGGCGATGCGGGTCCCGATTCCGAACGGTTCGGTGACCGACTTCGTCGCCCAGGTCCGTGAGCCGGTCACCACCGAGCAGGTCAACGAGGCCTTCCGTGCTGCCGCCAACGATGGCCCCCTCGCCGCGGTGCTCGAGTACAGCGCGGCCCCGCTGGTGTCGAGCGACATCGTCGGCTCGCCGGCATCGTGCATCTTCGACAGCGGCCTGACGATGACGATGGGCAACACGGTCAAGATCGCCGGCTGGTACGACAACGAGTGGGGTTACTCGAACCGCCTCGTCGACCTCGTCACGCGGATCTCGGGCTGATGCGGCTCGGGGTTCTGACCGGCGGAGGCGATTGCCCCGGACTCAACGCCGTCATTCGCGCCGTCGTGCGCCGCGAGATCAAGGACTTCGGCGGCGAGGTCTTCGGCTTCCACGACGGCTGGCGTGGCGTCATGGAGAACCGAGGCGAGGAGCTCTCGGTCCTGCGGTTGCGCGGCACGTTGCCGCGTGGCGGGACGATCCTTGGCACGTCCCGCGAGACGCCCTACATGGTCGAAGGCGGCTGCGAGCGCGTGGCCGAGACGATGGAAGACCGCGAGCTCGACGGCCTGATCGTCATCGGCGGCGAGGGCACGTTGTCGTGCGCTCGCCAGATCAACGACGACGGCTATGCCAACGTCGTCGGTGTGCCGAAGACGATCGACAACGACGTCGGTGGCACCGAGCGCACCTTCGGCTTCGACACGGCCGTCAGCATCGCGACCGAGGCGATCGATCGTCTGCACACCACCGCCGAGTCGCATGACCGGATCATGGTGGTCGAGGTCATGGGGCGCCATGTCGGCCACATCGCCACCTGGGCAGGTATTGCTGGTGGCGCGACGATGACCCTCATCCCCGAGGAACCATTCGACATCGTCGAGGTCTGTGACTCGCTCGCCAAGCGACACGCTGCTGGCAAGTACGCCTCGATCGTCGTTGTCGCCGAGGGCGCTCGGCCGCTCCCCGGCACGCTCGATGTCCCCGAACCCGAGGTCGACCGCTACGGCCACCAGGTCCTTGGGGGCATCTCGCACATCGTCGCCGGCGAGATCGAGGAGCGCACCGGGTTCGACACCCGGGTCACGATCCTTGGCTACATCCAGCGTGGCGGCACGCCGACCGCCAACGACCGGGTGCTGTGTTCCCGGTTCGGTGTTGCGGCCGTCGACGCTGCCCACGCCGGCGAGTGGAACCACATGGTCGCCCTCAACGCCAACCACATTTCGAGCATCCCGTTGAGCGATGCGGTCGGTCGCGGACTCAAGACCGTCCCCGACCAGCTTTGGCAAACCGCCAACGTCTTCTTTCCCTGAACCTCCCTCAACGCCCTCCCTCCGAGCAAGGAACCCATGACTCTCTCCGGAATCGACCTGGCGCGCCGCGCCCATCAACGATCCGCCATCGTCGAAGGCCAAGGCTTCATCGCCGCCCTCGACCAGAGCGGTGGCAGCACCCCGAAGGCCCTGGCGGCCTACGGAGTCGACGAGACCCAGTGGGCAAGCCCCGATGAGATGTTCGACCTCGTGCATCAGATGCGGGCGCGCCTCATCACCAGCCGGGCCTTTGCGAGCGGCCGGGTCATCGGCGCGATCCTCTTCGAACAGACGATGGACCGGACCGTCGACGGTCAGCCGACGGCGACGTACCTCTGGGACAAGCTCGGCATCGTGCCGTTCGTCAAGTCTGACGCCGGCCTGGCCGACCGGTCCGACGATGTGCAGCTGCTCGCACCCAACCCGGGTCTCGGCGCACTGCTCGAGCGGGCCAACGCCGCCGGGATCTACGGCACGAAGATGCGCTCGGTGATCCATGCCGCGAACGCCGGCGGCATCGAGCAGATCGTTGGGCAGCAGTTCGAGGTCGCCTCGACGATCCTCGACACCGGCCTGATGCCGATCATCGAGCCGGAGGTGTCGATCGATGCGCCGGACAAGGCCGAAGCGGAGATTCTGCTGGCCGACTCGCTGCTTCGTCACCTCGACGACCTTGGCGAACGGTCAGTGATGTTCAAGTTGACCCTGCCCGAAGACCCCGATCTGTACCGGCGATTCGTCGAACATCGCCGCGTGGATCGGGTCGTTGCCCTATCCGGTGGATATGGGTTGGTCGAAAGTTGCGATCGGTTACGCCATGCTTATGGGATGACTGCGAGCTTCTCCCGCGTGCTGATGACCGGGTTGACCGCCGACCTCGACGACGATCTGTTCGAGCAGCGACTCGAGGACACCGTCGCTGCGATCCACGAGGCGTCGGTCGCATGATCCGTCGCACCAAGATCGTGGCCACGATCGGGCCGGCTTCGGATTCGCCCGAGGTCCTCGATCAGCTCATCACCGCCGGGGTCAACGTGTTCCGGCTCGGCACCGCCCACGACCCGGTGGAGCGGGTGCTCGAGCGTGTCGCGACCATTCGCAAGGTCGCCGAGAATCACCCTGAACCGGTCGGCATTCTGGTCGACCTCGCGGGCCCCAAGGTCCGTGCGGCGTTCGGCGACACGCCGGTCGAACTGGTTACCGGAACGTCGATCGAAATCCGTGGTGGCGAGGAGCAGTCGAGTTCGACGCACATCTACGTCAATGTCGACGACATCGCCCAGTCCCTCGAGGTCGGCGATCGGCTGCACATGGGCGACGGCTCTGCCACCCTGGTCGTGACCGACGTGGGTCCGGAGTATGCGAACGCGGTCGTCGAGCGAGGCGGTTCCATGCGAGGTCGCCCCGGCGTGCACGTGCCATCGAGTCGACTCACGACCTCGTCGCCGACGACTGAAGACCTGAAGTACTTCGACGCGGTCGTGCAGGCCGATGTCGACCTCGTCGCCGTCTCGTTCGTCAAGACCGGCCGCGACATGCGTGCGCTCCACAGCGAGAAGCCGCCGCGCGGCCCGATGCTCGTCGCCAAGATCGAGACCCAGGCGGCGATCGACAACCTCGATTCGATTCTGGAGCACAGCGATGCGGTGATGGTTGCCCGCGGCGACCTCGGCCTCGAGTGCTCGCTGCCGGGCCTGCCGGCGCTGCAGAAGCAGATCATTCGCGCAACCGTCGCAGCCGGCAAGCCGGTCATCACCGCGACCCAGATGCTCGAGTCGATGACCTCGGCGCCACAGCCCACCAGAGCCGAGGTGACCGACGTCGCCAACGCGGTCTTCGATGGCACGTCGGCGGTGATGTTGTCGGGTGAGACGGCCGTTGGCCACGACCCCGTACTCGTGGTCAAGACGATGTCGGAGATCCTCGTCGAGGCGGAGCAGAACTTCGACTACGACGGCTGGTCCAGCCGCCTCGAGAAGATGCCGCACAACGATCCCGACGCCGAGACCGACGTTCGTCGCGTGGCGGTCGCCATGCGTGGAGCGGCCAACCAGGCCGCAGCTGCACTCGGCAGCCGTGTACTTGTCGCCGTGACCGGAACCGGTCGTACGGCCCGTGAGATCTCCCGCTACCGACCGCGGGCGGAGATCGTGGCCGTCACTCCGACCGCCCGCGTCGCCCGCCAGCTGTGCTTGAGCTGGGGAGTCGTGCCGATGGTCGGTTCTGCTGACGGCACCGGCACCAAGCGAGTGATGGGCATCCTGAGCCGCATCCGCGACGCCGGCCACCTGAAGCCGGGCGAGCTCGTGCCGATCGTGCTCGGCAACTCGAACAGCGCGCTCGTGAGCAACGTGATGCGCATCGAGAACGTCCCGAACTAATCCGGGTTCCGCGGGCTTTTCCAACCGGTCGAAAGATCCGCGTTCGCGGGCCTTCACCTTTGAAGGGGTCTGACCCCATCGTCGGGCGCCGTTCGCGGCGGTTGCGGCGTTACTCTTGGGCCGTTCGCCAGTCCGAAGTCCGGTGAGAATCCGGCGCTGTCCCGCAACGGTGAAGTCGTCGAAGCTCCGGCCTCGGCGGACGAGTCCGGTCGAGTCTGCGAACAGATCTGACCAACGATCCCTCGAGGAAGGGCTGGTCCGTCGCAGCTCCCTGCGCGGATCGGCATAAGGAGATAGTCCGATGAAGATTCGGAAGCTGCTGGCGTTGCTGGCCGCACTTGCCCTGCTGTTCGCCGCGTGCGGCAGCGATACGTCCGACACCGATGACGCCGCCGAAGCGGCCTCCGACGCCGACGTCGAAGCCTCGATGGCGGAGGACGAGGCAATGGAGGACGAAGCGATGCAGGATGAAGCGATGGAGGATGATGAGTCCTCGGCGTCCGCCTCGGAAGAAGCGATGGAGGACGAGACGATGGAGGATGATGAGCCCTCGGCGTCCGCCTCGGAAGAAGCCATGGAGGACGAAGAGGAGCCTATGGAGGACAACGCCATGGAAGACGGTGAGGGCGAAGCCACCGCTGACGCCGAAGCGGCCGGCGAGGTTCCGACCCGAATCGTCTCGCTGAGCCCGACCGGCACCGAGATGTTGTTCGCCGTCGGTGCGGGCGACCAGGTGATCGCCGTCGACAACTTCTCGTACTACCCGCCCGAGGCCCCGGTGGTCGAAGACCTGTCGGCGTTCACGCCGTCGGTCGAGGCCATCGCCGCCTTCGAACCCGACCTCATCCTGACCTCGTCGCCGGTGGAGGGTCTCGATGCGCTCGGCGTCGAGATCCTGCAGCTCAACGCGGCCGTCGACCTCGACGAGGTGTATGCGCAGATCGAGCAGGTCGGTGCCGTCACCGGTCACATCGGCGAGGCGACCGAGGTCGTCCTCAACATGCAGACCGACATCGCCGCGGTGCTCGACTCGCTGCCCGAACGTGAGGTTCCGCTCACCTACTACCACGAGCTCGACCCGACCCTCTTCAGCGTGACCTCGTCGACCTTTGTCGGCTACGTCTACGGCCTGCTCGGCCTGGAGAACGTCGCCGACGCCGCCGACGAAGATGGTTCGGCGTTCGGCTACCCACAGCTCAACCAGGAGTACCTGCTGACCGCCGACCCGGACATCATCTTCCTGGCCGACACCCTCTGCTGCGAACAGAACGCGACCACCCTCGGCGAACGCGAAGGCTGGGAGCTTCTGACCGCGGTCCAAACCGGGAACATCGTCGAGATGAACGACGACATCGTGAGCCGCTGGGGACCGCGCCTGGTGGAGTTCATCCAGGTCGCCGGCGAAGCCGTGTCGGCCATCGAGGCCGTTCCGGCCGGCTGACCACCCGGTCACACGAGAGCGACGAACATGCGCCCCGCCGCCGGCCGGCTCAGCTGGTATGTCGGCGGGGTGTTGTTCGTTTTCGTCACCTGCGCGCTGGTGCTGCTCGTCGGCCAAGCCGACCTACCCAGAGGTCGAGTGCTGGTCGAGGCGTTCGATCGTCTCACCCCCGGCACGATCGAGAGCGGGCTCGAGCCGATTCAGAAGTCGATCGTCTGGAACCTGCGGCTGCCGCGGATCGTCCTCGGGCTGACCGTCGGTGCGGCGCTGGCCACGGCCGGCGCGACCTTCCAGGGCGTGTTCCGGAACCCGCTCGCCGATCCGTATTTTCTCGGCGTTGCCGCTGGTGGCGGGTTCGGCGCGACGATCGCCTTCGTCAACGACTGGGGCGACGGACGAGGCCTGCTCGACGGCGTGCAGGTCGCCGCGTTCATCGGTGCCCTCGTGGCGGTCGCCCTCACCTGGACACTCGGTGCGATCGGTGATCGTCGTCAGAGCACGACGACGCTGATCCTCGCCGGCGTGGCCGTCGCCAGCTTCTTCACCGCACTCCAGACCTATCTGCAGCAGCGCAACACCGAGGACATCCGCGAGATCTACGTGTGGTTTCTCGGCGGTCTCACCACCCAAGGCTGGAGCGAGGTGATCCAGTCGGCGCCGCTGGCTCTCGTCTGCATCGGGCTCCTGCTGCTCGCCGGTCGCACCCTCGACGTCCTCGGTGTCGGCGACGACGAAGCGGGCATGCTTGGCTTGTCGGTGGTTCGGACCCGGCTGCTCCTCATCGTCATCGCCGCGCTGCTCACCGCCACTGCGGTGGCGGTGAGTGGGCTGATCGCGTTCGTCGGCCTGATCGTGCCACACACGGTGCGGTTGATCTTCGGCCACAGCTATCGGGTGGTGTTGCCGATGTCGGTGCTCATCGGCGCGTCGTTCCTCGTGTTGTGTGATGTCGCCGCTCGCACCGTTGGCAACGCCAGCGAGATTCCGATCGGTGTCGTGACCGCGTTCTTCGGCGCACCGTTCTTCGTCGTGATTCTCCGGACGGCGAATCGATGACGGCGATGGCAATCCGGGCTCGCGGACTCGGTGTGACGGTGAAGAAGACCCGGCTCTTGGCCGACGTCGACCTCGACATCGCGGCCGGCGAATGGCTGTCGATCATCGGCCCCAACGGCGCCGGCAAGTCCACCCTCCTGCGAGCCCTGGCCGGCGCGCTCCGGGCGACCGGGTCCGTCGAGATCGATGGACGTCCCCTGGAGGATCTCACACGACGCGAACGAGGCCGAATGGTCGCCTGGGTTCCGCAGTCGCCGACGATTCCGGTCGGCATGCGGGTTTTCGACTACGTGTTGCTCGGGCGGACACCACACCTCGGGCCGCTCGCACCCGAACGGGCCGAGGATCTCGACGCCGCGACCGCGGCCATCGAGAAGCTTGATCTCGGGCACTTGGCCGACCGGCACCTCGACACGCTGTCCGGAGGCGAACTCCAACGGGCGATGGTCGGGCGGGCACTGGCTCAAGAGTCGCCGGTGCTGCTGCTCGACGAGCCGACGTCGGCCCTCGACCTCGGCCATCAGCAGGAGGTCCTGGAATTGCTCGAACGATTGCGATCGACCGGTGAACGGACGATCATCACCACGATGCATGATCTGACCCTCGCCGGTTCGTTTGCCGACCGACTCGTACTGCTGGCATGCGGCGAGGTCGTCGAGCAGGGAAGTGCAAAGCAGGTGCTCACCGAGGAGAACCTCGCCAAGTACTACGGCGCTCGCGTGCGGGTGATTCACGAGGACGGTCGGGTCTTGGTCACCCCTGAACTCGGGAGGTCGATGTGATCTCGGTCGCGAACGGTCTGACGATGCTGCTGGGCGGTGCGCGAAGCGGCAAGAGCGATCTGGCCGTTCGGCTGGCTGAGACATGGCCCGGCTCGGTCACGTTTGTCGCGACGGCCACCGCAGGTGACGCCGACATGGCTCGACGTATCGAGCGCCATCAGGACGAGCGGCCCGCAGATTGGGACCTGATCGAGGCACCATTGTTCGGCTCGACGGATATCGGCGCGATCGGCGGTGATGCGCTCGTCATCGTCGACTGTGTGACCCTGCTCGTCTCCAACCTGCTGTTCGCTGAGCGCGACGACCCGGCCATCACGGGCCACGTCGCCGAGCTTGGTGCGGCTCTTGCAAGACGCGCGGGGCCGACGCTGGCGGTGACGAACGAGGTCGGCCTCGGCATCCATCCGGAAACCGAACTCGGACGCCGTTACCGCGACGTGTTGGGCCGAGCGAATCGCGTGCTGGCCGAGCATGCTGAGCTGTCCCTGTTCGTCGCTGCCGGACGAGCCCTGCGACTCGAGGAAGTTGAACCAACGTGGTAGACCCCACGACCGAAGCGTTGCGCGCCGAGCTGGCGACCATGCCTTCGCCCTCGCCCGAGTCGGCCGACATGACGGCCGATCGGGCAGCGAACACGCTGCGCCCCGGAGGCGCCCTCGCTCAGCTCGACGAGCTGGCGGTGTGGGTCGCGTCATGGCACGGTGACGGTCTGCCGCGGATCGAGCGCCCGCATTGCCTCGTTTTCGCCGGCGACCATGGTGTCGCGGCCGAGGGGGTATCCGCCTATCCAGCCGAGGTGACGGCGGCGATGTTGACGGCCGTCGAGACGAAGCAGGCCTCGATCAATGCGCTGGCCGCCGCCGCCCGCGCAGATCTGACGGTGCACGACGTTGGCGTCGGCATCCCCACAGGGAACCTTCGGGTCGAGCCGGCGATGAGTCGCGAGCGTTTTGCCGACGCCTTTGAGGCCGGGCGGGCCGCGGTGCGCGAGATCGACACCGACCTGCTGGTCCTCGGCGAGCTGGGTATCGCCAATACCACCGCGGCCGCCGCGGTCACTGCCGCCATCATCGGCCCCGACGCACAGACCTTCGTGGGTCGTGGCACCGGAGTCGACGACGACGGGCTCGCGCTGAAACAGGCGGTCGTGGCCGATGCGGTGGCGCGCGTGGCCACCACGGTCGACCCGATCGAGCTGCTGCGTGAGCTGGGCGGGACCGAACTCGTCGCGATGGCTGGAGCGATGGTCGAAGCGAGAGCCCGGCGCATCCCAATCCTGCTCGACGGCTACATCGCCACGGCGCCGGCGGTTGCGCTGCACGCGGTTGACCCGGACCTGGTGTCGCATCTCCGTGCGGGTCACCGCTCAGCCGAGCCGGGCCATCGCCTCGCCCTGGAGCGGTTGGGCCTCGAGCCGTTGCTCACCATGGAGTTCCGTCTCGGCGAGGGGTCTGGCGCGATGGTGGCCCTTCCCATCGTCATTGCGGCGTGCCGCGCGGTGACCGACGTGGCGACCTTCGAGGAGTTCTTCGGCGCAGCGGCGGCGGGATCCGAGGATGATGCAGCCGCTCCGTGATCTGCGCGTCGCTCTCGGGTTCCTGACACGAATTCCGGTGGGCGACGTCGGTGGCGGCAAGCCGGTCGAGCTCGCCCGCGCCGTGCCATGGTTCCCGCTGGTCGGCCTGCTGGTCGGCTTGGCCCACGGTGGCGCCTGGCGGGGACTGGCCGAGGTGACGACGCCCTTCGTTGCCGCGGCCTGTGCGACGGCGTTGGCACTGCTCATCACCGGCGCTTTCCACCACGATGGGCTGGCCGACATCGCCGACGCCTTCGGCGGGGGATGGACCGTCGAGCAGCGCTTCGAGATCCTCAAGGACTCGCGACTTGGTACCTACGGCACCGCCGCGCTTGCGTCGGCGATCGTGATCGAGGTCGGCGCAGTCGCCTCGCTCGAGCCTCGAGATGGGTTCCTGGCGCTGGTCGGAGCGCACGGCGTCGGGCGTGCGATGGCCGTGCTGACGATGGTTGTCGCGCCGATCGCCGGCGATGGCTTGGGTGCGTCGTACGTCACCGATCTCTCCTGGCCGTGGGCCGTCATGGGTTCCGCGGTGGCCCTTGCGGTCGCGGCTGTCGTCTCCCCGGTACTGTTCGTGTGGCCGCTGGTGGGCGCCGCCGTCGCCGCGGCGCTTGTGATCGCCTTGTCGATCCGAAAGATCGGCGGCGTGACCGGCGACGTGCTCGGCGCGATCACGGTGCTGGCCGCGCTCGCCGCGCTCGTCGTCACGACGGCCGTCTGAGCGGCCCCGACGGGGTGGTCGCCGGTTGCCGGTACCGTCGAATCATGCGAGACGGAGTCGACGACGCAACCTGGCTCATCGCCGGCGGACGGGACCGCACGCCCGGCCAGCCGCTCAACGTGGCGCCACAGCTGGCGTCGAACTTCTATCTGCCGGCCGACCGTGACTACAGCCGCGCCAAAGGAACCGAGACGACCGACGCGTTCGAAGAGCTGATGGGCGGTCTTGAAGACGGCCGGGCGTTGGCATTCGCCTCGGGGATGGGCGCTGCAGCTGCGGTGCTGAACCGCCTGCCGGCTGGCGCAACCCTGGCCATCCCGACCGATCCGTATCACGGGGTGAAGGGTCTCGCTGCCGAGGCCGAAGCACAGGGACGCTGGAACGTCGTGCGTCTGGAACTCGACGACACCGAAGGCTGGATTGACGTCGCCCAAACCGCCGACCTGCTGTGGCTGGAGACCCCGGCCAACCCGCTGATCACCGTCGCCGACCTCCCGGCGATCTGTGGTGCCCCTCGCAAGGACGGCACGATCGTCGCCGTCGACAGCACCTTCGGCACCCCGATCTGCCAGCGTCCGCTCGAGCTCGGCGCCGACGTCGTGATGCACTCGGCGACCAAGTTCATCGGCGGTCACTCCGACCTGCTCGCCGGCTTGCTGGTCACCGACGATGATGCCCTCTACGACGAGTTCCACGAGCGTCGCCTGCTGCACGGCGCATCGATCGGAGCGATGGAAGCGTTTCTGGCAATTCGCGGCGCGCGCACCATGGCGCTGCGCATGGAGAAGGCCCAGGCCAACGCGCTCGAGCTGGCCAACCGGCTGGTGGCCAGCGACGACGTCCACACCGTGCGCTATCCCGGCCTGGAGTCACATCCGACTCATGCCAACGCGGCGAAGTTCATGAACGGCTGGGGGGCGATGATCTCCTTCGAGACGGTCGGCACCGCCGAGCGTGCTGCCGCAATCTGCGAGCGGGTCGAGATCATCAATCACGCCACCAGCCTCGGGGGCATCGAGTCGACGATGGAGCGGCGAGCGGCCGTTCCCGGTCAGGAGACGATCCCTCCGACGCTCATCCGGCTCTCGGTCGGTTGCGAGCACATCGCCGACCTCAGCAACGATCTCGCCGCCGCCTTCGCTGCCACCCGAGACATCTGAGCCTCGGTCGGCCGGTCAGGCCGACGCGGCGGTGAGCGGCGCCGCCGTCGACTAGGCCCAGGCGGTCGCGTCGCCCGGTTGCGGATTGAGCCGCATGCTCTCGAACTCGTTGACGCCGATCGCCGCTCGCATGTCTGCGCTCATGTCGACGCTGCCGTCGTCGAGCGGCGTGCCCGTGCCGTCGGCAATGCGGGTCATCATGTGGAAGTTGGCGACGACGGCGGCGGCATCGACCGTGGCTTCCCAGCCCATCGTCTCGATCATCTCATCGCGCACCGCAGCGAGCGCATCGACCGGGCCGTCGGTGGCGTCGGTGAAGCGCACCAGCAACTCCCCATGAGGCACCCCGGCGCCGGCCGAAAGCTGGGAGGCGTCGATGTCCTCGCCCGAACTCATGCCGCTCAGACCGAGCAGCAGCGCATGGCTGGTCGTTCAATAGAAGCACTCGTTGTTGAACGACGTTTGCGCGGCGACCAACTCGATTTGTCGTCGATCAAGGGTTCCGCGTGACCAGTCCATGTCGCCGAGCAGCGCGTCGACCGGCAGATACTGAACCTCGATCAGCCGCTCTCGCAGCGACCGGGCCGACGGGGAAATCGACAGCGCCTTCAGCACATTGGCCCCGCCGAGATCCGGATCGGTCGGCACCCAGTGACGAGCGACGACACCACCCGATGGCGCACGCGCGGGTTCCCCGGACGTGGGCTCGGGCAGCGGGAGCACGTCGACATCGAGCGCGACGGCGAAGCGATCGACGGAGTTGACCGCTGCGACGACACCGACCAGCTCCACGTAGTACTCGGGTGACGGAAGCTGAGCAACCGTCTCCTCGTACCACGCGGCCGTCAAGGTGCCAGGATGGTTCGTCAGCCGCCAGGCCGCATCGACCGCGGCACTCGGCAACGGCGCAAACTCGATGCCCTCGGAGGACGGGCGGTACCACGGAGGCTGGTCTGCCGCACCTCGAGCGGCGCGGGTGACCTCGGCGAGTGCGACTCGCTCGGAGCTGCTCAGCCAGTCGCCGGCTTGGCCCAACACGGCGATGGTCTCGCGGTGGGCGTCGGCGAGATCGGAACGGACGTTCGCGTCGAGGATTGTCATCGTCCCAGCATGACAGGCTGACTGTGACCGATCGAACCGGGCTGGCGTACCGAGATGGTGACGAGGTCGGTGACGGCCTCGGATTCGACGTCGGGGAGTTCGGCGATCGTGCATCGTCGCCCGACGACCTGGACCGACCAGCGAGAGCCAGATGGGTCCTCGAAAATCGCCTTGGCCCGCATCACCGAGTCGTCGAGACCGTCGACGATGGCTTCGACCTCGGCGACCTCGATCGGTCGATGCAGGGGGATGCTGCCGACCTCGTGCCGGTCGAACAAGGTGGCGTCGGGGAGGTCTGCGGTGCCTCCCTTGCGACGTCCTCCGACCCGCAGCAGCGTGCTGGTCACTGCTCCATCACCGGCATCGACCACGGGAACGTCTCCGCCGATCTCGGCGATCAGCTCACGCACCTTTGCTTCCGGTGCCGCGCCTTCGACATCGAGCTTGGTGATGGCGACCATGTCGGCCGTTGCGATCTGGGCGCGAACCATCTCGCCGATGTCGGACCGCTCGACGAGCTCGTGGATCTGATCGGCAGCGACGAGGGTCAGCACGCCGTCGAGCCGGAAGCCGGCCGTCCGCCCCCAGGGCAGACAGCGCCCGGGATCGGCGACGCCGCTCAGCTCGACGACCAGGTGGTCCGGTGGGGTCTCACGTTCGCGGATCTGGTCGAACGCCTCGCCGAATCCTTCGACGATCGAACAGCACACGCAGCCGTCGTTGAGTTCGATCGTCTCGCCCGACTGGCGTTTGATGAGGCGTGCGTCGATGTTGATCTCGCCGACGTCGTTGACGAGGATCGCGACCGGGTGATCGGTGTCGGCGAGCACACGGTTGATCAGCGTGGTCTTGCCTGCGCCCAGGTAGCCGGCGATGAAGGTCAGCGGCACCCGGCGTCCGTCCCAGGGGAGGAACTCGGGCTCTTGGTAGCGCATCGCTCGCGAATCTATCGGGCGCGATTTCCCGACGCTGGGTGTGCGAGGATCGGCGGATGCTCGATCTGCGCGGCAAGAGTTTCATCGTCACCGGCGGCAACGGGGGGATCGGTCTCGGCATGGCCGAGGGCATCGTGTTGGCCGGTGGATCCGTGGTGATCTGGGGTCGCAAAGAAGACAAGAACGCCGCGGCCCTCGACGCGCTCCACGCCCTCGGCGGTTCGGCGACCGCGCATGTGTGCGACGTCAGCGACGAAGCGCAAGTGATCGAGACCATGGAGCGCTCGGTGGCCGACTTCGGTCGCCTCGATGGGCTGTTTGCCAATGCCGGTCGCGGTGGCACCGGCACGCCATTCATCGATCTTCCGCTCGAGGAGTGGCGGGCCGTGATGGCGGTGAATCTCGACGGTGTGTTTCTGCAGCTGCGCGAGGCTGCCAAGGTCCTGGTCGAGCAGGGCGAGGGCGGAAGCCTGGTCGCCGTGTCGTCGACCTCGGCAATCCACGGCGCGGCCGGCAACGAGGCGTACGGCACCGCCAAGACCGCGCTCAACGGGCTGGTCCGTGCGCTCGCCGTCGGATTGGCGCGACATCAGATCCGGGTGAACTCGATCCTGCCCGGTTGGACGAAGACCGAGCTGGCGTCGGGTGGCTTCGAGAACGACAAGTTCCGCGAGGTCACGACTCGCCGCACCCCGGCGCGGCGCTGGGCTGAACCGTCCGAGTACCGCGAGGTCGGCGCCTGGCTGGCCGATCCGAGCCAGACATTCCACACCGGCCAGGAGATCACCTTCGACGGCGGCTACACCGTCTTCTGACGCGCAGCCGGGCGGCGATCAGCTCGGTGGTGATTCCGGTGCTGTGGTGCCAGTGATGCGATCGGCGGGGTTTGGTGGGGGTGGTTGGTTGCGCGGTTGCTGTGCGGGGTTGTTTGGTGGGGGTGGTTGGTGTGCGGGGTTTGGTGGGGGTGGTTGGTTGCGCGGTTGCTGTGCAGGGTTTGGCGGGGGTGGTTGGTTGCGCGGTTGCTGTGCGGGGTTTGGCGGGGGTGGTTGATTGGTCGGTTGGTGTGCGGGGTTTGGTGGGGGTGGTTGGTTGGTCGGTTGGTGTGCGGGGTTTGGCGGGGGTGGTTGATTGTCCGGTTGGTGTGCGGGGTTTGGTGGGGGTGGTTGTGCGGCGGGGTTTGGCGGTGGTGGTGGCGGCGGTGAGTTGCGCGATTCGCCCGGCATTTGTGGTGGGGGTGGTGGTGGCTGTGTCGCTGGGTTCGGCGGGGGCAGTTCGACGGTGCGTTGGGTCGCGGGGTTTCGCGGGAGGGGTTGGATGCGCAGTTGCGGTGGCGCGGCTGGTCGAGGTTCCGGCGGGCGAGGTGGTGTGTTCGACCAGTCCGGCGGGGGCGGTGGTGGCGGCGCCGGGGCCAACTTCGCCCGCTTGATTCCCGCCTGATCGGAACTCGGCACGTCGGTGGCTCGTCCGTCCGGACTCTCCACGATCGAGCGCAGGTCGGCTGCAAGCTCGATCGCGCTGGCATAGCGATCCTCCGGGAGCTTCGCGGTGGCGCGGGCGATGGTTGCGCTCACACGGTTCGGAACCTCCCCCTTCAATGGTGGAAGTGGCTCGTTCATGACGAGGTAGATCAAGTGATTGACCGAAACGTCGCTGTCAGGCGACCGGAACGGTGCATGACCCGCAATCAATGCGTAGAGCGTGGCGCCCAACGAATAGACATCGGCTTGAGGCGTTGCGACGACCTGGCCAAACGACTCGGGTGGGCTGTAGTGGAAGGAGAAGGTGAGCTTCGTGGAACGCATCGTGGGCATGCCTTCGGTCACGCGGGAGATGCCGAAGTCCGCGACGAGTGCTCGCCCGCTTGGCGCTCGCATGATGTTCTCCGGCTTGAGGTCACGGTGAATCACGCTTTGGTCATGGGCGTACCCGACCGTCGCCGCCACCTCGGCCATCAGGCGGACGGACTCCTGCCAGCCGAAGCTCCCGCGCCTCGTGAGTTCGTCGTCTAGGGACTCGCCGAGGAGGGGCATGATCAGATACGGCTCGCCGTGGCTCGTCACGCCGCTCTCGTAGACGGTGACGATCCCATCGTGCTGGCTGAGGCGGCCCATCGCTCGCTGTTCTCTGTCGAAGCGTCGGAGCGTCGCATCATCCGACTCTTTGAGCACCTTGACGGCAACGTCGCGGTCGAGCTTCGTCTGTCGAGCGCGGTAGACGACGGCGAACCCGCCCTCGCCCAATCGGTAGCCAGCCTCGAGGCCGGGGATGCCCAAGTCCGTCCCACGACCGCCCGCCATGATGACATCGTACTCTTCGACCAAACTCCGTCGAAGCGGGCTCGCTGGCGAGTGATGCGCGTTCGAGAGCCAGGAGGTCACCTTCGACGGCGGGTCTTCTGAGGCACGACGGCGGGTGCGCGTCGCCGTGCCGCATCCGGGAGGACCCACGGATGAGAGACCGCCGGCCGGGCCGAGCGATCAGTTGGGTGCGGAGAAGAGCGGTGAGTGGGCGACCCACGTCGCCTCGATCGGTCTGCCCGCATGACTCAGCCGAACCATGACGGTGCTGGCATGGTCGACATCGACGGTTACGTCGACCTGGTCGGGGCATGCGTCCGGCAGGCGGAACGTCGCCAAGGTGGTGCCACCACAATGCACGGTGCCTTGGGCCGCTCCACCGGAGCGGTGCACGATGATCTGCCGGCTCGCCCGCATCGGGATGGTCTCCGACTCACCCGTCACGAGGTCCGATCCCGCGCCATCCATCCCGATCTGGACCGGTGATTCGAGAACATCGATCACCAGGAGGTCGCGGAGACCGCGGTGCAATCCTGCGCGCAGCGCTGCTCCCTCCGCGATGAGCCATGGACTATTCGGTACCTGGACGAATTGGCCGCCGGGATACTCGCGGAGCTCGGATGCCGATCCGAGGTCACCGAACTCGATCACCCCGAGCGGCTCCGCGGTGCCGCCCCTTGCGCGATGTCGCCGCAAGACTCGCTCGACGGGTGTGTTGATGTCCGCATAGGGCATCACCGGGACGCCGCCGGCGAACATGTCGTCGAACATCTGGCCAAGAAGATCCGATCCTTGTGAGCGGTCGGCGAGCCGGACACTGGCCATCGCTTCCACCGACGCGACGCCGTCGCCCAGCTCGACGACGCCGGCGGCGCGCCGATCACCGTGACCGCCGGCGACGACCCAGAGGCCCTCGAACCCCCGCCATTCCAATGCCGCCGCGACGGCGGCGATCGCCGAGACGATCAGCGTGGGGTAGCCACGCATGGTGGCGTGTTGATAGAGCATCGCCGCGTTCGCGAAGAGTTCGTCGCCCCACGCTGCGCCCACCACCATCGGTTCGGAGCCTGCCGCAATCGGTCCCACGATCTGGTCGAGTAGTTGTGGTGTCAGGTCGCCGTCGCTGAGGGTCCTCGTGTGATGGACGGGGGATGTGGCGTTGCCCTCCGTCCGAAGCGAACCGACCAGCGAGCCGTTCCGGGTCAGGTCGATCCCGAGAACCGGCCAGTCGTCGGCGCTCGGTTGATCGGCGCTCGGTTGGTCGGCGCGCGGCTGGGCCGCCTGCGTGGATTCCAGAACGCGGAGTCGAAGTGGATCGCTCCCGACGACCTCCACCCGCACGGTCGATCCCGGAACCGCTCGGATGGATCCGAGGCGGACCCGGATTCCGACATCGAGGCGCACGATGCTCGGATCGTCGGTCACCATCCCCGTCAGCACGTCGCCGGTCGCGAACTCGGTGCGCCTCGCATCGTCATCGCCGTTGGGTGAGGGCGCCGATGCGGCTTCGGCTTCGTTGGCGTGTCCGGCCCGAGTCGGTTCCGTCGGTCGTGCGGACTGCGGCCGGGCACCGCCCACGATCGTCTCGGGCGCGGTTTGCTCGGGCCCGTCTCGATCGAGTTCGTCGGTACGGGTTCGGGCCGGCGCGTCGAGCGCGTCGCGAAGGTCGAAGGCGAACTCGGTCGCGGTCGGATACCGGTCCTCCGGGAGCTTGGCCGTCGCTCGGGCGACGATCTCGTTCACGATCACCGGCACCTGGCCCTCGAGGGCCGGAATCGGCTCGTGCATCACCAGATTGATCAAACGTTGCACGGATGGATCGGAGCCGGGCGATCGGAATGGCGCGTGCCCGGCGATCAGCGCGTACAACGTGGCACCGAGCGAGTACACGTCGGCTTGGGGTGTTGCCACGACGTCGCCGAACGACTCGGGCGGGCTGTAGTGCAACGAGAAGGTGAGCTTGGTCGACCGCATGGTCGGCAAACCCTCGGTGATCCGCGAGATGCCGAAGTCCGCCACCAGCGCACGACCGCTTGCCGTGCGCATGATGTTCTCCGGCTTCAGGTCGCGGTGGATCACGCTCTGCTCGTGGGCGTAGCCCACGGTCGATGCGACCTCGGCCATCAACCGAACGGCTTCGTCCCAGGCGAACGCCCCGCGGCGGCGCAGCTCGTCGTCGAGCGAGTCGCCCAACAGAGGCATGATCAGATAAGGCTCGCCGTGGGTCGTCACGCCGCTCTCGTAGACGGTGACGATCCCGTCGTGCTGGCTGAGGCGGCCCATCGCCCGCTGTTCTCTGTCGAATCGTCGCAGCGTCGCTTCGTCGGAGTCCTTGAGGATCTTGACGGCAACGTCGCGGTCGAGCTTTGTCTGTCGAGCGCGGTAGACGACGGCGAACCCGCCCTCGCCCAATCGGTAGCCGGCCTCGAGGCCGGGGATGCCCAAGTCCGTCCCGCGCCCGCCCGTCATGAGCGCCATCGTAGTGAGCCGCGGCGGTGCGGTTCGGAGCGGACGCGCTTCCGCTTCGGGCATCGGCCAGACTGAGCCCATGTCCCCTGTGGTGCCGATGGACTTTCGCCTGGATGGACGCCTGGCCGTGGTCATCGGCGGTACGGGTGTGCTGTGTGGTCGGATGGCCGCGACCCTCGCCGACGCGGGCGCGACGACGATCGTGGTCGGGCGGGATCCGGACAAAGGCGAAGCGGCGGCGGCGACGCTCCGGGACGAAGTCGAGGGCCGCTCGATCGACTTCCGGGCCTGTGATGTTGCCGAGCGTGCGAGCATCGCCGACCTGGCCGCAGGGATCCACGCCGACCTCGGCACGGTCGATGTGCTCGTCAACGGTGCCGGCGTCAACGCCGCCACGCCGTTCCTCGACATCGCCGACGACGAGATGGAACGCATCGTCGCGATCAACCAGCTCGCGGTGGTACGGGCCTGTCAGGAGTTCGGTCGGGCCATGGTCGAGCGGGCCGAGAGCGACGGGGTCGGGGCCAGCATCATCAACGTCGGCAGCGCATCGGGGTTGCGACCGTTGTCGCGGGTGTTCACGTATTCGATGACCAAGGCCGCCGTTCACAACCTGACGAAGAACCTCGCCCGGGAGTGGGGTCCGCTCGGCATCCGGGTGAATGCCTTGGTGCCTGGCTTCTTTCCCGCCGAGCAGAACCGCAAGATCCTCAGCCCCGACCGGGTCGATTCAATTCTTGGCCACACGCCGCTTGCTCGTTTCGGCGAAGCCGATGAACTGGCAGGGGCAACGCTGCTGCTCGCCAGCGACGCCGGCCGCTTCATCACCGGCGCCGAACTCGTGGTAGACGGCGGCTTCGATGCAGTCACGATCTGAACACGATCCGAGCGCGTGATGACTGACTTCCTCGACGATGACTATCTGTTGACGACCGACACGGCGTGGGAGCTGTACCGCATCGCCGAGGCCGAGCAAATCGTCGATGTGCACAACCACCTGGTGCCCGCCGAGATCGCCGAGGACCGGACCTGGGACACCATCACCGACCTGTGGCTCGCCGACGATCACTACAAGTGGCGGGCGATGCGGCTCGCCGGAATCGACGAGGAGCGGATCACGGGCGATGTGGATCCGCTCGACCGATTCCGGGCGTGGGCAGCCACGATGCCCCGGCTGCTCGGCAATCCGCTCTACATCTGGACGCACCTCGAGCTCAAGCGGGCCTTCGGGGTCGACGTGCCGCTCAGCCCCGCGACCGCCGATCGGATCTACGCCGAGGTCAACGAGCAGCTGCCGGAGAAGTCCGCTCGCACACTGCTGGACGAATTCGGGGTCGAGTTCGTTGCCACGACCGATTCACCGCCCGACGACCTTGCGCACCATGCGACGCATGCAGCTTCTGGTTCGTCGCCCCGGCTCGCGCCCACGTTCCGGCCCGACCGGGCCCATGAGTTCCGGCTGGACCCGGGCGAGTGGAATACATGGGTCGACGCACTGGCCGGGTCCGAGGGTCTGGCGATCGACGACCTCGACTCGCTGATCGCTGCGCTGACGAGTGCCCATGGGCGGTTCCGCGCACTGGGCTGCCGTGCGTCCGATCACGGCCTGGCCGCGCTTCCGGATCGGGGCCGCAACCAAGCACAAGCCGATCAGGCGATCAGGCGCGCTCGGGCGTGCGAACCGATCGAACCGACTGACGCCGACGCGGTCATGCTCGAGGTGCTGCACCTCACGGCCCAGCTCGCCGTCGAGCACGACATGGTGATGCAGCTTCACCTCGGCCCGCTTCGCAACGTGTCGCCGTCGCTCATGGACCGGGTCGGTCGCGACGCCGGCGCCGACGTGATGGGTGACGTGCCGCAAGCTGCGGGGCTGGCCGGCTTGCTCGGTGACCTCGATGCCGGCGGGCATCTGCCGCGGACGGTCTTGTACAACCTCAATCCGGCCGACAACGAGTTGTTCGTCACGATGGCCGGCGCGTTCGCTCGGGGCGGGACCGAGAGCCATGTGCAGTGGGGGCCACCATGGTGGTTCAACGACCACGAGGAGGGTATGCGCCGCCAACTCGACGTGCTGTCGCAGATCGGGCAGCTCGCCGGCTTCGTAGGCATGCTCACCGACTCGCGGTCGATCCTGTCGATGACCCGCCATGAGCTGTTTCGGCGCGTGCTGTGCGCCAAGATCGGCGACGCCGTGGCAGCGGGGAGCTATCCAGCCGACCTCGAGTTCCTGGGCGAGCTGGTCCGAGGGATCTGTGCCGGCAACGCCAAGCGGTTCTTCGGGATCGGCTGAGGGAGGATCGTTCGCCGTGGCAGCGCATCGCATCGTCGTCATGGGTGTGGCGGCGAGCGGCAAGACGACGCTGGGCGCCGCACTCGCCGAACGCCTTGGCCTGCGCTTCGTCGATGCCGACGACGCCCACCCGCAGGCGAACATCGACAAGATGTCGGCCGGCGTGCCGCTCGACGACGGCGACCGGTGGCCATGGCTCGCTCGACTCACGCGAATCCTTGCCGACGCCACACCGACGGACGGCGTGGTGGTGACCTGCTCGGCGCTCAAGCGGGTCTATCGCGATCAGCTGCGCTGGGCCGGCGACGTCGTCTTCATGTACCCGGCGGTAGGTCGCGACGAGGTCGTGCGGCGGATCGAAGCGCGCACGGACCACTTCATGGGACCCGAGATGGTCGATTCGCAGTTCGCGGCGTTGGAGGAGCCGGACGTGGCCGAGCCCGACGTCCTCATGCTGCCGCTCGACCTGGCCGACACCGAGGTCCTCGACGCGGCCTTGGCCGCGTTGGCGGAGCCGTCAGTCGGAGTTGCCACAGTTGTCGAGCCACGGTCTGCGATCGGGTCGGCCGCGATGTCGATCGACGGCGAAGAGCTCGAGCGCCTCGTCGACGAGATCGCTGATCGACAGATCCTGGGGCCCGGGCATCGCCGGGTCCTGCTCGTCCCGCCCGACCACACCCGACTCCACTCGCGCTCGGGTCCGATCGCCGGTGCGCTCTACAGGCGACTCGTCGAAGCCGGGCGCGAAGTCGCCGTGCTTCCTGCCCTCGGCACCCACGCCACGATGACGGCGGCTGAACTCGACCTGATGTTCGGCGATGCGATTCCGGCCGACGCCTTCTTGGTCCACGACTGGCGTGACGGGCTGACCGAGCTCGGCGTGATCTCGGCCGAGGAGGTCGAGGCGGTGAGCGATGGCCGCTTCGCCCAAGCGATCCCCGTCGCCGTGTCGTCGACGCTGCTCCACGGATGGGATCTCGTGGTGTCGATCGGCCAGGTGGTGCCGCACGAGGTCATCGGCATGGCGAACTACACGAAGAACATCGTGATCGGGCTCGGTGGCGCGCCGACCATCCACCGCAGCCATCAACTCGGCGCCCTGTGCGACATGGAGACGATCATGGGTCGGGTCACCACACCCGTCCGCCAGATCGTCGACACGGCGTTCGATCGCCACATCGCCCCGCAGGTCGACGTGCTGTTCGTGCTCACGGTCATGGAGGAGACGGCCGACGGCATCGAGCAGCGCGGGCTGTTCGTCGGCGGCGCCGACGCGTTTCGAGCAGCAGCCTCGCTGGCCACCGAGGTCAACGTCACGACGGTCGCGGCGCGCTGGAACCGGGTGTCGTGCTGGCTGGACCCTGAGGAGTTCCACTCCACGTGGCTCGGCAACAAGGCCGTCTATCGAACGCGCATGGCGATCGCCGACGGGGGTGAGTTGATCGTCTTGGCGCCGGCAGTAAGTCGATTCGGTGAGGACGCCGGGATCGACGCACTGATCCGACGCCACGGCTATCGAGGCACGCCGGCGACGCGTTCAGCACTCGACACCGATCCGCAGCTCGCCGCCAGCCTGAGCGCCGCCGCGCACCTCATCCACGGCAGCAGTGAGGGTCGCTTCCGCATCACCTATTGCACCGATCCCGACGCGGGCGGGTTGCGTCGTGACGAGGTCGAAGCGGTTGGATTCGGCTGGCGTCCGCTCTCGGAGGAACTGGCGAGGCTTGGCGTCGATGGTTCGACGCCGACCGGTCGACGCACCGACCTTGACGGCGCCGAGTTCGAGCACATCGCCAATCCGGCCCTCGGACTCTGGATGGCCGAGTGACGACCGCCATGTGTCGTCGGTCACTCCTTCAAGATTTGAGGAATCGCCAAGGCGGTGCCGAGGTTGCATCTTGCCTTGGACACGCATCACCCTGATCGCATCAGCGATCCGACCTACGGCGGCTACGACCCGCACACCGATCCCGAGAGCGACGAGTTCTGGGATGCCTTCGACGAGGCCGAGGAGTGGGCGGCCAACCGACCCCGCCCGTGGTATCGGCGGCTGGCATCGATCTTCGCGGTTTTCGCCGTCGCCGGCATGCTGGCGACCGGCGCCCTCATCCCCTGGGGTGAGCTGTTCGACCGGCTCGACAACATCTCCGAACCGGTCGAGATCGAGGCCCTTGCCGATGAGACCGTCGCCGAGTCACCGTATGGATGGCTGGTCGAGGACATCCGCGTGCGTGACATCATCCCTGGGGGTGTGGCCGGCTTCGTCCACAGCGCTCCCGCCGACGGCATCATCACCGTCGACGTGATCGGCTGGGAACCTGAGGAGTTGCGGTCGACCGTCGCCCACGAGATCGGTCATCTGCTCGACTTCGCCGCGTACGGCGATTCAATCGAGCGCCGGGACGGGCTCGAATCCGAGGTCTGGGCCGAATGCGCTGCGGTCGACGCCGGCTTCCGACGAACCGACCCCGATGGTGCCGACCAGGTCTATCGATGTACGAACACCGAGCTGGAGCAGTACCGATTCTCGGTCAGCCTGCTCGGCGAGGTGTGCGCCCCGTGGAACGGCATCTGCCGAAACGTCACCCCCATCGGCGGCTGACGCGCTGGCTCCCGTTATCGGCGCGTCGAAGCGGTCGTTGGTGACCGTTTGGGCCTGCCATTCGCGCCGTGGCCGGGATTGGCGGGTGGAGGCGGTCCTTGGTGACCGTTTGGGCCTGCCACTCGCGGGCCTCGGGGATTGGCGGGTTGACGCGGTCGCTGGTGACGGTCCGGGCCTGCCATTCGCGGCGGCACGCATCCGTGGGCCATGGTGGTCGCATGCCGAAGTTGACGACCGCGGAGCTGAACGACTTCCTCGACGAGCCTGGCCACCTGTTGCGACTCGCGACCGTCGACGAGGACGGCATGCCGCGCATCGCGCCCGTCTGGTTCCTCCACCGGGACGGGGAGATCCTCTTCACGCCACGCGCCGCATCGGTGTTCCGCCAGAACCTGATGCGCGACCCGCGGATCGCCCTGGCGATCGACGAGGTCGCACTTCCGTATCGCAAGATGTCGGTCCAAGGCCGCGCCGAGCTACGCCACGATCTCGGTGACGACGCCACTTGGCGTGAGACGTATCGCGCGATCGCCGAGCGATACATCACACCCGAGGCCGCACACCGCTACATCCAGGACACGATCGACCAGCCACGGGCGCTGTTCGCCGTCCCCCTCGCCGACGCCGACGTCTCGACCTGGCGCATGCCGGTCACGGGCGAATCGGGTACCGGCATCTGGGCGCGGCGCTACTACGGCGAAGGCACGGCAATGGCCGAGCGCGCCGATCGATCGGGCGAGATCGACGCTCCGGAAGGCTGAGCAGAATCGCCCAGTGGGGGAAATTCCGTCGTTCTTCGCATGGAAAAACCCATCGGTTTCTTCCCTCAACCCGGAAAAACAACGATCCTTCGTGCCGGGATGGCGTGAAACCCGCCCCGTTTGTGCCGACACTGCAGAGATACCCCCGTTTTGTGGTGAAGGAGCGTCAATGACGACGTACAACGAAACCATCTCCGAGTTCTCCTCGGCCATCGAGGCCGGCGGCGCGACCTGGGGCGCGATCAGCCCCGAGCACGCCGCCCGCATGCGACTCCAGAACCGGTTCCACACCGGTCTCGACATCGCGCGCTACACGGCCAAGATCATGCGCGAAGACATGGCGCGCTATGACGAGGACGTAACCCAGTACACCCAGAGCCTGGGTTGCTGGCACGGCTTCATCGGCCAGCAGAAGCTGATTGCGGTGAAGAAGCACCACGGCACGACGGCTCGCCGCTACCTGTACCTCTCGGGTTGGATGGTCGCCGCGCTGCGCTCGCAATTCGGTCCGCTTCCCGACCAGTCGATGCATGAGAAGACGGTCGTCCCCGAGCTCATCGCCGAGCTCTACGACTTCCTCAAGCAGGCCGACGCCCGCGAGCTCAACCAGATCTACCGCGACCTCGACGAGGCCCGCGCCAACGGCGACAGCGATGCCGAGGCGAGCCTGCTCGACCAGATCGACAACTACGAGACCCACATCGTGCCGATCGTCGCCGATATCGATGCCGGCTTCGGCAACGAAGAGGCCTGCTACCTGCTGGCTAAGAAGATGATCGAGGCCGGTGCTTGCGCCATCCAGGTCGAGAACCAGGTGAGCGACGCCAAGCAGTGCGGCCACCAGGACGGCAAGGTCACCGTTCCCCACGAGGACTTCATCGCCAAGATCAACGCGATTCGCTACGCCTTCCTCGAGCTCGGTGTGCCGGACGGCGTGATTGTCGCTCGCACCGACTCGCTGGGCGCCGGCTTGACGCAGAAGCTGCCTGTCTCGCAGGAGCCGGGCGACCTGGCCAGCCAGTACCTCGCGTTCCTCGACACCGAGCCCGTATCGATCGAAGACGCCAAGGACGGTGAGGTCCTGCTCAAGGTCGACGGCCAGCTCGCCCGCCCGATCCGCATGCCGAACGGCCTGTACAAGTTCAAGGACGGCACCGGCTTCGACCGGGTCGTGCTCGACTGCATCACCAGCCTGCAGAACGGTGCCGACCTGCTGTGGATCGAGACCGCCACCCCGAGCGTGAGCGCCATCGCCGAGATGGTCAACGCGGTGAAGGAAGTCGTTCCCGACGCCAAGCTCGTCTACAACAACTCGCCGTCGTTCAACTGGACGCTCAACCTTCGCCAGCAGGTCTTCGACGACTGGGCGGCCGAGGGCAAGGACATGGGCGACTACGACCGTGAGGGTCTGATGAGCGCCGACTACGACGAGACGCCGCTCGGCGCCGAGGCCGACCTCCGGGTCCAGAGCTTCCAGGCCGATGGCTCGCGCGATGCCGGCATCTTCCATCACCTGATCACTCTGCCGACGTACCACACCGCTGCGCTGTCGACCGACAACTTGGCGGCCGGCTACTTCGGCAAGGAAGGCATGCTCGCCTACGTCAAGGGTGTCCAGCGGGCCGAGATCCGCCAAGGCATTCGCACGGTGAAGCACCAGGACATGGCCGGTTCGAACATCGGCGATGATCACAAGGAGTACTTCTCCGGCGACCAGGCCCTCAAGGCCGGTGGTGCCCACAACACGATGAACCAGTTCTAGGGCTCACCCCAATCAGATTTCGGCCAAGGCCGCCCTTCGGGGCGGCCTTTGTCGTGCGTGGGCAGAGCCGTTTCCGGCGTGAGCCTCGCCGCTTTCTACGATTCGGGTATGAGCAGATTGCCGGCACTGACCTACGACGACACCACCGACGAGCAGCGCGAGGTGTGGGATTGGGTGATCGAGACGCGTGGTGGTCGTGGACTGCCCGACATGACCGATGCGACGGGGTCGTTGCGCGGTCCGTTCCATGCGATGACCGCACGCCCGCATCTCGGTCGACACATGCTTGAACTCGGCCGTGCGGTGAGGTTCGAGAGTTCCCTCGAGCCTCGCCTCCTCGAGATCGCGATCTGTGCGGTGGGCGTTCACTGGCGTAGCGAGTTCGAGTTCTGGGCCCACCGCCGTCTCGCCCTCGCCGCCGGGGTCGACGAAGCGGTCCTCGATGCCATGGCGTCGGGCGAGGTGCCCGACTTCGGTTCCGAGGATGAGGCTGCCGTGTTTGCGTTTGCCTCGTCGCTGCTGAAGACCGGCCGTGTAAACGACGCCGACTACCAGCAGGCGCACGGGCTCCTCGGCGACGACGCGCTGATCGATCTGACGATCACGATCGGCTACTACTGCCAGATCAGCCTCGTGTTGAACGCGTTCGCCGTCGGCCTTCCCGACGGCGTGGAGCCAAGGTGGCCCTGAGCGTGGCCGTACCCGTGCCGATGCCCGTGCCCGTGAAGCCGGCCGATCTTTGCTAAGAAAAGCGTCTCGACCCCAGGCGATCACCGCAGAGATGCCGATTGGGGAAGACCGATTCATGCCCCGCTTCCCGCTCGTTCGTCTCGCCATCGCACTGCTGCTCGGTCTGGCCCTCCTCGGGCCGACCGTCGTACCTTCGATCCCGGCCGTAGCCCAGGGCGATCCACCGGTGCGGATCAATGAGTTCGTCGCCGCCAACGAGTCCGGCCTGACCGACAACACCGGTGCGACCGAGGACTGGATCGAGCTGCACAACACGTCCGCGTCGCCAGTCGACCTCGTCGGCTGGACGCTCACTGCCGGCACCGACGTCCACACCTTCGCCAGCATCACCATCCCCGCCGGCGGCTACCTCATTGTGTTCGCCTCCGGCGAGCCCACACGCTCGCAAGTCGACGAGCCACACCTCGACTTCAAGCTCGACGCCGACGGCGAGGCGCTCGTGCTCGCCGAGCCCGGAGGAGCGGTCAGCACGCCGTCGTGGCCGGGCCCGACCACCTTTCCTGGCCAAGTCGCCGACATCAGCTACGGCGTCGGCGATGCGGACCAGCTGTTCTTCTTCGACCCGCCCACGCCCGATGCGGCCAACCCGTCTGGCGGGCTCGGTGGCATCGTCGCTCCGGTCACGTTCAGCGCGCCCGCCGGTTTCTACAGCCCGGCGCAGACGGTCACGCTCGACACGGTCACGCCGTCGGCGACGATCCGCTACACGACTGACGGAAGCACGCCGACGACCACAAACGGAACCGTCCTCGCACCTGGTGGAACCGTCGCGGTATCGCAGACGACCGTGCTGCGAGCCGTTGCGTATCGCAGCGGGTGGGTGACCAGCCCGACCGAAACACGCAGCTATTTCTTCCTGGCCGACATCCTGACCCAGGGTTCGTCGCCGCCCAGCGGTTGGCCGAGCGACAACCAGTTCAACGGCCAGGACATGGACTACGGCATGGATCCCAATGTCGTCAACGGCAATCAGACGGCCGTATCCGCCGCGCTGACCGCGATCCCGACGATCTCGATCGTGACCGACCTGGACAACCTGTTCGACCAGACGACCGGCATCTACGTCAACGCCAGCAATCGGGGCGCGGCCTGGGAACGACCGGCATCGATCGAACTGATCGATCCGTCGGGGGCCCAGCCTGGGTTTGACATCAACGGTGGCGTCCGGATGCGCGGCGGGTTCAGCCGCAGCTCGGCGAACCCGAAACACTCGCTGCGGCTCTTCTTCCGCGATGAGTACGAGGGCCAGCTCGACTACTCCCTGTTCGGCGACGAGGGCCTCGACAACTACGAGAAGGTCGATCTCCGGACATCCCAGAATTACGCGTGGTCATGGCGCCGATCGACCGAGGCGACGTTCATGGACGAGCTCTGGAGTCGTGACACCCAGGGCGCGATGGGCCAGCCCTATACGCGTAGCCGCCAGTACCACGTCTACCTCAACGGCCAGTACTGGGGCATCTACATGACCCAGGAGCGGGTGTCGGGCGACTATGCCGAGCGCTACTTCGGTGGGGACAACAGTGACTACGACGTCGTCAAGCGTGGTGCGCCGGCGATCACCGTCGAGGCGAGCGACGGTGATCTCGTCGCTTGGCAGAGCCTGTACAGCCTGGTCAGTGACGGCAACGTGACCAACGCCGAGTTCGACCAGATCGCCGCCCAGGTCGACCTCACCAACCTGGCCGACTACTACTTGCTGCACTTCTTCACCGGCGACTTCGATGGCAGCCCGTCGTGGTTCTTCAGCTTCGGCGGCAATCGGTGGACCGCGTCGAACAACTGGTACGCGCTGCGCGAACGCAACGGGCAGGGTGCCGCGGGGAAGTGGGTCTTTTTCGACCACGACAGCGAGCACTCGCTCTGTGCCAGCGGCGGCCCGGCGCTGCGGGAGAACATCGACAACACCACGCCGTGGGTGCTGCGCACGGGCAGCGAGTACATGTCGCCGGCGTGGCTACACCAGGCCTTGATCTCCAATGCCAGCTATCGCCAGATCTTCGCCGATCGGGTGCAGCTGCACATGGTCGACCCTGGCGGCGCGCTGACGGTCGCCGAGGCAAACGCGCGACTCGACGCTCGCGAGGCCGAGTTGACGACCGCCGTGCTGGCCGAGTCGGCTCGATGGGGTGACGGTCCGGACTCGGCGAACACGGTCTACGGGGTCTCGGAATGGCAGAACGGCCTGACGCGTCTGCGCAACTGCTTCGCGGATCGCCAGTCGATCGTCCAGGCACAGCTGACTGCTGATGGCCTGTGGCCTCAGGGTGAAGCGCCGACCTTTACGCCGACCGGAGGTGCCTTGGCGTTCGGCGACCCGATTGCGATCAGCGCCGATGGTCAGCCGGGCACGATCTACTTCACCGTCGACGGAACCGATCCTCGGGGCCCCGACGGTCAACCGAGCGGTTCTGCCGTCGTCTATTCAGGACCGCTGTCGATGGCGGCCGACTTCTCGTTGTCGGCTCGGATCTTGGAAGGTGGAGTCTGGACGCCGGTCCGATCCGCCACCTATGTATTGTCGGGCCCGGTCGGACCGCCGAGACTGTTGCTCAACGAGTACAACGCGGTCGATCCCGGGGAGTTCTTGGGTGGTGGGACGGCCGGCGACTTCGCCAACGGCAGCGATTCGGTGTTCGGCCGGGTCGACGGCAACGGCGGTGACTGGTTCGAGCTGGTCGTGCTCGAGGACCGGCTCGACGTTCGTGGTTGGACCTTCGAGATCGACGATGGCGTCGGTGGGCTGGCGTCGTTGACGTTGAGCGACGCGCCCGAGCTGTCCGAGTTGCGGGCCGGGACACTGATCACGATCAGCGAATCGATCGCCGATGACCTGAGCTACTTCCCGCCAGCGGGGGACTGGCACATCAATCTCCAGTCGAACGATGCCGGCGACGGCGCCTTCGTAACCGCCGGGTCGCAGACCGGCTTCGAGACGAGCAAGGACGACACGACGATCGCCATCTTCGACGAGCTTGGACTCCCGGAGGCGCTGGCGACGG
The DNA here is from genome assembly GCA_039028435.1 of Actinomycetota bacterium. GTDB lineage: Bacteria > Actinomycetota > Acidimicrobiia > Acidimicrobiales > UBA10347 > UBA10347. The sequence goes on along the minus strand of JBCCIC010000012.1, from coordinate 60,144 downwards.
GCGAACCGACGGCACCGAACGCGGGCGTGAACGACGAAGAGGTCTTCAAGCTGGAGACCGCTCCGACCTCGGTCATCACGCCGGACGACCTGGCGTACAACGACGGCACGAGCTCGACCTGGGGCGAGGCCAACGTCTTCAGCGACGTGTTCTTGCAGGACCTCTCCGGGCTCCGCATCGACTTTGGTGACGCCGACTGCGACGGCGACGCCGACATCGTCGACGCACTCGTGATCGTGCAGCTCGCCGTCGGGCTACGGACCGGCGCGTCGTGTCCCTTGGGCGACCCGGCTACTCAGGCCTTCGTCGACGCCGGTGACGTCAACGCCGACGGCGCGAGCGACATCGTCGACGCCCTGCTCATCGCCCAGTGCGACGTCGGCATCGCCAACCCCTTCTGCCCCCAACCCTGAAGGGGTCTGACCCCACCGCAGAAAGTCTGAACCTACTACCACGCTGTGTGGCGAGAAGTTTGAAGGGGTCTGACCCCAGCTCACAGGCGGTGGTCGAAAGTCTGAACCAGTCTGACCCCCGCTCCCTGAAGGGGTCTGACCCCGGGCGTCGTGCTCTGGGAGGGGCGTGGGGGCGAGGTCTAACGTCGGTGGCGTGGATATCGATCTGATGACGGGGTCGTCGACGTGGGCCGAGAGTGCCGACTTGGCGACCAAGCTCCAAGGCGCCGGCTTCTCCGGCATGCTCTACACCGAAACCAGCCAGGTTCCCTGGATGCAGATCGCGGCGGCGGCGATGGCCGCCCCGGAGCTGTACTTCACCACCGGCATCGCCGTGGCGTTCCCGCGCAGCCCGATGGTCTCGGCCGCAGTCGCCCACGAGATCGTCGGCAACACCGGTGGGCGGTTCCGCCTCGGCCTCGGAAGTCAGGTCAAGGCCCATGTCACCCGGCGCTATTCGAGCGAGTTCGACCGCCCGGCAGCCCGCCTGCGTGACTACGTGCTTGCGGTCAAGGCGGCATGGCGTGCCTTCAACCGCGAGGAACGGCTGTCCCACGAGGGCGACTTCTACAACATGAGCCTGCTGCCGCCCGACTGGGCGCCCAAGCCGCACGACCACGACATGAAGCTCGACATCTCCGCCGTCGGGCCGCTAATGACCAAGGTCGCCGGTGAGGTTGCCGACGGCATCCATGTCCATCCGCTGCACTCGATGGCCTACATCGAGAACCGGCTGCTCCCCGCCGTCGCCGAGGGTGCGGCTGCGGCCGGTCGTGCTCCGTCCGAGGTCGACCTGATCATCCCCGTCTTCGCATGCCCCGGGGACACGCCAGAGGACCGGGCCGCGTATGTCGCCACCGCCAAGCGCCAGATCGCGTTCTACGGAAGCACGCCGAACTACTCGTTCCAGTTCGACGATCTCGGCTTCGAGGGAACGACCAGTCGGATTCGGGAGAAGATGAAGGCCGGTGATCTTGCCGGACTCGGCGATCTCATCACCGACGAGATGCTCGAGCACTACGCGCTCGTGGCCCCGTGGGACGAGATGGCCGATCGCCTTCTCGAGCGCTACTCGGGCACGGCGCTGCGGGTCGTCATGTACCTCGGCGAGCGCCAGATGCGTTCCGACCCGAACGAGTTGGCGAAGTGGGGCGAGGTCGCTGCCGCGGTCCGAGCCGGCTGAGCAACAGGGACGAGGAGAAGCCAATGGAACGGACGGCATTCGTCACCGGTGGCGCGAGCGGTATCGGCCGCGAGATCTGTATCGCGTTGGCTTCCGATGGCCGCCGGGTCGCCGTCGCTGACCTGAACGCAGCAGGCGCCGCCGAAACTGTTGCGATGATCACCGACTCCGGTGGCACCGCGATCGCCGTCACCGTCGACGTGACCAGCGGCGACTCGGTGCACGACGCCGTCTTCGCGGCCGTCGACGAGTTCGGGCCGGTCGAAATCCTCGTCAACTGCGCCGGCTGGGATGAGCTGATGCCCTTCCTCGACACCGACGAAGCCTTCTGGGACAAGGTGATCGAGATCAATTACAAGGGCACGCTGCGGACGGTGCACGCCTGCCTGCCGTCCATGATCGAGGCCGGCTGGGGCCGCATCGTGAACATCAGCAGCGATGCGGCGCGCGTCGGCAGTTCGCTGGAAGCGGTCTACTCGGGAGCCAAAGGCGCCATCATCTCGTTCACGAAGACGATGGCCCGCGAGGTTGCCCGCAAGGGCGTGACGGTCAACGTGGTGTGCCCGGGTCCGACCGACACGCCATTGCTCGGCGCGATCGTCGACGCCAGCGACGACGGTGAGAAGGTCATCGGCGCGATGGCGAGGGCGGTGCCGATGAAACGCGTCGGCCAACCGGCCGAGGTCGCCTCAGCCGTCGCCTACTTCGCGTCCGAAGCCGCCGGTTTCGCCACCGGACAGACCCTCTCGGTCTCCGGCGGCCTCACCATGGCCTGACCCTTCGCGGTTAGCTTTCGGTGATGGCGGACACACCCCCTCCCGCGTCGGCGGGACTCAACTACGGTTCGGGCACGGACCGCGTGATTGCTCGCGTCGTCGACTCGGTGATCATCGTGGCTCTGTCGATCGCGGCCGTCACGATCTGGGAGGATCAACCTGAGCTGGTGTCGCAGATCGGGATCCCGGCGATCGCCGCCGTGTACGAGATCGGCTTCACCACCCAGTTCGGGGGCACGCTGGGCAAACTGGCGATGGGTCTGCGAGTGGTCGGCCCCGATCGCGCGACCTGGCCGAGTCCCGATTGCTCCGCCAAGCGATGGCTCCCGACCCTGGCAATCACGGTGATCGCGCGGGTCGCCCATTCCGGAGGTGGAGCGCCTGTCGGCACCGTGCTCTACATCGCCATTGCGGTGCTCGCGGTCATCTTGCTGTCCGAGGACGACGAAGCCCGCTCGTTCTGGGACCGTGCCGGGAACACGCGGGTGATCCAGACGCGTGTGCCGCAGCGTCCGCCGCGGCCCACCCAGCCCGCGGACTTGCCGCCTCCAACCGGACCACCGGCGGGCCCAGCCGAACCGCAGCCTCCCGCCCAGCCATAGCCGCCGGGCGAAACGACATCGGTGCCAGGTTTGATGACGCGTTGGATCGACGTTGGTCGATGCAAAGCGACATCGGTGCCAGGTTTGATTTCACGCTCAGGGGTCGAGAGCCTCGATGTCGTCGGGGGTCCAGCCGAGCTCGGTGAGGATCTCTGCGGTGTGCTGGCCGATGCGGGGTGCGTGACGCTCGAGTTCCCAGTCGCCTCGTGAAGCGAACTTCACCGGGTCCTTGATCACGCGGTACCGACCCTCGGTCGGATGGTCCACGAGCTCGAGCAACCCGACCTCGGCGAAGTGGGGATCCTCGTCGAGCGACTCCAACGGCTGCACCGGTCCGGCCGGGATCGAGTGTGCCTCGCAGTACTCGAGCCACTCGGCGTTGGTGAACATCCCGGCGTGCTCGTCGATGTAGCCGTACAGCACCTCGGCGTTGGCCACCCGATCGTTGGCCGTGGTGAAGCGAGGATCGGCGGCCAGATCGGGTCGGTCGACCTTGGCGAAGAAGTCCTGGTAGTTCTGATCGGAGTACGGCAGCAGACAGATCCAGCCGTCCTTGCTGCGGCGGGGCTTGCGGTTGGCGTTGCGAATCCGCAGATAGGAGAAGGGCTCTTCCCGAGGCTCGAACGTGTGCCCATTGAGGTGCTCGACCAGGTTGAACGAGGCCAGCGACTCGGCCATCGGCACCTCGACCACGTCGCCCTGTCCGGTCGTCGCCCGGCGGAAGAGCCCCGCGAGCACGGCGTAGACGATGTGGAGCGAGGCGATCTTGTCGGCGATCGTCGACGGGATCAGCTTCGGTTCGTCCTCGAGCCAGCTGAACATCGCCGCCAGGCCGGACACCGATTGGATGACGTCGTCGTAGGCGGCCTGGCCGGCGTTGGGTCCGTCGCTGCCGAAGCCGACCGCCTCCACGTACACCAGGTCCGGTTTGACGGCCAGCAGGTCGTCGGGCGACAGACCGAGCCGGGCCAGCGCGGCCGGACGAATGTTCGACACCAGCGCGTCGGCCGAGGCGACGATGTCGTACATCGCTCGCTTGCCGTCGTCGGACTTGAGGTCGAGGGCGACCGAGCGCTTGTTGCGATGCAGATTGAGCGCGACACCGCTCATGCCTTCGGAGCGTTGCGGCACGAAGTTGCGCATCAACTCCGGTGTCGACGTCTCGACTCGGACGATGTCCGCACCCATGTCACCGAGGATGCGGGTCGCCATCGGCGCCATGATCACCGTCGTCAGATCGACGATGCGAACCCCGTGCAGCGGTCCCTGGCCGGACCCTTCCTTCGTTGGCATCGGGACATGGTGCCACGCCCGGTCACGGGCGCCGTACTCCGTGCCACTCGTTGCCGCGACGCGGTCAGCTCCCGAACCTCGACTCGGAATCGCCTCAGGCCGGCAGTAGCGTCCGAACCGATGACGGCGGCACGCGAGCGGACTCCGGTAGCCGCTCCTGCGCCCCTGTTCACCCGCGAGTTCCTGTTGCTGATGGCGACCGGGGTCACGTACTCGTTCGGCACCGGGGCGCTGAATGCGCTGCTGCCGCCCTACGTCGTCGAGGAGCTTGGCGGCACCGAGGCCACCGCAGGATTCGTGATGGGCTCGATGGCCGTCACGGCCTTGCTGAGTCGCACCGTGCTCGGCCGCGTGTCCGACCGACGCGGTGCCCGACGTTTGGTCGGCGCCGGAGCAGGTGTTGCGGCGCTGGCCTTCCTCCTGCTCGCCGCGTTCCCATCGGTCCCCGGCGCCGTGATCGCGCGGCTGGTCATGGGTGCGGGCAATGCGGCCTTCTTCATCGGCACTGCCGTGCGGGCGATGGAGCTGGCCCCTCCGGATCGGCGGAGTCAGGCGGCGGCCTTCAACCTGATCGCGTTTCACGCCGGCATGGGGCTCGGCCCCACGATGGGCGAGCAGGTCCTTGCCCGCACCAGCTACACCGCCACGTGGTTCGTCCTCGGAGGTCTCGTCATTGCGGCGTCGCTGATGTCGTGGGGGCTGAGTCGTCGTGGCGGGGACCCCGATGCGGAGAAGTTGCCCCGCCTACATCGGGCAGCGGTCGGTCCTGGCCTGGTGTCGCTGTTCGGCGTGTTCGCCTTCAACGGTTTCCTGACGTTCGCCGCGCTCTACTCGGGCGAGCTCGGTCTTGACAATGTCGGCCCCGTTTTCATGGTCAGCTCGGGAACGATGGTCGTGGTCCGGTTCCTCTTCGGTCGGGTGCCCGACGTCGTCGGACCGATTCGAGCCGGCTCGGCGGCCCTCGTCGTGACGGTCTTCGCCGCCTTGCTGCTCGCGTTCTGGGAAGCACCGGCCGGCCTCTACGTGGGAGCGGTCATGGTCGCGCTCGGCTTGTCCCTTCAGTCCCCGTCGTTCATGGTGATCGCCGTCGATGGCGTGAGCGATCGGGAGCGAGGCGCAGCGATGGCAACGTACACGGCGTTCTTCGACATCGCGAACGCCATGATCGGACCGACGCTCGGCCTGGTGATCGCATCGTCGGGGTACCGCGCCGCATGGCTTCTTGCGGCGGCCGCGGCGTGCGTGGGTCTCGCGGTTCTGCAGTTGGTGGTCGCGCCGCGATGGCGGGCCAGCCTTGGCATCGGCTGAGGGCGAACAGCGCTTTTCGTTCAGCGCGGTCGTGCGCTCGACGGATTGCGGCTGTCGTCGCCGCGCTGCGTGCGCAGCGCAGCCAATCCGGCCAGAGTGATCACCGTGGCGCCCGCGAAGGTCCAGCCATCCGGGATGTCGCCGAACACGATGATCTGCAGGATGATCGCAAAGACCAGGATCGTGTAGCGGAACGGCGCGGTGAAGCTGATGTCACCGTTCCGCACGGCGTTGATGCTGCCGACATAGCCGAGTGAGAGGAAGCAGGCAGCAGTGGCGAGGGCTGCGAGGCGATCCGGCGCGGGCGTGGCCCAACCGTCGAAGAGCGACACGACCAGGCCGAGCGACGTGATCACCACGCCGGTCGCCAGCGCAGCGATCGAGCCAGGGATCTCGGTGCCCATCCGCCGCGTTGCCAGCTCGCGCACGATGATGAGTGCGACCGTTGCCAGGCCAGCGAGGAACCACGGGCTCGCCTCGTCGCTTCCGGGCCGGATCACCAGCAGCACACCGACAAACCCGGCGACAACCGAAACCACTCGCAGCGGGTCGACGCGTTCCCGGAGCATTCGGGCGGCCACGAACGTCACGGCGATCGGCACCAGCTGCAGGATCGCCGTCAGGCTCGCCAGCGGAACACGGGTCAGCGCAAGCAGGTAGAGGACCGTGGTCGCGGCCTCCATGGCAAGGCGGAGCAACAGCGGCGGACTCTTGAGGTCTTCCCGGGTCGTCGACACACCGCGGGCCCGCACGATGGCGACCAGCAACACGATGATCACGCAGCCGCGGAGGAAGATGGCCTGGAACAGCGGCAGGTCCTCTGCCGCCCATTTGATCAACGCGTCGTTGACGACGTAGCCCAGCATCGCCGCGCACATCCACGCTGCGCCGCGCAGGTTCTCGTTCGCAGCGATGATCGCTCTCGGTGAGGAGGTCAGTCTCGGTTCGCTTCCATCGTTCAGAAGGCGAACCAGCCGAGGGCCAACCAGCCGACGAGTGGCAGCAGCGAGAAGGCGAAGATCGCACCCAGCGACCCGGTCGCAACCGTGCCGACGCCCCCGACGACCCGGGCCAATCCTTCTTGGATCGTGCGATACCAGTCGGAGACGTCAGTCGGCAGGTTGCCGGCGATGGCCCCGAGCTCCAGGTCGCCGACCAGGTTGTCGTGCGGTTCGGTGGAGGTGGCGTCGTCGGGTGCGCTGTCTTGGTTGGTGTCGTCGGCTCCGGGCGCGAGTGTCTGGGCGGCGGCGCCGCCTTCCGCAGAGCCGTCGTCGCCGTCGATCGCACGCAGGACTCGCTGCTGGATCAGCTCGAGCGGTCCGTTCATCAGCTTGGTGGCGGCCCATCCGAGCGGACCCGATGATGACACCAGCGACGTGCCACCAGCCGTGAGCGCCGGGAAGACGACCTCGCTCGTGAGCATGCCGGCGACCTCGCGCATCGGTAGATCGATGTCACCCGACTGCGCCTGCAAGACGTCGGCGTGAACGAGCGAGGTCGTCGTGATCACCCGCGACGCCGCGGCGTCGGTCTGCGCGATCCGCTGACGAAGCGTGCGGAACACGCCGATGCTCGTCGCGGTGAACGCCAGCAGGCCCATGAGCACCACGATGAACAAGAACAGCCCGACCGAACCCATCCGGCTGCGAAACACGAGCCAGGCGATGAACCCGCCGACGATCGGAACGAGGAACGTCCACTTGAGCACCGACCGCACGGCCGAGCCGGTGTCAAGGATGGTCTCGATGTCTGCTTGCAGCTCGTCGAAGTCGTAGTTCGCCGGATCGAGCTCGCCGAGGTCGATGCCGCTGAGGTCGTTCAGCTGGAACGAGCCGTCGCGCTCGGCCATCGAATCAACCCTTGAGGTTGCGAGCGAACAGGTCGTGCATCCGCTCCCAGTGACGCTCCGAGGCGTCGCGGTCGTACTGCGGACGTTCGGCGTAGGCGAAGCCGTGGTGCGTGCCCGGGTACCACTCGACCCGGCCGCTCGCCGGCGAGGCGTCGAGGGCGGCCTCGAAGCCGTCGACGATCTCCGGCGGCGCCCAGTCGTCGGTCTCGGCGGCACCGATGTAGACCTCGCCGTCGATTCGCTCGACCGCACGGTGCGGCGAGTCGTCTTCCTCGGTCACGAGCCGCACACCGTGGAACGATGCCGCCGCCCGCACGCAGTCGTTGTGGGCCGCCGCGGTCGTGACGGCGAACGGTCCGCTCATGCAGTAGCCCACGACGCCGACCTTGCTGGCATCGGCGGCGGGATCCTGGCGAGCATGGTCGAGGAGGGCGCCGTTGTCGGCGTCGACCATCGAGTTCGACAACGCATTCATCAGCTCGAACATGCGGTCGCGGTCGCCGGTCTCGAACACGTTGAACTCGCGCACGTCGCGGTAGTAAAGCTGGCTCGTCATCACGTAATACCCAGCGGTCGCCAATCGGCTGGACATGTCGCGGATCTCCTGGCGCATACCCGGTGCGTCCATCAGGAAGAGCACGACGGGGTGCGGTCCGCCCTCGTCGGGGTGGAAGGTCCAGGTCGGCATCTCGCCGTCGGTGGTGGTCAGATCGAAGTGGGCTTCCTGCATGTCGCCGAACCTAGTGCCCGCTGTGGGTGCTCGCCGTGGTCGCACATGCCCCACGCTTGCGCCACGCCAAGACCGATTGGCCGGGTCGAGGCGGTCATCTGCGGCCGTCCGAGCCTCCAGCTGCGCACCATCGTTGCGGCAGATCGATCCTTGGACGCGGCGGGGGCGGCGCTAGCGTCGGCGATCGTGATTGGACGGGAGTACACCGCCGAGGAGGCAGCCCGCGTGGCGGTCGCCGATCAGTTCCGCCGACTGGCCACGGAAGTGATGCGCGGCGCTCACGCTGAGACGGACTTGCTCGAGCTCGCCGAGCGACTGCGCAGCGAGGCCGACGCCCTGGCCCTGCACCCGGACCGTGAGCGGGACTACACCCGGTTCGAGGCGCCGGATTCGATGCCGGTTCCCGCCGACGGCGAGGAGTTCTTCAACTCACCTGACCGCCCGTTCAGCGGGCTCGGCCAGCCCTGGAGCCTGCCGATGCGAGTATTCCGGCAGGGCGACCGGGCCATCGTCGACCTGACCCTCGACATCTCCCACCAGGGAGCACCCGGCATGGCGCACGGTGGCTTCGTTGCGGCGATCTTCGACGACCTGCTCGGCTTCCTGCTCTCGTTGCAGGAGACGATCGCATTCACCGCATGGCTGACCGTCAACTACCACGAGGGGACGATGATCGGCGAACCGCTTCGGTTCGAGGCGTGGATCGATCGCGTGGAGGGCAAGAAGCTGTTCCTCTGCGGCGAGTGCCGCGACTCCGTGGGCGAACTCGTGTCCTCGGCCGAGGGCCTGTTCATCGATGCCACCGAGCATTTTCGGAGACTCGCCGGCGAGTAGAACCGCTACGGTCGCCCGATGTCTACACCGTCGGCGCGCCGGTCCGAACCGGTCGTCATCGCCTTCCTCGCCTTCCTCGGCATGCTCATGGCGACGGGCATCGACATCTCGCTTCCTGCGTTCGACGAGATCGATGCCGACCTCGACGCCGGTGGCCGCGAGGCGCTGATCGTCACCTTCTTTCTGCTTGGCACGGCGTTTGGCCAGCTGATCGTCGGGCCGCTTTCGGACATGCTCGGCCGACGGCCCGTGCTCCTCGGCGGGCTGACCCTCTACGTCATCGGCGGTGCCGCTGCGGCGCTGGCCGGCAGCTACGAGATGCTGCTCGCCGCCCGGTTCGTCTGGGGGCTCGGCGCCGCAGCGCCGACCGGCAACCGCACCGCGATCGCCCGGGACCTGTACTCCGGCGACGCGATGGCCCGGGTGACGACGATCATGATGGCGGTCTTCCTGATCGGTCCCGTCTTCACACCGCTGATCGGGCAGGGGCTGCTCAACATCGCCGACTGGCCGGTCGTGTTCTGGTTCTGCGCCGCGCTCGGGATCCTCGCCCTCGTCGCGACCGCGTGGTTCGGCGAGACCTTGCCTCCGGAACGACGTCGACCGCTTCAGGTCCGCGAGTTCGGTCTCGCGCTGCGCCGCATCGCTCGAACTCGGGTGACCCTGGGCCATGTGATCGCCAACGTGTTCTGGTCGGCGGCGTTTTTCATCTTCCTGCAGAGTTCGGCACCGGTATTCGATCGGGTCTTCGACCGCGAGGACGACTTCGCCTTCTACTTCGCCGCGCTCGGTCTCTGGACGATTCCGCTGCTGCTCACGAACAACCGGCTCATCGATCGGCTCGGCGCCCGACGGACCTCGCTCGGCACCGCCGCGATCTCGATCACCGCGTGCGCGCTCGGAACGATCCTGGTGCTGGTCGACGACACGCCCGGGTTCTGGCCTTGGTACGTGTGGTTGGCATTCGCAGCCTCGTTCATCACCCTCACCTCGCCACCCATGGTTGCGCTGGCGCTCGACCCGATGGGAGACCTGGCGGGCACGGTCTCGTCATTGCTGTTCTTCACCGGGTTCGCGTTCGGCTCGGCGATGGCCGCCTTCGTCGACGTGTTCATCGACGACACCGTCACGCCGTTCGTGATCGGCTTTTCGATCTATGCCGCGATCGGGTTCGCGTTCCAGGTGTGGGCCGGAAGCCCCGAGGTCGACCCGGCGGAAACCGACGACCAGGCGGCGGTGCCGGCAGGCTAGGGATTCGCCTGCATGAACTGCACCAGGTTGGTGACGAGGATCTCGGGAGCGTCCTCCTGGCAGAAGTGGCCGGCGTTGGGCATCTCGACGACGGGGGCGTCGGGCCAGAGGGCTCGGAAGTCGGCGATTGCCCGGGCCGGCGGGATCGCGCCGTCCTTCATGCCTTCGCACAACATCGCCGGCTTCGATTGCAGCGCAGGTACGCCCTCGGCGCCGGCGAGCACGTAGTCGATGATGCGGCCCTCGAAGACGTCGATCGGAAACTCGTAGACGCCGATCGATGACTCCCAGTCGGGGAACGGCTCGCTGTAGGCCCGGATCCAGGTGTCGTCAACCGCAGCCGAGTTCTCGAAGCCGATGATCTTCATCACCGACAGCACCGTCGACCCGGCGTTGCGCAGTACCTGCTCGGTCCGCCCGTTCTCCATGCCGGCGCCGATCCACTGGAACCAGCGCGAGGAGGCGGGGGCAGGCACGTCTGGATCGTTGATCCGGCCGTATCCGCTCACCGTGTTGGCGAAGAAGATCCGCTTGACCCGGTCGGGGTGTCGCACCGTAAGCGCCGTGGCGATCGGCCCGCCCCAGTCCTGGCCGACCAGCGTGATGTCACGCAGGTCGAGGTGTTCGACCAGCGCAACGAGGTTCTCGGTGTGCTGCTGCAAGGTGTACGGCTTGTCCTGCGGGGTCGCTGACTTGCCGAATCCCATGTGGTCGGGAACCACGACCCGGTGATCCCGACTGAGCGGACCGATCATGTGCCGGTACAGGTAGCCCCAGGTGGGCTCGCCATGTAGGCACAGGATGACCTGTCCGTCGCGCGGTCCCTCGTCCACGTAGTGCTGCAGGAAGCCGTGGCCGTCGAACGTGTTCGGGGCGAACGGGAAGGTGCCGTCGAAGTCCTCGTCGAGTGCGATCATGCGGCCATCCTTGCAGACATGCCCTGACCCGTCCCTCCCGACCTTCGGTCGTCTGCGGGTGTCGCACTACGCTCGAGGTAACGACCGCTCAGGACCAGGACCGAGGAGCGAGCAATGCACGATCTGGTGATTCGCAACGGCGTGATCGTCGACGGCACCGGGGCAGCCCGATACGAGGGCGATTTGGCGATCGACGGCGAGCGCATCGCCGCGGTCGGCGAGGTCGCCGAAGCGGGCCGCCGCGAGATCGATGCCGACGGCCGCATCGTCAGCCCGGGGTGGGTCGACATCCACACCCACTACGACGGCCAGGCCACCTGGGATCCCGACCTCGCACCATCCTCCACCCATGGCGTGACCACGATCGTGATGGGCAACTGCGGGGTGGGCTTCGCGCCGGCACGACCCGAGCGCCACGACTGGCTCATCTCGTTGCTCGAAGGGGTCGAGGACATCCCGGGTACGGCGTTGACCGAGGGCATGACCTGGGGGTGGGAGAGCTTCCCCGAATACCTCGATGTCCTCGACCGGATGGCCTGGACCCTCGATGTCGGCACCCAGGTTCCCCACGCTGCGTTGCGCACCTATGTGATGGGCGATGACGGTGCGGACAACACCGTGCGAGCGAGCCACGAGCAGATCGAAGCGATGTCGCAGCTCTGCGAAGAGGCGGTCCGTGCCGGTGCGCTCGGGTTCACGACCTCGCGCACCTGGGTGCATCGAACGAGCGAGGGTGCGCAGATCGGCACGCTCAAGGCCGGCTCCGACGAAGTGCTCGGGTTGGCCGCCGCGCTGCAGCGGGCCGGCACCGGTGTGATCCAGCTGATCAGCGATGCCTATCAGACGACCGACGATGCACTCGTCGCCAGCGAGCTCGAGCTGCTCGAGTCGATCGCCTTGCACGTCGGTCGACCGATGAGCTTCACCGTCCAGCAGAGCGACGAGTCGCCGGGACGCTGGCGTGAACTGCTCGATGCCATCGCTCGATGGAACGAGGCGGGCGCGGTCACTCGTGCCCAGACGGCGGTGCGACCGATCGGTGTGGTCGCCGGCCTGACCTCCACGGTCAACCCGTTCCGCTGCTCACCGACCTATCGCTCGATCGCGGCGCTGCCGTTGGCCGAACGTGTTGCTCGCATGACCGATCCTGCGGTGCGCGACACGATCCTCGCTGAGCACGGTGCGTTCGTGCCGAGCGACTTCAGCGCCACGACCCACTCGGGCTACGACCGCATGTTCCCGATGGATGAGTACCCGAACTACGAACCGAGGATCGAGGACTCGCTGGCGGCGATCGGAGCTCGCGAAGGTCGGCCTGGCAATGAGGTCATGTACGACTACTTCGTCGGCGACGGTGGCACCCGGCTGGTGTACCTGCCGTTCATGAACTACTCGGGCGGCAGCCTCGACGATGTCGCCGAGATGATCGCCTCGCCGCTCACGCTGTCGGGTCTGAGCGATGCGGGGGCCCACTGCAACACCCTGTCTGACGGCACCATGCCGACGACCGCCATCAGCCACTGGACCCGCGATCGTGCCGACGGCCGCACCTTCGATCTGGAGTACATGGTCCATCGCCAGACCCAGGCGACCGCCGAGTGGGTGGGCTTCCACGATCGTGGCGTGCTGGCCCCAGGCAAGCTCGCCGATGTCAACGTCTTCGACCATGACGAGATCAATGCGTTCGCCCCCGAGCTGGTGGAGGACCTGCCGGCGGGCGGCACCCGCCTGCTGCAGCGTTCGAATGGCTATGCCGCGACCATCAAGCGTGGGGTCACGACCGTCGAGTCCGGCGCGCTGACCGGCGAGCGACCCGGATCCCTCCAGCGCGGGCCGCAAGGCTGAGGGCGCTCGGCCTCATCGCGCCGTGATCGCTCCATGACCGATCGCTACGACGTCGCTGTTGTCGGTGGTGGTATCGGCGGCGCGACCGCCGCCTGCCATGTCAGTCCGCACGGGTCACTCGTCCTGCTGGAGCAGGAGGCCGAGCTGGCGTATCACACGACCTCGCGAAGCGCGGCCGTGTACCTCGAGGGTGACGGGGGCTGGATTCTCCACCGATTGAATCGGGGAGCGAGGGAGTTCCTCGATACTGCGCACGCCGAACTCGACGCGCCTTTGCTCGATCCCATGCCGGTGCTCAATGTCGGAACCGCGTCGATGCACGACGAGATGCGTGCCCAGGCTGAGCGGGACTCCGAACTCACACCGGCGATCCGGTACCTCGAGGGAGCGGAAGTCCTCGAATGGTGTCCGGTGCTCGACCCCGAGGTCGTCACCTGCGCGGTCGTGGAACCCACGGCTGCGGCGCTCGATGTCATGGCGCTGCACCAGCTCTATGTGCGGCGGGCGCGAGCGGCGGGAGCGGATATCCGTCGTGACGCCCGGGTGACCGCTATCGCCAAGACCGAGTCCGGATGGCGGCTCGACACCGCGAGTGGTGCCATCGAGTGTGGTGTGATCGTGAACGCGGCGGGCGCGTGGGGCGATGGGGTCGCCGACCTGGCGGGAGTCCAGCCGGTCGGGCTCACCCCGATGCGACGAACGGCGTTCACGACTCGGATCGACCACGACCCGACCGGATGGCCACTGATCTACAGCCAGAGTTCGGAGCTGCACTGCTACTTCAAACCCGAGGCCGGCAACCAACTGCTCTGCTCGTTGGCGGACGAAACCCCGTCGGCGGCGGTCGACGCCAAGCCGGAGGAGATCGACGTCGCCCAGGCGATCGAGAACATCAACGCGATCTCCACGCTCAATATCCGCTCGGTGGCGACCACCTGGGCGGGGCTGCGGACCTTCGCCCCGGATCGCGACCCGGTCTTCGGGTGGGACGACGGCGTGGACGGGTTCTTCTGGATGGTGGGCCAGGGTGGCTGGGGAATCGTGAGCTCACCATCGGCCGGTCGCATCGCCGCGGCGGCGATCGCCGGAACCGACTTCCCGGCGGATCTCGCCGCAACCGGCCTCACCTTCGAGCACCTCACGCCCCGCCGCTGACCCCAGCCGCGATCACCCGACATCAAACCTGGCACCGATGTCGCTTTGCGCGACGGAAGCGTGATCAAACCTGGCACCGATGTCGCTTTGCGCGACGGAAGCGACCTCAAACCTGGCACCGATGTCGCTTTGCGCGACGGTGGCGACATCAAACCTGGCACCGATGTCGCTTTGCGCGACGGAAGCGACCTCAAACCTGGCACCGATGTCGCTTGTGGCGTCATCTGCGAACGGTGTGGCGCAATCGGCCAGACCTCGGCCCACGTGCGATCGGTAGGGTTGCACCATGGCCGACGCGCAGATTCCCGGCACCGGCGATCGCTACGCGCTCGATCCCACGACACGGGCGCTGCTCGTCGACATGGGCATGAACCCCGCCCGCGTCCTGCGGCGCGCCGGTCTGCCCGCCGACATGTTCTCGGGAACGAAGCAAGTGTGGCTTCGCCCAGACGAGTTCTTCGCTGTCTGGCAGGCGATGGAAGACGAAAGCGACGATCCGGATCTCGCCCTCGCGTTCGCCGAAGCCTTCTCGCCCGAAGTCTTTGCCCCACCGGTCTTCGCGGCATTGCTCAGCACAAACCTCAGCGTCGCCGCCGACCGCCTGATCAGCTACAAGCGACTGCTGGGCGCGGTGCACTTCTCGATCCGGCACGAGGCCCGCACGACTTCGATCGTCTACGAGTGGGGCGAAACCGGGTCAGCGCCCCGAACGCTCGTCTTGGCCGAGTTGCTCTTCTGGGTGGCGTTGGCTCGAACCGGGACCCGCGAACGGATCGAGCCGCTGCGCATCACCTCACCCTTCCTTCCCGCGAACGACGCCCGCTACACCGAGTATCTGGGTGTCGAGATCACCGAGTCCGAGGCCAAGGCGGTGACCTTCGCTGCCGCCGATGCGGCGCGCCCGTTTCTGACCGCCAACGACGTCCTATGGCAGACGTTCGACCCCGAGCTGCGACGCCGGTTGAGCGAACTCGAGATCAGCGCCCCGATCACCGAGCAGGTCCGCGGCGCCCTGCTCGAACTCCTCCCGACCGGCAAGGCCAAGGCCGATGACGTCGCCGGCGAACTGGCGATGAGCAATCGAACGCTGCACCGTCGACTCAAGGCCGCAGGTTCGACCTTCCAGGCCGAACTCGACGCCACGCGGGAGAATCTCGCCCGCCATTACCTCCGGAACCACGCCGTCTCGACATCGGAAATCGCGTTTCTCCTGGGCTACGAAGAGCCGAGTTCGTTCTATCGCGCCTTTCACAAGTGGACCGGCGAGACGCCGGCCAACGTGCGTGCCGACCTCGTGGGGGCGTGAGCAGACTCACGCTGTGGGCAAATCCCGACTGGCGCTATCTGCCAAAGGGTTGGCGCAATCGGACAAATGAGAATGATGCCGTCGGCGTAGGTTGAGATCAGCGGAACGATCCGCTGGTCTTGCGAAAGGACACGACGATGATCACCGAAGAACAAACCGAGATGCTCACCACTCTGGCAGGAGGCCTGGCGATGGGCGTTCGTACTCCCGTCCTTCGCACACCGGACGAGCTCGGGATCGACTACGAGGACGTCGAGTTCCAGACCGCCGACGGAGTGACCGTCAAGGGCTGGTTCATGCCGGTCGAAGGTTCCGACAAGCTGATCATCAGCAACCACTTCTCGCCCGGCAACGTCTACGGCTTCGCCGGCCACCTCGAAGGCCTCGAGTTCGCCGGTGGTTTCGAGGTCAACTTCCTGCCCCGGTACAAGGCGCTGCACGACGCGGGATACAACGTCCTCACCTACAGCCTGCGCAATCACGGTGACAGCGGCGAGGCCGAGAACGGCCTGTCGGGTGTCGGCTACTACGAGTGGCAAGAGGTGCTCGCTGCGTTCGAGTACGCCCGAAGCCGCCCCGAGACCGCCGATAACGACGTGTCGCTCTACAGCATGTGCATGGGTGCCAACTCGACGCTCAACGCCATCGACAAGCACCCCGAAGCATTCGCCGACGTGAAGTCGATGATCGTCGTGGCCCCGCTTCGCGGCCGCACCAACATCGAGCGGAACCTCGAGGCGATGCAGATCGACGCCGACGAGGGCATGGCGGCATTCGAGGAGATCTACACCGGCATCTCTGGGATGACCGTCGATGACCACGACATCATCCCGAAGGCCGCCAACATCAACACACCCGTGTACTTCCTCCAGGTTCGCGACGACATGAATTCGCGCTGGACCGACGTGCAGGAGATGTTCGACTCGGTGCCCGTCGAGGACAAGAAGATCGAATACGTCGAGGGCACGCCGTGGCGCTTCAAGGGCTACACCCACCACTCCGAGCATCCTGAGGCGATGGTTGAGTGGTTCGACGCTCACACGAAGTAGGCGGGTCATCTTGCGGCGCTGACGCCACCGCTTCACGACCGTCGCGAGAGACCAACGCAGCCAGCGGGGCGAATCGCCTCGCTGGCTGTCCGCTTCCTGCGGCGCAAAGTGACATCGGTGCCAATTTTGATGTCGTGATGTCGGGGTGCCGGGCCCAAAGTGACATCGGTGCCAGGTTTGATGTCGTGATGTCGGGGTGCCGGGCCCAAAGTGACATCGGTGCCAGGTTTGATGTCGCTAGCGGAGGAGGAGCCAGGCGGCGATGAACAGGCCGAAGGCGATGACGAAGGCGCGGAGCCAGACGAGTGGGATGCGGCGGGCGACCTTGCTTCCGGCCGCCGCGCCGATGGCGCTTCCTACCGCAACCGGGATGAGCGGCTCCCATTGGATCCAGCCGCTGATGGAGTAGGCGACCGTCGCCATGACCGTGCCGAGGGTCATGATGATGTTCTTCGCCGCATTCGCGCTGAGGAAGTCACCGAATCCTCGGATCGTCAGCATGGCCAGGAACAGGTTGCCGACCCCGGAGCCGAAGTACGTCAGATACACCGCCAGGACGAACACCAACCCGAGCCCCAACCGGCCGTCGGTCAGCGATGGCGCGCTCTCCTCCGCCCAACGCCGCACCGCTGGACTCGCGGCGAAGAACACCGTCGCGGTGAGCACCAGCCATGGCGCGAGGTCCTCGAAGACGTCGGCGCCGGTCGTGTACAGCAGCACGATGCCGAGCAATCCGCCCGCCATGACGACCGTGATCAAGAGCGGATAACGCTCGCGGTTCGCCCGAACCTCAGGCCAGTACTCGGGTACTGCCGCCAGGTTGCCGGGCGTGAGGGCAGACAGGGTGGTGGTGGCAGCTTGGATCGGCGACAGGCCGGTCGCCAGCAGCGCGGGATACGTGAAGAAACTGCCGCCGCTCGAGACCGAGTTGATCACGCCGGCGACGAGACCGGCACACAGCAACAGCCCGTGTTCGAGCAGTGTCATCGCGGCGCTGCGCGGGTGGACCGCGCGACCAAAGCTGTTGGTGTCATCGGCGGGCGAAGGTGACGATCGATCGCTGCCGACGCCAGATGAGCAGGCCGGCAACGGCGGCGAACACGATCGAGCCGCCGAGCAGGGTCGTCGTCTCCGGCGTCTCGTCGACGAAGAGCCACACCCAGACCGGGGCGAGGATGACCTCGCTCATCAGCAGCAACGCAACCTCCGATGCCGGCACGACTCGGGTGGCGTGGTTCAGGAACGCGACCGGAATAGCCAGCAACGCACTTCCGGCGAAGAGACCGATCAGCGCGTCGTGGAGCGAGATGCCGAGGCCCCCGGTGCTCAGCGCTCCGATCACGCCGATGACGGTCAGCACCGCGCCGGCGACCACGATCGGGACCTGCGGGTCGATGGTCTTCGCAGCGCGGATGAGCGTGGCGTAGAGGCCGAACGCCACCGGGATGCCGACGGCGATCAGGCCCAGCGGGTCGACCCGGTCGGTCAACGTCGCGCTGAACATGATCAGCACCCCGACGAGGCTCACCATGGTCGCGGCGATCACCGCCCGCGACACGCGCTCACGCAGCAGGATCCAGCTGAAGTAGGCCGCGGCCAGAGGCGCCAAGGTCTGGAGCGCCAGGATGAACGCAACCGAGGCTCGTTCGAGCGAGATCAGAAAGGCTGCGTTCATCAGCGCCATCAGCAGTCCGGCGCCGAGATGGCTGCGGTCGATCGGTCCGATGAGTTCCGAGAAGCGCCCGCGATAGCGAACGCCGAGAATGATGGCCGTCACGCCGAGGGCACCGATGCCTCGCAGGATGGCGTATTGCCATGCATTCACGTCATCGGTGATCCGAAACGCGAGCCCACCGAAGCTGAAGACGACGCCGGTGGTCAGGATGATGAGCGAGCCGACCAGCACGGAGAAGGTCGGGATGTCGCGCTCAGGAGCCGCGTCCGCGGTGTCGACGCCCCTCGGTGTGTCGCCGCCCACCGCCTCGCCCGAACCCGGTTCGACCATCGCGTGTCCGGTCTCGAATCACCGGCCTCCCGCTCGGAGCGTACGAGGGAGTCGTGGCGGGTCGAGGGTGAATTCGGTTGTCAGTGTTTCCGGCCATGTGTCGTTGTGTCATGAGCGCCCGTTCCGGGTGGCTCGGCGTTCTACGTTTGACCCATGGTGACTGGATCCATGGTGACCCCGTCGCGATTTCCCACGGAGATCATCGACTTCGTCCACGACACGCAGCTTGACGACCTCCCCGAGGACGTCGTGGGGTGGGCGCGTCGATGTGTCCTCGATCTGCTGGGCGTCGCTGCGGCGGGACGGAGCACCGAGCTGTCGGCCATCATCCACGACCATGCAGCACGGCACTTCGGCGCAGGCGAAGGCCCGTCGGCATCGATGATCTTCGACGGACGCGCTGTCAGTCCGGCCGGCGCGGCACTGGCCGGCGGCATGACGATCGACTCGATCGACGCGCACGACGGCCACAAGATCACCAAGGGTCACACCGGCTGCCACCAGCTGCCGGCACTCCTCGCGCTGACTGAGGCCGAGGGCCGCGACGATGCGGGCGAGTTCCTCACCGCACTCATCGTCGGCTACGAGTTTGCGACGCGGGCGGGAATCGCGCTGCACGCGACGGCGCCCGACTATCACACGTCGGGTGCCTGGGGGTCGGTGGGTGTCGCCGCGCTCGGTGCCCGTGTGTTGGACCTGAGCCCCGCGAAGACCTGGGAAGCGATGGGGATCGGCGAGTATCACGGGCCGCGTAGCCAGATGATGCGGGTGATCGATCACCCGACGATGCTCAAGGACGGCTCGGGGTGGGGTGCGATGGCTGGCGTATCGGCCGCATACCTCGCCGCCGATGGCTTCACCGGAGCGCCCGCGATCACCGTGTGCGATCCGGCCGTCGAGCACGTGTGGTCTGACCTCGGCGAGCGGTGGGTGATCTTCGACCAGTACTTCAAGCCGTATCCGGTTTGCCGCTGGGCGCAACCAGCAGTCGAGGCAGCTCTGAGCGTGTGCCAGGGAGCGACGTTCGAGTCCGAACAGGTCGCATCGATCCAGGTGACGACCTTCCACGAGGCAGCCCGGCTCGCGACCGCCCTGCCCGCAACGACCGAGCACGCCCAGTACAGCCTGCCCTTTCCGGTCGCCGCGGCGGTCGCACGCGGGCGTTTGGGCGCGACCGAGGTAACCGCCGAGTCGCTCGCCGATCCGGAGCTCCGCCGCCTGGCGGCAGCGGTCACGATCGACGAAGATCCGGCCCACAATGCCGCCTTCCCCGGCAACCGGTTCGCGCGGGTCGTCGTGGAGCTCGTCGATGGACGGCGCTACGAGTCCGAAGACCACGAGCCTCGGGGCGATCCGGAGGACCACCTCGACGATGCGGAGATCCGCGCCAAGTTCCACCGGTTCGCAGATCCCGTGCTCGGGGCGACCCTCGCCGCGAGAATCGAGTCCGCGGTCGATCGTCTCGGGAGTGGGGATTCGCTTGGCAACCTACGGTCGCTGATCAGTGCTGGGGCATCGGCTCCGATGCACTGAGGCAAACGGGTCGCTTGGCGGCGCTACCAGCCGGCCGGCGTGTTCACCGGATTGGCGTAGCACTGCCCGTTGCCCTCGTGGTAGTGGGGGTAGCCAGTCGGGCACGGATTGATCACCGGTGCCGGCGCTGGTGCGTGGTACGTCGGCCCGCCCACGTGGGGCAGCCGAGCCGCCGGTGCCGGGGTCGGGGCGTGATAGGTCACGCGCGGCACGTATACGTAGTGGACGACGTAGTGTCGGTTGAAGACACAGGGATGGGTGCCCGCCTGCACCTCGCGGAGGTTGGACACACCGTCGCGATCCCAGTCGCCGTGCGGGTCGGCGCCGATATCGGCCAGCGTGAACACGCCGCCGGCACACACCGTGTAGGGGTAGTAGACGTAGTGCGGGTGGTAGACGACCGTCGGTAGCGGAACGGTGCAGTACGGCGAGCCCGTCTGGCAGAAGAACGCGTCGAAATCGCACGGGCTCGTGGCAGTGTGGAAGAGCTCGTGGCCGTTGGTGACCCGGTCGCCGTCCCAGTCGCCCTTGGAATCGGCCAGAACGGCACTGACGGACCATTGCGGACACGGTCCGCCGGCCGCCTCGGCCTCGGGGCTCGACGGGATGATCACGGTCACCGTCATGGCGAGTGCCGTAACCACCAGGACCGTCAATCGAACGAGTTGTCGTCGCCATTGGGTCGTCATGATGTCTCCTCCGCCGCTCACAGCTCGATGCTGCGCTCAGTGGCTCAATCGTAGGACAGCGACCGCGGTCGGGTGACAACTCGGCGTCATTCGGCCCACGCTGCGATTCTGCGTGTGGCCGGACCGGTGCCGCGCTCGTTGAGACGACTGACCCAGGCGACCGCCGCCGGCGATCTACGGTGGAGCCATGCGTGCGGACGGTGGCAGGTGCAGCCTGCCCGCACGTCGCGCACTCCTGTCGGCGGTGCTCGTGGGCGTGGCAGTCGCCATCATGCTCGGCTGTGCCGGCTCCGGCCCTGAGCCCGGTTCGCCCCGTGGTGTGCTCGCAAGCGGCATCCCCGAACCGACCCAGGGCGCAGACTCTGTTGTTGAGACCCCAACCCCGAACGAGCCCGACGGTGACCCCGAACCGTTCCTGCTGACACCCACGCCGGTGCCGACCGCTACCTCGACACCTGCACCGACTCCCACGCCGCCACCGACACCGACTTCCACGCCAACCCCGCTGCCGATCGTCAGTCGCACGATGCTCTTCACCGGCGACGTCTTGAGCCATGTCCCGGTGATCGATGCTGCGCGTCGCTTCGGGGACGGCGAGGGCGGCGAGTGGCAGTACGACTATCGACCGATGTTCGACAGCGTGCGCGGCCGGGTGAGCGCGGCCGATCTGGCGATCTGCGTGCTCGAAACGCCGATCTCGCCCGACAACACCGGCCTGGCCGGCTACCCCTTGTTCAACGCGCCGACCGAATTGGCCGCCGCGCTGGTCGACGCCGGCTACGACGGATGTGCAACTGCGTCGAACCATTCGATCGATCGCGGGACCGACGGTCTGGTCGCCACGCTCGACGAGATGGATCGGGCCGGGCTCGGACATGCCGGTATGCACCGCACCGAGGAGGAATCCCTCACCCCACAGATCTACGACCTCGATGGCGTCCGGATCGCGCACCTGTCGTGGACGTACGGGCTGAACGGACTTCGGCTGCCACCGGACAAGCCCTGGATGGTCAACGTCAACGACGTCGAGGGCATCCGCGCTGACGCCGCTCGGGCGCGCACGGCTGGTGCCGACTTCGTCGTGCTGAGCATTCAGTGGGGCAACGAGTACCAGCGCACGCCGTCGGCACAACAGCTCGAACTCGCACCAGCGCTCACCGAGCCGGGAGACGATGGCGGCGCCGTCGACCTCATCATCGGGAATCACGCCCATGTCGTCCAGCCGATCGACCTGGTCAACGAACGAGTGGTCGTCTACGGGTTGGGCAATTCCCTCTCGAACCAGTTCGACAATGCCAATCGCACGGGAACCCAGGACGGTGTGATGATCGAGATCACCATCCACGGCAATACCGAGCGAGGGTTTCGGCCCACGAAGGTGGCCTGGTTTCCCACGTGGGTCGACCGCTCGACCTACACGATCGTGGACATCGCCGACGTTGAGGACACCCTCGAGGACGGCACTCCGTTGCCGGCAGAGCTCGATGCGTCCGCTCGTCGCACCAACGAGGCCCTCACACTGCTCGGGTTCGGCGCGGAGCCGCTTGACTCCTGAAGCGACGCCATCTTCCGACTTGCTCCATGCCTGATGCGTTTTGGTGCCAGGCACCAAAGCGCATCAGGGCTCGCGTGAGCGGGGGAGCGGCGGCGGCTTGTCCAACCGCGGGTGGTGGCCGGTAGTTTCGCCTCCATGTTCATCAACGGAGAGTGGGTCGACGCCATCGGCGGAGCGACCTTCGCGGTCACGAACCCGGCGACCGGCGAGAAGATCGGCGAGATGCCCGACGGCGGTGCCGACGACGCGCAGGCGGCGATCACCGCGGCGCACGATGCGTTCGGCGCGTGGTCGACGACCACGGCGTATGAACGGGCCGACATTCTGCTGCGGGCGTGGCAGTTGATGAACGACCGAGCCGGCGAACTCGCCGAGCTGATGACGACCGAGCAGGGCAAGCCATTGCGAGCCAGTCGGTTCGAGGTCGGCTACGGCGCCGACTTCCTCCGGTGGTTCGCCGAGGAAGCACGCCGGATCACCGGCGAGTGGCTGCCATCGTCGAGACCGGACCAGCGGTTCCTTTCGGTCCGCCAGCCGGTCGGTGTCGTCGCCGCCATCACGCCATGGAACTACCCGATGTCGATGCTGACCCGCAAGATGGGCCCGGCACTCGCCGCCGGCTGCACGATGGTGCTCAAGCCGGCCGAGGCCACGCCGCTCTGCGCGAAGGCGATCTTCGACATCCTTCACGAGGCAGGGGTTCCCGCGGGCGTCATGAACATGGTGACGGCGCAGGACCCGGTGCCGATCGGCGATGTGTTCACGAGCGATTCACGGGTCAAGAAGCTGACCTTCACGGGGTCGACTGCGGTCGGGCGACTGCTCGCCGGCAAGGCGGCGCAGTCGCTGCAGCGGGTGTCGGTCGAGTTGGGCGGCCACGCGCCGTTCATCGTCTATCCCGACGCTGATCCGGATACCGCTGCGAAGGGAGCGGCGGCACTCAAGTTCCTCAACGCCGGTCAGGCGTGCATCAGCCCGAATCGTCTGTACGTGCATCGCGACGCGGCGGATGCGTTCGTTGGGACGCTGACATCGCGCGTCTCGAAGCTCGTCGCTGGCAATGGCATGGAAGACGGTGTCGGCGTCGGGCCGCTGGTCAACGATGCCGCGGTCGACAAGGTTGCCGCCCAGGTCGAGGATGCCCGGGAGAAGGGTGCCGGCATTCCGGTCGGCGGCTATCGCATGACTGACGACGGGCTCGACAAGGGCCACTTCTACGCGCCGACGCTGCTGACCGAGGTCACGCCCGACATGACCGTGTATCGCGAGGAGACGTTCGGTCCGGTGGCGCCGGTCGTGGTCTACGACGATGTCGACGAGGTCATCGAGTTGGCGAACGACACGCACTACGGGCTCGCCGCCTACGTGTATACGCAGAACCTCAAGACGGCGATCAGTGCGTTCGAGGCGTTGCGGTTCGGGATCATCGGCATCAACGACGTCAATCCGACCTCCGCCTCGGTGCCGTTCGGCGGGATGAACGACTCAGGCCTCGGCCGCGAAGGCGGTCACGAAGGACTCGACGAGTACCTCGAGACGAAGACCGCCGGCATCAGCCTGCGCTGAGGCCCGGCGCTGGGGGCTCAACTCGGGCGCCCGGCAAATTCGAGCCGTTCGCCAGGGTCGAGCTGGCACCATCTGAGCGTGCCGCGCATGCATGCCGACGAGGTCTCGATCGACGAGGGTCTCGTCGTCGAGCTCCTGCGGGTCCAGATGCCCGATCTTGCGGTGCTTCCGATCAACAAGGTCGAGCCGTGGGGGACCGACAACGCGATCTATCGGCTCGGTGACCAGTTCGTCGTGCGGTTGCCTCGCATCGGCCACGCCGTCAAGCAGGTCGAGTTGGAGTGGCGCTGGCTACCCGAGCTCGCGCCGGTCGTCGGGGTTCCCGTTCCCGAGCCGGTCGCCGTCGGTCGTCCTGGAGCGGGGTACCCGTTCGACTGGGCGGTGCATCGCTGGGTGCCGGGTGAGCTGGCGGTGCTCGAGCGGATGGCGGACCCGGTCGCGTTCGCGGTCGAACTCGCCGAGGTCATCCGTCGTCTGGCGGAGATGGACCCGACGGGCGCGCCACCTGCACACAATCGGGCGCGCCCACTCGCGGTCTACGACGAACCCACCCGACGAGCCATCGAGGCCGCGTCGCACTTGATCGACGGCTCGGCCGCCACCCGCATCTGGGAAGACGCCCTCGCCGCCGAGCCGTTCGCCGGCTCGGGCCGATGGGTGCACGGCGACCTCGAAGGAAACTGCCTGTTACTCGATGGTCGATTGGGTGGCCTCGTGGACTGGGGCTCGGCCTGCGCTGGGGATCCGGCGGTCGACGTGCAGGTCGTCTGGTCGCCCCTGTTCACGTCCGAGTCACGGACCGCGTTCCTCGACGCACTCGACGTCGATGCCGCCACGATCGCCCGGGCCAAGGGCGCGGCGATCAACCAGGCGTGCGCAGCGCTGCCGTACTACTTCGAGACCTATCCGCTGATCGTCGAGCGATCGCGGCACAAGCTCGCCGAGCTCGGCGTGCACCCGCTCGAGCCCAGCGAAGACTGAGCACCCACCGCATCTTTGAAGGGGTCTGACCCCACGCAGATGGCGTGGTTGTCGGGCCCCGGCGCGCCGCAAGCGCCGCAAATGCTGCGGTGTTAGGTGCTGGTTGAAAGATCCAGCGTTTCGACTGCTTCACCTTTGAAGGGGTCTGACCCCAGGGTGGGTGGGTCAGTTGCGGGGGATGTCGCGGAAGGGCGTGTCGCGGGCGGGGCCGGGTTCGCGAGGGAGGCCGAGCATCGACTCGCCCAGGATGTTGTGCTGAATTTCGTCGGTACCGCCGGCGATCGACACCGCCGGCGTGGAGATCAACACCTCGGCGATGATCTCGTCGCCGAACGGATCGGCGCCAGCGATCATGCCCTGGCTGCGGGCGAGCTTGGTGTGGATCCGAGCCGAGCGCCGGGCGATCTCGCTGGCTGCCAACTTGCCGATCGAACCCTCGGGGCCCGGCTTGCGGCCGAGCTCGCGCGCCGCACGAGCGCGCGCCGCCGTCCACTCCGCCGCCTTGCGGAACGCATACAGATCCGCCAGGTCCTGGCGGATGATCGGGTCAGATGACAGGCCGGTCTCCTGGGCCCGCGAGATCGTGA
This sequence comes from Actinomycetota bacterium, assembly GCA_039028435.1. Classification (GTDB taxonomy): domain Bacteria; phylum Actinomycetota; class Acidimicrobiia; order Acidimicrobiales; family UBA10347; genus UBA10347. Next base: position 34,678 of record JBCCIC010000012.1, on the reverse strand, counting down.
GATCCGGACGTCCGGCCCGCTGCGGATACCACGAGTACGTCTTGAGGAAGTCGGCGGCCTCCTCATTGCGCTCATCCCAGCATCGCCCCGTCTTGTCCGGCGCGAGCGAGGGTCGCACACCGCCCAGCGAGCGTTCGTAGGACAGCGTGGTCCGTGCCACCCGCCAGCCGTCGCCGACGTCGCCGACGCGCCACGAGTCAGGGATGCGGGCGTCGGCGATGAAGATCTCGTTGAACGAGGAGTGGTGGTTCATCTGCTTGATCCCGCGCACCTCGATGCCCGGCTGGTGCATGTCCATCAGGAAGTAGGTGATGCCCCGATGCTTGGGGGCGTCCCAGTCGGTGCGGGCCACGATGAACGCCATGTCGGCGTGGTGCGCACTCGTGCTCCAGACCTTCTGGCCGTTGATGATCCACTCGTCGCCGTCGCGGGTCGCCGTCGTCGTCAATCCGGCCAGGTCGGACCCGTTGCCCGGCTCGCTGAACAGCTGCGTCCAGTGGATCTCGCCGGTGAGCGAACGCCGGAGGAACTGTGTCTTGACCTCGTCGTTGCCGTCGTTGTAGATCGTCGGGCTCGCCAGCGTCACGCCGCTTCCGGGAGGCGTGTACACCGCCCCGTGGTCGCGGAACGCATCACGTACCACGGTGTCCGCCCAGGCCGGGAGGTCTCGCCCGAACCACTGGGAGGACCAGCTCGGCTTCGCCCAGCCGCCGTCGCAGATCATCTCTCGCCATTCGACGAGCGACCGTTCCGGGTCCCAGTGCTCGTCGAGCCACGCGATCACATCGTCGCGGACCGACTGCTGCGTTGGATTCGACATGGCTTCTGACGGTAGTTTCGGAGACAAGAAAAAGCGAATGGAGGTTCGGTAATGGGTGATGTTGCGATCGAGGTCGGTGCGGACAAGGTTGCGGTCGTCGAGATCCAACGCGGTCCGAACAACTTCTTCTCCTACGGGCTGATCCAGGAGATCGCGGGTGCGTTCGAGGAACTGCAGCAGGGCGACGACGCCCGCGCCATCGTGTTGTGCAGCGAGGGCAAGCACTTCTGCGCCGGTGCCGACTTCTCCGACCCGAACCGGGGCAACGAGCCGCACGGCGGTCTGTATCTCGAGGCGACCCGCCTGTTCGCGACCGAGCTCCCCGTCGTTGCGGCGGTCCAGGGTGCTGCGATCGGTGGCGGGCTCGGGCTCGCGCTGATGCCGGACTTCCGTATCGCCACGCCTGAGGCTCGGTTCGCCGCGAACTTCGCCCGCCTCGGATTCCACCAGGGCTTCGGCCTCAGCGTGACGCTTCCCCGGCTGGTCGGTCATCAGGCTGCCGCCGAGATGCTCTACACCGGACGCCGGGTCAAGGGTGAAGAGGCCGTCGAGATCGGTCTCGCTCACCGGCTGGCGACGATGGACACCGTTCGCGACGTTGCCCATGAGCTCGCCGTCGAGATCGCGAAGTCGGCACCGATGGCCGTGCGTTCGATTCGCAAGACGTTGCGCTGGGGCCTCGCCGACGAGATCCGCCGGGCCACCGACCACGAGCTCGTCGAGCAGACCCGGCTGCGCGAGTCGAACGACTTCCGCGAGGGCACCGCGGCCGTCGCCGAACGCCGCGACGGCAACTTCACGAACAGCTGAACATCTGACGGCCGCCTTGGACTACCAGAGGTTGGTGCCGGTCGCGATCGGTTTGCCCTTGAACCCGAGTTCATAAACCGTTCCATCGAGCATCCCGATAAATGGCGTGTAGGAGTATGCCGAACCGGTCTGGGCGAAGACGATCGACTTCGAATCGGGTGCCCACCGCCAGTTGGTTGTTTGGCCCCACGACGCAGCCACGAGGTCCACGTGGCCGAAAGCCGGGTCCTCGAGATCGATGATCCGTAGATGATCCGAGATGTGTCGGTGTGAGCCGAAGCCGACGGCTAGATAGCGGCCGTCGGGTGACTGCCTGACCAGCCGCTCGTAGCCGGATTCGGATGGGATGAGCTGCGCCTCGAGTTCCTTCTCCGCAAAGTCGACCACGTACAGAACATGTGGGTCTTCCGCGTCCTCCGCCCTCGGGTTCTCGTAGAAGAAGACCTGCGAGCTGCCGGGGCGCATCGTCGGAATCGTGTTGAACGGGATGCTGAACACCCGGGGCTCGCCACCGTCGAAGGGTTGCTCGATCATGACCGTCTCGGGATAGCCGTACCGATAGATGAACGAGTCCTCCAGCACACCCACCACATGCGGGTTCTCGCCGTCGAAGGGCTTGACCAGCTCCTCGGTCTCACCGGTGGTGACGTCGATCATGCTGATGCCGGCCGAGTAGTCGGTTCCGCGTCGATCGTCGAAGACGATCCTCGTGCCGTCGCGGGTCCAGCTCAGATTTCCTCCGATATCCGGGCCCGCGGCAATGGTGCGCTGGTCTCGCAGCGAGGTGTCGGCGATCACGAGCCTGCGACTCCCATCCACGTCCTCGACGCGGAGCGCAATCTGGTCGCCACCGAGCGATGGGTACAGCCAGAAAGACGCCAGACGCAGTGGATCTTCATCCGTCGTCAGCTGTCGAGTTGCGCGGGTCGCGATGTCGTGGCCGTCGAGATGGCGGAACGGATCGTCCCGCCAGTCATCGGGAGCGAAGTAGATGCCGAAGTCGAGCGATGGAGACGCCGAAGGGGCGTTCGTCGGACCCGGCTCCGGCGTGGGCTCGGGCTTCGGGGTCGGCTGCGGGGTCGCACTCGGACTCGGTGCCTCCGCGACCGGGCGCACGGCGAGGAGCGGGCGCCCCGGCTCGCCGAGGCTCAGCACGGTGCCGTTGAGCCAGTGGATGTGCAGGTCCTCCGACGGTTCGCCGACAGCAGCCGGCTGCAGGACGAGGCCATCCGACGCCGGGGTCCATATCGACGTTCCGAGGTCGCTGCCGTCACCGGCCACAAGCTCGATCCGCGTGCTGCCGGTCGCCGCGTCGATCGCGTGGATCTCACGGGCCGAGAACTGGCCACCCACGCCGTACTTGAGCAGGGTGCCATCGGGCGATATCGCCGGTGCGATCTCGTAGCCGTGTGGATTGGGGATCTCGGTGAACGTGAAGTCCTCGGCCGCCAGGTCGTAGTAGCCGAGTGTCTCGGGGTCGGTGGCACCCTCGCGGCTGATCATCATCCGATCGCCGACGATCCAGTGGTTCACGTAGCCGGTCTCGAAGTCGCGCACGATCTCGCCGGTGGCCATGTCGGCCTGCACGAGGAAGTAGCGCGTGGCGCCTCCCTGGCCGATGCTGCGGGTGAAGTACACGTGGCCGCCATGGGATCCGACGACCGAACCGATCTCGTTTGCCTCGGCCACGGTCCGCCTCGCGCCGTCGCTGATCGAGACCGCTTCGATGACCTCGCTGCCGGACCCGAAATAGCTCTTGTAGATGACCTCGGTCCCGTCGCTCGACCAGTGCATCCAGCCGGAGTCGAGGTCGGCGACTCGGCGCGGCTCGTTCAGGTCGAGGTCGGCGACGTACAGGCCGTACGCATCTTCGGTCTCCTCGACGAGGTAGGCCCACCGGACACCGTCGGGCGAGCGGCGGAACGACTGCATGTCGAGATGGCCATCGCCGAGAACATCGGTCAGCTGCTCGCTGTGGAGCGTCGGTACGTAGATGCGGTGCAGGTTCGGGCGGGAATCGCTCGTCGGTGCCGTCGACAGGTCGCAGGTAGTAGACCCAGAACTGCTGGTCGACCGCGTCGAGGCCGGTCGGGTTCTCCTGAGCCGAAATCAACTCGGCTTCGGCGTGTTCGTGGAGCAAGCGGCACTCACCCGAGTCGACCATGCCCTGCAGCTCGATCTGCATGCTCGCGCCCATCACGAAGTACGGGTCGAAGTCGAGCGAACCGGGCAGGTCGGTGCACACACGGCGCGCTTCGTGATCGAAGTCGTCGGCGGACCCCCACCACACCGTGCGCGCACGGCGGAGTGCGACGGCGTCGTCCCACGTCGTGGCGCCGGTGGGCTCGGTCTGGTCCGGCATGAACGTCGACACCTCGATCTCCCGGCAGGTGTCGTCGGAGATGCCAAGGATCGTGCTGTTGTACGCATTGTCGATACGAAGCAGGCCGATCGAGTCAGCATCGATGAAGCCGGCGCAGAAGCCATTCACCACCACGCGGAGTTCGCCGTACTCGTACTGCTCGGCGTTCGGGAACGTGTCGAGCAGGAACTGATCAAACGGCGCACCCTCGTTCTTCGGTGTGTCTGTGGCCGGCGGGTCTGTGGTCGGCTGGTCCGAAGCGGGCTCAGTGGCTGGGCTCGTGGCGGTGCCGGACGCGGACCCAGTGCTGGAGTCCGCGGATGCGTCCTCAGGGTCCTCGGCATCCTCCGCGATGGTGGGAGTGGGCGAAGCTGACGGCCATGGCGCCGGGTCGACGCTCGACCCGGTCGATGCGCTGGTGTCGCCGCCGCTCTGGGCGCGGTCGGCCCGCGCGGTGGCGAGCGCGTCTTCGAAGACCCCGGAAGGAGCCGCAGCCGAGCACGAAGATGCGACGAGGGCCAAGACGAGTGCCATGACCAGGATGAGCGTGAGTCGGATCCGCCGCACGCAGACCGATCGGCAGCGCGGACGACACTTTGAGAGATGAGTCTCCCGATTTGGGGAAGTGAGTCGGCGGTCCCAGTCGAGCAGCTCGGACCCTCAGGCGGGCACGTCTCCCTCGAGCGTGATGCGGTGCATTCGACGGGTATGGCCGTCGTAGTCGTTGATCGGATGGTGGAGACAACAGCGGTTGTCCCACAACGCGATCATGTTCGGCTGCCATGACAGGCGCCAGATGAACTGTGGCCGGGTTTGGTGTTTGAATACCCGCTCGAGTGCCGGGACGGAGACGTCGGGGTCGACATCGACGAGCCCGTAGGTGTGGGCGACGTTGACGTAGAGCGACTTGCGTCCCGTCTCCGGATGCGTCCGCACCGCCGGGTGGCGCGATTCGAAGACCTGGGCGGCCTGTTCGTCGGTCATGCGGTCGGCGGTGTTGCGGATCGACATGGCCGCCGCCGAGGAGTTCATCGCCACCCGCCCGTCGAGCAGCTGGCGGAGCTCGGCGTCGAGCGTGTCCCACGCCAGGTACTGGTTGGCGAACTCGGTGTCTCCGCCGATCGGCGGAATCTCGCGGGCCAGCAGCATCGACGCCATCGGCGGACGATCCAGGTAGACGGTGTCGGCATGCCAGATGCCGCCGAAGTTGACCGTCTCGTGGGGCAGCTTCAGGACCTCGATGATGAACGGGTTGCCGTCGAGCCCCTCGACGAACGGATACTCGGCCGGTGTGCCGAGCATCTCGGCGAACGCGAGGTAGTCCAGCGACGACAGTGGTTGGTCGGGGAAGACGAGTACGAGGTGTTCCAGCCACGCGGCGCGGATCGCGGCGGCCTGGTCCGGCCCGACCGTCGCCAGGTCGATATCAGTGATGTAGGCGCCCAGCGGGCCGCCCGTCGGTGAGACCTTCATCCGACCCTCCCGTCTCGCTCGGTGCTGTCCTACTTGGTGAACCAGAGACCTCCGTCGACAGCGACGGGTACTCCGTGCCACCATCTTGGCGCGATCCAAACCGACCGCCCAACGGCACGACCGCTGTTGGGCCGTGCACGAGCAGGAGCCCCGATGAGCGACTTCGCCGGATTCTCCAAGACCGGTCTCGACTTCCTGACGACCCTTGGTACCAAGGACAAGGCGTGGTTCGACGAGAACCGCAAGGTGTACGACGCCGAGGTCGCGTCGGTCGCCAAGGCCTATGTCGTGGCCGTGGGGGAGCTCCTGCAGGATCGGATGAGCCCGGCGATCGAGGCCCAGCCGAAGACGAACGGCTCGATCGCGCCGATCAACAACGACCTGCGGTTCAATCCCGATGCTTCGCCGTACAAGGACCATCTGATGTTCCGGTTCTGGGAAGGGCCGAACAAGAAGACCTCGGCGATGTTGATGGTCCGAGTGCATCCGACCGATGGTGTGGGCTTCGCCTCGGGCATGAACTTCGCCGACGTGAACGCGTGGCGTGACGCCGTCGCGGCCGACGACTCCGGTGCAGCGATCGCCGACGCGATCCATGCGGTCGTCGCCGAGACCGGCGCGGACGTGGTCGGCGAAGGACTCAAGAAGGTGCCCAAGCCCTTCGATCCGGACCATCCGCGGGGCGACCTGCTTCGCCACAAGGGTCTGCAGGTGCGCTTCATCGAGAAGACGCCCACGCGCTCGGTCATCGGTAGTGCCGAATTCGCTGACTGGGCGGTCGAGCGACTGGTTCGCCTGGGAGACATCCACCACTGGCTGGTCGCGAACCTGGTCTGACCCCGCCCGGCTCCGTCCGAAGCTTCGGGCCCTTCTCCGACCCTGGGTGGAGCCCCGGCATCCGACCGGCGGCCGATGCGGTGGACTTCGTGGCCATCTAGCGTTGACCCATGCAGATCGAACTGCCGGCGTGGCTTCGCGACCCCCAGGCGATGCGCAGTTCGTTCGCCGCGTTGGCGACGGCGATCACGCTCGTGGTGCTCGTCGGGCCGGGAGAGGACGTGCTCGCGTGGTCGATGCTCGGCACGGCCTCGATGCTCTACTGGCTCTGGGCGCTGGCGTCGCGCTTCCCGATCAGCCTCGTCGCCGCCATGGGCTTCTCCACCCCGCTTGGGCTCTCGGTCGCCGACACAGACAGCGAGTTCGCCATGGCCTTCGCCGTCGTGACCGCCTGCTTCTTGGCGACGTACTCGTCGAATCGGGCGCAGGTGCGCTTCGTGATCCTCGGGTTCATGTTCGTGATCACGACGATGGCGATCGTCGACGCGTTGGAGGACTTTGTCTGGCCGGCGTGGCTGCTCGCACTCGCTGCGGGCTGGGCAGTCGGCGAGGCGATTTGGCGGTACCTCGACACCGTCGACGAGCTGGCACACACCAAGTCGCTTGTCGCTGACCAAGCGCTGCTCAACGAACGGCGTCGGATCGCCCGCGACGTCCATGACCTGGTCGGGCACTCGCTCTCGGTGGTGATGCTCCACGTGACCGGGGCCCGGCACCTCATCCACAGCGACCCCGACGAAGCCGAGCGGGCCCTGGAGCAGGCCGAGGAAGCCGGCCGCCAAAGTCTGGCCGAGGTCCGGCGGACGGTCGCCCTGCTGCGCGACGACAGCGAAGCCGGTGTGGCCCCTGCACCGTCGGCCGATCTCGGCGACATCTCGGAGTTGGTCAGCGACTTCGTCGCCGCGGGATTGGAGGTCCGACTCGCCGAGTCCGGTGCCCTCGACCGTGTCGATCCGGCGGTCGGTATGGCCGGCTACCGCATCGCGCAGGAGGCGCTGACCAACGCATCTCGGCACACGCTGGGTGCCGAGGTGCAGGTATCGGTGCAGGTCGGCGACGAGCAATGCGAGATCTCGGTGGTGAACCGCGGTGGCGAGACGATCGACCTCGGGCGCGGCTCCGGGTTCGGCCTGGTCTCGATGCGCGAGCGAGCGAAGTCGGTCGGAGGCTCATTGATCGCCGGACCGACCCGCGACGGTTGGTCGGTCGAAGCAACCCTTCCGGTCGAAGTTGTCGGGCTCGCACGGTGAGGGTGCTGCTCGTCGACGATCAGGAATTGATCCGGGTCGGACTCCAGCGAATCCTGGCCAGCGAACCCGACGTCGAGATCGCCGGTGAGGCCAGCGATGGCGCGGAGGCGCTGGAGATCCTCGAGCGTGAGACGGTCGACGTCGTCGTGATGGACATACGCATGCGCGGCATGGACGGCATCGAGGCAACTCGCCGTATCCGGGCCGCCGACGGTCCGCCGGTGCTGGTGCTGACGACGTTCGACGAGGATGACATCCTCTGGGGCGCGATCGATGCCGGGGCAGCAGGGTTCATTCTCAAGGAGTCGCCGGCAGCCGATCTCATCCGGGCAACGCAAACCGTGGCCGAGGGAGGGTCGTGGCTCGACCCGATCGTCACGCCGCGCGTGTTGGCCCACCATCGTGAGCACGTGCTGCCTCAATCCCGGGAGGCCGGCCGACTCGCCCAGCTGACCGAGCGAGAGAACGAGGTCCTGCTCGCCATGGCCGAAGGACTCACCAACCAGGAGATCGCCGCCGAGCTCATCGTCGGAGTCGCCACGGTGAAAACCCACGTCGGATCGATCTTCTCCAAGCTCGACGTGCGCGACCGCGCCGGCGCGATCGTGTACGCCTACCAGCACGGGCTCATCGAACCGGGTTGAACCCGGCGTACCTCCAACCGAGCTGCCCGTGACTCGTACCGCAGTCGGAGACGGCGAACCCACCCTCGGTCCGACGACACCACGCCTTTCGATTCCTACGGTGTACGCATGCAGACGATGACACCAGGCCCGGTCCTCGAGATGGCCGGCCTCACCAAACGCTATGGCGATCGCACGGTGGTCGATGACCTCTCGCTCTCGGTCGAGCGTGGGGAGATCTTCGGCATCCTCGGCACGAACGGGGCTGGCAAGACGACCTCGGTCGAGTGCGCGCAGGGTCTCCGGCGACCCGATGGCGGTCAAGTGCGCGTGCTCGGCCTCGACCCGATTCGGGATCGGTCCGCACTCGCCGGGCGGGTCGGCAGCCAACTTCAGGAATCGAATCTCCCGGACCGGCTTCGGGTGGGCGAGGCACTCAGGTTGTTTGCCACGACGAAGACCCAGGCCGACGAAGCGCTCGATCGATGGGACCTCGGCGACATCGCCAAGGTGCCGTTCGCTCGGTTGTCGGGCGGCCAGCGCCAGCGGTTGTTCTTGGCCTTGGCGTTGCTGAATCGGCCGGAGGTCGTCTTCCTCGATGAGCTGACCCAAGGGCTCGACCCCGACGCACGCCGGAGCGTGTGGCGATTGATCGAGCAGGTGCGGGATCAGGGGACGACCGTCGTGCTCGTCACGCATTTCATGAGCGAGGCCGAGGCGTTGTGCGATCGGGTGGTCGTGATGACCGACGGACGGATGGTGGCCGCAGGTACCCCCGACGAGCTGGTCGACCGGCACGGACGCGGCGTTCGGGTGCGGTTCTCGGGAACCGCTGAGGATCTCGATTGGGTTCGGTCGTTGGCCGATGTGCACGAGGCGTCGGTCCGTGGCGCCGACATCGAGTGCTGGGGCCGGTCGACCATGATCGCCGAACTCGGACACGGGCTGGTCGAGCGAGGTCGCAATCCGATCGCAATCCGCGTCGAGCAACAGGGTCTCGAAGATGCCCTGCTGTCGCTACTGCACCCAGTCGACAACGCGGCAGCCGCACGAACCGAGGCGGCGGCATGAGCATCGCCGACGCGGCAACGAGCAGGACAAAGGCAAAGGTCGAGGAACAGGTAGCAGCTGTCATGGGAGATGGGTCACTCAATGGAGGTGCAGTCGGCGAAGCCTTGCCGGTGGTGCGGCAGCGGTCGTTCGATCAGGTTGTGCGGCTGTATCTCACCGAGATGCGGCTCTTCCTGCGGGAGTCGCAGGTCGTGCTGTTCGTGGTCGGCTTCCCTGTGCTGATGGTGCTGGTGCTGGGTGGGGTGTTCGGGACCGATACCGATGACTCGGGCTTCGAGTTCGTCAATCCGAGCCACTACTACGTGGCCTCGTACTTCGGTGTGGTGCTGGCCGCTATTGGGCTGATGATGTTGCCCACCCAGATCGCCGGCGCCCGTGAGCGCGGCTTGTTGCGTCGGTACGACACGGCCGGTTTCGCCCGGTGGGTGTTCCCGACGGTGCAGTATCTGTGTGGCCTGACGTTCGCGCTGATCGGTTTCGCCTCGTTGCTGGTGACCGCATCGTTGACGAACGGTGTGCCGGCACCGGAGGATCTGGTGCCGACCTTGCTCGGACTTGGGCTGGGCACGTTGGCGTTCATCTCGATCGGTGTTGCGCTGGGGATGCTCTTTCCGACCGGACGGGCGGCGCAGGGAATCGGCATGAGCCTGTTCTTCCCGATGTTCCTGCTGTCGGGCGGTGGCCCGCCGCCGGAGGCGCTGACCGATGGCATGCGGGCCGTCGCCAACTGGCTTCCGCTGACCCACGTGATCCGGGCAGCGCAGGAGCCGTGGCTCGACATCGGCGACGGACGAAACCACCTGGCGATTGTCGGCGGGTTGCTCGTCGTCTCGCTGGCGGTCTGGCTGTGGCGAGCCGGCCGAACCTCCCGCGCCGCCTGAGCTCGTCTCGGCCGGGAGCTCGATGCCCGAGGTCTCGGTGTGCCCGAGGTCTCGGTGTGGTTGCGGTTCCGGCGGGCGAGGAGAGCCTGTTCAGCGGGGTAGCGTCGCCGCATGGAACGGAGGGCTGCGCAGGCGCTGACGTTTGCCACCTCCGGGCTGGTTCTGGTGCTCGAGATCGTCGCCGGGCGCATCGTGGCTCCGTACGTCGGCATCTCGCTGGAATCGTTCACCGCAATCATCGGCACCGTGCTCGCGGGCATCGCCGCAGGCGCCTGGATCGGCGGCGGGCTGGCTGATCGGCTCGACCCCGCCGCCCTCATCGGCCCGACGATCGCCGCTGGCGGAGTCCTGTCGTGGCTCTCGATCCCGATCGTGCGGGCGCTGGGTCCGAGCCTCGGGTCGTCCGCTCTGGCGACGGTGGTCCTGGTCGCAGCGGCATTCCTGCTCCCCGCGGCGGTCGTAAGTGCGGTGAGCCCAATGATCGCCAAGTTGGCCCTCAACTCGATCGACGAGACGGGCGCCGTGGTGGGTGGGCTGTCAGCCGCAGGGACCGCCGGCGCGTTGGCCGGGACTTTTCTTACGGGGTTCGTGTTGGTCGCTTGGCTTCCGGTCACCGTGATCGTGTTCGCCATCGGCGCGGTCCTGATCGTGATCGGCCTCGCCATGATGTGGTGGCTGCGGCGCTCGGGGCCGACGTTGCCGGGCGCTGCCGTTGCCGTCGTCGCGGGGATCGCGCTGTTGTCGGGCGGCGGAATCTGTGACCACGAGACCGAGTACTACTGCGTACGAATCCAGTCGACGGCCGACGCTCCGGACCAGCGCTCGCTTTGGCTCGATCAGTTGCGCCACGGCTTTGTCGACCTCGATGACCCGACCCATCTCGACATTCGCTATGTGCGCCTGTTCGCCGATGTCGTCGACGCGATGCCGGACGGGCCGATCGACGCACTGCACATCGGTGGCGCCGCCTTCAGCGTGCCGCGATATGTCGAGGCGACTCGTCCCGGAAGCAGCCAGCTGGTCTTCGAGATCGATGACGAGTTGGTTGGCATTGCCGAACAGGAGCTCGGGCTGGTGCTCGGCCCGGATCTGCAGGCGCGAGTCGGTGATGCCCGTCTCGGGTTCGCTGAGCTCGATACCGATACCTACGAACTGATCATCGGTGACGCCTTCGGCAGCGAGGCGGTGCCGTGGCACCTGACGACCTCCGAGGTTGCAGCCGAGATCGATCGGCTACTTCGCCCCGGCGGAATCTATGCGGTCAATATCATCGACGGTCCCGACGGTCGATTCGCGGCCGCCCTCATGGCGACGCTGGGCGAACACTTCGACCATCTTGGCGTCATTGAGCCGACCGACGTTCGGGAATCGAACCGCCTGTTCAACCGGTTGCTCGTCGTCTCCGACGCCCCGCTTCCCGAGCTCGACATCGCCTCGGCCGATGGACGCTTTGTCAACGGTGATCCTTGGGGCGACGGACGGATCCTCACCGACAACTTCGCCCCGGTCGATCAACTGATCGGTTAACACCCCTGGTTTCGCCTGCACGCACCGGAGCCCGGTACGTAGCCGGGTTGTGGCATCGGTGCCAGGTTTGATGTCGGGTGTGTGGGCGGCGCGGGTTGTGACATCGGTGCCAGGTTTGATGTCGGGTGTGTGGGCGGCGCGGGTTGTGACTCGGTGCCAGGTTTGATGTCGAGTTGTGGAGCGTGGTCGGGGTCAGGCGGGGTCGTCGTCACCGTTGGCATGAGCGGCTGTCGTTTGTTCGCCGGTCGAGGCAGGGCGGTGGGTTCGTCTCTGCGTGGCCGAACCGCGTTGAGCAGGTGTGGTCGTGTGGGGGCGAGTTGGTGGTGCCTTGCGTTCCCGCCGTTGGTGGACGGGGGTTTCGGTCTTGGTGGCGGTGCGGGTGGTCCATGCGCCACCGGGTTCCTGGACGAGGGTGAGGTTTGTTTGGTGGAGGTGGTGGTGGCAGTCGGTGCAGAGCAGGGCGAGGTTGTCGAGGTTGGTTTTGCCTTGGGCGGGGGAGTGCCAGGGTGTTCGGTGGTGGGCTTCGCAGGTGACCCAGTTGGCTCCGCACATGACACATCCGCCATCTCTCGCCACTAAGGCGAGGTATTGGGATGTGGTGGCGTTGCGGGTGGTGCGGCCGAGCCAGAGGGGCCGTGAGGTGGTGGCGTCGATGAGCATGATCGACAGTTCGGCGCGTTCGAGGAGTTTGTGGGCGTAGTCGTCGGTGACGGGGCTGCCGCCGGCGATGTGGGGGTCGGAGCCGTCAACGGGAACGAGCAGCATGGTCGACGGCCGAGCCATCAGCCCGGTGGCGCCGGGTTTGTTGAGGACGATGCCGGCGATGGCGTCGAACAGCCGCTGTTGACGGGTCCGAGGATGCTGTCCTCGAGGCACGTCGCGGCCGCCGTCGGCCTCGCGGAGTTGTTTCTCGCGTTGTAGGACGGTGTTCCAGATTTCTTGGACGGTGGCGTCGTCGCCCTGGAGCGTGATGGCGGCGAGTCCGGAGGCTTGTTCTTCCCAGCGGCGGGCCGCTCGCATCCGCCGCTGTCGTTCGTGGAACGACTCATCGCGCCGCCGGTTCTTGCGTTCCTTCGCCAGCTTCTTGCCCGCGTCGACAGATGACTTCTTGATCCGGTCGATGAAGTCCTGATCCGTCGCCGCCGACGAATCATCGCTCGTGGCGTCGGCGATGGTGTCGAGCTTCTCCTCCGACAGATCACCCGATGCCAAGTCGTCACCCAACGACTGGTTCTTCGCAACCGCCGCAGCACGAGCCGCGGCTTTGCGTGCCGCCGACTTCGAACGAGCGCCACCCGCACGCGCCTGGCGCCGGGCCCGAGAATCGTCTCCGTCGGCGCCGATCTCGGCGGCCAACCGGCGAACCTCAGCGGCATCCAACTTCGAACGACCCAGCACACACCGCCGCTGCACATCGGCCAACGGCAGCTCGTCCAACGCGGCAATGAGCCGGTCGAAGTCCTCGACCCACTTGCTCGCCGACATGACCGCTGCCATACCGCTGACTCTGACAGAGGGGTGTGACAAGCTCGCCCGAAAACCGCCCTCCCCGAAGGAATTCCTCGAGAAATTCGCGGCTGGCTCGAGCGGCCTACCGTCCTTCTCGACGAGTCCTCGGATCCGCCCATCGCATGACCAGATCCACCAGCCCGTTCAGGGTTGCATGGACGATCACGAAGTACGCCGTGAGCCCCAACAACACGTAGAGATCCCGCGCTAACAGGGCCCGGAACAACAGCTGCCCCAGGCCGGGGATGCCGAAGATCAACTCCACGATGATTGACCCCGACAGCAGCGCTCCGAGGTTGATACCCAGCACGTTGAGCGTGCCCAGCGACGATGGGCGCAGCACGTGGCGGAACATGATCTCCCGGGTACCAAGCCCCTTGCTGCGCGCCGCCGCGATGTAGTCCTCGCCCAGCGTCGAGATCGCGTCGGCCCGCACGACTCGCGCGATCGGCCCGATCTCGGCGAAGGCGAGGGTGATCGCCGGCAGGATCAGCGACTCCAGATTCCCTGTGAGGGAGACCGACGGGCGTACCCAGCCAGCCGCCGGAAGCCACTCGAGCTCGAGCGCAAACAGCCAGATGAGGAAGAGCGGCGTGATGAACACCGGCACCGTCTGCGAGATGCCGAGGAAGCCGTCGAGGAGCGTGCCGGCTCGGCGATTGGACCATGCGGCAGCGAGCAACCCGAGCGGAATTCCGATCAGGACCGCGGCCAGGGCGCCGACGAGCATGAGCTCGAGCGAGATCGGCAGCCGTGGCGCCATCAGCTCGGTCACCGGCGTGTCCCCTCGAACCGACAGGCCGAGATCGCCATTGAGTCCGTCTCGAATCCAGTTGAACAGCCGTTCGGGGACCGAGTCGTTCAGCCGGAAGTTCTCGACCAGACGCTGGTCGACCGCCGAGCCGGGGGCAGGTCCGCTCGGCAGGAGGGTGGCTCGGAAGCCCCCGTCGAAGGAGATCTCCACGGCGATCATGACGAGCAACACCGCGCCGATGAGGCTCGCGATCACGCGGCTGACAAAGCGTCCGGCACCGAGCAACACTCGAACGCCCGGGAGGTCCCGGACACCGGCGGTAGGCGCCGCGCGCTCGCTGTTCACCTCGGCCCCCACGGACGACCAGCCTCCCACCCCGCCCAAACGACATCAAACCTGGCACCCATGTCGTTTCAAACCACGCTGCGTGAGTCAAAGCGACATCGGTGCCAGGTTTGATCACGCGGGTGGGCCATAGGGTGAGCGGATGGAGGGGACGTTGCATGACCTGGCGGTGGTCGGGCTGGGGGCGATGGGCTCGGCGGTCGCCTGGCATGGCGCGAAGACCGGACTCGACGTCGTCGGTATCGATCGCCACGCTCCGCCGCACACCCTCGGATCGACCCACGCGGAGACCCGCATCACCCGCCTGGCCGTAGCGGAGGGCGATCAGTACCTGCCCTTCGTCGCCCGCTCCCACGAACTCTGGCGAGAGATCGAGCACCACACCGGCCGCACGCTCTTCCACCAGACCGGTGGCTACATCGTGACCGACGCCCCGGATCCCCATGCAACCAATGAGCGCTGGCATAACTTCACCCAGGAGACCGCAGCGATCGCCGCCCGGGCCGACATCCCTTACGAGCTCATGACCGGAGGCGACTTCCGAGCACGGCACCCGCAGGTCCGTGTCTTCGATGACGCAACGGTCGGCTTCGAGCCGAGCGCCGGCATCGTCATGTGCGACGCCGCCGTCGCCGCGCAGCTCGACCTCGCAGCGCAAGCAGGCGCAACCCTGCACACGAACACCGCCCTCCAGCGCGTCGACTCGGAGGCGCCCGGCAGCCCCGTCACCCTTCACACCACCGCCGGCGCAATCCACGCCCGCCACGTCGTGCTCGCCGCCGGGTCCTGGCTCCCCGATTTCGTACCCCCAGCCACCGCAGCCCAACTCACGGTCACCCGCCAGGTCGTGTTCTGGTTCGAGGCCGACGACCTCGATGCCTGGTCGACCGAGCGGCTCCCGTTCGTTATGTGGATCGGCAACGACATCGATCACTACGTCGCCGCATTCCCTGTGCCGCCCGACACGGCGATCCCGGCGGTGAAGATCCTCGGCGAACAGTTCACCACCACCACGAACCCTGCGGACGTCGACCGCACCGTCAGCCCCACCGAGATCCGCGACTTCTACGACCGCCTCGTCGCCCCGAACTTCGACGGCATCCGCCCGACCTGTCTCCGGGCCGAGGTCTGCCTCTACACCAACACACCGGACGACCACTTCCTGATCGACACTCACCCCGATTCGGACCGCATCACGATCATGTCGCCGTGCAGCGGCCACGGCTTCAAGCACTCGACCGCGCTGGCGGAAGCCGTGGTTCAACGCATCACGACTGGGCGGAGCGATCTCGATCTCGAACCGTTTCGGCAGCGGGTCTAGGGTCGGCCCATGGCCAGCACACCCCGTCCCGACAACCTGAACGACATCGGCGTACTCAAACGGCGAGAGGTCGAGGCCCGCGTGATCGGGCCCATCATCGAACGCTTCGGCGAGGAGTTCGGGCACGAGCGTGTCGTCGATTTGCTGAGCGAGGTCATCGTCGACGTCGCCCAGTCCCAGGGCGCAGCCCTCGCTGATGTGATGGGCGGACGCGACCTGACGTTCTTCGCCAACTCGATGGAGGCCTGGACCCGCGGCGGTGCCCTCGAGATCGACGTCGTCGAGGAGTCGTCCGACCGCTTCGCCTTTAACGTCACCCGCTGCCAATACGCAGAGATGTACCGCGAGCTCGGCATGGCTGAACTCGGCGCGGCGCTGAGCTGCAATCGCGACGGCACCATGGTCCAGGGCTTCAACCCGGACATCGAGTTCACCCGCACCCAGACGATCATGGGTGGCGCATCGCACTGCGACTTCGTCTACGAGCTTCCCGAGTCGGAGCAAGCCGTCGAGCTCTGAGGCGCTCGGCTGCCGAGTCGTCTCTCCCACGACTGATACGCCTGATCTACGCTCGGGTCGTACGCACACAAGGGGAGAAGTGACATGCGTGACGAGTGGTTCCTGATTGGCCGCATCTTGTTCAGCCTGATCCTGGTCGGATCCGGCGTCGGCCATCTGATGCAAGCCGAGGGTTCGGCTGCCTACGCGACGGCGAAGAAGATCCCGAACGCCATGCTCATGGTGCAGATCAGCGGGGTGTGTCTGCTGGCGGGAGGGCTGGCGATCATCCTGGGGATCTTCATGGATCTCGCTGCACTGCTCACGGCAGTGCTGTTGCTGATCATGGCCTTCATGATGCATCGCTTCTGGGAGGAGTCCGACGAGCAGGTGCAGCAGACCGAGATGGCCATGTTCATGAAGAACCTGTCGATCGCCGGCGGCGCGCTGGTGATCTTCTCGGTGACGAGCGACTTCACGCCGTACACCCTCACCGACGCGATCTTCTAGCGCAGGCTCCGAATCCGTCGAAGCGCTCCGCTCCTACGGGCGCGCCCGGCGACATACTGACCCGTGATGACGAGTGACGACGCGTCGACGTTCACTACCCGCGCCGCGGCCGGCGGGTTCGTCGTCATCCTCGTGGCGCTCGGGATCGGCATCGTCGTCGCCCGCCCGGCGGCGGCCCCCGACGACCTGTCGATCCTGGCGTCGATCATCCTCGGACTCGTCGAAGGCCTGACCGAGTACCTCCCCGTCTCCTCGACCGGCCATCTGCTCGTCACCCAGGACCTGCTGGGCCTCGGCGGGACCGACAGCGCCGATCTGGCCCTCGACACCTATGCCATCTGCATCCAGGCCGGTGCGATCCTCGCCGTCGTCGTGCTCTACCGGGATCGCCTGCTCCAGATGGCTCGGGGTGTGACCGGAGGAGATGCAGACGGCCGACGCCTCCTCGGTGCGACGATCGCAGCGTTCGTGCTCACGGTCGTCATCGCCCTCCTGTTCCAGGATCTGGTCCGCGATCGGCTGTTCGGTCCGGTCCCCATCGCGATCGCCTGGATCGCCGGCGGTATCGGTGTGCTCGCGCTCGTGCGCACGCACCGCCTCGATCGCCCGGGTCTCGACATCACCGAACTGAGTCTGAAGAGTGCCGCCGTCATCGGCGTGGCGCAGGCGTTCGCCATCTGGCCGGGCGTCAGCCGAAGCCTCGTCACGATCGTGGCCGCGGTGCTCGTCGGCCTGTCGCTGGGCGCCGCCGTCGAGTTCAGCTTCATCCTCGGTCTGGCGACGCTGTCGGCCGCCACCGCCTACGAAGCCATCGACAACGGGAGCAACCTGATCGACACGTTCGGGATCGCCTCGCCGATCATCGGGCTGATCGTGGCCTTCCTGAGCGCGCTGCTGGCGATTCGCTGGATGGTCGGCTGGCTGGAGCAGCGCGGGTTCGGCGTGTTCGGCTGGTACCGGATCGTGGCGGGCCTCGTGGTGGTCCTCTTCTTGCTGACCGGTGTTCTCGACTGAGCAGTTCGCCGCTCGGTAGCCTCGCCTCGATGACTGCCAGCACGCCGAAGATCGGGCGACCGCAACTGGTCGACGAGGATGGTGTGCCCACGCGCGAGCGCATTCTCGCGGCGGCGCTCGATGCCTTCGTCGAGCGGGGCTACGAGCGGGCAACCCTCGGTGAGATCGCACGCGCCGCTGACGTCTCGCCGCCGGCGATCTACAACCACTTCTCGTCGAAGAGCGCGCTGTTTGTCGAGGCAGCGCAGTCGGCGCTGGGTGCGTTCGCATCGACCGGCGAATCCCGTGATCCTCGAGAGATGCTGCAGGCAGACGCGCCGCCGGACATTCGGCACGCCCGCCGGCTGCTCGTGGAGCTCCATGCGGCGGCGCTGCGCCATCCCGATCTCGACGAGGCGCTTGCCGCGTGGCAGGCCTCGCACATCGAGCGCTGGGTCGCGGGTGGACATGGAACCGCCGGTGCCGCACGGGCGTACTACGTGTTGGTGCAGGGGCTGGCGCTGATGGACTCGCTCCATGCCGACCCCAAGGACGCCGACTTCCGTCGCACCATCGAACGCATGACCGAGGCCCTCCTCGACGGCTAGCTCCCGCCGGCGCCCGCCAACGTCGCGCTTGCATCATTCAGTCCAAATTGGGAATGAGCTGTTCTCAATTGGGAGCTTCGATTATGTTCTCTGGGCGACAGGTCTGGGGAGGCGTGAGTGGCGGTTGCGATACGCAACGGTTTGAGGCAAATGCTGCGCGTTGGTGGCGTGGCGTTCATTGCGATCGCAGCCAGCTGGTTGTGGTGGTCGCCGGATGCTTCGGCGCAACAGACCGAGATCACGGTCGAGACGACCGAAACCGGCGACGTCGTCTTCCGATGGAGCGGTGCGGAACCGAACTACAACCTGCACGGCACGGCGGCGGCCGCAGCGGCGTGCAATGTCTTCCCGGCCGGCGAGGAGTTCGTCAACACCACGACGACGATCACGACCTGCTCGCCTCCGGTTCCCGGAAGCCCGATGTGCCTTGCGGTCCGGGTGTTGGTCGAAGGCACCTTCACCGAGTTCTCGAACTGGCACTGTGCGTCGCCCGATCCCCTCGGCCTCGGCGCAACCTTGACCATCCAACCGCGAACGTTCGGCAAGGTCGCCGAGGGTGACGAGGTCGACCGTTTCCCGGCCGGTGATCAGGCGTGCTTCGCCGACCTGTCCTGGCAGCCGGCGCGCTACGTGTGCGTCGACGAGACCGACCGCGAAGCCGCGACCACCGAGCTTACGAACGGCACCGAGTGGACGGCCGATGACGACCACGGGGGCGTCGGCGACCGTGTCGTGTGGATCGGCGACCCCGATGAGATCGTCGTCGCCGACTTCGATCCGGTGCGCCTCGTCAGCCGGGTCGAGGTCCGAGAAGGCCTGATCCAGGCCGTTCCCGACCCGCCGGTTCCGGGCGAGACGCTGCGGCTGCTCGTTCCGATCCGCAACTACGGGCCGGCGACGGCACCGAGCGTCGGGTTCGAGGTCACGATCCCCGCCGAGTTGCAGGACCCGACGGTCGCCACGCCCGGATGCGCCTTCCGCTCGCGAGTTCTCCACTGCTTCCTGGGCGACATCTCGGATGACGAGGCGGTCTTCGTCGACTTCGAAGGATTGCTCGACGAGAACGCTGACCCGGACAACCTCGTCTTCGGGTTCGGGCTGACCACCGACTCCGCGATCGGCGAACGCTCGCTCGGCGATCCGCGGGACGGCACCTTCCGGGCGACGCGCCCCGACCCGATCTTCAGCGTGATTCCGCCCGACGATCGCCCCGACAGCTGCGACACCTGTACGACCGGCTACTGGCTCAACGAGCCGGGTGTCGCCATCACCTTCAGCCATCCGAACCTGGCGACCTTCGACGGCCGCCGCTACATCTTCCACGGCGCCGGTGACTACGTGCTCACCGAATCGCTCGACGACGACTTCGCCGTCCACGTCCGCTTCAGCCGCATGAACTCCACGACCGTGTCGTTCAATCGCGCCATCGCCGCGACCGTCGGCGACTCGGTGATCTCCTTCGGCGACGACGCGGCCTCGATGGCGTGGGATCCGTCGATCGTCCGCCTCGACGGGGAGGTCATCACCCCGACCGCCTCGCCGCAGGCGCTCCCCGGTGGCGCGTCGATCGCCATCGTCAACCAGATGTTCCAGGTCGACTGGCCCGACGGCTCGTACCTGCGGGTCGGGCTGCGGGTCGCCGATCCGTGGGCGCTCTTCGTCGGCCAGGACCGCTGGGGTCGCGTGCAGGGCATGCTCGGCAACGCCAACGGTGATCGCAACGACGACCTCGTCGCCGCCGACGGCGCCGCCTTCGACTACAACTCGATGGAGCTGTACACGATCTTCGGGGCGTCGTGGCTCCTCGACGAGACCACCACCCTGTTCGAGTCGGAGCTCCTCCCGATCGATCGGCTGCCGATCATCCCCTCGGCCGTCATCACCCTCGCCGACCTGCCGCCGTCCGCCGTCGCCTGGGCCGACGAGCTCTGCCGCAACGCCGGGATTCAGGAAGGCGCGGGTCTCGCCGAGTGCATCTTCGACGTCGCACTCACCGGCGACCCCCGCTGGATCACCGGCATCAACATCGTCGACGACATCGTCGCCCAGTCGATCTCGGTTCTCGCCGATCTCGGCCTGATCGAGTCCGACGAGACGGTGACCGTGCCCACGATCGTCGACGGTTCGATCGACGCGCTCGGATCGGTCGACCTGTTCCGCTTCGACCTGACCGCCGGTGACTCGGTCGTCGTCAACGCGGCGAACAACTGCGCGAACCGCTCGACCTTCGAGTTCGCGCTCGAGGCACCGGGCGGCTACTTCGTCGGTCGCAGCAGTGGCTCGCAGTGCGGTCTGATGGGCATTTTCGACGTGCCCGAGACCGGCACCTACATCCTTCGGGTCTACGACACCGGTGGCTACATCGGCCCCTACGCCCTCGACATCATGCTGCCGCCGTCGGAGACCCGGAACTACCTGCTCGACACCACGGTGAGCGGAAGCCAGGTGCCCGGCGAGGACACGTTCTACGTCTTCGAGGTGCCCGAGGACAACACCGAGCTGTTCTACGACGCGTCGACCTGTGACCTGTTCGCCGATCTCGAGATCTATGACCCCTCGGGAACCGTCGTGCACTCAGATCGATGTCGCGACGACTACCGCTGGTTTGCCGATGCCGGCACGTGGACCCTCCGGGTGATCGCCGACTCGGGACGCAGCAACAACCACACGTTCCGTATCTGGGATCTGCCTGAGCGGACGGTGCCCCAAGCGTTGACGCTGGACACGCTCGTGTCGGATTCGACGGATTTCCCGTTCGATGTTGATACGTGGACGTTCGAGGTCGCCGAGGATGGGACTGAGCTGTTCTACGACAATCGTGGGTGCAACTTGTTTGGTCGGATCGACTTCATTGATCCGAGTGGTACGACGATCAATAGTGATCGTTGTGGCGATGATTATCGCTGGTTCGCTGATGCGGGGACGTGGACGATTCGGCATCGGTCGAACAGCGATGACTTCGGGGGCTATTCGTTCCGGCTGTGGAATCTGCCCGAGCGGTCGGTCGCCGAGTCGTTGACGCTGGACACGGTTGTGTCGGATTCGACGGATTTCCCGTTCGATGTTGATACGTGGACGTTCGAGGTCGCCGAGGATGGGACTGAGCTGTTCTACGACAATCGCGGGTGCAACTTGTTTGGTCGGATCGACTTCATTGATCCGAGTGGTACGACGATCAATAGTGATCGTTGTGGCGATGATTATCGCTGGTTCGCTGATGCGGGCACGTGGACGATTCGGCATCGGTCGAACAGCGATGACTTCGGGAGCTACTCGTTCCGGCTCTGGCAGTTGCCACCTGACCCCGAGCCGGTTTCGATCGCGCTCGGCGACCTCGTCTCGGGAACGGTGTCGGCACCGTTCGCTGCCGTTGATCACACCTTCGAACTCGCCGCCGGCGACGTTCCCCGAAGCCTGACCTTCGACTCTCGGGGGTGCAGCTTCTTCAATCGGGTCGACATCATCGACCCCGGAGGGACCGCGGTCCACAGCAACAACTGTCGAACCGACCGCACGTTCACCGCCACGACTGAAGGGACATGGACCGTGCGCATTCGGTCCAACAACGACACCTTCGGGGCGTTCTCGTTCGTGATGGTCGATGGAGGTGCCGGCTGATGAAGACCTTCCTGCGCAACCTCGCATTGTTCGTCGTCTTTGCGCTCGCCGCCACGGCGCTGCAGACGACACCCTCGGCGGCCCAGGCCGACGATGATCCGATGTCGGAACCGGACGTCATGCACGTCGAGGTCGATGAGCAAGCCGTCATCGACGTGTTGGCGAACGACGACGGCCCGGCGACCGACGGTACGAATGGCGAAGCCGACGATGACGACGCTGGCGAGGACGACGACGAGGACCTGCCCGAGGTCGTCGCGCTCGCGGTCGACGTCGGTGCGGTCGAGGTCGGCCTCGACGACGAAGACGGCGTCGGTCGACTGCTCTACACGCCGCCGGTCGGCTTCGACGGCATTGCGACCGCCTCGTACTTGGTCTGCTGGGGACTGGTCTGCGAGGAGCAGACGGTCACGATCTACGTGGGCTGGTCGTTCTGCACGATCCTGGGCACGCCGGGCGACGACGTGTTGACCGGCACCAGCGGCGACGACGTGATCTGCGCCCGCGATGGCGCCGACGAGATCCGTGGCCGCGGCGGCGATGACCTGATCTTCGCCGGCAAGGGCGCGGACTGGATTCATCCGGGCGGCGGCGCCGACATCGTCTTCGCCGGCCGTGGCGCCGACACGATCGTCGCCAGCAACGGTGCTGACGTCCTGTTCGGCGGTCGTGGTGCCGATCTGATCGACGGCGGCAATGGCGCTGACTTCATCTCCGGCGGCAATGGCGCGGACGAGCTGTTCGGTGGTGGCGGCGACGACCGCATCCGCGGTCGCGGTGGCGATGACCAGATCAGCGGCGACGACGGTAACGATCGCCTGCGCGGTGGTCATGGAGCCGACGAGATCTCCGGCGGGGAGGGCGATGACCGCATCCGTGGCAAGCGTGGCCAGGACACGCTGAACGGCGACGCCGGTGATGACCTGATTCGCGGCGGTCGCGGTGCCGACGTCATCTCCGGCGGCGAGGGCGACGACGAGCTGCGCGGCGGCTCGAGTGCCGACCAAATCGACGGCGGTCCGGGCGCGGACTACCTGCGCGGCGGTAACGGACCCGACGTCATGTCCGGCGGCCCGGGCGATGACTTGCTGCGTGGCCGTTCGGGCGCAGACACGATCGACGGTGACGGTGGCGACGACGTCGTCCGCGGCGGCGACGGTGCGGACGTCCTGCGCGGTAGCGGCGGCAACGACCGCCTGTCCGGTGGTGACGGAGACGACGACATCCGAGGCAACCGGGGCGACGATCTGTTGCGGGGCCGCGCCGGCACGGACCTGCTCGATGGCGGCAACGGCACCGACACCTGCTTGAGCGGCGAAACGGTCGGCAACTGCGAGGACGACGACGATCCCGAACTCGACACCGACGGCGACGGCGATCCCGACGTCACCGATCCCGACGACGACAACGACGGGGTCCTCGATGAGGACGATGCGTTCCCGTTGGATCCGACCGAGTCGGTGGACACCGATGGTGATGGGGTCGGGGACAACGCGGACACCGATGATGACGGTGATGGTGTCCTCGATGAGGACGATGCCTTCCCGCTGGATCCGACCGAGTCGGTGGACACCGATGGTGATGGGGTCGGTGACAATGCGGACACCGATGATGACGGCGATGGTGTCCTCGATGAGGACGATGCATTCCCGTTGGATCCGACCGAGTCGGCGGACAGCGACGGTGATGGCGTCGGCGACAACGCGGATGCGTTCCCGAACGACCCGACCGAGACCGTGGACACTGACGGTGATGGCGTCGGGGACAACAGTGACGCCTTCCCGGACGATCCCAACGAGTCGGCGGACAGCGATGGTGATGGCGTCGGCGACAACGCTGATGCGTTCCCGAATGACCCGACCGAGTCCGTCGACACTGACGGTGATGGCATCGGCGACAACGCCGATCCAGACGACGACAACGACGGTGTGCTCGATGGGGACGATGTGTTCCCGCTGGATCCGACCGAGTCCGTCGACACCGACGGTGATGGCACCGGCGACAATGCCGATCCCGATGACGACGGCGATGGTGTCCTCGATGAGGACGATGCGTTCCCGCTCGACCCGACCGAGTCGGTCGACACTGACGGTGATGGCATCGGCGACAACGCGGATGCGTTCCCGAACGACCCCTACGAGAGCACCGATAGCGATGGCGATGGCGTCGGTGACAACTCGGACTATTTCCCCGACTCGGCCACCGAGTTGGCCGACGCCGATGGCGATGGCATAGGAGACAATGCCGACCCAGACGATGACAACGACGGCGTCAATGACGCCGACGACGCGTTCCCCTTCGACGCAGAAGAGTCGGTCGATTCCGACGGCAGTGGCACGGGCGACAACGCAGACGCCGACGACGACAACGATGGTGTCGAGGACGACGAGGACGCCTTTCCGCTGAATCCGGACGAGTGGGCGGACCTCGATGGTGACGGCGTCGGCGACAACGCCGATCCCGATGTCGATGGCGACGGCGTTGCTAACGACGACGACGACCTTCCGTTCGATCCGACTTCCTCTTCGGACCTCGACGGCGACGGTGTGCCGGACGCCCTCGACGACGATCGCGACGGCGACGGAACACCGAACGACGAAGACCCTTGGCCGGACGACGGAGCCCTCGAACGCGACGTCGATGGCGACGGCGTCGCTGACTTGATCGATCGCGACCTGGACAATGACGGTGTCGAGGATGGGCTCGACGCCTTCCCCTTCGACCCGACTGAGGATCGTGACACCGACGGCGACGGGATCGGTGACAACGCGGATCCCGACGACGACAACGATGGCGTACCCGACGGTGACGACGCCTTCCCGCTGGATTCCGACGAGTCGATCGACGAGAACGGCGACGGGATCGGTGACAACCGCGATGCCGACGGTGACGGCGTGCCCGATCTCGAGGACGATGATCGAGACGGCGACGGCCGGCCCAACGCACTCGATCCGTTCCCGGACGATGGTCTGGAGACTCGGGACAGCGACGGTGATGGCATCGGTGACCGCGCCGATCTCGATGACGACGATGACGGGCTCTCCGACTTTATCGATCCCCGGCCCGCGGACGGACTGGTGTCGGGGGACCAGGACGGTGACGGCGTCATCGATGCCTACGACCTCGACCCAACGTCGGCTGCCGAGTCGCGCTACATCGTCAGCGCGGAGGGTGAGAAGTCCGCCGCGACGATCATCAGCGACGGATTCATCAGTGAGGACGAGGTCGAGATGCGCGTCGTCCCCGCGGCACAGGATGTCTCGATCGGAGGGGTCGCCGGTGGTGACATCGTCGACTTCTCGCTCCTCGGTGACAACGTCTCATTCGAGTCGGCGAGGATCTCGCTCCCGTACGACCCGGCAGTCGTGGCGAACCCACAGGTCTTGTGGCGCGACGATTCCACCGGGCTCTGGGTGCCCGACGGCACCGACTTGAGCGCCGACCCGGCCGGGGGTCGGGTCGATGTCACGGTCGATCACTTCTCGCTCTTCGTCGTCGTCGACGGCGCGGCACGCCCCCAGTTGATCCGCGACGAGGACAACGACATCTGCAGTGACGCGAGCGAAGGGGTCGACGTCGTTCTGGTCATCGACGATTCCGGTTCGAACGCCTACGACTATCTCGTCGGTGGACAACGACGAGTGGCTGCTGACCCGTTCGTGGCGAGCGCCTCGCAGCGGCGAGTCGTCGCTTCGACGGTGGTCAACGCACTCAGCGCTGCGACGGATCGTGTCGCAGTGATCGGCTTCGCCGACACGGTCGAGACCGTGTCCTTCGATGCCGTCGATCAGACCCCGACGGCCGTGATCGCTCGCGTTGAAGACCTCGTCGAGTCGCCCCGTGGTGGAGGGTCGGACCTCAACGCCGCGCTGGAGAGCGCTCAGGCGGCGCTCGACGCTGCTCCCGGTAGCCGCGCCGGCGTGATCGTGGTCATCTCCGACGGCCGTACTCCGGCCGTTGACCCACAGCCCGGCGCCGCCGCGGTGGTCCACTCGGTAGCGCTGGCCGACGACGACACCACCGGGCTTCAGCAGTTGGCGTCGGACAACGGCGGCGCGTTCGTCGACTACTCGGAACCGAACCCGGTCGGTCTCGGTGTGCTGCGCGCTCGGATCTCCGAGTTGTCCCTCTCGAGTGCGAGCGACCTCGACCGGGACCTCGTACTCGATTGCGATGAGCTGATCGGCCGCCCGTTGGTCGAGGCGGTCGAGTGGTCGATCGCCGGCCCGCAGGTCAACGCTCATCGGGAGGAGTACTGGATCACCTCGTCCCCGACCATGGTCGACACCGACGGCGATCTCGTCTGGGACAGCGAAGAACTGGTGCCGGTGGACCTGCTGTCGTTGCCCTACAGCGACGAGTACTCCGAGATGATCGCTGACGGCTTCCGCACGATCTACATCGCGAATGGCGATCCAAACGATCCGACGACCCCGGTCGACATGTCCGGGCCAGAGCCGGTCGTCGATGAGTTCTGGACGCCGCCGCCGGTTTCCACCGAGCTCGGCGAGGCCTTCGTCAGGTTCCGGACCGACACTGGCGTCGGCACCTACGACGAGATCGTGTCGGGCGTCTCGAACGCGTCGTGTTTGTCACCCGATGACCCCTGTGCCCGACCCTTGCTCTACGCGGCGGCCCTCCAGCAGTACACGTTGGCCAGATCGAGCGGTGATCTCTCCCAGGTGGCCTATGGCTCGATCTTCCTCGTCGCAAATGATGAGCGGGCGGATCGATGGACGGACATCTTCGGTCCGTTCACTCAGGACCGCATCGGAGAATTGGCCGATCGTGCCACCGCCCTCCTGGACCTCGCCGAGTCTCCGCTCGATCAGTACCCATATCTGACCCAAGACGAGGTCGACCTGATCATCGAGCTCGAGGCCCTCGACGCAGCCGTCAGATTGTTGGCGCTCGAGACGGCCGCCGATGACATCGTCGGCCAAAGCCGGGTGCAGCGGCTCGAGGACGACCGGGACGAGCTCCTCGATCGCCTCGTCAGTCGGAACATCGACGAGACCCTTCCGATCCGGGATTGGAAGGCTCTGATCGAAGAGGACAGCAAGGCGGTGCTCTTCCTTCGCGAAGAGATCCTCGTGCCTGGAGACGTCGTGCTCGAGCGGGTCGACTTCTTTGCGGCCTACCGCGTGGTCAAGCTTCTTCGGCTCGACCCGTTGCCGCCGCTGGACCCAGAGGTGGAACTCCTCGACCTCTGGATCCTGGAGCTGCGCCAGATCCTCGCGGACGATGCGGACGAACCGTTCCTCGGCGAACGCAAGACCCGTCTCATCGCCGAGCTGCAAGCAGCGGAACTCGCCATCCTGGAGAACTTCCGTGACACGGTCCTCCAGGAAGACCCCGGGCCGTTCTTCGAGGTAGAAGCCCAACGGGTGGCTGCGGAACTCATCGGATTCCATGTCGACGCGTCGCCGTTCCGCGAACGCCTGATCCTGTCCGAGGTCTGCGATGAACTGGTCCAGGACCGGATCATCTTCGTCATCGGGCGGGAGTGTGTCGAGCGGATCAACATCCCGTCGTTGACGTACCAGGAGTTCGTGGCTCGGGCGGCTCCGGACATCGCTGCGTTGCAGCAAGAGATCCCGGGCGTGGGTCAGGCCGCGGAGGACATCTGGGACGACATCGCGCTGTCCCACAAGAGCGGCTTCGACTGGGGCGAGCGTTTCGTCGAGGAGGATCGTGGTCCCGTCGGGTTGAGCGCGCTCGACCATGTCGAAGAACGCGTGATCGCCGAGTACGGGAGCCTCGCGGCGGAGGTTGGCTACACGCTGAGTTATCAGACGCAGCTCCAGGACGCTCCAGCGGATCTCTGGGAGGGCCATGACGAGTGGCCGGGCCTGATCACCCAGTTCGATGTCGCGGCGGTGCGACTCGAGCGGCAGCTGTTCGAGCTGCTGGAGCCGCTCGTCGATGAGATCCGTGACGGTGTTTCCGGCATCTTCGGCAACGCGGAAGGCGTTTCCGACGACGACCTTCTCGCCTACATCGATCTTCTTCCCGTACCGCTCCAGGATTCGGCTCGCCAGGCCATCGAGCTCGGCTTGACCGACAGTGAATTCACCATCGGCGAGTTTCGAGAGGTCGCCGAGGTCGTCGGTGCCGTGGCAGGAATCGCGGGCTTCATCGCGACGGGGCCGGTCGCGGTCTTCCTGCTGTCGATTGCCGCGGTGGCCGGTGTGACCGTTGTTGGCATCCGGGTCTCCCAGGGTGAGTGGGGCTGGGCCGTGGCCGAAGGGGCCTTCCTGATCCTGGACCTCCGCGAGTTGGGCGTCGTGCTCGACCTCCCGCGTCTCATTCGGCGGACGCGGCCCGTGTTCACGACGGTGGGCGCGGCGTCGAGGAGTGGTTCCTTCAGCGGCGCCGATCTGGCCAGCCAGTTCACCGCCCTCAGCATTCGACTCGAGGATGGCGTCGATGTCGGTGGCGAGGTGTTCCAGCAGAGCGAGATCGACGTCATTCGCGACCTCGCATCCCGGTTGGCGAATCGCGCGCCGGATGTCGTCAGCAGCGCAGCGAACACCCGCATGCACCTCGAGGCGGCGACCTCGGGTCTGCAGGTCGACCGAGCGGTGGGTGGCATCTCGGATGCTCCCTCGACCGAGGCAGCGCGGCGCGCCGGAGCGCTGATCGCCGACTCGGTGTTCGCGACCGGGCGTGTCGATCTACCCGCCGAGGAGGTGCGATTCGCGCAGGCGTTCTTCGCCGAGCACGGCGAGTTGGGCCTTCGGGCATTCGAGATCGCCGGCGACGCTGGGATGACCGACGAGATGATCGCCGCAGTTGGCGCTGCCTGTCGCGGCGCGATCGCTGTCCGCCTGTGCGATCTGCCCGTTGGTCTGGCCTACGTCGACTTGGTCGGAAGGCTGTCCGTTTCGGCGCAGGACGATCTTGCAGAGGCGCTCTCGCGACTGCGGGAGGCGCCGCTCGGCGCGGCCGGGGAGAACTTGGCCGACCAGTCCGTCGCACGAATCGCCGAGGAGATGGCCGCGCTCGCGTCGACCAGAGGCAACGACCTGGCGGCGTTCTTCGAGCAGAACCCGGACTGGCTGCTCGCGGCAGCTGCGGAAGGACCGGATCGGCTCGCGGCGATGGTCCGCGCGGCAGGTGCGTCGCCTGGCCTCGTCGACTTCTCGGTCGACTCGGTGCGTGCGCTGGTCCGAGCTGGCGATGAACTGGCGTTTGCAACCCGCCTCGAGGCCGCCACTGCGTTGGTGGATGCGCAGGTCTCGGGTAGCCGTGCGGCGAACGTCATCGAGCATCCGCGATTCGATCGCATCTGGTCGCGGCTCAACGCCGACGGCTCACCGGAGCCCGAGCGCATGCAACTGCTTGCATCGGGTCTTGCCAAGGGATTCCGGTCGCCCGACCTCACGGCATCGGAACTGCGCGAGATGTACGACGCGACAGTCGGCACGCGTGTCGGCTGGGACTTCGACGCGCGATTCGGGGAGGGTTGGCGATGGAACGACATCGGCTCACGCTGGGAGAAGCCGCTGTCGACCGGGCGCTCCAGGTGGACAAAGGAGTTTATGGATGAGGTTGACGGCCGTCTCCAAGCGCTCGTTCCGGCGGGTCTGAGCGGCAATCCACCACGCCTGCGCAACCTCGGAGATTCCCAACCGACCGAGGTTCTCGATGCCGACGTTACGCCGAACACGGTCGGGAGCCGTGGCGAAAGCCGGACCGAGGCCGCGGTGCAAGACCGCCCTGATGAGGTGCTCGACGCGCTGGATGAGTTCCCATTGGAGGGTGGCGGCGGCGCTTTTGGTGATCAGGTGCTCCTTGAGGTCGACCTTCCAGGTCTCGACACACGCTTCAGGATCCGACCGGACTTCCTCGTGTTCCGAGGCTTCGACGACGAATTGCGTCCCGTCTTCGATTACGTCGAGTCCAAGGCGTCCACCGTGGGCGTGCCCGGCTGGGGGACCCTTACCGACAATCAGAAGGTGTTCCTGGATGCATGGTTGCGAGAGCCAGAAAGCGTTACGATTCGCCCCGTCGGCGGAGCATGGAACGCGCTAGTGGTCGCAATCACCAGGGAAGCAGGGTTCAACCCGGATGGTCTCGGGTTCGTGCTACGACAGGTTGTGCTTGAGCCGCACGGCTTCTCCAGGGCCTCCTAGTGACCTGGAACGTCGGGGAGTTCGTCGAGTCGCAGTTGCTTCAGCGGTTCGGCTATGTGGTGTGGTCGGAGTCGGAGCGGTGGGGCGTCGACGGGAGTTATGAACGTCGCCTGGACTCCCAGCATGCGGTGCTGATCAACTTGAAGCCCTTTCATCGGGGGGATGGCGGCGGTTTCAGGTCGTCGCTCGAGCTTTGTGTGTCGCGCCGCGACATTAACGACTTACGAGCGGAGATGTCTCCAGACCTTGGGCTTGGGTCGTGGTCGGGCACGGTGATGGAACGATCGTCGAGCCGATTCGCCGGTCGACCGCCGGATCGATGGAACGCCCACGAGTGCAGTCGCGAGGATGTGGCCTCGTACCTGGAGCGGTGGGTTCCGACGCTCGATGAGGTCGCGAACTTGTCGTTTGTTGATGCGTATGTCGATGCACGCAATCCTGCGACTGGGAGCTATCTGCATCTCCAAGCTCGCATTGCGAATCGGATGCTGTGGGGCTGGGACGCTGAGGACGAGGCGATGCTCGTCGACGATCTGGAACGGTTCTCCCATGTCAAGGAGGGCCATCCGACGCGGGTGCAGATGCAGGCCGTGTACGAGCGTCGTGTGGCGTGGATCGCTGCGCATCCTGACGGGATCGAACGCGAGTTGACTGGCCGGTGAGGGCGCTCGTGGCGACCTCTGCGTGGCCCGCGGTCGAATGATGGCGCAATACCGAGTGGGGGATGCGTTGGCAGCGTTGGAGGTTCCGACGATTGATCGGCGAGGTCGGCCTGATGAGTATGACTGGCCGGTGGTGCGTGATGCGTTTCTGGCGCGGGGCCCGTGGCAGGAAGACGAGTTGATCGGGGTCGGCGAGGCGCTTGCTGCGCTTGCGATTTCTCTTGGGCGGTTGGCGTATGCGTTGGTGTTCGATCACGGTGAGGCGCACTTGCTCGAGCGGGAGTGCAACGAGTTCATCTCTGCGCGTATCGGTAGGCCGGATGCGTTTTGGGCTGATCCTGGTTCGTATCGCAGTTTCGAGTGGTCGGGTGCGCAGGTTGGCGAGGGCTTGGTCGCGTTTGACCGGTGGCTCGTAGAGGATCAACTCGATCACAATGCTCGGGAGGGGCTCGACCTCGATGCGCGTCGGCTGGTCGAGGTCTACACCGGCACGGACATGTCGCTTTCGGTGATCGCTTATGACCATCTGGTGGATGAGGCGATTGCCCGCCTGGCTCGAGTCGGTCTGCGGGCCCGGCGGCAGACCGATTTCACGCCGGCCTGGTCATGATCACCCAACTTCGTTGTCGGCCGTGGTTCGGCCCTTGGTTCGATTGGGTGGGCCCGGCCCCACACCAGGTTTGCCGCAGCCGTTGTTGAATAGGGTCGTGATCGATGCCTCTCCCGCTGGGCCCGTTCGAGTAGCTGATTGCGTCGACGGATCGGGAGTCGACTGAGCATGCGACGTACACGACGCGGCTGGAGCGAGTACGTCGTTGGGTCGACGAGCATCCAGACGGCATCGAACGCGAGTTGATCGACTGAGTCGCCTTGCCCCCATCGGAAGCATCGACCTGTTGGTTGACCGATGTCGATCGGCTCGAGCTCGAGATCGTCGTGACGCCAGGGCTGAACAATCAGGGTGTGGCGCTCCACGCGATGCGATCGGTCGTCACCTACGCGGAGGAGACGCGGTCGACGTCGTCTTCCGGATGGCCAACAAAGGGGTCATTAAGATGGCGACGTGAACGTCCGCAGGAGAGCGCAATGCGACGTGCTCTTCGACGACACCTGGATCGTCGTGAAGGCGCTCGAGCGAGCGATCGCCTCGTGGATCACCGTCCTGTCAACAGAGTGTTCGGACTCGCAGCTTGGTGAGCGTGTGCTGCAAGCATGGGACTTCTTCGTCGGGGTCGACCCAAACGAGGTGGACACGGCGGCCGTCGAAGCAGCCAATGGTCCGCTGCTCCGTCTCTTCGCAGAGGATGCGATCGAGGCGATCCGGAGTGTGGCAGTGATCTACGGAAGGGCCCGCATCATCGTGCCTCCGACCGAACTCAAGGACGAGAATCGGGTGGTGCTCGAGGGACAGCGCTTCGCCATTGCCCATGAGTCGTCGGCCGACGAGATCGGGGCGGCGGTCCGTGAGGCGATGGCGATGACGTTGTCGTGAGTGATTCGTTGGAGGGGTTGGTCGAGGTCCTGGTTCGGACCGGTGTTCTTGATGCTGGGCTGGGTGCCGAGTTGGTGTCGGCGGGCGTTTCGGGTGAGGTCGGTGGTGTTGGGTTTGATGCGCTCGGGGTGATCGATGACCCGGAGGAGCCGGCGATGTGGTGGGTGCGTTCGTTGGTCCAGTCGCGGTGGTGGTTCTGGTTGTGGCTTGATGAGATCGCCGAGACTCAGGTTGATGATGGGCTGGTTGAGGTGATCGTCCCGGCGATGGCGGAGCTGGGGGTCGAGTTGGTGCATGACTGGAATTTGGGTGAGCCGTATCCGGATCGGGCGTCGGGGTTGCGTATCTGGTTGAACGGTGAGGTGTGTGATTTCGGTTTTCCGCCGGAGTTGAGTTGTTTTGCGCCGCTGGTGACGGCGAATCGTTTGTTGGCGGAGGTTGGTGCGTCGCGGCGGTTCTATTTCTGTGGGCGTCAGTGGTTCGAGTCGAGCTTCGTGCCTGAGGCGGTCATGGTTGCGCTGTTGCCGGTCGAGGCGGCCGGTGCCCTGGCGGCGTCGGGTCACGTGATCGAAGCTGCTCGCCCGTTTCTTGTCGACGACGTTCTCGCCGCCTGACGAGGTGGAGCGAGCCTGGGCTGAGTCGACCGCCGGAGGAGAAGAAGTTGAGCTGGAACATCGCTGAGTTCATCGAGGCACAGCTACGGGAGTCGTTTGGGTTTTCGGCGTGGTCCGAGAGCGAACGTACCGGTGCCGACGGCTGCTTCGAGCACGTGGTCGACGAGCAACATGCGGTGATCGTGGTGATCGATGGCTTTGGACGCGGGGACGGTGCAGGGTCGGTGCCGTCTCTCACGGTGTCCCTCTCGCGGCGCGACATCAACGAACTTCTTGCGGAGCTCTCGCTGGCAAGCGACGTTGGACCGTGGAGACACACGGTGCTCGAGAAGACGTGGCGGCCGTTCCTGGACCGTACTCACCCGAGCTGGATCGGCTCGCGAACGACGGCGGACGAGGTCGCGGAGTATCTGGATGAGTGGACTCCGCTGCTACTGGCCGCCGCAAACCTGCCGTTTATCGAGGGTTACATGAACGAGGTCGATCCTCAGAGCGGTGAGGTCGAGTATCGCTCGGTGCGCATTGCGAACCGGATGCTGTGGGGCTGGGACGCCGGGGACGACGCGCTGCTCGAAGCCGACCGAGACCGATTCGCGCACGGCCCCGAGGGTCACCCGCTCCGGATCCGGGTCGAAGCCGAGTACGAGCGTCGAGTGGCGTGGATCGCTGCGCATCCTGACGGGATCGAGCGCGAGTTGACTGGACGTTGACGCCGTGCCAGCTATCGCCACTGTGTGTACTGGCTGTGCCTCGATTACCTAGCGAGCCGCGGCTCGGCCCTGTCAGGGGCTACCCCGATCTCGGCGATCTGCGCTCGTAGGATCGAAGCCGATGCCTTTGCCGCGTGAGCACAATGTTGGTCTGGATGTGGCCGAGCACTTGGTCGGGGTGTATGGGTTTGTGCCGGCGGCGAAGAAGTGGGCGGGTTTGTTTCATCGTGAGATGGATGCGCAGCACACGGTGAGTGCCAGTTTGTCGCCCTACACGAGGTCGGCGCCTGGTGGTGGTGCTCGGGTGTCGGTGGATTTCTGGGTGTCGCGGCTCGACATCATGTCGTTGCAGAAGCAGGTATTCGACAATGTGGTGATGCCTCGGTGGTGGACGATCGCCGAGCCGGCGCGGTTCTTTGGTCAGCCGCGAGGTGGTTGGGCATCGATGAGTGTGTTGGAGGACCGGTCGCCGATATATGAGTGGCTGGACGAGTGGGTTCCTCGGTTGGTCGAGGAGGGACCCTCGCTGTCGTTTATCGAGTCGTGGTGGGCGCGCCCGATCGGCAGGGAGCGGAGTGGCTGGTCGCATCGCTATGGGGATCGTTGGGTGTGTAACCAGATGTTGTGCGGTTGGAGTGATGAGGCTGAGCGGGAGTTGTTGGGTCCGTTCGAGGAGCTGATTGCGTCGACGGATCGAGAGTCGACTGAGCATGCGATGTACACGGCGCAGCTGGAGCGGGTACGTCGTTGGATTGACGAGCATCCCGACGGCATCGAACGCGAACTGATCGACTGAGGCATGTCAGTCGGAGGGTTCGCATGGAGTTGATGGCCAATCTCGGCGCGGGCGTGCGGGAGAGGATTCGGCCATGACGATGTTGGACGTCTATCACTCGGGCAAGTTCCACATTGCTGGCTCGACCGATGGGCTGTCGGTAGTGGATCGTGTTCGCGGTCGGTGGGCGGCCGAGCTGGAGGTCGGCGGTGATCAGTCCGGGCCGAGTCATCCGGCGGCGCGGGTTGATCTTTGGGTGAATCCGGTGGCCCGCGCCGCGGTGTCCGAGTTCGTTCGGTTCGTTGGTGAGATCCCGACCGCCGAGCTTGCGTTCCACACGCAGCGTCCTTGGGATGAGGAGTCGCGGTTGGTGTGGGGTCCGATGTCGGGTGCGGTGGTTGATGAGTTGTTGGGCGATGCTGGTGTTGATGGGTTCTTGTTGACGAGCGATGAGGGCTATTGCGTCGGGTATTGGCG
>JBCCIC010000011.1:0-193979 GCA_039028435.1 Actinomycetota bacterium | reverse complement strand
TTCGCAGTACGGCGGTCCGCTTGAGGAGATTGCGCCGGACTTCCCGGATACGGCGTTTGCGTGGGGTACGGCGGTCGATACCAAGGGTCTGGACAATGTGAGCGCGTACACGGTGCGCTCGGACCAGGGTGGCTACATCAATGGCTACCTCGCCGCCGAACTGAGCGAGTCGGGTGTCATTGGTGTGGTCGGTCCGATTGAGGTCGGCGACGCCAAGCTCTACGTCGACGGCTTCGTGAACGGCACGGGCACGTTCGCCGACACCACCGTCAACGTCAACTACATCGAGTCGTTCTCCGATGTGGCGCTGGCGGCCGAAGCGGCCCAGGCCCACATCCAGAACGGCGCCGATGTGTTGACCGGTACGGCCCAGATGGTCGTCGGTGCGACCGGTGTCGCCGGCCAAACTGGCGACGTGCTGTGGTTCGGCACCCAGTCGAACCAGACGGCACTCGGTCCCGACTTCGTGGTCGCGTCGCAGGTTTATCACTGGGAGGTCGTGCTCGCCGAGATGATGGCCGCGATCGATGCCGGCAACTTCGGTGGCGAGGTCTACACCGCCACGCTGGAGAACGGCGGCCTGGAGATCGAGCTCAACGATGCCCTCGCCACCGACGAGATCCAAGCGATCGTCGATGAGCTCGTCGCGGGCATCATCGATGGCTCGATCACGACTGGGGTCGAGTAGACGATGACCGACCCGGCAGCACCGTCGATCGCGACGGGAGAACCGATGCTGGAGATGCGCGGCATCACCAAGCGGTTCCCCGGCGTCGTCGCCAACGACGCCGTCGATCTGACGGTGTTGCCGGGTCAGGTCCACACCCTCCTCGGGGAGAACGGTGCTGGCAAGAGCACCTTGATGAAGATCCTCTACGGGCTGTATCGCCCCGATGCAGGCACGATCCGGCTTCAGGGTGAACCGGTCACGATTCCGTCGCCGACCGCGGCGATCAATCTGGGGATCGGGATGATCCACCAGCACTTCATGTTGGTCCCGACGTTGACCGTGGCGGAGAACGTTGCGCTCGGGTTGGGCGGGCGTCGAGGTCGCGCCGACATGCGGCCGGTCCGCTCCCGTCTCCGCGAGGTGTCGGAGCGCTACGGCCTCGAGATCGATACCGATGCCTACATCTGGCAACTCGCTGTCGGCGAGCGTCAGCGTGCGGAGATTCTCAAGGCGCTGTATCGCGACGCCCAGCTGCTCGTGCTCGACGAACCGACGGCCGTGCTGACCCCTCCCGAAGTCGACGACCTGTTTGCCACGCTCCGCCAACTCACCGACGACGGGCGCGGGTTGATCTTCATCTCCCACAAGCTCCATGAGGTCATGGAGATCAGCGATGCGATCACTGTCCTGCGTGATGGCGCTGTTGCGGGCCACACGACGCCGGCGGAGTCGTCGCGAGAGTCGCTGGCCAACCTGATGGTCGGACGGCCCGTTGAGCTCACGAGAACCCTGGTCGATGTCGACGTCGGCGATCGGCGACTCGAGATCCGGAACCTCAACGTGGTCGGCGACCGCGAGACGCTGGCGGTCCGTGACCTGTCGCTCGATGTCCGCGCCGGCGAGATCGTCGGCGTTGCCGGTGTCTCCGGCAATGGCCAGCGCGAACTGGCCGAGGCGGTCTTCGGACTCCGCGCGATCGAGTCGGGCGAGGTCCTGATCAACGATGAGCGCGTGGTTGCCCCCGCACCGGGTCAGGTGCGGTCGATGGGTCTCGCCTACGTGCCCGAGGAGCGGATGCGCGACGGGGCCATCGGTGACTTCACCGTGGCCGAGAACCTCATGCTGGTCGACTACGGCAAGGAGCCCTTCACCCGCAACGGGCTGCTGCAGACCGACGCCATCGACGACCGATGCGGGGATCTCGTCGACCGGTACTCGGTGAAGACGCCGACCCTCGACACACCGACCCGAAACCTCTCAGGCGGCAACATTCAGAAGGTCGTCATCGCTCGTGAGTTCTCGGCCGATGCCGAAGTGCTCGTCGTGGCCCAGCCCACACGTGGGGTGGACATCGGCGCTGCCGAGTACATCCACGAGCAGCTGCTCCAACAACGTGCGGCTGGTGCGGCGATTCTGCTCATCAGCGAGGATCTCGATGAGGTTTTGGCGATGAGCGACCGGGTCATCGTGTTGTTGGAGGGCGAGGTCACCGGCGAGCTGGATCGCAACGACGCGACCGTCGAACGCATCGGCCTGCTCATGACCGGGGTCACCGCCGATTCATGACCAGGGCGGAGCGGGCCGAAGCGCTTGTTACGTTGCGACCCTGATGGACACCTCCGACCTGCGCATTGACATCGAGCGGCTCCTCGGTCGGTTGGCCGACCTGGCCGCGATCGGCGCAATCGACGGAACCCACGGTTGCTCGCGGTTGGCGTTCACCGACGACGATCGGCGCGGTCGCGACCTGGTCGTCACATGGATGCGTGATCTGGGCATGAGTGTGACGGTCGATCGGATCGGCAACGTGGTCGCCGTGTTGCCGGGGCACAACGACGGACCGCCGGTCATGTGCGGCAGCCATATCGACACGGTCCGAACCGGCGGCCGCTACGACGGCAATCTCGGGGTGCTGGCCGGGCTCGAGGTCGTCGAGACGCTGCTCGCGGCGGGCCTTGTCCCCGAACGTCCGATCGCGGTCGCGTTCTTCAGCGACGAGGAGGGCGCACGCTTCGCCCCGGACATGTTGGGCAGCCTGGTCTACGTGGGCGGCATGTCGATCGAGGACGCACTCGAGATCGAGGGCATCGACGGTGCCGTCCTCGGCGCCGAGCTGGAGCGCATCGGCTATGACGGTGCCTCGCCGGTGCCCGGGCCTGCGCCGCACGCGTTCGTTGAGCTGCATGTCGAACAGGGACCGGTGCTCGAGGTCGAGGACGTCACGATCGGCGCGGTCGAAAGCGTGCAGGGAATCAGCTGGACCGAGGTCACGGTGACCGGTCAGTCGAACCACGCCGGCACAACGCCGATGAACCTGCGCAAGGATCCGGGCTATGTGGCCGCCGAGTGCGCCGCGTTCGCCCGTCGACTGGCCACCGAGCTCGGTCATCCCCAGGTCGCTACGGTCGGTCGCGTCGAGTTCGCCCCGAATCTCGTCAACGTGGTGCCGGCCTCGGCGACCTTCACCGTCGATCTCCGCAACACCGACGAAGCCGTTCTTCAGGATGCCGAGCGACGCTTCGGTGCGTACCTGGCCGAGACGGCTTCCGCCGAGGGGTGCACGGTCGAAACCCGTTCCCTCGCCCGGTTCGAGCCGGTGCCGTTCGCCGCGGAGGTTGTCGATCTCGTCGACCGGACCGCTTCGGCGCTTGGCTACTCGGTCCGGAGGCTCCCTTCCGGCGCCGGCCACGACGCCCAGATGTTGGCCCGGGTCTGCCCGACCGCGATGATCTTCACCCCCAGCGTCGACGGCTTGAGCCACAACCCCGCCGAGTACACGTCGCCCGAGGATCTCGAGGCAGGCGCCAACGTGTTGCTGCACGCGATGCTGGCCTTGACCACGATGGAGTTCGTCGGGGGCTGAGCACCCCACGACTCGGAATAGCGGGAGCGGGGAGCCGTTGGATTGATCGTCCCCCCAACACAAGGAGCACCCTGCGAATGATCGCAGCCATCATCGGAACCCTCATCACCGGCCTCATCATCGGCTTCGGGGGCCGTGCCATCCTGCCCGGCGCCCAAGACATCGGCCTGCCCAAGACGGTTGGGCTGGGTGTCGTCGCCGCGGTGATCGTCGGCATCATCTTTAGTGGCCTCGGCGCCATCACCAGCATCGTGATCGGCTCGATCGTGGCCGCCGGGCTGTTGTGGCTCGCCATCCGCCAGAACTGGGTCACTGCATAGTCGTGCACCGGCGCGGGGCGTCCGCTGCGGTTCAGCCGTAGCTGACGCCCAGTCCCGCCCGCGCGTCGGTCTGGATTCCATAGGGCGGGATCGGATAGCGGAAGCCATTACGACTCAGCGCCTCCATGCCCTCGATTGCTTGGAGGAGATGTCCCGGCGAGAGCGCCATGAGCAGCTCATCGTCGGACACACCTCCATAGCGGCGTTCGGCATAACACGGGATCGACAGGCTTGGCTCGCCGGTTGACAGCGCTCGTCCCCACGAGTCCGCACAGGCCGACTCGCCGACGCATCCCCACTCGAAGTTCTTGTAACCGCTCCACTGCAGCCCGTTGATGAAGATGATCATCTGACCGGGTGTGGCGTAGATCATGCAGATGTCCGGGGGCGCGAGCCGCCCGGTCGTGAGGGGCGACACGGCCATCGCCTCGTACTGGCCGACCGGCACGACCTTCATCGCCGCCTGGTGAATCGCCGCGTCGTCCTGGGTCTCGAACCAGACACCGGCCATGTGAGCGCCGGAGTACCACGTGTCGTCCTGGCCGCCGAGGCCGAGCACGGCCTGGCACTGGGTGCCGACGAGATCCGAGCCGGTGATCCCGACCGTCCAATTGAGCCGGCTGGCCATCGACACGATCTGGTCGGCGGTATGGATGTCCTTGGGTCGGCGGATCTTGGGAACCGCCGCCATGTCGGCCTCGGACTCGAACAGCTTCATGCCGATCGGCGTCGTTCGGATCTTCAGCAAGGCGTTGAGTCGGGTGACGGTGTCGGCCCAATCGATCGACTCTGGTGATTGGCGAATGCTGACGGTTTGCTCGGTCATGCGGGGCTCCTACGCAGGTTCGAGCGCTGGTGCGCTGTGGGCTAGGCGGTGTCGAGGGTGTGGGCGATGCGGTCGATCAGTTCATCGAGGATCGCAGGGCTGGTGGCGAAGTTGAGGCGGGCGAACGCGCTGGCGCTCGGGCAGAACTTCTCGCCGCCGTGGATGCCGATGCGGCCCCGCTCGAGCAGTGCGCCGGCCGGGTCCTCGGCGATCGGTGTTTGGGAGAAGTCGAGCCAGGCGAGGTAGGTCGCCTCGGGCGAGTGCATCGACACGCCAGGCAGGTCGGTGTCGACCCGGCTGAGGAGGTGATCGCGGTTGGCGGTCAGTTGGGCGACGACCCCGTCGAGCCACTCGCGACCATGACGCCACGCGGCGAGCGTCGCCTCGGCTCCCAGCGAGGACGGGCCGCCGACATAGGCCATCGGCAGCGCCTCCCACCTTGCTCGCACGCGCGGATCGCCGAGGTGCACGACGGCGGTCTTGAGCCCGGCGAGGCTGAATGACTTGCTCGCCGAACCCAGGGTGATGCAGCGATCCCGAATTTCGGGGAAGGCCTCCCACAGCGGGATGTGACCCGGTTGATGGGTGAGGTCACACCAGATCTCGTCGCTCACCACGATCAGATCGTGGCGCAGGGCGACGTCGACCATGCCGGCGAGCTCGTCGTGGTCGAACATGCGGCCGAGTGGGTTGTGCGGGTTGCAGAACAGGAGGATCTTCGTGCCCGGGTCGAGCGCGGCTTCGAAGCGGTCGGGGTCGAGTCGATAGTCGGGACCGTCGAGCGGCACACCGACCTCGCGGCGCCCGCTGTCCGCCGTGATCATCCGGAACGGGTGGTAGATCGGCGTGAAGAACGCGATGCCGTCGCCAGGGTCGCTCATCATGTCGACGACCATCGACATGGCGCTCAGGGTGGCGGTGACGACCTCGCACTCCTCGGCCGGCGCCTTCCAGCCGAACGCATCGTGCTGCCAGTCGCGCCAGGCCTCGACCAGCTGGTCGCGAGCATGGAAGTTGTAGCCGAAGTCGCCACGGTCCACGAGCGCCTGGATTGCCG
The DNA here is from genome assembly GCA_039028435.1 of Actinomycetota bacterium. Taxonomy (GTDB): domain Bacteria; phylum Actinomycetota; class Acidimicrobiia; order Acidimicrobiales; family UBA10347; genus UBA10347. Next base: position 188,243 of record JBCCIC010000011.1, on the reverse strand, counting down.
ATCGCACGCACTGCGGCGACTCGAAGTCCATGTCGGCAACCCATGCCGGGATCACGTCGGGCGGATCCTGCGTCCATTTCGAACCGGTCAGACTCCGAAGTCGCTCGAGCTCAGCCCCCCACATGCGGCCCAACCTACTCGCTCACCCCGTCCGACCTTGAAGGGGTCTGACCCCCCAGGGGTACGCTGCCGGGATGCGGAAGGTGACCGTCGGTGCGGCCCAACTCGGTCCCATCGCTCGCGACGAGGCCCGGACTGCGGTGGTCGGGCGGCTTCGGGCACTGCTGCGCGACGCGGCCGAAGCGGGATGCGAACTCGTCGTATATCCCGAGCTGGCGCTGACCACGTTCTTCCCTCGATGGTTCACCGACGACGTGAGCGCCCACGACCACTACTTCGAAACGTCGATGCCCGGGCCCGAGACTCAGCCGCTGTTCGACGAGGCCAAGGAGCTCGGCATTGGCTTCGCCCTCGGCTACGCGGAACTCACATCGGTTGGCGAACGGTTCAACACCACGATCCTCGTTGAGCGAGATGGCTCGATCGTTGGCCGCTTCCGCAAGGTGCACATCCCGGGTCACGAGGCCGACGAGCCGTGGCGCCCGTTCCAACATCTCGAACGGCGCTACTTCCAGGAGAGCTCCGAGGGCTTCCCCGTGTGGCGGGCCTTCGACGGGATCGTCGGCATGGCGACCTGCAACGACCGTCGCTGGCCCGAGACCTATCGCGAGATGGGCCTGCAAGGCGTCGAGATGATCTTGATCGGCTACAACACGCCGATTCACTACGCGCCCGACCCTGGCCAGAATGCGCTGCAGGGCTTCCACAACCATCTCTGTATGCAGGCCGGCGCCTACCAGAACGGCACGTGGGTCATCGGCGTTGCGAAGGGTGGCACCGAGGAAGGCGTCGAGTCCCTGGCCCAGTCGGCGATCATTGCGCCGTCCGGCCAGATCGTTGCCCAGGCGGTCACGACGGGGGACGAGCTGATCGTCGCCCCGTGTGACCTCGACTGGTGCGCCCACTACAAGGACACGTTGTTCAACTTCGCCAGGTACCGCCGCCCCGAGGTCTATGGACGGATCACGTCGCAGAAGGGCGTGGTCCTGCCCGACTAAGGACGGTGGCGGACGGACGGTCGGCGGCTCACCCGCCGAGCGAGACCAGCTCTTCGGGAGTCAGGCACGTGGTGAGCACCTCGGTGATGCCCACGTTGCCGGGGTCGCTCGTGAGGGCGACGATGTCCTCGCCGGCAAGTTCGGCATCGATGCAGGCGACCGACGAGTCCGAGATCGTGGCGCCGGTGGCGGCCGCTTGGCTCGCCAGGATCTGACCGAACGACAGGCAGTCGAACAGCGCATCGAGGACGGGTGCGAGTGGTCCGTCGGGGGCGGTTGGATCGAGGTCCATGCCGCCACCGGTCAGTGCTCCGCTCTCGACCAGGCCGGCCCAGAGCGTGCGGACCACGTCGTCGTTGAAGCTGGTGCGGAGGCACGCCTCGTCGAGCGCGGTACCGAAGGTCGGGTCCGATGCGGCTTCCACCAACACCAGCTCGACGAACACTTCGCTCGGCACGCAGTTGGCCAACAGGTCGGTGATCGGGCCGTGGGTTTCGGGCGGTAGCTCGGCCGCGCCGTTCTGGATCAACAGGAAGCCGCGGGCAACCTGCTCTCGGCTGGGATTTGCCTCGGAGAAGAAGTTGACCATGCAGTCGCCGACACCATCGAACAGGGCGGCGTCCATCGTGCCGGCGGACTCGGTGAAACCAGCTGTGAACGCCTCGCTGGCGAGGTCGGGCGCGCAGTCGAAGACCGCGAGGGTCGCCGTCACCTGGTCGTCGACCGGGAGTTCCTCGAAGTCGCTCACTTGGTTGAAAGCGAGGGCCATGGCGGTGTCGTCCTCGAGCCGAGAAACGACGCAGGCGAGCTCGCTCAACGTGAGCTCGTTGCCGAACGAACTCGTCTCGACGATCGCTGCGGCAGCGCTGTCCTCGGGCGGTGCCGCGGGCGCCGCGCCTTCGGCCCCGGCGTCGTCGGTGGTGCCCGTATCGGTGTTGCCGGTGCCCCCGTCACCAACCGGATCGGCGGTCGTGCCGCCTTCGGTCGTCGCATTGCCTGCTGCGCCCGAGGTGCCCCCGGTCGTGCTGGTGATCGTCGTCTCGGCCGAGCTGGAGCACGCGGCCAGCACCAGCGTCAGGATCGCTGCCACGGCGATCCAGGATCGATGGCGGCGCGAGGCGCGGGGTGGCGAAGACAGAATCTTGTGCATGGTTCGAGTGTCGCGAGGTTTCGCTCGCAGCATCAACAGGGACCGATCCCCAAGGAAGTCCGGCGAAGCGGCCGCAAAGGGCGACTTAACAATTCGTTAAGCTGGCGGGATGGACTTCGTCCTCAACGGATCGGCCGTATCCGTCACCGGTGATCACGAGCACCTGCTCGCAGCGCTGCGCGATGAGCTCGGCATCTTCTCGCCCAAGGACGGCTGCTCACCGACCGGCCAGTGCGGATGCTGCACGGTGCTCGTCGACGGCAAGGCACGAGTGGCCTGCCAGACACCGCTCGAGAAGGTTGCCGATGTCGAGGTGGTCAGCCTCGAAGGCATCGACGATGCCGAGCGGGAACGGATGGCCCAAGCCTTCGCCGCGTTCGGCGCTTTGCAATGTGGCTTCTGCACGCCAGGGATCCTGATGCGGACCAAGGCGATGATCGACAAGGATCCCGACCTGGCCCGAGACAAGGCCGCCCGCCTACTCGGCGGAAACCTCTGCCGCTGCACCGGGTACACCAAGATCCTCGACGCGGTCGAGGCGCTGGTCGCCGACGAGGTTCCGGTGGCGCTTCCGCCGAAGGGTGTCGGCACACGGGGCGTCAAGTACGAAGCTCGCGACCTTTCGCTGGGTGACCGTCCCTTCATCGACGACATGACCCCCGACGGGCTCTTGCATGGCGCATTCCACCTGAGTGCCCAGGCGCGGGCCGACGTCGTCGGGATCGACACCTCTGCCGCGGCGGCCGTGCCGGGTGTCGTTCGCGTGTTCACGGCGGCCGATGTGCCCGGTGAGTTGCGCCACGGCCTGATCCACAAGGACTGGCCAGTCTTCATTCCGGTCGGCGGGCGCACGAGCTACCGCGGCGACGTTCTGGCGATGGTCGTCGCCGAGGATCGTCCAACCGCTCGTCGGGCGGCCGAGTTGATCGACGTCACCTACGAAGCGCTTGACCCGATCGTGAATCCACGGCGGGCGATCGTGAGCGACGAGTCGGCCGTGTGGGGCCTCGACGGCAACGTGTTGTCGACCTCGACCTACACACGTGGCGACGCCCAAGCCGGGCTCGGAGCCGCGACCCACATCGTGCGAGAGACCTTCCAAACGCAACGCATCGACCACGCCTTCCTGGAGCCCGAGTCGACCCTCGCGGTCCCGGTACCGGCCGGCGCTGCCCTGCCCCTCACCAATGGCGACACCGCTGGCGAAGCGACCGACTTCGACCGGCTGATGGTGTACTCGGGCGGCCAGGGCATCTGGGACGACCGCAACGACATCGCCCGGATTCTGGCGGTCGATCCCGATGTCGTCGTGACCGAGCTCGTCAGCAACGGCGGCGCGTTCGGCGGCAAGGAGGACATGTCGAACCAGGGCCAGACCGCGCTGGCAGCCTGGATCCTGCAGCGCCCGGTCAAGACGACGTTCAGTCGCGAAGAATCCTTCCTGGTCCACACCAAGCGTCACCCGATCCGGATGGAGTACGAGGCCGGTTGCGATGACCAGGGCCGACTGACCGGGCTGCGGGTGAGGATGGTCGGCGACTCCGGGCCGTACGCGTCGGTCGGTATGAAGGTGCTCGAGCGGGCCGCGGGTCATGCCTGCGGGCCGTATGTGATCCCCAATATCGATGTCGAGGCGATCGCCGCCCGGACCAACAACTCCGTGTGTGGTGCGTTCCGCGGCTTCGGCGCCAACCAGGCACAGTTTGCGATGGAGGGGGTGCTCGACCGGCTGGCCGAACAGGTCGGGATCAGCGGTTGGGAAATCCGGAGCCGCAACGTGATCGAGCCGGGCGTTGTGTGGGGCCCCGGCCAGATCATGGACGACGGCTGCCTCGGCGCGCGGGCGTGCCTCGACGCGGTCAAGCCTGCGTACGACCAGGCGGTCGAGGCCGGCAAGGCCGTCGGTGTCGGGCTCGGGCTCAAGAACTCCGGTCTGGGCAACGGGTTCAAGGAGATCGCTCGTGCGGTCGTGCATTTCCGCCCCGACGGGATCGTCGAGGTGCGTCACTGCTGGACAGAGATGGGTCAGGGCATTCACACCGTGGCGCTCCAGGTCGCGGTGGAGGAGCTCGGCGTCGAACCCGAGCGCATCGAAGTCATCGTGGATTCGACCCGTGAGCTCGGTGCGGGCCAGACCACCGGCAGCCGCGGCACGTTGATGGGCGCCGGTTCGGTCGCCGATGCGTGTCGAGCGGCGATGGCCGATGGCTGCCAGGTCGGGGTCGACTATCACGGCGAGTATCGGGTGGACTGGACGAACTCGCTGAGCGAGGGCCTCGAGAATCCGATCATCCATTCGACGTTCGGCTACGCCGCCCAGCTCGTCATCCTCGATCCCGAGTCCGGCGACGTCGACGAGGTGGTCGCCGCACACGACGTTGGCCGGGCGGTCAATCCGCTGCTCTGTGAGGGCCAGGTCGAGGGAGCGGTGCACATGGGTCTGGGCTATGCGATGACCGAGGGCTTCCCCTGCGACGCCGAAGGCATGCCGGAGAATCTGACGCTGCGGAGCCTCGACATCCTGCGGCCCAAGGACATGCCGCCGGTCGACGTGATCCTGGTCGAGTCAGCGGAACCCAACGCGCCGTACGGCATCAAGGGTGTGGGCGAGATCGGTCTGGTGCCGACCGCGGGCGCGGTCGCCGCGGCGATGCACGCGCGTGACGGCGAGTGGCGCAACGAGCTGCCGCTCGTCAACGAGTCGAACCGCGAGCGAGCTGGAGCCTGGACCCCGTGACGGGCCCTGCGCGGCAAGCCCGATGAGCGACGCGCTGGCGCCCAATGAGACGGTCGGCCTGGTGTGCGGCCACCATCATCTCTACTCTGCCCTCGCCCGTGGGATGCCGGCGCCGCCGCGTGACCCCGGCAACTTCCTGGAGATCCTCCAGCTGGTCTGGTGGCGGCTCGACATGGCGCTCGACGCCGAGACGATCGAGTGGTCAGCCAAGCTCGGCGCACTCGAAGCGCTGCAGCGTGGGTGCACGGCAATCGTCGACCACCACGAGTCGCCGAACGCGATCGAAGGCTCGCTGTCGATCATCGCCGACGCGTGCGCGGAGGTCGGTGTCCGGGTGAACTGCTCCTACGGGGTGACGGACCGCCATGGCCCCGACGGCGCCGCACGCGGGCTTGCGGAGAACGACCGCTTCCTGCGCGAGGGCGGCCGGGGGATGGTCGGGATCCATGCCGCGTTCACCTGCTCCGACGACACGATTGCCGCCGCGGCGGAGTTGGCCGTCACCCACGGCGTCGGCGTGCACGTCCATGTTGCCGAGGGACCCGAGGACACCTGGGAACGGCTGCGTGGCCACACCGCCGAGTCGTGGTGGCTCGTGCACGGTGTGCATCTCCCTGATGACCACGGGTTGCACGGAACCGTCCTGCACAATCCGCGATCCAACATGAACAATGGTGTGGGTCATGCACGCCCGTGGCGATTCGCGAATCGGATCGGGCTCGGAACCGACGGTATTGGCGCCGACATGCTCGACGAGTTTCGAGTCGCCTTTGTCGCCGCACGTAGCGAGAATCTGCAGATCAGTCCCGACGACGTCTGGGGCTGGCTGGTTGCCGGCGAAACCCTGTTCCCAGACGTCGCAGAGGACCGGGTTAGCTGGGACTATCAGCCGATGGATCCGTGGCGTTTGGCGTACAGCCCAGGGGTGTCGCCCCAACGGGTTGAGATCGCCGGCGACGTCGTCTGGGATCAAGGCGAACCCACGAAGGTCGATGCCGGGGAGGTCCGTGCCAAGGCTGCGGAGGCGGCGCAACGACTCTTCTTGCGACTCCAAGAAGTGCCCGAGTTTCCCCACCGCTGAGGGATTTCCACAACACTTTCCCCAGTGGGCTCATTCGAATGGGTCAAGTGAATCCTATGTTTCACACCGGTGAACGGGATCGCCGCGAGCTGTGGATAACTCACCCTCCGAGGGTGTTCGATGCACGTTTTGACCAGTTGAGGTCGCACCGTGTTGCTCCAAGGTGACATCGTTATCCCCAGCTGGCCCCCGCGTGAGACCGCTCACGTCGGTTATGCACACCGTTCCCCACAGCACGAATCGGGCCTGTGTCGCCGCGTAGGCGTCGATCGGAACGAGCTTGCGAAGCACTTCCGAAGCCCATCAGGTGGCGTTCTTAGGATCGTGCGAAGGGTTTGCGAGTAGACCACGAAACCGTGCGCTAAGCTCACCTTATGAGTGTTACCTTGTCACCGGACCAAAAGTCTACTGTAACGGTCCTCTTGCAGGCGGGCAAGAACATCAATGAGATCAGCAAGTTTGCGGAACTTGATACCGGCGCGGTCACCGGCGTTGCTCGGGAACTCGACATCACACCGTCGGACCCAACACAAATGCGAGCAAAAGAACTCTTCGGTTCCAATGAGGGGCTTTCGTATGCGGAAGTTGCCAAGATGCTCCAACAAGAGGGACTTACGAACGGCGGCGAAAGCGTTCACTATCTAACAGTATCGTCCTGGGTCGCCAATCATGGATGGGCCTGGGGCGGCAGCCCGGACGGCGAGTACACCACACCGCGATCGGCGACCTCGCCGGCCAAGTCACGCTTCACGCTGCGGATGTCCAAGACGCTCGACGAAGACGTCAATGGCGCCACGGCCATCGCCGAGGCGGCCGATGCTGCGTGGAACCTTCTTCAGGGGGACGACACCCGCATCGTCGCCGTCGCCGTCGTCAAGGGCGCCGCATCGGCCGGTGTCACCGACATCGCCGGCGTCAAGGGTGCGCTCATGGAACGGCACGGCGAGGCGATCCGCTCAGCAAAGGCCTGACCGCCGACCGTCCAACGCAATCGCGACAACGACTCCGCGCCACGCCTCGTCGGACGATGACCGCGAGGGGTGGTCACGGACGGGGTTGAGGAGGTACTTCCGACTCTGGCCCTGCGGGCTCGATGTTGCGTAGTGTTGTAGCCGCGCAGTTCACGGAGGGGAGTGTCGTCGTGACGTCGCGGATCGGCTTCATGGCGCTTGTCGCCGCGGTCGCGTTGGCCCTCTTCGGGTCGATGGGTGGAGACTCGGTGTCGGCGCAGGGTGCCGCGCCCACGATCACCCCGAACCTGGTCGACGCGTATCTCGGACCCGAAGTCGTCCTGTCCGGCCAAGCCCGGTCAGCCACCGGTGTCGAACTGGTGACCGTCATCATCGAGGACCGCGCCACCGGCCTCTACATCGGCGACACCGAAGGTTCGATCAGCGGCGTGCCCGTTCCGCTCCCGGCGTCGACCGCGCTGCTGCCACCGCCGGGCGATTCCGGGGTCAGCTGGCGCCTCCCGCTCGAACTCGACGTCGGCAACTACGAGGCTGTCGTCACCGCCGGGTCCGACGGCGCGGCGACCGTCGCCCCGCCGGTTGCCTTCGCCGTCGTCGACGACTCGGTGCCGGCGCTGTCACTCGTTGCCGCTGATGCGACGTGGTCGTACTACGACGTCGGCGATGTGCCGACTGGCGCAACCGACTGGTTTGCCACGGACTTCGACGATTCGACGTGGTCTACCGGGACCGGCGACTTCGGATACGGCGACGGCGACGAGGTCACCCTGACCCGCGAGCTCATCGCAGCCGGCCCCAACGCCGGCACGCGAGTGCTTGCGCAGTACTTCCGCCACGAGTTCGCCGTCGGCGATCTGAGCGAGTACGGCTCGGTCGAACTGGCCTTGCTCCGCGACGATGGTGCGGCCGTGTACCTCAACGGCGTGGAGCTCGGACGGACGAATCTTCCAGCCGGAGCACTCGACGCAACGACCCTTGCTTCGTCGTCCAGTGATCAGATCGTGACCGTGCCGGTCGCTCTCGGAGATCTCGTCGTCGGGACCAACGTGCTCGCGATCGAGGTGCACCAGGTGGCGGCCGAGAGCAGCGATCTGAGTTTCTCCGCGACGCTCACGGCCCAGCCCACGGTGCAGCCTCGGATCAGCGATGCCACCGAGGGCGCCTATGTGCTCACCGCAGGCGACATGGCCCGGTGCAGTTTCGATGGAGACGAGGTCGTCGCCGGTCAGATGGCCGAGCTGTGGGACACCGACGCCGGCGTGTTCCTCGGCCTTGGTGACATGGTCTACAACAGCGGCACGATCAGCGAGTTCAACGACTGCTACGACCCGGTCTTCGGGCCATTCAAGGACGCCACTTGGCCGTCGGCGGGCAACCACGAGCACTACACCGCTCCGAACGCAGCCGGCTATCGGGCCTACTTCGGACCTGCCGCCGGCCCGCTCGCCGGACCCGCCGGTGGACTCTGGTACAGCTTCGACCTCGATGAGCACTGGCACGTGATCGCGCTCGACAGCGACTGTCGCGGTCGCGAGGTGTTGCCAGGCGCGGTCGGCGACGACGGCTGTGCCGTCGGTTCGGATCAGGAGTTGTGGCTGCGGGCCACGCTCGAGGCCAACCAGGACAAGAACATCCTGGCGTTCTTCCATCATCCGCCGTACACGAACAATCGCTACACCGACCACACCTACACCTGGCCCCTGTGGCGGGCGTTGACCGAGTACGGCGCCGACATCACGCTGCACGGCCACGAGCATCACTACGAGCGATACGGCGCACTCGACTACTGGGGCGAGCGCGACGAGACGTTCGGGGCGCGGCAGTTCATCATCGGTTCCGGCGGGACGTTCCCCCGGTACAACGAGCGCTCGCAGGAGTCGGAGTCGGACTATCGGGGCACCTTCCCCGCCGGCACGAACGATTTCGGGGTTCTGCAGCTATGGCTTCGTTCCGACGGATATTCGTGGAAGTGGGAGTCGGTCAACGGTCTCGCCGCCTCCGACGAGGGGATGAGCGGGCTGACGCAGGCCATGCCTCGCGCCGCGATCGCGGGCACGATCACGTCGTCGGGCGATGGGTCGCCGGTCGAGGGTGTGGTCGTGTGCGCGACCGCTGCTCGGACAGGGATCGAAACGTGTGGCGAGTCCGGGAACTTCGGGGCGTACGCGCTGATGGGCCTCGTCAGCGACACGTACGACCTGGTCGCCTCGGTCGACGAGCTCTCGACCGGCATCGCCGGCCAGCAACTCGACGCGCCGGAGGATCTGGTCGTCGACTTTGCGTTCGCCACCCCCGCGGCGATCTCGGGCACGGTCACTGGGCCCGGCAACGTCGCCGTCCCCACGGCAACCGTCTGTGCCATCCAGCTCGTGGGCGATGTCACGAGCTGCGTCGAGACCGAGGAGGACGGCACCTACGCCATCCCTGATCTCGAGCCGGGCGACTACCACGTGCGGTTCACGGCGAGCGGCTTCAAGGAAGAGTGCTATCTGAACCGCATCGGCTGTGGCGCGGCGACCGTCGTGGTTGTCGATGGCGTCGATCTGAACAACATCAATGCGTCGCTCCAGAACGAGCCCGGATCCATCTCGGGTCGCGTTGTCGAGGACAGCCTGGCGTTGACGCCCCTCGTCGGCATCGAGGTGTGCGTGTCGGGTGGGTCCCTGGCCAGCCCGCTTTGCATGCTGACCGACGAAGAGGGTCGGTATGTGGTGGAGGGCCTGCTGACCGGCAACTACGTCGTCGCCTTCACCGACCCGAGCGGTGACTATGCGCCCGAGTGTTATCTCAACGCCGACTGTTCGTCGCCCGTACCCGTTGGCGTGGTCCAACCGCAGGAGCGTTCGGACATCGATGGCGCACTGGCGCTGGTGGCCGTGCCCACCCCTACCCCGACACCGACGCCGACACCCACGACCACGCCACTACCAACACCCACGCCGGAGTCGGGCATCAGTCTGGTCACCGGCCAGATCACCGAACTCCGTGGCGGCACACCGATCTTCGGTGCCCAGGTTTGCGCAGTGCGGTTGTTCCCGGCCGGCGAGTGGTGCGTGTTCAGCTCGTTCGACGGTTCCTACCGAATCGACAACCTTCCGCCCGGTAACTTCAGCTTCTTCGCCAATGACATCGGCCAGCGATTCGTCGAGAACTGCTACGGCGAAGCGGCCTGCACCCAGGCCCGGGTCATCGGTGTTGCCCGCGGCGATGCGGTCACCGGAATCGACATTGCCCTCGATCCGCTCTTCTCGGCGAGCTTCCCCACACCCACGCCGACACCACAGTCCGATGGCACGATCAGCGGCACCGTTCGGAGTGGCGGTGCACCGGTCAGCGGGATCACCGTGTGTGCCGAGACCTTCGCCGGCCAGACCGTGGCGTGCGCAACGACCGACCTCAACGGCGCGTACACGGTCACGGGGCTTCGTACCGGGAACTATCGGGTTTCGTTCGATGGCGGCGTCGAGTGCTACCGCGATCGAGGCGGCTGCGTCGATCCATCGCCGGTCGGTGTGGTCGCTCCGCTCGGACGCACCAACATCGACGCCGACCTCTGAGTTCGTCCGGCCAGCCGAGGTTCTGAGCCGAACGGCCCCGCCGTTGTTCGTACGGGTCGTTCGGTCGGCTCAGCCGCTTGGGTCGTCCGGCCTGCCGAGGGAGATACCGCGGGGACGGGATGGGTCTCCGACCGGTCCGTAGGGCCCAGATCCGCATGATGGCGGTGATCGGTCGCGGCCGGTTGGGCCATTTGACCACAGTTGGTACGGGCGGTGTCACCGCGTTTCGGGCAGCGCCGATCGAGCTGCCATGGCCGACAGCACAGCCCCCCTTCTACGGCGACGACGCGGATGGACCGCCCTCGCATTGATGCTCGTCATCACGCTCGCATCAGTGCCGCTTGCGTCGAACGGCGCCGACGCCCATGGCGACTCCGACCCCCACACACCCATCGTGGCCGACGCCAACGCCGACCTCGTCGTGAACGGTGTCGTCGTAGGCGAGTCCCGGACGATCACCACCCTCGGCGGCATGCACCTCGTTACCGAGGTGGACGTTTTCCGGTCGGTCGAGGGCGATGCTCCCGAGCGCTTGCTCGTCGAAACACCCGGCGGTATCACGCCCGATGGCCTCCGCCAGATCGTGTCCCACCAGCCGGCCTTCCGCGACGGAGATCGCGTGCAGCTCGCACTCCTCGGCGCGCCCCGCGAGGAAGCTGGGATCATCAGCGCACTCTGGGACTCCCAGTTGCTGCCCGTCTACTCGGTCGCCGGCGGTATGCGCGGGACCTCCTGGCTCGCCGGCGATTCCCAGTCGCAGGTCGACGCATTCGGCATCTCGGCCAGCGCCAATGCAGCCGGGGACTACGCGTTGCACGGTGCAACCTGGGGCTTCTTCCCCGTGACCTATCGGATCAACCCGAGCGGTGCCCCGGCCGGCGCAATCGACTCGATCCGGACCGCGATGGAGACCTGGGAGGCCGTCCCCGGCACCGGCATCTCGATCCAGTACGACGGTACGACCGACGAGGGCGCACCGATCGGTGACTTCAACAACGTGGTCGCCTGGGGAGCTCCGCCGAACCCCGCGGACTCCTATCTTGCCCAAGCGACCTGGTGGATGTACAACGGCACCCAGATCGTCGCCTTCGACATCCTCTTCAACACCAACTACCCGTTCGCAAGCAACCCGACCGGCGGGCAGTACGACATCGAGTCGGTAGCGCTGCACGAGTTCGGCCACGTACTCGGCCTCGGCCACGTGAATGCCACGAGCGAGGTCATGTACCCGAGCATCTTCGCCGGTGTCGAGGCCCGTGACCTCGGTGCGGGCGACGAGGCGGGCGCCCAGGCGATGTACCAAGGCGAGAACCCGGACCCGACGCCGACCCCAACGCCGGAGCCGACATCGACACCGACCCCGACACCCGAGCCGACAGCCACGCCCACCCCGCAGCCGACGGCCACGCCGACCCCCGAGCCGACGGCAACTCCGACACCCGAGCCGACGTCGACGCCCGAGCCGACGGCCACACCCGAGCCGACGGCCACCCCGACACCCACACCCGAGTCGGGCACGATCCAAGGCCAGGTCACCGTCCTGACGAACGGCGAGCCGATCTTCGGTGCCGTGGTCTGCGCCCGCCTGGCGTTCCCCGAGCGTGAAGAGTGTGTGTTCTCCGATGTGAACGGCAACTATGCGGTCCGGGACCTGCCACCGGGTAACTACAGCCTGTTCGTCAACGATCCGGCCCAGCGCTTCCTCGAGAACTGCGCCGGCGACAAGTCGTGCGAGGAGCCGCAACTCTACGGGATCACGTCGACGCAGGGCGTCGCCGAGGCCGATGTCGTGATGGATCCGTTCTTCTCGCAGACCTATCCGACGCCCACGCCGCTGCCCACGATCGGCGAGGGCACGATCTCGGGCAGCGTCACCCAGGGCGGCGTGCCGGTCGAAGGCATGGAGGTCTGCGCAACCGGCCTGCGCCTCGGCGTGATGGAGTGCTCGACAACCGAAGCGGACGGGACCTACGAAGTCGGCTCGCTCCCGACCGACAACTACAAGGTGGAGTTCGGCGAGCCGGAGATGGACCTCTGCTACGCCACGTCGGGAATCAGCTGTGGTGACTTCACGGCTGTCGGCGTGGTCTCCCCGCTCGGCCGAGTCGGTATCGATTCGCACTCGTAGCCAAGCGGGCGGACGACGACCGCAACATCGAGACGCACCGCCGTGTGACGCCCTAGCGGCGAACACACGGCGGTGTCGCGTTCCCGTACTGTCGATCGGATGTCCGGCGTGCGAGCGATCTCCGTCATCGCCGTGGTCGTCGGCTTGGCATTGATGTCGCCGGTCGCCGCGGCGGGTGGCGGTGTGATCGGCGTCTCGGTGCGGATCGGCTCGACCACCTCGGACTGGGTCGCGCAGGGCGACGCTGATGGTGCGGGGCCGATCGGTGGAGCGGCGCTCGGGCCGGGGGCGCGATGGCCGCTCGGCACGAGGGTGCGATTCGTGATCAACCCGGCAGGTGCTCCAGAGGGTGCGATCGACGCCGTCCGGTCGGCCGTGGCGACGTGGCGTGCGACCGGGGTCGATGTGCGCATCGACTACGGCGGTGTGACCGACCGTTCCGGCTCCGAGGCGGACCTGATCAATGTGGTCTCCTGGGTGGATCTCCCCGAGGAGCCCTTTGTGGCCCGTACGACCACGTACTGGTTCGAGGATTCGCCAGCGGAGTTGATCGGCTTCGACCTGGTCTTCAACTCGCGGCATGCGTTCGCCGTAGGGGCAGGCGTCGGTGACGATGCGGCGGCCTGGGATACCGAGACGATTGCGCTCCACGAGTTCGGCCATGTCCTCGGTCTTGGACATGCCGATCCCGAGCGCGTGCTGCAGGTGATGCGACCGCGCATCGGAGCGGGCGAGGTGGACCACACGCTGTCGCGGCGCGACGTTGCCGCGCTCGATGCGCTCTATGGCATCGCTGCCGGTACCGACGGTCGCGGGCCGGATCGAGGATTGTTCGGCAGCCGGCAGGTGGGCCGCCCCCGCTTCGGCCAAGACGGCCTCACCATCGCCCGTCCACCCGAACCTGGCCTCTTCGACTGAGTTGTGGGGCGCTACGGTCGAGCGCGATGCGTGTACTCGTGACGGGCGCAGGTGGTTTCGTCGGCCGGCATCTCGTGGAACACCTTCGAGGGCGCGGCGATCAGGTCGTCACCTGGTCAGGCGGCGCGGGGTCACCGGACATACGACAGCCCGACGAGCTGCGCACCGCGCTCGGGGGCGAGCCCTACGAGGCCATCTACCACCTCGCGGCCCAGTCCCGCGTCGACCTGTCCTGGTCCCAACCGTCGGACACGCTGGCGGTGAACGCTGGCGGCACCGCCAACCTCATGCGCGCCCTCGATGCTGTTGACTCGGCGGCACGAGTGCTTCTCATGTCGTCGGCCGAGGTGTATGGCGCGGTCGACGACGCTGCGCTCCCGATCGACGAGGAGCAGCCGCTTGTCCCCCGCTCGCCGTACGGGGTGTCCAAGGCTGCGGCCGAGGAACTTGCCCTCCTGCTCGGCGAGGCGTCGGGTCGCGACGTCGTCATCTGTCGGCCCTTCAACCAGATCGGACCCGGGCAGGCCGACACCTTCGTGACGGCGGCGCTTGCGCGGCAAGTGGTCGCCCTCGAACGGACCGGCGGCGGGACGATCGCGGTGGGGAACCTCACGGCGACGCGTGATTTCCTCGACGTGCGGGACGCGGTCGAGGCGTACCGCTGCCTGATGGAGTCCGGGGCCGCCGGCGAGACCTACAACGTCTGTTCCAGCCAGGAGACCGTCGTCCGCTCGATCCTCGATGGCCTGGTTGCCTCGGCGTCAGTCGAGGCGAACGTCGAGATCGACCCCCAGCGATTCCGTCCGAACGATCTGCCGCGGATGGCGGGATCGTCGTCCAAGCTTCGTTCCGCCACCGGGTGGGCGCCCCATCGTGCGTTGAGCGACACGCTCGCCGATGTGCTCGAGGATTGGCGCCGCGCCGAGTGATGGGTTCGGGTCCTAGCCTGGGCGGGTTGGAGGAGCGGGCCGTCGCGGCCCGAGATCGGTCGTCGCCATGACGAAATCGGCATTGATCACGGGGATCACCGGCCAGGACGGCTCGTACCTGGCCGAACTCCTGCTGGCGAAGGGCTACCGCGTGACCGGCATGGTACGGCGCACGTCGACCGTCAACTTCGAGCGGATCGCCCACATCCAGGATGACCTCGAACTGGTCGCCGGCGACCTGCTCGACCAGGCATCGATGATGACGGCGATCATCCAGGCCGAGCCCGACGAGGTCTACAACCTGGCGGCGCAGTCGTTCGTGCAGACCAGCTTCGGCCAGCCGGTGCTCACCACCGAGACGGCTGCGGTTGGCGTTACTCGTCTCCTCGAAGCCGTGCGAGCGGTCGACCCGACGATCCGCTTCTATCAGGCGTCGTCGTCGGAGATGTTCGGCAAAGTCCGCGAGGTTCCCCAGTCCGAGAACACGCCATTCCATCCTCGCTCGCCGTATGGCGTCGCCAAGGTGTACGGACACTGGATCACGGTGAACTACCGGGAGTCGTACGACCTGCATGCGTCGTCGGGGATCCTCTTCAATCACGAGTCGCCGCGCCGGGGCGTGGAGTTCGTGACCCGCAAGATCTCGCACTCGGTCGCCCGAATCGCTGCGGGTCTGCAGTCCGAGCTTCGGCTTGGCAATCTCGACTCGAAGCGGGACTGGGGCTTTGCCCGTGACTACGTCGAGGCGATGTGGCTCATGCTGCAGCAGCCGGTCGCCGACGACTATGTGATCTGCACCGGCGAAACCCACGCGGTGCGTGAGTTCTGCAAGGTGGCGTTCGACGTCGTCGGGCTCGACTACGAGGACTATGTGGTGGTCGATCCGGAGTTCTTCCGTCCGGCCGAAGTCGACCTGCTCGTCGGCGACTACAGCAAGGCCGCTCGAGTGCTGGGCTGGAAACCGGCAACCAGCTTCGCCGACCTCGTCGAGCTCATGGTCCGCGCCGATGTCGACGCGTTGGCCGGGACCTGAGGGCAACACTGTCAGCTGTCTGACAATTAATTGAGTCGCTCGACTCGAATGTTCTCCAAAGCACGGCAAGAAGGGTCCGATCGGTTTATTCGCCCTGGTTGGGTATGGCCGACGGGACGGGCGGAAACCCGGTCACTATGGTTTTGCCCGGGTAGAGCTAGGCGAGGAGCGCCCGTGCGATTTCGACTCATCGTTGCCCTACTCACGATCGCGCTGCTCGGGGTCGTCGGCACGCCCAACGCTGATGGGCAGACCGTCTCCGATCGGCTCGTGACCGATGCAGCGGTCGATATTGCGACCGATGTCATCAATGGCACGGTCATCGCTGTTCAGTCGGTCGACACCGGTGTCGAGGTCCACTCAGTGGCGCTGGTCAGTGTCAACGAGGCCGTCGAGGGATCACTGTCGGGCGAGGTTTTCGTGTCGGTTCCCGGCGGAACGATGAATGACGGTCGCCAGGTCACGGTCTCGCACATGCCGCACTTCCGGGTCGGCGACAATCTCCAGCTGGCCCTCCTCAGGGCCCCTGCCGCACGCGAAGCCGCCATGACCGGCGGACTACCGCTGTATGCAGTCGTTGGTGGCACCGAAGGTGCCGCCGCAATCACTGGCTCGCTCCTCAGCCAGTCCGAAGCGGTCACCGACTTCGCGCTCACCGGCGCCCGTTGGAATCCGAACGACGGCAACACCTGGCCGATCGACTATCGGATCAACACTTCGGGTTCCGGCCTGAGCAATTCGGTAGCTCGAACCGAGTTGCTCGATGCTGCCGCCGAATGGGTCGCCGATCCGGGCTCTGACATCGAGATCGTGAGCAATCCGGGAAGTACGACCGCCTCGCCGGACAACTTCTACGACAACGTCAATACCGTTGGCTGGACCGCGGCCGCACCTGGCGACACCTACCTCGCTCAGGCCATCTGGGTCACCTCTGGTGGGTTTATCCAGAGCTTCGACATCCGGTTCAATACGGCCTACACCTGGGCGAACGTCGGCAGCGGTGGAAGCGGCTTCGATGTGGAGACCGTGCAGCTGCATGAGTTTGGCCACGTGCTCGGCCTCGACCACATCACCGGCACGGCCGAAGCTCGGGCACAGGTCATGTACCCATCGGTATCGAGCAACACCATCAAGCCACTCGGTGATGGCGACCGCGGCGGCGCTGCGAACCTGTATCCCGCAGCGAATCCACCTGCTCCGGATCCGACGATCTGTGACGGGCTTGTGGCGACCATCGACATGAACACCAACGGCGGCAACGGCACGGGCACGGCCGGCGACGACGTCATCCTCGGAACGCCGGGCAACGATGTCATCAATGGTCTCGGTGGCAACGACCGAATCTGTAGCGGAGAGGGCGCGGACACCGTGACCGGTGGAACCGGCGCCGACCGGATCTTCGGTGGCCCCGGTGCCGATGCGTTGCACGGCAACGATGGCGACGACCACATCGAGGGCGGCACGGGTGGCGACCTCGTGTGGGGATACGACGGCAATGACACCGTGCACGGTGGCGATGGTGACGATCTGCTCCAAGGGAACGCCGGTGACGACACCATTCATGGCGATGCAGGGTCGGACAGCATCCACGGCCAGGCAGGCACCGACGATCTGAACGGCGGTGATGGCCCCGACTACATCTGGGGCTACGGCGGCAACGACCTACTGATGGGCAACGCCGGTGCCGATGTGCTCCAAGGCATGGCCGGCATCGACCGTCTCGAGGGCCATGGTGGCATCGACACGCTCATCGGTGGCGCCGACGGCGACCTGATGTACGGCGGCAATGACGGTGACGTTCTTTGGGGTCTCGACGGCAACGACTGGCTCGATGGCGGGAATGGCAACGACGTCCTGCTCGCAGGCGATGGCATCGATACGGCGGTCGGGGGTCCTGGCGTGGACAATATTCTCGGCGATGCGGGCAACGACACGCTCTACGGCGGTGAGGGCCTGGATCTGCTTTGGGGCGGTACCGGGGTCGACCTCCTGATGGGTGGGAACGGCAACGACATCCTGCAGGGCGGTGACGACGACGACCGCCTCGAAGGTGAAGCCGGCAACGACACGATGATCGGCGATGCCGGTGCCGACTATCTCATCGGCGGCAGCGGCAACGACGTGCTGTGGGGCTTTGGCCAGAACGACACGCTCGCCGGCGGTCCTGGTAGCGACACCCTCCTCGGTGGAGGCGGCACCGACAGTTGTACAGGCGGCCCCGACTTCGACATTCCCGTGGCGTGTGAGGCCTTCACGCAGTAAGCCTTCGGGCGGCTGGATCGGGGTCATTTGGGGTGAGCATGAGTGGGACCGTGCTGCTCACCTCAAACCGTGCTGCTTACCTCAACCATGTTGCTCACCTCAACCATTGACAACATGGACCACACAAACAACACTGGCTGACTTGTGTGGGCATCCGCATGCCCCAGATGAGGAGCCAAGTGTCATGAAGCAAGCTCTTGGGCGCGTCGCCCTGGCGTTGACGATGATCGGTGCAATCCTTGCGCTCGCGACACCGATCGCGGGCGGGCAGGAGGACTCGGGTGACGGTGAGCCCTACATCGCCGAGATCGTCAACGGGACCGATCTGGTCGACGGCCAGTTTCCGTTTCTGGTTGGAATCGAGACGCCGAACGCGACGGGTACCTACGACGTCACCTGCGGCGGTGCGTTGATCAATGCGATCTGGGTCGTGACGGCAGCGAGTTGCACGAACGGCCAGACCGCGGCGACGGTCCGCGTCGGGCTCGGCGACGTCGACAAGACCGCGTTCATTCAGACCATTCAGGCCCAGGAGATCACCGCGCATCCCTCCGCCAACCTCGCGGTCATCAAACTGGCACAGGCGGCCAATATCACCCACCCGAACATCGCGGTCATTCCCTGGAACACGAACTCGCTGATCCCCGTGGTCGGGGAAGCGGCCACGGTCATGGGGTGGGGCGACACCGCCTCGGCTTCCAATGTCGTGACGCTGCCCATGATCGCCAAGGGCGCATCGGTTGTGGTGGTCCCGTGCACCGGCGCCATCGCCGGCGAGGTACTCGGACAAACGTTGTGTGCGTTCGGGCCGGGCGATGCTTGTGCCGTCGACGTCGGCGGCCCCCTCGTCCAGCAGCTCGCCGGAACCTGGACACTCATGGCCGTCGTCAATGCCGGTCCTGCTGACGGCACCTGCGGTGTTCACACCTACCGCACCTACGAGGCGATGCAACCGTTCAGCGCCTGGATCCAGACGACCACCGCGCTCTCCAACGGCCTATGCAATGGCATGGTGGTCACGAACAATCTGAACATCGGCGATACCAACGTGGGTACGGCAGCCGACGAGGTGTTTCTCGGTACGCCCGGCAACGACACCATCATCGGCAATGGCGGTAACGACACGATCTGTGGTGAGGGCGGCAACGACATCCTGTGGGGAGGTGACGGCAACGACACCATCTTCGGTGGTGACGGCGATGACATTCTGCTTGGCGAGGCCGACAACGACGTGTTGCTCGGCGAGGCCGGTAAGGATCAGTTGTACGGTTACGCCGGCAACGACGTGCTTCGTGGCGGTCCCGCCGACGACATTCTCCAGGGCATGGAGAACGACGACCAGCTCTTCGGGGGCGAAGGCAACGACAACATGCACGGCAATGATGGTGCCGACCAGCTGTTCGGCGAGGCCGGCAATGACCTGGTGTGGGGCTACGCCGGCGATGATCGACTCATCGGCGGACCCGGCAACGACATCCTGCAGGGCATGACGGGAATGGACACCATCGAGGGAGACACCGGCGACGACACCCTGATCGGCAACGAGGATGCCGACACGATCTCCGGCGGCACCGGCAACGACGTGCTGTGGGGGTTCGGTGGCAGCGACATGCTCATGGGCGATGACGGCAACGACACGCTGATCGGACTGGACGGCGACGACACGCTCAAGGGCGGCAACGGCATCGACAACCTGCTCGGAGATGCCGGCATGGACACCCTCGAAGGCGGAAACGACACCGACCTCATCTGGGGTGGCACGGGAACGGACACCTTGAAGGGAGAGGCCGGCGACGACATCCTCCAGGGCGAGGAAGACGCGGACACGATCGAAGGTGGGGCCGGCAACGACCTGATCATCGGCGACAAGGCCGCTGCGCCGGCGATCGACACCCTCAAGGGTGACGGTGGCAACGACACGATCTGGGGCTTCGGCGGCAACGACATCATCGAGGGAGGCGCCGGGAACGACATCGTGCTCGGTGGCGACGGAGCCGACGACATCAAGGGCGAGGCCGGAGCGGACACGCTGTACGGCGAGGCCGGAGCGGACACGATCGACGGGGGGACCGAGAACGACATGGTCTTCGGCGGCGACGATGGCGACATGATCATGGGCGGGGCCGGCAACGACAATCTTCAAGGCCAGGCCGGCGTCGACAACATCGAAGGTGGCGCCGGGAGCGACACGATCAGCGGCGGAGCCGACGGCGACACGCTCAAGGGCGATGCCGGCGTCGACGCGCTGAGCGGCGATGCGGGCGTCGATCTGCTCTTCGGCGGGGCCGACGGCGACGTCCTGAACGGCGGCACCGAGAACGACACCCTCCTGGGCGAAGACGGCGCCGACATCCTGAGTGGTGGCGCGAACGACGACATCCTCTGGGGCGGCCCCGGTGCCGACGTGCTGAACGGCAACGACGGCGTCGACCAGCTACAAGGTGAAGATGGCGCCGACACGCTCAACGGTGGAGCTGGCGCCGACACCCTGATCGGTGACGGCGCAACCGGCTTCAACGACATCCTGAACGGTGGCGCCGACAACGACGTCCTGTGGGGCTTCGGTGGCAACGACGCGCTGAACGGAGATGCCGGCGACGACACGCTGAACGGTGGTGATGGCACGGACACCTGCACCGGCGGCGCCGGCGCGGATGCGACCGACGGAACCTGCGAGGTGTTCACGCAGTAGACGGCCATACCGGCGGGCCACGCCCGGCTCGCCGGCCGAAGCTCGGGGTGGGCCCGATCGAGGTTCAGTCCTCGGTCGGGCAGAGCACCGATCCCAGCCCATCCACCAGCAGTCCGGCCGCCAGCCAGTGGGCCTGGTGATTCCAACGCCCGGTCGAGTCGAAGTGCAGTTTGCGCCCTGTCGCCTCCGCATAGGTGTCGAACCGTGGGCTCGGATCGAAGGTCTGGGTCTGGAGCGCGTCCTGAACCCGATCGTGGAGCTCAGGGTCGTTCGAGGGTCCCGGAATCGCAAGTGCCAGCAGCATGTACCGACTCCCGGCATCCGTGCGAAGGCGCTCGATCAACCGCGGATTCGCACGCAAGCTTTCGACATCGAAGCCCGCGACAATCATCGTCGGGCCGGCGTCGCCCAGCTCGTCCAGAAGCCGATCGAAGTCCTTGGCTGTCGGGTCCGTCGGCGCCCAGGTCATGGATCGGACCGAGTCGACGGACTTGCCGTGCTCGAACTCGAGCCGCCGGACCAGTAGGCGTGATGTTCGCGACTCGGAGGGGAGGAGCCGGTTGCCCAGATCTGCCCCACCCACGAACAACACGCGGTGGTCTGCACTCGTGTCGAAGTGGTCGGCAGGTCGATCGATCAGGCCATTTCCGTAGTCGACGTCGATTCCGGTGGCCTCGAGACGATCGCCGAGGAACGCGGACCGCACCGAGATCGGCAAGGCGTGATTCTTCGGCTCGCGTCCGACGAGCCGCTTCAGCCGCGACTTGGTGGACGTCTCACCCACCTGGGTGGATCGGATGTCGACCGTGGCTCCGGGAGTGGTCTTGACGTGGCGGAGCCAGTCACCAGGTTTCGGCATGGTGCGGCTGATCACGGTCGCGGGTGATTCGTTCTCGTGGCACCGGAGCCCGTAGTGAAGCGGGTGCACCACAATCACGGCGATCTCGCCGTTCGGCACCGTGTGCGCGTCGTCGAGGACCTCGTCCTGTGAGTGCCAGGTGAGAGATGTCTGTGGGCGCAGTCGTTCGGGGAGCCTGGTGCCGTAGAAGTCCGGCTGGCGGGCCCACATGCCCTGGTGCATCAGACACCAGTAGCGCACCGGGACCTCATGCTGCCAGAACACCTCGTTGCCCTCGTATTCGAGTCCGAGCTGGGCTTCGTCGAGTTGCTGGATCGGTGACCAGCGACCGTTGTGTTCAACCGCTCGGGCCGAGCCCGCGCCGAAGTAGTCGGTCAGAGGGCGGCCCTCGAACATCGTGTAATTGTTCGCGCCATAGACGCCGAATGAATTGTGCGCGAGGGTTCCGACGACTCGCAGGCCGCGGCTGCGCATCCACTCGAGCTCGTCGACCAACCCGGCTGCGCCGTCAAGTCCGAAGTCCTGGTAGAGACCGAGCGGGTCGCTGTGGATCGCAATCTCGTGACCGAGGTCTTGGATCTCCAGATAGAGCTCGGCGACCTCCTCGTAGCGGTGCACGACACCGTCTTCGAAGGTCGCGTGGTACGGCGCAGTGTGGAGCACGAAGTACGTCGATCGGATGCCGTACTCGGCCTCGATGCGAGCCATCTCCCGGGCCGCGACGATGTCGCCGTCGACGTCGTGGCGAATGAGCGCGGTCACCGCATCGTCGTCGACGGAGGCGAGCGAGTAGTCGCGATAAGGCACGAACCGATAGCGATCGACCTCGAGAAAGCCCTCGAGGAGGTCTCGGTATCGGATCAGCGGATCAACACAGATGAACGGCCGTTTGCGGTGGTGCTCCACGCCGTAGCAGTGATGCATGTTCCACCCGCACAGCAGGCCCTCGATATCGGAGCGGCCATACATCCCCGACCGAACGTCGTAGGGCCGAAGCTGGCCTCGGCGGTCCGGGTCGACACCGTCGAAGTAGGCGGTCGTCGGGTCCAGGTTCACCCGCATGCCGTCGTCGATCGGCGGAACGATGCGGGAGATCCCGTGCTCGTCGGGTGTTCCGAGTCGGCGTTCCTTGATGCGGGGGGTCGGCGGCGGCGTTGCCCTGGTCACGCTCGACAGTCCATTCGCTCCACTGCGGCACACGATAGCGTGGCGACCTACGGCGGTCGCCGCCGCGATCGCCGAGGCTTGACCACTATGCGCCGATTCCGACCCTTTGCGTTCGACGTGTCGAACATCGACCGCATCACCCCCGATCGTAGGGACCGTCGCATCCGCCGTGATCACCAGGCCGTCACACAACTCCTCGGGCGCGTCGACGCCTCCGATCGTCCGAACCTGCAGTTCGAGATCGATGTCCTGGATGACCCGGAGAACTTCCGAGCGAACTGGATCGCGATCGCCACCCATCTCCGTCATGTCCCGAACCTCGCCCGAAGTCGAGGTCTCGAGCTGGGGTGCTCGGTTGGCACGAAGCTTCTGATCATGCAGCGGCTCGGCGCCGGCGAGATCGTCGGATGTGACTACGCCGAGCACCTCGTCGAGGACGGTCGGTACTGGATCGAGGAGACGGGCACCGAGGGCATCGAACTCGTGGCCAGCGGCGAGAGCGCAGTTCCGTTCGCGAATGCCGAGTTCGACTGGGTCACGTTGCAGATGGTGTATTGCCAGCTCGGCGACGCGGCGATCGAGCCGCTCATCGCCGAGATGTACCGGGTGCTGCGTCCGGGAGGGATTGCGCTGGTTCATGACGGCGCGAACCCGCACCACGCGCCGACCGCCGACGCGATGTACGACTACTACCGCGAGGTCGAGTTGGGCGAGGGCACTGCCGAAGCCCCTGCGGGTCCACTCTTCGTCATGCGGCGGGCCCTCATCGCCGGAGAGTTCACCGGGCTCGACGGCGAGACCATCGATGCGCTTGCTCGGAACACGGCGTACATGCGATCCGAAGACGTCCGCTCCGCAGTGGACGTGTTCGTCCGCGGCGGCGAGGAGCCGGCTTCGCCGTTCGTCGATCGTGGCGACGAACTCGTCCCGCCCGTCATGCTGGATGGGCAAGCCGTCCGGCGACCCACCGATCCGTTCGTGATGCGAGATCAGTTCGCGGCGAGCGGCTTCGACGTCGAGTTCCGCCAGAGCTACTTCGGCGCCCCGGTCGACGATCCGGTGACCCACTTCGCCGAGGATCCCAGCGTGTTCCTCGTCGCTCGCAAGGCCTGAGATGTTCGCTCGGTCGTCGTCGAGCGCGTTTCGCCCTCTCGAAGCGGACCTGGTCGTTGTCGGGAGCGGACCGACGCACCTGGTGCGAGCGATCAACGCGGCCGACGATGGCCAGGAGACCCTGATTCTCGAGAGCCAGGCGAGGATCGGCGGAGCGTGGGCCGCCGTCGCCACGTTCGACGACGAGCTGCACCGGTACGAGGTCGTCCCTCATCACCTGAGTCCGTATCCCGACGCCTATGCGATGTTGGAGGCCGCGGGACTCGAGCTCGTGCCGCGCCACATCCACACTTGGGACCACGGCCGCCTCTCGTCGGGGTCCAAGCGTTGGTACAAGCAGAACTACCCGGACTCGTTCCCGGTCGGCAAGGCCGATGGTGGCAGGCTCGTGCTCGAGGATCAGTGGTACGCGCACCAGGACTGGCTCGACGTGTCGCGGCGATCGGAGATCGAGTACTACAAGGGCTTCCACCGAGATGTGAACGCCAACCTGCGCTACTTCGCGGATGGCGTGCAAGCCCTCATCGATCGGCTTCGCGACCGGATCCGGGAATCGGGCTGCTCGCTCATGACCACCACGCCGGTGGCCTCGGTCCGCCTCGCCGGCGATGGCGTCGAGCTGGCTACGCCACACCACCGGGTGTTCGCGAAACGGGTGTTGCTCGGACAGCACTTCAGCGGTGAGCTCGCGGTCGAGGGCCTTCCCGATGAGCCGCGGCGCACGAATCACTTCTACTCGCTGCTGGTCCGGGTGCGCCTGGACCACGACCAAGCGGTGCGATATGTCAACGTGAAGGACGATCCCGGCACGGACTTCGGGCCGATGTCCTATCTCCAGCTCACCAAGTCACAGGTTCAGGTCTACCGGGACGAGATCTACACCTATTGCATCGGTGGCAGCTTCGATGTTGCACTCGATGCCCGCGAAGTGGCTCGGGAGCTTCTGCGCCGGATGTCCCGTGTCGGGATCGTGTCCGGCGACTACGAGATCTGGGATGCGCGCTGGGAGCATCTCGAGGTCGCGGCCCAGTCCGGCGAATTCTGCGCGGCGGTGAACGAAGCGACCGACGGTCGTGTCGAAATGAGTCATGTGGCGGCGATCGGGCAGGAGATGAGCGATCACGCCGACGCCTGGGCGACAGCGCTCGGAACCCCCGGGGGTCGTGGTGGCAGCGAGTAGGTACCATTCCGCCTCGGTGAACCGACTTGGCGCTCCCTTTCGCGAGCTGAAGAGACACCGCGCGCTTGCGTTGGAGATGACGCGCCAGGACATCGTGCAGCCCTATGTCGGCCAGTACCTCGGCACGTTCTGGTCGTTCGTCAATCCACTCGTGATCATTGTGTTGTATGCGGTGGTGTTCGAGTTCGTCTTCCGCTTTCGCACGAACCTCTTGGATGGCTTCGAGGACTCGAACTACACGCAGTTTCTTCTGTCGGCGCTGATCCCGTGGCTCGGTTTCGTCGAAGTCTTGACCCGGTCGAACGGCGACATCACGGGCAACGCCAACCTGGTGAAGAAGGTCATCTTTCCGACCATCGTCCTGCCCGTGCGTACCGCGCTCTCCGCCGGCTTCAAGTCGATGCTCGGTTTCGTGTTTCTCAGCATCGTTCTCGTTGTGCAGCTCGGCCGCATTCCCCTGTCGTTTGCGTTGTTTCCGGTCGCGGCACTCATCACCCTCGTCTACATGGTCGGTGCGGCGTGGTTTCTGGCCGCGCTCACACCGTTCTTTCGCGACCTCAGCAACCTGATGACGATCTTCGTGACGGCCGGGATCTATGTCTCGCCGATCATCTACCCGGGGGATCCGCCACCGGTCTTGGGCCCGTTCATCGACCTCAATCCGTTCGGCTATCCCCTGTTGATGTACCGCGACATCTTCCACCATCACGGGATCGAGACCCCGAGCGCATGGCTGATCAGTGCCGCGTTCGCGCTCGTGACCTTCGTGGTTGGCTACAGCCTGTTCAATCGTCTCCGGCCCCACTTCTCGACGGTGCTCTGATGGCCAGCGATCCGGCCATCCAAGTGCGGGACTTGGGCAAGTTCTATCGGGTCTATCCCAAACCCTCCGACCTGTTCTGGGAGTTGATCCGGCGGAAGCCGATGCACGTCGAGAAGCACGTCTTGGCCGACGTCTCGTTCGACGTGGATCGAGGCGAGGTCGTCGGTGTGATCGGTGCGAACGGGGCCGGGAAGAGCACCCTCCTCAGCATCATCGCCGGCACGCTGCAGCAGTCGTCTGGCGACGTGCAGATCGACGGCACGCTGACCGCGATTCTCGAGCTCGGCACGGGATTTGATCCCGAACAGTCAGGCCGCCAGAACGTCTATCTCGGTGGCATTGCGATGGGGATGTCTCGCAAGGAGGTAGAGCGCAAGCTCCCCGAAATCGTGGCGTTCAGCGAGCTCGAGGACGTCATCGATGAGCCGTTCAAGACCTACTCGTCGGGCATGCAGGCGCGGTTGACCTTCAGCACGGCCATCAGTGTCGAACCGGACATTCTGATCATCGACGAGGCGCTGGCGGCCGGCGATGCGGCCTTCGTGCAGAAGTGCCTTCGAAGGGTGGAGGAGATCGTCACCTCCGGCTCCACGGTCTTGCTCGTCAGCCACAGCAGCACGATCATCACGAGGTTCGCGTCACGGGCGATCTGGCTGGAGAACGGGCGCATCGTCGAACTCGGTGACTCCGAGACGGTCTGCAAGCACTACGAGATCGACACGTACAACCGGGTGCTCGCATACGAGAACCAGTCGAGCGGCGAGGTGGCGGCGGTCGAAACGCTGGGCTCGGCGCCTGTCGAACTGATCGATCCGACGGGGGGTGGAGGCTCAGCCGACCCCACTGCAGGCGGGGTCCCGTCGGGCCACGATGCCGAGGACGATGGGCTCACGGTCGCGTCTCGAGCGCAACGCCTTGGCAACGATGCCCGCAGCTCGGCCGGGGACCAGCGGGTCCGGGTCGTCGACGTGACGATCGAGGCGGAGTCGATCGCCGAGGACGTCTTCGTGTTCGGTTCCGAGTTCGTCTTCCACATCGACGTCGAGTCGGAGATCGCATCGCACACGCTCGGCCTATACCTTGCGGTCCAGCGCCGTGACGACACGTTGATGATCTGGACGGCGACGTCGCATCGCCACTTGTCCCACGAGTACGAACTGGCAGCCGTGGACCTTGCCGTTCGACCCGGCCGCTCCCGGTTCTCGGTCGCAGCCTCACACCTCGGCCTGAATCCCGGCGTGTACTTTCTGGATGTGGGTCTCGAGCCTCGACCGCGCACCTATGCGATTGCGGACTATCACGACTTCAAGCCGCGCTATCGCCACTTCTCGGTCGTTCATCGCAACGACGCCGAGGAGCTCACGCAGGTGTTCCTGAGTCCCTCCTCGTGGACGGCCACTGGCGAAGCGTCGGTCACCCCGAGGGGCTCGATCGAGGCCGACGGCGAAGGGGGGAATCTCGGCACATGACGAACTCGGGCCCTTCCCAGCAACTCGCCTGTCCGACGTGTCTCGCGCCCTTGACGGTTGCGTCGCCGACCGAGTGTCGATCGTGCGGTGCGGTGTTTCCGGTGGTGCACGAAACCGTGCAGTGTGTTGATTGGCGAACCTACGCGGACCAGCCAACCGATCTGCTTGCTGGTTGGCATCTCACCCAGCTTGCGTCCGAGCAGCTCTACCTCGACGGTGCGGCGGACAGCGTGTCGACGTCGGATCGTGCGGATGTCGCCGAGGTGCGAGACTTCCTCGAGGCCGACGGACTCCGGCTACTCGACGTCGGAAGCGGCTCATTCCATCGACCGGGGTACGTCTCCGACGGTGTCGCAGAGTTCGTCGGCGTCGACCCGATGCCGCCCGCCCAGGTGCCGCCGTTCCCGCTGGTGACGGCGTTCGCCGAGCGGCTTCCCTTCGCCGACGATCGTTTCGACACCGTGTTGTTCGCAACGTCGCTCGATCACGTGCTGCATGTGCCGACGGCAATTCGCGAAGCCGACCGGGTCCTTGCGTCTGGTGGGTCCATCGTGTTCTGGGGCGGCTTCGTTGATGACGAGACCGCGTACCGGGAGTGCGTGGACGGTTCGACATTGCGCCGCGACGGACGCGAGGACCCCGACTCGGCCGCGACGGCTCGAAGCGCGCTCGACCTTCGGCTCGAGGAGATCGAGGATGACCGAGCCAACCATGAGCACCTGCTGCTCGACGAGTTCCACGTTCGCCATTTCTCGACCCGTTCGCTGATTCAGGTCTTCGCCGATGAGGGCTACGTCGCCACAGGGTTTCGTCACCTTCAAGCCGGCCATGCCGTGTCGAGCACGGTGATCCGATTCACCAAGATGGAGGGCCCGGCCGGGGCCCGAGCTCTTGCGGAGACCCGAGGCGATCTCATTACCCTCGCCGCTGAACTGGTGTCCGCTCAGGCGATGAGTGCCTTCGGCGATGAGCAGCTTCAGGCGTTCATCGCGACCCAAGTGGACTACGTGCTCACGGCGCAGGCGAACCGCGAGCAGGTCCTTCGAGACGAGTTGGCAGCATCTTCACTCGAGGTGCCTACCGAGGTCGGCGCTCGACTTGATGACCTCGACGCACGCCTCGAATCCATACAAGCCCGGCTCCGTTCAGCCGAGGCCGAACGCGACGCGTTGCGTGCCAGCGCGGAGGCGCCATCGGCGCGCACCAGGGTTCGCACTCTGCTGGGTCGTGTGCGATCGTTGCTGCGACGGCTGCTGCGCGGGACGTGAATCGTGCGCGAGCTCGACCTGCTGGTGCTCGGCAGCAGCCCTGCCAACCTGGTGCGAGCGATCCTGGCGGCGCGCGCCGCGGAGATCGTCCTCGTCGTCGATGAATCCGCCAGCCCGGGTGGTGCCTGGCAATCGCGACCGTCCTTCGGTGCCCAGCATGGACTGTTCGAGGTCGCACCGCACCTGCTGAGCCCGGTCCCCGAGGCATACGACCTGTTGCGGCGCGCCGGCATTCCGCTCCATCCTCGCCCGATCCGCTACTGGTCGCACGAGCGCTACACCGACGAGGCGTGCGCCCGAGCGGAGCTGCTGCTCGGCTCGAGCGTTCCGCGCTGGGACCCCCAGGGATCACTCTTGAGCTGGAGCCAATATCACCTGCTCGAGGCGATTGCGACCGGGCGCGATACCGAGTCGCTTCAGGTGTTGGCCGAGGCGCACCAGCGCTACGAACGAGACTTCGCGTATCCGATGCCAGGAATCCAGCTGCTGATCGACCGCCTGTTCGGCAACGCTGTCGACGCAGGTGTCACCGTTCGACTCGAGACGGGAGCGCGACTGCTTGAGTCCGGTTCGACGGCGATGCATGTGGCACTCGAAGGGCGGTCATCGTGTGAAGTCGCGGCGCGGCGCATCCTTGGTGGCCGACACCTGCGCGTGGACCAGCCGATCGGCTCGAGATCGGACACCGAGCCTCAGAGAGTCCAGTCCACACTCATGATTCAGTTGGACCGCGAGCTTGCCGATGGTCTGGACTACCTCAATGTGGCCGGTCACTCGTCGGTGGTATCGCTCCAGCGATGCCGTCCCGTTCGCGGCGAGACGGACCAGCCTTGGGTCTACGGGGTCACCGGATCGTTCTCGGGCGACGATGATCCGGTCGGCGTGGCCCAGTCGATGCTTGACGAGTTGAGTGCCGCTGATGTGGCCGATCCGCGAGCGGTGGTGGTGTCGGCCGTCTGGGAGCGGCTCGACCTGGGCGAGCGGAACCTCGACGAACTGCGTGCGCTCGATGCCGGGTCCTCGGCCCTCGACATCCACATCGTCACGAACTTGATGCACGAAGTTGCTGCACATCCCGTGCTGTGGGAGCAGGCGTTGGCCGCGACCGAGGGACACGGGTCCAGGGAGCCATCATGACCGGTGATCCGACGACGACCGAGCTTCATCTGGAGGTCCCCGGAGTCGCGAGGCCAACCGACACGTGGCGGACGATGACCCCGGAAGCGTTTCTGGACTTCGACCTCACAACGTTCAACGACGGTCGGAATCCGTACCACGAGGCTGATGCATCGGTCTACGTCGCCAACGAGTTGGGACTCGCGCACTTCCGATCAACGATCCAGCAGCGCGTGCAGGTCGCGGGGGAGCGTGCGCTCGATCTGTTGTCCGGAGTCGGACGATGGACCCCGTTTCTGGCCGAGACACATCGGGAGGTGTACGGGCTCGATCGTGTGGTCGAGGCGAATCGCGTCGCCCTCGGCTACTGCCGGCATCTCGGTTTCGAGAACGTGTCGATCTTCGACGGCGAAGTCGAGTTGATTGGTGAGTTCCCCGCCGAGAGTTTCGACACCATCTGGCTGTCCGGGGCACTCATGTATCTGGATCGATCCTTCATCCTGTCCGAGGCCCATCGGCTCCTGCGCCCCGGCGGTCGTCTCTTCGTCGGCGAGTACAACGGCCCGGGGATGATGATGGAACACATCCTCAACGGCATCGACGACGGCACGATGGAGGTCGTCGGAGGCGCCGCACAGTGGGGCATGTCGGCGATCCTGAAGGGGGTTAGTGACCACGCCACGCCCAATTTCGCGACGCTCGAGTATCTCCCCGAGCTGGTGGCCGAGTTCGGTCTCGACCTCGTGGCCGCGGCCCCGATGGGCCACCTGGATGTCCGCCAGGCCGCCGGTTTCGACGGTGCGGTCGAGTCGCCGAAGGTCGGTGCCTACGAACGACTCGTCGAATTCCTCGCACAGAAACCGGCGGGTTCGGCGACGCCGGCGCAGGTTGCGGTCGAGCAGTCCGGTGAGCGAGTCCGGGACACGCCACTGCCCTACGACGCGGTGGTTGCCGTCAACTCCGATGTCGAGTTCACCTCCCTTGCGCAGCAGCGCTCCCTGATCCGCGCCTTCGAGGAGTACGGGCTCGATACGTCGTTCAGCTTCTGGGTCCTTCCGTGCGGCCTGGCGGACTGGTCCCTCCTCGACGACCACCTGGCCCCGACTGCGGAATCCGACGAGATCCTGGACTGGATTCGAGCGGGTCGAATCGACACGCACCATGCCTTCTCGAGCCGTATCCCCGAACTGCACGGGCGCGCCGACCTGGCGTCGATGGAGCTGACCAGGGAGACGGTGGACGCGATCTACACGCGTCTCGACGATCTCGGTGTTCGTTTGCCGATCTTCTCGAATCACGGAGGTGAACACGACCTCCAGAACATCGGGTTCCTTGGCGCGACCTATCAGGCGGGCGATGTGAAGGGCTCGCCCAGCTATCACCTCGACCTCACGTTGGCTGAAGGCACGCGGTACTTCTGGACCGACCGTGACTACACCATCGATCGCGCCAAGCTGCGCGCCGGGTTCGACACCGACGACTCCCTGTTCGTCCTGGGCCAGTGCCGCGACGGGCATCGGATCGTGCGATTTCGTCGCTTCCTCGGCAGCCAAGGCGGCGGGTGCGACTATCAGAACTTTGACCAACAGGTGGCACAACTTCTTGACGAAGATCAGCACCGGGGATGGTCGGTGATCTTCACGCACCTCGGTACCGTCACGAACGCCGACGGGCACTTCGTCGGCGCTCCCGATCCGATGGCCCCCGAGGAGGCCGACGGTGCGTTCCGGCAGGCACTCGGCCGGCTCGCCGACGCGCAGCGTTCCGGCCGGATCGCCGTCACGACCACGAGCGACCTGCTGGACAAGGCCCTCTTTCGCGCCATTGCGCCCTACCGGATCCGGCGCGAACAGCGGCGAGTCACCATCGAGGTCGACGACTCGTTCACGATCGGTTCGGTCAAGGTCGCCGTCACCGAGAACATGCTGGATGGCTTGGCGATCGTGGCCGGCGACGCAGACTCGGCGACACTGCACGCCTCCGGCGACCGGCGAGATCTGGTGGCCCGGACCCACGAGGGCGAGCGGTTCTTCGAGCTCCCCTGGGATCGATCGACTTCCGGATGATCGAACTGGGAGCTGGTGACGATCCCATAGACTTCGGGGTTTGAACCGACACAGGGGACGTCCGAGTGGATCTCGCAGGCAAGAGGATCATGGCCATCGGTGGGGCCGGGCTGATTGGCTCACACACCGTCGACCGGTTGCTCGAGGAGGACTTGGCCGAACTGGTCATCTTCGACAACTTCACCCGCGGCCGGCATTCGAACATCGAGGCGGCGCTGGTCGATCCGCGGGTATCGATCTACCCCCACGGTGGTGACATCACCCATCCGGACATCCTCACCGCGGCTATGGAAGGCATCGACGGTGTCTTTCATTTCGCGGCGCTCTGGCTCCTGCACTGCTGGGACTATCCGAGGTCGGCGCTGAAGGTCAATGTCGAAGGCACCTTCAACGTGCTCGAGGCTTGCTATCGCAACGACGTCGAGCGGTTGGTGTACTCGAGCTCGGCATCGGTCTACGGCGATGCCGTGACCGAGCCGATGCAGGAGGACCACCCGCACAACAACACCAACTTCTATGGTGCGACCAAGGTGGCCGGGGAGCAGATGTGCACGTCGCTCTACCACCGGTATCTGGGCACCGAGAACGAGTTCGACTTCGTCGGGCTGCGGTACATGAATGTGTACGGCTCACGGCAGGATTACAACGGCGCGTACATCGCGGTGATCATGAAGATCCTCGACCGGCTCGACCAGGGTCTGCCGCCCATCGTCTACGGCGACGGGTCACAGGCCTACGACTTCGTCTACGTGACCGATTGCGCTGAGGCCAACGTGTGCGCAATGAAGGCCGAGACGACCAACGAGTACTACAACGTCGGGACGGGCATTCGCACCACGATCAAGGAACTGGCGGAGATGATTCTCGACGTCACCGGGAGTGATCTGGAGATCCAGTACGAGCCGGGTGGCCAGACGTTCGTGAAGAACCGCATCGGGTGCCCCGAGAAGGCTCGCGAGCAGATTGCGTTCGACGCCAACGTCGGCCTCCGCGAAGGTCTCGAGCAGGTCATCGCATGGCGCGAATCCGACAAGGCTGGACTGGCGGAGCGTCAAGCCGAGGCCGCCGGCAAGGCCTGAAGCCATGTGCGGAATCGTTGGGATCGTCTCCCGCTCCGGGGCTCCGGTCGATGCACGGCGAGTTCGAGCGATGGCCGACGTACAGGTGCACCGGGGTCCGGACGATGCCGGCTACGTCTTCCTCGGACCGGACCAGCGACCTGCATCCTTCGTCGATCCGGACTTCGCTTGGTTGCATCCGGAGCGACCCGTTCTGGACGATGCCGCCGCAGCGCACATCGCGTCGACGGCATCGCTGATCGGGTTCGGTCATCGACGGCTTGGCATCATCGACCCGGGTCCCTCCGGTCATCAGCCGATGTCGGTTCCGGATGACTCGGCGTGGATCGCCTACAACGGCGAGACCTACAACTATCCGGATCTCCGCACTCGGGTGCTGTCCGACGGGGCGACCCTGCGCACCGAGTCCGACACCGAAGTCGTGCTCAACCACGTGCGGCGCCGTGGCCTCGACGGTCTCAACGATCTCGACGGCATGTTCGCGATGGCGATCTACGACCAGCACACCAACGACCTGTTGGTGGCGCGCGATCGATTCGGCGTCAAGCCGCTCTATTGGACGCTGACCGACGACTTCCTGTTGTTCGCCTCCGAAGCAAAGGCACTGTTCGCTTCCGGTCTCGTCGCTGCGGAACTCGATCCTGCCGGAATCGCCGAGTACTGCACCTTCCAGAACGTCTTGCGCGACGAGACGATCTGGAAGGGCGTCTTCCTGCTCCCGGCCGGCCATGTGCTGCGAATGACTCCTGGCAATCGGACGGCGCCGCAGATCACCGAATTCCATCGCGGCTACTCGATCGTCGACGATGTCGTCGACCCGGATCCCGTCCGATTGTCGGAGCTGTTCGAAGCGGCCGTCACCCGGCAATTGATCAGCGACGTGCCGGTCGGTTCGTTCTTGTCCGGAGGTATGGACAGCGGCTCGATCGTCGCCGTGACCGGCCAGTCAATTCCGCGACTTCATACGTTCACCGGTGGCTTCGACCTGACCAACGTCGACGGCATCGAGCAGGGCAACGACGAGCGTCGTCTGGCCGAACAGCTGTCGTACCTGCTGCAGACCGAGCACTACTCGGTCGTGCTCAAGAGTGGGGACATGCCCGCAGCGATGGAGAAGCTCACGTGGCACATGGATGACCCGCGGGTCGGCATGTGTTACCCGAGCTGGTACACGTCGAAGCTGGCGAGCAAGTTCGTCAAGGTGTGCATGGCCGGCACCGGTGGCGACGAGCTCTTCGGTGGGTATCCGTGGCGCTATCGCAGCGGCGTGCAGGCCACGTCGATCGAGTCGTTCTCCGACGACCTCTTCGAGGCCTGGCATCGGCTCGTTCCGCCGGCTGAGATGTCCGATCTGTTGGCCCCGGAGGTCGATGCCCATCGGAGCGATGCACGATCGGCATTCGATCGGATCGTGCATCGTGCGATCGAGGACTCGCCGGGCGAGGCCGGCTCTCCCATGAACCTCACCGAGGCCGTGCTGCGGTTCGAGTTCAAGACCTTCCTGAACGGGCTGCTCGTCACCGACGACCACGTTTCGATGGCTCATTCGTTGGAAACCCGGGTGCCGTTCCTCGACAACGCCCTCGCCGACTATGCATGGTCGCTTCCCACACAAGCGAAGTTCGATGTCGAGGTCCTGCTGGCGAACCCAACGGGCTTCCTCGACTCCGTGGGTGGCAAGCTGTTACTACGCGAAGCGATGACGAGCTTCCTCCCGGCCAGCTACACCTCGCAGAAGAAGCGAGGGTTCTCGCCACCTGACGAGAACTGGTACCGCGGCGAGTCACTCGACTACGTCAAGGAAGTCCTCTTCGATCCGGTCACCATGGCGCGTCCGTGGTTCAACCAGCAGGGGGTTTCCAACCTGGTCGAGCAACACGTGTCAGGACAACGGAACAACCGGTTACTGATCTGGTCGCTGATCTCGCTCGAGTACATCCAGCGCCACTTCTGCACCCCGACCGCGACGAGCGTGAGTGACTAGTCTCGATCGTTAGGAGTCGGGAGCGAGAGGAGCGCACGATGCCTTCGCAGCCGGGCCTTCGTTGCTCGTGGGCACTCGGCCTGATGGTGCTCGCGCACGTACTGGTCGCCTGCAGTGGCGAGGCGACCGGGCCTCGTGACCTGACCGCCGACCAGGAGCGGGTCGCGGCAACCGTCGCAAGCTACGGGCATCTGCTCAACCCGCACTCCAGCCCGCAGCTGTTCGACGAGCACGAATCGCTGCTCGGCTTGGCGCTGGATCGCGACGTCAGTTCCGTGGCCGTGAAGGACGGGGATTGGAGCGATCCGACCACGTGGTTCGGAGGCGATGTTCCGGCGCGGGACGCACAGGTGTTGATCCCACCCGATGTCGTGGTCACGATCGCCGAGAGGATCGAGGCCGAGTATGGGTGGGTCCGGGTCGATGGCAGCCTCCGTTTCTCGCCGACCGATGACACCCGCTTGGCTGCTACCACGCTGATCGTCTCCGAAGGCGGGCGCCTCGAGATCGGTACCGAGCAGGCGCCGATTGCGCCGTCCGCCGCCGCCCACATCGACATCCTGCCGAGAGCGGCCGCGGCACGCGATGCGGACACCTTCGACCTCGGCGGCGGCCTTCTGGTACACGGCGATCTGGAGATCAACGGCGCCGAACGAACGCCCTACGCCGTACCTTCGTCACCGCTGCGTGCCGGCCCAGCGAGCGTGATGTTCGAGGAGGCTCCGGTCGGGTGGGCGGTGGGTGACCGCCTGCTCTTCGCCGACCCGAACTGGGGCACGGTCAATGACGAGATTCGGCTGATCGCCGAGCTTCGGGACGACGGTCGAGAGGTCGTACTCGAAGAACCGTTGGCCTTCGACCACGTAGCGCTCGCCGAGATCGGATCGGTGCCCGTCGCCAACCTGACGCGCAACGTGGTCGTGGCGTCGATGACCACGGAGCAGGTGGCGGACCGCGGACACGCAATGATCATGCACCGCCACGAGGCGGTCCGGATCGCCTACGCCGCGTTCGAGAACCTTGGCCGCACCGACACCACCGAAGTCCACACAGTCCCAACCGTCGGCCCGGCGGGTGCGCTCATCGAGGGGACCGATGCCAACACCATCGGGCGCTACGGACTGCACTTCCACATGCGAACGGGCGCGCGGGCTTCGAATGCACCTCACGTCGTGCACGGGTCCGTCATCAGCGGTAGCCCCAAACATGGCCTGGTGAACCACGGCGGACATCTCGTCGCCACGGGCAACATCGGGTACGACAACGATGGTGCGCACTTCTTCACCGAGAACGGCACCGAGCTCGGCGCATTCCGCAACAACCTGGCGGTGAGGTCGGCCGGCTCGGGAGCACTGATCCGTGATCGCGACGCGGCGCAGGACTTCGGCCACCAGGGCCACGGATTCTGGATGACGAGTGCGGCGGTCGAACTCTCGGGCAACTGGGCCGCAGGGCATGCCGGGATGGGGATCGTGCTGTTCGGTTACCCGCTCTACGAGCAGGGCAGCTACCTCTACTTCCCCGAGGGAAATCTCGATGCTGGTGACAGCCAACCGGGCAAGGACGTCGTTTCGATCTCCGATGTGAGTTTCCGCTACGTGGACAACACGGTGCTGTCGTCGCTCGCCGGCCTCGAGATCTGGGTCCACAAGCTCGACTCGACCTCGGGGGCCCGGAGCGCCGTCGACGGTCTTCGCGTCGCGGATGTTGCTTACCAGGGCATCAATGTGTTCTACGCCCGGGACATCGATCTGCTGAACCTGCAGCTGGAGCAGGGCACCGAGTACCCGACCGGCATCGGCATCGGTACCAACACGATGGCCGAGAACATCTTCGTGGACCAGGCGGAGATCGACGGGTTCGCGATCGGGTACGTGGCACCGACGCGCGGTCTCAACGCGATTCACCGCACGTCGTTCGGTGATGTCATCGGCGTGCAAGTCGCTCCACCAACCAAGGCCGGTCGCTACCTCGAGTTCTCGGAGGTCGCGTTCGGCGCAGACACCGAGCAGACCATCGAGATGCTCGATCTGCGCGTACCGGTGAATGGCGACCTGTCGCTGCTGCTCGGTGACGACCGTCTGCTGTGGCTCAGTGACGATGCCCTGCGGCTCTACTTTCCTTCGCAGCATGCCGACACCATCCCATTCGATCGTTCGGTCAGCTCCGAGTTCGGCGGAATGACCACCAGCGAGATGTTTGACCGGTTCGGTATCAGCGTCGGTGGTGTCGTCATCCCGAGTGACGCTGCGTCGTTTCCGGACAGCAACGCGTACTCGAGCGTCGTCGAACTCGACGGGTTGGTGACGGCACCCGCCGCCGGTGCGACGTCCTCGACCGCAGAACTGACCGCAGCCCAGCAGTACACGGCGAAGTTCCGGCTGCAGTACCCGGGTGCTTGGGAGAACTTCCGGCTCGCCGACGAAGTCGGGATCGCCGCTGACGGGTCCTGGCAGATCGGACAACACGGTTCGGCCGTGTTCGCAGACGACGAGGCGCCGTACTTCATCCTGCGGCCGTCATTGTCGGACCTGCGCATTCACCCCGACGACGTGGCGTTCGGGTATCGGGTCGACGGTCAGGTCTACGACCGCGTGGGCGAGTTCATCTCGGTGCGCGCGTTCACCCAGGACTTCCACGACCTGCAGGTCGTTGACGGTCA
This sequence comes from Actinomycetota bacterium, assembly GCA_039028435.1. Lineage (GTDB taxonomy): Bacteria > Actinomycetota > Acidimicrobiia > Acidimicrobiales > UBA10347 > UBA10347. Next base: position 150,881 of record JBCCIC010000011.1, on the reverse strand, counting down.
GGTGAGCGTCGATTTCACCATCCACGACATGGCCGGCAACGAGCTTCCCGTGCGCCTCGATCTCGAGGTCACCACGACCGCTCGGCGGAGGCTGGGCAATCTGAGCTTCTTCAATGAACTCGAGACCGGCCTCAGCGAAGTCGAGGACATGAACGCCATGGCGCTCGAGTACTTCGGCGGCGACTACCGACTGACGAGCGCGCAGGGCTGACGCCGCCGAGGCTCACGGGATCGCCGTGGCGTTCTCGCAGAGTCCGTCGGTCGAGTCCACGCCGCTGCCGCCATCGCAACTGTCGGTGCCACTGCCGCCGAGTAGGGCGTCGTTGCCATTGCCTCCACCGAGGGTGTCGTTGCCTCCGAAGCCCCACAGGACGTCGTTCCCGTCGCCACCGAGCATCCAGTCGGCGAATCCGACGCCGCCGAGTCCGGGGGCGATGTCGCCGAGCAGGGTGTCGTTGCCGGCCTGGCCTTGGATCTGGTCGACACCGTCTTCGCCCTGCAGGATGTCGTCGCCGTTGCCGCCAAACAGTTGGTCGTCGCCGACCCCGCCCCAGATCAGATCGAGATCGTCGTCGCCGTAGAGGAAGTCGTTGCCGACCTCGCCGAGGATGTTGTCGATGCCCGGTCCGCCGCGAGCAGTGTCATTGCCGGCCCAGCCAAGCAGGGTGTCGTTGCCAGGACCGCCGTCGAGGGTGTCGTGGCCATCGAGGCCCCAGAGGACATCGCCATCGGCGCCGCCGAGCATGTTGTCGTTGCCGTGGTTGCCCACGAGGGTGTCGAAGCCGCCTTCGCCGAGCAGGGTGTCGTTGCCATTCATTCCCACGAGCAGGTCGTTCCCCGGTCCACCGAGGAGGCTGTCGGGGTCGTCGAATCCCCAGAGGGCATCATTGCCGGCGTCGCCGTACATCGTGTCGGTCCCTTCGTGACCGAGCAGTGTGTCGTCACCCGCGGAGCCCCGGATCACGTCGTTGCCACCTTGGCCGTTGAGCGAGTCGTTGCCCGCTTCGCCGTCGATGTCGTCGGCACCGCCGCCGCCCCACACCGTGTCGTTGCCGGCTCCGGCGCGGATGAATTCGGCGTCGTCGCCACCGAGAATGGTGTCATCCGCATCGTTGCCGAAGATCCGGTTCGCACCGGGACCTCCCCAGAGAACATCATTGCCGCCCATGCCGCAGATCGTGTCGTTGCCGCTGAGGCCGACGATCGTGTCGGCGAGCGGGGTCCCGAGAATGACGTCGTCGCCGTTCGTCGCGGTCAGCACGTTGACGCCCAGAACGTTCATGTCGTGGGTTGGCACCTTGCCGTCACACATCGGCAGTGCGGGCGCTGCCGCGAACCGTGCGGTCGACCAGACCTGCTGGAAGCCGCTGGCGGAGTTGACGGCGACGCTCCCGAGCCCGACGTAGGTGTGGGCGGGGTTCTCAATCGCCTGCCGGTGTCCCTGCGTGGACGCCATCCAACCGCAGAAGACGCGTAGCGCGGTCGTGTAGTCGAGCGTCGCAACTTGGCAGGCCGCGGGACGCGAATTTGGTGAGTTCCATGTGTAGTTGAACGCCGTGCCCGGGATACCGCACCCCCACGCGATGTTCTCTGCGGCGGAGGTCGTGCCGGGCGGTACACCCTGGGAGCCGATGTTGGCATTCGAGTCATGCCGGAACGAGCCGGGCGTGATGTCACAGGTCGTGCTCGTGACGGTTCCCTGAGACATGACCTGGGACCATGCGAGAGCGGCATTGCTGAAGCTGGTCCACTCGATGAACGGGCTGAGGCCGAGGCTCGTGCGGTGGTTGTTCAGCAGGGTCAGAAGCTGCGTGTCGAGCGGGGAAAGCGCAGCCGCCGGAGCCGCTCGTCCTACAGCTGGCAGCAGGAGCAGGAGTGTGGCCAGCACACCCGCGAGCATTCGACGAGGCTTGGTCATGATTGTCCTTCCCGGTAAATCGTAATGAGTTCCGTGGTCTGGGAACGACGCAGATCACCAACCGTACTGCGCTCGCACGGGGCTGTGCCTTCGGGGTGTCTCGTGACCTACTCGCCGCTAGTCGCTCGGAGCGTCAGCGACCGCGGCGAGCAGCCTGCGGGCGACGTCGCTCGGCGTATGCCAGGACGTCACGAATGTGCGGCCGCTCGAGGCGGCGATCGATCGTTGGGCTGCACCTGCCTCCGACGCGAGCGTGGTCAAGGTCGCGCCGAGATCGTCGCCTCGCACGCTGAGGACCGGCATGTTCTGTGCCAGCGCGTCGGGAGCGGCGGCGAGGTGCGACGGGTCGAGCCACGCAACGACCGGGGTTCCGAGGGCCATGCATTCCACCGCGAAGCCGCCGTACCACCCGAGGACCAACTGGTCGATCGCCAGGTCCGCGCGACGAATGCGTTCGACGACCTGGTCGTGGTGCACGTTCTCGACGAGATCCAGCTCGATCTCGACCGATCCGGCCGCCTCGTGCACGGCCTCGATGATGGCCTCGGTGCCTTTCAGGGTTCGATTCGTCGGCGCATGGATGACTCGGAACACTCGACCATCCCCCGGTTCAGGCTTCGGGGAGGGGGTGAGCCGACTGGGGTCAACCGATGCGTAGGGCAGGAACGTCGAGCCGGGAACTTGCTGGAGTAAGTCGGGATTCAGGCAGAACGTGGCGTCGGCCCATCGGACGATCTGGCGGATCCGCATCCGCTTGATCCAGTTGGTGACGACCGTTGGCACTCGTCGGGTGCGAGGCGCGCCCACCATGTGCGGACGTGCATCGGATCCCTGAAAGGTCACCGTCGTGCGCTTGCCCTTACGGCGCAACCACCACAGATCAAACACGAACGGCAGGGAACCCGGGATGAAGGTCTCGCCCTTGTTGAAGTGGAAAACGTCGTAGGTCGCCGCCGCTTGCCGCATGAAGCGGAGCCGAGCCAACCACCGCCGCACGGTTGGTGTTTCGTCTGCGACCAGGTTCGTGACCTTCACCTGGCCGCTGCTTCCGGTGTAGAAGCGGTTGGCCTCGACGACGACGAGTTCGCTGTCGAGGCCCATCGCTCGCTCGGCCTCGACCAAACCGGCCGGATGGTTTCCGGTGTTCGACGGGAAGTGGAGAATACGCACGGCTCAGCGAAACGAGTCGGGGATTCCCGTTGCGATGGAGCGGAAGGATGTCGTGAGGGTCTCGACCATCAGTGTCGTATCGGCGATCAGGTCGAAGGCTCGCGGCGAATCGGCGTCTTCGATGATCGGCTCGATCCCGACCGCGCCGCCGATCGCTCGCGCGACGTCTTCGATCGATGCCGGTTCGAGCGCGGCGAGGTTGATGGTTCGGGGGAGTGGTTCGTGGCCGAGTCGGTTGGCCAGCTCGAGCAGGCCGGCGGCGACGTCATCGACATGGGTGAGCGAAGCCCGGAAGCCGCCGTCGGGTGTCCCGTGGGTCCGTGGCTGCAGGGTTACCGGGGTGCCGTTGCGGATCCTTCCGGTCAGGCCGGCGAGCAGGCCGATCGTTTGGTTCGGTCCATAGGCTCCGAACAGTCGGGGACAGACGACGGCGAGATCATCGGGGACGAGGTCGAGAATCTGCTCGGCGAAGATCTTGCTGGTCGAGTAGATGTCGCTTCGGGCCAGCGGCGCGTGTTCGGCGAGGGGCTCGAAGGATGGCCGGTAGACGTTTCCGGTGCTGGTGTAGATCAGCCCGCGGGCGCCGACCTGGTGCGCCTTGATGGCGGCGTTGAGCACCCCCACGGTGTTGACGGCGAAGACGCCGAGCGCAGGGGCGTCGAAGCTGGTGTAGCTGCGGTCTTGCGCGAGGAACACGACGATGTCCGTACCCGGTGCAAAGGTCGCATCGGGGTCGGTCGCATCGAAGTCCTCCCGAGTGAGTGCCTCGACGGTGTGCCCGGCGGCCGAAGCCGCCTCGGCGAGATGCGTACCGATGAAGCTGCGAGCGCCGACGATGGCGATCCGCTGAGGGTTCGTCACGAGGCCTCCTGTTGGGTGGCGATGAACTGTTCGATGCGGTGTCCGACGGCGTCGAGGGAGTGGTGGAGCTCGATGTAACGGCGTCCTTGTTCGCCGAGCTGGCGGCGCCGCTCGCTGTCGAGGCAGAGCTCGCGCAGGGTCGCGGTCAACGTTGACGGGGTGATGTTCACGATCGGGCAAGCATCGGGTTCGGCGAGATCCCGTGCGGGGTCGCGCAGGAAACACAGGACGGGTCGACCGACCGCCATCGCCTCGAGGCTCGTATATCCATGGAACCCGACGACACACTGGTCGAACACGATGTCGGCTCGGCGAAATCGGTCGAGCACCGTGTCATTGTCGACACCGGACACGAGGTCGAGTCGCACCCGCACCCCCTCGGATCGCAGCGTTTCGACCGCGGCTTCGAGATGGGCCGTCCCCTTGAGCGTCGGATTGTTCGGCGCATGGGCGACGACGATCTCATCGAGCTCGGCTCGGTGCTCGGGCGCCAGCACCCGGAAGCGGTGACCATCGGCCTCGGCGAGATCGACCGGCCAGTAGTAGACGGAGGCGTCGGCCGCGGGGGTGTAGAGCGCCATGTCGCCCATCGTGGCGCATCCGCTGGCCTTCGAGGTGATGAAGAGGATGTTCTCGTGACCGGTGCGTTCGTCACACACGCAGAACGCACCGATCTCGGGGCAACGCTCGCAGCAGTTCGGCGACCCGAGGGCGAGGGTTGCATCGCGGGTGCGCACGTCCGCGCCGTACGCCCAGAAGTAGACCTCGATGCCGCGATCGCGCAACAGGCTGAGCTCGTCCTCGTTGAAGCGACCGGGAACCATCTGGGGCAGGACCCCGCGGTTGTAGAAGACGTGGAATTCGGAGTAACGCAGCATGGCCCAAGCCAGCACGAAGTACGGCAAGACCTTGCCGACGAGTGGGATCGCGGTGGCGCGGGTCAAGTCGTAGGTGAACCCGGCGCGGATGCTGTACCGGTGCAGCACCAACGAGTCGGCGTGGACGCCGACGGTCGCCTGGGCGCGCGCCTTGGTGGCGAGGGTGTGGATTGCCGGTCCGGTCCAGAGGCTTCGTCGGAAGGCGGCCCGCCGCCGGAGCAGCGAGGCGAATCGTGGCACTTGGAATAGGGCACGATGCGCGACCGACCGCAGGTTCATTCAGGCTTCTGGATCAAGCAACAGATGCCGTTCGGGTTGGACGGGTTGAACCGGATGTTCGTCGCGCCCATCTCGGTTACCCACTCCCGAACCTCTTCCTCGGACTGTTGCCATGCGTCGTGCGGGTGGTACCAGTCGAAGTTGACCATGTTGTTGGTCTCCCAGTCGAACGCGTCGTTCCAGAAGCACTTCATGAAGTTGTAGTAAACGAGTCGCTGCACATCGTGGGTGCCCGCGGGAATGCCGAGCGCGGGAATACCGTGCTCGAGGGTGATCGTCGCGTTGAGGGCGCTGAGCTCGCGTCCGAGCTCGGTGATCCCCTGGCAGGCGTCGTAGCAATCGTCGGGATCGAGCGGCATGAACTCGGACCGGATGTGTTGGTCGACGAAATAGCGGGCGGCGCCCATCTTTCGGTACACGTAGAAGAAGAACTCGCCGCCCGGAGCGAGCTTTTGGTACACCGCTTCGATCGCAGCCCGGGTGCTCGGTGTGTGGTGGAGCACACCGTCGGCGATCGCGAAGTCGAAGGTGCCATCGGCGATCGGCACGTTCATCAGGTCGGCCTGGATGACGTGGATGTTCTCCGTGTCACCGACATTCCGGTAGACGGTGTCAGCAGCTTCGCTGATGTCGACCGCGGTCACCGAACCAGAGCAGTGCTCAGCCATGTAGGCGGTATTGAATCCTGAGCCAGGGCCGAGCTCGAGGATACGCGACTTGCCTCGGTAGAACTCCTGCAATGCCGTTTCGTCGGCAACGCCAAGCTTCTCGACGTACCAACCGGTGAGGAACTCGCCGTGCTGCGGCTCGAATCCGTAGTTCGTGAAACGACGCCACTTGTCGCTGAACGTCTTGTTGGTCTCGTCCTGGGAGCGCGAGGGCGCGTCGGCGCCGAGATCGAGCCCATGGCGCTGGGCGAAGTCGCCGAAGTCGCCTCGGAGCGAGCCGCTCATCACGCGGGGTACGCCCTCGGAGATCGGGTACCAGTCGGTCGCGCTTCGGAGCACGCCTTCGACGATGTCGTCGCCGTCTCGCTCCAGAACCTCGGCTTCGAGCGCGGTTTGGGTGATCGGGTCGACGAGGTCGTCGAGGAGCTGTTCTTTCATCGTGGGTCAGGCTACTCGGCGCCTCGATCCAACAGATCGAGGTAGGCCGCAATGTGGCCGACGGCGACCTCGCCATACCAGTAGTTGCCCTGCATCCAGTCCAGCTGCTCGGTGGCGTGCGCAGCCGGGTCGACGCGGAGTGCTGCCTCGAGGGCCTCGGTGCACGACGCGACATCGTCGGCGTGGAAGTACGGCGGTCGCTCCATGCACCACGAGGACAGCTCGTGATCGAGGTTCGTCACCAGCGGCGTTCCGCAGGCCAGTGCGGTCGGGCCGATGCCGCCGAAGACGGCGAAGTGAAATTGATCGATCAGAACGCTCGCTCGCCGCGTGACGGCGATCAGGTCGCGGATGCGGAGGGGGGAGATCATCTGGACGCGGTCCAGCACACCGAGCTCCTCGAGCAAGGCTCGGCTCTTGTCGACATCGGGTCCCCACGAGGAGATCACCAGCTGCATGTCCTCGTTGTCGTGGGCGATGCGGGCGAACGCGCGCAGGGCGATGTCGTTGCCCTTGACGTCCCAGTGTTGGCGAGCGGGGCAGAACACGTAGGGCTCGCGCACCCCGTCGGGGAGGGGCCGGGCCACAGCGGAGTTCTCGTCGTAGTACTTGCGGTCGATGAGGTGCGGGATGAACCGGTAGTCGGTGCATCCCAGTCGCTCGGCTGCCGCTCGACAGTCCGGGTTGGTGATGACTACGGCGTCGGCACGGGCATACGCAAGCGCAGTCAAACGCCCGACGGCAGAGTCTTCGAACGGAATCTCGCGGATCGTGCCGTGCTCGTACGCGACATAGGGCCTGGTGCCCGCGATCATCGCCAGGATGGGATCCGTGCTGTAGGCCTCGATCAGGTCGTAGTGGGCGAACGTCTCCATCCAGTCGGCGAGGGCCCAGCGGTAGGTGGCGAAGTCGTCCGGCGTGAGCCGATCGATCCGGTCGGGAAAGCGCTCGTCGAAGTCGTGGATCAACTCGGCGCACCGGGCGTCGAACCACTCGAGCTCAGCGTGTGCGGCCTCGATTCGCGCGTCGCGGTCTGCTCGTCGTCGAGCAAGGATCGCACGCGGACCGCGGGTGGGAGCTGGGTCGTGGTGACGCTCGGTGTGCTCCGGCTGCGGCACGTCGTCTGCGGCGGTTGGAGCTGGCTCGGCGATTTGCTGCGGACCGAGGATCGTGTCCCGAACCCGGGCCGCGGCCAGCCGTGATCGCCACGCGATCGCATTGTGGACGCGTCGAGGTGCCCACACGGGTAGTGATCTGACCTCCTCGGCCGGCGCGCCTGCCAAACCGCGCCGCGCGAAGAAGACAGCCCGTTGGGCGCGCCAGCGGGCGTGGGCGATGCGCTGGGTCCACCGCGACCTCGATTGGCGCCACGCCCATGCCACGATGCTGGCGCGGCGCCGCGCGTCGAGTGGCGCCAGTGCACGATGTGCGAGCGCGTTGCTTCGCCACGCGACAGCGTTGGGGATGCGGTGTCGTTGGTACCAGAGCGTGCCGACCGTGCCCGATTTGGCGGTCTGCGCATGGCCATAGCGGCTCGCCTCGAGCGTCTGGGCTGCGCGACTGGTGGCGGTCTCGTCGTCGGAGAACCGGGACCGCAGATAGCGCGTGCAGAGGGATCGCGGTCCTTGCGCGAACCAGGGTGGTCGTTCGAATCCACCGAGGTCGACCGACCACCAATCCGGATTCATGTCGTCGGCGATCTCACCGCGGATGTCGGCGTCCTCCCATTCGGGGCAGCCCATGATGTGGTAGTAGTCGTACGCGATCACATCCGCGTGGACACCCGCCGCGTCGAGCATCTTGGCGTTGTTGTACCCGTTGTTGGCGATGTTGCCGATGTGCAGGACCCGGAGGGGTCGCCCACGTTGCGCGGTCCATTCGCGTAGGCGCTCGACGGTCGGTTCCTGCGAGAACCCAGGCTCCAGGTCCGTCAAGAGCCCGAGATCAGTGGGCTCAAGCACGTCCTGGAGCCTACGAGGCTGTTCGAGCGATCTGATGTATCTGCCGATACAGATCGATCAAAGACGACTGGACGTCCCGCCAGGTCGTCGCCCTCGCCGCGGCCTCGCTTGCCGCCGCGACGAGCGCCGTTCGACAGCCCTCGTCGGCGGTCAACGTGGACATCGCTGAGCGCAACGCGCCGATGTCGTCGTACGGCACGACGATTGCTGCGCCGGTCTCGTCGGCGATCCGGCGATGGGCCGTGGTCTCCGACAGTACGAGCGGCAATCCTGCGCCGAGGTACTCGTGAATTTTGGTGGCGATTGCGCCGTCATAGGCGGGAACCGGCTCGAAGAGCACGAGCCCGGCGGTCGCGTTTGCCAGCAGGTCGCCGACGGTCGGACGATCGATGAGGCCCGGGAGTGACATGCGCCCCTTGGTGTCCAGTGCTTGCAATTCGTCGGCGAGTGCCGGCGGGCACGGACCCGCCAGCGTGAGTCGTGTGTCGGTCTCCATCGCCGTGACGGCTCGCACGGCACTGTGCACGCCTCGCTCGGGCAACAGTTCACCGACGTAGACGAAGTGCGGTGGATCGGGTGGCACGGAGCGCTCGACCGGGACGAACTCGTCGGCGAGCGGTGGATTGCGCAGCTCGATCCACGGACGCTCGGCGAACCGTGGCGCCCAGCGTGCGTCGACGAAGACATACGCCGAACACGCCCGCGCGAACAGCGGCTCCAGAAACCCGCACAGCCGACCGACCGCCTTGCGCGCCCAACCGGGAATCCACTCGCGGTCGAGCACAAGATCGGGCAGCGACTCGTGCACGTCGTAGATGACGACCGGCGCAATTCTCCGCAACAGAGGCGCGATCAGCAGGAGCTCGGGATCGTGGAAGTGGATGACGTCCGGCTCGAACTGTCGGGTCGCGAGCAACGCGTCGCGTTGTCCCTTCCAGACCCGGTCGAACCGGCGCTCGTACTCCGGAAGGGTGCGCACGTCCACGCCGTTCTCGACCTCGATGGCGGACGCACGCCCGACGAATCTCACCGTCGCTCCCGCTTCGATCAGCGTTGGACACTCCTTGAGCCGGATGCGCGGGTCGGTGACGATGTGGACGGTGGAGAGATGGAGGACACGAAGGCCGTCGAGCGGCGCGTCGGCGTCCATGGTCGGTGACGATCTCAGCGAAGCTCGGGTGCCACGCCGAGGGTACGCACCGACACGCCGGGCCAGTCGCCCGCGCTGAGCATGTTGCGACCGTCGACGATCACGCGAGCACCCGGAAGGTCCGAGGGCCCGAACGATCGGTACTCCGCGTGATCGGTGTGCACGACCGCACCCACGACATCGCCGCCGTCGTAGGGGGTGAAACCCTTGGCGCGTAGTTCGTCGTCGTCGTACATCGGGTCATGCACGAGGGCGGTTGCACCGCGCCGCTCCAGTTCGGCGGCCAGGGGGTAGGTGCCGCTGAATGCGTCTTCCTTGGCGCCGCCGCGATAGCAGAGGCCGAGTACGGCCACTCGCTCACCCTCGACCGATGCGCCGAGTTCGGTTTCGAGCAGGTCGACCATGTGCGCCGGCATTGATTCGTTCGCCGCGACGGACGCGACCGGCACCGTGGTCTCGGTGTCGTTGAGCATGTAGAGGTGCGGGTAGACGGGGATGCAGTGGCCCCCGACCGAAGCACCCGGCTGGTGGATGTGGCTGAACACCTGGCTATTCGCCGCGCCGATCACGTCGTAGACATTGATGCCGTTGGCTTCGGCGAACCGGGCGTACTCGTTGGCGAGGCCGATGTTGACGTTGCGATACGTGGTCTCGGCCAGCTTGGTCATCTCCGCCGTCTCGACGCTGGCCATGCGCCAGACCCCGTTCGGCTTCGGAAGGTCCGGCCGGTCGTCGAACTCGAGGATCGTCTCGTAGAACTTCATCCCCTGGTCGGTGCAAGCCTCGGTCACGCCGCCGACGAGTTTCGGGTAGCGGCGTAGGTCCGAGAACACTCGACCGGTCATCACGCGCTCGGGCGAGTGGACGACGAACAGGTCCTCGCCGACGGTCAGGCCCGACAACTCTTCGAGACGAGGCGCAAACCGATTGCGTGCGGTACCGACGGGGAGCGTCGTCTCGTACGAGACGAGCGTGCCGGGGCGCAGACCCTCGCCGATCGCCGTCGTGGCGGCGTCCATCGCCGTGAAGATCGGATCACGGTCCGGCCCGACGATCAGGGCGACGAGCAGGATGACGGCGTCGCACTCGGCGACCGCGGCGGCCGTGTCGGTGGTCGCCGACAGGAGTCCGCGGGCGTGCACGTCGGCGAGGCGCCCGGCGAGTTCCGGCTCCCCAGGGAAAGGCTCGATGCCCTGGTTGACGTTGTCGACCAGTTGCTCATCGATGTCGGCACCGATGACCTCGTGGCCCATTCCGGCGATATGCACGGCGACCGGCAGTCCCAGCTTGCCGATCCCGACGACACAGGTCTTCATGAGAGCCCCTCGATCTGCTCGGTAGTACGTGACGCTGCGGACTCGATGCACGCATCGGCGACCGCAACGGCGAGTCGACCGTCGCTCATCGGCACGTAGTCGTGGCGCTTGTCCAGAATGCCGTCGCGGAACGCCTCGAGTTCGACGCGGAGCGGCTCGGGCTTGGGGATGGCGAAGCGCGTGACATCGCCCTCCGTCACGCCTCGGAATGCGGCGATGGCCTCCCACTCAGTCGCGACCTCACCGTTGGCGCAGAACGTCAGGTCGGCGGTCAGCGTGTCACCGATGAAGCAGCCTCGCTCACCGGTGACGATGGTGATCCGCTCCTTGAGCGGGCTGAGCCAGTTGACGAGGTGATTCGTGATTACACCCGTGGCGAGGGTGCCGGTTGCCGCAACCATGTCCTCATGAGCTCGCCCACTCTTGTGGGTGACTCGGGCGCTGATGTCGGCATACGGCGAGTCGGCAACCCACGCGGTCAGGTCGATGTCGTGGGTGGCGAGGTCCTTGATCACGCCGACGTCGCGGATGCGATTCGGGAACGGCCCCTGGCGGCGGGTCGCGATTTGGTAGATATCTCCCAGGTCGCCGGCGGCAAGCCGAGACCGCATGGCTTGGAGCGCCGGGTTGAAGCGCTCGATGTGGCCTACCGCACCGATCAGGCCGGCCGAGTCGAATGCCGCGACCAGTTGATCGCACTCGGCGACGTCCATGGCGAGGGGCTTCTCGATCAATGCGTGCACGCCCGCCCCGGCGAGTGCCAAACCGGACTCGAGGTGAGCCTCGGTTGGGAGTGCAACCACGCAGAGGTCGATGCCATGGGCGATCAGTTCATCGAGCGTGTCGAAGACCGGCAGGCCGCCCATCGCTCCGTGGACGTCGCCCACGGCGTCGGCCGCTCCGACCAATTCGACACCATCGAGGGATTGCAGTATGCGGGCGTGGTTCTTGCCCATCATTCCGAGCCCAGCGAGCCCGGCACGTAACTCGGTCATCTACTCAACGCTAGCCAGCGAGGGTTGTAAAGCGCACCACACCTCACTGGTCATCGGTAACCTCTCCGTCGTGGCAGAAGACCCCCCATTCGTGCACGAGACGGCCATCGTGGAGGACGGCGCCGAGCTCGGCGCCGGAACTCGAATCTGGCATCACGCGCACGTGCGTTCCGGGGCCACGATGGGCCGGAACTGCATCGTCGGCAAGAGCGTGTACATCGACTCCGGCGTGGTCGTAGGTGATCGGGTGAAGGTCCAAAACCACGTGTCGTTGTTCCACGGTGTGGTGCTCGGCGACGACATCATGGTGGGGCCGTCGGCCTGCTTCACCAATGACCTGCGGCCTCGTTCCGCCGACGACTGGGAGCTCACCGAGACCCGCGTGGGGAACGGCGTCGGCATCGGCGCGAACTCGACGATCGTCTGTGGGGCCACGATCGGTGACTGGGCCATGATCGGCGCCGGCACCGTGGTCGTCGGTGACGTTCCTGCCCACGCGCTCGTCGTCGGTAACCCGTCGCGGATCATCGGTTGGGTCGACCGTGGCGGCAATACCGTGCATCGCGGCGAGACTCCTCCCGACGATCGTTCCATTCTCCAAAACGACTCCTGAGGCAACACATGATTCCGATCACCAAGGTTGATCTCGGTCCGGGCGCGACCGATCTCGTGATGGAGGTGCTCGAGTCCGGGCGTCTCGCACAGGGCCCGATGGTCGAGCGGCTCGAAGCCGGCTTCTGTGAGATCGCCGGCACGAAGCATGCGATTGCCGTCATGTCCGGCACGGTCGCACTGGTCGCCGCCGTCGAGACCCTCGACCTCGAGCCAGGCGACGAGATCATCACGTCGCCGTTCACGTTCATCGCGACGATCAACGCCATTCTCGAAGCGGGCGCGACGGTCCGATTCGCCGACATCGGTGACGACTACAACATCGATCCGGCTCGGCTTGATGCGGCGATCACCGAACGCACCAAGGGCGTCATGCCGGTGCACCTCTACGGGTTGTGTGCGGACATGGATCCGATCGTGAAGCTGGCCGAGGATCGTGGCGTCGCGCTTCTCGAGGATGCCGCCCAGGCGGTCAAGGCGGAGTACGGCGGCAAGCGAGCCGGGAGCTTTGGCACCGGCTGCTTCTCGCTCTACGCCACCAAGAACCTGACGACGGGTGAGGGCGGGGTAGTCACTACCGACGACGACGACCTCGCTGATCGTCTGCGCGTGCTGCGGAACCAGGGGATGCGGGCTCGCTACCAGTACGAGGTCGCCGGCCACAACTGGCGGATGACCGAGCTGCAGGCTGCCGTCGGTGTCGCTCAGCTTCCGGTCATCGAAGAGCGCACCGCGGCACGGACCGCCAATGCCACTGCGCTCAACGAGATGCTCGCCGACGCGGAGGGGCTCGTCCTGCCGTCGGAACCCGCCGGCCGCCGCCACGTGTGGCACCAGTACACGGTCCGGGTGACCGACGACGCGGCCGTCTCTCGCGACGAGTTCACCGCAGGACTCGATGCGGCCGGGATCGGCCACGGCATCTACTACCCCAAGGTCGCCTACGACTACGACTGCTACCGAGACCACCCCGGCGTCATCGAGTCGCCGGTGCCCAATGCCACCGCCGCGGCGGCCGGTGTGGTGTCGCTTCCGGTGCACCCGTTCCTGACCGAGTCGGAGCTCGAACAGGTTGCGGCGGGCGTGCGCTCGGCGATCGCCGGAACGAGCTAGATCTTCCGAAGGATCACCACGCCGACCGTTCGGACGATGATCGTCAGGTCGAGAATCGGCGACCAGTTCACCAGGTACTGCAGGTCGTGGCCGAGCTTGAAGCCCGGATCGGTGTGGTAGCTGCCCTGCACCTGGGCCAGGCCGGTGATGCCGGGCCGGATGTCGTGGCGGCGGCCGTAGCCGGGGAGCAGCGTCTCGAAGTCCTCGGCAAGCTCCGGACGCTCCGGCCGCGGCCCGACCAGCGACATGTCCCCTTTGATGACGTTCCAGATCTGCGGGATCTCATCGAAGCGCATCTTGCGCATCCAGGCCATCGCCGGGATCACTCGATCGTCGTTGCGGTCGGCCAACACCGGGCCCGTTGCGTCCTCGGCGCCGAGATACATGGTGCGCAGCTTGACCATGGTGAAGGTTTGACCTCGTCGGCCAACCCGCGTTTGGCGGAAGAAGATCGGTCGCCCGGCGACGATCATCGCATAGGCGAAGACGAGTAGCGAGACGACGATCACGATCGGCGACGCGACGAACAAATACAGCAGGTCGAGCAGCCGTTTGAAGTGAGCTTTGCTCGGCGGTAGCGCGTGATTCCGCAGCGAGATGAACGGCATGCCCGCGATCTGTCGGGTCTTGTTGACCCCGAGCAGGGTGTCCGACGGTGTGAGTCGGTGGTAGACGCCGATGCGTCGGTCCTCGAGCTCGGCGAGGGGGCTCGGGTAGATGTCGGAGATCGGACTGCCGCTGAGCAGCAGCACGTCGGTGGCGTCGGTCTCTTGCACCGCAGCTGCGAGATCGGCGACGTCGCTGCGTCGGCCCACGATCCGTGCGTCACGATCGGACTCCATCAGATGGTCCTCGGCGCGATCGATGTCGTCGGGCGTACCGACGAGGAGCACTCGCGGCCGGCCGAATCGAGCGGTGCGCACCGACTGTGCGAGCCAGCGGCTGAAGGTCATCGTCAGCGCAGCGAGAATGCCGAAGATCGCGAGATTGAGCCGGGGCATGACGAACTTGTCGGCGCCGAGCGACACCGCCGCATCGAGCAGCACGGCGAGTCCGGTGACACCCGCAATGCGAGGCAACCGTGAGACCTGGCCGAGGTTGTTCTCGCGATCGTAGAGGCCACCGAAATACGACACGGTCAGGTGGATCACGAGCGCGATGGCAAAGCCCAGGTAGTACTCCGTCCGGCTGAAGTCGGGCCAGGTGAAGCCGAAACGCACCGTGGTGACGAGCAGCATGAGTCCGAAGAGTGTGATGACGTCGACGACGTACATCCAGCGGAAGCCGGTATCAGAGCCCAGGCGCGCGCCGAAGCGCGGCGCAACCCGCTCGCTCGCACCTTTGAGGGCGCGATCCTGTTGTTCCTCCAGTGACACCACTGACGAGGGTAGCCATCAGGCCGCAGCCGACAGGCGCGTCGTAGCATCGCGGCGATGGCACCCCGGATCTCCGCCGTGATCCCGGTTCGCAACAACGCCGACGACTTGTCGGACGCGGTCGAGTCGGTCCTGGCGCAACCTCACGTGTTCGAGGTGCTGCTCTGTGTCGGTCCGAGCCACGACGGATCCGAGGACGTTGCCGCCCGACTCGCCGGGCAACACGAGCCGGTGCGCGTGCTCGAGAACGAGCATGGTGGGATTCCCCAGGCCCTGAACCTCGGCCTGGGAGCGGCATCGGGCGCGATCTTGCTGAGACTCGACGCGCACTCCGTGCTGCCGGCCGACTACGTCGAGAACGCGCTGGAGACCTATGAGGCGGAGTACGCGGCCAATGTCGGAGCCGTGCAGCGACCGGTCGGCCAGACCCGGACCGAGCGAGCGATCGCCGCGGCGATGGGTGGCCGTGCCGGCTCGGGTGGCGCCGCGTATCGTGAGGGGAGCGAGCGCCGGGTGGTCGATACGGCGTTTCTCGGGTTCTTCGACATCGCCGTCCTGCGTTCGATCGGCGGATGGGACGAGCGGTTTGCTCGCAACGAAGACGCCGAGCTCAATATTCGTATCAGCGAGGCGGGACACCACGTCTGGCTCGATCCCCGTCTCGTCGTCGACTACCGACCCCGCGATTCACTGCGAGCGCTGGCCAACCAGTACTGGCATTACGGCTGGTGGCGTCTGCAGACCATCCGGGCACACCCCCGGTCGCTCAAGCTCCGCCAGCTCGCCGCGCCGGTCATCGTCATCGTTCTCGCGGCCGGCATCGTCCTCGCCGCGCTCGTGAGCCCGTGGTGGCTCCTGATCCCCGGTGCGTACATCTCCGCAGTGCTCGCCGCCGGACTCGCGAGTGCCGGTCCGATCGGACAACGGCTCGTCACCGGTGCGGCCCTCGTCACGATGCACCTGAGTTGGGGGACCAACTTCCTGCGTTCGGCGCTCGCGTCGCTCTTCCGACGCGGCTGAGCAGGTCAGCGCGGGTCGACGTAGAACGGCTTTGGTGCGGCGCCCGCGGCCAACGTCCGAACCAGAGCGTCGCCTGCCGCCAACGCTTCGCCGATCGTGACGTCCATGTCGAGGTAGCGGTACGTGCCGAGGCGCCCGACGAAGGTCACGCCCACCTCGCGCTCGGCCCGTTCGAGGTAGCGGTCGAGCAGGGCCTTGTCATCGACCAGGCGCACCGGGTAGTACTCGATGTCGCCCGGCTCGTGGGCTCGGCTGAACTCCCGGTAGCAGACCGACGCGTGGTGCGATTCCCACGGGGCAAAGTGCTTGTGCTCGGTGATCCGGGTGTACGGCACGTCGGCGTCGCCGTAGTTCATGACCGGCGTGCCTTGGAAGTCGCCATCGAACTCGAACTCCTCGAAGTCGAGGGTGCGATAGCCGAGTCGGCCGAGTTCGTGGTCGAAGTAGGCGTCGAGCGGACCGCTCCACACCACGTGGTCGAACCGCGAACGATCGTCGGTCTCGAGCGCGGTGCCCAGACGAACCGCGATGCCCGGATGATCGAGGATTGCCTCGACGATCGGCGTGTAGCCGTCGGCGGGGATCGCCTGGTGTGGATGGTTGAAGTACGAGTCGTCGTAGTTGAACCGCACCGGCAGCCGCTTCAGGATCGACGCCGGTAGCTGACTCGGCGCACAGCCCCACTGCTTGCGGGTGTAGCCCTCGAAGAAGAGCTCGTAGAGCCGTCGGCCGACCATCGAGAGCGCCTGCTCCTCGAAGTCGGCCGGTTCGGCGATGTCCTCGGTCTGCGACTGGAGAAAGCGCTCCGCCTCGTGGGGTGCCAGCGTCTCGTCGAAGACCTGGTTGATCGTGTGGAGGTTGACGGGAAGCGAGTAGACGGCACCTCGCACGGTCGTCTTCACCCGGTGGTTGTAGGGCCGCATGTCGCCGAAGCGATTGATGTACTCCCACACGCGTTCGTCGTCGGTGTGGAAGATGTGGGGCCCGTAGCGGTGCACCATCACGCCGTTGTCCCGACGCTCGGTGAAGCAGTTCCCGCCGACATGCTCACGGGTGTCGAAGACCTCGACGTTGTGGCCAGCATCGGCGAGGGCTCGGCCGATCACCGCACCCGAGAAGCCGGCGCCCGCGATCCCGATCGATGCCACGGAGCGAGAGTATCTCGGCCCTCTGTAACGATCGGTGCCAGGCACCAATCGTTACAGTCGGGCAAGTGAGCGAAACCGACGATCAACTGGCGGCCCGTCTGGCGACCGGGGCCGGCGAGCTGCTGCTGCACGTGCGCGAAGAACTCGCCGACGCAGAGCCGACCGTGCGCAAGGACGAGGGTGATCGGCGGGCCCACGAATACCTGATGGCCGGCCTCGGCGACGCCCGACCCGATGATGCCGTCCTGTCGGAGGAAGGCAAAGACGACCTCGCAAGGCTCGATGCGACCCGGACCTGGATCGTCGATCCGCTCGACGGCACCCGCGAGTTCGGCGAGATCCCGCGGACCGACTGGGCGGTCCATGTCGCGCTCGTCGTCGGAGGTGCTCCCGTCGCAGGTGCGGTCGCATTGCCCGGGCTCGGGCTGACCCTCGACACCGGTGATGCGCCGAGCGTGCCGCCAGGACCGAGTGCCCCGAGGGTCATCGCCAGCCGCACTCGGCCCGGCCCGGCGGCCGAGGCGATCGCCGAGGAGCTCGGTGGCGAGATGGTCTACATGGGCTCCGCGGGTGCGAAGGCGATGGCGGTCGTGCGCGGCGAGGCCGACATCTACGCCCATACCGGCGGTCAGTACGAGTGGGATTCGTGCGCCCCGGTGGCCGTGTGTCTCGCGGCCGGGCTCCACGCAACTCGCCTGGATGGCTCAGCGCTGATCTACAACACCGCCGATCCCTACCTACCGGATCTGTTGATCTGCCGGCCGGAGTTCGCGGCGCAATCGATCGAAATCGCCGCCACCGTTGCCTGAGACCTGCTGGCCTCGGGCCACCAAACGGCTGACGACTTCGCGGGGCCAGCGCGTAGCCTGAGCACGTGGCTGAATCCGGGACGCTTCGCGTCGCCCTGTGCCAGATCGACACGATCGTCGGGGCAATCGAATACAACACCGATCTGGCGATCGAGGCACTCCGTACGGCCACCGAGGCTGGGTGCGACGTCGCCATCTTCCCTGAGCTGACGATCCCCGGCTACCCACCCGAAGACCTCGTGTACAAGCCGAGCTTCGTGGCCGACAATGTCGCCGCACTCGAACGCCTCGCCGCCGCCACGACGACCACGGCCGCGGTCGTCGGCTACGTCGAGCCGGGCGAAGGCACCACGATCGGCAGCGGATTTCCGACGATCCACAACTCCGCTGCGGTCTGCGCGAAGGGCGAGGTGATCGGCTCGTACCGCAAGCACGAACTGCCGAACTACCAGGTGTTCGACGAGAAGCGCTACTTCACACCCGGCATCGAGGTTCCCCTCTGGTCGATCAACGGGGTGACCGTCGGCGTGTCGATCTGCGAGGACCTCTGGATCGACGGCGGACCGGTCAACCAGCTCGGCGACGCCGGCGCACAGTTCATCCTCAACATCAATGCCTCGCCCTACTACCAGGGCAAGCCGAGCGTGCGAGAAGCACTGGTGCGGCGACGCGTCGAGGAGACCGGCGCACCCCTGGCCTACTGCAATCTGATCGGCGGCCAGGACGAGCTGGTCTTCTCCGGAGGCTCGATCGTGATGGCCGCCGACGGCTGCCTCGTTGCCCAAGGGCGCTTCTTCGAGGAGCAGGTCCTGATCGCCGACTTCGACGTGGCCGAAGTCCGACCGACCACCAGCGAACCGATCCTGGTGTCGGATCGGCCGACCGCATCGGTGTCGGGGCTCCCGCCGATCGTCGAGCCGATGCCCGAACCGCTCGAAGAGCTCTGGGGAGCGCTCGTCCTCGCCACCCGCGACTACGTGCACAACAACGGATTCACCGACATCTGCTTCGGGCTCTCCGGTGGCATCGACTCAACACTCGTCGCGGTCGTCGCCGCAGAAGCGCTGGGACCCGAGCACGTTCACGCCGTGCTCATGCCGAGTCGGTACTCGTCCGACCATTCGGTCAGCGACGCAGAGAAGCTCTCGATCAATCTCGGCATCGACCATCGCACGATCGCGATCGAGCCGGGTCACTCGGCGTTCCTGGACATGCTGGCGCCCTCCTTTGCCGGGCTGGAGGCCAACGTGACCGAGGAGAACCTCCAGAGCCGCGTCCGCGGCGTCCTGCTCATGGCGCTCGCCAACAAGTTCGGCTGGCTGGTGCTCACGACTGGCAACAAGTCCGAAACCGCCGTCGGCTACTCCACGCTCTATGGCGACACCGCCGGCGCCTACGCGGTCATCAAGGACGTCTGGAAGCTCACCGTCTACGACCTCTGCCGCTGGTACAACGAGCGCGCCGGGGCCGAGATCATTCCGGCCCACGTCCTGACCAAAGCACCATCGGCTGAGCTGCGACCGGATCAGCGCGACGACCAGAGCCTTCCGCCCTACGAAGTGCTCGACCCGCTGCTCATCGAACTCGTCGAGAACGATCGCACCGCCGCCGATCTGATCGCGGCAGGCCACGACGAGGCGATCGTCACCCGCATCGCTCGGCTGGTCGACATCGCCGAGTTCAAGCGTCGACAGAACCCGATCGGAGCACGCGTGTCGCGCAAGGCATTCGGCCGTGATCGTCGCATGCCGATCACGAACCGGTATCGCGGCCTTCCCGGATAGCGGGCCGTGACCGACGAGGTCGACCCGACCGACGACTGGTTTCCACTCGCCGAACTGGGGGAGCGGTTGGCCGGGCTTGTATGGGTGGAGCGCCGCATTGGCGAGCTCCTTGACGCCTGGAGCCGTATCGAGTCGCACGCAGGCGCTTCGATTGCCTTCGCCGGCGCGGCCGCTCACCACTACTGGCACGCCGAGATTCTCGAAGACTGTCTGCCCACGTCCGACGCGCTCCGCGAGACCACGCGGCCACGTCCTCCGACGCAGGGCTGGGACGACGCCATCTCGCTGCTGGGCGCCCTGACCGAGCCCGATCGAACCGCGGCACGCGTCGCCGCGGTCGTGCGGGAGGCCTATCCGTGGCTGTTGCGGGAGACCACTGCGTTACTCGAGTTCTGCCGCCCGATCGCCGACGCTCATGTCATGCGTTGGCTGCGCTTCATCGAGATCGACCATCACGACGACAGCGTCGCATTGGCGGAGTTGTTGGCTGCGGTGCAGTCGAATGCCGTCGACCTTGCCGACCGCAGCGTGCTGGCCCAGATCGACCTCAGGAGTCGATGACGAGGAAGTCGACGGTGGCTCCGTTGTCGTCGCGATCGGCTTCCCAGATGACGCTTCCATTGTCGCCATCGGTGCGAACGAGTGAGCCGTCCTCGGCGAGTAGGAGAAGCTCGTCACCCCCGGCAACGGCACGCGAGACCCGCGTGTCGCTGACCTCGGCGTCCCAGATCACCGAGGTCTCACCGTCGGTGGTGACCGAGACGACCGTGCCGCTGTTGAGCACGATCGCGCCGCCATCGGGCAACCCTGCGTAGCCGATGGCCGGCAAGCGTGAACCGTCGAGCGGATCCCAAAGAGCGCTGACCGGGGGCGCGTCCTCGAACCACTGGTAGCGACCGACCGCGCCGGCGCCCACACCCATGAGCATGCCGTGCTCGCCGATGGACAGATTGAAGGCGCGAGGTTGCTCGGTTGCGCTCCAGACCGGCACGACCGGGATTTCCTCGGCGCTGGTGACCGCCATCTGAATGTCGCCGTTGGCCAGAACGAACGGCATCAGGTCGATGTAGGCGTCCAACTGCTTCGCTGGCGGCGTTCCCCCGATCGAGGTGTCCCACAGCAGGTCGATGGCAAGTGCGGTGGCCGCCCGGTTCGTGTCGAACAACGCAATGGAGCCGGACCGACTGAGCGCGGCATAGGAGTCGCCGACTTGTATGAGCTGATCGATCGCACCGAGGCGGTCCGAGCGCCACACCCGCGCCCGCTCGGTCGGATCGGTCAGGTTGATGATGTACGCGTCGCCGGCCTCGTCGATGAGCGAGATCCCGGCCGCGACCGTCGATATGGCGACGGCAGGTTCGTCGCTCTCAGCATCGTGGATCTGCCAGGGCTCACCGACATCGCCATCGAGCAGCCCCATCGCCCAGACATCGCCGTCCTCGGTGAGGATCACCGCGGTTTCGCTGCCGTCAGGCATCGGTGTGGGCGCCGGTGTCGGCGTGACGGTCGGTGCCGGGTCAGCGCCGGATTCTTCCGCTTCGTCCCCTTCGGTCGTGTCGACGTCGCTTCCGTCGGCTTCGTCTTCGGCCCCCTCGTCGGGGTCGCTATCGGAATCGTCGTCGACAGCGTCAGCTTCGCGATCGGAGTCGTCGGTGTTTTCTGTGTCGTCGACCTCTACGGCGACCTCGTCGTCCTCGGGATCGCTGACATCGTTGACCAGCTGGAGGCCCGCGACGATGAACACCGCCACCGCAGCGACGGCGAGGACGGCAAGGCCGATTCGTCGGCCGCTGCCGGTGGGTTCGGCCGGTGCGAGAAACGACGGACCCAGGATGTCGGGGCCGTCACGCAAATCGGGCGGTGCAGCGCCCGTGACGCTGACGTTGGTCGCCATGTTGAGCTGGGCGAAGAACTCGTCCTGGACCGCCGCATCGGCGTGATCGTGGATGTCCACGATCGGCGGTTCGTCGGACTCCCCGCTATCGCGCGCCTTGCCGGGTTTGTCGTGCCCTTCTGATTCGCCAGCGTCTGCGTCGTCCTCGTTCGAGCCGCGGCCTGTGTCGGAGTCGACGGAGCTAGCCGACGCGTCGCCGGCGGTGTCGTCTTCCGCATCGTCGTCCGTCTGGTCGCCCTCGGCCGATGGCCCCTCGGTCGGGTCGAGGACGACCGAGAATGCGCCGCCTGTTTGGGCCAAGGATGCGAAGGCGCCGTCGTCGGTGGTGTCGTCTTCTTCTTCTTCGTCGTCGTCTTCTTCTTCTTCTTCTTCGGTGGTGTCCTCGTCGGGATCGTCGTCGGCGGTGTCTGCGTCGTCGCCCTGGTCTGCGTCGCCCTGGTCTTCGTCGCCCTGGTCTTCGTCGGGTTCCGCGTCGTGGTCGGCGTCGTCGGTCCGGTCTTCGTCGGGGACGTCGTCGGCTTGGTCTTCGGGTTCGAGGTGTTCGTCGTCCGCCTGCTCGGCGTCGCCGGCCTGGTCTTCGGGTTCTACGTCTTCGGGTTCGACGTCTTCGTCGATCGGTTCGGTGTCGTCGCCGTCCTCGTCGGCGCCCTCTTCGTCGTCGGGGTCGTCTTCGGCGTCGTCTTCGTCGTGCGGCTCGTCTTCCTCGTCGGAGACCGCGTCGTCCTCCTCGGGGTCGTCGTCATCGGGGTCGCCAACATCGGTATCGGCGTCCCCGCCATCTGCGTCTTCGTCATCGATGAACGCGCTGTCGCCCTCGGCCGAGCTCTCGAGGTCCCGCTCGTCGAACTCAACCGCAGCCGCGCCGTCCAGAGGCGCTGAGTCGTTCGCGGGCGCCGCAACGGCGTGCACGTCGTGGTCGAAGGTCTCGAGCACCTGATCGAGGATCCACGCGGTGTAGTCAGGAGACTCGATCTCGTAGAGGTCCGCCTTGAGGGTCTCGAGATCCATGGCGGTGATATCCGCCAAAGCCACGTCGCCCCACTGCCCGTCCTCCATGGCCACCTGAAGCCGCGCGATCGCAAGGGCGTCGTCACCGTCGAGATCGGGCGCGCTGGCAGCCCAGACGCCGATCGCGTCGATCAGATCCAAGTCGGGGTCACCGGACATCAGCGCACCGTTGTATCGGATTCTGAGTCACCGTCGGCGCCACCCCGCCTGTCCGTGGTCCTCCGGTGGGATCAGATGCGCTCGAGCGCGCCGCCGTCGAAGAGTGCCTGGACCTCGAAGGCCGCCACGTCGGCATCGAGTTCGGCGGCGGACGGCATCAGTTCGGCATCGTCGGCTGCGGCTGCCGCAAGGATGGTCGGCAGCTTCCGGGCGTCGCTGGTCGTGTTGAGGAACAGGTCCGGCGTGGACAGCACGTAACGGACCGCCCGGCCGATTGCAGCTTCGTCCTCGAGTGCCTCGTACCAGCTGAATCGTGGCCCGTCGTAGTCGGACGGCCAGCGACGTCGAGCGATCGACTTGATCGTCTGCACCGCAATCGATCGCTCGCGGCACAGGGCAAGCAAGCGCTCGGCATCGGCCTGGTAGTCCGGGTTCGCCATCATCGTCGTGTTCCAGGGAAGCAGCACCGACGCGAAGTCGAACGCCTCGACACTGCGCAGATGCATGCCGGCGATCCGGGTGCCGTGGCCGGTGACTCCGACATGGCCGACGAGCCCTTCCTCGCGAGCGGCGGCAAGGGCCTCGACCGCCCCGCCAGGGCCATGCGCGACTTCCCACTCGTCCGGTTCGACCAGGTTGTGCAGCTGGATCAGGTCGACGCGGTCGACACCCATGCGCTCGAGGCTCCGCTCGAGTTCCGCTCGGGCCGCCGATCCGTCGCGTTCGCCGGTCTTGGTCGCGAGGAAGACCTCCTCGCGGTGATCCTGCAGGAACGGCGCCAACCGCAACTCGGATTCCCCGTAGCTCGCCGCGGTGTCGATGTGGTTCACACCGGCCTCGCGAATCGTCGCAAGGGTGGCGTCGGCACGGTCCTGACTCATCCGTCCAAGCGCAGCGGCGCCGAAGATGATCCGAGAGCTCTGATGGCCGGTGCCGCCGAACGGCGCGAAGGGAAGCGTCATGGGATGACCCTACTTGTCACCAAGGAGGCGATTCCGCGCGCGAAGTAGCGTCGAGCCATGAGCGACCAACTCACCACGCGATCGGCGACCGAACTCCTCGCGGCACTCGATCGCGGCGAAGTCACCAGCATCGAGCTCCTCGATGCCTACCTGGCCCGGAACCGCGAGCTCGGCTCGGACATCAATGCCGTCGTGACCATCGACGAGGCTGGCGCCCGCGAGACGGCGCGGGAAGCGGATCGTCGCCGGGCCAACGGCGAAACAGCGCCACTGCTGGGTCTGCCGATGACGATCAAGGACGCTCTTGCCACCGCAGGGATGCGTTCGACCGGTGGTGCGGTCGAGCTGGCGGACCACGTTCCCGACACCGATGCCGAGGTTGTCGCCCGGGTGCGGGCTGCCGGCGCCGTCGTCTTCGGCAAGACCAACTTGCCGCGCTGGTCAGCCGACGCCCAGGCGTTCAATGAGATCTTCGGCACGACCAACAATCCGTGGGATCTGTCGCGCGGTCCGGGCGGGTCCAGCGGTGGCGCGTCCGCGGCGGTCGCCGCCGGCCTGACGGGCGCCGAGATCGGGACCGACATCGGTGGCTCGGTTCGGCTACCAGCGCACTTCGCCGGGGTATGCGGCCACAAGCCGAGCTTCGGGGTCGTTCCTCAGCTGGGCTACATCAGCCACCCGACGTATCCGTTGTCCGAGCCCGACGTGAACGTGATCGGTCCGATCGCTCGCACCGTCGACGACTTGGAGCTGGTGTTCGACGTGATCGCCGGGCCCCGGCCCGACCTTGCTGCGGGTTGGGAACTCAAGCTCCCGGCGTCACGCGCAGCGGATCCATCGGTACTCCGCGTCGCCGCGCATCTCGACGATCCCTATTTGCCCGTCGGGTCCGAGGTCGGGACCGCGCTTGCGCAAGCGCGTCAGGCCCTGGTGTCGGCCGGCGTGTCGATCGACGACGCGTGGCCAACCGAGGTCCCGTTCTCTGACGTCGAGGACCTCGGCCTGCCGCTGATCTCGGCCGCCACGTCGCCGGGGCGTAGCGCCGAGGAGATGGAGCGGTACGAGGCGATCCTGCGCGACCCGTCGTCGCACGACGACTCGATGGTCATGCGCGCTCGAGCGTCGGCGATGTTCCATCGCGATTGGCTGGCGCTGATCGAACGACGCGAAGCGCACCGTCGTTCCTGGGCGAACTTCTTCGAGCGCTTCGACGTGCTGCTGGCTCCCGTCGCGATCACTCCGGCCTTCGAGCACATGCCCGAGGGCAATCTGTACAGCCGCCGCATCGAGGTCGACGGGGAGCAGAGGTCGTACCACCAGCTGATTATGTGGACGTCGCAGTTCGGCTACGTGGGACTGCCGTCGACCGTCGTGCCCGTCGGCCTGTCCCCATCCGGACTGCCCGTCGGCATCCAGATCGTCGGACCGCACCTCGGGGACCGTACGACGCTGGCCTTCGCTCGACTCGTCGAAAGCGTCTGTGGCGGCTACCAGGTGCCGCCGATGGCGCGATAGTCGTCAGGGCCCGGCGGCCCTACGCCTCCGGCCACAGATCGGTGCCGGGGTAGAACTGCGACCAGGCGAACCAGAAGGCCTGGTGCCCGCCCAGGTCGTTGCCATCGTCGTCGATCGCCCGCACGCCACCACCATCGAGGATCAGATTGATGCCCTCGACGCTGACCTCTTCGCCGCGCTGCAGTGCATTGACCGCACTGTTCACGTGGAAGGCGATCGGATCGCCGTCGGAGGTCAGCAGACCGAGCACATCCTCTTGCACCGGCAGGCGAGGATCGACATCGCCGATCGGGAAGATCGGGCCGTTGGCATCGCGGGTGTTGCGCAGATCGCTGAACGGCCGACCGAGCGCCTCGTCGATGTGGAGGACGGTGGTGTCGGGATGCTCGGCCTTCCACTGACCCCACGTCGTGGTCAGCACCGAATTCTGCGGGAGCTTGATCCCGGCCTCGTGCAGCGGGCCGGTGACGGCCTCGCCGAGGAACGTGTCGAACACCGACAGGCTGCGAACGTCGTACATGACCTTGTTCGAGCGTGAGAGCAGCCCGGAAGTGCGCAGGATCGGTCGCTCGATGCCGTCGGGGACCTCGTCGGTGAAGAACACCTGCGCCGACCCGCACAGCGTGCAGTACGGCATGGCGAAGTCGCGGTCACCAAGCGTGTCGTTGACCATCTCGCGGACTTCCATGATCGAGCGCGGGTAGGCCCGGGCCTCGTCGTTGATGACGACGCCGAAAACGATCGTGTCGTCCTCGAGCCACTCGTCGCCACCGGCGACATCGGTGGTGCGGGGATTGTCCGCGGCGGGGATGCAGTTGCACGGCTCGTCGGTCTGGTCGTAGTCGCGGTCGTCGATGA
This sequence comes from Actinomycetota bacterium, assembly GCA_039028435.1. Lineage (GTDB taxonomy): Bacteria > Actinomycetota > Acidimicrobiia > Acidimicrobiales > UBA10347 > UBA10347. The sequence goes on along the minus strand of JBCCIC010000011.1, from coordinate 124,989 downwards.
GCACGCCACCCCAGGACACGTAGCGCCAGTCGACGTTGCCGTCATCATCGAACAGCGGCCACCAGTCGGGCTCGACAGCGACATAGACGTTGCGCTTGTACCGGAGGTAGTCCGGCGGCGCCGGGATGTCCCAGGCGATCAGGTGGTTCACGGCACCGTTCCAGGCGCCGAACGGGTCGAGGCCGACATCGAGCAGCTCGGACAACGATCCGGACAGGGTGATCGCCAGGTCGCCGCTCTGGGCAATACGCAGGAGGTCGGTGAGCCACCACGCCACACGAATGTCGCCCGACGAGCCGAGCGCACGGATGGCGGTGAAGGTCGTGTCGTCGAACTCGCGGTTCAGCAGACGGTCGCCGAAGACGTGGTCGACGTTGTCGAGGATTTCCTGACTGAGCGGACCCTCGGGGACCTCGGGGGCGGGTCCGTAGTCGACGAAATCGCCGACCGGGAGGCCGTCGAGGGGGAGTGGTGTCGCCGCAGGTTCCGGTTCGTCGACGGGTTCGTCGGACTCCATGGCTTCGTCGTCTTCAGGTTCAGAGGCCGATGATGCCGAGGAAGCATCGGACTCGTCCGACGCGGTTTCGGACTCATCCATCGCACTGGCAGAGGCTTCTTCGCTGCTCGACGATTCGTCGGCATCGCTGGAACAGGCCGCCGCGATCAGCGAGAACAGGACGAGGATCGGAAGAAGGAGACGAAGACGCACGCCAGCAGTCCAGCACAGAGACTTCCGGTGCCATCGGCGACCCAGCGTTTGTTTTCGGGTTGTTTCGTGGTCGCTCAGCCGTCTTCGCATCGATTCATGATGGCTCTTGACCCATTTTCGCACTAGTTCTGAGATTGCAGTTCCGTTAACGTTGAGCCTCCGGTTGGGCTCGGTATCGTGTCTCAACGGAGCCGTGGGGGCGCCGGGCTGACAATCGATTCGCAGGTAGGTGCTTTGTGGCGAAAGAGCGTGCAGAACGGGATGAAGAAGACCTCGTACGTCTCTACCTGACCGACATCGGTCAGTACCCATTGCTGACGAAGGACGACGAGGTTCGTCTCGCGCAGCTGATCGAGCAGGGCGTGGCGGCGCGCGAAGAGCTCGAATCCGAGGAACCCGTGACCGCGGCGCGCAAACGCGAGCTGCGACGCTCCATCCGCTCCGGCGACGATGCCGAACGCACCTTCGTCCAGTCGAACCTTCGTCTGGTCGTCTCGATCGCCAAGAAGTACCAAGCCTCCGGCCTGCCGCTCCTCGACCTCATCCAGGAGGGCAACCTCGGCCTCATGCACGCCGTCGAGAAGTTCGACTGGCGCAAGGGCTTCAAGTTCTCCACCTACGCCACGTGGTGGATCCGTCAGGCGATTACCCGCGGCATCGCCAACACCGGTCGCACCATTCGCCTTCCGGTCCACGCCGGCGACACGCTCGCTCGGTTGCAAAAGGCCCGGGCTCGCTTGGAGCTCAAGTACGGCCGCCCGGCCACCCTGGTCGAGCTGGCTGCCGAAGTCGAAATGCCCGAGGACAAGGTCACCGAGGCGCTGCGCTTCGCTGCCGAGCCGCTCTCGCTGAGCGAGCCGCTGCGCGAAGACGGCGACGCCGAGCTCGGCGATGTCGTCGAGGACCGTGGTGCCGAGTCACCGTTCGAGGTCGCCGCGACTGCGCTGCTCCCCGAGGAGATCAACCGCCTGCTCGGCCCGCTCGACGAGCGTGAGCGCGAGATCCTCAAGCTGCGCTTCGGTCTTGACCGCGGCGAGCCGAGGACCCTCGAAGAGGTCGGTGAGCACTTCAACCTCACCCGTGAGCGCATCCGCCAGATCGAGGCTCGCGCCATGTCCAAGCTGCGCCACCCCAGCAGCGACACCGGCGCCCGCGACCTCCTCGCCGTCTAGCCCAGCCAGCGAGTCACGCCCCGCGTGATGCGCTTTGGTGCCAGGCACCGAGCGTTACACGCGCCTTTACCGCTCGGGAGTTCGCCCCCAGGGCGAATCCAGGCGCGCCTAGCGGCGGTTGGCTCACGCGATCCCGACTGGGAGTTTTGGCGCCAGCCAAAACTCTGTTAGCGAACGCAGTGAGCGGCGCGGAGGTGGACGGGAATCGAACCCGCCGGACGGGGATCGCCCGTCCCAACCGCTTTGAAGGCGGCGGAGCCCACCAGGTACTCGGACACCTCCTGGCAGGCCCGTCACCGTAGCCCCTCCCCTTCGTCATGACTCCGCGCGGTCAGGTGCAACGCTCAGGTGCAACACGGTGCCTCTTGCCGAGTCGCCGGTCGGGCGGTACGGTGCCGCCAACGGCTTCCCCGTGATCGTGGCTTCTGCCACTCGAACGTTCGGATGAGCCGTGTTGTGTTGTTTCTGGTCACCCAAGGGTGGCGTCGGGGTGTCGACGGTCGCGTCGATCTTCGCCATCGCCGAGTCGTCGCGAGCCCAGTCTGCGTTGCTGGTCGACACCGAGTCGGACCTCTCGCCATTGCTGGGGCTCGACCCGCCCGAGGGCCCAGGGCTACGCGAGTGGGCGTCGACACCGGAGCTCGGCGACGAGGCGATGCGCCGGATCGCCACCGAGGTCAACTTCGACCTCAGCCTGATCCATGGCGGGTTCTCGCCCTGGCCTGACGCGGCGCGTGCCGGTGACCTGGCCTCCCGGCTCGAGCGCCAGCGCGAGATGGTCTTCGTCGATGCCGGCCGCGCCGACGAGGCCTTCACGAAGACCCTGGTCGCTGCTTCGAATGTCCGAGTGCTGGTCGTGCGCAACGACTACCTCACGCTGCACCGTGTGCAGCATCTCGACACCCCGCCGACCGCGGTCGTGATGCTGAACGAGCGAGGGCGTGCTTTGGGGGCCGCGGATGCCGAGGCGGTGACGGGCGCATCTGTCGTGCTGGAGGTCGCCGTCGATGCGTCGATCGCACGTTGCCTTGACGCCGGCTTGGCCGGCACCCGTCTCCCTCGCGGCTTGCTGCGCCGTGCGGCGCGGGTGATCGATCGGTTGGTACCAGCTCATGCGTGATCGGTTCAGCACCCCGGTCCAGGCAGTGGCGCGTCTGCGGCGATGGCGACGACGTCGACGCCGGCGTTCGATCTGGCGCAGGTGGGCCCATGCGTGACCAAGCACCGCTCGAGCCGCATCTGCGCGCCACGGCGAAGTCGATCCATCAGGATCTTCTCGACGAACGCGTGCCCATCGAGCCGAACGGCATACGTCGGCGTGTGCGTCAGGCTGCACCGCTTTGTACCGAGCCGGAGGTCGAGCGGGTCGTCGAGCTGGTGGTTGAGCAGTTGCATGGTCTCGGCCCGATCGACACGCTCCTCCGCGACCCCGCCGTGACCGAGGTCATGATCAACGGCCCCGGCGCAGTCTGGGTCGAACGCGCCGGTCGACTCGAACGCACAGGCGTCGTTCTCGATGACGACGATCTGCGTCTGGTCATCGACCGAGTCGTTGGTCCGCTGGGTGTGCGCCTTGACCGGCTCAGGCCCTATGCGGACGCGCGCCTCGATGACGGCAGTCGGGTACACATCGCGGTTGCACCGATGGCGGTCGACGGACCGTACGTCACGATTCGGCGCTTCACGTCAGAGCCCCTTCCACTGAGCGCGTTCGGGCCACCCGACCGCGTCGCCGTGCTCCAAGCGCTCGTCGAACGCCGCGCGAACGTGGTCGTGTCCGGAGCCACCGGTGCGGGCAAGACCGCGCTCCTCAACGCGCTGTGTGCGACCGTCGGTGCCGAGGAGCGGATGGTGACCATCGAGGACGCCGCCGAGCTTAGACTTGGGGGCGGCCACGTCGTGCGTCTCGAAGCCCGACCGCCGACCGCGGAGGGTCAGGGCGAACTGACGATCCGTTCACTTGCGCGAAACGCGTTGCGGATGCGCCCGGACCGCCTGATTGTCGGTGAGGTTCGCGGAGCCGAGGCGTTCGACATGATGCAGGCAATGTCGACGGGACACGACGGTTGCCTCTCCACGTGTCATGCCGACAGTCCCACCGAAGCCATCGAGCGGCTGATCGCTCTGGCGTTGATGAGCGGCATGGGCTTGTCGGCTGGTTTGGTTCGCGAGCTCGCCCATCGGGCGATCGATGCGGTGGTGCACGTGACGCGAGACAAGGGTGGCACGCGATCCGTCGTCTCCGTGCTCGTGCTTGCGCCGCGCAACGACGACGATCCCCGGTGGCTGATTGTCGACGGCCAGGTGACCGAGGACGGGCATCGATGGCTACGCACTCGGATGCCTCGGCACGGGACCAAGACCCGTGCGTGATCCGGTCGAGCGCCTGTTCAAGAGCCGCGGGATCGATCCAGTCGCGCCGGTTCGACCCGTCTTGCGTACACGAAGCGTCGAGCGATTGCTGCACCGAGCCGATGTCTCGGCGGCCGAGTGGGCCGCAGGCTCGGCAAGCGTGTTGGCCGGCCTGGTACTCGTTGGCCCAGCCATCGTCCTGGTCGGCGTCCGCGTCGGCGTCGGACTGGGCGGGCTGCTCATCGTGGGTCCACTCATGGCGTTGTGGCGCGTCCGCGATCGCGCGGCGAGTCGCATCGCGGGTGCGCTCCCCGGAGCCTTGGAGTCGGTCGCGCGAGATCTCCGCAGCGGATACGGACTGGTCGCCGCGATCGAACGGGCGGGTGCATCCGATCGCCCTGGCGCGAGCCGCTTCGAGCGGGTTCGCCAGAGACTGGAGGCGGGTTCAACACTCGCGTCAGCTACGCAAGCGCTCGCCGAGCCCGGGGATCCTCCCGCCGCTCGCGATGCGTCGGTGCTGATCGCGGTCGCCGCCGCCGGCGGACAGCGGGTCGCCGCTGGGCTCGACATCGGTGCCGCCGCGCTACGGCAGGACCTTGCGCTTCGCGACGAGGTCCGGGTACTGGTCGCCCAGGCTGAGACCTCGGCCCGAGTACTTATCGCCTTGCCGGTCGCGTTCGTTGGGATCGGCAGCCTTGTCGGCGTTGGCGGTCTCGGTTCGCTGCTCGCGACGTCGGCTGGTCGCTGGTGCCTGGCCGTCGGCCTGACCTGCAATGCGCTGGGTCTGGTGTGGATGCGTCGGCTGGTCGCGGCGGTCCATCCATGAGCCCGCTCCTCGTCATCGCTGGTTTGACGGCAACGGCGACGCTGATGCCGACTCCGATCCGGCGATCCCCGGCAGGTATCGAGCGGGCTCCTGGTGCGCTGGCAACGTCCGCTGGCCCCGCGACGACCGCCGAGCTTGGTCCCGACTTGGTCGTCCTCGTGGCCGTCGGCCTGGGTAGCGGCCGCTCCTTGCTCGGCACGATCGAACTGCTGGTCGAGGTGGGAGCGGTCGGCCACGACCACTTGATCTCGGCCCTCACCCGGCATCGTCGAGGGGCACTGCTCATCGATGCGCTGGAAGATGCAGGGCTGGCGGGGATCGCCCCGATCCTGCGATCGCATATCGAGGACGGCACCCCGGCAACCGAAGCACTGCTTGGCCACGCCGACGCGCTCCGGGCCGATGCTCGCCGCCGTGCCGAGGCTCAGGCTCGGCGACTGCCGGTCCGAATGTTGCTTCCGCTGACCGTGTTCGTGCTTCCCGGCTTCCTCGCGCTCACCGTCGCGCCGGTCGTCGTCGATGCCCTGCGCTCGTTCGCGAGTTGACCTCGACTACCGCGCGCTCACCCAACGGCTTCCCCGTTTGTACAACCAAGACACCACAAGGGGTGCTCCCGTGTTTCAGTCCATCCGATCCTCTCGTCCGTCCGTGCGTTCCCAAATGCGCGCCGAGCGAGGCCAAACGACGGCCGAGTACGCCCTGGTGCTCATCGCTGCCGCAACCATCGCCATGCTGGTGGTGGCGTGGGCCGGCAACACCGGCGCCGTGAGCGAGTTCTTCGACTCGATCATCGACCGGATCACCGGGATGCTGCCATGACGCATCGCACGACCGTGACGAAGTGTCCTTCCGGTCGCGGCCAATCGACCGTCGAGTTCGCGCTCGTGGTCCCCGTGCTCTTGCTGTTCATGGCGATGGGGGTCCAGGCGGCGGTGGCCGTGCTCACCAAGCTGGCGGTGACCCATACCGCACGTGAGGTCTCGCGTGCGCTTGTCGTCGATCCCGAGCTTGATGTCCAGTCGTTCGCCGAGTCGGCTCGGCCCTTTGGCGCAGGCCCACTCAGCGTGTCTGTGACGCACACAGCCACGGAGAGCGGTACTGGAGCTCTGATTCGAGTTACGGTGTCTGACGAGATGGAAGGTTTCCTTCCAAAGTGGATCATTGATCCAACCATTGCGACAACGGTGACATCGTTGGGTAATTAGAGCCAAGTCCTCTGCATGGGTTATCGCCAAGGGGAGGCAAGTGCACTAGACTCGACGATGGCCAATTCCAACTGGTCGAGGGCATGGGAAAACGAAAATTTACCGCTGAACAGGCGCGCGAAGCGTTGTTGTCCACCGGGCTCGAGATGCTGGAAAGCGTCGGGCCCGCTGGGGTAGCCACGGTCTCGCTCGCAGAAGCAATCAACCGTTCGGGTGTACCCCGACCATCCGCGTATCGGGTGTTCGGAGGCGGCGAGCTGGATCCACAAGGAGCATTCCAGGAACAGCTGGTCTTACGCGTCATCGAACTCGAGCCGGGCATGGACTACTCCCTGCTCGAGGAGGCCGTTGCGCCCCTCATGGCCGAGGCGAACGACGCCGACCGTCAGCCATCCGCAGACGAACTGACCGAGCTGCTGCTCGAGGTCCTGCGACAGTCGGCTCGCCAGGTCATCAACTTCATGGTGGAGAACCCCAAGTCGGGTGTTCACCTGTCGGCGATGGCACTGATTCGAACCGGCTCCGACAGCGACCGGATCGAAGCAGCCGTGCAGGAGCATCGGGAGGCGATGGGCACCCGCTATGCGGCGTTCTATCGCGACCTGCTGAGCGCGTTCGGTCTGCGTCTACGACCGGGGTGGACCGACAGCGACATCTTCACCGTCTTCAACGACGCCACGATCGGTGCCGTCATGGCGGTCAAGGGGTCGACGGGAACGGTGCAACCGGTGTCGTGGCTCGCCGCGACCTACGTGGCGCTGACCGCGCTGGCGACTGAGCCCGACCCCCGCCGGGTCGTCTCCGCGCAACCGCTGTCGCTGATGTCGGTCTCGCCCGAGGCACTGCTCGAATCCGTCTAGGTCCGACTCCGTAACGCTCGTCACACGCGGCCCTCGATCGGACACAGTCGGTAGGCTTCGACTGCTCTACCGATCGGGGATCACGCGTGTCCGTCGCTGATTTGACGTTGCCTGCCGAGTTGCGGCTGACCCATCTGAAGCAGCTCGAAGCCGAGGCGATTCACATCATTCGTGAGGTGGTCGCCCAGTTCGAGCGGCCGGTGATGTTGTATTCGATCGGCAAGGACTCGTCGGTGCTGTTGCATCTGGCGCGCAAAGCGTTTCATCCCGGACCGATCCCGTTTCCGCTGCTGCACGTGGACACCACGTGGAAGTTTCGGGAGATGATCACTTTTCGCGATCGCATCGCCGATGAGCTCGGGCTGGACCTGATCGTGCACACCAACCAAGACGGTGTGGCCGACGGCATCAACCCGTTCGATCACGGGTCGAAGAACTACACCGACATCATGAAGACCCAAGCGCTGAAGCAAGCGCTCAACGCCGGCCAGTTCGATGCGGCGTTCGGCGGGGCTCGTCGCGACGAAGAGAAGTCGCGTGCCAAGGAGCGCGTGTTTTCGTTCCGCGACCGGAATCACCGCTGGGATCCGAAGAACCAGCGCCCCGAGTTGTGGAGCCTGTACAACGGTCGAGTCGACCGCGGCGAGAGCATCCGCGTCTTCCCGATCAGCAACTGGACCGAACTCGATGTGTGGCAGTACATCCATCTCGAGGAGATCGAGATCGTGCCGCTCTACTACTCGGCGGTTCGTCCCGTCGTCGAGCGCGATGGCGTGCCGATCATGGTCGACGACGACCGGTTCCAATTCGAGGACGGCGAAGAGCCTGAGATGCGATCGGTCCGCTTCCGCACGCTGGGCTGTTACCCGTTGTCTGGCGCGGTCGAGTCGACCGCCGCCACGCTCCCCGACATCATCCAGGAGATGCTCCTGGCCACCCGCAGCGAGCGCGAGGGTCGGGTGATCGACTACGACCAGTCGGGCTCCATGGAGGAGAAGAAGCGGGAAGGGTATTTCTAGGTGTCTCACCAGTCCGACCTCATCGCCACCGACATCGAGGCCTACCTGGCCGAGCACGAACGCAAGGACCTGCTGCGTTTTCTGACGTGCGGCAGTGTCGATGATGGCAAGTCGACCCTGATCGGCCGGCTGCTGCACGACTCGAAGATGATCTACGAGGATCACCTCGCCGCCCTTGAGGCCGACTCGACGACCCAAGGCACGACCGGCGACGCACCAGATCTGGCACTGCTCACCGACGGCCTCAAGGCCGAGCGCGAGCAGGGCATCACTATCGACGTCGCGTACCGCTATTTCTCGACCGCCAAGCGCAAGTTCATCATCGCCGACACGCCCGGCCACGAGCAGTACACGCGCAACATGGTCACGGGCGCTTCGACTTGCCAGTTGGCGATCATCCTGATCGATGCGCGCTACGGCGTCTTGGCCCAGACCAAGCGGCACACCTACATCGCCAGCCTGCTCGGCATCCGCAATGTGGTGGTGGCCGTGAACAAGATGGACCTCGTCGAGTGGTCCGAGTCGCGCTTCGACGAGATCTGTGCCGACTACCGCGAATTCTCGAAGTCGCTCGAACTGGTCGACCCGTACTTCCTCCCGATGAGTGCGCTGTTGGGTGACAACGTCGTCGATGCCGGTGACAATCTCGGCTGGTTCGAGGGCCCGACCCTGATGGAGCACCTGGAATCGGTCGACGTCGAGCCGGGCGTCGATCTCGAACGCTTCCGCATGCCGATCCAGATGGTCGTTCGGCCCGACCTCGATTTCCGAGGGTTCGCCGGCACGATCTCCTCCGGTGTGCTGCGGCCCGGCGATTCGGTCGTGTCGTTGCCGTCCGGCGTGGGGTCGACCGTCGAGCGGATCGTCACCTTCGACGGCGACCTCGACATCGCCGGGCCCGGGCGGGCCGTCACCGTCACCCTCGCCGATGAGATCGACGTCAGCCGAGGCGACTTGTTGGTCGGGCCTCATCACGCTCCGTTGCGGGCTCACGATGTCGATGCCACGGTCGTCTGGATGGCCGACGCTGCGCTCGAACCGGGTCGTCAGTATCTGATGCAGTCGTCGAACGGCCTGAGCAACGCGTCGGTCACCACCATCCGCCATCGGGTCGACATCAACACGCTCGAAGAGCAGCAGGCCAACGCGTTGGAGCTCAACGACATCGCAGTCTGTGCGATCACGTCGGATCGTGAGCTGCTGTTCGACCCCTACGCCACCAACCGCCAGACCGGTTCGTTCATCCTGGTCGACCGCCTGTCCAACGCCACGGTGGCGGCGGGCATGATCAGCGGCGCATCCTCGAGCTGGGATCGCGCCCCTGAGGCCAGCCTGGTCCGGCAGGTGTCGGAGATCTCCGAGGCCGAGCGTGCGGTCCGCTTCGGACAGCAGCCCTGCACGCTGTTGCTCACCGGACTGAGCGCCGCCGGCAAGTCGACGATCGCCACAGCGCTGGCCCGACGCCTGTTTGACCTGGGGAAGACGGCAATCCGACTCGATGGCGAGAACGTGCGCCTGGGCATCAGTCGCGACCTTGGCTTCTCCGCCCAGGAGCGCAGCGAGAACCTTCGTCGTGTGTCCGAAGTCGCGCGGCTCGTCAATGGTCAGGGCCTCATTGCCATCGCTGCGCTTTCGGCGCCCAAGGACAGCGTTCGCCAGCGTTCCCGCGAGTTGATCGGTTCCGATCGGTTCCTCGAGGTGTTCGTCGACACGCCGATCGAGGTTTGTCGCCAGCGTGACCCCAATGGGCTCTACGAGGCCGCCGAGCGCGGTGAGATTCCGCAGTTCCCGGGCATCTCCTCGACCTACGAACGGCCGACCGACGCCGACCTGCGACTCGACACCTCGGTGCAGAGCACCCAGGAGTGCGTCGAGCTGATCATCGCCATGATGGAAGAGCGCCGCTTCCTCGATGGCTGACGCACCGCTCGAGCCGGTCTCGCAGAACACCGAGCCTGTCTCGCAGAACACCGAGCCTGTCTCGCAGAACACCGAGCCTGTCTCGCAGAACACCGAGCCTGTCTCGCAGAACATTGTGCGGGCCGAGGGTCACGTGAGTGGTGCGGACCGGGCCGCGAACTTTGGTCACACCGGTCGCACGGTCTGGTTCACGGGGTTGAGTGGCTCGGGCAAGTCCACCTTGGCCTTCGCCCTCGAAGCGGCGCTCGTCGAGCGAGGCATGGCGGCCTACGTGCTCGACGGCGACAATGTCCGGTTCGGGCTCAACCGCGACCTCGGCTTCGCTCCCGAGGACCGCACCGAGAACATCCGACGCATCGGCGAGGTTTGTCGCCTCTTCCAGGACGCGGGGCTCCTTGTGCTCACGGCGTTTGTGTCCCCGTACCGGCTCGACCGCGACTCGGTCCGTGCACTCCACCCGTCCGACGCCTTCGTCGAGGTGTTCGTCGACACCCCACTCGAGGTGTGCGAATCGCGCGACGTCAAGGGCCTCTACGCCAAGGCGCGCGCCGGTGAGATTCCCGAGTTCACGGGTATCTCGGCACCGTATGAGCCACCGGTTGATCCCGAGATCGTGGTCGACACCTCGATCCCGTTGGCGACGTGCGTCGAGCAGATCCTCGACGCACTCGATCTCGAAATCGACTAGCTTCGCGGGCATGGCGATGCCGGACTCCGCGGCGAGAAGCCCGGTGATCCGTGCCGGCGGCGTCGCCAAGTCCTATGGCGACCACGTTGTTCTGCGGGACATCTCGGTCGACATCTCCCCGGGTCTGACCGGCCTGCTGGGGGCGAACGGCGCCGGCAAGACCACCTTGCTCTCGCTGGTTCTCGGAGTCGATCAGCGTGATGGCGGCCAGCTCGAGGTCCTCGGGCAGGACCCGACCATTGCCGGCCCCGAGATCCGAGCCCGCATCGGCTACTCCCCGGAACACCACCATCTCCCGGCCGATGTCCAGGCCGCCGACCTGGTCCGCCATCTCGCCCAGCTTCACGGCTTGCCGGCCGCGGCGAGCAACGAGCGAGCCAGCGACGCGCTCTGGCTGGTCGGCCTCGGCGAGGAACGGTTCCGGCCGATCGGCACCATGTCGACCGGACAGCGCCAGCGCGTCAAACTGGCCGCTGCGATCGCCCATGACCCGCTTTTGGTCCTGCTCGACGAGCCGACCGACGGCCTCGATCCCGTACAGCGCGATGCGATGCTCGCCCTGATCCGTCGGATCGGCACCGACTACGGAATCAGCATGGTCATGTCATCGCACCTCCTCGAAGAAGTCGAGCGGACCTGCGATCACGTGGTGATCATTGCCGACGGCTCGGTGCGCCTGGCCGGCGAGTTGGCCGAGCTTCGCCAGGGTGGTTCCGGGATCGTGGTCGAGGTCGATGAGCGCTCCGAGCAGGTCGCCGAGGCTCTGCGGCGGCGTGGGCGAAACGTCGAGATCCGTTCGGGCCAACTGCTCGTATCGGCACCGGTCGAGGCTGTCGATACCCGCGAGTTCGACGGAGCGGTATACGACGAGATTCGCGACTCGGTCGTGGAAGCAGGTGTCGGGTTGCGCCGGCTGACCGAGCGGACGATCACGCTGGAGGATCTGTTCCTCGACGCTGGGGCGGTACCGGCTGGGGGTGACTCATGACGAGCCAGATCCACGATCTCGGCTATCGGGCCTACACCGGCGAGCGCCAGGGTGTCGGCTGGGCCGTGCGCAGCCTGGTCGTCCACACGATTCGTCGCTCGTTGGGGCTGAAGCGCTCGGCACGTCACAAGCTGGCCCCGATGGCGACCATCGCCATCGCGTATCTGCCGGCGCTCTTCATGACCGCGTTGGCGATCTTTCTCGGAGGCGAGATCGCCAACGATCTCGTCGGCTATGGCGACTACTTCGGGCTGAGCGGGCTGGCCCTGTTCCTGTTCGCCGCTGCGGTCTCACCAGGAGTCATCACGACCGACCGCACGAACGGGATGTTGGCGCTCTACCTGGCGTCGCCGCTCACCCGTACGACCTACGTACTCGCCCGGGCGCTCGGCATCTGGATCGTCATGCTGATCGTGTGCGTCGGCCCGATCCTGTTCCTGATTCTGGGATACACCTTCGCCGGCGCCGGGCCCGACGGGGTGCTGGGCTTCTTCGAGGTGATCGGGCAGGCCGTGTTCATCGGCGCGCTGACCGCCGCGGCCTATACCGGGCTCGGCATGTTCGTGTCGTCGATTCCTCGTCGATGGGCCATCGCGAGCGTGAGTATCGTGGCGTTCTTCCTCATCACGAGCATCGTGCCCGCAGGACTGGTGGACGGCTCGGCCGTCAATCGATGGATCCTGTTGGCCGCACCGAGTCAGGTCCTCAGCGAGGCCGCCGAGCGGGTCTTCGATGACCCGGTGTTCGACTTCGTCGGCCTCGACTCGCTGCCCGGCGGGCCGTTGATCGCCATGTCGGTCGCCTACGCCATCGCCGGTCTGGTGATCACCTGGTGGAGGTATCAGGTCCTGGCGGTCGAGCGATGAACCAGCCCCCACCGCCGCCAACTCCACCGCCCCCAACTCCGCCGCCGCCTCCGCCGCCAGGCTCGGTGCCCGTCGCCGGGCAGGCGCCGCCGATGGAGCTGGCGCCACCTCCCGACGACGCCATGCTGGTCGTCGAGCACGTGTCGAAGTGGTTCGGCGACCTGGTAGCGGTCAGCGATGTCAGCTTCTACGTGAGGCCCGGGGTGACCGCCCTTCTCGGCCCGAATGGCGCCGGCAAGTCGACCGTGTTGCGGATGCTCGCGGGTCTCGCCCGTCCCTCGAGCGGCACGATCCGAGTCCTGGGGATGGACCCACGGAGCGACCCTGGCGCGGCGGCGAACATCGGCATCGCGCCGCAGCAGGAAGCCGTGTTCGGCTATCTGACGGCGCTCCAGTTCGTACGGGCCTCGGCGGAGCTTCAGGGTGTCGTCGAGGCCGACACCGAGGCCCGGCGCGTCCTCGACTTGGTCGAGCTGGATCCCGACGATGATCGACGCTTGCCGACCTACAGCAAGGGCATGCGCCAGCGGGTCAAGCTTGCGCAGGCGATCGTCCACGCACCGAGGGTCATCATGCTCGACGAGCCACTCAGTGGTCTCGACCCCCGCCAGCGTCTTCACATGGTCGAGCTGTTTCATCGGTTGGCCGATGAAGGTCGGGCGGTGATCGTGTCGAGTCACGTGCTCGAGGAGGTTGAGCGCTTCGGGTCGAACGTCGTCGTGATCTCCAAGGGTCGATTGGCCGCGGAGGGCGACTTCCGGGAGATCCGCGAGCTCATGGACGATCGGCCGCGGCGGGTGCGGGTGCGCACCGATCGGGTCCGTGAGCTCGCCTCGGCATTGATCACTCGCCCCGGGATCACCGGGGTCGAGATTCGAGACGAAGCCATCGAGCTCAACACGATCGATGGGGTCGATCTGGCGCTCGTGATCGCGCCCCTGGCGCAGGCGGCCGGGGCACGGCTGCTCGAAGTCCGGCCACTCGACGAAGACCTCGAGAGCGTGTTCCGCTACCTGGTGGCCCGATGACGACTACCCCGCCACGAGCGGCCACTTCGGCCCGATTGGGTCCCGGCCGCAGCATTCCGATCTTCACGCGGCTGTTGTTGCGCGGGCAGCTGACCCGAAGCCGCGTGGTCTGGCTCGTGTTGCTCTCGGCGATCGTGGTCGTGACGGCGGTCGTGTCCCGTGGTTCGGGCGACGAGGCTGCGGTGTTCGCGTTGGGCGAGTTCGGCCTGGCTGCGTACGTTCCCTTGGTCGCGGTGTTGCTGGCCACGCCGATCCTGGGCGACCTGGTCGAAGATCGCCTGCTTGTCTATCTCTGGCTCAAACCAACGCCGCGTTGGCACCTGGCGGTCGCCGCCTATCTCGCCGCCGCCGTGACCGCAGCGCTGGTGACCGTGCCGACGCTGGTACTCGGTGCGTTGATTTCCTCGGACCCCGGGCTGACCTTGGCGGTCGGTGGTGCAGCGCTCCTTGGCGTGGTGGCCTATTGCGCGGCCTTCGTCTTTCTCGGGGCGCGGTTCTCGTTCGGGCTGTGGATCGGCCTCGCCTACGTCGCCATCTGGGAGAACCTGTTGGCCCGTCTCGGTGACGGCGCCGCCCGGATCTCGATTCGGAGCTACCTGATGACGGTGCTCGAGCGTTCGACGACGGTGGTCGTCGAGCTTGCGGACCGTGCCTGGGCTGCGGCGCTGATCGTGCCGCCGGCGATCGGTGTGGTCTTCGTCGGACTCACCGCACTCACGCTGCAATCACGCGACATCGACTGATCGGGGATCCGCCGGATTCGAGGCCAGCGGCCTGTGTCAATCGAGTTGAACGGCGACGCCGGATTCGGCCAGGTCGCCCAGCTCGGTGCCCTCGTGTGTGGTGGCTACGTCGCGGTTGAGCAGTGTGGTGAACACCGCAGCGAACACGCTCGTGCTCAACAGGATGCCGACCGGTGCCAGCACCAGGATGACGATGATGATGATCGTTCCGAGCACGGCTCAGCTCCCCGTGTTGGCCCAGGCTTCGATCTCGACCTGTGCGCCGAGCGGTAGGGCGGCGACGGCGATCGCCGACCGGGTCGGGCGATGGTCGCCGAAGGCGGCGATGTAGGCCTCGTTCATCTCGGCGTAGTCGTCCATGTCGACGAGGAACACGGTGGTCTTGACCACATCGCTCAGCGAGGCGCCCTGCGATTCGAGCAGGCCGGCCATGTTGGCCAGGGCCTGCGTGACCTGGTCACCGACCGTGTCGCCGGCGATGGCGCCATCGACGAGGGCGATCTGGCCTGAGCAGATGATCCAATCGCCAACGCGCATGACCGGGGTGTAGGGACCGACTGGTTTCGTCACGCCGAGCAGCCTACTTGGCTGGTGGCGCCACGACGGTGCCGATCATTGCCAGGACTGCCGGTGCCTCAGGTGCCGGTGCGGGGCACTTGGTCGAACGGCCATCGACTGGCACCCAGATGCAGGCACGTGGCTGCAGCGACCGCCGCGAACACGGCATCGCCGGCGTTGGTGGCATCGCTGGTTTCCGGCTCGATGTCTACACGCACAGGTGGCATGTCCGCCGCCTTGAGAATGCCGAGTGATCGGATCGTCAGGTCCTGGACGACGCCCTGCTCGTCGAGGGTAATGGCTTCGGAGCGCACCAGGCTCGTGGCCATGTGAGCGGCGCCGATGGCGTAGCTGCGCAGGACGGTCAGATCGAGTGGCACACCGGCGCCGAGCCGCACGGCGATGCCGGTCTCGTCAACCTGGGCCTCGGCCCATCCGCCCTCGGGGAGGGTGTAGCGATCGTTGCGGCGGAGCGCCATGGCCCGCAGACACCAGGCTTCGACCCAGCCCGCGCCCCGCACGTCGGTCGACGTCGCCAGCTCGTCGTCCACGGCCACCGCCTCGACGAGTACATCGGGGACGACGGCATGGATTGCCGCTTCGATCCCGGGCGTGGCCACGACCCGCAGCACGCCGGTCCCGTCGGCCTGCATGCCGCCGGCTATCGGGGGACGCTTCGGGCCGAATCGCACGGTGTCTTCGCGGGAGAACAGCACGCGCACGGGGCGTCCGTGCTCGGCGGCGAGTTGCTCGGCCAATTCGGTGACCGGCGAATTGAGCTTGCCGCCAAAGGCACCACCGTTGGCGAGCGGGGAGACGGCGGCTTCGCCAGGCCGCGCCCACGCCGCGTCGGTCTCGAGATAGCCGGGCTCGGTCCAGGTCGTCTGCAAGGTGGCCGCCCAGTCTCCCGGAGGGAGCTCCAACGGGTAGCGCGGCTCGAGGGTGGTCCGTCGGCCCTGGATCTTGCCGGCCCGATCGCGAGCGTCGTGGACCGTCTCGCCCACGATCCAGGCACCGTCGGCCGCAAGCACGGCGATGAGCGCGTCTTCGGGGGCGCTGTCGTCGGCGAACCCACCTTCACCCAGCGCAACCCCGATGTCCACGCGCTGCGCGGTGCGTCCTTCGAGTTCCGCTCGCCGCGCCGCGGTCTCGGGATCCGGACTCGACGCAGCGGTCTCGTCTCGGTTTTGCCAGGCCTCATGGATCGTCTGCCACCCGGTACACCGGCACAGGTGAGCGGCCAGCGCCTTGTCGACGTCGTCGGGACCGGCATCGGGCTTCTTGGCCTCGAGGCCTGCCAGACGCACGATGATGCCGGGTGTACAGAACCCGCACTGACTCGCTCCGGCGGAGCAGAACGCTCGCCCCCAGCGCTCACGCTCGGACTCCTGGAAGCCGGCGAGCGTGGTCACGGAGCGCCCGCGAACTCGGCGGGTTGGGGTCACGCAGGCGACTCGCGGTTGCCCGTCGACCAGGACGGTGCAACATCCGCATTGGCCCTGGGGGCTGCAGCCGTCTTTGGGCGAACGATTGCCCAGACGATCTCGGAGCGTTCCGAGCAGCGATGCGCCATCGTCGGGAACCGAGACCGCGACGCCATCGACTTCGAACTCGAGCATGTCACCATCGCCGGGCACGGCTGCAGGGTACCGATGCGCGCTTGTGGCCGAGTCCGGACGCGAAACGAGACCGAACAGACCACCCTGAGGGGCTCCGTCGGTCTCGTGTCATCGGCCGCCCGAGGCGGCCATCGAGTCGCCGATCAGAGGATCGGGCGACCGGGGGAGAGAGTCAGCTGAACGACTGACCGCACCCGCAGGTGCGTTGGGCGTTGGGGTTGTTGATGGAGAACCCGGTCTCCTGGAGGCCGTCCTTGTAGTCGAGGGTTGCGCCCTCGAGGAGCATGGCGCTCGACGGATCGACCACGACCTTCACGCCGGAGTAATCGGCGGTGGTGTCGTCGTCAGCGAAATCCGAATCGAAGTACATCTCGTAGCTGAAGCCCGAGCATCCGCCGGGGCGAACCGCGACACGAAGGGCGAGGTCGCCTTCGTCTTCTTCGGCCAGCAGTGCGCCGACCTTGGTGGCGGCATCGTCGGTAAGGGTGATCATGGGGCCTCCAGGCGCATCGATCGGCGTGCGAATACCTGAAACCGATCCTATCAAGCGGACATTCCCACGAACCATGCCGTAGTGCGGGAATGACGCCGGGAGCGGGCGATGCTCCTAGGGTGCGATGGTGATCGGGCGCGACCGCATCTTCGAAGGGTGGTACGTCGTCGGCGCGGTGTTCGTGGTGTTGATGGTCAACGCGGGCCTCGGGTTCTACGGCTTGGCCGTCTACCTCGAGGCGATCACCGAGGAGCAGGGATTCTCCACCACGTCGGTGTCGTTCGCCACGTCGCTCTTCTTCATCGTCGGGGCGATCACCGGCCGCGCGGTCGCCCCGGTGATCCAGCGACGCGACCTGCGCATCGTGGTCGGTGCGGGTGGTGTGGTCTCCGCCGTTGGGCTGGTGCTCGTCGGCCGGGCGACGAGCCTTCCGGCGCTGTACGCCGCCTATGTCGTGTTCGCCGTCGGCTTCGGACTGAGCGGCCTGGTCCCGGCGACGACGCTGGTTACCCGGTGGTTCGAGGCTCGGCGCTCGGTGGCCTTGTCGATCGGCTCGACCGGGCTCTCGGTCGGTGGCCTCACGTTCACGGTGTTGGCCGCGGCACTGATCGATCGCTGGGGCATGCGCGACGCCACGCCTTGGCTCGCGATCATCTACATCGTGGTGATCGGCCTGGCGCTGATCGCGCTCTGGCCCGACCCTGCCGAACGAGGACAAGTGCCCGACGGCATCGTCTCGGAGAAGGCCGTCACCGAAGCTCCCGCCGGTTGGACCTACGAGGACGCGGCGCGCACATGGTTCTTCCGGTTGACGACCGCGGGTTTCGTGCTGGCGATGGCGGCGCAGGTCGGAGGCATCGCGCAGCTGGCCAAGCTGGGATCGGAGCGGGTCGACGGCGCGACCGGCACGCTGCTGGTGTCGACCGTGGCGGGGAGTTCGGTGGTCGCCCGCCTGATCGGTGGGGTCGTGGCGACCAAGGTGCAGCTCGTGGTGATGACGGCGGTCCTGGCGCTCGGCCAGGGTGGCGCACTGCTGCTGATGAGCGGCGCGGACTCTCGATTGACGTTGGTGGTCACGACCCTGCTGTTCGGCGCCACGATCGGAAACTTGCTCATGCTGCAGCCCCTCGTGCTCGCCGACCGGTTCGGGGTCACCGAGTACCCCAAGATCTACTCCGTCTCCCAGCTGATCGTTACCGGACTCGGCGTGGCCGGTGGGCCCTACCTCCTGGGCTGGCTACGCGACGCCGAGAGCTATCGCACCAGCTACAGCGTGGCGGCCATGCTCAGCTTGGCCGGTGGCGTGGTGTTCTTCGCTGCCTGGCACGTCGATCGACGATCGGGCGTCGAGATCGGTGGAGAGGCGGGCGAAACGGCCGTGGATCAGGCGAACGTGAGATCGGCCTGACACGGCCGGCGGTCTGCGACGGAACGGAAGCCGACCACCTGCACGGAGGTGTCACTCACCACGCCTTCGAGCAGGCCCCGGTGCAGGCTGCACACGATGTCGGGGTTGGCGCGAGCGAGATCGGCGAACGGGCAGTTCGTGAAGCACACGGTGAAGTCGTCGGGGTCATCGCTGACGATCTCGGGATCGAAACCGAACTTCACGAGGTGGTCGACAACCTTCTCGACATCGCCGGACTCGGTCGAGCGGTTCGCCTCGATGACGCCTTGTTCACGACCCGCATCGGCAGCCTCTTCGGCGTCGAGGCCGGCGGTCTCCGCGAGGCGAAGCAGCATGCGGGCGAGTGTCGGGAAAACGGGCGGTTCGAGACCGAGCGACGGAGCATCCTCGGCGAGCGCGTAGAGATGCTGTGGCCGTCCGCGTCCGGAACGCGTGTCGATGCTGACGTCGAGTAGCCGGACCTCGCGCATGCGCTCCAGGTGGGGACGCACGGTGTTGGGATGCAGATCGAGGGTGCCGGCGATGTGGGCCGTCGTGAGTGGTGAGGCGGATCGAGCCAGCTCGAGGTAGATGGCGTAGCGCGTGTTGTCGCCGAGTGCCTTGAGCACGTCGAGTCGGCGGTGCGCATCCATGTGTCCGATATTACACGGTCGGTACCGGGTTAATTGCGAGTAGACTGAATCTCGTGAGTGATGCCGTCCACACCGGAACCCGGGAAGCGGACGCGACTGCGCCCCGAGCGGCAGGTCCGCGAGCCACCGTCGACGACGTCATGGCCGTTCTCCGAGGGGTGATCGACCCCGAGCTGGGCAGCAGCATCGTCGACCTGGGCATGGTCCCCAAAGTCACCATCGAGGACAGTGGCTTGGCCCGAGTCAAGGTCGCATTGACCACCCTCGGCTGCCCGCTCCAGGCACAGATCCGCAAGGATGTCGTTGGGCGAGTCGAGCAACTGCCGGGCATCACCGACGTCAAGGTCGAGTGGTCCGAGCTCAGCCAGGACGGCAAGGCCGAGGTCATGGCGATCGCCCGCAAGCGCATCGCCGACAACCCACCCGACAACGAGGTTTCGCCCTCGACCAAGGTCGTCATGATCGCGAGCGGTAAGGGCGGGGTCGGCAAGAGTTCGGTCACGACCAATCTCGCGGCGGCGATCGCGTCGATGGGCTACACGGTCGGCGTACTCGACGCGGACATCTGGGGCTACTCGGTGCCTCGCATGCTGGGGGTCGAGGGCCGCCTCGAGGGTGTCGCCGTGCCTGATTCCGGCTCGGCGTCCGATGCCGGCACGACCGAATCCGACAGCGCCGGCGAGTTGTCGAAGACCAACAAGATCGCGCCGAACCAAAAGCGGGTCGGCAAGGGTCGGCTCAAGGTCGTGTCGATGGGCTTCCTCGTCGACCAGGAAGAATCTGCGCTCATGTGGCGCGGCCTGATCCTCAATCGAGCGGTGCAGCACTTTCTGCAAGATGTCCGCTGGGGCGATATGGACTACCTGCTCATCGACATGCCGCCGGGCACCGGCGACGTCCAGATGGGCCTTGCCAAGATGCTGCCGCGTGCCGAGGTCGTCATCGTCACGACTCCTGCGCTCGCCGCCCAGAAGGTCGCGGCACGCGCCGCCAGCATGGGACGCAAGAATTACCTCCGCATCGCCGGCGTGATCGAGAACATGACCGCCTTCGTGGCCCCCGACGGCAGCCGCCACGAGATCTTCGGCAGCGGTGGTGGTGAGAACCTGGCGGAGGAGCTCGGCGTGCCGCTGCTCGGCAAGATCCCGATCGACTCTGCCGTCGCCGAGGGCGGGGACCGCGGGGAGCCGACCGTGCTCGGCGAGGGGCCCGCCAGCCAGGAGTTGCGCCGCATCGCCGAGCTCATGGTCACCGAGGTCACGCCGCCCGTCGACATGGGGACGTGTACGGTTCGCCTCATGGAGTCACCTGTCGAGATCAGCTTGAGCTCGTGAGCCTCGATCGGCTGCCGGTGCAGCCGCCGGTCATGCCGATGCTGGCCAAAGCAGTCGACGGCATCCCGGATCGCGAGGATCTCGCGTTCGAGCCCAAGTGGGACGGCTTTCGCTGCATCATCTTTCGCGACGGCGACGAGGTCCATCTCGGGTCACGCAACACCAAGCCGCTGACTCGGTATTTTCCCGAGCTACTCGATCCGATCCGGAATCAACTGCCGAACCGGATCGTCTTCGACGCCGAGGTCATCGTCGCCATCGACGACCGGCTCGAGTTCGACACCCTGCAGCAGCGCATCCATCCGGCGGAAAGCCGGGTCAACATGCTGGCCGAGCAGACGCCGGCCGAGATCGTTGCGTTCGATCTGCTGGCACTCGACGATCGGGATCTGCGGAAGACGCCGTTCGGACAACGCCGCGGTGAGCTGGAGCGGGTGTTCGCTGACGTCACGCCGCCGCTGCACCTCACGCCGGTCACCCGCGACCACGCCGTCGCCGAGGAGTGGTTCCAGGTCTTCGAGGGCGCCGGGCTTGATGGGCTGATCGCCAAGCCGATCGCGGACCCCTACGTCGAGAACAAGCGAACCCAGCTCAAGGTCAAACACGTCCGAACCGCGGATGCCGTGGTCGCCGGGTACCGCATCCACAAGAGCGGTGACGGCGTTGGTTCGCTGATGCTGGGCCTCCATGGCCCCGATGGCGGTCTCCGCCATGTGGGCGTCGCCGCGAGCTTCACGGCCAAGCGTCGAGCGGAGCTACTCGAAGAACTGGCCCCGTACACCGTCGATGCGCTCGATGGTCACCCGTGGGCCAGCTGGGCCGAGGCGGGCGCACAGCACCAGCATCGGTGGAATGCCAACAAGGAAATGTCGTGGCTTCCGGTCCGGGCCGAGCTCGTCGCCGAGGTGAAGTACGGCTCGACGCTCAACGGCCGGTTCCGCGAGGTCACCCGCATGCTGCGTTGGCGTCCCGACAAGGATCCCGAACAGTGTGACTTCGACCAGTTGGATGAGCCCGAACCGGTCGGGCTGCATCGCGTGCTCCGCCCGGTGAACGCCGACGACTGAGTACCACCGCCTCGCGTCGCCTCCCGCAACGCCATTGTCATGAGCGCCGCGTCTTGATCAGTACTTGAGCTCGAGCAGAGCCGATGCCGAAGCCCCGTGCACAAAATCATCGAAGCAGCACCACCGTTGAAGGAGAGGCATGGCATCGATGGCCAAGGTTTGGGACGAACGAGCGGTACCGACAACGCACTCGGGGACATACCGCCTCGACCAGTACGAAGCCATTCTTGGGCAGATCGCTACCGGCGTGTTCATCCTCGAAGAGCGCATCTTGGGTCGCCCGGAGTCGCTCGAAGTCACGTTCGTCAATGAGATGGCCGCGCGATTCTTCGGGCGTACCTCCTCCTCGAACTCGGAGGTGCTGCTCGACGCACATCATTGAATGGACGCCGTCGGGCTGCTGGACGCAGCCATTCGCGTGGCCCAGACCGGACAGGTCGAACATCGGCACAATGTGGCGGCTACCGGCGAACGCGTCGCAGGGCGGATCGTCGACCTGACGCTCATCCCGCTCGATGCTGCGGTCGCCATGACCTTCGTCGACGTCACCGACGAGCGAGCCTGGGAACGTCGCCTGGTCGAGCTGTCGGAGCGAGACCCGTTGACCGGCTTGGCGACCCTGCCGCGCTTCCGGAGCGAGGTCAGCGACCTGATCGCTTCGGGGGTCCCAACCGTGTTCGCTCTCGTCGAGCTCGCCGACCTGCCGCTGGTCAACGAGCGGTTGAGTCACGCGGCTGGCAATCGGCTGCTGCAGGTGATGAGTGAACGGATTCGGACGCAGCTTCCGGCCGAATGGCGCTCGGCTCGGCTCGGTGGCGAGCACTTCGCCGTAGCTGCGCCGGGCACGCCGGTTGAGATGGACTGGCTGGCGACCCGAATCGACGCGGTGCTCTCCCTTCCGATCGTGCTCGACGGCATGCGCATCGAGCCGACCGTGTCGCTCGGCTTGGCGCACAGTCCCGAGGACGGCGTTGATCAGGCCCAGCTGCTTCGCATGGCCGAGATCGCGCTGCGTCGGGCGAAGGACCAGGGTGTCACCCACTGGTGCTGCGATGCACGAGACCGCGGCGAGGCCGCCCGGATGGATCGTCTTCGTGATTCGATCGGCTCGGCGTTCGAGTCCGACCAGTTCGTGCTCTATGCCCAACCCTTCGTCGAGCTCGCCAACTACGAGATCGTCGGCGCGGAAGGCCTCGCTCGCTGGACGCTTCCCGAAACGGGGGTGCTCGGGCCGGGCGACTTCCTGGATCTGTTGGCAGTGACCGGGCAGAGTGGGCAACTGACCGACCTGATGGTCGCCAAGGCGCTCGAGTTGACGGAGGGTGGGCGGACGATGTCGATCAACCTGAGTCCGAGCGACCTGCTCCGCCCCGATCTTGTCTCGCGGGTGCACGCGGCCTTTGCCAGCACTGCCGGACAAGCCGGCACGCTCTGGTTGGAGATCCTCGAATCCCGCGTATTCGAGGCGGGGCACCAACTGATCGACGACCTGATCACGAGCGGCGCACATGTCGCCATCGACGACTTCGGCGCGGCCTTCAGCTCACTGACTCGACTCGCCGATCACGAGATCTCCGTTCTCAAGCTGGATCGAGCGTTGCTCGAATCCCTGGGCAGTAACCCACGAGCGCGGCGAGTCATCCGATCGGTGGTCGAGGCCAGCCATGACCTCGGCGCCCTGGTCGTCGCCGAGGGTGTGGAGACCATGGAGGCGTGCAGTGTGGTCGAAGATCTTGGCTGCGACCTTGCGCAGGGATTCTTGCTGGGGCGACCAGCGCCGGAGCCCCTGGTCGGCCACCTGCTGCGCGGATCGGCCAGGCTCACACCTGACGACTGGCCGGCAATTGGAGCGATCCGCGAATGGGAGGCCCAGCACGTCGCGACGCCGACAGATCCAGCTACCTGAGCGCTCGGTCTACGATCGCGGTGTGGAGGCGATCGAAGTCGAGGTCGACGGCCGTCTCGTTCGGGTGTCGAATCCGGACAAGGTGTTCTTCACGCGGCGCGGCGAGACCAAGCTCGATTTGATCGACTACTACCTGGCGGTGGGGTCGCAGATGATGGCCGTCGTCGGCGGGCGACCGGCCCTCATGCAGCGATTCCCGGATGGAGCTTCGGGGAAGAACTTCTTCCAGAAACGGGTGCCAAAGGGTGCGCCGGAGTGGTTGCAGACCACCGTCGTGTCCACGCCGAACGGTACGACGAGCGATGCGATCGTGCTGGCCGACCTCGCCCATGTGGCGTGGGCGGCGCAGATGGGCTCGCTGTGCTTCCATGTCTGGCCCTATCCCGCGGCGCAGCCCGAGATCGCCGACGAGCTGCGCATCGACCTCGACCCGCATGGTGGGGTGACCTTCGACGATGTCCGCTGGGCGGCGCACCAGGTGCACGACTTCTTCGGCGAGCTGGGGATCCGCAGCTGGGTGAAGACCACCGGAAGCAAAGGGCTGCATGTCTTCGTGCGGCTGGCGGCCGAGTGGGACAGCTATCAGGTGCGAGCCGCCGCGGTCGCGTTGGCGCGAGAACTCGAGCGCCGGCATCCGGATCGCCTGACTGCCGCATGGTGGAAGGAGGAGCGCGGCGATCGCGTGTTCATCGACTTCAATCAAAACGCGCCGCACAAGACGGTCTTCGGAGCCTGGTCGGTTCGGCCGCGGGTCGGGGCCCAGGTGTCCATGCCCATCCGCTGGGACCAGGTCGACACCATCGACCCACAGGCGTTGACCATCGCCACCGTCCCGAACCTGGTCGAAGCCGAAGGTGATGCGTGGATCGAGTACGCGACCGCGGCCGAACGCCTCGAACCGCTGCTCGAGCTGCACGAGCGCGACATGGCGGATGGCCTGATGGATGCTCCCTGGCCGCCGGTCTATCCCAAGCAGCCGAACGAGCCGCCGCGCGTCGCCCCGAGTCGGGCGCGGGCGGTCGACCCCGACGCGTGAATCTCGCTGACGCCGAGCTGATCGACGACCCGGGCGACGAGCGGATGTTCGTCTTCACCGGCTTGCGGGATCAGCAGCTTCGGCAGGTTCGCGAGGCCCCGGGTGGTGACCTGCACGGCGTGTTCATTGCCGAGGGCGACGTCGTGATTCAGCGAGCCCTTGACGCGGGCAACGTGTTGCGATCCGTCATCGTCGAACACGCTCGCGAGCGGGAGCTCGAGTTCGACCCGGGCAGCGCGCCGGTGTACCGAATGGGCGAGGCGGTCGTGCAGGAGATCGCCGCCCACCGTCGCTACCGCGGCTCGATGGCCTGTTTCGAACGGCCAGAACCACACGCCCCCAGCGAGATCTTGGCCGGCGCGCGGACGGTGCTCGTGACGGAGGGGGTCAACAACCCCACGAACATGGGCGTGATGATCCGCACCGCCGCAGCCCTCGGTATCGATGCGCTTCTCGCCGACCCGACGAGCTGTGATCCGCTCGCGCGGCGCACGAACCGCGTGTCGATGGGTGCGGTCTTTGCGGTGCCCCATGCTCGGCTCGACCCACTTCCGGAGGGGCTGGCAACGCTCGAGGAAGCCGGGTTCGAGTCGATCGCACTCACGTTGGCGCCCGGCGCCGTTTCGCTCGACGCACTCGAGTTCGGTGCCAACCGTCCGGTCGCCCTGCTGCTGGGTGCGGAGGAGCCAGGCCTGACCGCGGCGACCCAGGCGCGGGCCACCCACCGTGCGATGATCCCGATGCATCACGGGGTCGACTCGCTCAACGTCGCAACGGCGGCAGCCATCGCCATGTGGCACGTCACGTCGGCTCGGCGCCGCTGATCGACGACGGACCGGGATAGGGCCGCGCCCACAGCCCGTCCGAACGATGCCACCATCGAAGGGATGCGACGCGCGGCAGCCCTCCTCAGCCTGATGATCTTCGTCGCCGCGTCGTGCAGTTCATCAGACGGCGACGAGGCAGCTTCGGAGGCGACCGATGCGGCATCGGCGTCGTCGGCCGTGGTGCAAGAGGACGCGATGCAGGAAGACGCGCCGCAGGAAGACGCGCCACAAGAGGACGCAGCGCCCGATGCCGAGCCGGACAGCGATGAGCCGGACAGCGACGCGCCGACTCCTGACCCCACCGCAAGCCCTGAACCCTCACCGCCCCCCACGGCGACGCCGGTCCCTACGCCGACTCCGCAGCCGCGTCCACCCGACGATCAGATCGTGCTCGAGGGCGACGGCTGGTTCATCACGCTCGATGACGTCGATCGGATGTCGGTCTACATCGAGGAGGTGCTGGAGCTCGAATTCACGGAGCCGGTCATCGTCGAGTCACACCCCGACATCGGTGCCGAGTTCGCTTCCAACCTCGACATCTTTCCGGCGGACGAATGGAATCTGCTCGAGCTGCTCGGCCTGATCGACGAAGGTGTGACCCGCGATGCGGTCAATCAGGCCCGACGAGATCGGATCCGAGGCGTGTGTTGCGACGATCCGGACGGTCGCCTCGCGGTCATCGTCGAGCCCCGGAGCACGCGACTCGAGACCGAGGTGATCGTGGTGCACGAGTTGGTGCATGCGCTCCACCGCCAGCACGGCAATCTTGTGGGCGGGCCCGGACGCAGCGGCGGCTTCGAGCAGCCGACGCCCTACGGGGCGACGTTCGAGGCGATCGCGCAGTTCGTCGCCTTCCGCTACCTCGACGAGTTCCCGGAGGATCAGCAGGCGATCGTCAATGCCGAGCTGCCGATCACCACACCGGAGCTGGCCGCGATCTCGGGGCGAGTGCCGGGGGAGTGGATGGACTTTGCGTACTTCAGCGCACCACCGCTGGCCGAGGCGGTTTACGCCGAGCGCGGCGCCGAGGGTCTGATCGACTTGATCGGTCGGCCACCTACCACCACCGAGCAGGTGCTGTACCCGCGTGCGTGGCTCGACGATGAGGACCGGGTGTCACAGGATCGGCCGATTCCGGCGGCACAGGTGGTCGACGAAGGCCGGATCGGGGTTGCGGTCCTGCGGTGGATGTTGGACGAGGTCGCCACGCGAGTGGACATCGAGCCGCTGCTCGCCGAGTGGACGGGAGATCGGTGGGCGACCTATCAACAGGGTGGCACCGAGTGCCTCGTCGCGGTGATCGAGATGGACTCGTCCGAAGCGGCCGAGGAACTCGGCGAGCTGTTGGTCGACCGCGAGTTCGCCGACGTCGACCTTGCGAGCGTGTCGGACCGCCACATCGGGTTCGACACCTGCGGCAGTGTCGAGGCCTGACTCAGGCGGCGCTCAAAATCGAGTCGTCCGAGGCGTACGCGGCAGGTGGATAGGCGGCCAACGCGGCGATCGGCGGCCGGAAGCGCTTCCATTCGCCGAGCGGCTGGGCAAGCCGATTGGCGACCGCGTAGCCGACCGCAGGGTTGAAGCCGAGCCCGCTGTGGCTGCCGTACACCTCGATGTTCTGCGAGAGCGGTCCTCGGCGCTCGAGGCAGTACTTCCAATGGACGATGCCGTCGGTGCGGGTGTAGATCGATGTGGTCGGGATCGGCAGTGGCGGCCGGGAGCGATCGAGCAGCGGCTGGAAGTAGCTCTCGTCGTGCAGATGCGATACCGAGTCCCAGAGCGCCGAGACCGCACTTCGGTCGCCGGGTGACATCCCGAACGGACTGCCCAGGGTGATCACTTGGCGGAAGCGCTCGGGCTCGGTGCGCACGAGCAGACGGGCGAAGATGCCACCAAGACTCCAACCGACCAGGGAGATCTTCTGACCGTCGTTGCGCTCGCTGATGCGATCCACGCGCTGCTGCAGGCCGCCGATGATCTCGGGCGTGGGGCCGATGTTCGCCCCGAGCCGCCAGCCATAGGTCGAGTAGCCGAGGCGGCGCAGCAGGATCCGCAGCCGCTGGGTCGATCGATCGTCGGCCGTGAAGCCGGGCAACACGAGGACCGGATGCCCGTCGCCCTTTGGCAGGCGGTTGAGCCACGGTGTCGATGCGCGCCAGCTCGCATATTCGAAGGCGGCACGGGTCTCGAGCAGCGTCATCCAGAGCGGTGGAGCAGGGTGACGACGATCGACCGTGGTTTGCATGCCTAGACCCTAGAGCCTCACACCCCGACCGCTTCTGCCAAGACCTCGATCTCGTCGAGTATGAGATCGGCAAGATCCCACACATCGGGTACGAGCTCGCGGCAGGCGACAAGACCGAAGTCGAGCTGATCGCAGTAGCTCTGCACGGTGATGTTCAGACCCTGGCCGTCGACGATGGTCGAAACGGGGTAGTAGTGCTTGAGGGGAATGTCCGACCGCATGCCGAGCGGAGCCCGCGAGCCGGGAACGTTGGAGATCACCAGGTTCGCCGGCGGACGCGTGCGGTCCGCGATTCGTACCCTCGCCGCGAGCCGGGCGGCCTGTACCGCAAGCGCCGGCGGCGCCAGGTCGCTCATCTCCATGATCGACTCGGCCGGCAACATGTCGTGCTGGCGCTTTGCCGCGCCCATCGAGGCGTTGACCACCGACACCCGTTCGACGGGATCTTCGGTGGTGGTCGGGAGGTCGGAGAAGATTGCCGACACGCGGTTCGACCACATGTCCTCTTCGTCGCCGGTGCGGATGGAGACGGGGATCATGGCGACGAGGTCTTGGTCCGGCAGCGCGTCGTGCCCTTCGAGGTAGCGGCGCAACGCGCCGGCACACACCGACATGACAACGTCGTTGACCGTCGAGCCGAGCTCACCCTTGATCGCCTTGACCCGACCGAGGTCGGCCGTGCGATAGGCGAAGCGGCGGTGCGGCGTGATCGATGCGTTGAACGGGGTGCGGGGGGCGCCGAGGCGGGGGAGGGCGACCTGCTCGTCATCGTTCGGGTTGCCACCCAGCAGTTTCGAGACGGCGTCGCCGGCCGGCCCG
Organism: Actinomycetota bacterium; assembly: GCA_039028435.1. Taxonomy (GTDB): domain Bacteria; phylum Actinomycetota; class Acidimicrobiia; order Acidimicrobiales; family UBA10347; genus UBA10347. Next base: position 96,669 of record JBCCIC010000011.1, on the reverse strand, counting down.
GGCAGGCCCTTCTGCATCGCCTGGGCGAGCATCGGGAACCCTTGGCGGCGGGTCACGCGACCGATTTCGTTCAACACCTTGGCCTGGAGCCGGATGCCCTTGACCGGGGTGCGCGCCAGCCCGTAGGCAGTGCGGGCCAGCAACTCGATCGATGACGGGCGGGAGTCGGCGGACCACTCGGCGTCCGCGGGGTCGGAGTTCGGATCGAGCAGCGCAGCGAGCATGAGCGCTCCGGCCGCGCCGTCGATCGTCGCATGGTGCATCTTCAACAGGACGGCGAAGTCTCCCGATGCGAGACCCTCGATGACGTAGCACTCCCACAACGGGCGATCCCGGTCCATGGGTCGCCCGATGAGCCGCCCGACCAGGTCACCGAGTTCGTCGGGCCCACCGGCACCGGGTACGCCGATGTGGCGGACATGGAAGTCGATGTCGAAATCCGGGTCGTTGATCCAGTACGGACGGTCGAGCCCGAGTGGGACTTCGACCAGCCGTCGAGTCAAGGGCTCGAGGCGACCGAGCTTGGCCTCGATACGCGCTCGGAACGTGGTGTACGGATCGAAGTCGGGATCGTCGCTGGGCCAGCCGTAGATCGACAGGCTGTTGACGTGGCCGAACGAGCTGCCGGTTTCGAGATTGAGGAAGCTGGTGTCGACACCGGTGAGTTGCTTCATGACGTGCCCTTCTTGGCGGTGCGCTTCGTCGCGGTGGTTTTCTTGGTAGTCGACTTCTTCGCCGTCGTCTTCTTGGCTGATGCCGTTTTCTTGGCCGGGCTCTTCTTCGCGGTCGGCGCCTTCTTCTTGGTCGGCGCCTTCTTCTTCGTGGCCGAGGCCTTCTTGGGGGTCGGCGCGAGCTCGCCGATCATGTCGGTGAACGCCGCGTCGACCGCATCGCGGAATCGTCCGGGCTCGGTGATCGCGGCTGGGTCGAGGAAGATCCCGATGTTGAGCGTGCCGTCGTAGGACATCGCGGTGATGTTCGCACCGGTCCCGGCGACCGGTCCCATGCAGATGGTCGCTTCGACCTTGGCGCCGGCGCAGTACAGCTGGAACGGAGCTCCACGCAGGTTCGATGTAGCGAAGTCGATCTTGGCTGCTGCGGCGCGAGCAGTTCGGGTGATCATCGAGGTCGGAAGCTGGTTCAGCAGGCCCGAGAGCCCACCGATGCCGCCGGAGTTCGATGCGTCGGCCCGAGCTCGACCGGTTCGTTCGTTGATCGCCCTCATGCGCTCGCCCAGCGGAAGGTGACCGCCGGGCAGCAGGATCGGGACCGGCGTGAAGGAGTTGCCGCCGGCATGGTTGTCGGTGCGCGTGCTCAACACGAACGACGAATTGAAGTTCTGCACCGGTGCGCCGAGGTCGCGGTGGTAGCGCCAGCCGGCTTCGGCGAGGCCGGCCAACAGCGCATCGTTGATCGACACCCCGGCGGCACCAGCGGCGGCCTTGAGATCGGCGAGATCGACTGCCACCCACTCGAGGTGACGATGCCGGGAGCGCTCACGCCACAGCGTGGAGCCGGTTGCGTCGTCGTCGGAGGACGGGACGATCTGACGCACGGCGTCGGTGACCAACGAGGATGCCGCGCCCACGCGGTCGAGCATGCGCTTCGGGTCGGCACCCCAGAGTGCGACCTCGCCGGCGCTTCGCCGCAGGATCCCGAACTGGCGGCGGGCGACATGTGTCGCGGTATGCCGGGTCGTCGAGAGGATGCCATCAGCCCCCGGACCACCCGCTTCCTTCGCCGAAACACTCGCCGCGGCCTCGGCGACGATCGCCTCGAGGTCGATCTCGGCCGGCGCCTCGGCGTCGCGTTCGATGGACTGGTACAGCTCGGCCATGCGGACCTGGCCAATACCGTCGGCGATTACGTGGTGGACCATCGAATAGATGGCGCCGCTCCCGCCGTCGAGTCCGGAGATGGCGACGAAGCGCCAGAGCGGGCGGGTGCGGTCGAGCGGCTCTTCGTAGAGGCGGGCCGCGAGGTCGAGCAGCGCACGTTCGTCACCGGGTGCCGGCAGCTCCATCTCGGTCACGTGGTAGTCGAAGTCAAACTCGGGATCCGGTGCCCACGCCGGGGTTGAGATTCGGCCGAGGCCTGGCACGACCCGCTCGTACAGGCGCGGCATGGCCGCAACCGCAGCCCGCATGGTGCGACGGAACCGATCCGGGTCGACCGGCCGGTCCAGGATGGTGAGCGACGCACCGCTGGCGTTGAGCCAGGGATCCTTCTCGACCGTCCACATCAGGGCCTCGTGGTCGGTCATACGCGGCGGGCGGACGAATGCCCGGGGACGGGTCTCAGCGGTCATGCCTGGCTCCCTGCGGTGTCGGTGCCGGGTCGGCGGTCGGCCTCGGCGGTGGGGTCGCCCTTGTACCCGGGCGGGAAGGTGGCGGCGAGCTCCGCGTCGGTCGGCTCGTAGGGTTCACGGGCCTCGGGCGGAAGCAGCTCGCTGATCGCCGCCATGATCGTCTTGGTGTCGTCGTCGGCGGACTCGTAGGCCAACTCGACCGGGTCGCCGACAACCGCCGTGACCGTGGGCCGGTCGAGCGTGACGAGCTTGGGGAGACGAGCGCTGCGTGGCCACACCTGCTCGGTGCCCCAGATGCCCACCGGGATGACAGGAACCTTGGCCCGTGCTGCCAAACGTGCGGCTCCCCACCGGCCCTTGAGCTCGGGATCGAAGAAGGCGGGGCCGCGGGGGATCGTCCCCTGCGGGGCCATCATCACGACCTCGCCTCCAAGCAGGGCCTGTTCGGCCAACTCGAGGGGTTCGTCGGATCCGCTGGCCCGCTCGACTCGAATGCCGCCAAGAGCCTTGAGGATCGGGCCCACGAACGGCACATCGAAGACTTCCTTCTTGCCGAGGCCACGGATGGAGCGTCCGCCCCGGGCGATGAGGAGTCCCATCACCGTCGGGTCGAAATAGCTTCGGTGGTTGAAGACGATGATCGCGCCGCCATTGCTCGGGATCTTCTCGACGCCTTCGAACTGGAGATCGGCGAAGGGCGCGACGAGCTCGGGGCGCATGAACGGCCGGCTCCAGTCCTGCATCTCGCGACCAGCGATCTTTGCGACACCCTCGTTCTTGTCGAGGTGGCGGATCTCCCAGCCCTTGATGACCGCAGTCGCGGCAAGTTGTGCATCGGGGTTCACGGCGACGGCGGTGCCAACGAGATCGAGCATCGGCGAGTCGTAGTAGCTGTCGCTGTAGGCGGTCGAGCGGGCGAGCCGCACGCCGTTTTCGTCGGCCCACGCCTTGACGGCTGCAGCCTTCTCCGTGCCCCAGACGAACGGGCCGTCGAGCTCGCCGCTGTACTGGTCGCCGTCGACTTCCCAGCGGGTGCAGATGACCGCATCGAATCCGAGGGCCTCGCCGATCGCCTCGACCAGCGGGTGTGGCGAGGTTGTGGCGAGGACGAGAAGGTCGCCGGCCTTGCGGTGCTGTTCGAAGACCAGGGGGGCGAAAGGCTGGAGTTCGTCGGCGACCTGGTCGGCGGCGGTGGCGGCGGCACGGGCCACGGCGTCGACCGACCAGCCGGCGGCTTCGCGCACCGCTCGGCGGGCGGCGATCATCGCCACGGGGATCTCGCCGACCTCCTCGTAGATGCGAAGGCCGAGATCGGCCAAGGGGATCGACCGCTGCTCGGTGACACCTTCGTCCACCAGGGATTCGGCGAAGAAGGGCGCGGACGAACCGCGGAGCAGGGTGCGGTCGAGATCGAAGAAGGCTGCTGTGGAGGCCATAACGACAAGAATATGTCAGTCACTGACATGAGTCAATGGCTGACATTCTGCTGTGCACCGGTTAAGGTGCCCCCATGCCCTCCGAAGTGCCTGAAGAGGCAGCCGTCTCGACCGCGGCAACCGTGGCCGCGGCCGTCGATTCGCGACCCCACCTGGTCGACGGTGGCCGCCGGTCCCGAAAGAAGCAGCAAACCCGCCAGCGCCTCGTCGATGCCGCCGACGAACTGTTCGCCACCCAGGGCTACGAGGCCACGACGACCACCGATGTCGCCGAGGCCGCAGACGTCGCCCAGCGGACGCTCTTTCGCCACTTCGCCTCGAAGGAAGCCCTGCTCTACGCGGACATGGAAGATGCCCGCCTCGATCTGCGAGACGCGCTGGCGGCTGCCGGCGGTGCCTCGTCGGCCATCCACACGGTCATCCAAGCGCTGCTTTCGCTCGAGGCGAACTTCGCCGAGCACCGGGAGCGGCGCCTACTGCAGGCTCGGTTGGCCGCAACTTCTCCCGCGGTGTCGGGCTACTTCCGTGCCGTGATCCAGGCCGGGTGGGAACGCGAGATGATCGTCGCCATCTCCGACCGCCTCGCCGTCGATCCGCTCGAGGACCCGCGACCGGAGATCCTGGCTGGTGCGGCGATGTCGGCATGTCGCGCTGCAACGCGGCAGTGGACGGCGAGCGGAGGCAGCGAGGACTACCTCGGCCTCCTGCAGCGCTCACTCGAATCGATCCGCGAGATCGTGGACCTTCGGACGGCTGCCGCCGTCTGACTCCCGACCCACCGGCCAGCGCGCTCGGACCGAGGGTGTCATACTCGGTGCGTGGATTCGGGTGAGGGGCAGGCCGGGATCGGCGCCAATCTGGCATCGATCATCGAAGGCCATCCTGGCGACGCCATCGCGCTGATCGAGGATGATGTGCGCATCACCTATGGCGAGTTGCGAGCTCGAGTCGTCGGATGGCGCGCGCGACTCGCATCGCTGGGGGTCACCCGTGGCAGCCGTGTGGTCTTGGCCGCCGGAAACGAGGTTGCCTTCGTCGAGGCCGCACTCGCGACCCTCGGGCTCGGCGCCGTCGCTGCGCCGATCAATCCGTACTCACCGGCTCCCGAAGCTCAACGCAAGGTCGCGTCGGTAAGCCCTGACCTCGTTGTAATCGGCGATGTCGCGGCTCGGCTGCGCGAGCCGGACACGTTCGATGTCCCCGTGCTCTATGCATCGAGTGACGGGGTCCCGGAATCGGCTGGCACCGAGGCACCCGGGATCGTCGACACGGCACCGGGCGACGTTGCTTTCCTGCTCTCCACCAGTGGTGTATCGGGCGCAGCCAAGATCGCGATGCTCACGCACCAGGGCATGGGCTGGGTTCAGCAATCGCTCTGCGGCGATGGCCCACAGCAGCTCCGGGCCGACGACACCACCCTGGCCGTCCTCCCCGTCGCGCACATCCTCGGCCTCAACGTCGCCCTGCTCGCCACGTTGCGGGCCGGCGCCTGCGCGGTGCTCCAGCGACGCTTCGACTCCGAACAAAGCCTCGCCCTCATTGCCGAGCACGGGATCACGATGGTCATCGGTGCTCCACCGATGTGGCATCAATGGGCGGTTGGCGCGGGCGCGGACGACGCGATGGCCTCGGTGCGTCTCGCCCGCTCAGGCGCTGCGGCGCTCCGACCGGCAACCGCAGACCGCCTGCAAACCCGGTTCGGCATCAACGTAGTCCAGGGGTATGGCCTGACCGAGACGTCCTCGGTTGTCACGACCGGACGCGGTGTCGATGCGCCGGCAACCTCGGCCGGTCGCCCGCTTGCCGACATCGCACTCGTCGTGGTCGACGACGACGGTGTTCCGGTCGATGTGGGCGATGTCGGCGAGGTCGTGGTCCGCACGCCCGGTGCCTTTGCCGGCTACCTCGATGACCCCGAGTCGACGGCGATGGTGCTGACCGACGACGGGTGGCTCTGGACGGGTGACCTGGGTGTGGTCGACGACTCCGGCTTCTTGCATCTGGTCGACCGAGTCAAGGACATCGTGATCGTGTCCGGCTTCAACGTGTACCCCGCCGAGGTCGAAGAGGTCTTGATGGAGTTCCCGGGGGTGCGTGCTGCGGTCGTCGTCGGGCGGGCGCACGGCGTGACCGGCGAGACGGTCGTCGCTCACATCGCCGGCGAGGTCGACACCGACGAACTCGACGAGTGGATGCGGAGCCAACTGAGCACCTACAAGTGCCCGACCGCCTATCACCTGGTCGACGAGATCCCGACCACTTCGGCGGGCAAGGCCCTGCGCCGAGAGCTGCGGGCATGACCTCCGAGGTGCCGTTCCGATTCGAACGGGCGCCTGGCCTTCCTGGATCCGACGCGGCGAGCCGGGTCTTCCTCGGTCTCGGTCGTCCGTTGACTCGCATCCTGTGGAAGCTCGAAGTCACCGGTATGGAGCACGTGCCCGCCGAAGGGCCGGCGATTATCTGTCCGAACCATCTCTCGTTCTGTGACTCGGTCTTCGTGCCGGCCTCGCTACCACGTCGATCCTGGGCGATCGGCAAGGCCGAGTACATGGACTCGCTCTCGACCAAGTACCTCTTTCCCGCGCTCGGGATGATCCCGGTCGACCGCTCCGGCGGCAAGAAGTCGGCGGCTGCCCTCGACGCGGCTGCCGATGTGCTCGATGCCGGGCACCTGTTCATGATCTATCCCGAGGGGACCCGCTCGCGTGACGGTGACCTCCACAAGGGCCGCACTGGCGCGGCCCGGCTGGCCATGCGCTGCGACGCCCCGATCATCCCGGTGGGCCACCAGGGCACGCTCGATGTTCAGCCACCAGGCCAGCTACGGATGAGTCCGTTCAAGACGGTCTCGGTCAACATCGGTGCCCCGATGCGCGTTTCCGATTTCGGCCGCCCTGGCGATCCTCGGGTCTACCGAACGATGATCGATGCGGTCATGTTCGAGATCGCGCGCCTGTCGGGCCAGACCTACGTGAACACCTATGCGGGCTCGAAGGCCGAGGCGCAGACCGAGGTCGCCACGCTGCCTACACCGCCAAGCCAAGAGGTCGCCGTCGCACCGACGAAACCGCCGGGACGCATGTCCCGCCCCTCGCCGCTGGTCGATGTCACCGCCGCAGACTCTGCGGTGTCGGGCTGACTCACGCGGGTCCGGGGACGGATCGCTACATGTGGCGCGTTCGTTGCTCGGCGACGGGCATCGACTCGGGCATTGCGGCCCGGTCGTCGGCGGACATCGACGACCACCACTCGCCGTAGCGACGGGCGCCGACGACGGCCGTCGCGCCGTGCAATACCACGCTCAACGTGACGGTCCAGGCGACGACAGCGAACAGTTCCTCGGCGTCGGCCAGTTGTTCTTCGAGCAGGATGATCCCAAACAGGATCGAGGCCAGACCGCGGGGCCCGAACCAGCCGACGAACGCACGCGTCTGCCACGCCGCGCCGGTGCCGATCATCGCCACGGCCACGGGGATCATCCGCGCCACCGTGAGTACGGCCAGTGAGCAGAGCAGGAGTGCGGGACCGAGATGATCGAACGAAGGTCCGAGCAAGAGGTTGCCGAATACGAAGAACGAAATGGCCGCGGCCAGCTGCGCGGCGTCTTCGGTGAACTCGCCGAGGTGTTCGGCGTCGTCGGCGAGATGGCCGAACACCAGACCCGCAACGAAGGTGGCGATGAAACCATTGCCCCCGAGCTCGATTGCGGTGGCCAGCGCGGCGATGGCCAGCGCGAAGGTTGCCAGTTGCGCCCACAGGCCGTCGATCCAGTCGGAGCGCTGCGCTCGGTTCAGCGCCAACGCACCCAATCCGCCGACCAACACGCCGACGAATAGACCAAGGCCGACCTGCTCGCTGACGAAACGACCCCAGAAGGCTGCCGATTCGGTGTCCTGCTCGTCGACCGCGAACGCGAGGAACAGCGTGACGGCGGGCACGATCAGACCGTCGTTGAGGCCCGACTCGACGGTGAGGCCCTGGCGAATGCGTGCCGGTACCGCATCGTTCGAGACGACCTCCTGGCCGAGGGCCGCGTCGGTCGGAGACAGGATCGCCGCAATGAGCGCGGCGTGCCACACGTCGACACCGTCGATCAGGAGCATCAAGATCCCGGTGGTCGCAGCAACGGTGAGCGGCAGCCCGATCGCCAGCAATCGCGTCGGGAGCATGTACTCCTCGCGCAACTGACGCAGGCTGATCCGACTTGCGTCGGCGAACAGGAGCACGCCGAGGGTCGCCTCGCCGAGCAGGTCGATGGCCTCGAGCTCCAGTTCGAGATCCACCAGGTCGAGCACCTGGTGGCTCAGCAGCAGCCCGGCCGCCACGAAGACGATCGGCGCGCTCAGGGCAGTCGAGGCCAGTCGCCGTGACACCAGCGCGAACGCGATGACCGTCAGGGCGATCAGTGCGACCGATCCACTCACCTCGCGTCGACCTCTTTCTCCCGTCGGTGTCCGAGGATGCCTACCACGTGCGAGGCGAGCATGTCGGGGTGGCGTTCAGCGATGCAGGTTTGCGGGGATCATTTCGCCGTGGGCATCGATCAGATCGTCGACCATCGCCCAGATCTGGTTGAGGTCGAGTTGGCTCGCCGTGTGCGGGTCGAGCATCGCGGCGTGGTAGATGTGGTCGCGGTTGCCGGTGAGCGAGGCCTCCACGGTGAGCTCTTGCACGTTGATGTTCGTCTGCATGAGTGCAGCCAGGTGCGGAGGCAACGCGCCGACCCGGGTCGGCTGGATTCCGTTGCCATCGACCAGACAGGGCACTTCGACGCACGCCGTCTCCGGCAGGTTTTCGATGAGGCCGTCGTTGCGCACATTTCCGTACACCACCCGTGGCTGGCCGGTCTCGATCGAGTGGATGATCCCCGAGCCGTACTCGTTGCTTCGCTTGACCTCGAGCTTCACGTCGGCGTCTTCGAGCTGCGTGCGCAGCTCCTCCCAACCGGCAAGTTGGCGGATGCAGCGCCGCGGATACTCGTCGAGCGGAACGCCAAACTCCTCGAGAAGATCGTCGCGGCCTTCCTTGATGAACCAGGGCACGTACTCGGCGAAGTGCTCGCTCGACTCGGTGACGAAGTAACCGAGTCGGCGGAACATCTCATAGCGCACGGCATCGCTCAGACCGCTGGTGCCGCCGTCGCTTCGAGCGGCATCGCCGCGGGATGGGATCGAGTCGCCCTCCGCGACGTCTCGAATGAGCGGATAGAGATCGCGGACGCCGGTCTCGTTCTTCTGGACGAACTTCAGATAGAAGGCCATGTGGTTGATGCCGGCGCACAGGTAGTCGACCTCATCGATCGGAACCCCGATGTCGCCGGCCAGCTGCTCGGCGGTGTGTTGCACGCTGTGGCACAAGCCGATCGTCGAGATCGAGGTTTCGCGGGCGACGGCCGTGCAGAGCATCGACATGGGGTTGACGTACTGCAGCAGCGTGACGTCGGGGCACAGCGCTTCCATGTCGCGACACATGTCGAGGAGGACGGGGATCGTCCGCAGTCCACGCATGATGCCGCCGACGCCGAGCGTGTCGGCGATCGTCTGCTCGAGTCCGTACCGCTTCGGGATTTCGAAGTCGATGACGGTGCTCGGCTCGTAGCCCCCGACCTGGAACATCGTGATGGCGTAGTCCGCGCCGTCGAGCGAGGCGCGTCGGTCGAGTGCGGTCTCGATCGTCGGCGAGACGCCCAGAGCATCGGCGATCTTGTGGGCGACGATCTCACTCGTCGCCAGCCGCGTGGCATCGATGTCATGAAGGCTGATGGTCGAGTCGGCCAGCTCGGGGAAGCTCAGGATGTCTCCGAGCAGGTTCTTGGCGAACACCGTGCTTCCGGCGCCGAGCAGCGAGATCTTGGCCACGAGTAGTCATTCCTTGGGTTGGTGGTCGGGGACCGGGTCGTTCAGTTGGAGGAGGTGCGGTCCTCGCGAGTGATCACGAGGTGTTGGTTACCCGAGACGTCGGGGACCGTCGAGGTCGCCCCGTCGGGCCAGCGTACGGTCAGATCGACGGTGGTCACGGTGCCCAGGCCGACGTGTGCCACCGGTGCAGCCGCAGACAAGTAGCCGCGGGTTGACGTAATCGTGCGCGTCGCCCGAAGACCATCCGACTCGAAGCTGAGCTCCGCACCGAGCGCCCGAGTGTTGCCCGAGCCCGGTTGCCGCAACTCGACCGTCAGGGCCGCGCCGCGACACAGGCGGTTCTCGAAGAGTCGAGCCGGCTCGTCGAGGTTGTTGACCGCGATGTCGAGGTCGCCGTCGCCGTCCGCATCGAACAACACGGCGCCCCGCCCACCGGCAGTGTCGGCGAGGTCCCAACCCGGCATGAGCTCGAAGTCGCCGTCGACGTTGCGGAACGCCTGGTTCGGCTCGACGAGACGCGCATCCGGGAGGAAGTCGAACAGCAGCTCACTCCGCATGCCGTTCACGACATAGAGGTCCTGGGCCCCGTCGTTGTCGAGATCGCCGAACAGGCCCGACCAGCTCCAGCCGGTGGCGTCGATTCCAACCGCCGCGCCCTCGTTGGCGAAGCCGTCGTCGCCCGCCCGCAGCAGCACGTTCTCCGGAATCTGCACCTCGTCGGGCTGCGGTGCGGCCTCCATGTCGGCGATCACCTCGCGCCAGTCGTCGAGGGACTCCGACGGCAGGGGGGCCATGTCGGTGGCGAAGAACTCGGTGCGGCCATCGCCATCGAGATCGGCGGCGTCGTAGGACATCGTGCTGTAGGTCGTCGTGGAGAAGGGAGTCGAAGGTTGCCAGCCGTCTTCGCTGTCCAGCCAGATGAAATCTGCGGTGGCGAGGTCGTTGCCGACGACGATGTCGATGCGATCGTCGCCATCCACGTCGGCCAACGCCATGGCGAGCGCTTGCGCGTCGGGACTCATCCGGATGGGCGAGAACCCAAGGGCATTGCGCTCGTACAGGATCACGCCTGAGTCGCTGCCGAGTACCGGTGTATTGCGAATGATGGTGAGCTCGGCGTTGTACGAACCGGTGACGAGATCAAGGTCCCCGTCGCCGCCGAGATCCGAGAACGCAAATGCGTAGGTCGCAGCACGCACGCCGTCGATCTGTCCGCGCTCGAACGGGTCGTCGGCCAGGGTCTCTCCGGGCGCCAACCCGTTGGTGAACAGCACCGGCGGCCCGATGCCGGTGCTCAGCACGATGTCGAGGTCGTCGTCGGCATCGAGGTCGACCGCAGCAGCCCCGCGGAACCGTCCGGCGACCAGTGCGTGTGGTTCCCAGGCCGCAGGATCGCCGGTGTTCTCGAGGACCTGGGTCGCGCCCGAGAGGTTCGGAATCACGAGGTCGGTGTCGCCGTCACCGTCGAAATCACCGGCGGCGATGCCCGCTCCAGTGCCATCGAACGTCGATGCCGTCGATCCCGGACCCTTCGTCAGATGCGGCAGGTCGTGGGTGACGAACGCATCGCTGCATGCCGCGGCGTCGCGGTGCGTTCTCGTCTCGATCGAGATCGGCGTGCCGGATGTCTCGCTGCCGCAGGCCGCCGAAACGAGACTCAAAACGACGACGAGGGCCGCCGCTGCACCACGACGATGCAACGACGGCCCTCTCGACGAGTTGGTTGGTTCAGCTACCGAGGATCGAGTCGACGTCGGAAGCGACGGCGGCAAGTGACTCGGCGGCGTCGGCCTCGCCACGCAGGATGGCCTCCATCACCGGACCGACGGCGTCTTCGACTCGCGAAGCGCTGTCATTGATCGGGAAGAGGAACGTGGTCTCGTTGTCCACGTGGACCGTGAAGGCGCTCACGTCGACACCGTTCGCCGCGTGGGCGTCCTGGGCAATCTTGGTTGCGCTCGGGATGGCCGGGAACACGACGGCGCCACCGCCGACGATCTCCTGGCAGGCCGGGGTCGCCATGTACTTGACCCACTCCCAGGCCTCATCCGGGTGCTCGGACGAGGTCGTGATCGAGTCGGCGAGGCCGTTGAACATCGACGCACGATCGCCGGCCGGGCCGACGGGCGTCGGCGCGTAGAGCACCGGGACCTCGGTGGCGTCGCCCGACAGGGTCGAAATCATCCACGAGCCATTGGTCTGCAGTGCAGCCTGGCCGCCCTGGAACATCGTGGTGCCGCCGAGCGACTGGACGTCCTCGATCGGGGTGATGTAGCCGGCCGCGATCCAGTCGGCGAACCACTGGATGGTGTCAGCGAGAGCAGCCTCGCCGTAGTTGGCGCTGTTTGCCCACGGACCGTTGGTTGCGGTCCAGCCATTGGAGGCGGCGAAGGCGCTGAAGGTTGTCTGGCCGAAGGCGCCGAAGTTGCCCTCGAGGCCAAAGCCGTAGACCGCGCCGGCGTCGATGTCCATGGCGTCGGGATCGAAGTCCGGCGAGTCGCCGCGGTTGCCGTTGGCGTCGACGGTGAGGGCCTGGATGATCTCACCGAAGGTGCCACCGTCGGTGGGATTCCAGGTGGCGCTGTTGAAGTCGTCGATCGTGAGACCGGCGTCGTTCATCATGTCTTCGTTGATGACGACGGCGATGGTGTCCCAGTCCTTCGGGAGACCGAAGCGGTCACCGTCGGGCGAGGTCCAGAGCTCGGCGAGGCCCGGGAAGTAGTTGGTGACGTCGAGACCATCGGCCTCGACATAGTCGTTGAGCGGCACGAGCACGCCACTCTCCACGAACTCGGGGTAGCGAGCGAGGTGGTCGGTGAACACGTCGGGGGCCGAGTCCGAGGCGAACGCGGCGGTCAGGCCGTCCCAGTAGTCGCCCCAGCCGAACTGCTCGATGTTGACGGCAATGCCGGGGTTCTCGGCGTGGAAGGCGTCGGCGCACTCCTGGTAGAACGGCTGTTGGTTGCCGTCCCAGAGCCAGTAGTCGATCTCGACGGCGTCCTCGGACATCGCCTCCTCGTCGTCCATGGCTTCTTCTTCACCGGCGTCATCAGCGGCGTCGTCCGCGCTCGCGGAATCGCTGCTCGAGGAATCGGTGGTCTCGGTGGCGGTATCGCCGCCGTCATCGCTGCCGCAAGCTGCGGCGACCAATGCGAGCGCCATCAGGAGCGCCAGCAAGGTGCGGACGTTTTTCATCTGGGTCCCCTCCAGGTCCATGTGTTCATGAGATCGTAACCCTGAAGTCGCGCCAGGTCACCCCGGACGAACATGTTCGAACGCCAAAACGAGGCCGTCTGTGTCCGTTTCTTTGCCAGGGATGTTCGGATTTGTCCGAAGATCGGTCATCATGTTCGGATGACCGATCTGTCGGACCGTCCCGAGGACCGCACACTGTTGGGCCGGGAACGGCGCGATGCCATCGTGACCCTCGTGAGCGAGCAGGGCGCGGCCCGGGTTGGCGAGCTGGCGATGCGCTTCGGCGTGAGCGAGATGACGATCCGCCGCGACATCGAGGCGCTTGCGGCGGTCAACCTGCTCGCCCGGGTTCATGGTGGCGCCACGCGACTCGATCGGGCGGCGCCCAGCATCGACGAGCCGGGCTTCGCTGCGAAGTCGAAGCGTCAGCTTCCGGAGAAGCGGGCGATCGCGGAACGCGGCGCGTCGCGCATCCGTCCCGGTGGTGCCATCGGCATCACCGCAGGAACCACCACCTACCAGTTGCTGCCGTATCTCGCCCGCATCCGCGACCTCACGGTGGTGACCAACTCGATCGCCATCGTGAGCGCGCTCAGCGCGAGCGCATCCGGGGTCGATCTGGTGCTGACCGGCGGGAGTCCGACGCCGTCCAACGCCATCGTCGGCCCGGTCGCCGAGCGTTGCCTCGCGGGGTTCAACCTCGATCAGCTCTTCATGGGTGTGCACGGGATGAGCGAGGCCGGGTTCACCACTCCGAATCTCGCCGAGGCCCAGACCAATCTGGCCTTCATCGAAGCCGCTCGCGAGGTGTGCGTGCTCGCCGACTCGAGCAAGTGGGGGATCGTCGGATTGTCGACGATTGGTGTGCTGAGCGCCGCCGATGTCCTCGTCAGTGATGACGCGCTGGCGGACGACGCCGTCGACGCATGCGAGTCGGCTTCGGTCACGTTGGACCTGGTTGCCCTCACTTGATGCCGGTGAAGCGGATCGAGTCGACGATGCGCTTGCCGAAGATCGCGAAGATCACCATCACCGGCAGCGTGGTGATGATCGTGCCGGCCATCAAGCCGCCCCAGTCGGGTGAGTTGCCCGGTGTCTGGGTCCGGAACACTTGGAGGGCGACGGGCAGCGGCTGTACCGACTCTTCGGCCGGGGCGACCACGAACGGCCAGAAGAACTCGTTCCACGCCGTCACGTAGGTCAGCACCCCGAGTGTGATCATCTGCGGGCGAATCATCGGCAACGTGATCGAGCGGAAGATCCGGAAGTGCGATGCGCCGTCGATCATGGCGGCTTCCTCCATCGATCGACTCACTCCGAGGAAGAACTGGCGCATGAAGAAGACGGCGAACGGGGTCATCAGGAAGAACGGGAGGATGATGCCGGGCAGCGAGGCGATCAGGCCGAGGTTCTTGATGAAGATGACGTTGGGGATCAACGTGATGATCGGCGGAATCATCATCCCCGACAGGTAGATGAAGAAGATCCGGTCGCGCCCGGCGAACTGCATGCGGGCGAAGGCGTACGCAGCCATCGACGAGAAGAACACCTGACCGATCGCGATGGTGGTCGAGATGATCACGCTGTTGCGCAGCGAGGTCCAGAAGTTCAACTCACCCGTGTTGACGCGTCCGGCCGATTCCTGGATCTCCTCCTGGCTGGCGATGCCGATCACCCGTTTGAAGTTGCCCCACGTGAAATCGAACTCGCCGGACAGGAGCGCCGGGTTCGTCGACAGCGCGGTGCGGATCGCCCAGACAAAGGGCAGCAGCGTGATGACGATGATCAGGGCGAGCAGGGCCCACGCCAGGGGTCGCCCCATCCGGGCGCGCGCCGACCGGTTGCCGTAGCCGACGATGTCGTTGATCGTCGTCATGCGAGATCGCTCTCGTTGGCCCGGAACAGCCGCAGCTGGATGGCGGTGATGATCATGAGGAACACCAGCAGGACCGACGCGAGTGCCGACGCGTACCCCTGGTCGAAGAAGACGAAGGCGTTCTGGTAGATGTACAGGTAGATCACCTTGCTGGCGTTGACCGGCCCGCCGATCCCGCCGGCGGCAATGCCACCGCCGGCGACGAGTGCGGTGTCGAAGACCTGGAACGATCCGACGACCGTCACCACCATCACGAGCGCAAGCACCGGTCGCATCAGCGGGATGGTGATCCGCCGCATCATCTGCCACTCGGTGGCACCGTCGATCGCGGCGGCCTCGTAGAGGTTCTTGGGGATGGTCTGCAACCCGGCGAAGATCAGCAGCGCCGTGTAGCCCATGAACTTCCAGGTGTTCATCAGGGCGAGCGACGGGATGACCCCGGAGGTACTGGTCAGGAAGCGGTACGGGCCGAGTCCGAACCAGCCGAGGATGTCATTGACCAGACCCAGGTTCGGGTCGAGTAACCACAGGAAGAGCAGGCCGGCGACGAGGTTCGGAATCAGCCACGGCAGCAGGATGAGGCTACGGACCGTCCCAGACTTGGTGAGTCGATCCATCATCACCGCGATGGTGATTGCGAGCACCGTCTGGGTGCCGATGTTCCAGATCACATACCAGAACGTGACCCGCATGGCGTTCCAGAACTGCGCGTCGTCGATCAGCTTCGTGTAGTTGTCCGGGCCGATCCACTCGCCGGAGTTCGAGAGCGCGTTCCAGTCGGTGAAGCCGAGATAGATGCCCCGGATCATGGGGATGAGGAAGAACGCCAGGAAGCCGATCAGTGACGGAAGCAAGAACCACCACGCGGCTCGCCAACCACCGTCGAGCGACGGCGGCCGGGTCATGCTGTAGAGCGATCCGGCGGCCGTGACACCGATCAAGATCCACAGCGTCATGCGCACTCACGATCGCGAGGGGCCCTCATGGGTCTGCGTTTGTAGCACACCGAGCCCGGTTGGGCGACGGCGAGCGCTGCTCGGGCGGTCGACTAGACGGCGGCGAAGTTCTTCTGGCCCTTGACTTTGCCGTCGCTGCGCAGCTTGATCAGGTGGGCGAGCACGTTGCCGGCGGCGATGTCTGCCATGTCATCGTCGAGCTCGCCGTAGACGGCGGCTACGACGTCTTCGACGCGCATCGTGTCGCTACCGAGCGCCTTGAGGATCTCCTCCTCGCGGGCGAGCCGGTAGTCGATGTACTCCTGGATCACCGGCTTGGGTGTCTCGATCACGTAGCCGTGCGCCGGGGCGATCCGGCGCAGGCGCAGCTTGCGCAACGATTCGACCGAGGCGAGGTATTCGACCATGTCGCCGCCGCGGCTCGGGTCGATGGCGACGCTCGGGCCGTCGGTGATCAGTCCGCCGCCGATGAGCATCCGCTCCTCTTCGAGCACCAGGCCGATGTTCTTGGCGCTGGGGCCGGGCAGGTGCTTGACCGTCAGGCGGAACTCGGTGCCGACGATCTGCGAACCGTCCTTGAGCTTCTCGTCGCAGTCGATGTCGTCGAACGCCATCACGGTGGCGCCCGTCTGTTCGGCGAGGGCGGCCACCGAGCCGGCGTAGGCATCGTCGGCGCTGGTGACGAGGATCCAGCGGATCAGATCACCACCACAGCCGATGATGGCGTCGAGGTGGCTCTGGTCCATCGGGCCGGGGTCGATGACCGCGATCTCGTCGATGCCGACCATGTACGTGTTGGTCCCCAGGCCGGTCCGGGTGCCCGGATTCATGGCCAGGATGCGGCGGGCCATCGGGCTCAGCGCGCGAGCGACGCCAGGAACGATCTCCTCGCGTACTTCCTCTTCTTCGTTCACATCAGCCATTGCTCACTCCGGTGGAGTCGTTGGGGGGAGAGAGGAGGGTGGGTCGTCGATGCGCTCGACGATGACCTCCTCGACGTCGATCGCATCGGAACGCGACCGACTGGTGCCGGCAGGCCCGAAGGGACCACCGGTGGAGAACGTGGTGAAGCCAAACCCCGGGCCGGCTGCTCCGGCCGTGCCGGCGAAGGCGGTGACCCGGCCGTTGACACGTCGTAGGACGAGTCGGCGTGCGATCGCTCGTAGCGGGGGGATGAACATCGACAGACCGACCGCGTCGGTGAAGAAACCGGGCGTGAGCAACAGGGCTCCGCCGAAGATCATCAGCGCTCCGTCGACGAGTTCCTTCGAGGGCATCTCGCCTTGGCGGATCTTGTCGGTCACGCGAGCCCACGCGCCCGAGGTCTGCCACCGCATGAGCGACCCGCCGAGCAAGCTGATGGCGAGCAGGGAGAGCAGCGATATGCCCCAGCCGAAGCTGTCCGCGACTTGGAACAGGACGTACAGCTCCACGATGGGCACGACGATCAGCAAAAGAAAGATCAGCCCGAACATGAACCGTCAAGTCTACGGCAACTGTCCCCGGGTCCGGCCTCGGGTTGTGATAGGGGTCCGCGGCGCTCAGTCCATCGGGTGCACGGGCGACGCGAGGCCGGGATCGGGTTGACAGCTGGGGCACCAATACGTGCTCCGTGCGTGGTCGCCGTGACTCCGCATTCGAATGATGTCGCGGCACCGCCGGCATGGTTGCCGTTGCCGCCCGTAGACCGCGAGCCCGCCGGGCACCGTCGTGCGTGGTCCGCCGCCGAGGTTCGCTCGGAGCTGTCGAGACGCGGCGCTGTAGAGCTGCCGGCGGGTCGCATCGTCCACCTCGGCGAGCGTGGCGAATGGTGACACGCGGCAGGCCCACAGCGTCTCGCTCTTGAACACGTTGCCGATGCCGCACGCGATGCGTTGATCGAGCAGAACGTCGGCGATCGTGGTGCCTGGCTCGGCGATGGCGGCGCACCGCTCTGCGATGTTCTCGACGTCGATGTCGGGCAGGCAGAGATCGGGACCGAGATGGGCCAGCGGCGAAATCACGCCGGCGACGTCTCGATACGTGCCCACGACCGGGGCGGCAAAGCAGACGGCGATCCAGTCGTCGACTGCGACCGTGGCCCGAGCCAGGTGCTGCGGCTCGCGCCATCGCTCGCCGGGTCGATAGAGGTGCCACGAGCCCGTCATCTTCATGTGGGTATGGAGCACAAGGTGGCGCTCGAATTCGATGAGCAGGTGCTTGCCGACGGCGCGCACCGAGGCGATGACCTCGCCCGGTCTCGGCCGATCGCCGGTCAGGCGCGGAGCATCGAACCGAACGAGGGTCTTGCCGGCGAGGGCTGGCCGAAGTCGGGCGGCCGTCCGATGGATCGTGTCACCTTCGGGCATCGACGCGCGCCGCTCGACGTTGCCTGGTGTCGGCGCCGCTAGGCAGCGCCAAGCCAGGTACGAAACGTGATGCTTCCGCGGTCGCCACTGCCGCTGACGTGAATGCCATCGACGGCTTCGGCCATCACACCGACCGCCGGGATCGGCACCCGCCGGGGCGCCGAGCCGCGAATCTGCTTGTACACGTGCACGACATCGGCGAAGCGCATGAGCTCGGGACCGCCATAGTCGCGGACTCGCTCGGAGGGGCCGGCTTGCACCAGTCCGACTACGCGCCCTGCGACATCGTCGGGCGCGACCGGCTGGATCGGCGTGCCGGACGGCAGCGGAAGCCACGGTCCGTGCATCAAGCACTCGGTCCCGGGATGGGTGTGGGTGATTCGCTGGATCGTGTAGCCGAGGTTCGGCGTCTGCTCGACGATCTGCTCGGCCTGCCAGAGAGCCTTGCGATGGCTGAGCGAGCTCGCGTCGGCACCCACACGCGACAGGAACAGCAGGTGGACGCCACGGTCGGCACAAGCGGATGCCATCGCCCGGGTCGCCTGCGGAATGTCCTCGGAGCCGCCCGGTCGAACATCGGCGGCGTGGACGAGCGTGGCGACGTCGTCGAGCGCGGCGCTGATGTCGGCGTGCACGTCGAGGTCGACCGCGATCTGGCCGCCGGCGACCACGTCGTGGTCGACCGCCGTGATCGAACTCGCCGGATCACCGACGGCGGCGACCGGGAGCAAACCATGTCGTACCAGTCGTGGAAGGATCGCCGCCCCGACGGGTCGATCGGTACCCGTCACCAACACCCGAGTCATGCCGGAACGCTATCGCCTGGATGCAGGAGGTGGTTGGCCAAGCTCGCCCGGCCACATGCCGAGCCCCGAAGTGGTCGCCAGGGCGGCAAACGATCTGACCCGGCGGAGTGGGAGGTCTCCACCGGGTCAGGTTCCCCTCCACGGGAGATCTGGAGGGCAGGGCCGAGTGGGGGGACATTCGGCGCTGCCGTGTGCAACGCCTCGGCCCGGGTTGTATTCCACGCCGTGGCACACTGGCGCCGATGGAGCGGGGAGTCCTTCGATGATCGTGCGGATCGGGCCGCTCCGGATCGCTCTTGATTCCGACAACGCCGAGGCTGCCAGGCGACTCGATGTGCTGTTCGGTGCCTTTCCCGTCGCAGACCCCGACGACGAGATCGATGTCGTGGTTCGCATCGAGACGGAACAGCGTGGTGACGATGTCGGCTTCCTCGGGATGATCGACGGCGCGACGGTGCGTTGGTCTACCGACCTTGCGCTGGTCGAGGAGGCAATCACCCGACGGGTGAACCGCGCCGTACTCGACGCCGAGGACGATCGACTGCATCTGCATGGGGGTGCGGTGGAGCGAGATGGCCGGGTCGTGCTCGTGACCGGGCCGTCGGGTTCCGGCAAGTCGACCTTGGTGGCCGCGCTCGTTCGGGCCGGCTGGCGGGCGCTCTCCGACGAGCAGCTCGGGGTGTTGCCGGGTGGTCGCCTGGTGCCGTATCCGCGGCCGATCACGCTGCGCCGCGGCTCGTGGGAACTGTTCGATCACGCCGTGACCGATAGCGGGTCGAGGTCGCCCGAGGTTGGTCGCGTGGAGGTGGCGATCCACGAACTCGGGCAGGTCTACGAGGGCCCACCAGTCGCCCCGGACATCATCATCCGGCCGGTCATCGACGAGGCTGAGCCGAGCGTCGAACCGTTGCGGCAGGCTGCATCGCTTTCGCTGCTGCTCGTCGACACACTCGATCTCGAGCGCGCGGGGAGTGCCGGGATCGCCGCGCTCATCTCGCTCGTGGAGGCGGCGCCGGCGTTCCGCATCACGGGGACCAGTCTCGAGCAGACCATCAAGTCGATCAACGGTCTGGCGGAGGCCGCGTCGCCACCGGGCCCGGTCACCTCGGTCACGACCGTGGTTGATGACGACGGCGAGCGGACGCCGGGAGCAATCGCGTGGCGATTCGCCGATGGGTCGGCCGCCGTCCACGATCCGGATGGCGGTGCGCTCGCCATTCTCGACGGCGACGGGCTTGATGCGTGGGAGCTGCTCGGGCACGGGCGAGCGAACTGGCCCAGCGGGTTGGCGGAGTCCGAGTTCGTGACCGAGCTGCGCTCCGTCGGCCTGTTGTGTCCGGATGGCGAGTCCGGACCATGAAGCGCCTGCGCCGTATGGCCGAAACCATCGGCACGGTGGTGCTTGTCCTGGTCGCCCTGGTCGCCGGCATCTACCTGATGATCTGGCTCCAGAGCCTGGTGTTCGGCTAGCCCGCCACGCCCGGCCCGAGCCGCAGTCAGGGCAGCCGGACCTCGGCCAACCCCGCTCGCACGAGGTCGCGCAGTACGGCGGGAGTCGAGGCACCGTGCGTTGCCTCGAGCGCCGAGACGGGATGCTCGAGGGTGTCGGCAAGGGTCGAGATCACGGCCAATGCACCGGCGTCGGCCTCGACCTGCTGGTTGCCGAACGCCAGGACTGCTCCCACCGTGGAGATCGATGCGACGTGGACACCGCTTGGAACCGGCATCCGTACGGTCGCTCCCGACCAGTCGCCGGTACCTGCGCTGATCCACGTGTCGAAGAGACGCGGGAAGCTCCGCATCGTCATCCGAGCGCGATGCGTGGCCATCGCACGTTCGAGGAGCTGGGGCCCGACCACGTCGTCGAGCGCCGCGGTGAGCACGTCGTCGTCGTGGATCGAGCGGTCGTACGCAACGACGTCGCGCCGGGGGTGATAAGCGAGGTCACCGCGAAGCAGTGGCTGGAGGCCTCCCTCGGTGACGATCCGTTGCAGCGCGTCGGTAACCGTGAGCCGGTTCACGCCGATCGTGTAGTGCACCGACAGGTCGTCGGAGCCCAGAACCTCGTGACCCCAGCCGCGAGGAATCACCAGGCACATGCCCGGCTCGATGTCGCCTTCCCAGACCGGTCGGTCGCTCACCTCGCTGCCGATCCAAGGACGTTGCGGTGCGAGCACCGTCGGTTCAAAGACCCGCCATCGCTTGGTGCCGGCAGCCGGGACGATGATCGTGTCGTGGGAATCCCAATGGGGTCCGAAGCCGAGTGCTTCCCCCCACGAGATGTAGACGTTGGTGTTGATCGGGCACCCGTACGCGCGTTCCAGGTGTTCGATGACCGAGGCGATCCGCTCATCGGACTGGTCGATGCTGTTGAGGATGCAGGTCCACTGGCCGTCGAGGGCGTCGACAAGCGGCCCGATCTGCGGTCGACGCAACGCGGGTCGGGTCGGATCGAAGAGCCGTTCCGGCTGGGCGCCCTTGCGAGCGCCGTGGCTGAAGATGATCTTGTTGCCTGGGAAGTCCCGGCTCACGAGGAGTTGCTCGACGATCTCGAGCGCATTGAGGTACTCGAAGAGTTCCCCACCGATCTGGAGTAGCGAGAACCGGCGATCGTCCGTCGTCTGGCTCGCAACGTCGAAGTCGTAGCCGGGGAACCAGGTAGCGAGACGCTCCAGCGACGCAGCCCGAGCGGCCGCGTTGGCGTCTGCGAGCGCCGTGAGTCGACCGCGGAGCTCTGCGGCTTCTGGACTGGCGGGAGCGTCATCGGCCTCGGCCAGATCCGCGACGCCGGGCAGCGTCAGCAGCAGCGAGGGCGCAGGCATCGGGAGTGGACGGGCGACCAGGTGCGCACCCTGATAGACCTCGCCGGGACCATCATCGCCAGGCGTGTCGGCGTCGGGGTGGAGGTCTTGGATGCCCTCGGTTGGCTCGCCGAGCAGCTTGTCGGGATCGGTCACGTCGCTCAGTCTTGTTCGGCGAGACGAGCAGCGAGGCGATCGGGGAGCTCGCCGACGACATCGAGCACGTGCCGGCGAGTCGCCTCGGTCAGCGAGGGGTGGGCATGGCGTTCGTCGGGGTCGTACTCGGTCGAGTCGTCCTGCGCCTTCGAGTAGCGGTTCAGCTCGCCCAGCGCATCGTCGATCGAGAAGTCCAGGCGGGCGTGGCGCGACAGCCGTTCGAGGGTCTCGCCTGGAGCCGCGGTCAGCTCGGCGTGGTCGACGATGAAGACTCGATCCGACGGAAGTTCCAGAGCGGCGTTGACCCCGGAGGCCCACACGCCGGCGAAGACCGTGGCCGCGGTGTATGGCGGATCGACCCGTTGGAGCCACGGCACCCAGCGGTGCAGGAGCGCCGGCGGTTCATGGAGTCTCGAACCCCATCCCGGGGGGCCGTGGAGCGACGACTCGACGATTTCGATGGGATTGCGGCATACGAAGATGAGCGGCGTGTCGGGGAGGACCTCGGCGATGCGCGGCATCGAGAAGCTCTCCCAACTCGAGTGCTTGACGAGGATGTCCTCGAAGCCCCTCGCCTCGGCGAAGTGCTCGAAGGCCACCAGCACGTCCTTGAATGCCTGCTCGACGGTGAACGTCGGCACCAGGTCGCTACCGGCCGTACCTCGGTGCAGGCCACCGATCGGCTTGGCTTCTCGCAGGACGAGGTGTCGCCGATCGTGGCCGACCATCCGACTCACCAGGGTCGAGCCGCAGCGTCCGATGTGGAAGATCATCGCTCGTGGTGTGGGAACGGTGTCACCGACGAGGGCTCGGAGCCGATCGAACGGGACCGCAACCATGTCGAGCTCGTCGCGTTGCTCGGCTTCTTCGAGCGCCGCGGTGGTCATGTGCCAGAACGGTCGGTCGTAGTCGAGCTCGTCGGGGGGTTCGATGAGGTTGACGGCGCGGTTCGCGAGGTTGATCGAGAATGGCAGCATGCGGCCGAGATCCTTGGCGGACTCGGGCGGAGCTATCGACGAGCCGCCGATCGGTGACGCGGAGTCGATCGTGTTCACAGGCCCCCAATCTCCGGACGACCGAGCGATCGTAGGGTACTTCTCGGGCGGGGCCCGGCCGGTTGGTCATCGGCGGGCACCGGGGTCGGCGAGAATGGGCGCCATGACGCTCGACGACACGTCGACCGAGAGTGACGCGCCGGTCATCGAAGCCCGCCCGCTTCGGCCTGAGGACCTCGAACGCCTCGGCGAACCCGCGGAGCAGGTCGCGCTCGATGCCGCGTGCGAAGAGATGTGCACCGCTGCACGGCGACGCCTCGCCGAGATGATCACCGGTCGCCCCGACGCGCTCGACGCGCTCGACGCTCTCGAGGAGTTGATCGTCGCCGGCTATCCGATCGGCAGTCTGGACCTCGCCGACCTGGTCGAACGTGTCCGGGACCGGGCGCTCGCGGATCGTGAATCCACGGCCGAGCTTGCGTTCGTTAGTCCGGCCGGGGCCATTGCGAACGTCGCCGACACACACGACAACGCTCGATTGGTGGCCCGACTGGCCGAGGGCTGGACCCTCACCACGCGCGCCTGGTCAGGCTATGGGGCGGCCGTCGACGACCTCGTCGAAGTCAGTCGCATCGCCTTCCCCGGCGCGTCGGTGCAATTCAGCTATGGCATACGATCGGCCCTCGGGCAGCCAATCGGAAGCGATTCCGCAGCAGCGATGCTCGTTCAGTTGCTGGGTCGTCAGTCGTTGGGCGTTTCCGGCCCCACCGTCGTCACAGGCCAGTCCCAAGTCAACGTGACACCGGGTTCGATCGTGGTACTTCCGGCAAAGCACCGGGGCACCCCGCTTCCGCTCGACGAGGACAATGCCTGGCTCGTCGTCAGCCTGCCCACCGTCGAGCTCGGGCAGATCCAACGAGCGCAGGTCGCGGTGGTGGCCACGTCGGATCTGGGAACCCGCCGACGGATCATCGAGGCAGACACGCTCGACGGCGTGCGGCTCTGCGCACCGGGCGGGCTCCACCTACTCGGTGAGCCGACGAGCGCTCCGGTGGCCGACGGGGCGGACGATGCGGAACGCGGGCTGCGTCGGGTGGCACTCGGCGGTCAGCTACTGACCATTGATGGATCCGGGTTTGCGGTGCTCGAATCCCTGTTCGGTTCCGACCATCGCACGGTCGCCGAGGTGGCCGGGCGAACCGCCGTCGACGCAGATGACATCGAAGCCTTCATCCGTCGACTGCTCGAAACCGAGTTGCTCGATGTTGCCGCCCCCGAGGTCACCGTTCGACGGGTCGAGCGCTTGACCCAGGTGGCATCAGCCGGACTCGATGCCGCGCAGGTCGTCGGCGCGATCCTCCCGGCTGTCGACGAGTCGTCGTGGCGTCCGCCTACGCCTGGTGAAGTCCCACCGTCGTCGCATGGCATCGTCGAGGTTCAGCAGCTCGGCGCGGCTCCGGGTTCAGCGCTCGCGATGGCCCGGGCGGTCGTGCATCAGCTCAACGCCCAGTTCTTCGAGCTCGACCTGTTCGATGGTTCACCGCCGCCGCTCCTGGTTCGTATTCGCGCCGGGTCAGATGCATCGGGAACGGGCTTGCAGGCGATGTCAGCGGACTGGGTGCCACCGCTTCTGCACGACCCCCACGCAAAGGTCATGTGGGTCATTCCGGTCGCCGAGTCCGCGGCCGTCGGCGGGTGGCCCGAGCTCGCCGCCGGTTCGCCGATCGGCACCGAAGATCTGGGCGCGGTGAGCGCATGGCCCGCCTTGCGCTCATGGCGATTCAGTGCGATGACCGCCGGTGAGCGTCTGTTCGTGTTCGGCAGGCTCCAGGGCCCAAGCTTTCGCTGATCTCGCGTCTAGCTACCGGGCTTCTTCGAAGGCGCCGAGTTGCCCGACGAGCCGCTGCCGGCGCTCGGGGTCTTGTTGCCGGCCGTCTTGTTGGTGGGCGTCTTCTTGCTGGGCGCTTTGTTGCCTGCCGTCTTCTTGCTGGGCGTCTTGTTGCTGGGCCCTTTGGCCTTGGGGGCCGGAGACGCAGGTGCGGGACCCTTCGGGCGCGTGGGCTGCCGCTTCTGAGCGGGTGCCTTGGCGGGGGCGGCCGGCATCGGTTGCTTCTTGGCCGCGGGTTCGCTCGGAGCCGCGTGTGGCGGTGACGGTGCTTTTGCACCGTTCGAGATCGGTCGACCGGCTTTGGGGGCTCGCGCCGTGCCCGCCGGGTCCGGGGCGGCGGACGCCTGCTTCTTCGGTGCGGCACTCGGAGCGACAGTCTGCGCATGGGCCGTGTCTGGCACCGTCGGCGATGGGTCAGCAGCCCGCGGTCCGTCCGCGGTGCCACTGCCGTACCCGTAGCCGTAGGCAGGAGCGTCAGCGTCGCGGACCCCCACCAGGACCATGCCGGCAATCGGCGAGCCGAGCGCACTGAGTTGACGGATCGCCTGGGTCACCTCGGCGCTCTTGGTTCGGTGGGCTCGCACCACCAGCAGTGCGGCATCGACGGCATCGACCAGAACCTCCGCATCGGTCACCGCCAGCACGGGCGGCGCGTCGACGATCATGAGGTCGTAGTCGAGCGGCAGTTGGTCGATGGCCGGACCGAAGCGTTCGCGCAGGATGGTGGCTGCGCGATCGGTCGACTGACCGGCCGTGATGAAGCGCAGGTTGCTGGTCGACCACAGAGGATGCAGGTAGCGCTCAAGTGACGCACCCTTGCGGAGCACTTCGCTCAGACCGACACTGCGCTGCACGCCGAGCTCGGCGTGCAGTTTCGGCCGACGGAGATCGGCATCGAGAAACACCGCATTGACCCGAGTGAGCGCGAGGCGGCGGGCGAGGTTGGCGACGACGGTGGTCTTGCCGTCGCCCGGCAGCGCGCTGGTCACGAGCACGCGCATGCGGTCGCCGGGTCGGCCGACGCGTTGGAAGAGGAGCGCACTGAGTAGTCGCTCCGTCGCCTCGGCGTAGCCACTCCCGCTCTCGAAAGCCATCTGGTGCGATGTCCGGTCCTTCGGAAGCTCGGGCAGTTGCGCCAGGACCGGAATGGTCGGCGCGACGCGCTCGAGGTCGGCACCGTTGCGGATGCTGCTGGTGAGCGTCTCGGCCAACAGGGCTGCGCCGGCAGCGGCCAGGATGCCGAGGGCGCCGGCGAGGAGCATGTTGCGAACCACGCTGGGCGCGACCTTGACGCCCAGGGGGGCTTCGGTCGACAGCATCTCCGACACGCCGGCACGGTCGAGAATGCCGGCCGAGATCGAGAGCCGGGCAAGCGACTGGTTGAGCTCGCGTAGCTGGATCGTGATCGGCAGCAGATCGTCTTCGATGGCCTCGTTGAGCGAGAGCCGCTGCGTGGTCAGACGACTGATCGTGTCGGGATCGGTCTCGGACTGCAATGCGTCTTCGATCGGCTGGAGAGGCGCCTGCAGTTCGGCCTTCTCCCCTTCGAGCTCGGTGACCTGCACCTCGATGTCGAGGACCGCGACGTCGAGTCGGTCGCGGGCAGTCTCCAACCGTCGATCGATATACGTCCGCGCCCAGCCGGCAGCACCCTGCTGTGCGATCAGCGGATCCGAGGCCCGCGACACGAACTCGAGGCTGCCGGGTTGGTTGTCGTCCTCGTCGATACGAGGCTCGACGGAGGCTCCGGCCGGCGATGCCGCCTCGGCCTCGCGCTGGAAGACCGTCGCGTTGGCAAAGTCGAGTTCGGCGTCCGCGCGCCGGGTGAACTCGCTGCGCAGCGAATTGGGCACGGCCGGGAACAACTGCTCGTTGTTGTTGGTCCGCAAGAGCACCGAGGCGACCGACTCGTAGGTCGGCGACTGCACGACGTTCCACACCCCGGCGCCGACCAGTGCGATCACCAGGATCGCAAGCATTGTCCAACGTCGCCGTTGGAAGATCGAGAGGTAGTCCTGAAGCGTGAGTTCCCCCCGCTGACCGTCCCACTCGTCGACTTGCGTCACTGGAACTGAGACTAGCGCGAGCGCTGATCCCCTCGGCCCCGATGGACCCACCCGCGGTACCCACGGGTGAATCCCGCTGCTTCGAGGTGCGCGGTGAGTGGCGACTCCCCCGACGGGCGGCCATCGATCTTGGTGATCTCGAACCGAGCGCGACCCGCGTCCCCAGCCTCGGCGAGTGCGGCGGCCCACGATGGCTCGACCGCCGCGTCCTCGAACGTGATCAGGCTCCGGCCACCCCGTTCGACGAAGACGAGGGGTCGACCGTCGTGAATGACGACCAGCGCACCGGCACTTCGTGAAGGCCTCATATCGGCGTCGGGCCACGGCAGCGCCGCGCCGAACGGCTGTCCCGGATCGGTCGCCGCCAACACGATCGGGTGATCGGCGCTGGTCGAACGTCGGAGCCGATCGACGGCGCCGGCCAATGCGAACTGGGCGGCGCCAAGCCCGGCGACGAAGTACCCGCGTCGGACTTTGCCCTGGTCTTCGAGGGCGCGCAGCACCGGGTAGACGCCGGCGAATCCGCCCTCGAGACCTTCGCCGAGCGCTGCTTCGCGGGTGAGGACGCCGTAGCGCTCGAGCAGTTGCACCGCCCGCGCATGGGCACTCGCGGTGGCGTTCGGACGTGGCTCGAGCAATGGCTGGACGAGCGACCATCGGCCGGCCGCGGTCGGTGGGCCGGTCGCGCTGAGACGACCCGGTCGGGCCCGCCGCCGGGCACCGGTCGAGGAACTCTTCGCTGTACCACCGCGGGTAAGAAGGGCCCGCACCGGCGTGAGGGAGTCGTTGGTGACCTCGCCGTTCCAGACGAGGTCCCACAGCGCGCCGAGGACATCGTTGTCTGCGTAGCTCGTGCCGGCATCAGCACACGCTCGGACGAGGTCGGGCCAGAAGCTGGCGCCGCGATGGCCGAGCAAGCCGCGGATCGCGTCGTGGATGTCGCCCTCGATCGGTTCTTCCGCTGGGGAGGCGAGCAGTGACGCCTGGTCGCGAAACAGCAGACGGAGGCGTCCGTCGCTCTGACCGATCGAGCCGGCGCCGACCCAGATCAGGTCGCCGGAGGTACAGAGTGCGTCGAGATCCGAGGGTGAGTAGCCGTCCATCCGAGTGGGCAGGACGTCACGCTCGAGTGTCGAGACCGGTATCGGCGCACCCTGCAGGACCGAGAGCACGTCCACCAGACCGTCGATGCCCCGGCGAGGGGTCCCCACGCCCTGCCATTGCGGAAGGAAGCGGGCGAGCGCGTCTCCTTCGACCGGTTCGACCTCCTTGCGCAACGCGGCCAACGAGCGTCGTCGAAGGCGACGCAAGACGTCCTTGTCGCACCACTCGCGGTCCGTGCCGTCGGGCCGGAATTCGCCGCGCACGACGGCACCCGCCGCCTCGAGACTCTCGAGAACGTCGAACACCCGGTCGGTTCCGATACCCAGTCGGTGGGCGACCTGGCTTGCAAGGAACGGTCCGTGGGTACGGGCGAAGCGTTCGACGAGGTCGCGCAGCGGATGGTCGACCGGGTCGGTGAACGCGGTCGGAAGGCCGGGTATCAGGGCTACGCCCAGCGCGTCGCGCACCCGGGCGGCATCTTCGGCGGCGACGATTCGGCGCTCGTCGGCGACGGTTGCCTCGAAGGCCCGACGCTGTTCGACCAACGTCTGCACCCACCGCGCGGCCATGCCGACATCGCTCACCCGCGCCTCGAGCTCCAGTAGCGATTGCGGCCCGAGCTCGCGCAGCACATCGTGAAGCTCGTCCGGATCGCGTGCCGCTCTGAGCTCGGTGAGGCGTTGGAGCTCGAGCTCCAGGTCGGCCATGACGTCGGCATCGAGCAGGTCCCGCAGCTCTTCGGCGCCGAGCAGTTCGGTCAGCAGGTCCCGGTCGAGGGCCAAGGCAGCGGCCCGCCGCTCGGCGAGCGGCGCGTCGCCCTCGTACATGTAGACGGCGATCCACCCGAACAAGAGTGATTGCGCGAACGGCGAGGCCTTGGGTGTGTCGACGGGGACGAGACGGATCGAGCGGTCATCGATCCCGGACAGCACCGACCGAAGAGCGGGCAGGTCGAACACGTCGTTGACACATTCACGGACCGTCTCCAAGAGGATCGGGAAGTCCGGGTAGTCCTTGGCCGTCGTGAGCAGATCCGCGGCACGTTGCCGCTGTTGCCACAACGGCGTGCGGCGATCGGGACGCCGCTTGGGAAGGAGCAACGCGCGGCCCGCCGCTTCGCGGAACCGCGACGCAAAGAGCGCCGTCTGGGGGAGTTCCTCGATCACGATGCGGTCGACCTCGGCCGGATCGATCGTGAACAGTTCGAGCGGGAGGTCGTCCAGGTGCTCAGGGAGGCGCATGACGATTCCGTCGTCGCTCCAGATCATCTCGAGATCGGTGCCGTACTCCTCCTGGGCTCGCGACCGGATCGCCATCGCCCACGGTGCATGGACTTGGGCCCCGAACGGGGTGTGCAGGCACACGCGCCAGTCGCCGATCTCGTCGCGAAACCGCTCGATGACGATCGTGCGGTCATCGGGCACCGAGCCGGTCGACTCGGCTTGATCGTCGAGATAGGTGAGTAGATTCGTCGCCGCGAGGGCGTCGAGGCCGACCTCCTTCACGAGCCAAGGCAGCGCGTCGTCCTTGGCCCGCAGCTCCCGGACGAAGGCCCCCATCGCTTCGCCGAGTTCGAGGGGGCGACCCGGACCGTCGCCGTGCCAGAACGGCATCTTGCCGGGCACACCCGGTGCGGGCGTGACGACGACTCGCTCGAAGGTGATCTCCTCGATCCGCCAGCTCGATGCGCCGAGCAGGAACACCTCGCCGGGTCGGCTCTCGTAAACCATCTCCTCGTCGAGCTCGCCGACACGGGTGCCATCGGGGAGGAACACGCCGAACAATCCGCGATCGGGAATCGTGCCGGGGTTCGTCACCGCGAGCCGCTGGGCGCCGCGTCGACCGCGGAGCTCGCCATCAACTCGGTCCCACACGATGCGCGGTCGTAGTTCGGCGAACTGCTCGCTGGGGTAGCGGCCGGCGAGCAGGTCGAGCACGTTGCGCAAGACGTCGTCGCTGAGTTCGGCAAAATTGGCGGAGCCGCGGACGACGTCGGCCAGGCGATCGACGGGCCAGTCGTCCATCGCGCACATGGCGACGATCTGCTGGGCCAGCACGTCGAGCGGGTTGCGGAGGAAGCGAGTGGACTCGATGAGACCCTGCTGCATGCGATGGGCGACAACTGCACCTTCGAGTAGGTCCGCCCGGTGTTTGGGGAACAACTTGCCTCGGCTGATGTCGCCCACGTTGTGACCGGCACGCCCGATCCGCTGGAGCCCGCGGCTGACGGCACCGGGCGACTCGACCTGCACCACCAGATCGACGGCACCCATGTCGATGCCCAACTCGAGTGAGCTCGTGGCGATGAGGCCCTTGAGCGTCCCTGACTTCAGCTCGTCCTCGATCACGAGCCGCTGCTCGCGCGAGATCGATCCGTGATGCGCCTTCACCATCACATTCATCGGCTCTTCGAGCCGATCCGTTGGCACGGAGCCGCCCACATTCATCGGCTCTTCGAGCCGATCCTCCTCCCCCTCCTCCTCGGCCATCTCGTTCAGGCGATTGGCGAGGCGTTCGGCCAAGCGGCGGTTGTTGACGAAGACGAGGGTCGAGGTGTGGGTCTGGATCAGCTCGAGCAGCCGAGGATGGATCGACGGCCAGATGCTCTTGCGCACGGGCCCCGCCGAGGCCGGACCGCTCACCGGCTCTTCCACGACCTGTCCGAGATCGCCCATGTCCTCGATGGGCACGACGATCTCGATGTCCATCTCCTTGCGGATGCCGGCGTCGACGATCGTGACCGGACGCCACTCACCCTCGGCGCGCCCGCCGAGGAAGCGCGCCGTTTCCTCGAGGGGCCGCTGGGTCGCTGACAGGCCGATGCGTTGTGGCGGGGTCTCGCACAGCGCATCGAGCCGTTCGATGGTCACCGACATGTGTGCGCCGCGCTTGGTGCCCGCCAGCGCATGGATCTCGTCGACGATCACCGCCTCGACCCGACTCAGCCCCTCACGGGCCTGCGAGGTGAGCATGAGGTACAGCGACTCGGGCGTGGTGATCAAGATGTCCGGTGGGCGACGGGCGATCTGTCGGCGTTCCTGCGCGGTCGTGTCACCGGTACGCACGCCGACCGTCGGCTGCACTGTGGGCGTGCCCAGCCGTTCGGCCGCGAGCGTGATGCCCTTGAGCGGACCGCGCAGGTTCTTGTCGACGTCGACGGCGAGGGCGCGCAGCGGCGACACGTACACGATCCGAGTGTGCGGATCGTCGGGATCGGTCGGCTCGCGGATCAGCCGGTCGATGCCCCACAAGAAGGCGCTGAGCGTCTTGCCCGAACCGGTCGGGGCCAGGATCAACGAGTGGTCACCGTCGGCGATTGCCGGCCAACCCTGCACCTGCGGCGGCGTCGGTTCGGCGAAGTTGGCCGCGAACCATTCCCGCACGGGTGGCGAGAAGCGATCGAGCACCATCGGGATTGCTTAGCGCAGGATCGTGGCCGAGTCGCCAGTGTCGATGATCGCCAGGCGGCGGGTGGCTCGGGTCAGTGCCACGTAGAGAGAGCGCAAACCCTGAGGTTCGAACTCGACGATCGAGTCGGGTTCGATGACGATGGCGGCATCGATCTCGAGGCCTTTCACCATCGACACCTCGATGACCGAGACTTCCTTTTCGAGTGCACCCGCGTAGGCCATGCCGTGGTCGATCTCGTGGGCGTTGAGGAATTCGGACACGTCGTCGGCAGCACCTGTCGCGCAGATGATTGCGATGTTGCCCGCGCCGATCGCGGCCCGCTCGGTGGCGACGGCCTCGGCGAGGTCGCGACCGAAGTCTTCCGGCGTAGTCACGACGAAGCGAGGAGGGTCACCTTCGGGTCGCACCGCCTGCGGAGGAGCGAGCTCGGGCATCGCCAGCTCGAGCACCTTGGCGGCCAGGTCGATGAGAGGACCGGGGAGCCGGTAGCCCATCGTCAGCTCGTAGCGGGTGACACCCTTGTCGGTCGGCAGCTGATCGATGACGCTGTCCCAGTCCTCGTGCGCCCACGCGCTGGTCGCCTGGGCGATGTCGCCGACGATCGTCATCGATCCGCCGAGTGAGCGGCGTCCAATCATGTGCAGCTGCATGGGCGAGAGGTCCTGCGCCTCGTCGATGACGATGTGGCCGTACGTACGCAGGTCGTGATCCTTCACCTTGCCCGAGCGCGGACCGATGAGCTGATGCGCTTCATCGAGGAGTGGCACATCTTGGGCGGTCCACAGGACCTCGGCGTGGTCGGACCGGGGTCGGTGAAGCCCCTCGATCGCCGGACCGAAGTCACGCTCGCCCGCAGCACGGAGGAGTGCTCGCGATCCGTAGAGGTCGTGGAGGAGTTCGGTTGCGGAGAGCGTGGGCCACATCCACTCGAGCGCGGCCCGAACCTCCTCGGTGGAGGCGAGATGGTCGCGCAGCTCCTCGGGGTCGACCTCGTAGCGGCCCGATTCGGCAAGGCGCTGGTAGAAGTCCTCGAGCACGAACTTGCGCCCGTGATTGTGGAAACGAGACCGTCGCCGAGTGCGGCGGATGACCTCGTCGCTGTCCTCGACCGTGAACCGCAACCGCTGCACGCCGTAGGGCACGACCAGGTCTTCCCGCAGCACTCGCTGGCGTTGACGAAGCGCGCGGCGCACGACCTCGATCATCTTGAGGTCGCCCTTGATCCGGGCGACATGCAGCGCGTCGTTGCCGCGAACTCGAGCGTCCTTGACGAAATCGCCGAGAACCGTGAGCTCGACCCCCGACTCGCCGAGTGACGGCAAGACCTGTTCGATGTAGGTGAGGAACAAGCGGTTCGGCCCGATCACGAGCACACCTTGACGAGCGAGCGGAAAGCGATGGGTGTAGAGCAGATAGGCGGCCCGGTGCAGCGCCACGACGGTCTTGCCGGTTCCGGGACCGCCCTGGACGATCACGGCACCCGACAGCGGGGCGCGGATGATCTCGTCCTGTTCGCCCTGGATCGTGCCGACGATGTCGCCGAGCCGACCCGAACGGGCCGACTCGAGTGCGGCGACAAGGGTGCGCTCGCCCTTGATTTCGGTGTCCGACCCGTCGGTCTCCTCGAGCGTGCCGGTGAAGAGTTCGTCCTCGAGGCCGAGCAACTCACGGAAGCGGGTGATGAAGTGGCGACGGCGGGCGAGGCCCATGGTCTGGCGGCCGGTCGCCCGGTAGAACGGCTCGGCGATCGGCGCTCGCCAGTCGACGACGATCGGATTGCGGGCCTGGTCCCAGACCGCCACACGACCGATGTGGTAGTGATCGCCCTCGATCTTGTCGAGGCGGCCGAACACCAGCGACTGGTCGCCGATGTCGAGATCGTCGAGGCGCTCCTGCACGTTGGCCGCGATCACATCGCGCTCGTAGCGGGCTTGATGGGTGCCGCCGGCCCTCGATTCGACATTGCCGGTGACGGTCCGTGCCGACTCGCGTGAGCGGTCGAGATGGTCATAGGCGCGAGCGATGTAGGCCTGCTCCTCGAGGAAGTCGGGATGCTCGCTCTGCGACATGTGGCCACCGTTTCGGCCCAAAAGGGGGGTACATCATCGTAGGGCGATGGGAGGGAAATCCCGATCGTGGTCAGACCACCCGGTCGATCTCGGCGAGCAGGCCCGAAAGACGTTCGACCTCGGGCTCGTAATGCTTGCGCCCGACCCGTCGGTTCACGACGTACAGGCCGGCGCCGAAGACGGCGACGAACGCGTAGTAGGCGAGGTCGGGACCCTTGAGCCGCAGCTCGCCGGCGGTGCCGTAACGCAGCAGAACGATGGCGAACGCAATAGGAGCGAGGTACCACCACGCGACGGACCGATACAGGGCCGCACGATGGCGCACCTGCTCCAGGCGCTGCACCAACTGCGCCCGCATCGACCCACCGAAGCGTTGGTCGATCCGGTGATGACGGATCGAGCTCGTGAGCAGGTAGCCGCCGACACCAAGGCTGATGCCGGATGCCGTGAGCACGGCCCACGGCGCCGGTGCACCGATCGACCAGGCGCCGAGGAGCGCAGCGAGACCGAAGGCGGGGATGACCTCCTGCACATTGAGCCACAGCAGTCGGCGTTGGTCTTTGCGGTGAGCGTCGGCAACCGAGGCGGCCAGCTCGTTTGGCCGGGTTGGGGCCTCGGGGGTACCCGAGGCCGTCCCGGGGGTCGGGTCGCCGGCGGTGCGCCAGGCCTCGGCGAGAAGATCGTCGGACGGAAAGGGTTGCTGGTCGTCAGTCATTGGAGTGCTCCATCATTCGGGTTGTCAGCTTTTGGGCTGTCTGCTCTTGGGTTGTCTGCGTTTGGGCTGTTTGCGGTTAGTGGTTCTGCGTTGGGGGCTTCTTCGTTGGCGGCGTCCGGGCCCAGCAGGGCGTCGAGATGGGTCCGTGCTCGGGACAGCCGGGCGCCGACGTTGGATTCGGTCAGGCCGGTGATCTCGGCCATCTCGGAGTACCGATGACCTTCGAGTGCCAACACGATCAACGAACGGTCGATCGGGGCGAGTGTCCGTATGGCGTCGAAGATCCGGTTGATGCCGATCGACGAATCGGCCCGCTCCCGAGCGACCGGTTCCGCCGAGCCACCGCCGCCGAGATGCTCGACACGAAGCGTGCCGGCCTCCCCGGTTCGCTCGGCTCGTTGCCAGGAGATCGCCCGATTGAGCGCGATGCGCCAGATCCATGTCGAGGGTTTGGCGTCGCCACGGAAGGACGGGATCGATCGCCAGACCGCCAGGTCGATTTCCTGGGTGAGGTCGTCGGCGTCGCTGGCTCGCTCGGTGAAGCTTCGGACGATCTTGATGACGATGCCTCGGTGATCGGCCATCCAGTCGGTGAAGGTCTGTTGTCGGTCCGGTGCTCGGGCCATGGGAAGCTCCGTTCGTCGCTCACCCTGATCAGACGCAGCGCACGCTCATTCCTTACATCCCACGACAAGAAATCTCCACAGGGCGCGTAGGGTCGCTGGGTGCTTCCCCTGATCTGCATCGATGTCGACGGCACGCTGGTCGGATCCACCCACGAGCCGACCGACGCCGTTTGGGCCGCTGCTGCGGCCGCGGTCGACCGCGGTCAGCATCTGGCGCTCTCCACCGCCCGCGGTGCGTTCGGCGTCACGATTGACTACGCACGTCGGCTCGACCCGGACGGGTGGCACATCTTCCACAACGGGGCATCGCTGGTCCACACCGGCTCGGGCGAGGTTCGCAGCACGCCGCTTCCCGAAGGTGTCGTCGAAGTCGCCGCCGAGGTTTCCGAGCGAAACGGTTGGGTACTGGAGGTGTACAGCGCCGACGACTACGTGGCCGACACCGCCGCGGACCCGGCCATCGAGCATGCGGCCATGCTCGGGCTTGAACATCGGGCACGACCGCTCACCGACCTCGAGGGCGAGATCGTGCGCGTGCAGTTCGTCGTGCCGCTCGAAGTCGTCAAGTGGGTGCAGACCGAGATGGCCGGGCTCGGGATCGACGTCGTCTCGGCGACCTCACCGGTCATGCCGGGTACGGCGTTTGTGTCGTGCACGACGTCCGGAGTCACGAAGGGCACGGCGATCGAGGCGATCGCGGCCGAACTCGGCACGACGGCCGAGCGAGCGATGATGGTCGGCGACGGGCACAACGATCTCGACGCCGTCCAGACCGCCGGCTACGGCGTCGCGATGGGCAACGCGGTCGCTGCGCTGAAGGACGCCGCCCGCTATGTCGTGGCCGACGTCGACGACGACGGCCTCGTCGAAGCCCTCGAGCTCTCCGCCACCCTGTAACGATCGGTGCCAGGCACCGATCGTTACACGACGGCACGGATAGCGTCGAGGCGTGGCTGATCTGTCGGACTCCGCGTTTCTCGCCGTCTGCCGTGGCGAGCGCCCGTCGCATACGCCGGTCTGGTTCATGCGCCAGGCCGGCCGGTCGCTGCCCGAGTACAAGGCGGTCCGCGGCGAGGGATCCATCAACCAGGCGATCGCCGATCCCGAACGGGCAACCGAGATCACCTTGCAGCCGGTGCGTCGCTATGGCGTCGACGCCGCAATCCTGTTCAGCGACATCGTCACCGCTGTCCATGCCATCGGCTTCGGCATCGACATCAAGCCCGGTGTAGGACCGGTCGCCGAGCACCCGATTCGGAGCCGCGACGACCTCGCTCGACTGCGCCCCCTCGAGCCCGACGCGGACATCCCGTACGTCTTGGAGACCGTACGCAACCTCGTCGCCGAGCTGGGTGTCCCCCTGATCGGATTCGCCGGTGCGCCCTTCACCGTCGCCAGCTACCTGATCGAGGGCGGACCGTCGAAGAACAAGACGAAGACCAAGTCGATGATGCTCGACGACCCGGAGCTGTTCGCCGAGATCATGGACCGACTGGCCGACCAGGCGATCGCCACGTTGCGGGCCCAGGTCGCCAACGGGGCCAGCGCGGTGCAATTGTTCGACAGCTGGGCCGGATGTCTGAGCCCGTCGATGTACGAGCGCTCGGTCATGCCGGCGAGTCGCAAGATCTTCGATGCCGTCGCCGATCTCGGTGTGCCGCGGATCCACTTCGGTATCAACACCGGCGAGCTCCTGACCCGCTTTCGCGACGCAGGCGCCGACGTTGTCGGCGTCGACTGGCTCGTGCCGCTCGACGTCGCCCGCGATCGCCTCGGTCCCGACGCGATCCTGCAGGGCAACCTCGATCCGGTCGTCTGTCTGGCCGAGTGGCCGTCGGTCGAAGCCGCCGTGCGCGAGGTGTTGGCCCGCAACGGTGGTCATCCCGGTCACATCTTCAACCTCGGCCACGGTGTCTTGCCCGAAACGAATCCCGCCATCCTCGAACGAGTCGTCGACCTCGTGCATGAGGAAGGTCAGCCGGGCGAAGCGTGAACCTTCCCGACGACCCGGTGGTCGTCATTGGAGGAGGAATCGCCGGCCTCGCGGCCGCATACCAGCTGCATCGCGATGGCATGCCGTGCCGATTGCTCGAGGCCGACGAGCGGGTCGGTGGCAAGATCCGCACGAGCGAGTTCGCCGGACGCTTGGTCGACGAAGCCGCCGACGCCTTCCTCGCTCGCGTGCCTCACGGCATCGAGCTGGCGCGAGAACTCGGGCTCGCGGACCAGCTGATCGCGCCGACTGCACGTAAGGCCCAGGTGTGGACGGCATCGGGTCTGCGGCGACTTCCCGAACCGAACGTCCTTGGCATCCCGCTCGACCCACAGGCTGCGGAGGCGCTACTCGGCGCCGAGGCGGCAGCAGCGATCGCCGGCGATCTGGCCCGGACCGAGCCCGACCCCGTGCGCGATGACGACACGATCGGCACCCTGGTCCGCCGCCGGCTCGGCGACCGCGTGCACGAGGCGCTCGTCGATCCACTGATCGGGGCAATCAATGCCGGCGACACGGATCTGCTCGACCTGGCGGCCTCGTCGCCCCAGATCCTCGGTGCCGCCCAGACCGGCCCGAGCTTGGTCGGGGCCTTTCAACGCCAAGCTGCAGCCCGTCGAAGCGACGCACCGGTCTTCCACTCGTTTGCGACCGGGATGTCGACCCTCGTCGAGGCGCTCGAGCATCGCCTCGACGACGTTGTCACCACCAGCGTCACGGTCTCGGGCATCGATCGTCTTCCCGACGGCACACTTCGAATCGACCTGGCCGACCGCGATCCGATTGCGGCCTCGGGGATCGTCCTGGCCGTGCCGGCGCCCGTGGCGTCGGTACTGGTCGCGCCCTGGTCCGTCTCGGCGCAGATGCTCGCGTCCATCCCGATGGTGTCGGTCACGCTGTTGACCCTTGCCTTCCCCCGGGGCACCGTCGGTCAGTCCGAGGACCTCAGCGGATTTGTCGTGCCCCGATCCGATCCCGCGCTGGGCATCACCGCCTGCTCGTACGCGACCCAGAAGTGGGAGCACCTGGCCGGCGATGTCGAACTGCTGCGCGTATCGGTCGGCCACACCGGTGATCAGGCAACGCCGCATCTCGAGGATGGCGCGCTGCTCGACCTGGTTCGCAACGATCTCGAGACGGCGCTCGGCATCGACACCGCGCCACTCGATCATCGGATCTCGCGATGGCCACGAGCCTTCCCGCAATACCTCCGCGGCCACCTCGACCGGCTGGCCATGGTCGAAGGGGAACTCAATCCCGACGGGGTTTTCCTCGCCGGCATGAGCTACCGCGGCATCGGCATCCCGGCCAACATCGACGCCGGCCGAACTGCAGCTGTCTCGGCCATTCTCCACGTGCTCGACGAGGACTGACGGCGCCTCCGAACCAGCCCCAGAAATCGTCGCCGGTTGGGAAGCGGAGTAGCGTCAACAGGGTTCCCCTTGCCGGATCAGTGCCGGAGGACGCATCCATGCAGATCGAGATGACAACCGAGGCCGCCGAACTTCTGGAGAAGCGAGGCGGCACGATGGCGATCGACTTCATCAAAGCGGTCGGTTGAGGCAAGGTTGCCGAGGTGTCGGTCGACACCAATACGAAGAACAAGAACCTCGCCCCCTACCGGCGCCTCAATCATGAGGCGTTCAAGATCCTGATCACCCCGTCGCTCGTCGGTATGGCCGAATCCATGCGCGTCGACGCAAAGGGTGGCTTCCGCAAGAAGCTCATCGTCGAATTCGACGACGGCACGGGCGGAGCCTGCGAGATCT
Organism: Actinomycetota bacterium; assembly: GCA_039028435.1. Taxonomy (GTDB): domain Bacteria; phylum Actinomycetota; class Acidimicrobiia; order Acidimicrobiales; family UBA10347; genus UBA10347. The sequence continues at coordinate 58,293 of JBCCIC010000011.1, read as the reverse complement.
AGTGCGGGCCGTCGATGCGATCGTCGAGCGACGCATCGACGAGGCGCGCCAGCTCGGCTACTTCGATGACCTCGAGGGCGCCGGCAAGCCGATTCCCGACCTGGACACGCCGCGTTCGGATGGCTGGTGGGCCGAGCGGTACGCGAAGAAAGAGCGGCATCAACTGCTTCGCGAGGAGCTGATCACCGTGGTGCGGCGAGCACTTCCGGCCATCCGGCGTGGCGCCGATGCCGACGGGGTCGCCGATCTCAACGCTCGGATCGACGGCTACAACCGCATCACGACCGTGACGGCGCTTCCCCCTGTCGACCTGCATCAGGCCTGGGAGCCGTACCGCACGGCTGCCGATCGCTAGGTAGGGTCAAGCGATGGACATCGAATTTTGGGTCGACCCCATTTGACCGTGGTGCTGGGTGACCGCCCGTTGGGTGGTCGATGAGATCCGACCGCATCGTGATCTGAACATCACGTGGCAGCCGATCAGCCTGTTGGTCAAGAACAATCCCGCCGAGGACAGCGACTACTACGCGCCTGTCGCGTTCACGCACAAACTTCTCCGCGTGCAAGAGGCGATCCGCGCCGCCGAAGGCGATGACGCCGTCGAGCGCATCTACTGGCACTTCGCCACGCTCATCCATCACGACAAGAACCGTGACTTCGACGTCGCCGACGAGCTCGAGGCCGCGGGCTTCGACCGCAGCTACGCCACGGCGATGGACGACGAGTCGCTCGAGGATGAAGTGCGTAGCCGCATGCAGGCGGGTCTCGAACTGACCGGCAACGATGTCGGCACACCGATCATCGCCCTCGATGACGACAACGGCGACCGCGTCGCACTGTTCGGTCCGGTCATCACCAAGGTGCCGACCACCGAACAGTCGTTGCGCCTCTGGGACGGATTCGTGGCCTGTGCGCAGACACCCGGATTCTGGGAGCTCAAGCGCACCCGCACCCAGAGTCCCGAGTTCGGGGAGCGCCCCAGCTGATCGAGCGCCTGCAACGTGCACTGACCGTCGATCGCATCGATCGACGGCCGGCCGGCCTCCTGGCGATTCTCGCCGGAGGCCTGATCGCCTTCTCCATGCCACCGTGGGGTTGGTGGCCGTGCGCGTTCGTGGGCCTCGCAATTTTCGAGCGCCTGCTGGCGAACCAGCCGGCCCGCACCCGATTCATGCGGGCGTGGATGGTGGGTCTGTGGTGGCTCTTTCCCGCCACGCTGTGGATGTGGGATCTCACCCCGCCGGGCTACATCGTGCAGGGGATCCTCTACTCGGCCATGTACGGCGTCGGCGCCATGTTGGTGCCGCCCGATCGGGGGCGCCGTGTGGCGTTCCCGGCGCTCTTCGTCCTCATCGCCCTCGTGCGGTGGAACTGGCCCTTCGGTGGCGTGCCGTTGGCCACGCTCGCTATGACCCAGGCCGACGGTCCGCTCCTGCCGACGGCGCGGCTGTTCACGAGCCTGACGATCGTCGCGCTCGTGCCGATCGTGGCGTTGGCGCTTGGCGCGGCAACGCAGCGCCAATGGCGGGTCGCCGGGACAGCGATCGGCGTCGTGTTCGGCGTATGGCTGCTCGCCCTCGTCGCTCCGAGCGGCGACGTGATCGGCACGCGCGACATCGCCATCGTGCAGGGCGGTGGCCCCCAGAACACCCGGGCCATCAACTCCGATGCCCGCAAGGTGTTCGAGCGCCACGTCGCGGCGACCGGACTTGTCGAGACCCCGGTCGACTTCGTCTTCTGGCCCGAGAACGCCATCACCACCCGGGGTCCATTCGCCGACAGTCAGGAGTACACCGAGATCGCCGAGCTGGCTCGACGCCTCGACGCGCCGATGGTTGTCGGCATCTTCGAGGGCTACAGCGCACAGCTGCTCGAAGAGGACGGCTTCGATGTCGACGCGGACCTCGTCCCGATCGAGGAGGGACGCGGCTTCAACCTCAACGCCCAGGCCACGGTCATGCCCGACGGAACCATCCTCGGCCGCTACGACAAGGTTCGTCGGGTGCCGTTCGGCGAGTACGTGCCATTGCGGTGGCTCATCGAGCCGTTCGCCCCGGCCGCGCTTCCACCTCGCGACGCCCGGGCCGGCGCCGGTCCGGCGATCCTCGACACTGGTGCCGACGCGCTGGCCGCGGTGTCCATCTCGTGGGAGATCTTCCACGACGATCGCGCCCACGAGGGCATGCGCAATGGCGGCGAGATCCTGTTGAACCCGACCAACGGCGCGTCGTACTGGCTCACGATCCTGCAGACCCAGCAGGTTGCGTCGTCTCAGCTCCGTGCGATGGAGACCGGTCGCTACGTGCTCCAGGCTGCGCCGACCGGCTTCTCGGCGATCGTCGAACCGGACGGGACGGTGATCGACCGCAGTGCGGTCAGCGAACAGAAGGTGATCCACGGCACGGTCGAGCTGCGCACCGGCCGCACTTGGTCGGTGGCGCTCGGGTACTGGCCGGCGTTGATCGGCGCGGTGGCGGCATTCGGCGCCGCGTGGCGGAGGGCTACACCTCGATCATCAGCGTGACGGGGCCGTCGTTGATGAGTTCGACCTTCATGTCGGTCCGGAAGCGCCCGGTCTGTACCGGATCCACTCCTAGTTCCGTCAGCGAGGTCAGCACGGCGTCGACCAGCGGCTCGGCAACCTCGGGCCTGGCCGCATCGACGAAGGCGGGGCGGCGGCCTTTGCGCGTGTCGCCATAGAGGGTGAACTGGCTGACGGCCAGCACACCACCCTCCACATCGAGCGTCGAGAGGTTCATCTTCCCGTCGTCATCTTCGAAGATGCGGAGGTTGGCGATCTTGTCGGCCAGCTTGGACGCCTGGGCCGGCGTGTCGTCGTGGGTGACGCCGACGAGCGCCAGCACCCCGGTCCCGATCTCGCCGACAATCTCGCCCTCGACCCGCACTCGGGCTTCCGACACTCGCTGCACCAGTGCTCGCATGCCGCGAGGGTATGGCTCGCAACTAGCGTCGGCGCGGTGGAAGAAGCGCATCTCCGCCGCGTCGCCGGCGCCCCGGTCGGTCGACTGGCGACCGTCACCGAGGATGGCGCACCGCACGTCGTGCCGTTCTGCTTCGCTCTGGACACCGAGTCCGGCGCGATCTACTGGGCCGTCGATCACAAGCCGAAGTCGACTGCGGAGCTGAAGCGGTTGGCCAACCTGGCCGCCGAACCGCGTGTCTCGTTCGTCGTCGACGAGTACGCCGATGACTGGTCGCAGCTGTGGTGGGTGCGGGTCGACGGCACATCGGCGGTCGTCGTCAGCGAGTCCGAACGCGAGCACGCGCTCGACCTGCTCGCGGCCAAGTACACCCAGTACCGAGAGGTGCGACCGGTGGGCGCGGTCGTACGGGTCGATCCGACCCGCTTCGTCGGGTGGGCCGCTAGCCCGCCAGCGCCAGGAGCGTGATCGCGCCGGACTTGTCGAGCGGTTCGTTGCCGTTGCCGCACTTGGGCGAGACGATGCAACTCGGACAACCTTCGGCACACCCGCAGCGGCGAAGCAGCTCGAGCGTGGCCGAGAGATGGCGGCCGGCGACCTCGTAGCCCAGCTCGGCGATGCCTGTTCCGCCGGGGTAGCCGTCGTAGATGAAGATGGACGGGTGACCCGTGTCGGCATGCATCGCGGTGGACACGCCACCGACGTCCCACCGATCACAGATCGTGAACAGCGGAAGCATGCCAATCATCGCGTGCTCGGCGGCGTGGAGTGCTCCGGGTAGATCGCCCATGGCGACGCCGGCGTCGAAGCACAGATCGAGTCCGAGTGTGTACCAAAACGCGCGAGTCGCGAGTCGCTGCGGATCGAGTGCGAGCTTCTCGTTGGCGATGACTCGCTTGGTGCGGCGCTGGCGGCGCTGATAGCCCGTCACCAACGTCGTGACCTCGACCCGCCCGAGATGGAGTTCGAGTGGGCCGACCGATTGCTTGTCGTCGATGCCCAGCACGGTGATGCTGGTGTCCGAGGAGGGTTGTGTGTATTCGTCGGCGTCGGTCTGATCGACGATCGATGTCAGGCGCTCAGGGTCGTATTCGACCACCCGAAAGGTCTCGCCGCGGTGCAGGTAGATCGCTCCCTCGTGCACCAGCCGAGGCGCCCGCGACTCGTCGACCGTGCCGATCAAGGTGCCGTCGAGGTCGACGATGCTGAATTCGTTGGCCGAACCTGACCGAAGGCCCATGCCTCGACTGGGCCGGCCTGCGCCGGACCAGAGCGCGACGGGGCCGTCATCGCTGTTGCGCACCACGCACAGGTCGTCGAGCACCAGGTCGCGTACGGCGTCGTCGATGGTGTCGGGCCAGAACTCGTGGTCGTGATGACCGAGCGGCAGCTCGTAGGCCGCGCACCCAAGGTGAGGCTCGGCGATGAACGGGTTCGTGACATTGATGACCGCGGGCTCCGGTGGGCGGCTGAAGACCTGGTCGGGATGCGCCATGAGCCACTGGTCGAGCTGGTCGTCGCCGGCGACCAGGATCGTGAGCGAACGTTGCCCTTGGCGCCCGGCGCGCCCGGCCTGTTGCCACATCGAGGCGATCGTGCCGGGGAAGCCGCTCAGCACGCAGGCGTCGAGATCTCCGATGTCGATGCCCAGCTCGAGCGCGTTGGTCGCGACCACCGCGGAGACCTTGCCTGTTGCCAGCTCGTCCTCGATCTCTCGGCGCTCGCTCGCCAGATAGCCGCCGCGGTAGGAGCGGATGATGTCGGGATCCAGCGCGTTGACTCTGCGTCGGACGTCGCCGGCGATCAACTCGGTGCCCTTGCGCGACTGGGCGAAGGCGATCGTGCGGTGCCCGCTGTCGACGAGCGCGGCGATGGCGGAGGACGTCTCTGACGTTGTCGACGTTCGAGCGCCCGACGCCTCGTCGACCAAGGGTGGGTTGAGCAAGGCGAAGGTGCGGGGCCCGGTGGGCGCGCCGTCGTCGTCGACCTGGGCCACCGGTAGGCCGCACAGCTCCGATGCCAGCGCGGCCGGTTCCCCGATTGTGGCCGAGGTGAAACAGAACACCGGCTCGCTGCCGTAATGGCGGGCAACCCGGAGCAGCCGCCGGAGAATGTGGGAGACATGCGTGCCGAACACACCCCGCAGCACGTGGAGCTCGTCGATGACCACGTAGCGAAGGTTGCGGAAGAAGGTCCGCCACTGGCCGTGGTTCGGCAGCATGGTGCCGTGGAGCATCTCCGGGTTGGTCAGGATGGTGTTCATCCGGTTGCGCACGAAGCTCCGGTGCTCGCGCGGGGTGTCACCGTCGAAGGTCGCCGGCCGAACGGCATCGAGCCCGAGCCCGGCGAGTGATCGAAGCTGATCCTGGGCGAGCGCCTTGGTGGGAAAGAGCAGCAACGCGGTCGATCGGCCCGCAGACTCGAGCGCAGCCTCGGCGATCGGAACTTGATAACAGAGTGACTTGCCCGACGCCGTTCCGGTCGCCACGGCGACCGATTCCCCCCGCCGCAGTCGGTTGATCGCCTCGGCCTGATGGGTGAAGAAGCGGTCGTGCGTGAGCGCAGCGATCAGGTCGTGGGCGAGCGGCATGTCGAGATCGCCGAACCGTGGTGGCCGGGCGGGCCACCGCTCGACATGCACGATCCGGCCATCGTCGTCGAGCCGAGCCAAGAGCTCCTCGAGCGCGGCGCCGTCGAGGGCGTTGAGCTCGGAGGTCACGGGCGGCACCAACGAATCGTAGAGAACGGCTACGACAGCCTCGGGGAGCCTGGGGTTCGCACGCGTTGTGCACGCGAATCCTCAGAGGAGATGGGTCCTTGCGCCTAGAGACAGGAGCCGAGCGGGGAGGAGGGTGGACGTGCAATCAATTGGGCGGCGGCCCGATCAGACATCGGGGGCTCCGTCGCTCGGCGGAAGGAAAAATGATGCAACAGCGATTGCGCATGTTTGCGCATCCCTCGTTCGCGGCGCTCGCCGTGGGCGTGTTGGCGGTCTCGCTTCTCGGGAGCGGATTGTTCGCGGTGATCACCGATTCGGTGACCATCGAGAACGCCGTAGCCGAGACTGACGACTACACCGCTCCGAGCGAGGCGGAGCTCGACCTCGAGATCGGGCCGATCACTGGCGGCGAGGATGCGGTCGATCCGTGTCTCGATGCCTTCGGTGTCACCTATACGGACTCCGATGCGATCAACGCATCGGCGGCAAACCAGACCCTCGAGATCGCGCGGTTCTACACCGATCCGGACTACGCCGCCGGGAACACCCCGTCAGCCATCACCGGTCAATACTGCATCAAGAACGTCAGCGACGCCCCCGGCGCCGTCCAGATGCAGCTGCTCAGCTGGTCGAGCACCGAGGTTGGCGATTGTGGCCCGACCGAGGCGCTGGTCGATACGTCGTGCGTCGACGGGGACCCGGGCGAGCTCGGACTCTTCGGGAGTGTCGAGCCCTTCGTGTTCACGGCCTTCCAGTCGCCGTGTGCAGGTGTCAACGCGTTCCGTCGGGTCGATTGGAATCCTGTCACCCAGGTGGGTCAGGCCTTCGACTACGACGGCCTGGTGCTCCAGCCCGGCGAGGCGTGCCTGATCGGCGTCGGGATCACCGGTACGCGTAGCGGCGGCGTGACTCCAGACGAGTGGCAGCAGGTCGTGACCGACACCGGCGAATTCGCGGTCGCCATCAACCTGGTCGAGGCTCCGTGATGGACCGGGTCCGTCGTGGCGCGGCGATTGTTGGCTGGCTGTGGTTTGTCGCCGTCGCCGTCGTACTCGTTGCCCTGAGCGTGTTGCGGTTCCTGGGAGCCCAGGTCGACATCATCGCCTCGAACTCGATGGCGCCCGCGGTGCCGATCGACTCGTTGGCGATCACGATGCCGATCGCTGCCGACGACGTGATCGTCGGTGACGTGATCACGTTCCGCAACGGCGAGGACAAGCTCGTCATGCATCGGGTTGTCGAGGTGTTGGAGACCGGCGATGTCCGGCGCTTCCGAACCAAGGGTGACAACAACCGCACGACTGACCCGCTCCTTCTCCACGAACTCGGGGTCGAACGACGGCTCTCGTATTCGGTGGGTGGGCTTGGCCCGGTCGCCCGTGCGGCCCAGCCGCCGCTCGGGTTGATCTGGCTGGCCGGTGTTCCGGCGGCGTTGCTCGGCTTCGGCCTGCGTCGCCCCGAGGAGCGTGAGGAGGGGGCCGGTCTCGACGAGTCCGTTCTCGACCTCACCGAGTCGGCTGACCCGATCCCGGCACTCATCGAGCTCTGACCGACCTTGAACCCGTCGACGGGCCGCAGCCGACTCGCCGGCTGCGGCCCGTTCGTCGCGTGGGTGACCGCGAGAGCGTCGGGGTGTGCGAGGTGATGTACCGTTGGTGCTCGTGATCGAGCCCACGTTCGAGGTCGCGCGCTATGGGCGCTGGGCGGTCATGCGCGTCAGTGGCGAGATCGACATGGCGACCGCTCCCAAGCTGCGCCAGCAGATCCAGAACGTCACATCGCGCAATCCCGATGGTCTCGTGCTCGATCTGGAAGGCGTCGAATTCATCGACAGCACTGGTCTCGGCGTGATGGTCGGCGCGGCGAAACGCATGCGAGTCGCCGACGGGTCGCTCAGGATCGTCTCGAGTCAGGCCCACCTCAGCGAACTGTTCAGCCTCACGCGTCTCGATGAAGTGTTCGACCTCTTCGAGACGCTCGACGATGCCCTCGAGGATGTGCCGGCGGGAGGCGCCGCATGAGCGACGTCGAGATCGAGATCCCACCGACCTTCGACCATCTGGCGATGGTTCGGTCGGTGCTGTCTCATGCGCTGGCCGCGGAGAACGTCCTCAAGCAGGAGCGGGTGCAGGATCTCCGGCTCGCGGTGAGCGAGGCGACCACCAACGCCATCGAAGCGCACCGCGACAATGGACTCGACGATGCGATCCGCATCCGCGTGGCGATCGACGACCACAGCGTCGTGGTGGTCATCGTCGACCAGGGTCCCGGCTTCGATCCTGCACAACTCAAGCCGCACCCGCCGGTGACCGACCCGGAACGGCTCGAGTACGAGCGCGGACTCGGTGTGACCCTCATGCGTCGTCTCACCGACGAGTGCGACATCGACTCGTCGAGCCAGGGCACCACCGTCACGCTGCGCATGTTCCGCTGAGCGGCACTTTCTGTCAGCTCGGCGTGTGGCCGTGGGAGTCGGCCGTGTGATCGGTCGCACACAAGGTTCTCCAACGGCGAGAGCGGTACTCTTGCACCGATGGCCGGAAGCACCGATTTCTCGGATCTGACCTTCATCGGGCGGGACTCCATATTTGCTCGAAGGTTCGCGCGCCCGTTCGCCCGCTTCCTTGCGGTGGAGGCAGCCGGCGGCATTCTGCTGCTGATCGCGACGGCGGCGGCACTGATCTGGGTGAACTCCCCGTGGGGTGACTCCTACGACAGCTTCTGGGGGGTCTCGGTCGACTTCTCGATCAACGGGATCGAGATCTTCGATGGTCATACGCTCGGCCAGTTCGTCAACGACGCGTTGATGGTGCTGTTCTTCTTCGTCGTGGGGCTGGAGATCAAGCGCGAGCTCGTCGACGGTCAGTTGCGTAATCCACGCGATGCAGCCCTTCCGGCGTTCGCTGCGGTCGGCGGCATGCTCGTACCCGCGTCGGCCTATCTGATCTTCAATGCCGGTGGCGAAGGCCAGGACGGCTGGGGTATCCCCATGGCGACCGACATCGCCTTTGCCGTGGGCATCGTGTCGTTGCTCGGTGACCGGATTTCGCGCCGTCTCAAGGTCTTCTTGTTGTCGTTGGCGATCGTCGACGACATCGGAGCGATCATCGTCATCGCGGTCTTCTATTCATCGGGCATTTCCGCGGGTTGGCTGATCGCATCCGGCGCCATCATCGTCGGCATCGTCGTATTGCGACAGCTGCGGGTCTGGTACATCCCGGTCTACATCCTGCTCGGTACGTTCCTGTGGTGGACGACATTCCGCAGCGGAGTCCACGCCACCATTGCCGGTGTCGTGCTGGGCCTGCTCACGCCTGCCAAGCCGCTGCAGTCCGAGGACGACACCCGCACCGTCGCCCGCTGGCTGCGCGACAAGCCTGAAGTCTTTCCCGTCGACGTTCGCTACGCCGGCTTTCGGATCCGAGAGTCGGTCTCGGTCGCCGAGCGCCTCGAATCGTCGATTCACCCGATCACGAGCTTCGTGGTCATCCCGGTCTTCGCCCTGGCCAATGCCGGGGTTCGCATCAATGGCGACATTCTCTCGGCGGCGTTCCGTTCGCCGGTCATGTGGGGCATCGTGGTCGGCCTCGTCGTCGGCAAGACCGTCGGTATCACGGCCTTCAGCTGGGTTGCCTTGCGCCTCGGTATCGCACAGCGTCCACGTGGCATGACGATGCGCCATCTCGTCGGTTTGGCGATGATTGCCGGTATCGGCTTCACCGTGTCGTTGTTCGTGTCCAGCCTGGCCTTCACCGGCGACGATGATCCGCACAGTGGCGACGAGACCGCATTGGTCATCGAACTCGACGAGAACGGCGCCCCATCGATCGACGGCGAGCCGGTCGCGCTGGCCCTCGCCGAGGAGACCGACGCATCCTCGCCGATCGAGGACAACGCCAAGATCGGCATCCTCATCGCATCGGCGATGGCCTCCGTCGGCGGCCTGCTCATCCTCTCGGGCGCGGGCGAAGACGATCAACACGACGAGTAGTCCGTATTTTCTTGCTTCGCGGCAAAAACGCTGCGGGTAGTGAAGCCTCGGCGGTCCTCCCCGGCGCTCAGTCACGACGAGTAGTCCGCGTTTTCTTGCTTCGTGGCGGCTGCGCTCGGCTACCAGCGGCCGAAGCGGCGGGCACAGCGAGCGAGCACGCCCTGGCCCGTCGGGCGATCGGTGGACGAGCGGGCGGTAGCCCAAATGTCAGAGGCCTCGAGCGGCTGGCCGTGGCCGGGCAAGAGGTGGCGCACCTCCAAACTCCGGAGTCGCTCCTCGGTCTCCTTCGACACCTCCAAGTCAACCCACTCGGGGTTGAACCACGCATGGCCGTCCTCGGTGACGACGGCATCGCCGGACAAAAGGGTCGCCGACTCGGCGTGGTAGAGGCACATCGAGTCGTCGGTGTGGCCAGGGGAGTGGATCGCCTCCCAGCCGGGGAGCGACGCCAACCTGTCCCCGGTGTTCAGAAAGCCTGCGGGTTCGAAGTCGAGATCGATCTCCGGCGGCCCGCCGAAGCCAATCGACCGTCCAAGCTGGGCGAATTCCTTGGCAGCGGTGCGGGAGAACGGCTGCTCGCCCCACACCGGCATGAACCGAAGCGATGACTCGACCAGCGGAAAGACCCTCGGTGTCTCCCCGGCGAGATAGTCCGCGCAGCGATGCGGTAGCTGAACATCGGCGGACGACGCATTGGTGATCGTCGAGACCCCACCGACATGATCCGGATGTCCGTGGCTGCAGACGACATCGGTGATGTCATCGGCGGTACGTCCGAGATCGCGAACGACCTGAAGCGCCTGGCCGGCGACGACCGGCAGACCCGGGTCGAAGACGACGACACCCTCGTCGTCGTGAATCAGATAGCAGTTGAAGATCCACGCGGATGTGTGGGCGATCGGCAGGCCGAACAAGGAGTGCTCCATCGCCTTCTACCTATGGCGCCCGGCCCGCAGTTCGCAACCCGTACCGCGCCAAAAACCGGGCATGTGACCGAAGGCGGGTGCAAAACCGGTCCGGACTCTGCTTACCCTTGCGCCCGTGGGACACGCACTCGTGATTGTCGAGAGCCCGGCAAAGGCTCGCAAGATCGGCGAATACCTCGGCGACGGTTACCAGGTCGAATCATCGATCGGACACATCCGCGACCTGCCGCGCAACGCCGACGACGTCCCCAAGGCCTACAAGGGCGAGAAATGGGCCCGCCTCGGGATCGACGTCGAGAACGACTTCAAGCCGCTCTATGTCGTGTCCAAGGACAAGAAGGACCAGATCAAGAAGCTCAAGGCCCTCATGAAGGACGCCGACGAGCTCTATCTCGCAACCGATAAAGACCGCGAGGGCGAGGCGATCGCCTGGCACCTGCTCGAGGTGCTGTCACCGCCGAACTCGGTCGAGGTCAAGCGGATGGTCTTCACCGAGATCACCCCCAAGGCGATCGAGGCGGCGCTCAACGACCCCCGCGAGCTCGACCGCAAGATGGTCGATGCCCAGGAAGCCCGTCGCATGCTGGACCGGCTCTACGGGTACGAGGTCTCGCCGGTGCTGTGGAAGAAGGTCCTGCCGGGCCTCTCGGCCGGTCGCGTGCAGTCGGTTGCCACCCGCATTGTCGTCGAGCGTGAGCGCGAGCGCATCGCCTTCATCTCGGCGAACTACTGGGACCTCGAAGCACAGTTCTCCCTGACCCGTGATCCTGCAGCCGGCGAGCCGTCGAACTTCACCGCCAAGCTGCTCGAGGTCGACGGCCAGCGCATCGCCAGCGGACGCGACTTCGCCCAGAACGGCGAGCTCACCAACGACGTGGTCGTGATCGACGAGGCCCGGGCGACCACCCTCGCCGCCGAGCTCGACGGTCAGCCGTCCGAGGTTCGTTCGGTCGACGCGAAGCCGTATCGCCGTCGTCCCGCAGCGCCCTTCATCACGTCAACCCTCCAGCAGGAGGCCGGTCGCAAGCTCGGACTCTCGTCGTCGATGGCCATGCGCGCCGCGCAGGGGCTCTACGAGAAGGGCCTCATCACCTACATGCGTACCGACAGCACCACGCTGTCCCAGGATGCGCTCGACGCCGCTCGTTCGGTCATCACCGAGAAGTACGGCAAGCAATACGTGCCGGACGAGTCGCGGATCTACGCCACCAAGTCGAAGGGTGCTCAGGAAGCCCACGAGGCGATCCGTCCCGCCGGTGCCACGTTCCGCACGCCGGAATCGGTCGCCGACGAATGCGTCAAGTCCGAGGCCGATGTCTACGAGCTCATCTGGAAGCGCACGATCGCCTCGCAGATGACCGATGCGACCGGTGAGACGGTCAACGTGCGTGTCGGCGTCGAGTCGACCACCGGCACCGACACCTTGTTCTCGGCCAGCGGCACGGTGATCACGCACCAGGGCTTCCGCATGGCCTACATCGACGGCGACGACGACGATCTCGCCGACCAGGGTGGTGCGTTGCCCCAGGTCACCGAGGGTGATGCCCTGAAGACCGGCACGATCGAGGCGTCGGGCCACGACACCCAGCCGCCGGCCCGCTACACCGAGGCCTCGCTGGTCAAGAAGCTCGAGGAGCTCGGCGTGGGCCGACCCTCGACCTACGCGTCGATCATGGGCACGATCCAGGATCGCGAGTACGTCTGGAAGAAGGGTTCGGCGCTCGTTCCGAGCTTCAAGGCGTTCAGCGTCGTGAACCTGCTCGAGCAGCATTTCCCGAACCTGGTCGACTACGACTTCACCGCCCAGATGGAGGTCGATCTCGACTCGATCGCCGAGGGTGCCGCCGAGGCGATCCCGTGGTTGCGTGACTTCTACTTCGGCCACGACGACGAACCGGGCCTCAAGGAGAAGGTCGACGAGCGACTGGGCGAGATCGATGCTCGCGCCATCAACTCGATTCCGATCGGTGTCGACGAGAACGGCCAGATGGTCGTTGGCCGGGTTGGTCGCTACGGCCCGTATGTGCAGCGAGGCGACGATGAGCGCGCGTCGATCCCCGACGACATCGCGCCGGACGAGCTCACCATTGAAAAGGCCATCGAGTTCATCGAGGCCCCCGATGGCATCGAACTCGGCGACGATCCCGAGACCGGTCTGCCGGTGTTCGTGAAGGCTGGGCGCTTCGGCCCGTACATCGTCGTCGGCACACCGGACGACTATCCCGACGACGTCAAGCCCAAGACGGCGTCGTTGTTCAAGTCGATGAAGCCGGAGACCGTCACGTACGAAGAGGCGCTCCAGCTGCTGACACTGCCCCGCGAGATCGGCGTGCACCCCGATGACGGCGGCATGATGACCGTCTACAACGGTCGCTACGGACCGTATGTCTCCAAGCCGCACCCCGAAGAGGGCAAGAAGGCTGAGACGCGCAACATCGCGACCGAAGAGCAACTGCTCACCATCACCGTCGACGAGTGTGTGGCCCTGTTCAAGGAGCCGAAGCGCCGCGGTCGGGCCGAACCGAAGCCGCCGCTCAAAGAGCTCGGCCTCGATGAGGTCAGCGGCCAGAAGATGGTGGTCAAGGACGGTCGTTTCGGGCCGTACGTGACCGACGGCGAGTTCAACGCTTCGTTGCGCAAGGGCGACACGGTCGAGGAGATCACCGACGAGCGGGCCAGCGAGCTGTTGGCACTTCGTCGTGAACGTGGTCCGGCCAAGAAGGCCAAGAAGAAGGCCACCAAGAAGAAGAGCACCGCCAAGAAGAAGGCGCCGGCGAAGAAGAAGGCCGCAGCCAAGAAGAAGGCGCCGGCCAAGAAGCAGTCCTGAGCTGTCAGAGCTCGGCGTCTCTCATAGCCTGGTGTCATGGAGGCGGTACCACCCCCGGATTCGGGCGCTGATGAGGAGCCGCGGGCCGATGGCGCCAGCGATCGGTATTTCACCGGCTGGCCCGCGCTACGCAAGCGGATCTGGGGCACCGACGAGTTCCTGAAGCTCTGGTTGGCGCAGGTCGTCACTTCGACCGGCGAGTGGGTGTTCTTCCTGGTGGTCGCCATCAAGGCCGCCGACGTCGGTCGCGGCACTCCCGAGGGCGCCGTGGCGTTGGTGCTGCTGGCCCGTCTTGGTCCTGGCTTCTTCTTCGGCCAGCTCGCCGGCGTGCTGGCCGACCGGTGGGATCGACGCAAGCTCATGGCGGTGTGCGATGTCGCCCGAGCCGCGGTGGTGTGCGCGTTCCCGTTCCTCGACCACGTGTGGCAGCTCGTGCTGTTGTCGCTCTTGCTCGAGGCGTTCACGTTGCTGTGGATTCCGGCCAAGGAAGCCCTGGTGCCGAACCTGCTTCCCCGAAGGCATCTGCCGACCGCCAACACGCTGTCGGTGCTGGCGACCTACGGCACGTTCCCGTTGGCGCTGCTGCTGATGTTGGTGTTGGGCGGCGAGGGCGGCAATGACACGGCGATCGGCTTCTGGTTCGACGCCGGCACGTTCGTGGTCTCGGCGATGTTGATCATGTCGATCGTCGTCCAGCGTCGCGAGCGCGAGAGTGCGCCAAGCATCGACGATGACAAGCTCGATGTCGGCGGTATCTGGACCGAGATGCGTGACGGCTGGCGGTTGATCTTCGGTGACTCGACGCTGCGTGCGGTAAACGTCGGTCTGGCGGTCGGCCTCATCGGTGGCGGCATGCTCATCCCGCTCGGCACGGTCTATGCCACCGAGGTGCTCGGCGCCGACAACCGGGGCTATTACGGCATGCTCGCCGGTCTGGGTGTCGGGCTTGGTGTTGGCGTGCTGGTGCTGTTGCAGGTCTCGGAGCGCATCAACCGCCCGTGGGTCTTCGGCCGGGCGGTGCTGGTCGCCGGTGCTGCGCTGGCGGCTGCGACGGTTACCACGCAGCTGGTGGCCGTCATCGTGCTGCTCGGCGTCGTCGGCGCAGGGGTCGGCGTGATGTACATCCTCGGCTTCACGATCATCCAGGAGACGACCGACGACGAGATGCGCGGTCGTGTCTTCGCCGCCTTCTACTCCTTGGCCCGTGCCGGTGTGTTGGTGGCCTTGGTCGCTGCGCCGGCCCTGGCCGTGTTCTTCGATCGCGTGACCGAGCTCTCGGCCGACGGGGCGGTCGGCGTGTTCGGTTATCGACTGCTCATCCCCGGGGTGCGGATCACGTTCTGGTTGGCGGCGTTGATCATCCTCGGCGCCGGCTGGCTGGCGATCCGTACGTTGCGCGCCGGCGCGTCGTCGCGTCCCGACCTGCGCTCGGTGGAATGAATAGTCTGCGGACGTGACCGAAGCTGGCGACCCGACCCCCGGCGTGTTCGTCGCGTTCGAGGGCGGTGAGGGATCCGGCAAGTCGACGCAAGCCCGCCGCATCGCCGAACGTCATGGTGCCGTGCTCACCCGCCAGCCTGGTGGCACGGCCATCGGTGCCTCGATTCGTGAGCTGTTGCTCAGCCCCGACACCGAAGGGCTGGGGCTCCGGGCCGAAGCCCTGCTGATGGCGGCCGACCGCGCCCAACACGTCGACGAGCTCATTCGACCGACGCTGGCTGCCGGGGGCGATCTGGTCTGCGACCGCTATCTGGCGTCGTCGCTCGCCTATCAGGGCGCGGGTCGCGAGCTCGGGATCGAGGCCGTGGGTGCGTTGTCCGCGTTTGCGGTCGATGGCGTGATGCCCGACCTCGTCCTCCTGCTCGACGTGCCCGTCGATGTCGGCCTCGGTCGAATCGACTCGGCGCCTGATCGCCTCGAATCGCTCGATCGAGACTTCCACGAGCGGGTCCGCTCGACCTTCCTGTCGTTGGCCGAGGGCGACCCCGACCGGTGGGTCGTGATCGACGGCACGGCAGCGGTGGAAGACGTGAGCGCGGCCGTCGACCACGCCATCGCCGAGCGGATCGGATGGATGTCATGAGCGTCGCCACCGACCCCGACACGATTCGCGACGAAGCCTTCGGCACGGTCGTCGGCCAGGCTGCGGCGGTTTCCGCGCTCCGGAACTGGGCTGGTGACCCTCTGCACGCGTATCACTTCGTCGGTCCGTCGGGAACCGGCAAGCGCCAGGCAGCTCGTGCATTCGCCGCGGCGGTCCAGGCCCTGCACCTCGACACCGGCGCGGAGGATGACGGCGACGCCGCCCGCGATCGTCAGCTCCGGCTTGGGCTCGAGGACAAGCATCCCGACATCGAGTGGCACGAGCCAGCCGGCGCCTCGCTGCTGGTCGGTCAGGCCCGCGACATGATCATCCCGTCGGCCTTCCGCAAGCCGGCCGACGGTCCGCGCCGCATCCTGGTGATCGATCGATTCCACGACGCCACCGACCAGGCCGCAGCCGCACTGCTCAAAACGGTCGAGGAGCCGCCGCCCAACGCCATTCTCATCCTGCTCGCCGAGTCGATCCCGCAGTGGCACGTGCCGATCGCCAGCCGCTGCGCTCGCATCGACTTTCCGCCGCTGCGCCACGACGACCTGGCCGACTGGCTGGCCGGCCAAGGGGTCGACCAATCACAAGCCGCCGAGTTCATCGAGGCTTCGGCCGGGGATCTGCAGCGTCTGAGCCTGTTGATCGCCGATCCAGGATTCGCGGAGCGGTCAGCGCTGTGGAACTCGCTGCCGTCGACGATCGACGGCAGCGGCGCGACCGCCGGACGACTGGTGCGTGAGCTGACCGCGCTGATCGCCGCGGCATCGGAACCCTTGGCCGAACGCCACGCCCAGGAGCTCGAAGAACTCGACGCCCGCGAGGAAGCCCTCGGCACCCGCGGCTCGGGCCGGTCGACGATCGACGCTCGTCACAAGCGCGAGCTGCGCAAGCTTCGGACCGAGGAGCTGCAGTTCGGCCTGCGGGTGCTGGCGCGCCGCTATGGACGCGCCGTTGCCGAGGGGGGCGGGCGACCGATGGTCGAGGCGGTGAACCGGCTGCGCGACGCGAACGAGGCACTCGTCCGCAACCCCAATGAGGGGCTGCTGTTGCACAACTTGTTCTGGAACCTGCCTCGGCTCTGACCCGCTCGCCATCACGCAGCGGGTAATCGGTCGCCTTTCGCCCGATTGTCCGGCCCGCACATCGGTCGGAGGTTGTGGAGCCGGGTCGGTCCGCCCTTGGAATGCGGCACCGTGTGGTCGCCGTGGAGCCAGTGGAAGCGGCCGTCGCAGCCCTTAGTGGAGCAGCGTCCACGGGTACTGATCAGTGCGGCATCTTTCATCCATTGCGGAAACGACCGGGCGTTGACCGAGACGTCGATCGGTCGCGATCGAGCGTCGAGGACGTGGCGGCGGAACACGCCCACACCGACGAGTGCCAGCGCCAAGCGTGGATGGAGCGGTGTGCCGTCGATGAACTCGCAGCGGCCATCGATGTCGTGAGCGTCGAGACCGAGATCCACCGTCGGGTCGTCAACCGCCTCGAGCAGACGTTCGTGGACCTGTTCGCTCATCACGACATTGATGAGCGGCGATGGGAAGGTGCCATCGTCGCGAGCTGCCCCGCGACTCACCAGGCCAGCGAGCGCCGCAGCCCGTCGCTGGCCCTCGTGTCGCTTGACGCCATGCTCGTCGTCGTCGTGCCACAACTTCTGGGCTTCGCGCTCCAGCGCTTCGTGGACCGCGGTACCGAGGAGGGGATCGAGGCGGAGCTTGCCGGTGACCGAGCCGTCCTTGTGACGCACCAACCGCACGTCGTTGCGACGCACCTGTTCGTCGGGCATGCGCCCGTCGGGATCGACGGCGTTGACCCAGTACTGCAGGGCGGTACCGAAGCCGTCGAAGGTGCAGTCGCGAGCGAAGGTCACGAGTTCCGCCTGGTCCCGAAGCATCGCCCAGTGCGTGGATGGTTCGTCGGCCCGGCGCAGCAGGTCCACGTGGCGACGGCTCAAGTCGCCGCGTTCGAAGGCCGACCGAAACCCGGCGAAGTCGGCGAGCCAGTGGGCGGTCCGCAGATCGTGGCGTACCTGGGCGGGTGTCTCGTTGGACTCGGCGCCCATGAATTGGTCCACCCGCTTGGCGCCGGTCGCGCCGAGCAGCGCCGCGGTCTGGGTGACCAGGCCCGCCAGCGCGTCGAGTCGATTGCGGAGCCCCGGCAGGCGCTGCAAGGCAGCGCGAACCTCGTTTCGGTCGGCGCTCATCCAGGGCTGATCGATCGCCGCGGCCAACGCATCGTCGATCACCTCGAGCAGCGAGCCCGGGTCGGTTTGGGAGCTGGCGGTGGTGGGCGCCATGTGCCCCATTGTATCGAACATACGTTCGATCATCAAGTCAACCGGGTGAATTTCCTAACCTCGGTCCGTGACGGTCGAGCCCCATATCGGCACCCTCAACGAGGGCTCCCTCCACGCCGCGCTCAAGGAGCGGTACGCCGAGCCGGGCGACGATTTCGAGGTGCCGCTCGACGGTTTCGTGATCGACGTCCGCCGGGGCGATCTGCTGATCGAGATCCAGACGTCCGGTTTCGCAGCGATGGGCAAGAAGCTCGACCGGGTGCTCGGCGAGTATCGCGTGCAACTCGTGCATCCGATCGCCGTCGAGACGTGGCTCGCCCGCCCCGATACCAGGGAGCGGAAATCACCCAAGAGGCTGTCGGTCTACAACCTCTTCGACGAGCTCGTGAGCGTGCCGACGCTGCTCGATCACCCCAAGCTGGCCCTCGACATCGTGTTGATTCGCCAGACGAAGTTCCAGGAGTTCGACCCCAAGGCCCGGCGACGCCGCGGCGGGTACCGGACCGTCGACCGACGCCTCCGAGAGGTCATCGGCGTCGAGCGATTCGAGAGCGTCGAGGACCTGTGTCGCCTCATCCCCGATGGACTCCCCGACGAATTCACCACCGCCGACCTGGCCCGGCTCGGCGGCTTCAACCGACAGATGGCCCAGAAGATGGCCTACTGCTTCCGCCCACTGGGGGTGTTCGAGGAGATCGGCCGCACCAAGGCGGGCATCACCCACCGCCTTGCAGGCGCGGGTGGCGGCTCTACTCGGTGATGATGACCGGGGTTCCGGGGGCCACGTTGCGGAGGGTCAAGACGTCGTCGTTCGATACGCGGACGACGCCGCGGGTACTCGCCTGACCGAGGTTGGCCGGTTCGTCCGTTCCGGAGATGGCGATCTTGGGGAGCCCTCCTCCGAAGCTGTTGAGATCTTCAGAGAACAGGCCGATCGAGAGCAGCCATGGGCCGAATCCTGGCGCCGGACCGGGCAGAACCTCCTCGACCCACCCGGTGCCGACGGGCGTTCGGGCATCCGCACTGCCGATCTCGGCGGTTGCTTCAAGCGTGACCAGATCGGCCTCGGTGAGCGTGACGGTCCGCTCGCTCAGGTCGATTTCGATCAGCGCATTCGACGAGCCCCACTCGAACTGGTCGAGACTCACCCACGCCCGCTCACCGTTGGGTCGGTTCGGCACCTGCACCTGAGCCCACTCGTCGCCCGGCGCACCACTCAGCACGCGGTAGACGAGCCGGTTGCCGAACACGGTCGGGTTGACCGGAGGAAGTGTGATCTCGTCAAACCTGGGGATGAAGGTGTTCCGTTCGGGCACCAGGTACAACGAGGGCTGCGTTGCGGTCGCGGCAACGGTCCAGGTGTGCGGCCCGACAACCCGCTGCGTCACGAACACGCAGTTGCGGCCGTTCAGTGCGCCGTCGGACGGGCACGAATAGCTGCCGTCGTTGTTCTGGTCGGCTGGGCGGAAGCGGGTGCACATCCCGCCGAGTGAGTCGTCCGGCGAGAAGCCCTCGGGGCAGCGCGGTTCGGTGGACACCGCTGGGAGGTCGATGAGGATGCCTGTCGCCGTGGTCGTCGGTCGCATGCCAAAGCGGGTCGGTTCGCGGCACGTCGAGTCGACGCTCGCGCAGCCTCGACCGCCGTCGACGACGATGGTGTAGTTGGTGACCAGAAGGGCATCGATCACGAAGCTGCCGTCGAGTCGGCTCTGCCGGCACGCCGATGGGAAGAAGTCGGCGAGCGGCACCGCGCAGACCTCGGCCAGCACGGGTTCTCCGTCGAGCAGTACACGCCCGCTCAGCAGGGGTGCCTGTCCTGCCGGAGGGGTTGGGGTCGGCGTCGGTGTGGGTGTCGGCGTTGCCGTTGGGGTTGGGGTTGGCGTCGGGCCGCCAGGCGTCGGGGTGGAAGTAGGTGTCGCGGTAGGGGTCGGCGTCGGCGTGGCCTGGGGCGGTACCCGACCGCCACGCTGCACCGGGTCGACCTCGATCAACAGCTCACTCACCGCCGAACCCCCGCTGAGCCCGAAGAAGCGGGAGTTGACGCAGTCGGGCCCGAGGCAGCCGTCGGTGAAGCGGCCGGCCGGATCGTTCGTCGACACCTGGTAGTTGCCCGGTGGCAGTGCCGGCAGTACGAAGCTGCCGTCGAGTCCGCTGTAGGAGCACGACTCGAACCCGGTGAACGCGTTGAATGCACAGATCTGGTTGCCGAAGACCGGTCCTCCCGTCACGGAGTTGCGAATCTGGCCGGAGATCTCGCCGACGACGATGGCGTCGACGATCCGCACGCACCGCCCGTCGATCGCATCGCTCGCATCGCAACGAGCCAGCGTCTCACTGAAGCAGTCAATGCCGACGAGCACGGCGCCATCGGGACAGGAGGGTTCGGCAATGGGCGTGCGCTCGATGCACCACTCCGCCTCGGACACGGCGAAGTTGGTGCATGCCGTGACCGGAATGGGGTCGACTACGACCGCACAACGCGACTCACCGTCGTTCCTGACTGCTGCCGTCGATCCGTCCGGGCAGCCACTCTCCAGTGTGTCTGCGACGAACTCACAGACCTTTCCGTTGAGCCATGCGTCCGGGTCGTCGCACACGTAGGCGCCGCCTGCACGGGCGACACCTCGGCGACAGCCGCCAGCACCGTCCGAGAAGGTGCCGAGCGGACAGCGGTTCGTCGTCGGGTCGATGGCGAAGCCGGTCGGGGCTGCGCAATTGGTTCCGAGTCGGAAGTAGCCGGCCTCGCATGCGATCCCGCTCGCAACCAGGTCGACCGGCACCCGACACTCGCCGGGGTTGCCGGTGGGTGATGTCCCGGCTGGGCACGTTCCACCCGGCAGTGATTCCGTGAGCGTGTAGCAACCGGCGTCGTCCTCGAAGATGCTGCTTCCGTTCGTCGGGCACACGAAGCCGATCAGCCGGGGAGGTGCGCCGAAGACGACGCAGAACCCGGCGGCGAACTCGGCGTCGTTCGGACAGGTGAGCGGACCCACCAGCGCATAGGGCGCCAGGCACTGGTCGTCGAGCAGGAGCTCGGACGGGTTGCACACGAAGTCGCCGATGAGCGGCTCCGTCTCACGCACGCACTCGCGCTCGAGACTGACGGCGTCGGCAGGGCAGTCGTAGCTGGGCGACTGGACCGAGTAGCAGCTGCCTGGGCCGTCGCTGAAGATCGTCGTGCCGTTCACCGGACAGACCGCCTCGATGACCGGTGGTTCGCCCTCGAGTCGGCATGACCCCTCGATGAGGACAAGCCCGTCGACGCATTGCGGTCCGGCGCTGATGGGGCGGTAGCACCCGTCGGCAACCGGCAGGAAACCCGCCGCACATGTCGTTTGTGGGAACAGGTTGACCGAGACGCGACATTCCAGCTGGCGGGCGTCGTCGACCGGCACGGCCTCTTGGCCGGGAGAACAGCCTGCGACTCGCTCGTCGACCGGCTCGTAGCAGCGGCCGCTGCCGTCGTCGAGGCAGAGGGGTGGAGTGCCCACGATCTGGAGGCACTCGTTGCCCACGGCGACCCCATCGAACGGGCAGGTGGGCGGTCCCTGTGCGATGAAGATGTAGCACCCGGTCTCGGGCTCGCCTCGTGAACCGCCCGGGCACTCGGGGTCGAGCCGGCGGGCGGACTCGAAACGCGCACACGGCGGGTCGACGCCGGGGATGAGGATGAAGCCTGCGGGACACGCGGCCGACGTGACCGGACCCAGGTCTTCGCCGCACCCGAAGTCGAAGCGGACTGATCCTTCGGGGCAGAACGGTGGCTCGCCGACCAGGTCCGGGCGGAGCGTCAGGCAGAACTCCTCATCGACGGCAGTCGCATCCTCGGGGCACACCAGCTCGCCGATCGGAACGTCCAACCGCTCGCAGAAGTCGCCCATCAGGTCGTAGCCGTCCGGACAGATCGGCCCTTCGTCGATCACGCATTGGCCGCCGATGAAGGTTGCGTCCCTCGGGCAGCTTCGCCCATCGTCGGGCTGGGCCGACGTGTCGACAGCTCCCAGCACGAGCGACGACGCAGCGACCAGCAGCGCGACGAACAGCACGATCACACGATTCATGAACTTCCCCTCCACCGGACGCAAATGTTAGCTCGCAGTCACTCGGTGGGGAAGTGGGTCCGACCCCTGGAGTATCAGTCCATCAGGTGTCGCTGGAAGTACTCGTGGATGAGGTCGGCGCGCTGGATTCGGTGGATCGGCGAGCCCGACCGCGAGAGCTCGTGGGTCTCACCGGGGAAGAGGTAGAACTCGACGTCCTTCTCCATCATCGTCAGCGCGTTGAACAGTTGGTACGCCTGATCGACCGGGCAGCGCAGGTCTTCCTCGGAGTGGATGATCATCAGCGGCGTGTCGATGTCCTGCACGTAGCTGGTCGGCGACAGACGCACGTACTCGTCGGGGTCCTCGTAGAACTTGGGGCCGATCTCGGTCCAGAAGAACCCGCCGATGTCCGACGAGTGCTCGAGAGACAGCAGGTTGTTCGCCGCCCGCTCACTGCACGCCGCCTTGAATCGGTTGGTGTGGCTGACGATCCACGTGGTCATGTAGCCGCCGTACGAACCGCCGAGCACACCGACCCGTTCGGGGTCGATGAAGTCGTAGCGGTCGAGCGCGGTGTCGACGACAGCCATCAGATCGTCGTAGTCGAGGCCGCCCCAGCCGCTGCCGGGCGCCACGGGATGCTTCGGTCCGAGGATGGCGTGGGCCCACGCGTCTTCGCGCCCCGAGCCGCCGCGGGGGTTCGAGTACACGGCCACGAAGCCGGCGCGGGCTTGCATCTGGACCTCGTCGAACAGGTAGTTGCCATACTGGGTGAACGGTCCACCGTGGATGTTGAGCAGCATCGGGTACTTCTTCGACGGATCGAAGTCGTGAGGTGTGACGATCCACGCATCGACCTCGACATCACCGGAGGGCGCGAGGAAGTGCTCGGGCTCGCGCGGTTCGGCCCGCGCCACGAACGCATGGCCGTGGTTGGTCACCTGGCGCGATTCGCCGTCGACGACCACGTGGAGCTCGGCGGGCGCTGTGGCGGTCGTCGCCGCATAGGCGATCGTGGAGCCGTCGGCGGTTGCGGTCCAGCTGTTGATGGTGAGATCCCCGTCGACGACGCGGTCCGCATCGCCCGACGCGAGGTCGAGTCGCATGAGTGGCGCATTGCCTCGGTCCTCGATCGTGGCCAGCACGGTCCCGTCGCCGAGCATGGCCGGCATGCCGCCGAACATCGTCGTCCACGTGCGATCGACGCCCATGCTCTTCCAGTCCGGGGTCGACGGACCTCCGGTGGTGGCGAGCAAGCCGAGGTGACCGTTCTGGGGGTACGTGCGGGTGTCGTCGCTGCCGGACACGAGGATGGTCTCGCCGTCGTCGAGCGGGAGCGGCTTGAAGTAGTTGCCCGTGCCGTCGGTCAAAAGGGTGATGTCCGGCCCGCCGTTGTGGGCCGGCTCGATCGATACGAGCGCAATGTCCTCGGCGGGGTGGTTGGTGTGGCGATCGACGTTGACGGCGAGCGCCGATCCGTCGGGCATCCACGCCGGCGAGGAGTACTGCCATGTGCCCGGCGTGATGTCGCGCATGGGGCAGGCGCCGTCGGTCGCAACGAGATGCACATGGTTGGGACGATCGTGAATGAAGCCCTCGCCGTTGAGCGAGGTGAACAGGTGGCCGATCTTGCGGGGCGGACGTCGGCTGATCTCGTCGTGCTCGTAGTGGTCGCCGGGCACCCGCATGGTGAGGGCGATGAGGCTGCCGTCGGGCGACCATGCAATGTCGTCCATCCCCTCGCTGCCTTCGGCGAGGACCGCCGTCTCGCCGGGGAGGTTGAACGGCAGGAGTCGCAGGCTGACCTTGGGCTTCTTGTCGGTCTTGATCACGCGGACGAAGGCGAGGCGGCTGCCATCGGGCGACCAGCGGGGCTGGGAGTCGCCATGGTCGCCGCTGGTGAGGGCTCTCGGGGCGGTCGCGGCGTTGGTTGCGGCGATCCAGATCTGGCTGGTGTACCGGTTCGCCGCCTCGTCGACGCGGTGCAAGACGTAGGCGACGTTGGCGCCGTCAGGGGAGAGTTGGGGGTCGCTCACCCAGGCGAGCGCGTTGATGTCCTGTGGACGCATCCGGCGACAGTAGTGCGCCGCCGAAGATGGTGGATTGTCGTGCGACTCTTCGACGGACGCCGGTACTCTTGTCCGCCACGCCCGAGTAGCTCAGTCGGTAGAGCAATTCACTCGTAATGAATAGGTCAGGAGTTCAATTCTCCTCTCGGGCTCCAACCGCATAATTTCAATAGTTTCGACAAGTTTACAGCTCGAAGCAGTTATAGCACAGCGCTCGCTCAGTTGATATCATCAAGGTTTGATGAACCTAGTTTCGGGCGGTACCCGAGCCTCAGACGGGCGACTGCGTAGCCGCGAATTTCCACCGGCACTTGCGCTGCGAACAGCTTGGGGCTCTTCGTTGGGCTCGATGAGCGCGGTGCCCGAAGGACAAGTGCGACCGTGAGTGGGATCACAGTTGAGGCACTCTGGCCCTCGTGGGAGTTGTCCCTCAAGGCAGGAAACCGCAGCCCGGCAACGCTTCGCAACTATCGGGCGCACGTCGTCGGTTCCTTCGCCGGCTGGCTATCCGACCAAGGGCACAGTAGCGCTGTCACTGATATCACTCGACAAGACATCCGCGAGTACCTCGCCCATCAGAGCGAGACGCTTTCGGCTTCGACGGCCGCCACCCGCTTCCGGTGTCTCCGCGTGTTCTTCCGATGGTGCGTCGCCGAAGATGAGCTCGAAACGAGCCCGCTCGAGGGCATCGAGCAGCCCAAGGTCGACGAGCCGGAAGTCCCGCTCTTCAGCGACGAAGACGTCCTAGCGCTGCTCGCCGCATGCGACGGCAGAGACTTCGCAGACCGACGAGACACCGCGCTCGTCAGGCTGCTCATCGATACCGGTCTCCGTGCCGCCGAAATCATGAGCCTCGCAGTCGACGACATCGAACTTGCCAACGGCACAGCGTCCGTGATGGGCAAAGGGTCACGCGGTCGAACGGTCCAATACGGCAACAAGACAGCCCAAGCCCTAGATCGCTATCTACGCGCCAGGCGCAGCCACAAGGCCGCCGCTGCCGACGCTCTTTGGCTCGGGATCAGGGGACCCATGGGCACAACCGGACTCACCCAGATGCTCCGACGACGCGGCGACCAAGCCGACATCGACAGCGTGCGCCCACACCGGTTCCGGCACACCTTCGCCCACCGGTGGCTAGCCGCCGGTGGCCAAGAAGGAGACCTTCAACACCTCGGTGGGTGGGCAACAGGCGACATGATCCGCCGATACGGCGCATCCGCCCAAGCCGAACGAGCCCGCGACGCGCACAAACGACTCGCACTCGGCGACCAGTTGTGATCGAGGCCACGTCACTTCCGAAGAGGTTCGATCGTTTAGTTCCCCAGCTCGAGGCGCTGCTCGCGCCTCTGCCCTCTGCCGGAGTGGCCAGAGACACGGCGCATGACTTCCTTCGTGGTCTCAGCCCATATATGTGGGTAGCTGAGGTTCTCGAAGAGACAGGGGAGCAGGCGGAACACGTCGTCAGTCAGATCGAGCGGCTGATAGCAGCCGAACTGGTGCCCTTCCTCAACATGTTGGACGATGGCGAGGAACACAGGATGCGGCTCCTTGAGCGCCACGGGGGCCTGCGCCTCTTTGCAGCTTGGGCCGCTGCTCTCCAGCAGGCTGATGGGTGCTGGCCGTCCGCTCTCCGGGTCGCGGGACATGTCCGTTGCGCTCATGAGGGCAGGGCCGGTCGCTGTGATGCGCCTGTCGCTGCTGTCATCGCCGCTACCGCGGCGCGAGCACGCACAGGTCAGACGGACCCAACGCGTTCGTTCGTTTCCGCGTGCTACTTCACGGGCCGCGCAGCGGACGACATTGCGAGCACACCAATCATCCATCGCGCGGCGGAAGATGGCCCGCTTGCTCCGGGTGCGCCCTGCAGCTTTTCGACTCCGTCGCAAGACGGGATCTCCTGGCGAGCAGTCTGCAGGCGCGGGCATGGCTCCGTCCTCATGCTGGCGGACGTGGGCCACGTTGCGGCGGCATACATCGACACGCGGCCAACGCTTCACGTAGGTCGGCACCGACTGGCACGCGGCCGCCACATCACCTAGTTCTAACAAGACGGGCACAGCGCTTGCGTGTAGGATGAGTCTGTCAGCCGGGGTGTGCGCACCCAGTCGGGGTTCGAGTCCGACATTCGCCTACAAGAGGTGATGTCAATGCCCGCGACCAAGCCCCCCGCAGCCGAGCGTTCGATGCAATCGTCGATCGCAGCTCACACTGCGCACGCGATACACGGCAGCCAGCGAATGACCCAGGCGGCGCGTCAAGCCGCCAATTTCGATCGTTTCGCTGATGAGATCGATCCGGATCGTCGGCTTCCACCGATCGAGCTCGAGCGCCGTGTGGCCCACCTACGCCAGGCGCATATGAAGCGCCTTGCGCTCCGGTCGGCTCGAGTACGGCGCGAGCGGGCCGCGGTCGCGCAACGGAGGCGAAACAAGTGACCCGGTCGGATCGAACTCTTACGACGCTGCCGTCGCCGGCTTGTGCAGCTCGTTCGGGCTCGGCAGAGATGGCGCCTGCGTACCCTCATGCATCGGGCCGAACTGCCGGTGGGAGGGTGAATCCGCTCGAAGAGAGGCTGCTGACACTCGACGAACTTCTGCAGATGCCGCCGGTTTCGCATCTGTTGGAGTCTCTGCTCGTGAGCGACTCGCTCGCAGTTCTATATGGGCCTCCGAAGTCGGGTAAGTCGTTCGTGGCTCTCTCCATGGCATGGGCGGTTGCTTCGGGATCACCCTGGCTAGCCGAGTACCCGGTTGCTCAGGGCCCTGTCATCTACAACGCGGCGGAGGGCGTTAGTGGCTTCCCGGCCCGTATCTGTGCGTTGCAGCGAGGACAGGTTGGGTTGCCAGAGGACTTTCGGTTCCTGCGAGATGCGGTTCAGCTGGGCGACCGGCACAAGGACCTCTCGGATCTTCTGTCCTTGGTCGCGGAGAATCGCCCGCGACTGGTCGTAGTCGACACTCTCGCTCGTTCGATCGTTGGGTTGGACGAGTCCTCATCACGCGACATGGGTTGCGCAATCGACGCGATTGACGCCATCCGGCAAGCCGGTTCGGGACATACGACCGTCCTCGTCGTTCACCATTCCGGGAAGGACGTCCGGAAAGGCATGCGTGGATCGAATGCGCTCGTTGCAGCTGCGGACACGGTCCTTCAGTTGCGCAGCAGCCGGTCCCGCGGCCTGCAGCTACATACCGAAGCGCAGAAGGACATGGCAGAGGCACCGCCTATCAGCTTGGAACTCGAGGCAGCAGAGAGTTCGATGCGCGTTGTTCTGCGCCGTACCGACCGATCCACCGATTGCGAGGTGGATCAAGATCTCGAAGAAATGGAGGTGCTCGCGGCGCTACGTCGTCTGGGTGGGGCCGCTCAGAGTGGTAGGTGGGAGGAGCAGTGCAAGTGCTCACGGGCGACCTTCCATCGCCGCCGCAAGCGCCTACTGGAACGCGACCTCGTCGAGAGCCTTGGGAAGGGCCGCTATGCAGTCAAGGGTGAGACCCCATGAGGGTGAC
Source organism: Actinomycetota bacterium (assembly GCA_039028435.1). Taxonomy (GTDB): domain Bacteria; phylum Actinomycetota; class Acidimicrobiia; order Acidimicrobiales; family UBA10347; genus UBA10347. The sequence goes on along the minus strand of JBCCIC010000011.1, from coordinate 30,879 downwards.
TCACCCGGCCTCCCGCATCGCCGCCCCGCTGTCTCTTGTCTCACCCCTCCCTAAAGGGGGAGGGGGTGAGACACTCAGAGCCACATGCGTTGCCATGTCTCATGAGACCTCACTGAGACATCGTGAGACATTGAGACAATCCGGTGTGTGTCGCCTTCACCCGTTCAGCGGCAGCGGTTGGTGCTACCGCACCGACCCGTTCGGGTCGGCTTGGTCATGGAGCATGAGGCTCAGCGCGGCGACTTCGGCGCAAGCTGCGGCATCGGTGCGTCAGGCACCGGAGGTGGTGCAATGAGTTCGATCAATTCTGTTCCGTCGATCTGTTGCGTCGATGAGTCGATTGCCATGTTGAAGCTCGCTAGCCGGGTGGTATCGATTGGTGAGTCCTCGACCCTCGGTGACTACGCGTTCCGCATGGCGCTGACCGCTCACGCAGACGCCCACCTTCACCGAGATCGGCCACTGGCCGATCTCGCGCTCGAGTGGGCGGTCGATCCGATCGAGGTTGCTCGCTCGTGGGTGCTGGCGATGTGGGCGACATGAAGTTGAGCGATCCATCTCTTCTTGATCTGTGCGTCACGCGGCGAGCGTGGTTGCTTGAGGCTGCGTCGAGGGGCGGCGCGATCGCTCCCGAGGGCTTCAATCCTGCGCTGGCTGCCGAGCAGGTAGTTCTGAACGGGCTAGATGAGTCGACGTGGGATTTCGCGTCCGTGACCGATTGGGCGCTTGTCGAGGCCGCGCCGAACGCGTTCGACAAGCGGGATTCAGACGGGTACCGATACTACTGGAGGGATCGGCTCTCGGTCGAACATGCCGTTGAGGTCATCGGTGCCGCTGTCCTGACGGTGGTTGAGCTCGGTCTGCGAGGGTTTCCGTCGATGGCTGACGCGGTGGCGCCGCACGCCACGATCTGGGTTGGCCTCGACCGGGCTCAGAGGGCGCCTCTCGGGCCGCCGAAGAACTGGGCTAGGGTCCCGCGAGCTCCGCGAACGTAGAGAGGGGAAGGCTTCGGCGCGGGCCGTGGCGAGGTTTCGACGTCTTGACGAGGAGGCGGAGCGGCAGACGACCGCACGAGCGGAAAGCTCCCTGGATGTCGCTTCGCGGGTGGCGGAACAGCTGGTCGGCTCCTTCGACTCTCCGAGGCAGCGCGAGGACGACCGCCGCGAACGCGAAAGGGCGCAAGCAGAAGCCGAACGTGAAGCCGCTGAGCTCGAACGGGCCGAACGACAAGCGGCGGCCGAAAGGAAGAGGCAGCTCGCTGACGAGATCGACGCGGAACTCGCCGAGCTCGCGCGCTCCCAGATGCTCGCGCGCCGACGCGATGCGCTCCGACGAGAAGCTGACCGGCTCGACGAGGAAGACCGATGACAGTGTCCCGATGGGGCGGAAAGGGAGTCGACCTCGCTCCGGAACTCGTTGCGATCGACAAGGCTCGGCGAGGCACGACATCGACCCGGGTTACAGCCGCCGAGGCTGCGCACGCGGCCGCCACAGGATGTCCCACGATGCCGGTCGCAGCGGCCGCACACGGGCTTGTAGCCGGGGTCTGTCCGTGCTGCGGAGCTCACCACACGCACCGCGGTGTCGGGTTCCGAGGATCGCATTACAGCCCCGGTGGCGTGTATCTCGTCGCCGGCGGCACCACCGACAGGCAGAACTAGGTCGCCGACTACTCCTACCCGACGACTGCATCGACAGCGCTCGGTGCGCTCACCGAAACGCCTTCGGCAGCGTTCCGCCCAGGAAGCGCGGCTCGGCGGAAACACCCGGCGCTGAGGTGCCTGGCGCGGGGCGAAGATGCCGTCTCGAACCGGGGCGGTTGCGGCACCGTTCGGATATGGCCGTGAGCTTTGTCCTAGATCCGATGTGCATAGATGGCGAGCACCATCCCGATCAGGGTTGCGATGGCGCCGAGAACGAAGATGCCCACGGACACCGCTCGGTTGCCGAGCTCGGACGCATCGGTGAGCGCAAGAATCGTTCCGAAGGTGACGAGCAACATGCCGATGGTGCGGGTCGAGTTGACTTCGTTCTGCCTGGCATCACGCGCCTCGAAGTACGGCCGGTAGTGCTCGGCGAGTCGCTTCAATTCGTCAGCGTGGCGGTCGAAGGCACCCTGGCCGTCATCTGGGCCGGGCTCCGTCGGATCACTCACGTGGCTTGTTCCGCTGGTCGGTCGGCGCACCATGCCAGCGCTCAAGCGCGATGATGATCAACGAACGGACACGACGCGCAAGCCAGCTAGCCGTCCGAAGCATCGGGCTAGATGTCGCACCCCTCCCGATGGCCGCGACGATCCCACCCAAGAGCAACGGTGACAAAGGGTGTAGCCCTGGTGCATCGAAGTCGCGTGTGGCAAGCCAACCATTGACCCGTGAGATCTGTAGGGCCAGAACCCATCCCGCAATGACACCGAGGGCACTGAAGCCCACCAAACGCGTGGACGCCAGGATCATGGATACTGTCGGCAGCTTCCCAACTCCGACTGCTCGAAGGGCGGCGCCGCTGAGAAGTAATACAACGAGGACGAGTAGCGCAGCCGCTGGAGCCCGGAGGGGCGCCAAGACCCTGGTTAGTACCCCGGTAGCCACCATCACGAGCAAGACGATCGATGGATGCATCCAACGCGAAGGAGGTGTTGGTCGCAATAGGGCGGCGGCATCGTGCAACTGGGTCGCTTGCTCCGCACTGATTAGACCGGCTGCCTGCGACGAAGCCACCTCCTGGGTGAACTCGTCCAGATCGTCGAGTAGGTCTGCTTCGGTCAGTTCACCCATGGCGTCTCACTTCAAGGCACCATCGCGTCCCATGAGGTGCTCTTTCAAACCTCAAGCTCAACACAGGACCTCGTGGTCCGCAACTGCTCGACCATCAGAACGGGCGCGCTTCTTTTGGGCCGCGCCGCTAGTCCGCGACCGGGCACCAGCCTCATCGGCTCGACGAACGGACTCACATCATTGGTGCGCGCCGAAGGGTTCCTGGCTTGCGATACTTCACGGGTGTCTGATCGCAGTTCTCTCCACTGGGAGGCTCTTGACCGGACATTTTCCCGCCTCTTTGTGAATGACGACGGTTCTGCCTATTTGGATCTGCGTGATGTCCGCTTCGTGGACGCGGTAAGCCTGGTTGCGATTGCCGCGCAGTGCCTCCGCCGCATTGAGCAAGGTTCAAACGTCCAATATCTTGCCCCCAGCTCGACGAAGGTTCGTGACTTCTGTGAGGTTCTCGGGCTCTCTGCGTTGCTGACAGGCGAGACAACGGCGTTCACCGAGAACGGACGGCGACGGTCGTACACGAGCCGAGTAGCTAGCGCTGAGGGGCCTCGACTGCAATCGTCAGAGCCCCTACTTCCCCTCACTCTGTTCGATGCTGCAGGGCTGAATCAACATGGTTGGGCCCGAAACGAGGAAGAAATCGCCAGGCAGCTCGCCGGATGTCTTCGGCGTGCGGCGATCAGTGATCCGCTCGTTCGTTTTGCGCTCGACGGCCCCTGTCTCGAATTGTTGTCCAACGTCGCTGAGCACGCGAAGACGGGGCTTGGGGTTATGGCAGCACAAGTGACGAACTACAAGGGGCGCCCGACGATCTTCGTCGCGGTCGCCGATCCCGGAATAGGGTTCGTTGGCTCGCTGCGCGGTCGATTCGGCCTGTTGAGTGATGATGAGGCCATGAGGGTGGCGGTTGAGAGCACTGCAACCTCTGATCCTGGTCGCGGCCTTGGTCTGCACATCCTCAGTACCAGGATCCGTGAACTCCGCGATGCATCTCTGATGCTCGCGAGTGGACGCGGTCGGCTGCGTATCTCAGGCGACAGCGATCTACGACCCACGCTGTCTGACCACTACTTTCCAGGAACGTGTGTAGTTGCGAAGATTCCGAATGCCTGACGACGCGGCTGTTGCACGAGTAAGATGTGTACTGCGCGACATGGAGGTAGTCCGTGGAGCCAGCAACGCTCTCTCAGCCCAGGAAGCCTGTCGGTACGATGAAACTGATCGCACCGGCGATTACGGGTGGGCGGCCTCGAGTCGCTTCGTTTCTTGAGCAGAGCGCGGTACGTGACACTGAATCAGTCGCCTTCATTCTCGACGGTCGCCTAGTCGAGTCTGCTGCTGCTTCTTTCCTCGACGAGCTTGTCAAGCGATTGTTGGAGCTCGGAGATGCGGCGTCGCTGACACTCGTCGGTTTCCGGGAAGAACATGTTGCACATTTCCGCGCCGCAGCCGAGCGCAGGTCCGTGCTGAACCGCCTCGTAATTGCATAGGTCGACCGATTCCGCCGATGCGACCCGGCTGCGTCGCGTACGTCGCGATCTTGGTCTCGTTGCATTGTTCCTGATAGCCGTCGGAGTGCTTCTCATAGTTTTCGCCCTCCAGATAGACAACGAGCCCCTCGCCAGTGCCGTCGGTACCGTGGGAGCCGGGGTTACGTTCAGCAGCCTGGTCGGCTGCTTCCTGGCTTACGCGCAGCTATCGATCGCCATGGATTCCGAAAGGACGGCTCGGGATGAAGAACAGTGGCGCGCGAAAGAACATCTGCTGAACACCAGCCCTTGGCTGAGTGGGCTCGATCTTCAGGGGATGGATCTCGCACGACGTCACCTGGCGGGCCGCAAGCTCGATCATGCCTTGCTTGGCGGAGTGCAACTCGTCGAGGCGAACCTCTCGGGAGCTGGTCTCACGCACGCTGACTTGACCGGTGCAGTCCTGCGTGGTGCAGACCTGCGAAACGCTGACCTCAGCTCGGCTGATTTGACGGGGGCTGATCTCCGGGGTGCGCTTCTTGCCGGTGCGAACCTCGACCTGGCTGTGTCTGACCACACAACGAGGTGGCCGGTGGGAACCAAGCTCATCTATCCGAGCGGCCGAACAACTCGGATCAAATCTGCCACCGGGTTGGTCTAGGTCTTGACGCTCAACATCGATCGGGCGGCGCGCTAGAAGTCCGCAAGATCGGTGGCCTATCGAGCCGGTTGAGACGCGAGGCCATCAAACCTGCAACTGCTGCTGCCTCGATCATTCCTACCCGCAGACACATCGTGACTTCTGCTCCAAGGTCGCGTAGCTCGAGGCCCCGCAGTGCGGCACTAGGTGCCGCACCTGAAGTCCCGCTTGCGCCGGTCCGTGTCGCTGAGTCCTTGACCGATGACCATCGGGCCGAGGTTTGTCACCCGCGCTGCGATTGGCTGACTGACGCGGGCCGAAGCGAGGTAACGCTGCATTTGTGGACGCCGGCAGAGTCGAACGCGTTTCTTGGGCGCCTCGGCTTGCGTCCTTCCGTCAACTGAGTTCGGCATTCAGAGATTTCATGTGGCATCGACGCACCTGAGGGTGCGTCGTCAACGGATTGCATGAGCATCCTCGGTGCGCGTCCGGCTCTCGCCGAACTAGACCTTCCGAAACGCCAAGCCCGCAGATGATCGGCGCGACTCAAGCGATCCGTGTCTTAGCTAGTGCCGTGTGCGATTCGGTACGTGGCCAGCAGTGCGCACGTGCCAATAGATCGACGATCGCTTCACGCCCGTGTCGGCCTCGATGCGCTTGGGGTTGGCCAACCGGACGGCAAGCGACGTACCAACCTCCACACCTCAACTTTTCAGCCGAGGCTGCACCCCACGAGCTGAAAGCCCCAGCGAACAAGGCTAGACGCCCGCTCTCGGAAGCCTGCTACCGCGATGCTCACAAGCTCGATGAGCTCCTGCGCACGGCGGGGCCATGGGACGCCGCGATGTCCCATGTCTCGCTCCTATCCACTGCCGCCGCGGCAGCCCTGTCGCCTTCCGAGACACAGTGCTAGAACACATACGGACCCTTGCCGCTCCGAACACTGCGCCGCCCGAGCGATAGCCGATAACGACACAACGCCAGAAGCATGCCGGCCGACGTTCTTCTCCCCACACCAAGCAGACACCGACCTCGCAGCCGCACACGTGGCCATCAAGCGTGACCTAAGCAGCCTCGCAGATCACAACACGGACTGGGTGGTGTGGCCTCGGCCGTGGCCCAGTTCACTGGCGGGCTGCTGCCACAGGACGGAGGCGCCTTCGCATCGATGACGGACGCGGGCACAATGCTCGGGCTTGTTTGCGATATCAGCTGGAACTGGTGGCGTCATCAGGACGCCAACGATCTTCAAATCCCCCCTGCAACAGAAGTAACGCGCATCCCCGCTCCATCGAGTACACCTTCGTGCCAACCCAAGGGGCGGCCGTCGATGGCGACACCCTGCCTGAGGTCATCGACCGACTCCCTGTATCCACATCCACCGCCGTGTTCCACGCTCAGCTGCCGTACACGTCCGGCGTCGAGCTCGCAGCGCCACGAGGTCAAGCCGCTCACCTCGAGGCGATGAACGAACCAATATCGGACACGTGCCCCGCCTCGGAGGCGCAGCGACCGTGTCTAGCCGCCGACCCCAAGCGCGATCCAACCGGCGGTTCTGAGCGTGATGCTGCCGTTCCCTGTGTCGTGCTTGACCGGTCACGATGGCTCCACTAATTTACGCGAATGGTGGCTGTCATAAAGGCGCTGGTGAGGAGAGCGTTCCTCGACGTGATCGAGAATCCACGCGTCGAGCGGTTCCTGACGCAAGTTCTCTTTCGGCTGGCCCTATCAATCACCCCTGACGGCTCTCGCCTCCGGAACGAAGTCCCGGCAGACACACGCGAAGCGCTCGACCGTCTTCGCGGCGCGCTGGTCGCTAGCCCGGGCCGCTTGGCGCTCTACGGAGTAACAGTGGCCTTCGTATACGCACTGGAAACGCTCGATGGGCAGGGCATCCGGCACGCGACCGCCGGAGTCGTCGCCGGTCTGCTTGTCGTGTTGTTCAGTCGGCGCCCAAGTCGATTGCGATCCGTCGCTTTGTGTGCCGGAATAGCGGTCTACTTCGGGACGGCGTTCGTGGAACCTCAGCAAGCCGACTGGCCTGCCAGCGTTACCGTCGGTGTGCTTCTCACCGCAGGAGGCGCGATCGCTCTGCTCGGAATCCTTGTCGTAGCTCTCGGACGTCAGCCAGGTTGGCGGGTGATCGGCGCAGGCGCATGCATACTCGGACTCGGGGACGTCCTGATGGTTGCTCACGGTGTGAGCGGCCCGATCCTCGGGTTCGTCTGGCTGGGTTCCGCTGCAGACGTTGCACTTGGGGCTACCGCTATCTCGCTTGGGATCCGGTTACTGGCCTTCCCACACTTTCCTGAAAGGGTCGTCGCATCGTGAAGCTATGGACGTTGCTGAACTCGCTCGTCGACAGCACGCCAAAGCGCCCAGTCACAGCCTCGGACATCGTTGACGCTACTGGCCTCAACGAACGGACCGTAAAGGTGCATCTATTTGCGCTCATCGGCGAAGGCTGGGTCGACTACCGCGCTGTCGAGCCATCGGGCCGAGGTCGACCACCGCGCTGCTACTGGCTGACTGAGGAGGGCCGCAGCGAGGTCACGCGGTATTTGCGCACGCAGGCAGAGGCGAACGCGTTTCTTGGGCGACTCGGCCTGCGTCCTTCCGTCATCTGAGGTCGGATTTAGAGACTCATGTTTGCGGAACCTCGACGCCGTCGCATCATCGACCACAGCCTGCCCGACCTCGTCGACCGGCTCCCCGTGTCCACCGCAACCGCCGTATTCCAAGCGTAGCCAACGGACTCGCCCCGGCGCCGAGCTTCGGCGTTGACCGGCGAGATCGCTGCGTTGCGTGGCCAGGTCGCTCACCTCGAGGCGATCAACGAAGCGAACATCGGACACGTGTCGCGGCTGGGCGCGATCGCGCTTCAACCGAAGCCGCCGCCGACACCCGTGCCGTCCAGGATGCGCGGTACCGAACTCGGCGACATCTGAGGGCGCTGATCCAGGAGCAGCAGCAATGACACTCGCATCGTTGAGCCGTTGCGCGCCTCACATGCGGGCGCGAGCGGCCTCCTCGACAGCCACGGTCAGGTGAGATCGGCGTAGCAGCGGTCGAGGACATCCAGCAGGCCGTTCAAGATCCCGCCGATGTGTGTCCATGCTTGTCGCCACTGCTCGCTATCTGGATTCTCGTTCAGGCGCAGAGCGATCGTGTACTCCACATTGCGTAGGTGCGCCGGAAGGTACTCGTTGTACCCAAGCCCTAGCAGCAGCGGTAGCACGGCCCGCGTGCTGTCGCTGCCCGCGATATCGAGGTCAGTCGCTCGAGCTACAACCCTCCTCGCAAGCCGGAGGTCTGGTCGGTACGTCGAGATCGCATAGTGCGGATCGGACGTGTCGGTGAACTGATCGAAGAACGCCAGGGCATTGTCGATCAGCTGAGCCAACGTTCTCAGGTCTTGCATGGGTTGGTAGGTCATCACGTCTCCCATCTAGTTGTGCCGCCTTCGCCTTGAACGACCGCCGACCAAAACGGTCGGCGATTACACGCTCATCAGCCTGCGGTTGGTTTGTGCAAGTCCGCCCCGGTCTCTGGAGCTTGGCGACGAGTCATAACTCCGTGCTAACGCCTCTTCATCGAGCGAGTTCTCGCCGCCCAGACCCCTGGACGTACTGTGGCTGGCATGCGGGGACCAGCGGCGATCACCATGCGACATGTGGTGACCTTCCTGCTCCTTGCCGCAGCCGGGGCGATTATCGGGACCGCCGTCGCGGATTGGCTCGCCGGGATCGGCGCGATACTGACAGGCCCGCGGGCGGTGTTCGGCATCGGGATCTGGGCTATTGCGCTTCGGACCTGGCCATCCAAGAGGGTCACGCCCGCGAGCCTGACGTAGCGGATCGGGCTCGTGCCGAGGATTGCAAGTGACCTCGAAGCCGCGATCGTCGCGAGCTACCAAGGTGGCAGGCCAACCCGCGACATCGCAGAGGACTTCGGGGTTGGGGTCGGCACGATTTACTCAGCGCTTCGGCGGAGCAACGTTAAGCCGAGCCGGCAACAGCGGACGTGGAACGAATCCGCGGTTGCGATGTACCTCGACGGCTGTCAGCTTGAACGCATCGAGGCCGACACAGGCGTGAAGCCATCATCGATCTACTGGCATGTGCGCGCCGCAGGTCACGCGCCGAACCGCACACGGCGTTAGCTCGCGGTTGGCGATTTTCTCGAACAGCGCCTGTGCGAGGCGACCGCCGGATCCGCTAGCGGTAGAACATCATCATTGCGGGCCCGTCGCTGCCAGCGAGTCGCACGATCCCACTGCGTTCGTACTCTTCTAGGGCGGTGCTCGAGTAGACCCAACCTTCGCGCTCTGCGGACTCGATCATCTCTGCAAGTGGTCGCCCCAGGCCGTCGTCCTCTGGAACGAACTGCCCGGCGCGAATCGTGCCCTTCAGCCCGTATGCCTCAACGGCCTCAGTTCGGTGTGTCACAGTTCCCTTCTTTCTGTTGGGCGTTCGGTTGCGACACAGTTCCACGTGCGTCCGCCGGGGGTTAGACGCGGTTGGTGGCCTCAGTACAGTTCGGCAGGGCCGGCTTCGTCCGCATGCAGCTACGAGCGCGATCGCACGGAATCGCATACGCATCCTGCAGTGTGCGCGCTAGCCAACCGTCCAGCCGCATACCCAGCGAAACCGTGGGAGGGAGCAGGCGCTAGGTCTTCAACTAGTGGCGGTTTTGACAGTTACTGTCAAACAGCCTGCAAAGAGTCAAATCGGCTTAACAACAGGGGACGCCGCTCCTCGCGAACACACGTTCGAGCGAACTGTCAAACATATGAGTCAGCTGCCCAGAAGGGAACGTAGCTGCGGTGCTTCAGCGAAGCGGCGGGGTCGTGCAGCGCAATCTGCTCGTCTTTCAACGCTTCCTTGATGTACCGCGATGCCTGAGGGCTCGCCAATCGCCTCCGGGTCGTGGTTGTTTCGTTTGAACTCGCACCAGGGCGACTCGCTCTGGAGCAGGCATGCCTTTCGGACGATTGCTTCATGGTCGATGTGTCCGGCGCTGGGGGAGGCCACGAATCGACTCTAGATCGACGGTCGTGTGCGCTCCGCTCATTCGCGGGTGTCAACGCAGATACAGCATGGCCGACTCGATCACGGCGCACTGGTGTGGCCGCCTGCTCAACGCTGCATCCCCTACGTCTAAGCTGAGGCGGGGTGAGCATCCAAGGACACAAGCAGCTTCAGCTCGTAGTGAGTCTCCGCATCGAGCGAACATGATCGGAGTTCTAGCTACGCAGCTCGGAACATCGAACACGTCAGTGGACGGGGGAACGACGTGACCCAAGTCTCCATCGATCGCTATTCAGATTTCAGCCTCATAGCGGAGGGTGCTTCGTCCGCTGTCTACAGCGCTTACCAAGGTCCCTTAGATCGACTCGTCGCAGTCAAGGTTCTCTACGCCACCGGTGGTCGTCAGGTCAATCTGGAGCGCTTCTTCGCTGAGATGCGTGCCCTCGGACAGGTTTCGGAGCATCCGAACATCGTGACGATCTACGACAGCGGCGTGACCAATGAGGGCCATCCCTTCATATCCATGGAGCTTCTTGAGGGCAGCCTCGCAGAACGGATTCAGCGTACGGCCTTCGTGCGTCTCCCTGCCGACGAGGTGCTAGATCTAGCACTCCGAATGCTGGGAGCATTGGAAAGCGCCCATTCCAACGGGATCATCCACCGCGACGTAGGCCCCGAGAACATCCTATTTAGTCATTATGGGAGCCCGGTCCTGATTGACTTTGGGATCGCGTCGGTGCCCGGTTCTGGAGCGGCAGTGGGAGGCCGGGCCTCTATGCACTACGCGTCCCCAGAAGTTCTTGCCGAGGCGATGCATGGCCCGCAATCCGATCTCTATTCGCTCGGCGCGACGCTCTACACCGCACTAGCAGGTCACCCTCCGTTTGCAGCACCTGGACGGGACACCGCGGAGGAGCTCAAACTGCGTCTTGCGGGCGAGCCTCCGAGGCCAATCGGACGAAGTGATAGCCCGACCGAACTCGAGCTTGAGGTTCTGCGCATGTTGAGCAACGATCCTGCGAGACGGCCGTCGGCTACCCAAGCGCTCGCGTCTCTGCGTCGGCTCCATCACGATTCGCGCCCTCCAGGGTCGAGGTCTGAGCCCATCGGAGTAGACCACGGCGCCTTCGAATTGCGCTATCCATCGAACGCGCTCGGGCGGGGCACTAGTCCGCGGGCTGGGACCGCTCGCGCCGGACTTGGCGAGCCGACTTCGCCGACACCAGTCAGTCGGTCACGGCGCGCAAGTATCGTGACGCATTCGAGCGAGGCCATGGCGCTTGCCGCTGCGCTACTGCTCCTGCTAGCGGCGATCTTGAGCCTGGTCATCGTTGGCGGGTCTGCGGGCGTCGTGGGGTCGGTTGTTGCGCTGGGTGTGAGTGCTGCGATCCCGGTGGCCCTGCAGCTCTCGGCGAAGCGGGTTGAGTGACTGCGCGGAAGCCGGACTCACCGCTTGTCACGATTGGCAACGCGGCGCTCACGATCGCGGTCGGCGGTCTGGGGATTGGCTACACCATCGGTCAAGATCACATGCGTACGGGCATCGCCGTCGTGCTCGTCTCATTCGTCTATGGCTGTTGGGCGCTTGGTCTCATCCTCGGGCCCAGGGAGTAGCTGTGCTCTCCGAAGCCCATGGTGGTGCCGATCCACTCGGCCATCGTCGCCATGGGTGACGTCGGGCGTCGGATTCAAGCCACATCTTCATTGATCGCGGTCGTCGCGAGCGCATGGCTTCTCGGGTGCGTGCCCACAGCGGATATTCCGTGTCGTCGCCTCCCGGGCGGCTTGCCAGATGAGGAGTCCGAGGCTTCCAAGGGTGGCTAGTTCGGCTAGCGTCTCTAACACGTGAGTGCCTTTCCAGAGGGATTCGCGTCGCCCCCCGCTTAGGTAGTCGCCGGCGGGGGGCACTGATCGTTCTAGCGACTCTCAGCAACCTGGTTCAATGGTTCCGTCCTCGGCGAAATGTGATGGCTGTTGACCCCATCTAGGCGACATGGCCTGATAACGCGCTACTGGTCGAAATGACCTCGGTCCACGGGATCAGAGGCAGAGGGGCCCATAGAATCAGGTAAGAATCCTTGCAACCGTGCGGGAATGCCTAGATTTTGACTAGTTCTTGGTGCCTATGAGGCGCGAATCGGGTAGGGCCTGAATCTGCCAAAATGCCTCAACTCTTTGGCCCCGGAAGCGCCCCAACAAGGCTCTTGAAAAGTCCAGAAAGGATCCATATTGCCCTGGGTTGGACGGATCATCGTGAGAGTGAAAGCCGTGCCGTCTCTTTCATGAGCCAGTCGCAGCACATATTTGGTGAGCCGGCGGGTCGCCGTCTGGTCACTTGCGGACCTGTAAGCGATCAGTCGGGTAGCGTCACCAAGTACGTCTGATGAGGGTTTGATGTCCAGAGTTTCATCCGTGAGAGCACGCCTCTGTGGCGTCCTGCGGTGCGGTGACGTGACGGAAGTTAAGGAGAATCGTGCGGGCGAAGTCAAGGCGCTGCAGAGCAGACTCGCCGAAGCGCAAGAGCGCTTCAACGCGGCCGAGGCGCGAGCCGCAGCAGCGGAGGCGACCGCTCGAGAAAGAGACCGAACGATCTTGAGTCTGGAGCAAGCACTTCGCACGATTGAGAGTCAGTCGGTGGATCGTGCGGATACTCTCGCTCGCAAGCCAGCTACAGCTCGTCACGCCGATCGCTCCATAGACGGACAAGTCGATCTGATGGCTCGTCTCCGTCGTTGGTGGTTCGGAGAATGATCGCAGCGGTCCTCGTCGGCATCGTGGGCCTCGTCGCCCTCGCTCTTGTGTCGCTGCGCCCAGCCAACCTTCGCAGCTCGAACGGGCCGAGGATTAAGCAACGCTGGTGGGAGGTCTTCCTCGCCCTTATCGTTGGTGCCGTCATCGGCGGCACCATCTTCGCTCTGGAAGATCAGCGCGAAGAGGACAGGCTCGAGCGTGCTCAGCGGTCCGAGCTAATAGCGGCTCTGATCGTGAAGGACGACCTCACCGGCATCGTTCTGGCAGGTCAAGACCTGGCGGGCATCGTGCTAACCGGTCGGGACCTCACAGGCACCAACCTCAGCGGTGCAAATCTTCGCGGAGCGGACCTCAGTGGAGCGAATCTGACCGGCGCCATCCTGAGCGGTGCGGACCTTCAGGGAGCGAATCTGAAACAGGCCAACCTCGTTGACGCCTCGCTCAACGAGGCGAGCCTGCGTCAAGCCGATCTCAGCTTTGCAAACCTCAGCAACGCCTCGCTCTGGAAGGCCGATCTAGCTTTGGCAAACCTCTTCTACGCCGATCTGGTAGGCGCCGGCCTTGCGGGCGCCGATCTCTCCGGCGCGAACCTAGCGCTAGCGAACTTGCATGGGGCCAATCTCCTTAGGGCGACGCTCACTCGCGCTCATCTTGACGGCCCTCGCTCCGCCTTTTTCCTGCCACCCGATACCCATCGTGAACGGCCGCCAAGACACCGCCTAAATCTGACCAGCGTCAACCTCAGTCGCGCGAATCTGATGGAGGTTGACTTCACTTGGGCAGATCTGACCGGAGCCAGACTTCGAGAAGCCAACTTCACACAAGCTACGCTCGATGGGGCCGTGCTTACGGGCGCAGACCTCACAGGTGCCAACCTCATCGGGGCGAGCCTCTCTGGTGCAGACCTCGCTGGAAGCGCGAACGCTCTACCCGAGGGCTTCCTCCCTGAACAGTTGCTGTTGGGACACGAGATCGTCGATGGCGTGCAGCTTGAGGACTTCGACGCTCCTGGCAACTACTTGGCGGCCGACTTGACCGACGCGAGCCTCTCGGGAGCCGACCTAAGGGGCGCGAATCTTGCTGGGACCGGCATGACGCTCGCGGACTTGGCCGACACCCGTTGGGACGAGACGACTAACGGCGTACTCGCGAGTTAGGACTGACCACGAGGCCCCGGGTTGATGAGGAATGTCGACGTCGATGTGAAGGCACCCTCGGGACCAGACCTTCCCAACCGTGAATGCTCGTCTAACCCCGCCGTGCCTCAGCGGCCTCCTACCGGTACTGGACAATACGGACCTAAATACCAGACCGTTCGAAACGGTCTCCCCGGCACACACATCCGCCTCGCGCAGCACACGATGGAGAAACCAGACCTTCCGAACGGCGCAGACCCGCTTACATCCTCGCTAGGTCGCTCGAAACGTGTACGGGTTACGGAATCTGCCACGAAACGTGGCGCTTCGTGGCCGACTCGACCACTCAGGGTGGTTCGGGTGGTGCTGGCCTCGACGAGCCCCTGATCGAGAGTCGGATTCGGGGACGGAGATCGTCGGGGAGCGCGTCGGGTTTTGCCCCCCCCCCCAGGACGGTTTGCGGCGGGGGGCGAAGCCTCACTTCTTCTTGCTGCAATCCGTACGCCCGTGGGAAGCGAGTTTGGTGGTTGCCTGCCGCGTTTTGGGTGGGACGGGGATGTGCAACAGATCGGCAGTTCGGACGCCTTGGACCCCGGGTTCTGGTGAGCTTGGCGAGCGACCCCGGTGACGTCCTTGGGGCCAAATCGCGGCAAGAGCGAGTCTCGGCGGGGCGCGATGGAACAGGTCCGGCTAGGCGCGCCCTTGGAACTGCAAGTGCGACGTTTCGTTAGTCGCCGGGTGTTAGGTTGAGGTCTCCGACGGCTCTTCTCATGTCGTTCGGGAAGATGAATCCGCGGGCTTCGGGTGGGACCTTGATGTAGTCCTGCGGGTCGAAGACTTGTCGTGTGGTGAGGTCGAAGCAGTAGCGCTGCACCCAGCCTTCGCGTTCCCAGGATTTGAGGTTCTCGCCGGCGACGAGGCGCTTCGTTGCCTTGTGCAGTTTGATGCACATCCGCCACTCGTAGCCGGTGAGCACGGTGTTGGCGTCGGCCCATGCCCCCCGTCCGTTTTCTATGGCGCTCTTGGCTGCGTCGTAGGTCAGTACGAGATCGGAGTACTTGGGGAGGCTGGGGTAGATGAGCAGTGTTGCGGCCCAGCCGAGCTCGATCATTTGGAGGTTGAAGCTGCGGCGGTCGTGCGGTGTTGTGTTTTGGAACTCTTGTGATGAGAACGAGGGTGCGACGTAGGCGAGCATCCGGCCGTAGTGGTCGAATTTCTCGTCGGCGAGGTTGATGAAGAACGGCCGCGTGGTGCCTGTCGGGCGGGTCATGCGAGTGTCGAGCGCTGTTTTGAACGCTGCTTTGGCTTGGTCGCCGTGGTTCTTCTGCAGGGTGCCTGCTGTGCCGGTGTCGAGTCTCGGGTGGAGGTGGGCTGCGAGGTCGTCGGTTATGGGCGCGTGGCCTTGTTGTATCCAGTCGGCGAGTTCTTTGAGGCGATCGTCGCTCTTTGCGGGCGAGCCGACTCCGGGGTAGTTCGTTTCTGGGGTGTCGATGCCGAGCATGCGTACGGGCAGGCGGACATAGGGGGTGTCTCCGTCTGCGGGGTCGCCGGACTTGGTCTTCTTGCCGATGGAGTCGAGTTCGAACCCCTCGGGGTCATAGAAGATTTGTACTGACATGCCGGCTCCTGAGTTCGTGGATACCTCAATTGTCTTCTGACGTCTTGCCTTCGTTCTGCGCGTTTCTGCGCAGACGGAGCCCGGTACTCGCGACTGGTTGACTCTCGCGTCGCCGGCCCAGAGCCACGAAACTTCAGGGGCGTGAAATGCAACCAGAACTAGGTTGGCGCGCATGGCGAACAAGAGCAGCCAAGTGCCCCCGGGTTCGCCCATCCAGCCGATTTACGGGAGATGGAGGGTCGCCGGCGCAGCGCCGAAAGCGGCGGTCATTGGCGTGCTCACCTTCGATCGAGGAAATCCCGAGCTAGCACTCATCGAACCGATGCCTTTGGCCGACGACATCGAGCCTCTTGGACCAGGCAGAACCTCGTTTACGGTCGTGGGTGAAACTGACCGTGGTCCGGTATCCCTCGAGCACGCGACCGCCGCGGGCCTAGAGCAGCTGGAGTCGGGGGTGAGCGGCGCGACCAAAGTGCGCGCCCACGGAGCCCTCTTCGCCGCGGTTGATGATCCCGGTTCGATGCCTGTCGAGTGTCTCCGGCTCGAGCTCGGCAACCTCGTCTCACTACGGAACGAACGCGGGATCCAACGAGCCATACCGAGCCCGGACGAGTACTCCTTGAGCTGGGAGCGCGCAAACCCGTTGTCGGCGCATCTGGACGGCGCGGTTGTGCGGGTCCGAGTCGGTCTGAGCGAACGGGCCCTGCCTCCGTTCGGTCAGGGCGAGTTCGTCCTCGGCGAGGTTGGCACCATCGAGGTCGAACTCGATGAAGCACAACCGCTCTCGCTCGTCATGGACCGATGGTTTCGCCCACTGCTTGATTTCGTCAGTTTCGCGGCTGGCGTTGCATGCTCAGTTGATCATGTCGCTGTCGCGTCGCCTGCCGCGAGTACGGCTCGCGAGTGGATCGCGCTGAAGAGGGCCTGGATCACCGACGATGCCTCAGAAGAGAGGCACTTCTATCAGACCCGGTTCCTGCTCCCGGGCGAGGACGCGGAGTTCGGAGACCTGCTCGAAGCATGGATCGACCTCCACCAAAGGCTCGATAGGGCTCTCCACGGCTTCTTTATCAACGAGTGGGAACTCGGACGGTTCATGGAAACTCGGTTCATCACCGCAGCGGTCGCAATCGAGGGATACCACGGCCGAACAACCCGCGACCCGAACATCGGGTTTCGAGACCGAATCGCAGAGGTGTCCGCTCGTGCCAGCCGGATTCTCACAACCCGATGGAAGTCACCCCTCGCCGACCATCTCGGCGCAGAATTCGCCGAAGTAGCTCGCGACGTCCGCAATCGACTCGTCCACGCGAAAACTATCGGTGAAGACATACCGGACGGAGCCGACCTAAGGACCCTGGCCGACACGCTCCACCTCGTGATGGCCATGTGCATCGCTGAGGACCTAGGAGTGGTGGACCGCCTCGGAAACTACAACTCTGAGCGGCAAGCGAACTGGCTTGCAGAACTGCACCAGCAACTAGCTCATGAATGGACGACGAGCCGCTCAGGATCGGTGACGCAGCCCGAAGACTGTTGAATCTCCGATCGGTGAAGGACGGGTCGAACGCGCGGCGTCGATTGCGCGGACGCCGCCCGCGAACGCTGTTTGGAGGCGGCGCTGGATTGTGACCGCTGGGTCCCTACGCGCTCGTTCGGCAATCAAGACGGTCGGCAACTTCGAAATACTCGGCAGACTCACTCGCGAGCTCGCAGATCTTCAACCCCACGTTGTCCAACCTCAGCTGGGCCGCGTCGCCCTCAACGAGAATGATCTGGATCATCTCGTCAATGAACGACGTGGTTGGAAGGGCCCGATCCTCGAAGGTGACGGCCACGACTTGCCCGGCGGTAAGGCGCACGCCTGCGAACACCTCACGTGCGTGCTCGCGGCCGGTCATGAACTTTGGGGCGGCAAGAGAGGTCACGGGACAGCACCTCCAATCGGAATCTTGATTGAGACCGTAGTACCTCGGCCATCAAAGGAAACATCCAGAGTCCTCTTCGGCATTCCATCACGGAAGTTGACGGCTGCATTTCCACTGATGATCTGGACTGCCCCAGCGGCCCGTCCTATGTCTCGGATCAGGTTTGAGAGACCGATTCCGCGCTCCGTGTTCAGGGAGGTAGTCCGCTCCTGAACGGCATACAAGATCGCGTCGGCATGCGTATCGGGTTGATATGCGCCGCCGCGGTCCCTAAACGAAGCAAGGATTCCGCGCCCTCGGTCTGACACGCAGATCTCAAGTCGGCCTGGATAGGTCTGTGCGGCCATGAAGCCATGCCCAATGTCCGCGTGACTGAACACGTTGGAGAGCAACTCCCAAACTGCGCCGTAGATGTTCTCGCTCAAGTCCGCTCGGATCGCATCGTTGTCCTCGGTTTTGTTGAAGATGAGCTCGGGTATACGCCTAGCGCTCTGCTCGTTGTCGAAACGCGTGAGTTCGCAGAGACGCTCCTTACTTGCCCACGCGTGATGAACGACTTCGGGCAGGTCGTGCTCGACCGCACATTGGTCCAGGAACTCCCCGAAGTCCATGCGTTCGAGATACCTGGCTGGAGCCGAACTGGCTGGCGGCACGAACTTGACCTCCGCACGGTGGCGCACTGCCTCGTCGACCAATGCGCCGACCGCCACCACGAGACCTGGAACTACGAAGGTAACCGCTGACAGGTCGACGATCAGCTCGCTCCGATCATCCGCCTCGGTCGCGCTTCTGAAGACGGCATCGGCTCCGCCGTCGCCAGTCGGCCTGATTCGCACAGACCTGCAGTCTAAAGCTTCGCGCGTTCCGACCCGGTTGCCTTCTGCAATCGAGCGCGGCCCGCGATGGTGCTTGCTCGTCGCCCCAATGCTTCCATAGCAACGCAGCAGGAAGCAACCTCGACTGGATTGTGGGAGCGGCTCGTTGGGGTGGACTGCGTGGATTCAGCGGCCCGGTGTTCGCGTCCAGACGAGGTCGGGAATGGACTGAAGCTGCGCCTGTAGATGGCCACCCGCGGGTGTCGCCTCGCGGTTGTTTGCTGCAACGAACGCATCAAAGTGCGCTTTCGTGACGTCGTGATGCCTGCCGATGCCCTCGATGAGTGCGTTGACCGCCTCGTCGACCGGCAGCGAACTGTTGATAGCCAACACAGCGGTGCCCGTCTCGCCGAGCCAGCCGTAGCACCACGGTCCGGGCACCTGCCCAGCGAATCCGACCTGGAGGCTCTGTGTCGCTCCCAGCTCCTTCATCGATCGCCTGGCCGTCTCGAGCAGCTCGGCTTCGCGCGCAGGCAGTTCCTTGGCCCAGTTCGGTGCATCCGTCGCGCTCGGCGATGCTGTGGCCAGTTCACTCGCTTCAGCTGGCAGCCGGCGGGTATCTGTAGTTGCGGGTTGGCGGGACTCGGTCATCGTGTACTCCGTTGACTCTCTGCTTCGTATCTCAGCTGATAACTCGTCGCACTGCGCTCGTTCGCATCCCTGTGTTCGCCGCTGTCCAGATCGTTGGCACAGCGCTCGTCGGGTTGCTACCTCGTAATGAATAGGTCAGGAGTTCAATTCTCCTCTCGGGCTCTGCGATCGGTTTCGGATCACTCCCAGTCCATTCGGAGATCGAGTTCGAGGCCGATGAGTTCGACAGCTCCGTCACTCGCGAGAACGCCGATCGTCTCGATTCCTCGCACAAGGACGCCGTGCTTGACCAGCACCCGATAGTCGTCTCGGCCTTGGAAGAGCCGCGGAATCGAATCGAAGCCGGTGGCGAAGCGTTCGACGATCTCCATGAGTTCGATCGATCGGAAGTCGATTGACGATGGCTGCCCGAGCGGGCCTCGTTCGGACGGAAGCTCCCGATCGAGGTCTTCGAAGAAGGACGCGTTCACGCGTACCTCCCGCCGGTCGTTCACGAGGGTGAGGTCTGCTCGTTTGCGGCCATGTGACGCCGAGCCGATTCGCGAGCGCGTTCCAGGAACTCAGGGTCGACGGTTGACAGATCGGTCACTTCGGCGGCGCGCGAGATCTCTCGCCGTTCGGCCGGCGTCAGCTTCTCGAGTTCGGCTGCGGTCCAGATCTTGTCGGCCATGTCGAGACAGTACAACCAGGGTGTGACAACGATGCGCTGGTGACTCCTCGCGCCCTTCTCCCTGAGGCGCGCGAGGCGGCGGCGTGTCAGACTGCGGCGATGGGAAATCCGGTCATCCGTGATGATCTCGCCGAGGCGCATCGTCTTGCGTGGGAACACATCGCCTCGCCCGGCACGTGGTGGACCGCGGCACAACGTGTCGAGCTTGCCGGCACGGTAAAGCGAGCGATCGACGATGCGGACCCGCTTCCGCCGTGGGTGGGTCCGTCGACGACCGAGGACTGGTGCGACGAACAGGTCGCGCCCGACATCGCCCACGACATGGCGTACCGCATCGGCCGCCACGCCGGCACGATCACCGGCGACGTCGCCCGGGCCGCCATGGACGAGCTCGGCGAGTTGCCCTACGTCGAGTTGTGCGCCATCGCGTCGACCGTCGGAGCGGTCATGCACTTCTGCCGCAACATCGGCATCGACGTGCCGGACTTCCCCGCGCCCGTCGACGGCGAGCCCACGCGGGAGCACCCCGAACTGGCGACGCCCGAGTTGAACTGGGTGCCGGTGGCCGCGCCCGCCGATGAGACAGCTGCTGTGGTCCAGGCCTACACGGGCGTACCCGCAGAGCTCGAGAACACCTGGCGCATGGCTGACGCGCAGTACATGCCGCCGTCCGAGATGATCCACCCCGACTGGATGCGCCGCGCCGACGGCCTCACCCGTGCCCAGACGGAGTTGGTGGCCGCTCGGGTCGCCCAGCTGCGCGAGTGCTTCTATTGAACGACCGCCCACGCGAGCATGCTCAGTTGGAGCAGTGCGAAGACCGGTGAGACCGCCGACCTGACGGCGGTGGCGGCGGGCGATGGCGAGACCCGTCTCGAGCACGGTGATGCCCTGCTCCAGTTCGCGACGGCGTGCGCCGAACGTGACGACGATGCGCTTGCGGCCGCGCGCACGGCACTCGTCGGCGAGACCGACGAGGCGTTCATGGTCGACGCGGCTGCGGTTGCCGGCAACTTCGAGATGATGACCAGGCTCGCCGATTCGACTGGTGCCCGAATGCCGGCGTCGGTACTCGAGGACCGCGCGCAGGCCATCGGCGTGATGGGCGTGAGCACATTGACCTCGAAGCGCTGAGGTTCAGAACCTCAGGGAGCGTTCGATGGTGTCGCCGGTGCCGTCGGACAAGAGTCGGATGCGAAGCAGTTCATGGTCGATCGCGTCGGTTGCGGGGCACCGACCCGAATCGTCCTTCGCCACGCGAGCCTCGACGCTGAGCTGCGCCGCACCGCCGGCCGGCACACGCTCGGGCCCGCCGACCTGGATGGCGGTCAGTTGCCGTCGCTCGACGATGACCCGCGCTCGGACAAGGGTCAGGTCGAAGTCGGTGCGGTTCTCGATCTCCACGATGACCTGCCAGTCGCACCAGTCGGCGAGCTCGGCTGATTCGCCGATCTGCTCGCTCACATAGCTCACCTGGACGTTGTCGCCACCACTCTGGATCGCATACCAAGCGATCACGATCGCGGCGAGAACCATCACCGTGGTGACCACGGCCAAGATCCGGCCGAGTGCCGAGCGTTCCAACGCCACACCGCAGACTACGTCAAGCCCACCATCTGGGCGGTTGGATCGGCGATCCCACGGCTGGTTGACGTCTCGTTGGCGCGGGTAGCGGAAGCTCCTCGGACCAACCAATAGAGCGGAAGAGGTAGGTCCGAATGAACAGCAAGTTCCTGACCGCGATCACGTGCGTGATCGCGCTCACCCTGGCGGCGTGCGGCGGCGGAAGCGACAGCACGACGGGCGGCACCACATCGGGTGCCACGGGGAACTCCGGCGGTGCCGAAACCGCCGGCGAGATCCTCTTCTCCGGTGACTTCTCCAGCGTCTGCAACGGTGTCGGCGTCTCCTCGGCGACCGGCTACCAGGTGGGTACACCGGTCACCCACATGCTCGCCTTCGTCGGCGAGGGCAACGACTACAGCGAGCGCACGACCTTCCTGAACGACGCCTGGCGGACCCCGATCGGCGAACTCGGCGGCGTACAGCTGGCCGTGTGCCTCCAGCGGACGGCCGAGGTCGCCGGCGCGATCTGCCCCGGCTTCGAGAGCGACGGCATCGAGTGGGAGGTCCAGACCTTCGGCGCCACCTACGAGGTGTCGGTGCGCGATGCTCGAACCGCTGCCGTGGTCGAGACCGCCACCTTCAACCTGCCTCCGGACGACTGCCCGATCTTCTCCTCGTACCAGGAGGGTGATCCGTCGCCGAAGCCGGACTACGCCAACCCGCAGGGCGACCTCGAGGCGCTGCTGGCGCCGATCGCATCGGGAACCGCCGGCGCGGCGACGCAACCGGCAACCGATGACACGACGTCGACCGACACCACCTCGACCGACACCGGCGCCGACACGACCGGAACCACCGACGACGACAGCAGCGGCACGACCGGTGGCACAGCGGCTCCGTCCCGGGACCAGGCGGTCGACCAGCTGGTCAGCCTCGGCGGCTACTCGGTAGCTGAAGCCGAGTGCGTCGTCGACGGCACCATCGCCCAGTACGGCGAGTTCGTGCTCGAGCCGACCGCCGAGCAGGAGGCCGTGCTCGGCCAGCTGTTGCTGGATTGTGCCGCCCAGTTCGGCTCGACCGACGACGCCGGTTCAACGAGCGGCGGGACGACCGACCTCGGCAACGGACCCGACACCCCGGCGCCCGGCACCGACGCCGCACTCGATGCCCTCTGGAACGCCTGCGCCGGCGGCGATGCTGGGTCCTGCGACGAGCTCTACTTCGAGTCGCCGCTCGGCAGCGAGTACGAGCGCTTCGGCTTCAGCTGCGGCTTCCGTACCGAAGAGATCGTGGACTGCGCCACCCTTCTGGGCTGAGCCCGAGCCTCGGCTGAGCTCAGACCCCGGCGCGATGGTCCTGCACGTGTCCCGAACGATCGATGAGATCACGGGCACGTCGCAGGACCATTGTCGTTTCGGCGTCGACGGCGATCAGACCCTCGTCACGACACGACTCGAGCTCATCGATGGCGGTCTGGACACCGGCGAGATCACTTCCCGCAACGAGCGCAGCCAGTCGGATGCGGTGCGCCGGCTCGGAGTAGGGGGAGATTACGAGCGACCGCTCCGCGAGCGCCATCGACTCGATCAGGTCGTTGCGAGCGAGCCGGATCTCGGCGGCGCGGGTGGCCGCAAAGGTCGCACGCCGCTGGAGCGACGCCCGCATCGCATCCATGCCCTCCACGTCGTCGAGGTCGGTGAACGGCGTGCCGCGCCACAGCTCGCTGGCCTGTTCATAGCCCGCAAGCGCGGTCGCCAGATCACCGAGGTCGTCGGCGACGGTGGCCTCGCCGAGATGGTGTTCGAAGTCGGCCAGATCCGATCGCAGGCTCGTGCCCCCGAGGCGGATCCGATCGCCGGATGCACGGACGTAGTACGACGGCGCCCGAGACGTGATCGACGGCTCGAGCACTCGACGAACATGCGACAGGTTCGTGCGAAGGTTCTTCGCTCCGGACGTCGGTGAGGCATCGGGCCACAGCCGGTCGATCAGGTCGTCGCGGCGTAAGCCGTCGGTGGTGACGAGCAACGAGATCAGCTGTCGGACCCTCGCCCGGCGCAGCAGCTGGTCGTCGACCTCGCGGCCGTCTCGGAGCAACCGGAACGGCCCGAGCACCTGGACCTGCAGTGACTCGGCCGGCGGCTGCGGGGTCTCGTCAAGCAGCGTTTGCGCGGCCTCGCCCGCCGCTCCGCCCGTCGCTGCCAGGCTGATCATCGCTTCGCGTGCGTCGGCGCCGACCTCGTCGAGAACCTCCGCGGCGAGATCGGTCGCCCAACCGGCGCCGTGCTGTCGCGCCCGAACGACGAACTCGACGGTCCACGGCAGAGGGAAGGTCGTGGTCAGGTCGGTCGCGGTTGGACATCGCGCTGCGGCGAGTTGAGCTCCGGTGGTGCGCCCGTCGAGGAACAACCGCACGAGCTCAGCCATCCGCCGATGTGTCGGCCCCGACTCGCCGGCGGCATCGAGATCGACCGCGCCAGGCACCAGCACGGCGGCGATCGCCATGAAGCGCCACAACTCCAACTCCACCACCGGATCGCCAAGGTCGAACCCCGCCAGATCTCCCGCCAGTGCTGCGGCAGCCGCATGCTCGTCACCGGCCACGACCGTCGCGGCCGCCCGAGCGATCAACGCCATCACTCGTAGCCGAGGAATGTCACCCGCGGCCGCGAGGACGTCGTCGGCGTAGCCGCCATCGATCGTACGGAGGAAGTAGGCGGCGCTGAAGTGGGTCCGGAAGCACCGGTTGATCACGAGGTCCGGGCCCAGCAGACCCGACGCGGGCGGGGCGCCTTCGATCGCCCTGATGGGCCCAGGCTCGCCCGAGAACCAGCGCAGGGCGAGTGGCGTGAGCGCGATGTGTTGTGACCGTGCCTGAGCCAACCGGCGTTCGACGACGGAGACGACCTCGGCCGAGCGTCCCAAAGCGACATGGTTGGTCGCCAGCAGCCGAACGAGCTGCTCGGCGAGCAGCGGTGGCACCGCGTCGAAGTCAACCGTTGCCAGATGCTCGATGGCGGCCTCGGCCTGACCGGTCAGATCGGCCAGTACGGCGTCGACGCCGGCACGGACGGCCTCGAGGAAGGCGGGCAGGGGCGGTTGGAGCTGGTCGAGCTCGCCCCGGATCTCCAGCACCCGATCGAGCCTCCCCGCCGAGTACGCCCGATTCGCACCGATCGCGAGCAGCGCCAAGTGCGCCTGCGGTGCGTCGGCTGCCGACCATCGCTGGGCGAGCTCGTCGAGAGTGTCGAGCACGCCCGCATCCGTTCGGAGTGCGGCCGCGATCTCGATGAGCTGTGCCGCATCGCGCGAGCGAAGCTCGGGGTCAAGCGCATCCAGCCAGCGGCGCGCGGTGTCGGCCGGAAAGGCCGGCGCATGGTGAATTGCCGCCGCCAGGAGCACGCGCTCCGTCATCGCCGGGTCCGCTTCTTCTCCGGCCAGACCGAGCGCGCGGTCGAAGTGCTGGTCGGCGAGCAAGACGTCGATGAGCGCGCTCACATCCGCAACGCGGCCACTCATGGCATCGGCCCACAGGTCATGCGCCACGAGGAGGTCATCATCAGCCCGCTCGATCAGGGGGAGCTCCGTGAGTGCCTGGGCCGTGCCGTCCCCGAAGCGGCTCTCGACGACACTCGTCGGTAACCGACCCGCCCCGGCCAACAGCTCGAGGGCCGAGCGCTGGGCTGGATCGAGTTCCGAGGCGACCTCTTCCAGAAGGAAATCGCCCGCGCGCACCCCGGGACGGTTCGCGGCGTCGAGGGCGATGAGCACCGGCCAACCGCGGTCGTCCTGATCGCGCCCGAGCGACGCGAGCTCAGCGGCGTCGAAGAACAGTTCGTCGTCGCCGTCGATCAGCACGAGTTGTCCGGTCGCCGCTCGGCGGGCGAGTGGGATCGGAAGGTCGTTACGGGTCGCGACGACAAACGTCAGGTTGCTGGGCCGCTCGTCGACGAGTCGGCGAAGCAGTTCGCCTCCGGTGGACGACGCGTCCACGCGATGTGCGTCGTCGAGATGCAGGCACATGGCGGCAGGTGAGCGAGCCGCGACCTCGTCGATGATGTCAAGCGCCGGGTGGTCGCTCGCCGCGTTCGGCCCGTCCAGACCGAGAGCGGACGACAGCCGCGACGCCAACCGGCTGGCATCGGCGTCGCCTTCGCGAAGCGTGAGGTGAAGCTCGATGCCGCGCGGGTCCGCCTCGTTCTGGTCCCGCGCCTGGCGGAGCAGGGTGGACTTACCCGCGCCTGCAGAACCTCGGATCACGGTCAGCGGCACCGTCCAACGGTCGGCGAGCCGCTCAAGAAGACGCGTTCGGAGAATCTCGTCCGCTTCGCCACCCCACACGGGATCCGACAGTAGCGAGCCGGTCCGGTTGGCGCCTGGTTGGCGAGGCACGTTCATCGTCGGATACGTGGAGTTTCCGGCGGCGCTGGGCCGCTATCTGGGGTCCGATGAACAGCCGGTGGTCGCGAGCGCCGGCGAACTCGTCGGGCCGGCAGTGGCCCGCGCCCTCGACGTTGGCTGGGGTCGCGTGGTGGGCCCCGAGCCGACCGTCTTGCTCGTGATGACCTCGCGACGGATCCTGGTCATCAAGCGAGACGTCGGCGGCCGCCTCGATGCCCTGCTGTGGGCCGACGACGATCCGCTCGTGATCGCCCAACCCGAGATGGGTGGTCTCGTCCTCCACGGCCAGGCCGGATCGCAGGTGGTGTTTCGGCCCACGGACCCGGCCGATATCGGCCGGGTCGTGGACAGCGTTTGACCGGGGTCGTGATCAGGGGATGCGCAGAACCTGGCCGGGGTAGATCTTGTCCGGATCGAGGAGCATCGGCTGGTTGGCCTCGAAGATCTCCGGGTACCGGTTCGCGTCGCCGTAGAACTGCTGGGCGATCGCCGACAGCGTGTCGCCGGACTTCACGGTGTACATCTGGGCGGCGGTCTCTTCCGCGGCCTCGACGTCGAGGTCTTCATCGACTCGCTCCACACCCTCGACGTTGCCCAGCGCGAGGACGACACGCTCGAGCGTCGCCTGGTCCTCGACCGTGCCGGAGACGTAGGCCGTGCCGTCGTCGAATCGAACGTCGATGTCGTCGCCCAGTCCCAGCTCCTTGACGTAGTCCTCGAGTTCGTTGGCCTTGCGGCTCTCGGCTCGGCGCTCCTCGAAGGCGGCGCGGGCCTCGGCGCGCTTGGTCGACGCGACCTCGCGGGCCTCCCCGGCCTTCTCCTTGGCGGCGGCAGCAGCCTTGCGACTGGCGGCGCGAGCTCGCACGGCGGCGTCGCGGGCTGCCTCGCGTGCCTTGGCGGCGGCCGAGTCGGCCTCGGTCTCCGCGGCCTTGGCTTCTTCGGCCTCTTCGCGGGCGGCCTCGAACTTTTCGTCCATGTTCCCCCTGAGGATCCTGGAACCTGCGTCCTTGATGAAATCGAATACACCCATGGTGGGCCTCCTCTGCTGTCGGGGCGACACTATTCGATGTCGCCCGGGCACGCCGTCCTCATGGTGCGGCCGTTCGCCACGACGACCCAACGTGGAGCGTGCGATCTTGTTCCCGTCGCGCCGGCTCCGACCGGATTGGCGGGTCGAAACGGTCGCGAACGACCGTCTGGACCTGCCGATCGCGGTGTGGCTCGCCGGCACTCCACCTCATTCGCGAGAGACGACGCCCAAGCCACACTGGGTGGGACCAACTATCCTGAACGCGGTAGGGATGTGGCATGCTGTCCTCTCTCGGTGGAAGGAACGTCATGAAGCAGGTAGTCGCCGTCGTTGTCGCGCTGCTCGTCGCCGCATCGACCGTGGTGCTCGGTGCCCTCGAGGCATCCGCTCAAGGCGGCGACCCGAACTCGTGTGCATCCGGTGCACTGGAGCTCGACGGGAGTTGCGTGATTGGCGGTCAGGCCGGTTGCCCCGACGCGTTTCTCGCCATCCCGGGCGGGACTCCCGAGTGCGCTCGGTTCGAGTTCGCCCGTCAGTTGGCGGAGACCTGCCCGCTCGGAGCGGTCGGTACAACGGCGACCGGTTGCTACATCGTCGTCCCCCAGGATGCGTTGAACTGCCCGATCGACGGAGTCGAGTTCGCGAATGCCTGTCTCCAGGTCGTCGCCAGGGCGCCGGTCTGTCCCCCCGACCCACCCGTCGACTGCTTCGCGATCGAGGACAGAATCCTCGGGGACTGCCCGGCGGCAACCATTCCGGTACTGAACAATGGCGTGTTGGTCGAATGCCGCGTGCCCGTGCCCACGTTCCAGGACACCACCTGTGCCGCCGGCTTCGACTTCGTGCACAACGACTGCCACCGATTGATCGGCCCGGGTCCAGCGTGCGTCGCAGGTTTGGTGGCGATCGCCGGACAGTGCTACCTCGAGGGCGATCCCCCCGTCGTCGGCCCGCCGACCTGTCCGCAGATCGTCGGGGTGGTGCAGGACGGGTGTTATCGAGTCGTCTCGAGGGTGTACGAGTGTGCCTTCGGTGCCCAGCTCCTCGGCACGGGTGAGTGCGGGCGTGCCGTCGCGCCGCCGGTCGGGCCATTCACGTGCGCAGCCGGCCAGACACTCGTGAATGATCAGTGTCTGGTGCCGTATGCGCCCGTGGGCCCGCTGCCGTGCGATGGCTCGGAGTTCGTGGCCGGCTTGTGCATGGCTGTCGGTGCTCCGCCGCAGTTCGCGGGATTCGTGTGTCCGACCATCGCCGGCGTGATCGACGATGCCACAGGTTGCTATTTCGCCAACCCGCTTCCGGGTGATGGAAACTGCCCGAGCGGCTATCCCGACCCCGTCGCCAATCCGGTCCGCTGTCGACTGGACGTCGACCGGGTTGCCAGCAAGGTGCTCTGCGAAGCGGGCTTCAACCGTCTGGGCGCCGACCGGTGCGGTGCGGTCACGGGAATCGTCATCGATCCGAGTTCCGCCCGATGCCCAACTGGTTCCTTCGACGACGGGACCGGCACCTGTCGGCGGCCCGTAGCGAACGCCGCCGGTGCATACGTCTGCGACGCGCCGAGTGCGGTCCTCGATGGCAAGGCCTGCGTGTTCACCGCCTCTGCGGCGACGTTGTGCGGTGGGCTACCGGTGACCCACGATCTCAACCTGTTGGGTGTCACCGCCATCACCGGCACCGGGGGCGACGACGTGTTTCTGGGAACTCCGGCCGCGGACACCATCGTGGGCGCGGGTGGCAACGACACGATCTGCGGCATGGACGGTGACGACGTGCTGTGGGGGATTGCCGGCAACGACACGATCTTCGGCGGGATGGGCAACGACATCCTTCTCGGCGGCGCCGATCTCGACACCATGTACGGCGAAGGCGGCAATGATCAGATTTGGGGTTTCGCCGGCAACGACGTGATCTTCGGGGCGGCGGGCAACGACATCATGCAGGGGATGGACGGCGACGACACGATGACCGGTGGGACCGGCATCAACACCTTCGTCGGCAACGATGGAAACGACACGATGACCGGCGGTCCCGACGTCGATGTCATCTGGGGTCTGCTCGGCAACGACATCATGTTTGGCGGTGCCGGCAACGACGTGTTGTTGGGCAACGGCGGTGACGACACGGGTGACGGTGGACCCGGCATCGACTGGGTGCTCGGTCATGACGGTGTCGACACGCTCTCCGGGGGCGACGACGGGGACCTCGTCTGGGGTGGCCCGGGTGACGACACCGTTTCCGGCGGACCGGGCGATGACTTCGTGGTCGTCGGTGAAGAAGGTGCCGACACCGTCAACGGCGATGCCGGCAATGACACCCTGCTCGGCGACAACGTCGGGCTACCGCCCGGCAACGACACCCTGAACGGAGGACCCGGCAACGACGTGCTGTGGGGCTTCGCGGGCGACGACACGCTCAACGGCGACGACGGAAACGATGTCCTGCTCGGAGGTGACGGCGTGGCGGATCGCTGCGATGGTGGCACCGGCACTGACGCGACCGATGGCTTCTGCGAGACCGTCCTGAACGTGCCGTAGTCGCACGGCGATGAATCAGGCGGCGCTTGCGGCGCCTGGGCGTCGTGCGGCCCTGCGTGTCGACGATCGTGCCGGCCTCAGCGCAATGATTGAGCGTCGAAACGCGAGACGTGTTCGACCGGCCAGCGCACCGAGGGATGCCTTCGTCGTCTGCCATTCCCAAGCGTGCACACGTTCCATGAACCGCTCGACGTCGACAAACCAGATGGCGAGGATGAAGGCGCTCCAGGCAACGATGAGGAGTACACCTCCGATGACAGGTAGTGCGGCGTCGAGCATGAGGTGCACGGTGACGAAGCGGGTGAACGCCGGGATAACGAGTCGAAGGTCCCATGGGCCGTCCGACCCAGTTGCGCTCGACTCGGCCGCAACACCGGGTGTGGAACGATGAGTGCCGTGCATCGAGCCTCACCCCATGACCATGGCGCAATTGCGGCGGCGGCAGACCACATCGCGGTCGGAGGTGTCGTCGGGTTCTTCTTCAACGGCGCGTACGCCCTGCTGGGCGACGCGGATCGGCCGGATGCCGCCGATGAGATCTTCCGCCTCAAGCAACGACCCCGAGCGCAAACCCTCTCACTCGTCACGGACCCGCGATTCTGGGGGGACTTCATCGATCTCGACGCCCCCGCGCTCGCTCGGTTCCCGCTCGACCGCGTCGCGGAACTTCACGTCCGCCTCCACGCGCTCGGGATCATCTATCCGGCCGATCCGCTGGCTGCCCCGACCCAACTGGTGCAAGACGCCACGATCCTCAACGTCTGGACCCGGTACGACCCGCTGATCGCACTCCAGGAGGCGTGCCGCGCACGGGGCGGCCGAGCGCTGCTGGGCGCCTCGGCGAATCTCAGCGGTGACCCCACCTATACGACGGCCACTCGAATGATCGAGGTCTTCGGTGACCGGCTGACCACCATCTTCGCCGAGGATCCAGCCGTGTCGCCTGAACGACGTCAGTCCGTCTCGCTGGTCGACCTCACCGGCGCAGAACCGATCCTGGTCCGACGAGGCAATACGACGGTGGACGAGGTGAGCCGGGCGCTGTCCGAGCTCGACCTCGGCGCACTCGTGGCGCATCGCGATCCGGCCTAAGCGAAAGGGTCTGTCCACGGCCGCTGGGGATTGCTCCCTACCCGGATGTCGACCAGCGTCTGGAGGTCAGCCGACAGACGAGCTACGGTCGTGTTCGGGATACGGCCGGGATTAGGCGGAGTCGATCTCGGCGGACGGCGAAAAGAGGGATGACCGTGAGCTCACGGATTCGACCTGGTAACGGACTGGCGAAGGTGGGAGCAGCACTGCTGCTGTCCACGGCGGCCGCACTCTTGGCGGTGATGTTCTTCACAACGGGGAGCGATGCCGACGCGGCGAGCGACGCGGAGCTGCGGATCGGTGCGACGATTGAGGCGGGTGATTTCTCGGGTGTGTCTGCTGCCGAGCGTCTGGCCGGTGTGACCTATTCCGTGTATGTCGACGGGTCGCTAGTCGCCAAGGCCACCACGACGTTGACGGGTGTGCAGGGCACGACCTATGAAACGGTTGGCACGGCACCGCAAGGATCGTCGGTGATCATGTGCGTCGATGAACCCGCCGGGTACAGCTTCCTCGACACCATCGTCAACAAGGGCACGTCGCCGGCGGACCCCGATGGCGGTGGTCGCGATTGCAACGAGCGCACCGCGAGCGGAGCGGTGCTCGTAATGGTCTTCGACTACGACGAGCATCCGGTGTTGCGGATTGGGGCGACGATTGAGGCGGGTGATGCGTCGGGTGTGTTTGGTGCGGAGCGGTTGGCTGGTGTTGAGGTCGAGGCGTTTGTGAATGGTGTGTCGGCGTTTACGACGACGACGACGTTCACGGGTG
>JBCCIC010000010.1:0-202380 GCA_039028435.1 Actinomycetota bacterium | reverse complement strand
GCGAACACGGTGAGATCGCTGGTGCAGTCGGCGACGGCGGCGGCGAAGTTGATGTCGCCTCCGCTGGCGGCGATGACCGCGTCGATCAGGTTGGTGAGACCGGCGGTGGTGGCGATCTCAAGGATCGATGGTGCGGGGGGAGGCGGCGGCGGTGCCTGCTCGCTGGCGGTGAAGTAGGCGGACACCTCCACAAAGCCGGCATCGGTGGCGGCGTACGCGACGACATGCCGGGCCCCGGCAGCGAACTGACTCGGCGCGGCATCGCCGCTCGCTGTCGTACCGGCGAGATCGAACGGCGGCTGAGATTCGACCTTGGCGAAGTAGCCGTCGACGAAGAAGCCCACGTGATACACGGTCACATCGGCCGGCGTCGTCAGCGAGACGGCGAGGTCCGCGCCGGCGGGGACGGTGGCGCCGTCGAGGGGTGCACCGGCACTGCGATCGAGGTTCAGGCTGTAGTCGAGGCGGAAGCCATCGACGGCCTGGGCCTCAGCGTTGGTCGGGGCCAGCGCAAGGCCGGCGAGCAAGAGGCTCGTCGTGAGCAGGAAGAGGGCGAGTCGCCGCAAGAGCGTCATGGGGTGATCCTTTCGTCGCCCGCTCTTCGGGTGGGCCGGACGGTCCAGATGCAAACTTTCTGAGATTTACCGCTAAAACCTCGCAGCGCGCGAGAACCGCCACTCGGAAGTGCCGCTCGGGCCCGGTTCGGTGCGGTGCCTGTGCGCCGGATGCATCAGACTGGGCCCATGCGAACCTCGCTCATCGGAATCGTCGGGGCCGTGGTCGTTGCGGTCGTGGTTGCCGTGCTGGTCGCCGCCGACTCGGTCGATCGGGCCGGACTTCCGGCCGTCGTGTGGTGCGTCATCGCCGCATTTGCCGTCAACTGGGCAGTCTTCGTCCCGTCGTGGCTCCGCCGCACCGAGGTCTTTTTCGACCTCACGGGAAGTCTCACCTACCTCAGCGTGACGGCGCTCGCGCTGATCCTCGCCGACGAGCGACCTGCGATCGCGTGGCTGATGGCGGCGCTCATCGGCGTATGGGCGGCCCGACTGGGCACCTTCCTCTTCCGTCGCATCCGTGCCGATGGCAAGGACGGACGATTCGACAAGATCAAGACCGACTTCCTCCGGTTGTTGATGACCTGGACGCTGCAGGGCCTGTGGGTGTCACTCACCGCCATCGCGGCCTGGACGGCGATCACGGTCGTGGGCGGGGCCGAGACGAACGTCCTCACGTGGATCGGCCTCGCTGTCTGGCTTCTCGGATTCGGCATCGAGGTGCGCTCGGACCAGGAGAAGTCTGCGTTCCGAGCCGACCCGGCCAATGACGGGAAGTTCATTTCCACCGGTCTGTGGGCCTGGTCGCGCCACCCGAACTACTTCGGCGAGATCGTGCTGTGGATCGGGATTGCATTGATGGCGCTGCCCAGCTTGAGTGGGACCGCGTATGCCGCATTGATCTCGCCGGTGTTCGTCATGGTGTTGCTCACCCGCATCTCGGGTGTACCGATGCTCGAAGCTCGTGGGCGCAAGCGGTGGGGCGATGACCCGGCGTACCAGGCCTACGTGGCGAAGACCCCGGTCTTGCTGCTGCGGCCTCCTCGCCAGGGCTGATCCGGCGAGACCCGACTCGCCGAGTCGGCCGACCGTGGCCACGCAAGGCACGCGCTGCGCAATACAGTCCGTTCGACTCAATTCATCCCCAACTTGGTCGACTGGACCTGACGATGTCGCCCGGACTCCGCAGCCGCACGCTGGTATGGCTGATTCTCACCGCGGTCGCCGCTGCGGCCGTGCTCGCCGTCATCGCGTTTGCCAGCGGTGACCGGTTGAGCGACCTGCGGCCGTTGATCGCTGCCGCCTCGTCGTTCGCCCTGGTGTTCCTGATCATCGGTTGGCTGGTGCTGTACGCCCCGCTCTCGCGGCGCCTCGACCGACTCGTCGGCGCCGCCGAACAGCTCGCCGAGCAGGAAAGCCCCGAGCCGATCGACGATCGTGTACCCGACGAAGTCGGCGATGCGAGCCGCGCCGTCGATCGCATCGCCGCAGCCCGGGGCGACGACCGCCGGGCGACCGTCGAACTCGGGGAGCGGTTCCGCCATCTGACGACGCACGACGCGTTGACCGGCGTGCTCAATCGTCAGACGGCCGCCGCGGACCTCACGCGCCTGCTCGCCTCGACCCACCATCAGACCGTCTCGGTCGTCTCGGTCGACATCGATGATTTCCGCCTCGTCAACGAGTTGTTCGGTCACGCCGTCGGCGACGAGATCCTCGTCGCCGCCGCCAATCGGTTGCGGCGACTGGTGGGCGACGACGCCGCGGTCGGGCGGTGGGGCGCCGACGAGTTCCTGCTGATCCTCGCCGACGTCGATCCCGCCGACCTGGCCACGCTGAGCGGGCGGGTGACCGACCTCTTCGAGGAGCCGATCAATACGGCGGTCGGCCCACACCCCATCGCCTGCAGCGTGGGTAGCGCCAGTGCGATGGCGGGCAAGGGCACGATCGACGAGCTGCTCGCCGATGCCGACGTGACGGTCCAGGCCGAGAAGCTCGCCCATCGCCGCGTTCGATCGATCCGGCCCGAGACCGCCCAGCTCGTCGAGCTGGCGCTGCGGGACGATCGCCTCGAGATCTGGTACCAGCCAGTTGTCCAACTCAACTCGCCGAGCGAGACCCGCATGGTCGGCGCGGAGGCGTTCGTCCGCCTTCGGACCGACGACGACGAGCTACTCGTGCCGAGTGACTTCATGGGCGAGATCATGACGAGTCGCTACGCCCGCGAGGTCGACCTTCGCGTGGCGAAGCTGCTGCTCGCCGATTTGGCCATCTGGGATCGTCAGGGCCAGATCGGTCCCGACTTCTTCGTGTCGCTCAATCTGTCGCCCGCGTCGCTTCGCGACGACGAACTCGGCCGGACCCTGCTCGAGCTGTGTCACCGCCAAGGTGTAGCCCCGCAGAGGATCGTCCTCGACGTCTCGGAGGAGGCCGCCGAGATCGACCAGATCACCGCAGCCGAGCTTCGCCAGTACGGATTCCGCTTGTCGATCGACGATCTCGGGCTCAAGCGTTCGAACTTCGACCGGCTGTTCAGCGTTGGCGCCGAGTTCGCCAAGCTGCACCGGCGATGGCTCGACGACGAAATCATGCTCGACGCACTCGTCACGATCTGCCAGCGCAAGGGGTTGCACGTCGTCGCGGAGGGCGTCGAGACGATGGGTCAGCTCGAATTGCTGTTCGAGCGGGGCGTGCGGCTGGTCCAGGGCTACGTGGTCAGCCGACCGATCGCATCGTCGGAGTTCGCGGCACTGCTGGGCGTCGGCCGCCCGAGCAACGCTCCGACCTGACCCGTCGCGTGTCGGTCAGTCTTCGCTGTCGTCGACGTCGGTGGCCGACGTCGGCTCGGCGTCCTCGACCGGGTCGGGCGGCTCGTCGAGAAGCCGGGCGACGTGGGAGATCGCATCGCCGCGATTGACGAGCGGCGCCTGGGTGTGGCCGATCACGATTCCGCTGTGTCGGGCCGCCACTCGGCTGAGGACCTTGCCATACGGGTCATAGATGGTCGCCAGTCGCTCCTTGGCCTTGACGACCTCGCCCAGCCGCGCCTCGAGGTGCACGATGCCGCTCTGCGAGGCCCGGCTCCACCGGGTGCTTCGCGAGTACTGGCACGGGGCAGACGGCGAGACCTCGACGTCGGTCAAGCCGAGGTGGTTGAGGGTGCGCAGGACACCCGCTGTGCCTGCGGCGATCGTTGCCGGGTCGAAGCGACTCGCCTCGCCGCCTTCGAACAGCAGCATGACCTTGCCGGCCTCGACCGCCGCCTGGCGGAGCGAGCCGTCGCGCAGCTGAGCGTCGATCACGATCGGCGCACCGAACACGTCAGCGAGTTGTCGGGTGGGCACGTTGTCGAGATCGCATCGAATCTGCGGAAGGTTGATGCGTAGGTCGGATCCGGTGTGCAGGTCGATCCCGACGTCGCTGCGGCGCACGACCTCGCGCATGAACGAGTCGGCGATACGCGACGCCAGCGAACCACGCGCCGAGCCCGGGAAGCTCCGGTTCAGGTCTCGGCGATCGGGCAGGTAGCGGTCGCTGGTGTTGAAGCCGTGCACGTTCACGACCGGTGCGGCGATCACCGTGCCCGACATCTCGCGGGCGCTGATCTCCTCGAGTACCTTGCGGATGATCTCCACCCCGCAGATCTCGTCGCCGTGGATCGCCGCGCTCAGCCAGACGACCGGGCCGTCGGTCTTGCCATGGACGACGATCAGCGGCAGGGCGACGGGGGTTCCGGACATCAGGTTGCCGATCGGCAGCTCGATCCGTTTGCGCTTGCCGGCCGTGATCTGGTGGTCGAGGATCTCGAACGGAGCGCGCGTGCGCCGTGTGGACTTGCGCTTCTTCTTCGGTGGTGCCTCGTCGGCGACCTGGGCAGTGTCCTCGGCTGGGTTCGTCGAGGCGTCTTCTTCGTGAGCGTTCGGCATGGGTCAGTCCGGGAGCGGATCCGAGGGTAGGGGACGCACCCGGCCGCGGCGGGCGCGGCGCGCCGGCACCAGGGCCCGCATCTCATCGAGCCGGCCGAAACACAGCAATCGATCGCCGGCACTCAGCAGGCGATCACTGGACGGGTTCGGCACAACGCCGAAGTCGTTCTCGATCACGAGGACCGTGATGTCGCGTTCCCGGAGCCCCGACTGGCCGAGGGTGACACCGTCGATGTCGGTGCCCCGGTCGACGGGGATCTCGGCCACGCCATAGCCGCTGGCCTCGCTCAGCCGCTGGCGGACGTCGAGGTCGGGAAGGTTCACGTTGGTGACGATGTGGTCGATGATCGATCCGGCGACGTCGAGTCCGGTCGCCTCCTCGATGCCCTGCAGCCCGGGTGTCGAGTTGACCTCCATCACGAGCGGACCGTCATCGGACTCGAGCATGTCGACACCGGCGACGGTCAGCCCCATCGTCTGGGCGGCCCGGAGTGCGACATCGCGCATCTCGGCATCGAGGGTCACGGCCTCGGTACGGCCGCCGCGATGCACGTTGGAACGGAACTCGTCGCCCCGGGCGATGCGACGCATCGAGGCGACCACGCGATCGCCGACTACCAGCGCCCGCACGTCGCGACCGCGGCTCTCGGCGACGAAGCGCTGGATCAGCACGTTCTGGTTGGTGCTCTGCAGCGTCTCGATGACCGCCTCGGCGACCCGGAGATCCGGCGCGAGGATCACGCCGATGCCCTGGGTGCCCTCGAGGGTCTTGATCACGACCGGCGCTCCGCCCACCCGGTCGATCGCCGGGCGGATGTCCGATCGTTCTCTCACGAAGGTCGTGGCCGGCACCTGAATCTCGTGGCGCGACAGGATCTGCATCGCCCGCAACTTGTCACGACTGTTGGCGATGCCGTCGGCGGTGTTCGGCGTGTAGACGTCCATCGCCTGGAACTGGCGGACGACGGACAAGCCATAGAACGTGATCGACGCGCCGATGCGAGGGAGGATCGCGTCGATGTCATCGATGTCGCGCCCTCGGTAGGTGACGTTCGGGTCCTCGCGGCTGAGGTCGATGGCGAAACGCAGGGTGTCGAATACCGCGATGTCGATACCGCGGTCGAAGCCTGCCGCTCGGAGACGCTGCGTGCTGTAGCTCCGCGGCGCACGCGACAGAATCCCGAGTTTCACCGGCTCATCCTGCCGCGTCGGACCCGCTTCGGCTACCCACTCGGCGTGGCCTCGCGATGCGTAGGGCGGCGCGAGCGAGCGTGGGTGCGATCTAGTTTGGGGAGATGGCCAAGGCAGTATTCAACGGAACCGTCGTCGCCGAGAGCGACGCCACCATCATCGTCGAGGGCAACCACTACTTCCCGCCCGACTCGATCGTCGCCGACCACTTCGTCGCACACGATCGAACCTCGGTCTGCCCGTGGAAGGGAACAGCCAGCTACTACAGCGTGAGCGCCGGCGGCCAGACCGCCGACGCCGCGGCCTGGTACTACCCCGAGCCGAAGGACAAGGCGGCCGAGATCCGTGACTACGTCGCGTTCTATCCGGCCGTCACCGTCGAGGCCTGAAGCCTGCTGACCATCGACGCCACCGGCGATCGCTCAGGCGGTCGCACGTCGGAGTGCGTCGACGGCTCGATCGAGTTCGTCGTCGGTAGTCAGATAGTGCGCGCTCAGGCGCATGAGCCGACCGAGGCCGCGCGCCTCGGCGTCGAATCGGGTCGATGAGGGTGAGCTCAGCGACACGTTGATCGCCTCGGCTCGCAGCGCCGTCTTGACACGATCACCGTCGAACGGCCGACCCTTCGGGTCGACGCAGTCGATCGTCACGATCCCGCATCGCACCCTCCCCAGATCCCGCACCCGGAAGCCGGCGTCGTCGAGCCGCGCACGGAAGTCCTCGGCGGTCGCGGCGACCGTGGACTCGATTCCCGGAATCCCGATCGATATCGCTTCGCGTACCGCCACGCCCAGGCCGAGCCAGGCGGCATGGTTGTACTCCCAATGCTCGAACCGGCGTGCGCCATCGGCCAGGTCGTACTGGTCGTGGGCCGACCAGTCGGCGCCGTGATGGTCCGGGTGATCCGGCGTCAGCCGATCGATGATCCGGTCCGAGGCGTAGAGGAAGCCGGTCCCGCGAGGACCTCGGAGGTACTTGCGGCCGGTCGCCGAGAGCAGGTCGCACCCCAACTGGTCGACGTCGAGTGCGACCTGGCCCGCCGACTGACACGCGTCGAGCAGGAACGGCACATCGGCGGCGCGGGCGAGTCGGCCGACCTCGGCGGCCGGATTGACGAGCCCACCGTTCGTCGGCACATGGGTGAGGGCGACGAGCGCGACGTCGTCGCCGAGGGTCGCTTCGAGTGCGCTCACATCGACCTGACCGTGCTCGTCGTCGGGGCAGACCTCGACCGTCACGCCGCGCCGTTCCGCGGCTCGCAGGAATGCGACGGCGTTCGCCCCGTACGCCGCACGCGCCGTCACGATCCGCTGGCCGGCCTCCATGGGAATCGACCAGAAGCCGGCGTTCCAGGCCGCGGTCGCATGCTCGTGTCGCGAGATCTCGTGGGCACGAGCGCCGAGCAGCTCGGCGATTGAGTCGTATACCGCGGCATCGGCATCTGCGGCGGCGCCCGCCGCTTCGTAGCCGCCGATCTCGGCCTCGAGGCGCAGATGGGCAATCTGTGCCTCGAGCACCGACTCGGATGGCAGCGACGAACCGGCGTGATTCAGATGGACGACGTGGTCGATGCCGGGTGTGACGGCCCGCGCCGCGTCGATCGTGTGGGCGTCGAGTCCGGGATGTGACACCTCGGCGTCAGCCGTTGATCATGCCGACCGCGCCATTGGGTCGGATGCGCAGCACGAGTCGCTGCTCTTCGATCATGGCCTGGCGGTATTCGTCCCAGTCGGGATGTTCCTGTCCGGCCACCGTGCGGTACAGCTCGACGAGGTCGTCTGCCGCCGCATCGTCGGGCGCAGTCGTAACCTCGCCGAGGTCGGCGACGGCGTCGAACGACACGTAGCTCCAGGCGTCGGGTGCGGTGACGTGCAGCACGATCCGCTCGTCGCGGCGCATGTTGGCCGTCTTGGCGCGGGTGGCGGTCAACGACACGTGGATTTCATCGCCGACGACCGCATAGGCGATGTCGCTCGACTGGGGTCGACCGTCACGCCGAATGGTGATCAGGACTCCGTTCTTGCGTTCGGCCGCCCAGGCGAGTGCGGTCGCGAGATCGAGACCCATCTCAGGCCCAGGCTGCGTCGATGGCGTTGACACCGTCGACGAACGCCTGGCGTTGCGCATCGGAGAGCGAACGGTAGGCGTTGGCGGTGATGGCGTCGGTCGCCGCGTCGATCTGGTCGAGCACCGGCTGCGACCCGTCGGGTATCTCGATCCCGTCGGCCCATCCGAAGGTGCCGACGTCGTCGGGACGGCGAAGGGCGTGCGCCACGGCGTCGTCCATGCCATGGGCCACGATCGAGGCGAGGTGCAGGCTGCCGCGCAGCTCACGATGCACGACGACCAGCTGCATCGCTCGGCCCGGCAAATCCTCGGGGAGCGGCATGCGAGCGGTCGCGGTGTAGAGCGTGAGGCCTGCCGGCGCCACGTCGGCGATGACCTGCTCGGCCGCATCGCAGAACGCGGCAAGGCCTTCGGTGTCCGCGAGCTTCTCGCGTCCGAGGTCGGCATTGCAGTCGAGGTAGAGCGTCGCCGCTTCCATCGGCGTGGTGATCTCGCGCGCGCTGTCCCAGATCGAGGCGACGACTGCGGGGTTGAAGTAGCCGAAGGCGCTGGAGACGACGTCGGCGGACACATCGCCGAGCACGCCACCGCGTCCGAGGATGTACAGGCGGAAGCCGTCGAGTCCGGCTTCTTTGCCTCGAGCCAGCGAGGCGGGGTCGAAGTAGAACTTGGCGCCCAAGGCGTTGATCTTGGCGGCGGTCTGCGCGACGAGATCTTCGGGGGTCATGGAATCTCCTGGTTGGTGATCGAAGGTTGGGAACGTGGGTGGGGGCGTTCTCGGACTGGCATCGCCGCTCGAGGCGAAGGGATCAGGGTTTGGTGGCCAGGAAGACCGGAATCTCGCGGTCGGTCTTGTCGCGGTACTCGGCGTAGTTCGGAAACACGTCGATGCCCCGCTGGAACCACTCGACCCGCTCGTCACCGGTCACCTGTCGAACCTGGGCCTCCCATGGTTCGGGGCCGTCCTGGACCAGAACCTTGGGATCGGCGTGCAGGTTGGCCACCCATGCCGGATCAGCCGGCGCGCCGCCCTTGCTGGCGATCAGCGCATACGTGCCTTCGTGTTCGACACGCATGAGGGGCACCTTGCGGATCAGGCCGCTCTTGTGGCCGCGGGTGGTCATCACGATGATCGGGATGCCGGTGTCGCGCAGCGTGTTTGCTCGGGTACCGCCCGAGGCCTCGTACTCGGTGACCTGTTCTGCGACCCAGTCCCAGGTGCTGGGGCCGTAGTCGCCGTCGAATGGCATGATGTCTCCCTCGTCCGGTGCGTGGACGGCCCAAGCTAGAGCAGTTTCGCGAGGGTGCGAAATCCGATGTTGCGCCGCCCGATGGCCCGTGGGAGCCAGAAATCCGCGGGGATCGAAGCATCGATCGCGGCCGCTGAATAGAGTCTCGCGGGTGACCGACCAATGGGCCCTCGTCGTCGGCCCGGGGCACCGGCACGACACCGATTCCTCGCTGCTCGCCGCCGCGTCGCTGTTCGGCATCGACGTCGCCGCGATCACCGAGCACCGGCTCGTGCACCTCCGGGGCACCCTCGACGGCGACCAGCTGACACGCCT
Organism: Actinomycetota bacterium; assembly: GCA_039028435.1. Taxonomy (GTDB): domain Bacteria; phylum Actinomycetota; class Acidimicrobiia; order Acidimicrobiales; family UBA10347; genus UBA10347. The sequence continues at coordinate 193,077 of JBCCIC010000010.1, read as the reverse complement.
CGCCGACACACTTCTGATCGACCCGGTCGGGGGGTGGTGGAAGCCTGCCGCCGACCTTCGGCACGACGCGGCGACGGTAGTCGAGACCGGTCTGCGCCCGGGCGTCACCGATCGCGAAGGCACCGAACTGGTGCGTGCCGCCGGACAACTCGGACTCGATCTCGACGCGGCCACGATCGGCCGTCGCTGGGTGATCGAGGCTGGCGCAGCTGGCGGGCTCGACGACGCGACGGTCGCCGCACTCGCCCAGCGGGTGCTGCACAACGAGGTCATCGAGCGCTGGAGCCTCGACGCGCTGCCGCCCGGGTTCGTCAGCGATCAGCCCGAGACCCCGCCGACGACGATCGAGACCGTGATCGGCGTCGACGACGACGCACTGCTCGCCATTAGCAGCCGACGCCGCCTCGGCATGAACCTTGTCGAGATGCAAGCGGTGCGCTCGCACTTTGCCGACCTCGGTCGCGACCCCACCGACGCCGAGATGGAGACCATCGCCCAGACGTGGAGTGAGCACTGCGCCCACAAGACCTTCCGGGCCGCAATCACCGTGACCGACGGCGAGGGCAACGACCTGCATCAGGTCGACGGACTGCTCAAGTCGTACCTGCGCAAGGCGACCGACACGGTCGACGCACCCTGGGTGCGGAGCGCATTCGTCGACAATGCCGGCATCGTCGCCTTCGACGACGAGCACGACATCGCCCTCAAGGCCGAGACCCACAACCATCCGTCGGCACTCGAACCCTTCGGTGGGGCCAACACCGGTGTCGGTGGCGTGGTTCGCGACATCATCGGAGTGTCGGCCAAGCCGATCGCCATCACCGACATCCTCTGCTTCGGCCCATCGGACCTCGATCCGGCCGATCTACCCGACGGCGTCCTCCATCCCCGGCGGATCCGCGATGGCGTGATTGCCGGGATCGGCGACTACGGCAACAAGATCGGCGTGCCCAACGTCGGCGGCGCAATCGTCTACGACCCCGCCTACACGACCACACCGCTTGTGTTCGCCGGCTGCGTCGGCATCCTGCCGACCGGTAGTCATCCAACCGAACCCCAGCCCGGCGATTCGATCGTCGTGCTGGGCGGCGCAGTCGGGCGCGACGGCGTGGGAGGTGCCACCTTCAGCTCGCAGACGATGCAGGCCGAAACGGCCGAGGTCGCCGGCTCATCGGTGCAGATCGGCGACCCGATCGTCGAGAAGGGGCTCATCGATGTCGTGATGGACGCTCGCGATGCGGGGCTCTACACCGCGATCACCGACTGCGGTGCCGGCGGTCTCAGCTCGTCGATCGGCGAGATGGCGAGCGAGCTTGGTGCCGACGTGGATCTCGACCTGGTGCCACGCAAGTACCCGGGACTCGCCGGCTGGGAGACCTGGCTGAGCGAGGCGCAAGAACGCATGGTCCTCGCCGCGCCGGACCCGGTACCGATCCTGGCGCTGGCGCATCGCTGGGGGATTGACGGCAGCGTCGTCGGCACGTTCACGGGCGATGGCGTACTGCGAGTCCGCCAGGGCGACGAGGCGATCGTTCTCATTGATTGCCACTTCCTCCACGAAGGCTGCCCCCGCCACGAGCTGACGGCGGTGGCCCAGACCACCGATGCGATCGACCGAGCCGATGTTGCCGTCGATGTCGAAGCCACCACCCTGGCCCTGCTCGCCCACCCGACCGTGGCGTCCAAGGAAGCCACGGTCCGCACCTATGACCACGAGATCATGGGCGGCACGCTGGTCCGTCCTTACGGCGGCGCCGAGGGTGACGGCGCAGGCGACGGCGCGGCCACGATCCCGCCGGGCACGTCGGGGGACCGGGCGATGGTGATCGGCATCGGCGTCAACGCCGTCATCGGCAACCACGACGCCTATGCGATGGCGTGGCATGTCGTCGACGAAGCCGTCCGCAATGCGGTGATTGCCGGCGCCGATCCGGCCGAGTTGTCACTGCTCGACAACTTCGCCTGGGGCAACCCCAACGACCCGGAAACGCTCGGCGGTCTCGAAGCGGCCTGCCGTGGCTGTCACGACGCAGCACTCGCGTTCGGTGCGCCGTTCGTGAGCGGCAAGGACAGCCTCTACAACGTGTTCGTCCATCCCGACGGCACCGCCGACCCGGTGGCGCCCACGCTCGTGCTCACCGCCGTCGGTATCGCCAAGAGCCCTGAGCACATCCCGGTCACCGGCGTGCTCACACCCGGTGACCAGGTTTGGCTCGTCGGTCCGGCCGAGGGCGCCCTACGCGGCTCGCATCTCGACTTGGTGCTCGGTGCGGATCACGGTGGCTCCGTTCCAGCTCCGGACCCCGCTGCCGTCGATCGACATCACCAGATGGCTGCGGCCATCGCTTCGGGACTCGTCGTGAGTGCCCATGATCCGGCCGAAGGTGGCTTGGCGGTCGCCGCAGCCGAGTGGGCGCTGGCCGGTCGTCTCGGGCTCGATCTCAATCTGCCGCCCGAGCCGGCGGTCCTCTTCGGAGAAGGACCAGGGCGCTATCTGGTCGAAGTCGCTCCGGAGCACGCCGACGCATTCGGCGCCGCCGTTCCGAGCGCTCGCCGCATCGGTCAGGTGATCGAAGGCGACGCGGTCCGAATCGGCGACACGACTCTGACCCTGCCGGACATCGAACGAGCTTGGAAGTCGCCATGACCGCACCCCGTGTTCTGATCCCGGTCGCCCTCGGCACCAATCGCGATGGTGATCTGGCCGATGCGTTCGAAGCCGCGGGCGCTCAGGCCGAGCGCGTACCCCTCGAAGCGCTGCGCGACGGTGAGCACCAGCTCGCCGACTTCCAGATCCTGGCCGTGCCTGGCGGCTTCTCCTACGGCGATGCCCTTGGTGCCGGCCGGCTGTTCGGCCTCGATCTGGTCGGCTGGTTCGGTGATCAGCTGCGCGCCGCCCACGAACAACAGATGCCGATGATCGGCATCTGCAACGGTTTCCAGGCCCTGGTTCGCGCAGGCCTGCTTCCGGGCGATCAACCGGCCGTGCTGACCGACAACGAACGGGGTCGATTCGAGTGTCGATGGGTCGAATTGGGTCCGGAGCCGGGCAACGACTCGATCTGGCTCTCCGATCTCGACGAGCCCATTCGGTGCCCGATCGCCCACGCCGAAGGTCGCTTCGTGGCCGAAGCGGCCGATGCCCTCGAGGCACGCGGCGGCGTGGCGCTTCGCTACCTCGTCGATGGGCAACCAGCCGAGGGCTCGTATCCGGCAAACCCGAACGGCTCGGCCCGCGACATCGCCGGTGTGACCGACCCGACCGGTCGGGTGCTGGGGCTGATGCCGCACCCCGAGAACCACGTGTTCGCCCGTCAGGACATCCAGCGCAGCCGACGAACCGGCGGCCAAACGTTGGGCCTCTTTGCCGCCGCGGTGCGGGCGGTTTGCTGAGTCCAGCCGGCCGCCGTTCGTTCACACAACAACGACCCCATCAAGACCATCCTTCACATCGTCAACAGGTACCGCGATTTGGCTCGACACCTGTCTAGAGTTTCCCAACGTGACGGGTAGAGCCCTCGTCTCGGGGGCGTCAGCGTGAACCATGTCGATCCCGATCTCGACCGGCCCAGCGAAGAATGCGGGGTCATCGGGATCTCCACTCCGGGCAACGACGCCGCCCAGGTCGCGTTCTTCGGCCTCTACGCCCTGCAGCACCGCGGTCAGGAAGCCGCCGGCATCGCCGTCGCCGACGGTCAGTCGGTACGAGTGCACAAGGACATGGGTCTGGTCTCGCAGGTTTTCGAGACCGGCACGCTCGACCCGCTCGTCGGCGGGCTGGCGATCGGTCACACCCGCTACTCCACGACCGGTGCGAACTCCGAACGCAACGTCCAGCCCTACGTGGTCGAGACGATGCACGGGCCGCTGGGTATCGCCCACAACGGCAACCTGGTCAATGCCGACCACCTGCGCGAAGGGCTTCTCAAGCGTGGTGCCGGGCTGTCGAGTTCCTCGGACTCCGAGGTACTGGCCCTCATGCTTGCCGCGACCGAGGGCGAGAACTGGGAGCAGCGCCTCGCCAAGATCATGGGGCAGTGGCAGGGTGCCTTCAGCCTGGTCATCCTCTCGGGCACCAAGGTCATCGGCTGTCGTGATCCGTGGGGGTTTCGTCCGCTCTCGCTGGGTCGCCTTCCCAACGGTGGCCACGTGCTGGCCTCCGAGACCGGGGCGCTCCGCACGCTGGGCTGCGACAACATCCGCGAGGTCGAACCCGGCGAGATCGTGGTTCTGCAGGGCCCCATGTCGCGTAGCTTCCAGGGCGTCGAACCGGCCACGCGTCAGGCGCGTTGCACCTTCGAGCAGATCTACTTCAGCCGACCCGACGCCATCTGGGACGGCCTGAGTGTTCACCAGGTCCGCCAGCACCTCGGCGCAGCCGTCGCCATGGAGCATCCGGTCGAGGCCGACATGGTCATGCCGGTGCCGGATAGCTCGATGCCGGGCGCCATCGGCTACGCCGCCGCCAGCGGCATCACCTACAACGAGGGCTTCGTCAAGAACCGCTACATCGGGCGGACCTTCATCGAGCCGACCGACGAGCTGCGCCGCCAAGGTGTCGCGCTGAAGTTCAACACGCTCAACGACAACATCCGCGGCAAACGCGTCGTCATGCTCGACGATTCGATCGTCCGCGGCACGACCAGCGGGCCGCTGGTGCGACTGGTTCGCGAGGCCGGTGCCACCGAGGTCCACGTACGGATTACCTGCCCACCGATCGCTCACCCGTGCTTCTTCGGTGTCGATATGGGTACCCACGAGGAGCTGATTGCGCACCATCTCTCGGTCGAGGAGATCCGAGACCACATCGGCGCCGACTCCCTCGGCTTCCTGAGTGTCGATGGCATGATGCGCGCCCTCAACCGTTCCGACGGCTACTGCAACGCCTGCTTCACCGGCGACTACCCCGTCCCGGTTCAGCTGCAGCTTCCGACGTCGGCGAAGAAGCGCTTCGACGGCGTGCTCGTCTGACGAAACCCGTGATGCGAGTTCTCCTCGTCGGCTCCGGCGGCCGCGAACACGCGTTGGCCGAAGCGATCCTGCGGTCGCCGAGCCTCGGGCAGCTCTGGGTCGCGCCGGGCAATGCGGGCACGGCCGAGCACAACGTCGAACTGGCAGTCGAAGACCATGGCGCCGTCGTCGACTTCTGCCGACACAACGACGTGAACCTCGTCGTCGTCGGGCCCGAAGTACCTCTCGTGGCCGGTCTGGCTGACGACCTGCGTGCCTCAGGCATCGCCGTGTTCGGGCCGTCCGCCGCGGCGGCCCGCCTCGAAGGGTCCAAGTCGTTCAGCCGCTCGTTTGCCGCCGCGGCCGAGATCCCGCAGCCCGTCGCGGCCACATTCGATGACTCGACGTCGGCGATCGCATGGCTCGACGAGGTCGGCGTACCGGTCGTGGTCAAGGCCGATGGGTTGGCCGCCGGAAAGGGCGTGGTCATTCCGGAGAGTCGGGCCGAGACCGAGGAGGCGATTCGCGACATGCTCGACGGCGGCGCCTTCGGTGAGAGCAGTGCTCGAATCGTGCTCGAAGAGCGCATGACCGGCGAGGAACTCAGCCTGTTCGGGGTGAGCGACGGCGAACGCGTGGCCGTGTTGGCGACGGCCCAAGACCACAAGCGGGTCGGCGACGGCGACACCGGACTCAATACTGGCGGCATGGGTGCGTTCGCTCCGGTTCCCGGCATCGATGCGGCCCGCCAGCAGGAACTCGCCGATCACTTCCTCCGTCCCGCAATCGCCGCCATGGCCGACGCCGGCACGCCCTACGTCGGGGTGCTGTTCGCCGGCCTGATGCTGACCGAACACGGACCCCGCCTCGTCGAGTACAACTGCCGCTTCGGTGATCCCGAAGCCGAGGTCATCCTTCCACTGCTCGAAACGGATGCTCTCGACCTGCTGCAAGCGGCCGCAACCGGCGGACTCGACCAGGTCGACGTGCGCATGCGCGATGCCACTGCGGCGACGGTTGTCGTGGCCGCCGACGGCTACCCGACCGATCCGGCGAAGGGTGTGCCGATTCGGCTTCCCAAGCTGCCCGATGACGTCACGGTGTTCCACGCGGGTACCGCCAATGATCCCCAGGGAGCGCTGGTGAGCAGTGGCGGCCGCGTGCTTGCGGTAACCGGCGTCGGCGCTGATCTGAACGAGGCGCTCGATCGTTCGTATGGAGTCGTCGATCAGATCACCGGCGAGGGCTTGTTCGCCCGATCCGACATCGGCTGGCGCCATGCACCGCGCCCCGCGCCCGACGAATCATCCCCCGAAGGACCCATCTCATGACCGACGCGTACGAAGCCGCCGGCGTCTCGTTCACCAGCGGCGACGCCGCTGTCGAGCGGATTGGAGCGGCGGTCAAGAGCACGCACGACGAACGGGTGGTATCGGGCCTCGGGAGCTTCGGTGGCGTGTTCGACCTGGCATCGCTGGCCGGGCTCGACGACCCGTTGCTCGTTGCCAGCACCGACGGCGTCGGAACCAAGACCAAGCTCAGCGCCGCGATGGATCGCTGGGAGGGCGCTGGTGCCGACATCGTCAACCACGGCATCAACGACGTGATCGTGCAGGGCGCTCGGCCGCTCTTTTTCCTCGACACGGTCGCGGCGCACCATCTCGACCCCGAAATCGTCGGACGCATCGTCGACGGGATGGCCGCAGCGTGCCGCGAGGCCGGATGCGTGCTCCTCGGCGGCGAGACCGCGGAGATGCCGGGGGTCTTCACGGATGGGGCGGTGGACATCGCGGGGACGATGGTCGGCGCGGTCGCCCGCGCCAAGCTGCTTCCCCGAGCGGGAATCGCGCCCGGCCACGTGCTGGTGGGTATCGGGAGCAGTGGCCTGCACACCAACGGCTACTCACTCGCGCGACAGGTCGCCGGGGATCAGCCGCTCACGAATCCGCTGCCCGGTGGCGACGGCGTGTCGATCGGCCACGCGCTCACGGCCGTACACCGCAGCTATCTGCCTGTACTCGATGCCGCCCTCGACGCAGACCTGATCGACGCATTGGCTCACATCACCGGCGGCGGGCTGCTCGACAACATCCCACGGGTCCTGCCCGATGGACTGGGCGCAGTCGTCGACACCTCGACCTGGACTCGACCGGCCCTGTTCGAGTGGCTGATCGCGTCGGCCGAACTCGATGACGAGCAAGCGCACCGGATCTTCAACTGTGGCGTCGGGATGATCGCCATCGTCGAGCCCGACCGGGTCGACGCAGTCCAATCCGCCATCGACGAGCCGACGTGGATCATGGGTGAGGTCGTCGAGTCGGCCGCTGATCCTCGAGTCGAACTCGCCTGAACCGGGTCAGCTCGTGACCGGTCGCATCGTCGTGCTGGCCAGCGGCTCGGGTACGAACTGCGAAGCCCTCATGCAGGCATGCGTGGACGGCTCGCTCGACGCGCAGATCGTCGGCGTGGTCACGAACAACGCCGACGCGGGGGTCATCCAGCGTGCCGAGACGTTCTCGGTCCCCACCGTGGTCGTCGAACACCGGGGCCGTGATCCCGAGGCGCGACGAGCGGCCGACGCACGACTGATCGAGACGATCGCGTCCTTCCAGCCCGACCTGGTCGTGCTCGCCGGGTGGATGCGCATTCTCGGCGCCCAGGTCGGTGCGGCGTTTCCGATCATCAACCTCCATCCCGCGAAACCCGGCGCATTCGATGGCATTCGCTCGATCGCACGGGCCTACGAGGCGTTCCGAGCCGGCGAGATCGACGAATCCGGCGTCATGCTGCATTGGGTCCCCGACGAAGGCGTCGATGTCGGACCCGTCATCGTGACCGAAGCGGTACCGATTCACGATGACGACACCCTCGACACGTTCGAGGCCCGCGTGCACGAGGTCGAGCATCGGATCATCGTTCAGGGGGCTGCAGCGGCCCTCCGCGCACTGTCGGAAGTGTGACGTTCGTCTCGAACGCTGGTCCAGGAATCCGCAAAAACAGGCGGCGCATACCTCGTATAGGGGTCGTTTTCGCGGTTCGGTCGAACCAATGAGACGGTCGACATAGGAGGAATTACTCAAGTTGCTCGAACTAGAGCCGATAGAGGACACGTGAACGTAGCAACCCCCGCGGCCGCCAACGCGGCCCCGTCGACCGGCATCGACATGCGCCGCCATGTCTTGCTCGGCGCGTGCCAGCGGATGTTGGCGTTCTCGATCGTCTCGGTACCGACGTTCCTGGTCGTGGCATTCCTGCTGACCGATCACGCCTCGGCGTTGGGTATTCGCCAGTGGCTCGTCGCTTCGCTGCTGGTCTCGCTCGTCTCGGGTTCGACCATCGCGGTCCGCTGGCGCGGGTTGGCCCTCCTCGAGGCAGACCTGGTGCGCCAGTCGATCGTTTGGCTGTTCGGACTTCCGCTCGTTCTTCAGTGGGGTAGTGCTTCCCTCGTGATGGCGCCCTCCGATGAGATGGGTGGCGTGATAATGGCCTTGATCGTGCTCGTCACCTCGACCGGCGTGTTCGCCTCGGTCGGTGCCGCGGGCTGGGTATTGAGCCTCGGCCTGGTCGGCGGCATCCTCATCCCGAACGCACTGGCGCTCGCCGCCAGCCACGGTGCAGCCTCCGCACCGACGTTGCTCTTGCTGTACGGCACCGGCCTGGCCTTCGTCGTCGGCGTGGTCGCCCGCCACGAGACCTCGGCTCGACAACGCATCATGGTCGACGTCGAAAACCGATTCGATGTGGTGTCGACCGAGCGGGCGATCCTGTCCGAGCTCAATGACGAGTTGCAGTTTCGGGCGACTCACGACCTGCTGATGGGCATCCCGAACCGTGAGCTCCTCCGCTCCGAGCTCGACGCAGCCCTCGAGTCGCAGCAGGGCGCCGACCGCGCACGCGTCGGCCTGCTCTTCCTTGATCTTGATCGTTTCAAGTACGTCAACGACACGCTCGGCCATCAGGCCGGCGATGCCCTGCTGGTCGCCGTAGGTGGCCGCGTGCAGGCGGCACTGGTCGACGAGAACGCCCTCGTCGCTCGTGTCGGAGGTGACGAACTCGTAGTTCTGATGCGGTGCCTTGAGTCAGATGACCATCTGGGGTTGGTAGCTGACAAGCTCCTCACCAAGTTCGTGGATCCGTTCACGATCGACGGTGTCGAGTTGAGCATCGGATCGAGCATCGGCATGGCGGCCTCAGTTCTCGGTGAGTCCGCCGACGATCTCTACCGTCATGCCGATGCTGCACTCTATGAAGCCAAGCAGCGGGGCCGCGGACGCGCGGTGCTGGCCGACGACGCCCTGCGGAATCGTCGAAGCTCGCGGATCCGAACCGAGCTGGCGCTGCGCGAGGCCCTCGATGGTGGCGAGGTCGAAGCCTGGCTGCAGCCCGAAGTCGACCTCATCTCCGGTGAGGTTGTCGCCGCCGAAGCCCTCGCCCGGTGGCGGATGGGTGACGAGGTCGCCCACGCCGGGTCCTTCATCGACGTCGCCGAGCGAGCGGGCCTACTCGAACAACTGATGTTCGAGATGGTTGGGCAGGTCGCACATTGGCGCACCCGTACCGCATCGTCGATCCCGGTCGGTATCAACGTCTCGTCGACGAATCTCGAAGCACTGCTCGCTGCGCACCGACACGACCCGCGAGCTTGGCCACTCCAGGGCCTGCGACTCGAGATCTCCGAGACCGACATCATCCGCGACTTCCGCGGGACCCACAGCTCGCTGCAGCGCGCTCGAGAACTCGGCGTGATGGTCGTCCTCGACGACTTCGGGACCGGATTCTCGTCGCTGCGCATGTTGAGCGATCTGCCGATCGATGGCATCAAGATCGACCGGAGCTACGTGACACGGATCGAGCACGACGTGCGGGTTCGCCGTCTCATCTCGAGCTTGACCGAGTTCGGCCGCGGCTGCGGAATGCTGGTGATCGCTGAAGGGGTCGAGACGCCCGCCCAGGCCGAGTTGCTGATGCAGCTCGGTATCGATCGTGGTCAGGGCAATCTGTACAGCGCCGCGATCGAGCCGGGCGAGTTCCACCCGCTGATCGAGCGCGGCTGCGGTGAGCTCGTCCTCGGCCGACACTTCTGACCGGCCGCTCGGTGGCACACTCGATCGGGTGACCGACCAGCTCGCTCGCTTCTTCGTTCGCACCGAGGTTGCCGCTCCCGGACTCGACCTGTCGATCGTGGTGCCGGCATTCAACGAAGCCGAGCGGCTGCCGGTTCTGTTGCAGTCGTTGCGCAAGCACGTCGACCTGGACCGCACCGAGGTCATCGTGGTCGACGACGGCAGCACCGACGCGACCGCGCAGGTCGTCGCGGAAACCAAGGGATTCGCATCGTTGCGTGTCGTCTCCCACGACTCGAATCGCGGCAAGGGCGCGGCGGTGCGTACCGGTGTGCAGGCAAGCCGCGGGCCACGCATCGCCTTTGTCGATGCCGACGATGCGACCGACTTGAACGTGCTCGGCGCAATGTGTGATCGTCTCGAGGGCGCCGTCGGGGCGGTCTTCGGCTCGCGCCATGCGTCCGGATCCGTCGTGATGGGCTCGCCGCCGATCCGCGGACTGATGGGCCGGGTCTTCAACCACGTGGTTCGCTTCGCCGCCGGAACCTCGATTTCGGACACCCAGTGCGGGGCGAAGGTCTTTCGTGCGGCCGTCGCGAAGGTCGTGTTTGCCGACAGTGAAATCGACGGCTTTGCGTTCGATGTCGAGATCTTGCGGCGGTTGATGGCGCTCGATGTCGGTGTCGTCGAGCATCCGGTCCGTTGGCGCTACGTCGCCGGGACCAAGATCCGGCTTCTCACGCCGGTGCGCATGCTGCGCGACATCACCCGGCTACGACTGCGCGGCTCGGAGCTCGCCCTCGATCGGATCGCCTGTCGATTCGATCCGGTCCTGTCGGACCTGGCCGATCCGCTGATCGATCGCGCCGTACGCGACGGCGCACCGTGCGAACTCCTCTTCGACCCGATCGTGCATGCTCGACCGGAACTCGAGGAGTGGCTCGCCGCTCGCGAGCTCTTGACGTCCTAGAACCGCCGCTCAGAGCCGCTCGTAGCTCCACGACAGCGGTCGGTGGGCGTCGTAGGGCATCGTGCCGTGGAAGACCCGCGGGTTCGAGTCGAAGACCAACGGGATGAAGTAGCGATCACCTGGCCACATCGGCAGATCATCGGATCCTCCGGGCAGATCACACGCCGCCAACAGTGCGCCGCGAGGTGCCCATTCGAGGGTGCCCTCGTCATTGGTCGCTGGGACGGTGCCGGCCCAGCCCGTGGCGATGAAGACGAAGACCAGCCATTCCTCGCGATTGGGGCCGAAGTCGGTGAACGTGATCGTGCCCCGGAGCATCAGGTCGGTCGCCTCGATGCTCGCCTCCTCGCGGAGCTCGCGTCGCGCGCCGGCCACGATGTGCTCGTCGGGTTCGACCTTGCCGCCGAGGCCGTTCACCTTGCCGAAGTGGTCGTCGTCGGTGCGTGCGTTGCGTCGGATGAGCAGCACGTCATCGGTGTCCTGATCCCAGACATAGACGAGGGTGCCGACCAGCGGCGAAAAGGGCATGTCGCAGTATGGCGTTGTCCTTGATAGGTAGTGACGATGCCTGAGTCCAATGACGAGTTGGAATTGCTGCACACGCGCACCTACGACACGACCATGTACCGCCTGGCCGACGGCTGTGTTCGTGCGGTCGGCATGGTCCGCGACGTCAAGCCGGCCGGCATGTACATCCCCGAGGATCCCGAGCCGCTGACGATTCATGACATGGAGGTCGTTCTCGACGTGGATCCGTCGACGATGACGATCACCTCAGCCGACGTCGTGTTCAGCGCGCATCCCAACGACACCTGCCCGAGCATCGTCGATCACTACGGAAAGCTGGTTGGGCTGAGCGTGGCCCGCGGCTTCAACCGCAAGGTGCGCGAGCTGTTCGGTGGCCCGCGGGGCTGCACGCACACGACGGCGCTTCTGCAGGCGATGGGACCGGTTGTCGTCCAGTCGATGTGGTCGCTGCGCACGATCGAGCGACGCGAGCGCGGCCTTCGTCCGTTCCAGTCGGATCCTGACAACCCCGGGGGCGACGCGATCGCGAATCTCAACACCTGCCACGTGTGGGCCGAGGATGGCGAGGTCGTCGCCGACATCCGCGCCGGACAGCAGCGCGGTGTGCCGGTCTGGATCCGCCGCCGATACGAGGAACTGGGCTGGGACCTCGACGACTGGCTCGCCGAGAACCGGGCAACCTGAGCGATCGATGACCGAGCTTCGCCGAAACAGCATCGCGCTCGGGATCGCGGTCGGGTTGATCGGCGTGCCGTTCGGCGTACTGGCCGCGACCGCCGGTCTGTCCGCGCCCAAGGCGATCGCCATGTCGATGCTGGTCTTCACCGGCGCGAGCCAGTTCGCTGCGGTGGGCGTCATCGACAGCGGCGGGTCGCCACTGTCGGCCGTCGGAAGCGCGATGTTGCTCGCAGCGCGCAACGGGCTCTACGGCATGCGCTTGAGCACGCTGTTGCGGCGCGCCGGTTGGCGACGCGTACCCGGCGCCCAGTTCGTGATCGACGAGAGTACGGCGATGTCCTTGGCGCAGGAAGGCGAGGCACAGCAATACGAGGCGTTCTGGTGGACCGGTGCGGCGGTCTTCGTCTCGTGGAACCTCGGCACGTTCCTCGGGGTGCTGCTCGGCGACATCGTCGGTGACCCTGAGGTGTACGGCCTCGACGCCGCGTTTCCCGCGTCGTTCGTCGCGCTGCTCGGACCCCTCGTCCCCGATGTCCCGGCGCGGGTCGCCGCCATCGTTGCCGCGGCGATTGCCCTGGTCGCCGTGCCGTTCACGCCCGCCGGGTTGCCGATCCTGCTCGCCGCCTTTGCGGTGGTCCCGGGCCTGCTCGCTCGTCGCCGGACCGACGAAATCGCGCTCGGAGTCGACGAGGCATCGCCATGAGCTGGACGGCGATCATCGTGCTCGCATCGGGCGCATACCTGTTCAAGCTGAGCGGGCTGTTCATCGGCAATCGACTCGGCGACGGTGTTGTGCGACGCGGCGTCGAGCTCATCCCGCCCGCCTTGTTCTGCGCGCTGATTGCGCTCCAGACGTTCGCCGACGGAACGGAGTTGGTCCTCGACGCTCGAGTCGTCGGGCTCTTGGTAGCCGTGGTCGCGACGCTGCGTCGCGTGCCCTTCCTGGGCGTGATCATCCTGGCGATGATCGCAACGGCGTTGACTCGCGTCGTGGCCGGCTGACGGTTCGTACACTCGGCGAATGGTCGCAGTCGACAACCCGGTGCTGGCGCGCCGATACCGAGGCGGGGTGCTCGAGTCGCTGCATCGCGGAGCGTGGGTGGTCGTCGACACCGGCGGTGCGGTGGTCGCAGCCGCGGGCGATCCGGACCAACCGATCTTCGCCCGCTCGTCGAGCAAGAGCCTGCAGGCGTCCGGAGTGCTGGCGCTCGGTGTGGCGGAGTCACTCGAACTCGAGCCCGCGCATGTTGCGGTGATGGTGTCGTCGCACAATGGGGAGACCGAACACGTGGTCGCCGCTCGGGAGATTCTCGGCCGTGTCGGTCTGGACGAGTCCGCGCTGCAGTGTGGGCATGCCTCGCCCATGGGTCGGCCGGATCTTCCGGCCAGCCGGATTTGCCACAACTGCAGCGGCAAGCACTCCGGCTTCCTCGCGGGAGCCGTGACACTCGAGCAGGATCCCGCGACCTATCTCGACCCCATGGCACCGATCCAGCAGCACGTGCGGTCCGCGGTACAGCGCATCGCCGACGTCGCAGACGATCGGTTGGGTGTCGCCGTCGACGGTTGCAGCGCGCCGACCTTCATCCTGCCTCTGCGTAACCTGGCGCTCGGCATCGCTCGAATCGCGAATCCCACCTCACTCGCTGAGACGGACCGGGCATCTGCGCAGAGCATCGTTTCCGCGGCCGAAGCACACCCTTCGCTGGTGGCTGGTCGTTCGCCGGCCCGGTTCGACACCGCGGTCCTCGAGACGACGAAGGGGCGGCTGTTCGCCAAGGGAGGCGCCGACGGCGTCCAGGTGATCGGCGTGCGCGACGCCGGCATCGCGTTCGCCGGCAAGGCCGACGACGGCAACGATCGCGGACTCGTCCCCGTTGCCCTGCAAGTCCTGGCCGAGCTCGGGCACCTCAGTGACGATGAACTCCACGAGCTCGATCCGTGGGTCACATCGCAGATCCGCAATGCGGACGGGCTGATCGTCGGCACACAGGAGTTGGAGCCGCGGCCCCTGTGACCGTCGAGGCCATCGACGCGTCGCTGTGGCCCGGTGCTCCGTCCGGCCCTGCGTGGCGCCTCGCGACCGAGCACTTGAGCGTGTTGGTGTTCGCTCAGGGCGCACACCTGGCCGATGTGCGCATGCGTGGCGTGGATGAGTGGGTACCGGTGTCGGTCGACTATCCCGACCCGAGTGGTGATGGCGAGGTGGGCAGCGAACCCGGCGGCTTCCACGGAGCCACGATCGGGCGCTGGGCGAATCGGATCGCCGGTTCGTCGTATGAGCACGAGGGCGTGACCCATCGCTTGGCTTCCAACGAGGGGCCGAATCAACTGCACGGAGGGCCCGACGGCTTTCACACCCGGCCGTGGAGGCTCCTCGAAGTGGGTGCCGACTCGATCACGCTTGGACTGCACAGTCCCCACGGCGATCAGGGGTTTCCTGGCGCGGCCGATGTGACGGCCAGGTTCCGCGTCGAGGGCGGCGCGCTCACCATGGACTACCGGGCGGAAGCCGATCGACCGACGCCGCTGAACCCGACCAATCATCCCTACTGGAATCTCGGGGGAACGACACTCGACGGCCACCTACTGTGCGTCGATGCGTCCGAGGTGCTCATCGTCGACGATGCCGGAATCCCGGTTGCCGGCCCGCCGCAATCCGTCGAGGGCACACGATTCGACTGCCGGTCCGAGTCAGCACTTGCCGAGGTCGTGCGAGAGGGAGGTTTCGACCACTGCTTCGTGGTCTCGGAGCCGGATCCTGCCGCCACCCAGATCGAGCTGCGTCACGAGTCAGGCCGCCGGCTTCGGGTTGGCACCGATCAACCAGGTGTCCAGATCTACACGGGTCAGCATCTCGATCCGAATCGCCGGGGTATCGCCATCGAGACCCAGCGGTTCCCCGACGGGCCGAACCGACCGGACTTCGGCCCCTCCGTCACCCGATCGTTTCGTTCGACCACGACCCTCCACTTCGACAACGTCTGAAGCAGCGGAGCGACCTACATGACCGAACGAGAAGGAGCGACCCGGTTGTTCGCCACGGCGGCAGTCGCCAACGAGAACGACTTCACGACCGGCGACTGGCTGCTGTTCGGATCGATCTCGCTGATCTGGGGTGCGTCCTTCTTGCTGATCGCCGAGTCGCTCGAAGCGTTCACCCCGGGCATGGTGACCCTTGGTCGCGTCGGGCTCGGTGCCATCACCCTCGGGGTGCTCCGTGCCTTCACCGAGCCCGGACGTCGAATCGATGCCGAGGATCGTGCCCGCGTCGTGCTGTTGGCGCTCCTGTGGGTCGCCGTGCCGTTCACGCTCTTTCCGCTCGCACAGCAGTGGATCAACTCGGCGGTCACCGGTCTCCTCAATGGCGCCACGCCGGTCTTGGTTGCCATCGTGTCGGCGGTGTTCGTTCGGGTGTTCCCGCGGGGTGTCCAGCTGGTCGGTCTGGCCGTCGGCTTCGTGGGCATCCTTCTCGTCTCACTGGGTTCGGCCGGCGAGGGTTCGTCCCAGGCACAGGGCGTGCTGCTCGTGTTGGCGGCGACGCTCTGCTACGGATTTGCCTTCAACATCGCACCGCAGCTCCAGGCGAAGTACGGGGCGGTAGTGCTGATGAGCAGCGTGCTGAGCATCGCCACGGTCGCCACGGTGCCCTACGCGATCGTCGACCTTGGCTCGAACGAGTGGGACCCGACCGCAGCCGCCGCTCTCGTCGGCCTCGGTGCCGTGGGCACCGGGGTGGCCTATTGGGTCATGGCCTCGTTGGTGGGCCGCGTGGGTTCGATCCGCGCGTCGTTCATCACCTATCTGATACCGGTCGTCGCACTCGTGCTGGGGGTTGCGGTCCGAGGCGACGACGTGACCGTGCTGGCGCTGATCGGCGCGCCGATCACGATCGCCGGGGCGATTCTTGCCGGTCGCCGCGCCGAAGCTGGCGCCAAGTGAGGAAGCCGCCGATCCCGCCTGCGAGCAGGATCACCGGCCACAGGAATCCGTTGATGAACGTGCCGATGAAGCCGAGCGGGAGCCAGACGATGACGCGTGTGACCAGGAAGAGGCTGACGGCGGTCGCGAGGAGGAGCGGGCCGGGACGGGCGGGCAGACGGTCAGACATGGCTAAGCGAACCGTAGGCGAGCGAGCCCTATTCCCGCTGGTCGCGCTGCCAGAATGATCCGATGAAGCGCATCGGCCTCTTGGGTGGCATGAGCTGGGAGAGCTCCATCGAATACGAGCGGATGATCAACGAGGGCGTGCGGTCGGCGCTCGGCGGGGTTCACTCGGCCGATCTGTTGATCCGTAGCTACGACTTCGCCGAGATCGAAGCGCTGCAAGAGGCGGGCGACTGGGACGAAGCTGGCCGTCGCCTCGCCGAGGACGCCGTCCATCTCCAGAACGCCGGTGCCGAGATCATCGTCCTCTGCACCAACACGATGCATGTCGTTGCACCGGCCATCGAGGCCGCGATCTCGATCGACTTCCTGCATCTCGCCGATACGACGGCCGACGCCGTGGTCGATGCGGGCATCTCGACGATCGCCCTCCTTGGCACGCGCTACACGATGGAGCAGGACTTCTACCGTGGCCGCCTCGAGGCGAGAGGGCTCACCGTGCTCATCCCCGACGAGCCGGACCGCACCATGGTGCACGAGGTGATCTATGACGAACTCGTCCAGGGAGTGATCGAGGAATCATCTCGCGCGTCCTACCTCGTCGCCATCGAGCGTTTGGTCGAACGTGGCGCTCAAGGCGTGATCGCCGGCTGCACCGAGATCGAGTTGCTCGTGTCGCCCGAGGACGTCGACGTGGCGTATTTCCCGACCACGCGTCTTCACGCCGAAGCGGCCGTCACGCGATCGTTGAATCACTAGACGCCTGGCCTGTCATACTCTCGCCATGGCGGAAGCGTCCTTGACACACGATCTCATCGTTATCGGAGCCACGGCCGGTGGGCTGTCCGTGGCCGAGGGGGCGCGGCGAGCCGGGCTCGCCAACGTGCTCCTCCTCGAACGCGGTGACTCGGTCCCCATGCCCGAAATCCTCGCCCGAAACGACCTGCAGATCGCGTACGGCGAGAAGGTCCAATCGGTCGACTTCGACGGCGACTCGGACCAGGTCGAGATCGTCACCAATCGTGGCGTGCGACGTGCGCACGCATGCATGATCGCCGAGCGCGAATACTCACCCGAGGCCACCAGCCCGATCGAAGTGCCGCCGAGCGAGCGGATCACCGTCGACAATCCGCCTGCAGCCGTCAAGGGCGCCGACGTCATGGTGATCGGGGCAACCGATCATGCGGTCGAGATGACCGCCTTCCTCGCTTCAGCGGGAGCCAACGTCGTGTTGGCCGCCGATGGCCTGGAGCCGGTCCGGCTCTCACCGGTCGCCGGCGAGATGTTGGCCAAGCTCGAGAAGGACCGCCAGGCCACGGTGCTGTACCGCTCGTCTCCCGATGCCATCGGCGAACGCAACGGGTTCCCGACGGCCTACTTCGCCGATCGGCGCACCCCTGACCTCGAGTTCGATCACATCGTCTTTGCAACGAGCCGAGCGCCCGCCGATCTCGAGTCGCTCGGAGTCAGCGACTCGGCCAAGAGCAGCGATGCGGTGTGGATGTTCCGAGGCCAGTCCGAGGACGTCGCGCTCCAGGGCGCCTATGGCCCCGACCTGTGGCCTGCCGTGGCCGGCGCTCGCTTCCCCGATGCTCCGATCGAGCCGTACGGCGTGCGCTCATGGAGCCGTGACACCACGCTCGAACCCGAGCTCGCTGAGCACTTCTACAACGCCACCATCACGGTTTTCGAGCCGACGCACTCCGACCTGTGGCGGCTGCGGGTCCGCCCGGATCACGGGGGCACTTCGCACCAGCCCGGTCAGTACGCAACCCTGGGCCTCGGCTACTGGGAGCCGCGGGTGGACGGCGCGGCCGATGCGGACCTCGACAACAAGTGGCTGAAGCTGATTCGTCGCTCGTACTCGATCTCGAGTGCGATGTTCGACGACCACGGCTATCTCGTTGACCACACCGTCGGCGACGAGCTCGAGTTCTACATCGTGCTCGTCCATCCGAGCGACGAGAACGTGCCCGCGCTCACGCCACGGCTTGCGCTGAAGAAGCCGGGCGATCGCATCTTCCTCGGGTCGAAGGTCGCTGGCCGGTACACGCTGGCACCGGTCGTCGATCCGGCCCGCACGTGCGTGTTCCTGTCGACCGGCACCGGCGAGGCGCCGCACAACGCGATGGTCACACAGCTGCTGCGCAAGGGTCACCGCGGGCACATCGTTTCGGCGGTCACCGTGCGCAAGTGGGCCGACCTCGGCTACCGCCAGGAGCACGAGGACCTGATGCAGCACTACCCGAACTACCACTATCTCCCGTTACCCACGCGCGAAGACGACGTGCCAAAGGCGTATCTCCAAGATGTGATTCGCAACGATGAGTTCGCCAGCCGATTCGGCGTCGAGCTCGATCCTGCGAGCACCGACTTCTTCCTGTGTGGCAATCCGGCGATGATCGGCCTGCCGGAGGGTGACCCGGCAGAGTGGCCGGAGGTCACCGGTGTGGTCGAGTTGCTCGTCGATCGGGGTTTCAAGCTGGACCGGCGCAACGACCCGGGCAACATCCACTTCGAGGAATACTGGTAGTCCCCAGCCTTTCCACAGGGTCTGACCCCATTGGGGGCGACGGTCTAAACCTCTGACAGCCAGCTTCGGAGGTCGACGATCGACTCCGGGACGATCTCATGTCCCATCGGGTACTCGCGGTAGTGGTGTTCGACGCCATTGACGATGCATGCGTCGCAGATCTCTCGCCCGCGTGCGACGTCGACCATCGGGTCGTGGGTCCCGTGCTGGATGAGGATCGGCGGGAGGTACTCCTCGAGCGCATACTCGAGACCTTCGACCTGATTCATCATGCCGGACAAACATGCCACCGCCGCGGGGCGGACCGGTGCGCCGACTCGAAGGCTCGATGCCAAGGCCATGGCTCCACCTTGTGAGAAGCCGATGACGACCGAGGTCTCGCGATCGAGCCCGTGCTCCGCGCACACGGCGTCGATCGTGGCGTCGAGCCGGGCGACCGTCGCGTGAAAGACGTCGGGGTCGATCTGTCGCCCGGCGCCGCGTTCGTACCAGCCGGCGCCGAACGGAACGATGTCCAGCGGTGCCCTAGGAGCGACGGCGAAGAAGCGGCCCGTCGGGTCGATCATCGGTGCGATCGGTGCGAGGTCGTACTCGTCGGCGCCGTAGCCGTGGAGCAAGATCAGGAGCCGTGCACCCGCCCCGGTCGACCCGATCGTGTTGACCTTGAGTGTCTCCACTTCAGCACTGCTCCTTCGGCGACCGCATCACCCATCTGGCCGTACTGCGGTTCCGCGCTCACGATAGGGTGCGGGCGTGGCAGCCACCGAGGTCGAGACACCGGCCGAGACACCGGAACAGCCGGAACGGGTCTTCAGCCAGTCCGTGCTGATCTCGGGAATCCGCTGCTTGCTGACCTATGTCGTGTTCCCATTCGTGGCGCCGATCGTCGGCATCGCCTCGGGCATCGGCTCTGGCATCGGACTGGCCGTCGGCCTGATCGCCATCGCTTCCAATGTGTGGAGCATCCAGCGCTTCCACCGAAGCGATCATCGCTACAAGTGGCAGGTGAGCGCACTCAACGCCGGCATCATCGTGCTGCTGTTGATCCTGATGGCGATCGATCTACGCGACCTGTTCAGCTAAGCGACCGGTTCAGCTAGCCGTCTCTTCGAACTGCTGCGGTTTCACGTCGGCGAAGCGGTCAACGCGCCGTAGGTCCGGGAAGAGGAACCAGCTCACGCCGACAACCACGAGCGTGCCGATACCACCGATGACGATGGCCGGTGCGAGTCCGAACCATGCGGCGGTCACGCCCGACTCGAACGCCCCGAGCTGGTTCGACCCGCCGATGAAGATGTTCTCGACCGCCAAGACCCGGCCCCGCATGTTCTCGGGCGTTGCGAGGGGCACGACGCTCGACCGTACGTACACGCTGATCTGGTCGGCGGCCGAGATCAGGGCGACGGAGATCAACGCAACGGTGAAGCTGCGGGTGATGCCGAGCACGATCGTACCGACGCCGAAGATGGCGATCACGCCGAACAGCCATGGCCCGTTGTGGCGCATGATCGGCCGAGTTGCGAGCGCGGCCGCAGTGAGCGCCGCTCCGGCAGCGATGGCGGCCCGGAGGATGCCGACGCCGAGGTCGACGTCTTCGACGTCGAGACGCTTCTCGACGATCGCCGGCAAGAGGGCAACGGCACCACCGAAGAGGACGGCGAACAGGTCGAGGGTGATGGCGCCGAAGATGATCGGCGATCGACGGATGAACCGCAGACCGTTGACGGCATCGGTGAGCGCCTGGCGAGGGCCCGGCGCCGAGTGCAGCTTCTCGATCTCGGGCTCAGGGACTCGGGCCAGCAAGCCGAGCGCAACCATGAAGACCACGAGGGCGATGACGTACGGGAGCACCGTCGATGCCCGGTTCGCGAATGCGCCGATCAGCGGACCGATGACCAACGCGATCTGGAACGTGAGCGAGCGCAGGCCGACGATGCGTTCGAGGAGGCCCTCGGGCGCCAGGTCAATCGGCAACGCTCTGGACGCCGGCATGCTCACCGCTCGACCGCTGCCCTTCAGCGCAACCAAGAAGAGCATCGGGGTGGCGCTGGTGGGATCGGTCAGGGCGTACAGCAGGAAGCCGATCGTGGCGGCGATGTCGATCAGTACGCCGGCGGCGAACACCCAGCGTCGATCGAAGCGATCGGCCAAGGTGCCGGTGAAGAGCGATAGCACCAGCATCGGTGCGAACTGGGCGAGGCCGATGAGGCCGAGCCACCACTCCGAGTCGGTGATCTCGTAGACCTGGAGCTCGATGGCGACCGTGAGCAGCACGTTCGCCATGGCGTTGGCCGACATGGCGTAGAGCAGTCGGAGGATGCCGCCCGGGATCGGCGGACGCTTCGAGCTCTCGCTGCTGTTGCCGTTGTCGGCTTCGTCAAGGTTGTCGTGGTGGCCGGTGGTGGAGTCGCTCACCGGATCAGGTGGCGGTCATGCCGGCATCGACCGGAACCACCGCACCGGTCATGCCCGACGCATCCGGCGAGCAGAGCCAGGCGACCGCTGCGGCGACCTCGTCAGGACGGAGCAAAGTGTCGGTGAGGTGGTGCACGGCGAACTCGGCGCTGGCGTCGAGGTCGTACACCTTGGCCGAACGCTCGAGCAGCGGCGTGTCGGTCGAGCCGGGCTGCACGATGTTCGCCGTCACGCCGGTGCCGCGCAGGTCGGCTGCCATCGATCGCACGAAGCTCAGCACCGCGGCCTTGCTGGCGGCGTAGGCAGCCAACGAGGGGGTGGCCTTGAGTGCCGCGGCAGATGAGATCGCAACGAACCTCCCCGACCGAGGTGCCGGCCTCTTCAGCATCGCGGGGATCGCGGCGCGGGCCAGCTGCAACGGCCCCCGGGTGTTGGTGTCGAACATGACGTCCCAGGCCGGGTCGGCGACTTCCCAAGCGGGCACGGTGCCGGCCATCACGCCGGCAGATGCGATCGCGATGTCGAGGCTACCGAACCGCTCTACGGCTCGCTCGACGGCACTCGCATTGGTGGCGATCAGCCCGACGTCGCCGATGACGACCTCGGCGCCGCCGCATCGACCGGCGACCGTTCGGAGCTCCTCCTCGGTCGCGAGTGCGTAGTCGAGGCGCTCGTCGTCGCCGCACCGGTCGACCAGCACGAGCTGGTCACCGCGAGCGTGGAGCGCGTCGGCGATCGCCGCGCCGATGCCGCGAGCGGCGCCGGTGACGATCGCAACCGCCATCGGGGCGGGTCAGCGAACCGACGGGCTGAACCCGTCGGGAATGGCGATGTCGGCAGGGGAGAGGTCGTCGATCGAGGCGACGCCGATGCCGCGCATGGTCGCTTCCATGCCGCCGCGGAGAACATCGAGCACGTTCTCGACGCCGGCTTGACCGTTCGCAGCGAGTCCCCACAGGTACGCCCGGCCGATCAGCACCGCTTGCGCTCCGAGAGCGAGCGCTTTGACGACGTCGCTACCGCGCCGAATACCGCCGTCCATCAGGACCTGACACTGATCGCCCACGGCCTCGACGACTTCGGGCAGCACGCGGATCGGTGCCGGCGCACCATCGAGATTGTTGCCGCCGTGGTTCGACACCGAGATCGCCGTCGCGCCGGCGTCGACGGCGCGCTTGGCCTCGTCGCCTCGGCCGATGCCCTTGACCATGAACTCGCCGCCCCACTCCTCGGCGATGCCGGCGACGTCGTCCCAGGTCGGGGGCGGGGTCATCATCCACTCGCCGTACGCCTCGAAGAAGCCGGGGATGTAGTCGGGGTCCGTCGTGTAGTTCGGTACGCCGAGATCCGGGAGCTGCTTGGTCTTGGCCCAGTCGAGCAGCCAGCGGGGTCGCGTGATCACGTCGGGCGCATGCTCGATGGCGGTCTTGAGATCGATCTTCTCCGGAATCGACGGGCTGCCCCAGTCGCGTCCGTGGGAGAACGACCAGTCGAGGGTCAGGATGAGGCCAACGGCACCTGCTGCCTTGGCCCGTTCCATCCGGGCGCTCATCGCATCGCGGTCGCCGGCCCAGTAGATCTGGAAGAACGTCTGCGGGTTCTCGGCGATGACGTCTTCGAGCTTCTTGGAACCGAACGAGCTGAGGCCCATCGGAATGCCTCGAGCAGCCGACGCTCGTCCGACGGCGATCTCACCCTCGGGGTGCACGGCCTGCACGCCGGTCGGCGAGATCATGACCGGCATCGACGCCGGCTGGCCCATGATCGTGGTGTCCAGCTTGGGCCCGGTGATCTGGCCGGCGGTGACCGGCCGGAGGCCGAGTTCGTCGAAGGCTGCCAGATTGTCGTCTCGGGATACGCCGGCCTCGGCACCGGCGACGATCGCGCCGTACACGGAGCGAGGTAGGCGCTTGCGCGCCCGTTCGCGGGCGACGGCGACGGATTCGAACCACGGATTTCCCACGGAGCGAGCCTAGAGGCGAATCGGGTTGTCGGGCTCAGCCGGGTGGGGTGTGGCCCCGGCCCGCGTTACTGGGCGCTCAGTCGATGGTGGCCAGTGGTTCGTCCTCGGCGACGGCAGCGCCTTCCTGGACGGCGATCGCGGTGACCGTGCCGGCAACGTCGGCCTCGATCGGGATCTCCATCTTCATCGACTCGAGGATCATGATGATGTCCTCTTCCTCGACGGTGTCGCCGACGGCGACCTGGATCTTCCAGACGGTTCCGACGACCGGGCTCGTAACGACGTTGGCCATACATGAAACGGTAGTTGGCGACCCCGAACCGGCGTTTCTTCGCCCCGAAGGCGGACTCGTAGGATTCGGCAGGTCGCGACCGCAGGAGGATCCGATGAGTTGGCAGCCAGAGCTCGACGAGTTGGCACGGCGCGAAGCGTTCGCCGAAGAGCTCGGAGGACCCGACAAGGTCGAGCGGCAGCACTTCTTCGGCAAGATGACGATCCGCGAGCGAATCGACGCGGTTGCGGACACCGAGTCGTTCCACGAGTTCGGCAAGACCGCCGGAGTGGCCGAGTACGACGACGACGGCAACCTCGTGCATCTCACGCCCTCGAACTTCCTGTTCGGTACCGCTCGAATCGACGGGCGTCCGGTGATGCTGTCGGGCGACGACTTCACCGTGCGAGGAGGGTCGGCCGACGCGACGATCCCGGAGAAGCGCAACGCCTCGGAGTCGATGGCGTTGGAGCTCCGCATTCCGCACGTCCGACTCGTCGACGGCATGGGTGGCGGCGGCTCGGTCAAGACGATCGAGATGGCCGGCCGGACCTACATCCCCGAAGTCCGCGGCTGGGAGACCGTCGTGAACCACCTGGCGGTCGCGCCATCGGTGGCGCTCGCTCTTGGTTCGGTCGCGGGGATCGGTGCTGCGAGGGTGGCGACCGCGCACTACTCGGTGATCGTCCGCGACACTGCCCAGATGATGATCGCCGGGCCGGCACTGGTCGAGCAGGCGTCGCTTGGCGACCACGGCAAGGAGGAGTTGGGCCACGCCGATATTCACACCTCGAACGGCTCGATCGACGACGCCGTCGACACCGAGGCCGAGGCGTTCGAGCGAGCCAAGCGGTTCCTGTCGTATCTGCCGACGAATGTCGACGAGCCCGCCCCGCGGGTCGAGCCGACCGACGACCCGAACCGTCGCGACGAGTCGCTGTTGTCGATCGTGCCGCGCGAACCGCGCCGGGTCTACAAGATGCGCAAGATCATCAACAAGGTCTTCGACAAGGACAGCTTCTTCGAGATCGGCGAGAAGTGGGGTCGCTCGATCATCACCGGGCTCGCTCGCCTCGACGGCTATCCGGTCGCCGTGTTCGCCGAGGACGGCTATGTGTACGGCGGCGCCTGGACGGCCGACGGTTGTCGCAAGCTCATCCGACTCCTTGACCTGGCATCGACCTTTCATCTGCCGGTGGTTCACCTCGAGGATTGCCCTGGGTTCCTGATCGGGAAGGACAGCGAGGAGAGCGGCACGATTCGCTACGGGAGCCAGGCACTCGCTGCGCTCGGCCAGCTCAGCACGCCGTTTGCGTGTGTCGTCGTGCGCAAGGCCTTCGGTGTCGCCGGCGCAGCGAACAACAAGCCGGGCGCTCGGAGCTTCCGCTATTCCTGGCCGTCTGGCGATTGGGGATCGCTGCCGATCGAGGGTGGGATCGAGGTCGCCTACAAGCAGGACCTTGCCGACAGCGACGATCCCGAGACCTTGCTCGCTGACATCACCGAGCGTCTGAACCGGGTGCGGTCGCCCCACCGGTCGGCGGAGTTCTTCGAGATTCAGGAGATCATCGACCCTCGCGAGACCCGGCCGCTGCTGTGCGAGTGGATCGAACTCGCGCAGCGCTCGATTCCGCTGGGACCGCAGGGATTCACGTATCGGCCCTAGCGATGGCGAGAGATATTCGGTCGCTGGGTGCGCGTCGATCTACCGTTGGGGCATGAGCGAGCCCTTGCAACGGCCGCCGGTCGAGGACTGGACGACCGACTTCGATCACTACGCACCGGAGTACATCGCCGACCCCTACCCGATCAACGACGACATGCGCGAGCAGTGCCCGGTCGCCCACACCGAGCGCTATGGCGGGGTGTCGGTGCCACTCACCTACGACCTCGTGGCGGAAGCGGCGCACCGGACCGACGACTTCACGAGTCGGCGGATCATCATCTCCGAGACGTCGACAGACCGGCGCGGCGTGGTCCTGACCCCGATCAACCTCGACCCGCCTCATCACACCGCTCCTCGCCGGGTGATGCTGCCATTCTTCAACCCGCGCAAGGTCCGCGATTGGGAGCCGGCGATGCGGGCGATCTGTCAGGAGCGCCTCGACGCCATCGCCGATCAGGAGACCTGCGATCTGGCGGCTGACTACGCGCGCCATGTTCCCGGCGATGTCACCGCGGCGATGTTCGGTGTCGATCCGTCCGAGGGCGAACGCTTCCGGGCCTGGATCCACGACCTGATGGAAGTCGGGCCGACCAACCCAGCCGTCGAGGCTCGGGCGACGTCGGAGATGATGGGCTACATGGTCGATCTCGTCGCTGAACGCAAGGCCAACGGCAGCCCGGTGGGTGACGATCTCGTCACGTTCCTGCTCGACCAGGACATCGATGGCGAACCGATCCCCGACGACGACATGGCCAAGATGCTCTTCCTGTTGTTGATCGCTGGCATCGACACCACGTGGTCCGCGTTGGGCCACGTCTTCCTACATCTGGCGACACATCCCGAGGACCGCCGCCGGCTCGCGGCCGAACCCGAGCTGATCCCAACGGCGACCGAGGAGTTCCTGCGGGCATTCGCTCCCGTGCAGGTCGGACGCATCGCCACGACGGATACCGAGATCGGCGGCTGCCCCGTGAGCGAGGGCGATTGGGTCATGCTCAACTTCCCCGCCGCCTGTCGCGACCCCGAGATGTTCGAGGACCCCGACGAGGTCATCATCGATCGGGCCAAGAACCGCCACGCCGCCTTCGGCCTGGGCGTGCATCGCTGCCTCGGGTCGAACCTGGCGCGAGTCGAGATGCACATTGCGATCGAGATGCTGCTCGAACGCATTCCTGAGTTCACGCTGGTCGAGGGGCACGTGCCGAGTTACTCGGGTGGCGCGGTTCGCGGCCCAAGAGACGTCCCGGTCGTACTCGGTTGAGTTCGACGCTCGGCCGCGCCGTCTGGCCCGAGGTCGATCCGGCCCGGACACTTCTGATCCCGCTCGGCTCGACCGAGCAGCATGGGCCCCACCTGCCGCTCGACACCGACACGCGCATTGCCTTGGCCGTCGCAGACCGGGCGGCGGAGGAGTCCGGCGCCACTCGTGCGCCGGTGGTCGCGTACGGCGCGAGCGGTGAGCACGCCGACTTCGCCGGCACGCTCTCGATCGGCACCGAGGTGCTTCGACTGGTCATCGTCGAGTTGATGCGTTCGGCTGCCTTGACCTGGTCGCGCGTGATCTTCGTCAATGGGCATGGCGGCAACCACCCCGCATTGTCGAGTGCGATCGATCAGCTGCGAGCCGAGGGGCACGAGGTGCAGGCTTGGTGGCCGCGGATCCCCGGTGGCGACGCCCACGCCGGCCGCAGCGAGACCAGCCTCATGCTGGCGATCGCCCCGGATCTTGTGCGCCTCGATCTGGCTGAGCCGGGCAACACGGCGGCGCTCATCGAACTGCTGCCGGTGCTTCAGGCCCAGGGCGTGCGTGCTGCATCGCCGAACGGCGTGCTCGGTGACCCGAGCGGTGCCTCCGCAGACGAAGGCCGCGACATGCTCGACGGACTGGTCGAGGACCTCTTGGTGACGATCGATCCCCGACGCGCCCGCGCTCGGTGATGCGCTTTGGTGCCAGGCACCAAGCGTTACAGATGCATGCAGTTTCGGCGCCAGCCGAAACTGCGTAAGTGAGCGAAGCGAACGACGTGATGCGCTTTGGTGCCAGGCACCGATCGTTACAGGCGGCAGTTCGGCGCCAGCCGAAACTGCGTAAGCGAGCGAAGCGAACGACGTGATGCGCTTTGGTGCCTGGCACCGATCGTTACACGCCGGGCTTGTCTCACCGTCGTCATAGCTTCGGGCGAATGGGACGCCAACTTCGCCAGGATCCGGACGGGGGTTGGCATCACGTCATGAACCGTGGTGTCGACCGCATGAACATCTTTCGAGACGACGCCGATCGCCAGCAATTCCTCTCAGCGATCGGGCGGGCATCGCACGACGCCAATGTGGATGTTGCTGCCTATTGTCTGCTGGGCAACCACTTCCACCTGGTC
This sequence comes from Actinomycetota bacterium, assembly GCA_039028435.1. Classification (GTDB taxonomy): domain Bacteria; phylum Actinomycetota; class Acidimicrobiia; order Acidimicrobiales; family UBA10347; genus UBA10347. The sequence continues at coordinate 165,558 of JBCCIC010000010.1, read as the reverse complement.
CTTCATTGTCCCGATGCCGGGTTGTCCTCGGCGATGTGGCGAATCGGGAGCGACTACGCCCGCTACTTCAATCGTCGTCACGGGCGGGACGGACCGCTCTTCAAGAGCCGGTTCACCTCCGTGAGCATCAAGTCCGACCCGCAGCTTGTCGCCACACTCCGCTACGTCCACCGCAACCCTCTCGACCTCGGGTTCGAACCTGCAGCTTGGCCTTGGTCCAGCTATCAGTGCGCCCTTGGTCTCAGTCGTGGCCCGTCGTGGCTCCGGATGGGTACGGCGATCGCGATTGCGGGTGGGAACGCCAGCCATCGCGCCGATGTCGAGGCATCGTGGCCGAGCGACGTTTGCGACGCTGAACCGGAGCCCGCGGAGCTGAAGCGTCGGTGGACGGCCGCGTCGGTCGAGGACTGGCTCGGACGGGTCGACGCTGCGCTCGACGCATTGGCCGTGCCCCACTGCTCCCGCCCCGACCTGCGCTTGCTGTTGGCACTCGACGCACGCGGCTTCGCTCCCGCGGATCTCGCCGATCCGCTTGGCGTCTCGTCAGCTGGGGCCGTGCGCACGCGGGCGAGTCGAGCCCGCAGGCGCGTGCGGCTAAGTCCGGCCCTGGTCGCGGCGGTGAGCAAGCTGTAACACTTGGTGCCTGGCACCAAAGCGCGTCAGGCGCGTCTAGGGCTTGACGGTGAGTCGGACCGGGCGGCTGTGGTCCTGGGTTGGGCGAGGAGCCGTGCCAATCGCAGCGTTGACCGCGGCGTCGGCGTGGCCGAGTGCGCAGTCGGGATCGGGTCCGTTCAAGTCGATCCCGGTGAAGAACTTGGCCGCCACACAGCCACCGCCGCAGGCGTCGTAGGCGTTGCATGACGCGCATGCGCCGGCAGCGCCGGGCTCACGCATCGAGGCGAACAGTTCCGAGTGGCGCCACACCTGGGCGAAGCCGCCCTCGTCGCGCACGTTGCCGGCCATGAACTCGTCGTGGATGACGAACGGGCAGGCGTAGACGTCGCCGATCGGGTCGATCAGACAGACGATGCGGCCGGCACCGCACAGGTTCAGGCCCGGCAGCGTCTCGCCGGTCTCCTTGCCGATTGCGTTGAGGTGGAAGAACGAGTCGCCGGTGAGGACATCCGGGTGATCCATGATCCAGCGGAAGATGCCGTACTGCTGGTCGTGGGTCAGCCGCAGGTCGTGGTACGAGTCGACGCCGCGACCGGACGGACGCAAACGGGTCACCCGCAGCTGGGCGCCGTACTCGTCGGCCATCTTCTTGTAGTCGTCGAGCTGGTGGAAGTTGTGCCGGGTGGCGACGATCGAGATCTTGAACTCGCCGAAGTTCGCCTCGGCCAGGTTGTCCATCGCCTGGCGAGCCTTGGCCCACGAACCGTCACCGCGGACGGCATCGTTCGTCGCCGCATCGAAACCGTCGAGGCTGATCTGGATGTCGAGCAGGTCGCTGCGAGCGAAGCGCTCGGCGGCGGCCTTGTCGATGTAGTACCCGTTGGTCGAGAACTTGACGCCGACGTAGCGATCGATGGCATGGTCGACGATGTCGAAGAAGTCCTTGCGGATCATCGGCTCGCCGCCGCCGACGTTGATGTAGAAGACCTGAAGGTCGGCGAGCTGATCCACGACGCTCAGCGCCTCGGCTGTCGTCAACTCCTTGGGGTCACGGCGGCCCGATGACGACAGGCAGTGCACACACGCCAGGTTGCAGGCATACGTCAGTTCCCACGTCAGGCAGATGGGAGCGTCGAGGCCACCCTTGAGCTGCTCGACGAGCGGCGGAACCGGAGCGGGTTGAATCGCAGTCATTGGGGAGTGTCCTCAGGAGTTGGGCTCGATGACGCCGGCTTCGGCGAGCGAGGCGAGGGCCTTGACATGGGCGCTTCGGGCCTGATCGGTCGAAGGCTCGATGATCGCTTCGATGGCGGCATCGGCCGAGTCGTGGTCGGCCAGGCCGTCGACGAGGTCGACCAGCTTGTTCGACTTCAGGAACACGAGGCGCCGGGTGTCGAAGTGATACGCGAGCGCGCCAAAGGGCTCGGGTCGAAGCCCGATCTTGGGGCTGCGCGCCCACGACGCGGTCGAATCGAAGTCGGTGGTTGTCGCCATTCGCGATGTGAGCGTCGGCCGTGCCGAGGCTCGAAGAAACTCCGAAGGAGTTTCAGTAGACCCCGCACATACCGTCGATGGAGATCTCCTCGACGAGCAGTTCTTCCTCGACGAGGGTGTCGTCGGTGGTCTCGGCTTCCGGAGCGGTCTTCGGATCCATCAGGTTCCCCCTAACGTTGGGCTCGTGCCGGAACAACGGATGCGTTACGAGCTTGATTCCAATGCTCGGCGCAGCGCCAACGGTACCGCACTCTTCGGGGGGTCCCCATTCCGCATGCTCCGTTTGTCCCCTCGAGGCGCCGAAGTGCTCGACGAACTGGTTGCGGACGCTCCTGCGACGGGGGGCTCCGCAGGATCGGACTTGCGGGATCGGCTGATCGACGCGGGGTTCATTCACCCGGTGCTCGAGCCTCGATCGGTGCTCCGTTCCGGCATCGGGTTCGTGATTCCGGTGTACGAGGACGAGGTCGGCGGAGCTCGTGCGATCGAATCGATCCGAATCCAGGCCCCTGATGCACCGATCGTGGTGGTCGATGATCACTCGAGCCGAGCGGTGCAGCTCGACGGGGCGATGATCGTTCGTCACGACGAGAACCGGGGGCCCGCAGCGGCCCGGAACACCGGCGTCGCCGCGTTGGCTCCGGAATGCGATGTCGTCGTCTTCGTCGACAGCGATGTCGTCCTGAGCCAGGGCTGTGTCGCTCGGCTCGTCGCCCACCTCGACAACGGCTGCGCCGCCGTCGCCCCGAGGATCCGCCCGGAGCCCGGGTCGACGCTCGTCGACCGCTACGAAGCCCACGCCTCGCCGCTCGATCTTGGCCCTTCGCCGGCCGTCGTCCGCCCGGGCAGTCCTGTGCCCTATGTGCCGTCGACCGTGGTCGCCGTCCGGCGGTCGGTGTTCCACGAGGTCGGCGGCTTTGACGAACAGATGCGTGTGGGTGAGGACGTCGACTTGGCGTGGCGGATGGTCGAGCACGGCGCCTTCCTTCGCTACGAGCCGAGGGCCGAGGCTCGCCATAGAAACCGCGCAACGTGGAAGGCGCTGGCGCGCCAACGCCATGGCTACGGAACGGCCGCTGCGGCCCTCGACCGCCGACACCCGGGCGACGTCGCTCCGGTCGAGATCCCGGCTCCGATGTTGGCGGTTTGGTCGCTCATCGCCTTCGGTGGTGTGCCCGGCCTCCTCACCGGCGGAGTCGTGGCCGCCCGCGAGTTCAACGCGCTGCGCGACCGAATCGGTGACCTTCCCGATGGTTCCGAGCAGACGAGGTCGCTGGTCCTGACGGGGCATCGTTTCGCTGTCCAGTGGCTCACCCATGCGGTCCGGCGCGCCTGGTTGCCGGTCGTCGGGCTCGCCGCCGTCTTCAGCCGTCGAGCCCGGCGGGTGCTCCTGGCGTCGCTCGGCGCACCGCTGGTCTTCGATCGCGGTCGCAACCCCGTCGCTGGCCTGCTCGACGACACCGCGTACTGCTCCGGGGTGTGGCGCGGGGTACTCCGGGAGCGCTCGGCCGGCGCACTTCGGCCTCGAACCGCGCCGCGTGCCCCGCGCTCGTAACCTGGCGCGATGGACGGGCTCGAATCCCGGGGTATCGAGCTCCGACCGGCCGCCCAGGACGATGACGACCTCGTACGTCGCGTCCTCGCGCTTGCCGCCGACTGGCGCGCAGACGATCCGTCGATCGCCGTCGCCGAGCTACCAGCGGCGTATTACGCGGGCTGGGGTCGTCCCGACGATCTCGGCATGTGGGCGTTCGACGGCATCGTCTTCGCGGGCGGCGCGTACGCCCGCCGAGTGGGCCCTGCGGCTGGTACGTACGGCTACGTCGAGCCCGACCTATTCGAGCTGACGATCGGCATCGAGGCCACCCACCGTGGCACGGGCCTCGGTCGCTTGGTGCTCGAGGCGCTCAAGGCCCAGACGATGCAGCGCGGCGTTCGAGGTTTGAGTCTGAGCGTCGCCCGAGACAACAGCGTCGGGCAACGCTTGTACCGCGCGGCCAACTTTGCGGTCGTCGATGAGCGCTCCACTGACCTGCTGATGCGGTGGAGTTGGGGCTGACCAGGGAATCTGGGTGACCGGTGCGGTGTTCGTCCGCTTGACGGCCAACACCGGAGGCGTAAGGTCGAAGCATGCGTACCGACGAGCGGATCGACGACAAGGACTGGACCTGGGTGCTCGACGAGGTGTGCCCCGAATGCGGCTTCGCCGCTTGGGCGTTCACCCGAGAGGAGCTACCCGGCAAGATCCGTGCGGTCGGCGGCGCATGGCGCGAGATGTTGGGCCGCGGTGCTGTCGTGCACCAGCCGCCCCATGGGGACCGGACCTGGACGATCCTCGAGTACGGCGCCCATGTCCGCGATGTGTTCGATCTGTTCGAGGACCGCATGCGTCTGATGCTGAAGAAGCGCAAGCCACCGACGTTCAAGGACTGGAACCAGGAGCGGGCGGCGATCGATGGCAACTACGCCGAGCTCGATCCCGCCAAGGTGGCGTATGCGCTGGCATCGAACGCCGGCAAGGTCGCCGACGTGCTCGATCGTGTCCGCGGCGACGACTGGGACAAGCGGGGCATCCGCAGCGATGGGGTCGAGTTCACCGTCGAGTCGATCGGCCGCTACCTGCTCCACGACGTTGAGCATCATCTGTGGGACGCCCACCAGATCATCGACGGCGAGTAACGCTCACCCGCCAACCGGCGCATCGAACAACTGGCGCGAGTGCACCCGGCTCACATTGAGCGCGAAGTGCTTGGCCCGTTCGACGTTCGGGCCGATCCAGCCCAGGTCGAGGGTCTCGAAGAACAGGTCGAGCCACCTTTCGAAGTGTTCCGGCCGGAAGGGTTCCTTCGCGTGGATCCTGCGATGGGCTCCGAGCGGGTTGCCTGAATAGCCGTGCTGGCCGAGCAGCAGGCGCGACCAGAAGGCGGCCACCTTGGGCAGATGGTCGAACCAATCGACCTCGGCGACGGTGTTGAACATCGGTCCGAGTAGGTCGTCCTGGGAGACGATCCGGTAGAAGCGCCGGACCATCTCCGTGATCTCCTCGGGGCTGTCGAGGTCTTGTGTCGGGCGGCCGGGGTTGACTCCGTGTCCCATAAAGACACTCTACACTAGAAATAACTGAGGCGGTTTGGTGCCTGGCACCGAAGCGCATCAGTCGGCGAGGTGGGAGAACGCCTGGGGGACGTCGGTTGGTCCAGCGAGGGTCGCCCAGCGCGCACCGACCGTGTCCGCGAGCCACTGAGCGTCTTCGCAGTCGTCGGCCGGCGCAAGGATGCCGAGCATTTCGAGCTGGGTCGCCGCGCGTTCCGGTGCGCCGCCCGCCGTCGGCCGGCAGTCGGACAACAGGATCGTGCGTTGCCGCGCCGCTCCGCTCCGCGCCAGTTGTTGCGCCGCGGTGCGAAACGCCAGGCTGAGGTCAGTTGGCCCGAAGCCCCGGAGCCGCAAGACATCGGTGACGACGTCTTCGACCGGACGCGGCTGGCCGATGCCCTTGATGACGATGGCCTTGTCGCTGAACGCAACCACGCAGTAGTCGCTCTGGGTCTTCTGTGCCGCCGCGGCCGCGGCGACGGCGGCGATCGCCAACCGGTCGCCGGTCATCGAGCCGCTGCGGTCGATGAGGATCGCAACCGCAGCGTCGGGCCTGGTCCACGCGTGCATCCGCAGGTCGTCGATGTGCGGCGGGGCCCCGCTCGCCTGGGACAGCAGCAGGGCCTCGACGCTCCCGTCGAGGTCGAGGTCGCCACCCGAGTCGCCCATCGGTACCGAACGCATCTTGCCGATGCCGCGGCTGTGGGTCGGCGCGGTTGCCGCCAGATCGACCACGACCCGGGCCGCCAGCTGTTGGGCCAGCGCGCGCAGCTTGACGTCGGTGGCGGATGCCATCTCGGCCAGCGTGCTGAGCGCGAGGTCGGCGTCTTCGGTGAGCGCGGCTTCGACCGCCTCGATGTCGATCTCGCCGACCTCGGGCGACATCTCGTCGAAGCCCTCGTTCTTCTCCAACTGGCGTCGGGAGTTGGTCTGACGATGCTCCTCGTCGAGTGCTTCGCGGGCCTGCTCGCCTTCGAGGGTTCTCGATGGATCGAGGATGCCCCCGTCGGGGCTCAGGCTTTTCCCGAGGCCTCGTCGTCGGTGACCTCGGTGCCGCTGAGCTTCCAGATGTCGGCAACGACGTCTTCGGCGCTTCGCCCACACGACTCGTGGAGCCGAATACGCCCGCTCAACGAAGCGCACGCTGCATCGAGCCCGCACGCATCGTCGTCAGCGCTTGTACCTCGCAGCCGGGCCAACTGCTCGGCGAGCATGACCAGGTCGATCGCCCCGCGCACCGAGGAGCCGATGCGGATGTCCGGATACTCCCGAGTCATGCGCACACACCGAACCGCTCGATCGGCGAGCTCGGCATGGGCACCATCGGTCTCGCGCAGCACGATCTCGACCTCGTCCTCGGCCGACTGGTAATCGACGGCCACCCGGTTGACCCGGTCGTAGATCGCACCGGCGATCCGGGCGGTGCCAACAGCGTCGAACGGGTTCATCGCCGCGACGAGTCGGAACGAAGGATGCGCCTCGATGCGTCCGAGGCGCGGCACCGTCAGTTCCCCCTCGCTCATCACCGTGACCAGCAGGTTCAGCGTCTCCTCGGGAACCCGGTTGATCTCCTCGACATAGAGCAGCCCGCCATTGCGCAGCGCATCCACGAGCGGTCCGTCGATGAAGACATCTTCGACGTAGCCCTGGGACAGCACCTGGGCCGGGTCGAAGTGGCCGGCGAGACGAGCCGGCGTGAGCTCGGCGTTGCCCTCGACGAAGACCAGGCGCTGGCCGGCGTTCGCGGCGACCGATCGCAGCAAGGTCGACTTGCCCGTTCCCGGTGGGCCCTCGAGCAGGATGTGGCGGGCACCGGCGAGCGCGGCGACGACCAACTCGACTTCGCGCCGTCGTCCGACCACATCGGCGCCGGCCGCCTGGACCAGTTCGATTCCAAAACTCGGTGCGTTGTTGCTCATCGCTCTCTCGGCGCTCGGTCAATCAGTGTCGGCTGCTGCGCACGCGACGAAGGCCGGGACTGCGCCCGGCCCTCGGCGTGTCGTGCGGCGGGTTTGATCCCGCCACACGCAGTGTCAGGCGTGGTCGTACATCATCATGCCGCGGATGTTCTCACCGTCACGCATGGCCTGGTAGCCGACATTGATGTCGTCGAGTGCGTAGGTGTTGGTCACCAACTCGTCGAGCTTGAGGCGGCCTTCCTGATACATGCGCAGCAGGCGGGGGATGTCACGACGCGGGTTGGCCGAGCCGAAGATCGAGCCCACGAGCTCCTTCTGGAAGAGCGTGAGGTCGAACAGACTCATCGTGACCTCGGTGTCCATGATCGGTGCGACCGAGGTGTGCACGACACGCCCGCCCTTGCCGATCAACGCCATGACCGGCGCGATGAGCTGGCCGTCGCCCTCGCCCACGGTGATGACGGCCTTGTCGGCCATCGCGCCCCAGGTCAGTTCGCCGACGAGCTCCATCGCCTCTTCAACCGACGCTGCGGTGTGGGTGGCGCCGAAGACCTGCGACTGCTCACGCTTGAACTCGTTGGGGTCGACGGCAACCACGTGGGCGGCACCGGCCATCGCGGCGCCTTGCACGGCGTTCATGCCGACGCCGCCGCAGCCGACGATGACCACGGTCTCGCCCGACTGGACGTCGGCGGCGTAGGTGCTCGAACCCCAGCCGGTGGTCACGCCGCAGCCGACGAGGGCGGCCTTGTCGAGCGGGATGTCCTTGTCGATCTTGATGCAGCTGGCCTCGTTGACCACGCTGTGCTCACCGAACGTGCCGATGCAGCACATGATGCCGAGCTCGCTGCCGTCGTGGCGGTGGTGACGGCAGGTGAGGTCACTCACCTGGCGGCCGGCGAGCAGGAGCGCGCCGAGGTCGCACAGGTTCTGGTGGCCGGTGGCGCAGCTCGGGCAGCGCCCACAGCTCGGGATGAAGCCGAGGACCACATGGTCACCGACCTCGAGCGAGGTCACGCCTGGGCCGACCTCGACGATGCGGCCGGCACCCTCGTGGCCTCCAATGATCGGGAACTGCTGCAGGCCGAGCTCCTCGGCGGTCGCGGCATCCATGACCATGTCGCCGGTCAGGAGGTGCTCGTCGCTGTGGCACAGGCCGGAGCCGACCAGTTCGATGACGACCTCTCCAGCCTTGGGATCGTCGAGGGTGATCGTCTCGACCTTCCAGTCCTGTCCGACGCCGTCGAGGATCGCGGCGCGAGTTTGCATTGGCATGTTTCCCCCAGATGGAACGCGTGTCTGTCTGGAAGGTACCCCGCTCCGGGGAGCCGAGACCAGCGAAACCGGCCTAGGAGTCCATATTGGAAATGGCTCTCATTCGCATAACCATGCGGTTCTCGAGCGCTGTCCGCTCGGAGTTCAGTCGAACTGGCTGGTGTAGAGCCGGTGGTAGATGCCGGTCCGATCGAGCAGCTCGACGTGGGTGCCCGACTCGACAACACGGCCCTGGTCGAGCACGTAGATGCGATCGACGTTGCGGATCGTCGAGAGGCGATGGGCGACGATGATGACCGTTCGCCCCTCCATCAGCCTGTCGATGCCCTCGAGCACTTCGGACTCGGTCGACAGGTCGAGGGCCGACGTCGGTTCGTCGAGCAGGAGGATCGGCGCGTCCTTGAGGAAGGCACGGGCTATGGCGATGCGCTGCTGCTGGCCGACCGACAGTCGTGCGCCGCGGTCGCCGACGTCGCTGTCGTAGCCGTCGGGCAGATCGAGGATGAACTCGTGGGCGCTCGCGGCGCGGGCCGCCGCCTCGATCTCGTCGTCTGTTGCGTCGCGGCGCCCGTACAGGATGTTCTCGCGAACGCTGGTCGAGAACAGCAGCGCTTCCTGCGGCACGAGCGAGACCTGCTCCCGCAGCGACGCCAGCTGCACATCGCGTACGTCGTGGCCGTCGATCGTCACGCGGCCCGCCGTCGCCTCGTACAGGCGCGGCACCAGGTTCAGGATCGATGTCTTGCCCGAACCCGTCGCACCGACGAGCGCGACCCGCTCGCCACGAGCGATGTCGATCGTGATGTCGTGCAGCACCGCGTCGGCCGAATCGTCATAGCGGAGTCCGACGTCCTCGAAACGCAGGCCCGTCTCGACACCGTCGAGTGCGATCGCATCATCGGCATCCACGATCTGTGGTTCCGTGTCGAGAATCTGGAACGCCCGACCGACGCCGACGATGGAATCCTGCAGAACGCCGAACAGGTTCATGTTCTGTTGCAACACGTCGTAGATGCGCTGCATGTAGTTGATGAAGATCCAGAGCGCACCGACGGTCACGGCGCCACTGATGACCCGGTTGGTCGCGACGAAGAGCACCAGCGCGGTGCCGAGGCCGGTCATCGACATGGTCGCGACGGACAGGGTCTGCTCGGTCATCCGGAACCGGAGCTGGGCCTTGATGAAGTTCTGGCTCGTGCCTCCAAAGCGTGCAGCCTCGTCGCCCTCGCGGCCGAACACCTGCACGGCGCGAATGGAGTTGAGCGTCTGCTCGATGAGCGCGGTCAACCGGCTCAGGTGCCCGCGGCTCTCCTGCGATGCCGACTGGATCCGGGCGGTGAGGCGACGGATCGTGAAGATCAGCACCGGGCTGGTCGCCAGCGCTGCCAGGGTCAACACCCAGTCGAGCACCAGCATCAAGATGATCATCAAGGTGACCTGGAACATCGGCAGGATCCATGCCTGGACGCCGAAGATCATGACCTCCTGGATCGCGCGGGCGTCGTTCATGGCCCGGAAGATCATGTCGCCGGTCGACCGGTTGGCGTGGAAGCCGAGCGACAGCTTCCGCAGGTGCACCAACATCGCACCGCGGATCGCGTGGATCATGAAGAGTGCGGTGCGGGCGAAGAAGTAGAAGCTCGCGGCCGACGCCAGCGCGGCCAGCAGCTGCAGCCCCAGGTACACGGCGGCCAGCGCGAAGCCCACTCGAATCTTCTGACCGTCGGTCTCGGTGGCGTACGAACCGAACATACCGACGTCGAGTTCGTCGGTCAGCAACACACCGTCGATGAGATAGCGAATCGGCCAGGGGAGGAGCGAGAACGCCAGCGAGGTCAAGAGCGCAAGCGCGATGGCTGCGCCGAGGCTCCGCTTGAACCCCCACATGAAGCGACCGATGCGTCGATAGATCTGGCCAACGGGCGGCTCGGCCTCCTGCTCGTCGAGCGGGACCGTCGGGTCGAACCACTGGCTCATGGCGTGGTCCGACTACCAGTAGGCGAGGTCGGTGTAGGGCTTGGTGATCGTCAGCTCGATCTTGAGATCGGGCGACGTGAACGGCATGACCGTCAGCTCGCGGGTCTCCGGTCGCGAAGTCAGGTCGCTCAGCGCGTCGCGCAGGTCGGGGAGGAACTCGAGCGAGGCGAGCATGCCGCTTCGGCCCAGCGACGCAGACTCGGCGAGGAAGTTCCGTGACAGCGCGGTCATCGCGGCGAGACCGACCTCGCCATCCGCGAAGCCGAAGTCCATGAGTGCCGCCGGGTCGACGGTGACCTCCTCGGACTCGGATTCGGCTTCGCCATCGGGGCTACCGCGACGCCAGACCTCGCGGATGTCGCGTCCTCGGTCCCACAACCCGCCGCAGGCGACGATCTCGCCGTTCATTTCGACCACTCGATGGTCGGCCCAGCCGTAGACCTCGGGAATGAAGACCGGCTTCGGTCCCCAGTTGGGATCCTCGAGCCGCTCTTCGAGGTAGGCGCGGTGATACGGCCGGAACAGGTCGAGGCCCGCATGGGTGCGGTTGATCACCTCCACGCACCGGTCGAGGTCAGCGGGCTCGGTTGGGCGGATCGTGAACCGGGCGTCGAGATCGTCGGCCGCGTGTTCGTCGGCGGCGAAGTCCCAGATCGTTGCGGTCATGGAGTCGGTGTCGACCGCCCAGTCGTCGTCGCGATCGCTCATCTCGGTGCTGACCTTGTCCAACCAGCCGGCCGATGCGTTTCGCGGGCGGGCGAGCCAGTAGTTCACGAGGCCGAACCAGCCGGTGCCAAGACCGGCCGACGAGCGAAGAATGTTGGACAAGCCGATTCCGCGGAAGCCGTCGCGGATGCGCCATCCCGACATGAAGATGGCGCTCGTCCGCTCGCCGCCGATGATCGTGTTGCGGACCGAGCCGGCCGACATGCCCAAGCCGACCATGCGGTCCTCGAGTACCAGGACGTTGGCTCGCTCTTGCAGCCGGTACTGTGCATACGGGTTGGGGCTGCGCTCGACGGTGACGCTCCAGTTGCCGACCGTCTCGGGCGAATTGGCACAGAGGTCGATCAGCAGTTGATCGTCGGCCCATGTGGCGACGCGTGCGGTGAGCGTGTTGGTGAGGAGCCACTCGCGTTGCTCGATGAACGGCTCGAGGTGCTCCGGTGGAGGGAAGCCGGTCTCGCACCACGCCACGATCATGTTGTGGTCGATCCGAGTCGCCCGCGCTCGGTCGATCAGTTCTCGCGAGTATGGCGACGACTCGACCAGTTCGGCCAGTTCGTCGGACATCGGCTCGATCGCCGATGCCGGGTGCGCTTCGAGCAACGACCAGTCGTACGAGTGCATCCGAGAGCCCCCTCCGCCATCTGCGACTCGAGGATCGACCGTAGTCGAGCCGTCAGAACGGCTGCTCGGAAAAACGACTAACCCGGAGCCAAGGCTCCGGGTCATGAGTCCGCAGTGCGGAGCACTGCGAAGGGATTCTGCAGCGCAGAGCGCAGCAGATGTTGTCGTCAACGATCCGCAGTGCGGAGCACTGCGAAGATTGTTGTGGTCGGGACCGGCGTCGATCCGGTGACCTTCCGCTTTTCAGGCGGACGCTCTGCCAACTGAGCTACCCGACCTCCGGCGCCGGGCTCAAGGCCTGGCGGCGAATGGTTGTTGCGGTCCTGACGAGATTTGAACTCGCGACCTCCGCCTTGACAGGGCGGCGTGCACTCCAAACTGCACCACAGGACCTTGGCCGTGAGGTTAGCGCCTTTGACGAAAACCACACCCCGCGTTTTCGACCGATTTCGCACGAATCTCGACGGGGGTTCCAGGTCGCATTGGTATGGTGACTGCCGCTTCCTCCTCGGAGGGCGCGGGCCCCGTTCGTCCAGCGGCCTAGGACGCCGGCCTTTCACGCCGGTAACACGGGTTCAAATCCCGTACGGGGTACGTCGCTCACTTCGTTCGCTTACGGAGTTTCGGCTGCGCCGAAACATCCCTGCGAACAGCCGTGAGGATCGCATAGCGTCTTCACCAGGGGTACGTCGCTCACTTCGTTCGCTTACGGAGCTTCGGCTGTGCCGACTTGCCCGCCGGCCGAGTCCTGAATCGCCAACTAGCGTCGCGGCGGTGAAGGCGCTCGGTGGACCGGTAACCCGAGTCACCGCCGCAGCGCGCTGTGCATCGGTTTGGCGTGCGGTGATCCTCCTGGTGCTGGCGTTCGTGGCGAGCGCGTGCGGCCCGAATGCCGCGCCGGCCCCGAGCGACGGCGACACCGTTCAGCTGGTCGTGGACACCGATATGGGCCCCGATGATGTGCGTGCCCTCATGATGGTCGCCACCGATCCGCACATCGATCTGCTGGCGGTGACGGTGTCGGGCACCGGGCTCGCTCGATGTCCGACCGGCGCGGCCAACGCCAAGGCGATTTTGGAGGTGCTCGACCGGCCCGACGTCCCGGTCGCCTGTGGTCCCAGTGCGCCGATCGCGGGTTTCAACCTTGCGCCGACCGCGTGGCGCGACGCGGCCGACGCCCTGGCCGGCATGTCGCTGCCGGTCGCCGAGCCCGATGCCGATGGTGCCGTTGCGTTGCTCAGCGCCACGCTCGCCGAAGCCGAGAGTCCGGTGACCATCCTCACGCTCGGCCCGCTCACGAACCTTGCGTTGACCCTGTCGGGCAACCCTTCGCTCATCGACGGGATCGATCGGATCATCGCGATGGCCGGTGCGTTCGACGTCGGCGGGAACACCCTCAGCTTCACGTCACCGCCGGTCGCAGAGTTCAACGTCTGGTTCGACCCCGTGGCGGCCGAGCAGGTCTTGGGTGCGGACATCGATCTCACGCTCATCCCACTCGACGCCACCAACGATGTGCCGATCACGCCCTTGTTCCACGCGGCGTTCGAACAGGTGAGCCAGGACGCAGCCCCAGCAGCACAGATGTTGCGCGACCACCTGGCTGCCGCACCCTTCGTAGGTGGTGTCTTCCACTGGGACGATCTCGCCGCCGCCGTCGTCACGGCGCCTCACCTCGTGAGCATTGAGCAACGACGAGTCTCGGTCCGTGTCGATCCGGGGTCCGACATCGGTGCGACGGTTGTGCGCCCCGACGGTCGGCTCGTCGCGGTCGCGGTCAGCGCTGACCGACCTGCCTTTGAGCGCTATTTCGCCGACGCCTTCGGGCTGGCCGAGTTGGACAGCTCGGGGTACTCGGGGGATGCGGAGGTGACCTTCGACGGGACTCGCTGTGTCTACGACGGACCCGACCCGTTGCCGGCCCAACTCATCATCAAGGTCTCAAACACATCGGATCGCTCTGGACTCGGTGTCAGCGCCGGGGTGTATGACTCGGGCGCCACGGCCGCAGACCTCGAGGCGTACTGGGGATCCCAGCCCACGGCGCCGCCCTACTTCCTGACGATCTCGATGATCGCGCCGCTCCGCGCTCAGACGACGTCGTATTGGCGGTTCGAGAACTCCGCCATCACGACGCTCAGCTGTGCCTATGACCTGGCTTCGGGCGTGGAGCTCGCCGGCCCGCGACTGAATCCAGTCGACGACTGACGGTCTTCTCGGTGACCAACGTGGGTTTGTCGTCAACGTCCCAAGAACAACCCCGTTTGAATTGATCCACTCCATGGTCTCCATTAGCGTTGCGTCACGGCGACCTGAAAGGGAGCACCATGGCGACGGAGTCTCGGGATCGTTCCGATGACGGGCCGGTCGTCGTGCGCTACGACGACTCGCCCGCCGGTTCCGATGCACTCCTCTGCGCGATCGCGACCGCCGTCGAGTCCGGCGCTTCATTGCGCATCATTCACAGCTACCGAGTGCCCGCCGGCCCCGAATCGCCGTCCTCTTACTTGCAGCGCTCGCACCAGGCCTACCTCGAGACCAACGAGCTCGCAGACCGAGCAGAGCAAGCCATCGTCAACGAACATCCCGGCATCGAGGTGGAACGCGTGATCGCGCACGGTCCACCCAATGCGGTGCTCGGCAAGCACGCCGCCGATGCGTCCGTGCTGGTGGTCCCACAACGCACCCGGCGGGGCTTGATCGCTCGCTACCGGGCGCGGAGCGAGTCGCGCCTCGTCGATCTTGTCAGCTGCCCGATCGTCGAGGCCCCGCCCTCGGACTCGCAGGACGACCTCACCCGTTCCTGAACTCGCCCGATGGTCAGCCCTCGGCGACGCGTTCGACCGACACGTTGGGCCCGTCGAAGCACCAGTAGCCGGCCACCCTCGTCGCCTCTTCGAGCGGTTCGGGGTAGCTCCACGCAACGTCCTGCGAGCTCGACTGGCGATGGTGCCAGTAGACGGTCTGACCCTTGTGTGGACAGTGCGTCGTCGTGTCCGACTGGATGAAGTCGTCGGTCTGGACGTCGGTGGGCGGGATGTAGATCCGGTTCGGGCCGCCGGTCTCCGAAACGACGAACGCGCCGGTGGTGTCGGCGACCGGTTGCCCGTCGACCGTGACCACGTAGCGGCGGCTCGTCGGCCGCGTATCCACGCGGTGGTACGGGTCGCGGACGTGGCCGAAGATCTCGTCGTCCTCGTCGAACCAGTGGTCGAGTCGGCCCCATTCGATGGCGATGTATCCCTCGAGCCACGGCGCCGACTCGATCGGTCTCTCGTACCCCCATGCCGCGTTGTCCGCGACCGTGTCGCCGGCGGTGATCGTCCAATAGCTCGCGTCGCCTTTGAACGGACAGTGCGTCGAGAGGTCGGTCGAGGTGAGCAAGTCCATCGCAATATCGGCAATGGGGAAGTAGAGAACGGGGAAGATGTTGCTCTCGTGCAGGAGCATGGCCCGCTCGGAGTCGACGATGGTCTGTCCGTCGAGGACGCCGCGGACCCGGCGAGGCCACTCGGTGAACAGCAGTTGATGGGCCGGGCCGTCGAGGGAGAAGTTCCTCGTATCAGGACGTCCGGCGGCCAGGGGGCCGGTTCCGAGGGTGAGTGTCATCGGGGAGTGTCCTTTCGCCGCTCAGCTCGCGCTGATGGCAACCAAGTAGAGCACGGCGGCGGTGGCCACGACGATGGCGGGAATGTTCTCGAAGCGATCTCCTGCGCGCAGGTGGAGTCCGAGCGCGCCGATCATCATCAGAATGACGCCAATCGCTGCCGCCGCACCCAACCACTCGAGGTCGGTGATCGCGGCGCCGAGGATGATCCCGCCGGCGGCCAACACCTCGGCGATGCCGATCGGGATGCGGAGCTTGGCGTAGCCGAGGCGCTCGGCCTGTTCGATGCCGTCCTTGTTGCCGACGAGCTTCATGCCACCGATGCCGCCCATCGCGAGCACGAGCACGACGGTCGTGATCCATTCGAGTACTTCCATGGGATGTCCTTCTCGTGAGTGTCAGGTCATTCTGTCGGTAAGTAGTTGACAAACACAACTATCAAAGAAACAAATCATCTAGATGCTCAATGATGGAGCGTTCAGGTAGTCTCGGAGTCATGGCGAGTGACGGCACCGAAGCGGCCCACACCGCAGAGCTGGTCGACGTCCTGTTCACGGTCATGCCTCGTGTGGCTGCCCACATCACCAACCGGCTCGAGGATCTCGGTATGACGAGCACCGACTATTGGGCGCTGCGGAGTGTCGACGGGCCGATGCCGATGAAGGAGCTCGCCACCTGCATGGACGTCGACCCGTCCTACATCACGTCCATCGCCGATCGTCTCGAGGGTCTCGGCTTGATCGAACGGAAAGCGCATCCGACCGACCGGCGCGTGAAGATGCTCGAACTGACGGCAAAGGGGCGTCGTTTCAAGACGTCGCTTCCGGAGAAGCTGTGGAGCGGCGCGAACCTCTTCTCGACGCTCACCGAAGCCGATCGCCGTCAGCTCATGGCGCTGATGCAGAAGCCGGTCGACGTCATCTCGGCCGAAGACTGAGCGCTCTCAGGTGTCGTCGCACTCCGACTGGAGCCGTTCGAGCACGATCGCCCCGGCCTCGCCGGACGGCCCTAGCGACGGGATGAACGCGCAGTATTCGGCGGAGCCGGGGACTAGGTCGGTGCATCCGGCGAGGTCCTGATCCCGGGCCTGCTCGATCGACGCTCTGCCGATGAACGCGTGAGCCTCCAGCACCGCGCGACTCGGCTCGTCGAGCTCGGCCTGTGACGCTTCGCCCAGCCGATCGAGGTACTCCTGCTGGAGCACCGCCCATCGCTGCGCCAGGCCGTCACAGGTGATGGTGGCGGCACCCTCGGCGGGCACGACGGTTGGGGTTGGCGCCGCGGTGGGTGTGGGCGTGGGCGCCGCGGTGGGTGTGGGCGTGGGCGCCGCGGTGGCGGTCGGTTCCGCCGTCGGCACTGTCTCGGCTGACTCAGCTGTAGCCGGCGGCACTGGTTCAGCGGTCGTGGCTTCGCCGCGCACGTCGTCCGATCCCGAGCATCCGGCCAGGATGAGGACCACCGAGACGGCGACGAGCGTGACGAATCGCATCGATCAGGGCTTGCGCCAGACGGACACGTGCGAGCGCGACTCACCGTCGAACTCGGAGCGGTCCCAGTCCGCCCACCGCGACTCGAGTGTCATCCCGGCGAGCTGTGCCATGAGATCGAGCTCCGACGGCCACACGTACCGAAACGCGGGTGAGTTCGTCCGGACCCGGTCGCCATCGATGTGGTAGTGGTGCGAGATCGAGATCTGTGCGGCGAGGTCGACGTACTCCTCGAAACCCAGGTGGCGCGCCGAGACATCGAACGTCACGATCGTGTCCCCCGGCGGCAGTCGGCGCAGCTGCGGCACCATCGTCTCGATCACGAAGCAGCCGCCCGGAGCAAGATGCGCCGCGGCGTTGCGGAAGCACTCGACCTGCTGGTCCTGCGTCCGCAGGTTCATGATCGTGTTGAAGACGAGATAGACGAGGCGTGCGTCGTCGCAGACCGTCGTGCTGGTCATGTCGCCGACCGTGACGTCGACCAGTCCCCCCGGATCCTTTGCCCTGAGCTGATCGAGCATCGGCTCCGAGAAGTCGATGCCTCGGACCGCCACTCCGGAGCGAGCGAGGGGTAGCCCGACCCTCCCGGTTCCGACCGCGAACTCGACGGCGGCCCCTCCGTGCGCAAGTTCGGCGAGCACGGCAATGGTCGCGCCGAGGGTCGCCTCACTGAACATGTCGTCGGTCGGGTCGTCGTAGGCCGCCGCCACGACGGGATCGAGGTGTGCGTCGGGGGCGGTGAGGAAATCGCGTTCGGCCACGACACGAGGTTCGCACAGCCATCGCGCACGGTGCCGGGACTTCCGATCCGGCGGGAAGGCGCACGCATCACCTCGCCGCGCTGGATCTGTGAAGCTGGGTCATGGCACATGGCGCGAGGTCGACGATGGTCGTTGTGCTCGCTGCCGCCCTCGCAGTCGCTGCGTGGACCGGTGCGGATGCCCCTCGGATCGCCACCCCGTCCGCCGCGCCGTCGGTCATAGGCGGGTCGTCGGCAGCCGTCGTGATCGACGGTGTTCCCAATGTCGGATCGGCCACGTCTGCGTTGGGTTCCGTGTGGGTCGTCGCCTCGACGGCGCCGGACGTGTTCTCGCCGGGCGAGTTGGGGGCGACGGTGTACCGGATCGATCCGGAGACTCGACGTGTCGGGCACGTGCTGGACTCGCCGGGCCTGGAGCCAGTGCTTATCGAGGCCGGCGACCGCATGTGGATCACGCTGGCCGATCGGCTGGTCGTGGTCGATGCGGGCGGACGACAACAGGCGTCGGTGCCGCTCCAGCTCGGCCGTTCCGACGGCCTCGCGGCTTCGGACGGGTTGGTCTGGCTGACGCGGCACGACCGCGATCGACTGGTGGCGTTCGACGCCGTGTCGAGCAACGTGGCCGCCGAGGTCGAGACCGGAGCGTTTCCGGTCACGCCGCTCATCGCGTTCGAGCATGTGTGGGTTCCGAACCTCATCGATGGCACGGTCACGATCGTTGACGTGGCCGGTGAGCGACGGGTCCGAACTCACTTCGTCACCGATCGGCCGAAGTCGATCTTTGCGGTACCCGGCGCACCAGGTGGCAACGAGGTGTGGGTGACGAACGTCGACGGCGACGTGTTCGCGCTGAATGCCTCCAATCCGCAGATTGGCGCCGTCCGCCAAGTGCGCACCGATCGATCCATCAATCGAGTCATCGCCATCGGCGACCGCGTGGTGCTTCTGCCGACATGGGGGACGAATGCACTGGTCGTGGATCTGGCAACCGAGGTCGTGCTGGCCGAGGTTCCGCTCGACTCGATTCCCGTTCGTGGTGTTGCCCACGACGGGCTGGTTTGGGTTGTCACAGACGGACACGCCGAGACGCTCGTCGCGGTCGACCCGATCGCGTTGGAGGTCGTCCGTCGCGTTGACGTCGGCGCGAATCGCTCCAATACGACTGGGCCGCAGGCTCCGATCGTCGTCGGTCGCGAGGTATGGGTCCCGAATCGAGGTGACGGGATGATCGTGATCGTCGGGGTTGATGCCTGACGAACTCGGCTACGACGGTTGGTCCCTGACCCGCCACGACTCGACGACACCGATGGCCGATTCGGCCAGGTCGGCGACCGTCGCGGCTGACCCGCCGCCCTTGATCGTCACGAACATGCCCAACAGCAACATGAGCGCGACATTGGTGCGGGCTTCGATGTCGCCGTCGATTTCCCCGCGTGCCGCCGAGGCCTCCAAGGCAGTCCGAAACGCTCGGCGCACCCGGGCGCGATAGAGGTCGCCTCGCTCGCTCACGCCGGTCTCGGTGTTGGCGAGCTCGACGAGTGAGTTCACGACCAGGCAGCCTTTGGTCGCTTTTGCCGGCTCGGCCTTGCGCAACCCGGCGATCATCGAGAACCACATGGTGATGCCTCCGATCCCGGAGTCATCGACTCGCTCGAAGATCCGTCCTCCCGGTGCCGACCGCAAACTCGACGGCCGATCCTCCGTCCGCGAGCTCGGCGAGCACCGCAACGGTCGCGCCGACGGTCGCCGCGCCGAACATGTCGTCGGCTGGGCCGTCGTCGGTGGCTGCCACGACCGGATCGAGGTGTGCGTCGGGGGCGGTGAGGAAATCCCGTTCGGCCACGACATCGAGGTTCGCACAGCCACGACCTCCGTCGTCGGGAGTTCCATGTTTCAGGAGTGAGAACCATTCGCAACTACGCTCGGGTCCATGGATATCAGTCGCCTGCACCTGTTCCCGATCAAGAGCGTTCACCCGACGCCGGCCGCCCTGCTCGGTCCCGGCGCTCACGAGATGATCGGCGTGTCCGCCGCCCAGCTCGGAATGAAGAAGGTGTTGTTGATGACGACCGGCCTTCGGGGCACGGGCATCGTCGACGAGGTCAAGACGATCATCGAGGACGCCGGCGTGAGCGTCGAGGTCTTCGACAAGGTCGAGTCGAACCCGAAGGACGTCAACGTGATGGACGCGCACGTTGCCTATGTCGACGCGGAGTGCGACGGTTTCATCTCCCTCGGCGGCGGTTCCAGCCACGACTGCACCAAGGCGACCCGCGTGGTCGCCGCACATGACGGTCGGAACATCAATGACTTCAAGGGCGAGCTGACGCTCGACAATCCCGTGTTGCCGCCCCACATCGCGGTATCGACGACGGCCGGCACCGGTTCGGAAACCAGCTTCGCCTTCGTCGTGACCGACACCACCTCGGGTCCCGAGAACCACAAGTTCGCCAGCTTCGCCCACCAGATCGCACCGTCGATGTGCATCGACGACCCGGTGTTGTTCATGCCCATGCCTGCCGACCTGACGGCGTACTGCGGATTCGATGTGCTCGCGCACGCGTCGGGTGCGTACGTGTCGATCCTCGACAACATCCCGTCGCACGGTCCGGCGCTGCAGGCGATCGAGCTGACCTTCAAGCATCTGCCGACCGTTGTCGGCAACGGCTATGACCCCGTCGCCCGTGAGCAGATGATGTACGCGCAGTACATCGCGGGCCTTGCGTTCAACTCGGCCGGTTTGGACATCACCCACTCGGTCTCGCACGCCGTCTCGGCCAAGTTCGACACGCACCACGGTCTCGGCAACGGCATTGCCATCTCCCGCGTATTCGAGCTGAATGTCTCGGCGAACTATCCCAAGTTCGCCCGCATGGCCGAGGCCATGGGTTACGACACCCGCGGCCTGTCCGACGTCGCCGCCGCCGATCTCGCTCTCGAGGGCATCAATCGGCTGGCCGACGACCTCGGCATCCCACAGAACTTCACGAACCTGCCGGACTACACGAAGAGCCGCATCGGCATGAACGGTTTCCCCGAGGTCTCGGCCACCCAGGCCGACATCGAGCAGATTTCGATGCACGCCCTCGGCGACGTGTGCACGATGACGAATCCCAGGATCATGACTCCGGAATCGATGACGGCTGTCGTCAGCGACTCGCTGGTCGGCACCCGTTCGTGACCGAGGCCGGCTCGGACTCCACCTCCCTCGGCGACAATCCGGCAGTGGTTGCGGACCGACTCGCGTCGGTCGGCTACATCGCAGACGAGCAGATCGCCGCGGCGGTCCATCTGGCGATCGGCATCGACCGGCCCCTCCTGATCGAGGGGCCCCCAGGCGTCGGCAAGACCTCGCTTGCCCGCTCGGTCGCTGCCGCGAGTGGGCGTCGTTTGGTACGCCTGCAGTGCCACGAAGGCCTCGATGCAACCCAAGCGGTCTACGAGTGGGACTACGGGCGACAGCTGCTCGCAACCCAGTTGCTCACGGCGTCGCCGGGGGAGGTTTCCGCCGAAGCGCTGTTCACCGAGGAGTACCTGCTCGAGCGGCCCCTGTTGACCGCGCTGCGGTCGAGCGAGCCGGTAGTGCTCCTGGTCGACGAACTCGATCGGGCCGACGACGCGCTCGACGCATTGCTGCTTGAGACGCTGGACGAACGTCAGGTCACGATTCCCGAGCTCGGCACGATAACGGCGGCGGGACAGCCGTGGGTGTTCATCACATCCAACGAGACGCGGGAGCTGGCCGACGCCGTGCGCCGGCGCTGCCTGCGGATCGGCATCTCCTACCCTGATCCCGCGAGAGAAGCGCAGATCATCGAATCGGCTGTACCGGGCATCACCGACCAGCTGCGGGCGCGTGTGGTGGATGCGCTCGGTCGATTGCGAGAGCTCGACTTGGAGCAGCCGCCCGGTGTGTCCGAGGGCCTTGATTGGGCCAAGGCGCTGCTGCTGTTGGCCGCCGACGAGCTCGATCAGCAGACGATCGACACGACCTTGCTCACCATCGTCAAACGCAGCCGCGATGTCGAGATGGCGCGCTCGGAACTCGTCGACGACCGGACGTGATCTCGGGCCTCTGCGGGTTCGCCGACCTCGTTCGTCGGCAGGGAGGTGAGGTCGGCGCGGCCGAACTCATCAACACGGCGCGGGCATTCGCGCTGATCGACCTCGCCGATCGACGCGCGGTCGAGCGCAGCCTGCGGCTCTGTCTCAACTGGGCGACCGAGCAGCCCGACGCCTTTGGCGAGGCCTTCGCCGCCTGGTTCAACGGAGGCGGGTTCGATGTCGGGGACGAGGACTTCGCCGACGAGGGGAACGCGGGAGACCTCGTATCGGTTGGACTCGACGCCGAGACGGTTGACGCGGCACGCATTCACACCGACGAGGCGACCGGGATCGAGGATCGCGGCGACGATGCCGAACAAGCCGATGGCGCAACGGCCGATGACGGGGTGAGGGGAACCTCGTCGGCGCCCGGCGCTCCGGACACCGACGGAGGTACACCCGTCGCAGCACACGGTGACCTTGCGGCGGCTCGTCCGGCCGAAGAGACGGGTGAGCTGGAGCGGCGCACGGTCGATGTCGTCGTCGCACTACCCGACGTACCACCCGACGCGACGCTCGAGCTGGCACGGTCGGCGCTGGCCGATGCCATCGAGCTCCGCAGGCCCGACGCCGTCCTCCGAATGTCCCGCTCTCGTGTAACGGCGCTGACCGATCCACTGTCTCGCGACGAGCGCGACCGCCTCATCCGTTGCGCGAGGAGTCTCGATCGGCAGTTGCGTGGCGCTCCTTCGTGGCGTCGCAAGACGGCGCCGGCAGGCCTCGTCGACCTGCGCCGGACGCTGCGTCACATGGTGACGACCGGCGGCTTCCCGGTCGATGTGCGCCACGTCGGTCGGCGAAGCGACGCGGCGCGCCTGGTCGTGCTCGTCGATGTCAGCCTGTCGGTGCGCGGCACGTCTCGCCTGGTGCTGCATCTCGTCCACCGGCTCCGTTCGTCGGTGGGATCATTGCGCGCCTTCGGCTTCGTCGACGCCTTCGTCCCCATCGACCGAGCACTCCGCACGGATGATCCGGTTCGGGCCATCGAGGGGGTGCTCGGCATGGTGGACGTGCAGGCGTCTTCCGATCCAGGTCGAGCGATGCGCAGCTGGTGGTCGAGATGGCACTACCTGGTGTCGCCGGAGACCCACGTGATGATCCTCAGCGACGGTCGCTGCAACGGGCGCGATCCCGCCTTCGACACCGTCCGCCGAATCACGCAGCAGAGTGCGTCGACGACCTGGATCTCGCCCGAACCTCCCGGTGCCTGGCGGCTCGGCCGTGCGGAGATGGCGGAGTATGCGACCTGTGTCGATCGGGCGATCACCGTTCGCTCGATCGATGACCTGCAATCGCTGGTTGGTGCTGCGGAGCGAGGGTCGAGGCGACGCTCAGGCGGCGCGCCACGACTCGACGACGCCGATGGCCGATTCGGCCAGGTCGGCGACCGTCTCCGCTGATCCGCCGCCCTTGATCGTCACGAACATGCCCAAGAGCAACATGAGTGCGACATTGGTGCGCGCTTCGATGTCGCCCTCGATCTCGCCTCGTGCTGCCGAGGCCTCCAACGCAGTCCGGAATGCGTGGCGCACGCGGGCGCGATAGAGCTCGCCTCGTTCGCTCACGCCGGTCTCGGTGTTGGCGAGCTCGACGAGTGAGTTCACCACCAGGCAGCCCTTGGTCGCCTTTGCCGGCTCGGCCTTGCGCAACCCGGCGATCATCGAGAACCACATGGTGATGCCTTCGATCCCGGAGTCGTCCACTCGCTCGAAGATCCGTTCCAGCGGGCCATTGAGGTACCAGTCGATCGACTTGTGGAGCATGTCGAGCTTGGCGCCATAGGCGGCGTACAGCCGAGCACGGGCGAGGCCGGTCGCGTCTTCGAGGTCGCCGATGCTGGTGGCCTCGTAGCCCTGCGTCCAGAACACGTCGGCGATCTGGGCGAGCGCCAAACCGGTGTCGAATTCGCGGGGCCGGGCCATCGAAACTCCTCGTTCTTGACCAATCGATAATCTATCCGGTACATTCTTTACTGATCAGTAATCAATCGTCAACTCGACGGAGGAAGCCAATGTTCCAGTCCGATGCCGCAAGGCCGCTCCGAAACCCGATCGGCGTCGCCGCCGCGATCGTCGCCCTGGTGCTCGTCGCCACGGCGTGCTCGTCTGCCGGCAGCGATGAGAGCGTGAGCGACGCAGCCGGGCTCGAGTCGCTGCCCGTCGCCTGCTGGGGCGCAGCTGCCGATGGCTCCTACGACGACTTCGAGGCCAGCGTCGCCCTCTTCGAGGGCTGTACGACCGAGGACTACTCCTTTGCCGTCGTGAACCCGGCGTTGGGCGAGATCGTCTGCTTCCGGGACGGCGGCTTCTGCCCCTTGGAGCAACCGGGGCTCACCCGGCCGGCCGTGCGGCTCTCGGGATTCGCCGCCGGCGCCGCCCGAGGTGAGATCGGTGCCCGCCACCAGATCACCAACATCGTGGTAGAGCCTGTGGACGAGTCGAACGCGGTCATCGCGTTCCGATCGACGGCCTTCTACTTCAACCAGGACGGCTCGCACGAGATCGGCTGGGGCGACCACGAACTCGCCGTCGTCCGCGAGGGCGACACGTGGAAGATCGACCGCGAGGACGTCTTCATCCCCAACCCGAACCAGCGCATCGTCGCCGACGAGCGCGGCTGAGCCGGAACGAATACCAGGAGACCATGATGAGAATCCCCGTCCACCCCGTCGTGATCGCCATCACGGTGATCTTCGCTGCCGGTATCCCGACCGTCGTCGGCGCACTCGGCTGGATCAGTCCCGAGAATGCACCACTGTTCGTCGACGGCTCGCACGACCTCACGCTCTCGTGGGGTGCTCGCTCGCTCGGCCTGGCCGTGGCCGGCTGGCTCGCGATCCTCGTGATCCGCGACGCTCGCGGCTACGCGGTCGCACTCGGTGCGAACGCCACCCGCGAGGTGCTCGATCTCATCGATCTGCTCTTCCGGGCCGAGGAGGTCAGCAACGGGCTCTACGTGATGCTGCCGATCTCCTCGACCTCCCTCGTCGTGGGCTTCGTGCTCAGTCTGCGAGCCGTGCAACGGGCGCCGGCACTCGACGCCGGGTGATCGTGGCCGCTCAGCGGGCGAAGCCGGCCATCCGGCTGCCGTACTCGGCGGGCAGCCCCATCTGGGCGGTGGCGGCCTTCATCTCCTCGGGAATCTCGCCAAGGAAGTAGAAGGTGCCCGGCGTCGCCACGGCGAGCAGGCTCTCGAAGTGGCTGGCGGCGGTAGTGCCGAGGTGGAAGCCGACGGCCTCGGCATCGACGAACTCGTCGCGGACGTAGATGCGGCCCTCGGCCTTGGAAACGTGCACCTGGACCTCTTCGGCGCCGGGCTCGTTGGCCTCCATCTGTGCGGTGACTTCGGCATAGATGGCGGTGAGCTCATCGAGCTTGCCGGGGTGGGCAGTCCAGGAGTAGTTGACGGTGACGTGGTTGCTGTTCATGGCAGTGCTTCCTTGCGGTATCAAAGTGGGTAACCGATCGGTTACTTGTGTATAGGTAATCATTCGGTTACCCTCGTGTCAACCACAAATCGAAGGAATCTGCATGAGTGGTGTCAAGCGATACGATCGTGACGATCTCGTCCATCGCGCGATGGATCTCTTCCATCGTCGGGGCTTCCACGCCACGAGCACCGCAGAACTCGTGGCCGAGCTCGGCGTCAATCGCAAGAGCATGTACGCCGAGTTCGGTTCGAAGCAGGGCCTGTTCGAAGCAGCACTCGATCACTACAACAGCACGAGCCTCTCCGGGGTCCTGGCCGCGGTCGAGGCCCCCGATGCCGACCTCGATGCGATCCGGTCCACGTTCCACGGGTTCGCGGTCGCGAGCGAAGACTGGGCGCAAGGTCGTGGGTGCCTGCTGTGTAACACGGCGATCGAACGGGTCACCCTCGTGGATGAGAGCGGGGACCGCGTCGACGCCTACTTCGATCGACTGAACGCCGCGTTCGGAAACGCCCTCGCCAACGCGCAACGCGCCGGCGAGCTCGATGCCGAGGTCGATGTCGATCAGATGGCGAGCTTCTTCACCATGTCGCTACTGGGGATCGCCACGATGGCGAAGGGTCGCGCCAATCCTGCGACCATCCACGCGGCGAGCCGGATCGCACTCAGCCTTCTCGACCGATAGCGGTTCCACGGTTGCGCGCCAGCCATGATGTTCGCATGACTACAGGCCCTTCGGAGCAGGTGTTGCGTGACGTCGACGCCGCCGTCATCAAGGCCCTCGAAACGGTCGACTACTCCGCCCTGAACATCCTCGGCAACGGCGAGGTCACGGTCGTCCTCGGCTGGCCTTCCGACGAACCGGAGTGGGTCCTGAAGCCGACCGGTCCCTTCACCGCCGCCGAGTTCGCCGGCTTCGATCAATTGCTCAGCGCATATATCGAGGGGCTCGGCGAGCGCGGCATCGACGTCGTCCCGACGGCACTGCACCCCGTCGAGCGGCGCGACGGCTGGATCATGTCCTACATGGTGCAGCCGGTGCTCGCCCCCGAGACGCTCGCCGAGAACGCCCTCGCCGAGCGGACGCCCAGCGTCGACGACGAGTTGCTCGTCTCGGTGTGCGACGCGATCGCTGCAACCGATGACCGCCTGGGGATCGATGCGCCGATCTCAAATTGGGCGTGGGACGGCCACGCCGTGCAGCTGCTCGATGTCGGGCTGCCCATGATGTGGGACGACTCCGATGAGAGCCGCTTCGGCATCGACGTGTTCACCCGCGCCTTTCCGAAACCTGCCCGGGGTGCGGTCGCCAACGAGATCGAGAAGCTGCTCGAGCGATACCAATCACCGCGCACCTCCGCCGTGGAGTTCATCGGGCGCCTCCCGTTCTTCGGATTCGAGGCGTGGTGTGAGCCGGCGGCCCAACTGCTCAACGATCGACTCCAGCCCGCGCAGCCGATCACGGTGACCGAGGCGGTCGAGCTGAGCGAAGCCGATGCCAAGACCATTCCACTGCTCAAACGACTCCAGCGCATGGAGCGGATGTGGAAGCGCCGTGTGCGTCGCCAGCGCTACGAGTACTTCATCGGCGACTCGACCTACTGAGCCGGGCGCCCGGCGCGGTGGCGGGCGGTGCCGAACCCACACCCACCACCGAAGTCCGACCGGTCGCTCACATGTCGAGGGCGGCTGAGACCTCGACGCTTCCGCCACTCTCGAGCACGGGGCAGCCCTTCGCCATCGCGACCGCGGCGTCCATGTCGCCGGCGTCGACGATCGAGTAGCCGGTCAGACCGCCGACCGTCGGGCTCGTCGAGCCATCGGGCGAGATCGAGGTCGCATGCGAGAACGGAGCACCGCCGTCGAGCACGGCCGCACCGAGGTTGCCGAACCACGCTTCCCACTTCGCCATGACCTCGGCCTGCTCGGCCTCGGTCTCGGGCATTCCGTTGCCGCCGCTGTAGGTGAATACGAACTTTGCCATTGCACTTCTCCATGATCGATGCGGCCGGTGCCGCACTCGTCCACACGACGAACGGCCCCGCCGAAAACGGACACCTCGCCGAGAAATTCCGGAGGGATCTACGATCGGACGCATGCGCGTCGGAACGTCATTGACCACCAACCTCGCAGCGCCGGACCCGGCCAGCGGTGCCGCCTGGCTGATCGAGCGAGCTCGCGCGGCCCACGATGCCGGCCTCGATTCACTCAGCCTTGGCGATCACCACGCTGTTCGTGCGCCCTACTACCAGAACACGCCCATGCTCGGTCGACTGCTTGGGGAGTGGACGTCCGGACGCCCGGCGGGGTGCCTGTTCCTGCTGCCGCTCTGGAACCCGGTCCTCGTCGCCGAACACGTCGGCACCCTGGCCTCGCTCACCGACGGACCGTTCGTCGTCCAGACCGGGATCGGGAGCGGCGCCGGACAGTTCGCCGCGATGGGCGCCGAGCTACGCACGCGTGGCGCCATGACCGATGAGTCGATTCGAGTGATCAAGGCGCTCCTGGCCGGTGAGACGGTGAGCAGTGAGCGGTTCGGAATCGAGGACGCGGCCGTCGACCTCGTGCCGCGCCAACCGGTGGAATGGTGGATTGGGGCCGGCTCCGGCAAGCCCATGCAGCGGGCAGCTCGCGAGGGCACCGCGTGGTACGGCATGCCCGGGCTGTCGGTCGAACGCACGGCGCAGCTCATCGCCGAGTTCCGCGAGGCCTGCGCTGCTGCCGGCAATGACCACGCCGAGGCGATCATGCGGGCCGACGTCATCGTCCTCCAGGACGACGCCGCTGCCAGCGCCCGCGCCGATCAACTCATCGCTGCCGGCTACCGCGGCCATCGCAACCGCAGCGCCGTGATCGCCGGCGGAGCGGAGCGGATGGCAGAGATCTTCGGTGCCTACGCCGAGGTCGGCGTCGATGAGGTCGTCGTCCGCTGCATGAACGTCACCCAGGCCGAGGCCGTCGAAACGCTCACCGTCTGCGGCGAGGTCCGCCGACTCCTCGCCTAGCGGCCCCCTCTGCGCCGTCTCATGCGTGGGGCACGATGAGCGCCTTGTCGCCGGTGGCCATGAGTCCGTAACGCTGAACCGTTGCCGGATCGACGGCGTCGCTCAGCGAAATCCGCATGCCGTAGTCACTCGCGAAGGTGGTCGCGATCTCGTCGGCCACGCGTTGGCGGAGTCGTCCCGCAGCCTCGGTGCCGATCTTGCCCAGGAAGGGTGTGAGGAGCCAGCCGCCGATCGACCATGACATGCCGAACGTGCGGCGCAGGGTCGTCGGTCCGCGGTCGAGCCCGCCGTAGATGTAGACCTGCTTGTGGGTGTCCGAGCCGTAGCGGCTGAACTCGCTGTCCGCCGACAGCACGTTCTCCATGACGGCGAGCAGGGTGTTGGCCATCTCGCCACCCCCGATCGCGTCGAATGCGATCGTGGCACCGGTTGTGCGGATGGCGTCGGCGAGATCGTCCTCGAAGGAGTCGGCGCTCGAGTTGCACACGTGCACCGCGCCGAGTGCGGTCAACTGGTCGACGTGCTCCTGCTTGCGCACGATGTTGACGAGGCCCACGCCGTCCGCTTGGCAGATGCGATTGAGCATCAGGCCGAGGTTCGAGGCGCCGACCGTATGGATGAGTGCGGTATGACCCTCGGAACGCATCGTCTCGACCATGCCGAGCGCGGTCAGCGGGTTTACGAACGGCGCGGCCGCCTGCTCTGATGTGGTGCCGTCGGGCATCGGTAGGCATTGGGAGATGTGCAGCGTCTGGTACTGCGAGTACGAGTTGCCGGACACGAAGCCCACGGTCTTGCCGAGCATCGCCTGAGCCGCCTCGCTCGATCCGGCGGCGACGACTTCGCCGCCGCCTTCGTTGCCGACCGGCATCGGCTTGCCCAGGCGGCCGGCCTGGCCGGCGAACGCGCCTGCCCCGAGGTCGAGGCGCACGGCGGGTAGGTCACCGTCGACCACCGCAGCCGACGCCAGATCGGCGCCAGCCAGCAGCATGCCGAGATCCGAGGGGTTGATCGGAGCTGCGTCGACGCGGACCACGACGTGTTCGTCGCCAGGTTGGTGCAATTCGGCCCGATGGATTCCGACCGTCACCGACGAATCGTCGGACACCGTGGATCGCAGTTCGAGGTAGTCGGAGGGGAGGGAGTCGCTCATGGGCCCATTCAACTACGTGCGGGGCGCCCTGGGGTCAACCGAGTGCGGGGCAAATCTGGGCGAGGTGTTCGATGGTGTGAGTAGGGTTCGGCCATGGCGACGGCCATCGATCTGGTCTGCTGGGACTTCGGCGACACGCTTGTCGACGAGCGGATGATGTGGCGAGCTCCTGACGGTGTTCCCCATTGGCCGGAGATCTACACCCGCTGGTTCGCGGAGCACGAGGGCTGGGACGATCGCTGGATGCTTGGCGAGGCGCGTCTGAACGACATGGTGCCGTGGCTCGCTGCAGAGACTGGGATGACACGCGCTCAGGTGAGCCGGCACCTGCGCTGGACCTGGACGCGTGGGGAGTGGTTTGCCTCATCGCGCCATTGGGTGGATCGCCTGAACAGTGAGACTCAGCAAGCGGTGGTGACGGTCAACCCGTTCGAGTTCTCCGGAGTTTCCGCCGCCACAGGGATCGACGGTTTGGTCGATGTCATTGTCACCAGCGCTGACATCGGTCGAATCGAGAAGTCGGCGATGGCGGGAGAGGCTCGTTCGATACTGGGTCTGTCCGATGACCTCGCGACATCCCTCCTCATCGACAACAAGCAGCCGAATGTCGACGAGTTCCGCGCCGCCGGTGGGCACGCCATCTGGTTCGACACCACCGACCCCGACCGGCTCCACGAGGCGATGGAGCCGTTCTTCGGTTGACGCGCTGGACTCGGGCGGTTCAGTCCTCGAGTAGCAACGCGGCGATTCGCTCGCCGATCATCACCGCAGGGATGTTCGTGTTCGCCCGCGGGATCTGGGGCATCAATGAGCAGTCTGCGACCACGAGGCCGTCGGTGCCGTGCACGTGCCCGCGCTGGTCGCAGGCTGACGCTTCTGGATCGAGCCCCATCTGCGTGGTGCCGACCGGGTGGTAGTAGTGCTGGACGTCTCGACGAAGTGCGGCGTCGGAGAGATCGCGCCGCTCGCCTGCTTTGAGCACATCGGCGAGTGCCGGCTGCGCCAGCAGGTCTTCGGCCATCACCAGGCCGTCGCGGAGGACCGCGAGATCGTGGTCGTCAGGATCGGTCAGATAGCCATGGTCGATGGCGGGGGCGACATGCGGGTCTGGCGACGTGATGCGAACACGGCCCCGGCTCTGCGGGGTCATGCACGCGACTTCGATCAGCGCAAAACCGTCGGTGAGCGCCGTCTGATTCGACGCGGCGACGGGGAAGAGGTGCAGATCGAAGATCCCATCGGCCGCGTGGCTCGAGCACGCCTTGCCCAGCGTCTGCTCCTCCGGGACGAAGCCGTCGCGCATCGCTCGATCGAGCTCGCTCCGTAGTTCGTCGGTCAGCTCTCGACGTGCATGGAGCATCGGGTGGTCGTGCAGGTTCTCGCCGACCGCTCCGAGTTCGACGACCGACTCGACACCGACGGAGCGGAGATGGTCGGGATCCCCAATGCCGGACCGCTGGAGGATCGCCGGCGTGCCGTAGACCCCTGCCGCAAGCACCACGAGATCGGCGCGGAACGTGCGACGAGCACCGGCACTCGCACCGAAGGCATCGACGCGCCACCCCTGGCCGTCGCGGGCGATGCGGTCGACGAGCAGCGAGGCTTCGATGCGAAGACGCCCCGAGTTCCGCACGGGGTCGAGGTACGCGATCGCGGTGTTCCAACGCACGCCATCGACGATGTTGACCGTCTCCAGTCCAAAGCTCTCATTGGCGTCGAGGTCACAAAGATCACTGGCGATCGTCCAGCCGGCCGTTCGCGCCGCGGCGAGGCAGCGGGCGTGGAAGGGTGTCGCCTCGTCGTCGCCGTAGGCGCGCACCTGCATGCGCTCGAGTGCGCGATCGAAGAGCGGCCGGAGTTCGTCCGTGGACCATCCGGGGAGCCGCCATGCGTCGTAGTCGGAGACGTGCCCCACGGCGGCGATGGCGCCGTTGTGGGCGGAGCAACCGCCCAGAATCCGCGCCCGCTCCCAAAGCCATGGCTCGCGGCCCTCGACCGGTCCGGACCCGTAGCCCCAGTCGTGGCTCGTTGCGATGGCGGCCGCGTCGAGGATCTCTGCAGGCCAGCGCCCCCCGTCGTACGGCCCGTAGTCGGGACCGGCTTCGATCAGCACCACGTCGACCGCCGCCTCGGCGAGGCGCGCCGCGACCACCGCCCCGGCGGAGCCGCCACCGATCACGATGATCTCGGACAACGGGGCGGATCGAGCGCTCATGTCGCGCCGTCCGCGTGGCGCCCGCTCACCTCGTGCGGATCAGTCGTGGCAGTCCACGCATACGCCGAGGAGGTCGAGCCGGTGACCTTCTGGCGCGAAGTCGAACGCTTCGGCCGCCTGGTGGAGGGCACGATCGAGATCGGTCTCGGTGGGTCCGTCGAGCGAGAAGTCCTTGACGTCGCCACATTCGGTGCAGATCAGGTGATGATGGTGCTCGGTGAGATGTTCGGCCAGCTCGTAGCGGGCGAAGTCATCACGAGTGATGATTCGGGTCACCGCACCGGCTTCTTCGAGAACCGTCAGGTTGCGATACACGCTCGACTGCGCCAGTGAGTCGTCTTCGGCGAGCAGTTGCGTGATCGTCAGCGGGCCGCCTCCGGCTTGCAATGCCGCAACAAGCCGTCGGCGTCCGGTGGTGTAGCGCTGATCGGCCTGCCGCAGCAATCCGGCGACCTGATCGTCCATGTCGAGCTCGGCCATTCCTGAAGCCTAGCGGCAAATGGGAATGGCTGAGAATGAACCCCTCATCGTCCTTGGATCAATGATCGTGATCGTGGTCCGGCCCGGGTGCATCATCGAGGAACAACTCATCGCCGAGCTCCATCAGTTGACCGCCGAATACCCGTCTCAGGTTCTCGGCGATCAACACCTCCTCGGGTGTGCCGAGGGCAACCATGCCGGTATTGAGGAGAAGAACCCGATCGCACCGCCTCGCCTCGTCAAGGTCGTGGGTTGTCACGACCACAGCCTTGCCTTGGGCCACCTCGTCGTCGATCAAGTCGAGAATCACGTGGCGCGACGCAACATCGAGACCGGTCACCGGCTCGTCGAGCAGGAGCACATCACTCTCTTGGGCGAGTCCCTGGGCGACCAACGTCCGTTGTCGCTGGCCACCGGAGAGCTCATGTATCTGGCGGCTCGCGAGATCGTCCACGCCAAGCCGGCGCATTGCCGCCTCTACCGCCGCCCGGTCGAGTGCGGAGAACCGCTGGAACCAGCGCAGTGTCGGGTAGCGAGCGAGCGACACCGTGTCCCGCACCGTCACGGGAAGGCTCGGGTCGACGTTGGTCGACTGCAGCACCAAGGCGGGCCCATCCCCGGTGATACGGAGCGAACCAGCACTCAGCTCGACGGTTCCGGCGATCGCGCCCAGGAGCGTCGACTTCCCGGACCCGTTCGGTCCGATGACGGCCACCGACGAGCCGTGCTCGAGTTCGAACGTGACGCCGCGTAGCGCGAGATGACTGCCGTACGTCACGGCCACGTTTTTGGCTGAAATCGCCACCGACACGAACGTCCAGGCTAGGTGCGCGATAATGAGATCGATTCCCATTTTTGTTGGAAAGCAGGTAGGCGCCGCCTACGGTGTCAATCCGATACTGATTCTCACTCTGGAGTTTGTCGATGAGGTACACGACGCGGGTCGCGGTGGCCCTGTTCGCACTGGTTGCGCTGGTCGCAGCGGGGTGTGGAAGCGATGATGGAGAAGCCGCGAACGCGGATCTCCCAACGGTTGCGGTGACGACGAACATTCTCGGCGATGTCGTCGAGCAGATGGCAGGCGACCACATCAACGTGATCACGATCATGCCGGTGGGCGCTGATCCGCACGACTTCCAGGCATCGGCGCAACAGGTCGCCGACATCGCTGACGCGGACGTGCTCATCACCAACGGTGCGGCCTTTGAAGAAGGCCTCATCGATGTGATCGAGTCGACCGAATCCGACGGTGTGCCGGTCTTCGAGGCGATCAGCGTCGTCCAGACGATCGAGTTCGGCGAGGGCGGCGGTCACGACGACCATGGCCACGACGACGAGCACGGCGACGATGATCACGATGATGATCACGACGATGAGCACAAGGACGAGGATCACGACGATGAGCACAAGGACGAGGATCACGACGACGAACACGGCGACGATGATCACGACGACGAGCACAAGGACGAGGACGAGCACGGCCACGAGGACGAGCACGGCCACGCCCATGATGGCGATGACCCGCACTTCTTCACCGACCCGGCCCGCATGGCCGATGCCGCACAGGGCATCGCCACATTCCTCGCCGACAACCTCGACGGTGTCGATGTCGAAGCGATGCAGGCCGATGCGGCCGAATACATCGATGAGCTCGAGGCCCTCGACGCCGACGTGGAGTCGACCTTGTCGAGCCTCGCGGACGACCAGCGAGTGTTGATCACGAACCACGAAGTCTTCGGCTACTTCGCTGAGCGCTACGGCTTTGAAGTGGTCGGCACCGTCATCCCGGGCGGCAGCACCAACGACAGCACAAGTGCGCAGGCACTCGCCGAGCTCGCTGAGGTCATCGAGCACGAAGGTGTTCCGGCGATCTTCTCGGACACCTCATCGTCGGACGAGCTGATCGACACGCTGGCCGCCGAGGTCGGTGACATCGAAGTCGTCGAATTGTTCACCGAGTCCCTCGGTGCCGCAGACTCCGACGGTGGGACTTACCTCGAGATGGTGCAGACCAACGCGGAGCGGATCGCAGCAGCACTTGGCGGCTGAACTTGGGGCTCGCGCATGGATTGGCTGATCGAGGCATTCGAACCGTCATTCATGCAGCGAGCGCTGATCGGCAGCCTTATCGCTGTCGTCGCAACCTCGTTGGTCGGTACATGGGTCGTGCTTCGAGGCCTCGCCTTTCTGGGTGATGCCTTGGCGCACGGCGTGATCCCGGGCATCGCACTGGCGGTGCTCTGGGGCTTCAGCCCGGTGATCGGCGCCTTCGTCGCCGCCCTGGTGATGAGTGGCGCGGTGAGCGTGGTAGCGAGCCGCACCGTGGTTCGAGAGGACACCGCGGTGGGGTTGTTGTTCGTCGGCATGCTCTCGCTCGGGGTCGTCATCGTGTCGCGCGCCCGGTCGTTCGCGACCGAGGTCACGGCCTTGCTGTTCGGCGATGTGCTGGGCGTGACGGCCGCCGACATTCGAACCCAGCTCATCTCGACCAGCGTGGTGCTGGTGAGCACCATCGTGCTGTATCGCCCGTTCATGGCCTTGACGTTCAATCGGGAGAAAGCGCAGACACTCGGTATGCGTCCCGCACTCGCGCACGCCGCGCTGCTCGCACTCCTCGCGTTGAGCATCGTTGCGAGCTTTCAGGCGATCGGAACTCTGTTGATCTTCGGGTTGCTCGTGGGCCCGCCCGCCACGGCGTCGCTCATCGTTCGACGGGTGCCCGGAATCATGGCCGTCTCAGCCTTGCTGGGGTCGGTGGCAGTCTTTGCCGGGCTCTTGGTGAGCTTCCACTTCGGCACGGCCGGTGGTGCCACAATCGCCGGCTTCAGCGTGTTGATGTTCTTCGTGGTACTTGCGGCACGCGAGGTGCGGGGTGCGATTCGTCGGAGTGGCGGCCCGTCGCCGGCGATCGGCTGACGGGAGCTGCCGACTACAGGCTCGCGATCGGCAGCGTCAGGAGATAGATCACCGATCCGAGCAGCATGAGCGCCCCGAGCCCGAGGAAGCCCGTACGAATGCGGGGCTCGCTCAAGACGGTGGAGATACCAGCGAAGAACAGCACCGCGGCGAGGAACGTCGAGACGAGCACGTAGCGGTCACCGTTGGTGTTGCTCTCGGACCCCGACTCGAAACGTTCGTCCGACTGGGCGAAGAGCTCGTCGCCCGCGGCATAGAACGTGTCGTAGTACTCATCGGTGAACGGCAAAGCGAGGTCGTTCTCGAACCACTCGTTGACCGCCGCCTGTCCTTCCTCGGTCATGTTGGCCAGCAGGAAGTCGATGGTCTCGCTCACGTCCATCGTGTCGGCAGGATCGGCTGCATCCGCCGACGCCTGGTCGCGGGTGAACTGGAGCACGATTTCGACGAAGAGAGACTGGTCGAACGAGATCAACGAGGCCGCTTCGTTGTACGAGCCGATGGCCTGAGTCGTCAGGTTGGCCGACTCGGTGAGTGCTTTGTCCTGCAGGCCGCCCCAGAGGTTGGCCTGGTAGGCCGCCCACGCGATCGCGACCGTCGCCAAGCCGAGCAGCACCGCCGCAGCCAACTCGAGTCGTGCGGTTTCGGTTTCGCTCGCGGGCGTCTCGGTCGCGTCGGTCGCGGTCGCGTCGGTCACGTTCACCCTCCAGTAGTCGGATGAAGGACCCTACTGTTCGGCCCGAGGTCCGGAGTTGATCGCTGGCTGCCGAGCTGGATCAGCGACGCTCCGAACGCATTCGACTCGCCCGCAAGCTCACGAGCAGTGCCGTGAAGATCGCGATCATGATCGCCACCACGGTCCAGTAGCGCTCGTCGGTTTGGCCGAACGTCGACCGACCGCCGAAGGGGAATTCCGGCACGCGATGGAGCATGACGGCGGTCGCTGCTGCGGCGATCGCCATCATGACCGGCTCGATTTTTCGGGTGACGAACACCATGGCGCCGACCGCGAAGACGGCCGTGACCACACCCAGAACGACACCCCAACTGGCCTCGCGACCTTGGATGACGTAGATCTGGTCGTCGCTCACGATCACCAGAGAGGTGATCCACGCCGCGGTGGCAGTCAGTACACCAGCGACACATGCCGCAGCGAAGGAGACCAGCGCCTTAACCACAATTGGAGAGTAGAACGAGAGTGCACGCGCCGTCACGGAGCGATTTCCTTCGCTGAATCGATCGACCCAACCCGCGCGACGGCCCATGCGCGGATCCTGGGATAACGTGAGGTCGTGATCGGGGCGGGCCTGTTCGACTTCCTCAACCGCCTGACCGACTGGCTCGACGAGGTTTCGTCGAACTGGTGGTTCATCCTCGTCATCTTCATCATCGCCTTGCTCGATTCGGTCGTGCCGGTGGTGCCAAGCGAGACCACGGTGATCGTGGGCGGGATCGCCGCGGGCCAAGGCGATCTGTGGCTGCCCCTGGTGATCGCCATGGGGGCGACCGGTGCGTTTGCCGGCGACTCGATCGCCTACTTCCTTGGCAAGCGCGCCCGGCCGCTCGTCCTCCGAGTGATCGGCCGTAGGGGCAACGGGGAGGAACGGCTGTCCCGAGCGGCCGCGCAGATCGACAAGCGCGGTGGACTGCTGCTCATCACGGCGCGATTCATCCCTGGTGGCCGCACGCTGATGACGGTGTCCTGCGGGGCGACCGAACGGCCGTACAAGCGATGGTTCGTGCCGTGGGACGCCTTGGCGGCCACCTTGTGGGCCAGCTACGCCGCCATCATCGGCTTCTTCTTCGGCGGCATCTTCGAGGACAACCACTCGACCGCGTTCTGGTTGGCCTTCGCGACCGCACTCTCCATCACCCTGCTCATCGAACTCGTCCGGTGGCTCCGGGCCCGGCGCGCGTCGACCGAAGCTTCGGCCGGAGCCGCCACGTGAGCATCGGCCGATCGGTCGTCGCTGCGGCCGTCGGCTACGCCGCCGGGACGATCCCCGGCGCCCAACTGGTCGCCAAGGGCGTCGATCCCACGAGGGCCGGGTCGGGCAATCCCGGCGCGGCCAACGTCGCGTCACTGCTCGGGCCGCGAGCGGGTGCCGCCGTCTTCGGTATCGACATGAGCAAGGCCTTGATCGCCGGACGACTCGGTGCATCCTTGGCGGGTCCCGTCGGGGCCAACGTCGCTTCGGCCGCGACGGTGCTGGGCCATTGTTTCCCCGCCACGCGTGGCTTCCGTGGTGGAAAAGGGGTCGCGGCTTCCTTTGGTCAGATGCTGGCCACGTTTCCGGCGTATCTTCCCGTCGATCTCGCCCTCGGCGCCGTCGCAGCGAAGAGCGACTTCTGGAAGGACCGTCCGGTTGCCACGATCGGGGCAACCTGCGGGCTGTGGACTGGGCTCGGCGCGCTGTCGGCTCGTCAGGCATGGCCGAACCTGTGGGGACCAACGCCCACGCCTGCGCTGCCGCTGGCTGCGGCCGTGAGCAGCGCAGCCATCGTCTGGCGGTTCGCCGAGGAAGCCCGGCGAGCACCCGACACACCTACCAAGCCAGGCACCTCGGCGGAATAGCCGATCGCGCTCGGGGAGTTTCGTCCAGATGTCACCGGGCCTCGTCACCGACTCGAACTCTCAGATACCGGCCGAACTGGTCGAGCGGTTCGGCGTCGAGGTCGTACCGATCACGGTCGTCATCGATGGGGTCGAGCATCTCGAAGGAACCGACTTCGATGCCGACGACTTCTATGACCACTTCGAGGGTGGGCGAGTGCCGGAGGTCTCGACGAGTCAGCCGAGTCCCGGCCAGTTTGTCGAGGCGTACCGGCGCTGCATCGATCGCGGGTGCGATGAGATCGTCTCGGTCCACGTCGCCGAGTCGCTGTCGGGCACGCTCAACTCGGCGCGAGTGGCCGCCGAGATGGTCGATGTCCCGGTCCATCTCGTCGACAGCGGAACCGCGTCGTTCGGCATCGCCTGTTGTGTTTGGCAAGCGGGGCTGGCCGGTGCCGGCGGGGGCGATGCGCTAACAATGGTGGCGGCAGCCGAGCAGGCCGCTGCGGGGCTGTACAGCGTCACCGCATTGGGGGCGGCGCGCTTGCTGAAGCAGAGCGGCCGGGTCGACTTCGAGGTCAGCGAGGAAGCGATCGAGCTCTTCACTACCGCACCGGGTGGTGTGTTCGAGGTGCTCGGGACCGCGGCATCGGTTGACGAGGTCTGTGATCGTGTGGCGCAGGCGATGCACCTCGATGGCCGCCCGATCCGGGTGGCACTCGGCATGGCCGACCGGGACAGCTTGCCGTACTTCGATGCCATCGAATCACGGCTCCGGGATCGCGACGATGTCGTCGAGATCCTGCGCTACCGCATCGGCCCGAGTGTCGGAGCACTCACCGGGCCGGGCACGGCCGGCGGCTTCTGGTACGCCGCCTGATCGAACTACGTCCGCAAACCTCGGTTCATACCGCCAGGTGCTCGGCCTCGGTGCGGTGGTCCCACCAGAGCAGGCACGCCTGAGCAACCACGAGCGCAAAGGCGATCCACGTGACGAACACGTTGGTGCCGCTCTGCGCCCCGGCGTTGACGTCGCCCACCTGACCGACGAGGAGCATGACCAGCGAGACGATGGCGACGAGCCGAGCCCGAGTCACGAGTACGGAGATCAGGACGGCGACCATGGCGGAGTTCTTGCCGCCCCAGCTCCAGATCATGAACTCATTCTCCGGCTGCGGGATCTCCATGCTCTCGAAGAACGTGGACTGCGCGCCGAGCGAGATCCACGACAACATGCCGTAGATCAGCACCAGGACCGCCGGGATGACCAGCAGGGCTGGCCGAAGGCGTTTGGTCGAAATCACGGTGGCGGGAGCGGTCACGGCGAGCCTCCAAGTCTGAGCACTACAAGATGTAGCGCTAAATCTAGGAGCGTGAAATAAATTACGCAACAAGATGTAGTGAATAATATTGATAGGGTGAGGCCATGGCGCCGCGAGGCCGACCGACTGGACCGACCGACGACACCCGCGAGCAGGTGATGCAAGCGGCGTTTCGGCTCCTAGCGTCGGAAGGCCCGGCGGCCGTGACTCCGGTTCGTCTGCATCGTGAGACCGGGGTGGCACGTACGACCGTGTACCGGCATTGGCCGACCCCCGACCACGTCTTGCGCGACATCCTCACGCAGGCGATCGCCCGCCACGAACTCGGCGATCTGACCGGCGACCTCGACCACGATCTGCGGCGGGCCGTTCGGACACTCACCGACCGATTCGAGAATCGTCCCGTTCGTACGTTCTTTCGCGCGACCCTCGAAACCGAGCCGGAATCGCCGAATGCCCGTCCGGTTGATCAGCAGTACATCGAAGGGCTCGTTGCGCCGGTGCGTGACGTCCTCCAGGGCGCGATCGACCGCGGGGAGATCACCGGAGATGCCGAGGCCTTGACCAGTCGTCTGTGTGGCCCGCTCCTCCTCGACCATCTCCTTCTGGACCGTGCGGTGGATCGAGCGTCGGTCGAGCGGCGCACAACCGACTTCCTCGAAATGGTGCGACCGGGCGACTGACGGTTCGCTGCGCGTGCCCGCTCGATCGGGCGTGACGCGATCAGGAACGGAGCTCGGCGATCTCTGATCGGAGGTTTGCCCGGGCGGGTCCCTCCCAGCGTCGGCGACCTTCGTCGGTGAAGTACAGCACCGGGCGTTCCAGGAACGACTCGAGGATCGCGGCCCGCCCCGACCGGAAGTCAGAGTCGGGCATGTGCGCATACTCCCGGCGCACACCGGCGACGTAGAAGCGTTGGTAGGTCTCGACGTCGGCCCCGAGGATCGCCAGGTCGGCATCGAGGAAGGCCGCGGTCTCGTCGGACGCGTTCGGCGGAAGCAGGTGTCCCGCCGTCGCCCGAACGATCGCCGCCACCTCGTGGATGAGGGGTGTGGCGACACCGAGTGTCGTCAGCTCGCGTTCGGCGAGCTGTGCACTCGCCTCTTCGTTGTCGGCCGCAGTCGGTTCGTAGATGGCATCGTGGAAGAACGCGGCGAAAAGGGTGGCGGGTGTGGCCATGGCGAGCGAGTGGAGGTGCCGAATCACCGCTTCGACGTGCTCGGCGGTGTGGTAGCTCCGCTGCGGTTCGCGATGGCGTTCGAGCAGTCCGGCCCCGAGGCGCGATGCAGCCATGGGATCGACCTCGTCGAGATCGTGGATCAGCGCCGCCCACTCGTCGAGGAAGACGGTGCCGGCGGCCATGGCTACAGGGACTCGCCCGACGGGGTTCCCTGGGCAGCCAACTCCGCCAGCAGTTCGTCGTGGATCAGCCCGTTCGTGCCGAGTCCGTGACCGCCGTCGATGCGTTCGACGCCGTCGAGACAGGTGAAACGGCCGCCGGCCTCGGTGATGAGCACGCCGATCGGTGCGATGTCCCAGATGCTCACGATCGGGTCGACCATCGCCTCGGCCCGTCCGGTCGCCACAAGTGCGTACCCATAGGCGTCGCCCCACGTGCGCATGATCACGCCGCGGTCACGGAGTCGATGCAATCCGTCGGTCGCCCAACCGGTCACGCCGCTCGTCATCGCATAGGACCCGTCGAGCCTTGGCTGCTCGCTGACCCGGCACGTTTCGCCGTTGCAGAACGCACCGCCGCCGGTGGTGGCCCACAACATCTCGCCGACCGCCGGCAGGTTTACGATCCCGAGCACCGGCACGCCGTCGT
Source organism: Actinomycetota bacterium (assembly GCA_039028435.1). Lineage (GTDB taxonomy): Bacteria > Actinomycetota > Acidimicrobiia > Acidimicrobiales > UBA10347 > UBA10347. The sequence goes on along the minus strand of JBCCIC010000010.1, from coordinate 124,974 downwards.
CGAGCACCGCGAGCAGGTTCGAATAGAGCGGCACTCCCTTGGTGAAGGCCTTGGTGCCGTCGATCGGGTCGATGATCCACTGGCGGCCCGAGTTCGCGTGGGTCTCGCCGTATTCCTCGCCGATGATCGCATCGTCGGGGAACTCGGCGGTGATTGCCTCGCGCATCAGACGCTCGGCCCCCTGGTCGGCGACGGTCACCGGGGTGCCGTCGCCCTTGGTGGCGATGTCGAGGTCGCTGCGGAAGTGCGACTGGGTGAATTCGCCGGCGGTGCCGACGAGGTCTCTCGCCCAGGGAAGGAGGTCGACGATCGGGCGGCGTGTGCTCATGAGTGGGTCCTGGCTTCAGGCCATCGGATCGTCGTCGAGTCCGTCGCCGGCGATGGCGACGACGATGCGCTCGAGCATGAGCCCCAGGTAGCTGTAGGTCAGGAACAGCGCCTGGTCGGTTTCGTCCTCGTAGGAGTCGATCTCGGTGTCTTCTTCGACCTTGAGGCGGGTTCCGATCACCAGGCGGACATCGTTGACCGCACCCATCCAGGCGTTCATCTGGTCCTCGTCGAGTCGCTTGGCGTCGAGGGTTGCCTCGACGGTCGCGAGGGCCGCCAAATGGTTGTCCTGGAGTTCGTCGCCGATCATCTCGGCGTACTGGTCCGCGGCTTTCTCGTGCTCCGGATACGGGTTCGGGAACAACCGCCAGGCGAGTTGGTCATGGTCGCTGATCAGCTCTCGGACCTGTGGGATCAACTCCTCGAGGAGCCGGCGCTCCTGCTGGGGAATCGTGATGCTGAAGCTGCCATCGCCGTTGCGGCGGAAGGAGAGGGCCATGTGTCGGCTACTTGCGGGTCTTCCTGAGGTCTCTTGCTACTTGTCCTGGCTCATGGTGGCCCACAGGCCGTGCTCATGGAGCCGGAAGACGTCGAGCTCGCATTTCTCACGGGGACCGTTCGAGACGACCGCCTTGCCCTTCTCATGCACGTCGAGCATCAGGATGGTGGCCTTCTCCCGGCTGTAGCCGAACAACTTCTGGAGCACGTGGGTCACATAGCTCATCAGATTGATCGGGTCATTCCACACGATGACGACCCATGGCCGGTCGGGGTCGATGGTGGTGTCGGTGTCCGACTCGATCGTCGGAGTCGTGACCGGGGCCGTCATGGCACCAGTATGCGATCGCCGGTGGGCCGCTCGTCGGCAATCGCGGGAAGTTCGTCGGGTTCGGGTGACGCATCGAGGTGGAACCACAGCACAGCGATCCACGTGAACGTCGCACCGGCGACGTGCATTCCGACGAGCAGCGCCGGCACGCCGGAGAAGTACTGCACGTAGCCAATGCCCGCTTGAAGAACCAGGGCGGCGAGCACGAGTCGACCTCGCCATTGTTCGCCGGCCGGTGCTCCTGAGCGGTGGAGGTGCCACAGGGTTGTCACGACGGTCACGACCAAGAGTGCGACCGTGATGCCGTGGATGCGAGCAATGTCGGGCACCTCGAAGGGCAGGCGTTCGATCGGCTCACCGTCGCGGCTGCCGCTGTGCGGCCCTGAGCCGGTCACGAGCGTCCCGGCGAAGATGGCGGTCATCGTCAAGACCGTGATCGGCCAGCGATACGGGCGAGGACGGTCGACCGGCGGCGGACGCTCTTCGCGGCCAGCCGCAGCGTGCAGCACCACCGCGTTGGCCACGAGCACCATCGACAGGATGAAGTGCCAGAGCACCAGCCAGGGGTTGAGGTGCGACAGGACGACGAAGGCGCCGAGCACGATCTGGCCGAGCACGCCGGCGACGAGTCCGAGCGACAGCCACAGCAGGTCGCGGCGCCGGGGCTGGCGGAAGAACGAACCGAGCACAGCGCCCATGACCGCGACGGACACGAGACCGGTGATGAGCCGGTTGATGAACTCGATCATCGCGTGGACTTCGAGGTCGGCGACGAACTGGTCTTCCTCGCACGTCGGCCAGTCGCTGCAACCGAGACCGGACCCGGTCAGCCGGACCGAGACGCCGGTGATGACGATCAACACCAGCAGCGCGAGCGCGGTGCCGGTGATCGCTCGATACCGCGCCGGGGACATGTGCTCACGGTATCGGCAGTGCTCCTCGGGGGATCAGCCCTGTGGTGAAGACTCGGCCGACGATTCGATCGCTCATCGCCCGGCGGCGGTGGGTGAATCGAAGTAGTTTCGGCCTGTGAGTAACGATCAGCGCAGTGTCGAGTTGGGCATGGTCGGCCTCGGGCGGATGGGCGAGAACCTCGTACACCGTCTGCAGTTGGCCGGCCATCGGTGTATCGGGTTCGATCGCAACCCCGAGAAGGTCGCGAGGGTCGAGGGCTTCGGTGCGACCGGTGCCTCGACGATCGAGGAGATGGTCGACGCCTTCGAAGGGCGGCGCGCCGTCTGGGTCATGGTGCCGGCCGCAGTCGCCGGCGATGTGGTCCGACAGGTTGCGGCGCTGCTTTCGCCCGGCGACATCGTGATCGACGGCGGCAACAGCAACTGGCAGGACGACGTCGACCTGGGTGAGGAGCTTGCGCCGACCGGCATCCACTTCATGGACATCGGCACCAGCGGCGGCGTGCATGGCCTCGAGCGAGGCTTCAGCCTGATGATCGGCGGCGACGACGATGCGGTCGCCCACCTGCAGCCCGCCTTCGAGGCACTCGCCCCCGGCATCGAGGCGGCCGAGCGAACCAACCAGGGTCCGATCCGGCCTGGCGAGGCCGGCTGGTTGCACTGCGGGCCGGTGGGCTCCGGCCACTTCGTCAAGATGATCCACAACGGGATCGAGTACGGGATGATGGCCGCGATCGCCGAAGGCCTGTCTGTGCTCGAGCAGGCCGACCGCGGTCGGGTCGAGATGGCGAAGGACGCCGAGACCACCCCGATGCGCGACGCCAAGTACTACGAGTACGACATCGATGTCGCCGCGGTGGCCGAGGTGTGGCGCCGCGGCAGTGTGATCGCATCGTGGCTCGTCGACCTGACGGCCGAAGCCCTCGCCGAAGAAGGCGACCTCGACAGCTACGCCGGACACGTGAGCGACTCTGGCGAAGGGCGTTGGACCGCCCAGGCCGCGATCGATCTGGCGGTCCCTGCGCCGGTGATCAACGCTTCGCTCACCTCGCGATTCGCGAGTCGCGGGCGCGACCTGTTCGCCAACAAGGTTCTTTCGGCGATGCGTGCCGGCTTTGGCGGCCATCGGGAGAAGAAGCCAGCCAGTGAGTGATCCGCTGCAGTCGCGCACGCTGATCCTCTTTGGCATCACCGGCGACCTCGCCTACAAGAAGCTCTTCCCAGCGCTCTTCGAGCTCACCGCCGACGGGGTGCGGCCAGAGATCATCGGCGTGGCCCGCAGCGACCGCGACGACGAATGGATCCGGGCTCGAGCTCGCGAGGCCCTCGACGGGCGCGATCCGGCCCTCGTCGACGACTTGGTGGCGCGCATCCGCTACGTCCGAGGCGACTACGCCGCCCCCGACACCTACGAGCGGCTGGCTGACGCGGTTGGCGACGAACCGGTACCTGTCGCGTTCCTCGCCATCCCGCCCGACGTCTTCGACGACGTCGCAACCGGCTTGGCCGGCGGTGGACTCAACCGCGGCCGCATCGTCGTCGAGAAACCGTTCGGACGCGACCTCGAATCGGCCAAGGAACTCAACGCCATCCTGCACAAGCACTTTCCCGAGGAATCGATCTTCCGCATCGATCACTTCCTCGGCAAGGAAGCGGTGATGAACCTGATGGTCTTCCGCTTCGCCAACGCGATGCTCGAAGGGGTCTGGAACCGCCATCACATCCGTCGCGTCTCGATCACGATGGCCGAACGGTTCGACATCTCCGGCCGTGGAGGTTTCTACGACGAGGTCGGTGCGATCCGCGACGTGATCCAGAACCACCTGCTGCAGATGGTTGCGCTGCTGGCGATGGAGCCGCCGGTCGACGATTCGGCGGTCGCGCTGCGCGACGAGAAGATCAAGGTGCTGCGGGCCATGCGCACCGAGCCGGCGCATGCGGTGCGCGGCCAATACGTCGGCTATCTCGACGAGCCAGGTGTCGCGCCCGACTCGCGGACGGAGACCTTCGCCGCGATGGAGCTGTTCATCGACTCGTGGCGCTGGAGCGGTGTGCCCTTTGCGATCCGTGCCGGCAAGGCGATGGCCGAAACCCTCACCGAGGCGGTCGTGGAGTTCAACGCCCCGCCCACCGCCATGTTCGGTGGTGCCGATCAGCTCGCCCGACCAAGCCTGCTTCGATTCCGCATGAAGCCGGACAACGCCATCGTCTTGACGATGCAAGCCAAGACCCCTGGCGACGAGATGGTGTCCGCGCCGGTCGATCTCGCCGTCGACTACGGCGAGGCGCTTGGCGGCAGCGGGCCCGATCCGTACGAGCGGCTGATCGGCGATGCGCTCGTCGGCGACGCCCGGTTGTTTGCGCACCAAGTCGGTGTCGAACAGAGTTGGCGCATCGTCGAGCCGTTGCTCGACCAGGCGACGCCGGTGCTGCGCTATTCGCCGGGCAGCTGGGGTCCGCCCGAAGCCGACACGCTCGCACCGCTGTTTCGCTGAGCTTCGCGATCGTCGATGGCAGGGCTCGCGTCCGACGCGGGATGGGCGACCGTGTAGCCACCCCCGCCCGATCGCTTGGTGGTGTATTGCGCAGCGTCGGCCCACCGAAGCACCTCGTCGCGGTGGAGGGGAGCGGCTGTCGTGGCGATACCCACGCTTCCGGTGATGGCTCGAGATTCGCCGTCGAGGACGAACGGCTCGTCGAACACCGACAAGATCCGCCGTCCAAGCCCGGCGGGCTTGGACGAATCGCTGAGCAGCATGAGCTCATCGCCGCCGAGGCGGAACACGGCCTCCGCGGGCTCACAGATCGCGACGAGACGACGCGCGACACCGATCAACAGGAGATCGCCACTCCGGTGACCGAGTGAGTCGTTCACCAACTTGAACTCGTCGAGGTCGATGAAGGCCAGCGTCACACTGGCTCGGTCCGATCCGCCCAGGGCCGCGAGACGTCGCTCGACTTCTTCCTCGAAGGCCATGCGGTTCGGCAACTGGGTCAGCGGGTCGGTTCGAGCCAACCGTTCCGACTCGGCCCCGGCGGCGGCCAATTGCTCGTTCGCCATCGCGAGTTGCTCGTTCGCCGCATTCGCGGCCGCGTTGGCCTCGGCGAGGGTCGCCACGAGCGAACGATTGTGTTCGAGGGAGTACACCAGATCGAGCTGCAGCTTCCGGAGTTCGTGGGCTTGGACGATGCCGTATACCCACGACACGAGGAAGACCCAGAGGAACAGTCGCGCCGACCCCACACCGTGCAGCCCGTAGCCGACCAGGCACAGGGCGACGAAGGTTCCCGTGAAGCTCAGGTACGCACGTGTGAACTGGGACGACGTGACCGAGCTGGCCAGCAGGATGGCCACCAGGATCGCGCCCAGGAGGGCTTGCCACTCCGCAGCGGCGGGCATGGCGACGACGGCGACGAGGCCCCACATCGCGCCGAGCAGGGCCTCGTACGGCGCGAGGATCCGAAGCCAGACGCCGACGGGGAGTTCGCGGCGCTTGAGGATGCTCGGGGTCGGCAGCGCAACCAGCATCAGCCAGGCCCAGAGCATCAGCCCGGACGGTGACGAACGAGTCCAGAGCATCGCGATGATCGTGGCGACGGTGACCAACCCGGCGATCGCCGACTGGTCGACGCCCAGGTAGTAGCGCTCGCGCAGCAGCTCCATTCCGGCCGCGTTGAGCGTCTGCGTTGCAGATCGATCTCGGCGGCTCGTTCCCATGCCCTTCACTATCGGACGAATCGGGTGAGTGCTGAAGGCCTCGGCTTCGGAAGGGACGCACCGACCGCGCGAGCCGTCAGACGAAGGTCACGTCGAAATCGTGGATCACGAGGATTCCGCCGATCGACGCCTGCCATCGTGCGAGCAACCCGCCGCCGACCATCGCGGTCTCGTCGAGCCGGATCGAGTGGGGTGCCGCCGGGCCGACGGCGAACGGTGGACCGATGGTCTGGGTCGGCACGCCGGAGACGATGTCGACCTGGGTCGACGGATGGTCGGTTCCGAGCGCAGCATCGCCACTGCCGCTCGAGCTCAGGAGCTCGACCGTCCCGGTCGTGCCGGCAAGGACCGCTTCGTCGGCCCGCACGCGGAGTAGCCAGCCCGATTGTCCGACCGGGTCACTCACGACCGTCATCGAGGTCGTCGTCGTGCTGACCTCCGTGAGGTCGAAGGTGAACCACGCCTGGTCGAGGGTCGGCGTGAGCGTCGAGTCGGTCGACGAGAGTTCAGCGCGCACGGCCACGAACTGGCCGCCGAAGTCATGGGTGTAGCCGATCGGGTCGTTGGCGTCGTACCAGGTGGCGATCGTGCCGTCCGGACCGGTGAACGGTCCGCCCGCCGCTGCAGCCGGGGTCGCGCCGAAGGACAGCCGATAGCGCACCTCGGTGCCGGGCGGCGTCGTGGCCGCGCCGCCGACCAGGCCGAATACGTTGGTGCCGGTGGCAAGCGTGTCGATGACCGGCGAGGTCCAGGTGCCGACGGCCTCGAAGCCCGGAAGCGAACGCACGCACACGAACGTGAGGGCGCCGTACCAACCGGCGTGCTCGATCAACAGGTCGACGTTCGAGTCAGCGGTCGTCGTCGTGAACGTGTGATAGGTCGCGTTCCAGCGGCCACCGGTCGTGTTGTAGGGGTCGAAGTCATCGAGGACCTGGACTCCCTCAATCGTGAGATCGGTCTGGTTTTGGTAGGGCGGGAAGTTGAACGACTCGACGATGCCGACCTCGACCTCGTAGCCGCCGGGGGCAGGCACGGGGATCGTGTACGTGTAGCTGGGCACGCCGCCGGCGCTGAACGCGTAGCGGATGCGATGCCACAGGGGATCGTCGTCGGTGTTCGCGATCGATGCTGGGAAGAAGTAGGTGCCGCCACCGCTCGCAAAGGCGTCGGCCTGATAGAAGGTGCCGTCGGTGCCGGTGTAGTCCGGGCCGCCCGAGTTCAGGCAGAGCTCGAAGTCGGGCAGCGGTGCGAGCTCGACCGACTGGCCGACGAGCGTGGTGTCGCTGTACGTCCCACCGTTCCAGTCGGTGTCGGTCTCCCAGAGTTGTTGCGACGCCAGCTGGTAGTCGAAGAATCGCGGCCCCTCCAGGCTGGAAGCGACCGAACCCTCCATGAAGTTGCCGATCAGAACCTCGGCTGACACCGCGGCCGGAAGGGCCAGGATCCACGCGACTGCGAGTGCGACTGCCTTGGCCGACCGGTTGCGAATCGGCCGTGATGACGGCGCGATCGGTGCAGAGGCGTCCACGAAGGTTCGATCGGCCCATTTCGGTAGGTCTTGAGCCCTGTTGTACCGCGATAGGTCTCAAGTCCTCATCTTTTCGGGGGACGCGCCGATGGTTCGAGGTGGCACGGGAGTCTCTTCGCTCGTCGTTCTGGGTCGGTCTGGGCCTCCTCGTCGGTGGCACCGTTGCCGCGCTCGCACTCGCGAGCGTTGTGTCTGGTTCGTCGATCCGGCCGGCCGGCGCATCGCCCGAACCCGCGCCGACCAGCATCGCGTTCGTGTCCGACGACCCCATTCCGACGCCGACGGCCGACCCGTTCACCGACACGGGTTCACTCGGCGTCGTGAGCGGTGGGGTGGAACCGCTCGGTGCGGACTCGCGCATGGTCGCAGGTACCGAACAAGCCGTCGAGACATGCAGTGGGCCGTGCGTGCCGGCCGGCGGGCCGGTGGGTGTGTCGCCCGCCAGCGCCGGCCCGCCCGCCTCAACCGATGGCGCGCCTGCCGAGATCACGCCCAGCGAGACCGAGCTCACCGAGGCGGCGACCAACGCGGCTGTGCCCGCCGACACCGCACTCACAGATGCCGCGATCGCGCCCGCCGAAACCGCAGGCGATGACGATGCGTCGCCCGACGCCGCGACGGCGCCGACCGAACCGCCCGACTCGGCACCCGCCGAGTCCGATGTAGCACCGCCCTCCGACCCCTCCACATCGGGACCGGACCCATCGCCGTCACCGGCGTCGGAGGTCGTGCCGCTCGGTGAACTCGAGGTCCCCGACGAGGGCTAGGTCGCGCCGGACAAAAGTTCACCAAATCCCGGCTTGCGGGAAGCCTCCAAGCCAACCCGACCCGGTTAGCATCGCGTCAATGGCCTCTGTCCTGCCCCGAATAGAGCCAGTCGGGCTGCGGTCGCGTGTCGGGGGCTTCGTCGCCCTCACCAAGCCGCGCATCATCGAGCTGTTGCTGGTCGAAACCGTTCCGACGATGATCGTCGCCGAACGCGGCCTCCCGTCGATCTGGCTGATGGTCGCGACCGTGATCGGCGGGATCCTCGCGGCCGGTGGCGCCAACGCCATCAACATGTACGTCGATCGAGACATCGACGCCATCATGGAGCGCACCAAGGGCCGGCCGCTGGTGACCGGCGTTGTCCGACCCCGCGAAGCCCTGGTCTTCGCCATCGCGCTCGAAATCGCCGCATTCGCTTGGCTCTGGTACTTCGTGAACCTGCTGAGCGCCGTCCTGGCGTGCTCGGCGATGCTCTTCTACGTATTCGTCTACACGCTGTGGCTCAAGCGCCGGTCCTCCAGCAACATCGTGATCGGTGGCGCCGCGGGCGCCGTACCGGTTCTGGTCGGTTGGACCGCAGTGACGAACAGCCTCGACTGGCCGCCAGTCATCCTGTTCGCCATCATCTTCTATTGGACACCGCCCCACTTCTGGGCCTTGGCCATCAAGTACCGCGATGACTACCAGGCCGCGGATGTGCCGATGCTTCCCGTCGTCGCCGACCTCAAGACCGTCACCCGGCGCATCGTCGGCTACACCGTCTTGCTGTGGGCCCTGACCATCGTGTTCGGGCCGATCGCCGACATGGGGGCGATCTACCTGGTGTCGGCCCTGGTGCTCGGTGCCGTCTTCTTGGCCTATGCCATCCAGGTAGCGCGAAATCCCATGCCGAAGCCCGCCATGGCCCTGTTTGGCTGGTCCATCACCTACGTGGTGCTTCTCTTCGGCGCGATGGCCGTCGACCAGCTCGTCTGAGGGCCCACATGATGCGTCGAACGGTTGCCACCCAACCCCAATTTGGCGGCCTGTCAGCATCCCGTTTCGACCGCGAAATGCGGCGCGAAATCCACCTTGTGCTGTTTGGAACAAGCACCCGCGAGGTCGATAGAGTGCAAACTTCAGCGGTCCCCGCTCATGAGCCCCGCACCGACGTGCTCGCATGCCTAGCATCGAGCCTGTTCGCGCGTGTCCCACAACCAATGACGAACTGCACTTCGCATGACAATCACTGAAAACGAACCGGTCACCGCCGAGGCGCCGTCGATGGCGCCCGAGGTGTACGACCGGCTTCCCCAGAACATCCTGGCCGACGGGATTTCGAGCGGGGACCACAAGGTCATCGGCCGCATGTGGATCCTGGCCTCGATGCTCTTCGGCCTGTTCACGCTGGTCGCCGATGTGCTGGTGCGCATCGAGCGCGTGAACACCGACTCGGTCGACCTGTTCAGCAACCGGTTCGCCTTCGAACAATGGTTCACCCTGCAGCGAGTGAGCGTGGTGTTCCTGTTCGTTGTGCCGATGCTGATCGGTATCGCCATGACGATGGTGCCGCTGCAGATCGGCGCCCCGTCGGTGGCCTTCCCGAGGGCTGCGGCGGCCGCCCTCTGGACCTGGATGGTCTCGGGCGTGATCATGATCGTCTCGTGGGCAATTGACGGTGGCCTGATCGATCGAGGCGAGGACGTCGTCAACGCTCCCACGCAGTTGTCGATGGTGGCGATGGCCGGCGTGGTGATCGCGCTGATCGTGGCGGCCGTCGTGCTGATCACGACGATCTTTACCGAGCGCAGCGAGGGCATGTCGCTCTACAACGTTCCGCTCTTCACCTGGTCGATGCTGTGTGCGGCCGGCATCTGGTTGCTGAGCTGGCCCGTGTTGGTCGCCAACCTCATCGTCATGTGGGTCGACGCCCGTGGCGATGCCTTCCATAGCTTCGGCGGCGAGAACGTGTATGAACAGATCGGCTGGGCCGTCGACCAGCCCCAGGTCTTCGCCTACGCCGTTCCGGTGCTGGGCCTGCTTGGCGAAGTCATCCCGGTGTCGCTCGGTCGGCGCCTCAAGATGTACGACGTCGCGATGGTCGCCATCGGTGCTTTCGCCGCCTTCACCTTTGGTGCCTACGCCCAGAGCTACTTCGACACCAACGAGGCCAGCGCCACCTCAAACTGGCTCTACGTCCTCGGTTCGATCACCCTCGTCCTCCCGGTGCTGATCTTCCTCGGCGCCGCCGCGATGACCGGCCGAGCCGCTGGGAAGGCTCCCAAGTTCAGTGCCCAGCTGGGCCTCGGTGTGATGGCCCTTCTGGCGCTGCTGACCGGTGGTTTGGTCGCCGCCATCCGCGTCGCCGACTCGCTCCTGTCGCCGGTCCTGCGCACGATCAACTGGGTCATCGACCTGGTGGGCGACATCTTTGGCGACGAGTTCCAGCTCGACGCCGCCGGCAACATCCGCCGAGATCGCCAGGGCAATCCGATCGAAGCCGACAACAGCGCCGATTGGCTGGGCGATTTCGACCGCTGGATCCGGGACACGTTCGACGAGGTCGCCGGAACTTCGCTCTCCGGAGCGATGGTGCAGCTGGCCACGATGGCGGGTCTGCTCGCAGCTGTGGCCGCGCTCTACTACTGGGCCCCCAAGATCTTCGGCCGCCGCCTGCCGACCAGCATTGGCCTGCTCGCCGGTGTCTCGATCCTCGGCGGTGCCATCCTCTCCGCCGTTCCCGATGCCATCACCGGCTTCATGGACCAACCCGACTTCGTCGCTGCGGCCGAACAAGAGGACGGTGTCGAGATCCTCAACCTGATCTCGATGCTCGGCTCGATCGGCGTGTTCGCCGGCTTCGGCCTGGTGTTCCTGGCGATCGCCGCCGGCTTCCTGTTCCCGGACGACGACGAGGACATCGACGAGGACGACCCGTGGGGCGGTCACACCCTCGAGTGGTTGACCAGCTCGCCGCCGATGGCCGGCAACTTCCACGGCCCTTACGTCGTGACCAGCGAGGCCCCGTTGCTCGACGACGACTTCGTGAACCCGTACGCCGAGGCCAAGTGATGAGCCAAGTGAGTGGAGCAACGATGAGCCAGTCCAGTGAGCTCGCGGTCCTCGACCCGGGACTCCAGACCGTTACCCACGATGGCACGGGCGCCCAACCCCGCAAGCGCACCGTCCAGATCGGCACGGCCCTGTTCACCAGTGCGACCGTCATGTACTTCGCGGGCTTGTTCGGCATCTACGTCTCGAGCCGCAACAACCACCTCACCCTGCAGCAAGGCCTCGAGGCCGCCGGCGAGCGCACGACACCGTGGATCCCCTCGGGGGCTGATGTCCAGCTGACCGCCCCGACGATCATGACCTGGACCCTCATCATGTCCATGGTCACGATGCAGTGGGCCGTCTACTGCTACAAGCGCAACGATCGTCGCCACGGCCTCATCGCCTTGGCCACCACCGGCATGTTCGGTGCTGCGGTCATCAACCAGGTCGTGTTCCAGTGGAACCAGCTCGGCCTGGTGATCGACGACACCAGCACGACCGCCGCGGCGACCTTGATCTACACCATCACCGCATCCCACGTGATTCTGATCTGCGTGACGTTGACCCTGCTGCTGTTCGTTGCCTTCCGGGCCCTCGCGAGCAGCGACACGAGCGTCCATGTCGACAACGTCGCCTCGGCGGCGGTCGTCTGGTACGCCATGGTGGGGCTCTACTTCATCATCTGGATCCTGATCTTCATCACCAAGTAGGCACGAGCGGAGCAAGGAACTGTGTTCACACCAGGATTCAAATACTTCTTCGGTCTCGCCCTCGTCGGTCTGATCGGGGCGCTCGTCTATGGCATCTCCTCGGGTGACGTCACCGGGCCGGACTACTTCGGTGTCGTCGACCGTCAGGCCGTCATCGGTCTGATCAGCCTCGGCTGGAAGGGCAACGTCGGGGCCGGCCTCGGCTTCTTCGTGCTGATCTTCTTCGCCGGCAGTGCCGCATACATCGGCAGCACCGTCGTGGCGTTCCGAGACGCCGACGTCGAATCGGTCGCCGAGCTCGACAACAGCTCGACCATGCCGCCTGCCCAGCGCCCGACCGCTCCGAGCTGGTGGCCCGCTGCCGCCGCCGTCGGTGTGGGCGTGCTGCTCATCGGCCTCGTACTCGACACTCGGGCGTTCTGGATCATCGGCGTGATCATCCTCGCCGTGGTCGCCATCGAGTGGTCGCTGACTTCCTGGTCGGAGCGGTCGACGGCTTCGACGGCCACCAACGCCGTGATTCGCGATCGGGTCATGGCCCCGTTCGAGATCCCGCTGCTCGCCACCGCCCTCGGCGCCATCCTGGCCCTGTCGATCAGTCGTATCCTGCTCTGGCAGCAGGGTTCCGGCGCAGTGATCATCGCCAGCGTGCTCGCGGCCGTCATCTTCGGCATCGCCATCCTGATGGCGGCGAAACCGGATCTCTCCCGCAACGTGATCGGCGGCATCGTCGGCCTGCTGGCCATCGCGATCATCGCCCTCGGCGTGCTTGGAACGGCGCTTCGTGAAGATCATCACGGAGAAGATCACGGTTCGGAGGGCGATCATTCCGCCATGGAAAGTACGGTGAGCGCAGGATGAAAACCATGAAGCGGCGCACCCCCGCCGTCGTCATCGCAATCGCAACCCTGTTCCTCGCCGGATGCGGCGAACGCCCGCTGAATACCTTCAGTGACGACAGCGAGATCGCCGGCGATCTGTCCACCTTCCTCTGGTGGCTGCTCGCGGTATGCGCCATCGTGTTCGTGCTGGTGCAGGGCGCCGTCATCTACATGAGCATCAAGTTCCGGGTCGATGCCCCCGAAGATGACGACGACATCTACCCCGACGACGACTTCCCCGAGCAGATCCATGGCAACACCCGCCTGGAGATCGGCTGGACGATCTTGCCGACCGTCATCATGGCGGTCGTGGGTGTGTTCACGCTCGGCTTGCTCTTCGACCTCGACGACGTCGACGCCCGAGGCAGTGATCCCCGGATCGAGTCGGTCACCGTTGTCGGCGCGCAGTGGTGGTGGGAATTCCAGTACCACCTGACACCCGCCGGCCTCGAAGCCGCCGGCCTCCCGGCCGGTGCCGAGGGCCCGCACATCGTCACCGCTGGTGAGCTTCCGCTCCCGATTGGCGAAGAGATCGCCCTCGATGTCACGAGCCGCGACGTCATTCACTCGTTCTGGGTGCCTGCACTCAATGGCAAGCGCGATGCGGTCCCCGGTCGCACCAATCCCTGGACGATCCAGACCCTCGAAGAGGGCCGGTTCCCCGGCGAGTGCACCGAGTTCTGCGGTCTCAGTCACGCCTACATGGAGAAGTGGGCGGTCGGTCTCGAACAGGCCGACTGGGATGCGTGGGCGGCCAACCAGGCCGCCGATGCCGTTGCCCCCGAAGACGGCACCCCGGCCGCCGAGGGATGGTCGGTGTTCGCAAACAACTGTGCGTCGTGCCACGTCATCAACGGCCTGACCCGCATGGGATCGGGCGGCGAGGGTGCCACCGACACCTTCCAGATCTACGACGGCGCCAACCGCCTGATCGACAAGCAGACCCAGGTGTCGGGCGCCGCTCCGAACCTGACCCACGTCATGAGCCGCAGCACCTTCGGCGGCGGCATCTTCGAGCTCTACGAGAACCCCGATTCGGTGCCGTATCTCGACCTGGCCTCCGATGGTGACCTGAACCTCGGCGACCTCGAAGCGTGGATCCGCAACGCGCCGGCCGTCAAGGCCAACGCGTGGGATTCGCCCGGCGGCCAGCGTGGCATGACCCCGTTCACCGCCCTCAGCGATGAAGACCTCGATCACCTCGTGGCCTTCCTCCTGACCCTGGACTGACCGAGACCGAGAGACACGAGAGCGATAGCGATAGCGATATGGCAATCACCGAAGATCGTCCTCTGGCCCTCGAGGCCGGCGAGACCACAACGGTCAACGACCGACCGCTGGGCGCACTGACCCGACCCCAGAGCGATGTCGGCTGGAAGAGCTGGTTCACCACCGTCGATCACAAGAAGATCGGCATCATGTACGGCGTCGGGTCGATGTTCTTCTTCCTGGTCGGCGGCATCGAGGCCCTGCTCATCCGCATCCAGCTGAGCCAACCTGGCAATTCGTTCCTCTCCGAGAGCGTCTACAACCAGGTCTTCACGATGCACGGCGTCACCATGATCTTCCTGGTGATCATGCCGATGGCGGCGGCGTTCGCGAACTATCTCCTGCCGCTGCAAGTCGGCGCCCGAGACGTCGCCTTCCCTCGACTCAACGCGTTCAGTTTCTGGTGCTGGTTGGCCGGTGCCATCTTCCTGAACACGTCGTGGATCCTCGGCGGCGCTCCTGACGGTGGCTGGTTCGCCTACGCGCCGAACACCTCGGTCACGTTCTCGCCGACCAACGGCATGGACTACTACGCCATCGGCCTCCAGATCGCCGGTATCGCCTCGCTGGTGTCGGCCATCAACCTGATCGTCACCGTGCTCAACATGCGAGCGCCGGGCATGACCCTGCTGAAGATGCCGATCTTCACCTGGATGATGCTGGTGGTGCAGTTCCTGCTGCTGTTCGCCGTGCCGGTCATCACGATCGCCCTGTTCTTGCTGACCTTCGACCGCAGCTATGGCGCCAGCTTCTTCGACGTCGCCGCCGGCGGAAGCCCGCTGTTGTGGCAACACCTCTTCTGGATATTCGGCCATCCCGAGGTGTACATCCTGATCTTGCCGGCCTTCGGCATCATCTCCGAGATCATCCCCACCTTCAGCCGCAAGCCGATCTTCGGCTACCCGTTCATGGTCGGCTCCGGCATCGCCATCGGCTTCATGGGCTGGGGTGTGTGGGCCCACCACATGTTCGTGACCGGCCTTGGCCCGATCTCGGTCGCCGCATTCTCGTTGTCGACGATGTTCATCGCCGTGCCGACGGGCGTGAAGATCCTGAACTGGTTGGCCACGATGTGGGGCGGCCGCCTGCGGTTCAACACACCGATGCTCTTCGCCGTCGGCGTGATCGCCATGTTCACCATCGGCGGCCTGTCCGGCGTGACTCACTCGGTCTCGCCCAGTGACACGCAGCAGACCGACACCTACTACATCGTCGCCCACTTCCACTACGTGATCTTCGGTGGCGCCCTGCTCGGCATGTTCGCCGGGTTCTACTTCTGGTGGCCCAAGGTCTTCGGCTACAAGCTCAACGAGCGCTGGGGCAAGGCCAACTACTGGCTGATGCTCATCGGCTTCAACATCACCTTCGGCCCCATGCACATCCTGGGTCTCCAGGGCATGGCCCGACGCCACCACAGCTACGCCAGCGAAGACGGCTTCGGCTTCTGGAACATGATCGTGTCGATCGGTTCGTTCATCATCGGCCTCGGCGTGCTTGCCTTCTTGATCAACTGCTGGGTGTCGCGTCGTGATTACCGGGCCGCCGGCATGCCGGCAATCGGCCCCGACCCGTGGGATGCCCGCAGCCTCGAGTGGTCGACCGCCTCGCCCACGCCGGTGCACAACTTCGACTACGACCCCGTCGTCGAGTACCAGGACGACTGGTGGCACCAGAAGTGGGGCAAGAACGACGAGGGCAAGATCGTCCGCAAGGCCTACCCCGAGGACATCGCGCACGATGGTTCGGCAACCGACGTGCACCTGCCGAGCCCCTCGTACTGGCCGTTCGTGCTGTCGTTCTCGCTGCCGATCATCGGCTACGCCGTGATCTACACGCACTGGTTGCTGATCCCGGCCGGCGTGCTGTTCATCGCCGGCTTCCTCGGATGGGCGCTCGAACCTGCCGATGACCCCGAGGCCGCACACGGTCACGACGACCACGGCCATGACGATGGCCACGACGACGATGACGACCCCGATGACGGGGGCGACGACGCCGATGGCGCCGCCGCTGAGGACGAAGGAGCTTCCGTTGGCTGAGGCAACCGCAGTTGCGGAACACGAAGCCCCGGAGACCGAGACCCACGACGGGGATCACGGTGATGGGGATGATCACGGCCACGGCTCGACCACCGGGATCTCCAACAACAAGTTGATGATGTGGGTCTTCCTGGGGAGCGAGTGCCTGCTCTTCGGTGCCCTGATCTCGACCTACATGCTCTACAAGGAGCGCAACGAGGACTTCGCCGCCAACCTGGCGCCGTTCTCCGAGGATGGCCGCAACATCGGCCCCCGCTTCGGTGGGGCCGACGGCCACGGCGTGTTCGACATTCCATTCACCTCGGCGTCCTCGTTCATCCTGTTGTGCAGCTCGCTCACGATGGTGCTGGCCCTCTCCGCCATCCAGCGCTCCGACTACTACCGCTTCAAGATCTGGACCGCCGCGACCGCCGCCCTCGGTGCGACCTTCATCGCCGGCCAGATCTACGAGTTCACCGAGTTCTACGAGAAGGGTCTGGGCTACAGCACGAACATCTTCGGCTCGGCGTTCTACACCCTGACCGGCTTCCACGGGGTGCACGTGAGCATCGGCATCTTGATGCTCGTCGCCCTGCTGATCATGCACCGGCAAGGACGCCTGAACAGCGACAAGTCCGAGACGGTCGAGATCGTGGGCTTGTACTGGCACTTCGTCGACATCGTGTGGATCCTGATCTTCACGATCGTCTACCTGTTCCCGCAGTAACCCCGTTCGCAACCGCTCCCCGTCGCCCCGTAGGCACCAGAGGAATCACGCCGATGGCAACCGCAACTGACCAGGCCCCTGTCGAATCGCACGACGATCACGACGCACATCACCCCAGTGACTGGGAGTACATCAAGATCGCGATCATCCTGGCGATCCTGACGGCCATCGAGGTCGGCATGTTCTTCCTCGAGGAGAGTGTGGCCGCGGTCTGGCTGTATCTCGGCTTGACCGTCTTGATGATCATCAAGTTCTTCATGGTCGTCGCCTATTTCATGCACCTCAAGTACGACACGCCGTGGTTCCGCCGGATCTTCGTCGCCGGTTTGGTGCTGGCGATCGGGGTCTACGCGATCTTCTTCTTCGCCTTCGACTACTTCGGGTTGGGCTGAGCCGCTCCGCGACGGTTCTGGCATCCTGACGCCATGCTCGGCGCCGACACTGACATCTGGCGATACCAGGCGCATCCCGAGGTCTGGCTGATCATCGGCGTCGTCCTGGCGTTCGGCTGGTACGTGCAGAACGTCCTGGCCCCGAAGGCCGTTCCGGCCGGCGAACAGGCGATCACTCGCCGCCACAAGATCTCGTTCGGTCTGGCCGTGCTGCTGCTCTGGCTGTCGAGCGATTGGCCGGTGCACGACATCAGTGAGGAATACCTCTACTTCGTGCACATGGCTCAGCACCTGATGATCACCCTGATCATCCCGCCGCTGTTCCTGTTGGCCACCCCCGAGTGGTTGGCCCGTCTCATCGTCAGCCAGGACGGCACGAGCGGCATCTGGGTGCGCCGCCTGACCCGCCCCGTGCCGGCGGCCCTGTTGTTCAACGTCTTGGTGGCACTGACCCACATCAAGTGGGTGGTGAACACCTCGATCGAGAACGGCGTGTTCCATTACGCCGTGCACCTGGTGGTGTTCGCCGCGGCGTTGCTGATGTGGATGCCGGTCGCCAGTCCACTCCCGGAACTGCGGGCCAGCTATCCCGGCCAGATGCTGTTCCTGTTCCTGAACTCGGTCCTGCCCACCGTCCCCGGCGGCTTCCTGACGTTTGCCGAGGGTCCCCTCTATCGCGTGTACGACCACGATGTGCGGCTCTGGGGCGTGTCGGTCACCGATGACCAGCAGGCGGCCGGTCTGATCATGAAACTCGGTGGCGGCTTCTTCATCTGGTCGTTGATCGCCTTCCTCTTTTTCCGGTGGGTCAGCTCCCAACAAGCAGGGTGGCGTCCGGCGACGCCGACCAACGTCTCCACCACCCTTCCCACGGCCGAGCCGAACGACCCAGGCGGCACGGACGTTTTGACCTTCGACGAGGTGCAGCGTGCCTTCGATGCGGCTGGGACCCCCAAACCCGAAGACGTCTCCGACCTGGGATAGACGACACATTTGAGATGGCCTTGAGGGGCCATTTACCCCCGATTCAGGCGATCGGAGTGGGTGTTCTGGCCTGGGATTCTCAGACGGGGTGAGAGAGGCTCAGGCCCTTTGGTCCATTCGGAGACGCTCAGGGGATTTCCGTGGCGCTTTTGCTCATCGGCTGGTAGGGCGCGCCGACGGAGGGGTGTGCTTACCGTTGAGACTCGAGCCACGAGCCCGCTGACGGCTTCTGATTTGGCTCCCCTGCGCCGCATGCTCGGAGCGCACTCGATGGTGATTCGCGTGAACGCGGACGGCTCGATGATGCCGTTCGAAATCATGCCGGAACTGTTCCTCGGAAGGTCAATTCGTCAGCTCTTGACCGGAGAAGTTCGAGAACAGTTCGATCAGGCGTGCCGCGACGTCATCGAGACCGAGACTGCCAGCGTCTTCTGCCCGACCGCTTTCGCCGAGACCGACGAAGTCATGATCACACCGGTGTTCGATGATGATGTCGTCCGCTGCCAGTTCCTGGTGGTGTGGGCTCGGAACGCCGGCGAGGACGCCGGACCGGTCGAGGATGGCGCCGGACTGCAGTGGCAGGACCTGGCGCTCGATGCCGTCGAGATTCGGTACCGGGCGATCGACACCTTCGAGATCGAAGCCGCCCCCTGGTGGGGAGTCGGCAGCGGCATCCACCTGTGGGACCACCACCACCGGGTCGCATCGGTCGGCCTCGCCCCGACGACGATGGGCGAACTCGTGACCGAGGCACTATGCGACCTCGCCGACCACGATCGGGTGCGCCTGCGCCTCGACGTGCCGAGCGCCGAGATGCTCCCGGGGCTGCTCCAGGTCCTCCACGGCACGCTGCGCGCCACCGGTGTCAACCCCGATCGGGTCACCCTCGGGATCCCGGTCGAGTTGGCCGTCGACCCTGACCTCTTGCCGGTCATCGTGCACCTCCGCACGCTCGGCCTGCGCATCGACATCGTCGGACTCGACGCCCTCACGGCGAAGCTCCACACGGTCAGCGACACGTCGGACCACCAGCACCGGCTACCCGCCGTGTCGGGAACCGCTCATGGCGACTGGAGCACCGAGATGGGTGCTGCAGTTCGCGATTCTGCCCATCTGTAGCGGCTGGCGGACGGTAGCCTCGCTGGGGTGATCGACCTCAAGCGACTCACCGAACCCGCCTATCGCGCCGGCATCGAACGCAAAGGTGCCGAAGCCGACCTGATCGATCAGGTCATCGAGCTGAACAGCCGCCATCGCGAGCTTCAACTCTCGGTCGAAGAGCTTCGGGCTCGATCCAACGCCGTCTCCAAGGAGATCGGCAAGGCCTCGCCCGAGGAGCGTCCGGCCAAGATCGAAGCGGCTGGTGCGGTCAAGGCCGAGCTCTCGGCCGCCGAGGAGCAGTTCGGCTCGATCGACGCCACGTTGCAGGCCGCGGCACTGCAGCTCCCCGTTCCGGCCCACGAGTCGGTCCCGGATGGCGGCGAAGACGACGGGTCGGTCGTGGCTACGACGGGCGACCAAGCGGCAGCGCCGCCCATGGACCACGCCGACTTCGGCCGCCACCTCGGCTGGGTCGACAACGAGCTCGGCGCGTCGGTGAGTGGCAGTCGCTTCGCCTACATCACTCGGGGCGCGGTGCAACTGGAGTTCGCGCTCGTGCAGTACGCGCTCGGCAAGCTCGTTGCGCGGGGCTTCATACCCGTCGTGCCGCCGGTGCTGGTGCGCGAGCAGATGATGGTCGACGCCGGCTTCTTCCCGACCGACCAGCATCAGGTCTACGGCATGCCCGAAGATGACCTCTATCTGGTCGGCACGGCCGAGGTTCCGTTGGCCGGCATGCATCGGGGCGACCGCATCGACGAGTCGATGCTGCCGCTGCGCTACTGCGGCTTTTCGTCGTGCTTCCGGCGAGAGGCAGGCACGTACGGCAAGGACACTCGTGGCATCTTCCGCGTGCACCAGTTCGACAAGGTCGAAATGTTCATCTGGTCGCACCCCGACAAGAGCTGGGACGAGCACGAGATGCTGCTCGAGATCGAGCGCGAGATCCTCGACGAGCTCGCACTGCCGTACCAGGTGGTCAACATCGCCGCGGGCGATCTCGGTAGCGCCGCCGCCAAAAAGTACGACTGCGAGGTCTGGCTGCCGAGCGAGGGTGCCTACCGCGAGGTCACGAGCTGCTCGAACTATCTCGACTACTCGGCACGTCGGCTCGACGCTCGGGTCAAGACCGAGGACGGTTCACGCTTCGCCCACACGCTGAACGGCACCGCGATCCCGGTCGCTCGCATGCTGGTGTTCCTCATGGAGCACTACCAGCAAGCCGATGGCACCTTCACGGTGCCCGAGGTCCTGCGCCCCTTCTGCGGCGGCGTCAGCTCGTTCGCACCGTAACCCGCGCAATCGCTGCTTCGGCCCTTGCGCTACGTGCGACAGTCGGCAGTTTCGGCGTCAGCAGATTCTGTGTATGCGAGGCGAAGCCGAGCGACGTGATGCGCTTTGGTGCCAGGCACCGATCGTTACACGCTACGACTGCAGAATCTGCGTCAGCAGGTTCTGTGTATGCGAGGCGAAGCCGAGCGATGTGATGCGCTTTGGTGCCAGGCACCGATCGTTACTGGGCGTCTCCGCTTGCCTGGCGGCGGGCGATCATGCGCTCGATCATCCGCTCGTAGGTCTCGAACTCCTGCGCGCCCGGGATCGGCAACACACCGTCGAGCAGCACCGTGGGCACGGCGGTCACACCGTTGTGAATGGCGCTGTTGTGTTCCTCGATCACATCGTGGGCCAGCGCTCGCGACTGCTCGACCAGCACCTGGACGAACTCGTCACGATCCAGGCCGATGCTCACGGCGATGTCGATCAATTCGGCTTCGTCACTGATGTTGCGGTTGTCGACGAAGTAGGCGTGCATGAGCGCACGCTTCATGGCGTCCTTGGCTTCGTGGCCGAAGGTCGACGCCGCCTTCCAGGCCACCTGCGCCGGTAGCGAGCTCGACGGACCGTCGGCATCGCTGGCCCACGGGGTCGTGAACTGGGCTTGCGGCTCGGTTTCGGCGCAGCGCTGCCAACTCGTCGTGTAGTTCACGAACTTCTCGCGCGAACTGGTCTTCGGCTCGGTGCGGAGCATGAAGCTCTTCCACTCGATACGCACTCGATCGCCGAACTGGCGCTCGATCTCGTCAACGCGCACGGCGCCGACGTGACACCACGGTCAAAGAAAGTCGCTGTACACCTCGATCAGCAGTGGATCGGTGGGTGCCGGGGAATCGGCGATGTCGGTCATCACGGTGCTCCGAGTTCGAGGCCGAGCCGGGCGGCGGTGATCCCGACGACCAGCGTGAGTCCAACGTAGGCGATCGCGGTGCGTTTATGACCATCATCGAGGAGGGCCGACGTCTCGCCGGCGACCGTCGAGAAGGTGGTGAGGGACCCGAGCAAGGCGACGGTCATGGCGGTCGATGGGTGGCGGAGTGGGGATCCGAGCAACCAACCGAGCACGAACGCCCCGGCGCAGTTGAGCGCAAGCGTTCGCCAGGGGATCGAGCCGGGGGGCGGATTCGCGGTGACGACCGCGCGCACCACGGTCCCGACGAGCGCCAGCATCACGAAGGCGGCGACGGTCGTCATCGGGCCACCGCTTTGCCGAGCCGACGGCCGGCGACGAAGGCCACAACCGCCCCGATCAGGCTCAGGGCGAGATACAGGATGGCGGTTCGGCGGAACTCCGCGGGATCGCGCCACAAGCCATTCACGGTCCAGCCGTCGCCGAACCCCTGGAAATCGTCGAGTCCCGTTCCTTCGGAGATCGGGCCGCTCGGTGGACCCCACCACGCCACGATGTCGACGGCGAAGGTTGAGAAGGTGGTCAGGCTGCCGCAGAAGCCGGTGCCGATCGTCAACCACAGGCGCCGAGTGCCGAGGGCGGTCGACCGGAGCACGAGAACGGCCCCGAGCACGAAGGTTCCCAACAGGTTGACCGCCAGCACCCGCCATGGGATCCCCGGTGCCGGTTGCGCCGGCGTGGCCGTCGTATTCGGGGCGTAGGCGAACCACCCACCATCGTTCGTTGCGGGATCGAGGTCGGTGATCCACCAACGCAGGGTGGCACCGACGAGCCCGCCGATCGCGATGAGCGCCAGATCTCGGCGATCGAATCCCGAGCGGTTCACCCAAGCGAACGTAGTCCTGGTTCACTGGTGGCGTGGACGATGCCCCAAAGGACGATGCCGGTTCGGAGCTGGCGGATCTGCGGCTCGAGTACGACGTCGGGACCCTGCGGCGTGACGACATGCTGGTCGATCCGATCGAGCAGTGGCGGTCCTGGTTCGATGCCGCGATGGCCGCCGATGTCTACGAACCGAACGCGATGGTGGTGGCTACGGTCGACGAGGGCGGCTGGCCCCACGCTCGCAACGTGCTGGTCAAGGGTGTCGACGAACGTGGTTTCGCCTTCTACACGAACTACGAGTCGGCCAAGGCGGCCGAACTCGAATCGGCCGGCAAGGCCAGCGCCTTGTTCAGTTGGCTTCCCATGCACCGGCAAGTACGCGTCGTCGGCACCGTCAGTCGGGTGAGCGCCGATGAGAGCGACGCCTACTTTGCCTCGCGGCCCCGCGGAAGCCAGATCGGTGCTTGGGCCTCACCCCAGAGCGACCTGATCGCCGATCCCGGCGTGCTGGAACGGGCGGTCGCTGCGGTCACGGCTCGCTTCGAGGGCGGCGCCGTCCCGCGGCCTCCGTTCTGGGGCGGCTATCGGATCGCTCCGGTGATGTTCGAGTTCTGGCAGGGACGCCCGAGCCGACTCCACGATCGACTGCGCTATGTCTGGCGCAACGGATCCTGGGACATCGAACGCATCGCCCCCTAGGACGAAGCACCATGAATCCTGCGCGGCAGGATCTTTTCGAACCTTGGCGTTTCTGCCACTCGCCTGTGCAGGGTCGGACTGCAACGATGGCGACGCACGCATCCACCACGAAGGAGCTGAGCATGTCGCACGTCACCGAGTTCGCCCCGGCCGATTCGGCCACCGCCCGAACACACTTCGCCTCGCTGCTGTCGCTCGAGACCGACTGCTGGGACGTTCACGCGTCGATGGCTGCCGGTGACATGGACTTCGTCCTCCTCGACGTGCGCGGTAAAGGAGCATGGGATGTCGGCCACATCGATGGTGCGACGCATCATCCACACCCCGAGCTCACCGAAGAGCGCTTGGCCGACTATCCCGCAGACACCGTCTTCGTGGTCTACTGCGCGGGCCCCCACTGCAACGGCGCGGACAAGGCAGCGCTGCGACTGGCCGAGCTCGGGCGTCCGGTCAAGAAGATGATCGGTGGAGCCACCGGCTGGATCGACGAAGGATTCGACCTGGTCGAGTAGCCCGACTAGTCGTGGTCGTCGACGCCGTTGTATCTGGACGGGTCGTAGCCGGAACCGTCGTAGTCCAGATCGTCGGGGATCGGGTCGTCCAGGCCGTCGAGCAGACGATCGACTACGGCGCGGACCTGGTCCTCGTCGACGGCGTTGTAGACAAGGTAGTAGTGCATCCCCATGCCGATGCCGAAGGCCCCTTCTTCGAGGGTCACGAGTCGGGTGACGAGACCGGCCTCGGACAGCTCGGCCTGGGCTTCCTGGGCGGCATAGGCGTGTGACCCCATGTCGATGCGGCGCACTTCTTCGCCGGCGTCCATCACGGAACCGGGGGTGCCGTCGCTCAGGCCGCCGCCACTCGACATCGAGCGCCACACGTAGATGATCGCCGACAGGCCGACGATGACGGTCAGGATGATGATCACGGTTGTCATCAGTTGGTCTTCACTCGCTTGAACAGTTCGACATATTCGGCCCGGTCATCGAGGCCATGGCGCTTTGCCGTGTCTCGAGCCCAGTTCCCGAGGAACCCCGCGATGTCCTCGATCCATGCCACCTGACTCTCGTGGCTCGACAGGGCCGCCACCTTGCGGTCGAATTCGGCGGTGATGTCGACCGCAAGGTTCGGCTCGGGGCCACCCATGACCCACATCCAGTCGACGGCGTGGGGCTCGTGGCCTTCGGCGAGGAGTTCGACATGAGCGTGCGGGTTGCGGGCATCGGGGTAGACGGCGGCGATCGTCGCGTTGGCCGTCGCCAGGTGGTCGGGATGGCTCGAGAAGATCCGGTCCCAGTTGCGTTCCGGCGTTTGGCAGATGACGACGTTGGGCTTGACCTGGCGGATCACCCGCGAGATGACCCGGCGAAGGTCGAGGTTGTATTCGAGGTGACCGTCCGGCATGCCGAGGAAGCGCACGTCGGTCACGCCGACGGCTGCCGCCGCCGCACGCTGCTCGCGTTCACGAATCGCCTTGAGCTCGTCGCGATCCATGTCCTCGGGAATTCCGGCCTCGCCGCTGGTGCAGAGGGCGTAGACGACCTCGCATCCACTCGAGGTCAGGACTGCCGCGGTGCCCGCGACGCCGAAGTCGATGTCGTCCGGGTGTGCCACGACGACGAGCGCGCGGTCGGGCATGTCGTCGGGTTGAAGAAGCTCCATCGCCCGGCGACGGTACCACCGACCCGCCGCCCGCCCTGCTCCGAGCAGCGCCCCTCGGCCGAGCGCTGATCGGGCTACATCCGGCCGTTGCGGCAGCCGGCGTCTTGGGTGGCGAGATGATTGAAGTCGGGAATAGGACGACGCATCGCTTCGTGCTCGGCGAACGCTCGCTCCAGCGCAGCGGCCAGCGTGAGGACCCGGCGGTCCTGGTACATCGGCCCGACCACCTGGATGCCGAACGGGGTGCCACGCCCGTCGAGCCCGCAGGGCAAGGCGGTGACTGGATGTCCGACGACCGAAAAGGCCGATGTCAGCGCGAGCCACGCCATGTAGTTCTCGACGGCGACGCCGTCGACATGGGACGGATTGCGATCGGTCCACGGGAAGGGCGGCACGCTCACGCCGGGGCAGAGCAGCACGTCGTAGTCGGCAAAAATCGCCTGGACGGAACGGTTGAGCTCGGTCTGGGTTGCCCGCGCCGCAGCGATCTCTTCCATCGGCATGGTGAGCGCGGCGTCGTAGCTCTGGCGAATGTTCGGGTTGAACGAATCGTCCCAGGTCTGGGCCTCGGCGTGGTACTGCGTCACGAAGATGTCGCTGCGGATGCGCCAGTCGACGTCCGGGGCGCGTCGTAGATCGATCGGGTGTTCGTCGCACACGGCCACCAGCGGCGCGATCCGCTGGATTCGATCGAGGAAGGTCCGTCGGATCTCCTCGCTGACCAACACGCCGCCCAGATCGGCCGACACGGCGATTCGCATCTCGCCCAGGTCGATCCGTTCGAGCGACGCGAACGCGGTTGCATCGAGCGGGAACATCATCGGGTCGTGGGGAAAGCTCCCGTGGCTACGGTCGGCGATCACCGAGAGCAGGAGTGCGGTGTCATCGACCGTGCGGGCCATCGGCCCCTGCACGCTGTAGAAGTTCTGGGCCATCGAGCGAAGCTCGAACGGGACGGTGCCTGGCGTGGCCCGATGTCCAACGACGCCGCAGAAGCAGGCGGGGATTCGCACGCTTCCGCCGTGATCGGAGCCGGTGGCCAGTGGTGCCATGTTGGCGGCCAGCGCGACCGCTGAACCTCCGGACGATCCTCCGCACGTCAGGGTTGGATCGAATGGATTGCCCGTGGCCCCGAACAGTGGGTTGACCGTGTTGGCGCCGATTGAACGCTCCGGGATGTTGGTTTTGCCGATGACGATGCCGCCGGCTGCGCGAATGCGGGCGACGATGCCGGCGTCCTCGGTCGGCACATGCCTGGCGAAGGGTGGGCTGCCGTAGGTGGTGCGCAGTCCCGCGGTCGGCTGGAGGTCCTTGATCGCTACGGGGAGCCCGTGCAGCGCGCCGGTCGACCTGCCCGCAGCATGTGCCTCGTCGGCTGCCGCCGCCGTGCGTTGTGCCTGTTCGAAGTCCCTGATGACCATCGCATTGACTACCGGGTCGATACGTTCGATCTGGGCGATGCAGGCTGCGACGAGCTCGCGGGCGGCCAGCTCTCCTCGATCCAGCAAGGTTCGAGCTTCGGTCGCAGTCAGCGCAGCAGCGTCCACGGAACGAACCTAGCGACGGATGGACCTCGGGGGCGGCGATCGGGTTCTCGAGGACGAGTACGTTGGGCGGATCGATCCCGCCGCTCCCACCGACACATCGCTCCCACCGTCGTTCTCGGCCAACCTCGGGTTTCTCTGGACGGACCGCTCGTTGTGCGATGCCATCCGAGCAGCCGCGGCCGCCGGGTTCGACGCGGTCGAGTTCCATCAGCCGTTCGCCACGCCGGTCGCTGAGGTCGTCGAGACCCTCGCCGAGGTCGGGCTTCCCGTGGTCAGCCTCAACATGGGTCTCGGAGAGCGCGACGGCGACTTCGGCGTCGCGGCCGTCACAGGACGCGAGGCCGAGGCCCGCGCCCTCATCGACGACGCGATCGCCTATGCGGCCCGGATCGGCTGCCGCTACGTGAGCGTGTTCGCCGGCCGCACGGGACGCACCGCCGAGGCCGAGCAGATCTTCCGGGAGAACCTGGCCTACGCCGGTGATCGAGCGGGCGAAGCCGGGCTTGGCATCGTCATCGAGCCGCTCAGCACCGGTGCCGGATCCGACTATCACCTGCTACACGTGCGCGACGGCGCGGAGACGGTCGCGGCCGTCGGCCGACCGAACGTGCAGGTGATGGCCGACACCTTCCATGTCATGACGATGGACGCAAACATCGATCCGATCGCCGAGTACGTCGACGCCGTCGGGCACATCCAGTTCTCCGGCTGGCCGGACCGGCGCGAGCCGGACCAGGGCTTGCCGTTCCGCGATCTGATTCCCGCATGGCTTCGGGCCGGCTACGACGGCTGCTTCGGCGCGGAGTACACACCTCGGACGACCGAGGATGAGGGCCTGGCGTGGTTGCAGGAGTGGCAGCTGCGGCGGAGGGAAGCCGAAGGCTGACACGATCGCTGCCGTGCGCCAGACTGGCCCGATGAACGAGTCCGGAGCGTACGAGAACACGAACGTCGTGGTGACGGGTGCGGCGACCGGGATCGGCGCTGCACTCGCCGGCACGCTCGATGCAGCCGGCGCGAACGTCTTCGCGCTCGACATCGCGCCAGTGGAGGCCCCGCTCGCGGGCATCGTGACCTGCGACCTGGGTGCTGTCGAGTCGATCGACGCCGCGGTCGATGCACTGCCCGAACGCTGCGACGCGCTGTTCAACTGTGCTGGCGTTCCCAACGGTGGGCGATTCACTCCAGCCGAGGTCATGGCGATCAACTGGCTCGGCCTGCGCCACCTGACCGAAACACTGCTGCCGCGGATTCCCGATGGGGGATCGGTCACCCACGTTGCGTCGACCGCCGGCCGTGGCTGGCCAGGGCATGAGGCCGAACTGCGTGATCTGATGGACGCTGGCACCTTCGACGACGGGGCCGATTGGGTTGACACAAATGGCGATGTGATCGGCGACGGTTACTCGTTCAGCAAGGAAGCCGTGCAGTGGTACACGATGTGGCGGGCGCTGCAGATCCTTCCCGAACACGGCGTGCGGATGAACTCGATCTGTCCGGGCGTCACGAACACGCAACTGGCCGCCGACTTCCGCAAGGGGGTGGGCGACGATGTCGTCGATCGGGCCATCGAGGTTGCCGGACGACTGGCCGAGCCGAGCGAAATGGTCGGGGCGATGATGTTCCTCGGCGATGAGCGAGCCGCGAGCTACGTCAACGGCGTGAACCTCAACGTCGATCGAGGCACCGGTGCCGCGCATCTGACCGGGGCCTGGTGACGCGCTCGTCGGTCTGGAAGCATGGGCCCATGACGGACTCGGGTCAGCTGGTTGAAGTCGTTGAGTACACCGACCCGGTGTGCTCCTGGGCATGGGGGAGCGAACCGAAGCTCCGACTGCTGGGGTGGCGTCACGGCCACCGACTCGAGTGGCGGACCGTGATGGGCGGCCTGCTCGGCGATGCTGCCGCCGGCCGCGATGTCTGGGACCCGATCAAGGCCGGTCAAGCCACCGCGAAGTATTGGAGCCGGGTAACTCCCTTCACCGGAGCGCCTTGGCCGATGCACATGGAGTACATGCTGCGCACCAGCGACGTGCCCGACCTCGCCGTCAAGGCGGCGTCGCTACAGGGCGACGAGGTCGCAGCCCGGGTCCTTCGTCGGTTCCGCGAGTCGATCTTCGTCTTCGGACGCCCACCGGGCGATCGGAGCCAGGTGCTCGAGTCGCTCGTCGGGGTGCCCGGACTGGACATCCGCGCCTTCGAGGTCGCGCTCGACAGCGTCGAGGCCGCCGACGCCTACGAGGCCGACTGGAAGGAAACACGCGACCCGAACGAGTTTGTGCGCACGCTCGAGGGCGACTGGCCGGGCATCGGCAACCTCAAGCACAGCGACGGCCACGATCGCTACGCCTTCCCGACGGTGCTGTTCCGCGGTCCGGGTGGCGAGCACACCGCCGCCGGCTGGGTCGACTTCGAGCGCTACGAGGCGTGCATGGAAGCTGCCCTGCCCGGTTCGACCGCCGATCCGCGTCCCAACCCGACGCCCGCCGAGGCGTTCGCCGAGTGGCCGCTGCTCACCGCCGTCGAGCTCAACACGCTGTGCGGCCAGGGCGTCGAGTTGCCCGACGGTGTTGTGTCGTTCAACTGGGGCGACGGCCTGGTGTACATGACCGCTGGCGAGGCCGCGTCGCGAGGCGTGACCTGAGCGTCCTCGAGCACGGCAATCCGCAACTACTCCCTGCGGAGTAGTCGCGAAGCCTCCCCCCGGCGGATTCGCCGGAGGTCCCCGTTCTTCAGGATGGGGACATGATCGAAGTCACCAACCTCACCAAGGCCTACGGCGACACCCTCGCCGTCGACGACCTCAGCTTCTCCGTCCGACCCGGCGTCGTGACCGGCTTCCTCGGCCCGAACGGCGCCGGCAAGTCGACCACGATGCGCATGATCCTCGGGCTCGACGCCCCGACCGCCGGTACGGCCACGGTCGCCGGTCGTCCGTTGGCAGACCACGAATCGCCGCTGAGCTCCATCGGCTTCCTGCTCGATGCGGGCGCCGTGCACCCCACCCGCTCGGCCCATGACCACCTGCGGGCGCTGGCCGTCACCAACGGCATCAGCACCGCACGCGTCGACCACGTCCTCGACCTCGTCGGTCTGGGCGAGGTTGGCCGTCGCCGGAGCGGTGGCTTCTCACTCGGCATGGGCCAACGGCTGGGCATCGCCGCGGCTCTCCTGGGTGACCCCGAGGTCGTCATGCTCGACGAGCCGGTCAACGGCCTCGACCCCGAGGGAATCCTCTGGATCCGTCACCTGCTGCAAGGCCTCGCCGAGGAGGGTCGCACGGTTTTCGTGTCGTCGCACCTGATGAGCGAGATGGAGCTCATGGCCGAGCACTTCGTGATCATCGGCCAGGGACGACTGATCGAGGACATCTCCGCCGACGACCTGCGGGCGATGGCCGCCGGCGAGAAGACTCATGTGCAGGCCGACCGCCTCGATGACCTGGTCGGGCTGCTGCGGGCAGATGGCGTTCAAATCGTGTCTGGCGATCGTTCGACCGTCTCGGTCAGTGGCGTCGACGCCGCCCACATCGGACGGATTGCTCGCGACGCCGGCATCGCCCTCACGTCGCTCGTACCCGAGCAGCGCTCGCTCGAGGACGTCTTCATGTCCTTGACCGCCGACGCCGTCCAGTACCACGGCGCGACGACCAGCTCGTCCCCGAGTGCGATGGCGGCGTGATGACGAACGCTGCCACACCCACCACACCGTCTGCCGCCAACCCCAAGAACCCCTTCAACGAAACGGACGCTGCCATGACCGCAATCACCCCGACCATCGACACCCCGCCAACCGACGTGATCGAGACCACCGCAATCGCCCCCACCGACCAGTCCGCCGCCACGGGTGCTGCCCGGTCGAAGCCCAAGGTGCGCTTCGACCGGGTGGTGCGGGGTGAATGGATCAAGTTCTGGTCCGTCCGCTCGACCTGGGCAACGCTGCTCGGGGCCGCCGCCGTCACAGTCATCTTCGGCATGATCTTCTCCGCCGTGGCCGGCTCTGATAGTGAGACCGCCGGTCCGGCGGCCTTCCTGACCGACCCGGTCGACGTGGCCCTCGGCGGCATCGGCCTCACCGAGATGCTGATCGGCGTGCTCGGCGTGATGGTCGTCGCCGGCGAGTATTCCACTGGGCTGATCCGGACTTCGTTCGCCGCCGTCGGCCGACGGGCTCGCACGATCCAGGCCAAGGTCGCCGTCGTCGCCTCGACCGTGTTCGTCACCGGCGCAGCTGCGGTCACCGCGGCGATCGTCGCTGGCCAAGCCGTCTACGGCGGTGACCTGCCGACCGTTCCCGTGTCGGAGGTCCTCGACGTGATCCTCGGTACGACGGTGTACCTGACCGGTGTGGCCTTGATCGGTGTGGCCCTCGGATTCATCCTGCGCTCGACAGCAGCCGGCATCGGCACCCTGGTCGGCGGCGTGTTCATCGGCCCGAACCTGCTGCAGCTGCTGCCCGACAGCATCACCGACGTGTTCCTCAAGTACCTGCCGTCGGAGGCCGGCTCTGCGATGATGACCCGTGTGGCCGACCCCGATCTCCTGAGCACCGGCGCCGCCTATGCGGTGTTCGCCGCCTGGGTCGTCGGCCTGCTGACGGTCGCCGGCATCCTGGTCCGGCGCCGCGACGCATGATCGATCTACGACCGACGTCGGTCTGGACTTGGGTCCGGGCCGACGATCGGCGTTTCGATGTCGCCGTGGCGCTGTTCACCGTCGTCGGTGCGTCGTTGCTCATCCGGAGCGCACCAGAACGTTTCGATACCGGCTGGCCCGAGGTGGTCGCCGGTATCGGCGCGTTCGGCCTGCTCGTGGTTCGACGCTGGAAGCCCGCGTTGCTCCTCGTCATCGCCATGGCATGGATCGCCATCCACGTCGGGATCTGGGCGAGGCCGACGCCGATGGTCTTCGCGGCGTTGGTTCTGATGGCGACGCTGTGCGTCCGGCTCGACCGTTGGCCCGCCATCGGGCTCAGTGTGGCGGTCGCTGCCTCGATGTACTTCGTCGGGCTGATCAGCAACGACGTCGAGCAGGGTGATGCTCGCGCCGTGATCGGCATCGTGTGGACGGCCTTCGTGGTGGGTGGCGCGGATGCGGTGCGGTCGTGGCGTCGCTATCGGGAGTCGGCCGAGGCGCAGGTGCGTTCGGCGATCCTGGCGTCGGAGGCCGAGGCTCGCCAACAGGTAAGCCAGGAGCGTTTGGACATCGCTCGCGAGCTGCACGACCTCCTCGCTCACAACCTGTCGGTCATGAACGTGCAGACGGGCGCCGCGCTCCACCTCCTGCGCAGCGATCCCGATCAGGCCGAGCAATCCCTCGTGGCAGCTCGCGATGCCGGGCGTTCGGTGCTCGACGAACTCCGCGAACTCCTGGCCGTTCTCCGCCACACCGATGCCGAGCTCGACGATGGCGCCCCCACCAGCGCGTTGCCGACCGTCGATCAGCTCGACGGTCTGGTCGACACGATGCGGGCGACGGGTCTCGATGTGACCTGGCACCGCGAGGGAGCACCGCGCGAGCTCGCGCCAGCGGTGTCGCTCGCGGCGTATCGCATCGCCCAGGAAGCCCTCACCAACGCCGCCAAGCACGGAGACGGCCATGTTCGACTGGAGACCCGCTGGGGCGACGACGGACTCGACCTCCTCGTGACGAACGGGACATCCGGCCCCGAAGTGGAAACAGCCGGCGGCCACGGTCTGATCGGTATGCGGGAACGGGCAACCCTCAACGGCGGGCGACTCACCATGTCAAACGATGACGACCGGTTCGAAGTGACGGCCTGGCTGCCGGCAGCCGCGCTGAGGGAGGACGCGTGACCGTTCGGGTGGTCTTGGTCGACGACCAGGCGTTGATTCGAGCAGGTTTCCGGGCGATCGTCGACTCCGCCCCCGACCTTGAAGTCGTGGGCGAGGCCGACGATGGCGCCGATGCCGTGCGGGTGATCCGTGAGTCGCGGGCCGACGTCGTGCTGATGGACATCCGCATGCCCGGCCAGGACGGCATCGCCACCACCCGGCAGATCTCCGATGACGAGGATTTGGCCGGGGTCCGGGTCATCGTGCTGACCACCTTCGAGCTCGACGACTACGTGGTCGCCGCGATGTCGGCCGGAGCGTCGGGTTTTCTCGACAAGGGCGTCGATCCCACCGTCTTGCTCGATGCCATCCGGGTGGTCGCGGCGGGTGATGCGCTCTTGACTCCCAACGCCACCCGGGCGCTGTTGGCGTCGCTCGACGATGGTCCGGGCGTGGCGGTCGACGAGGCAGCGGTTCGTGACCTCACCGGACGCGAACGCGAAGTTGTTGGACTGGTGGGTCGAGGCCTGTCCAACGAGGAGATCGCCGAGGAGCTGTTCCTGTCGCCGAACACGGCGAAGACCCACGTGAGTCGCGCCATGATCAAACTCCACGCGCGAGACCGCGCCCAGCTGGTCGCAATGGCGTTCAAGACCGGTCTCACCCAGCTCGGCGATCTCTGAGCCGACCTCGGCAGGGGCCGACTACTGTCGCGACGTGGATGCCGTTATGGCCGAAGGCTTGGTGAAGCACTTCGGTGAGACGAAAGCCCTGGACGGGCTCGACCTGAACGTTCCCGAGGGCACGGTGCTCGGCCTGCTCGGACCGAACGGTGCGGGCAAGACGACCGCCGTGCGAGTCTTGACCACCTTGCTGCGCCCCGATGCCGGAGTGGCATCGATCGACGGCGTCGACGTGCTCGCGGACCCTCAGACCGTGCGCGGTCGGATCGGTCTCACGGGTCAATACGCAGCGGTTGAAGAACGCATGACCGGTCGCGAGAACCTCGAGCTCATCGGCAGCTTCTTCCACATGTCGAAGGCGGCTCGTGGCGCTCGTGCCAGCGAGCTTCTGGAGCGTTTCGAGCTGACCGAGGCCGCTGATCGTGTCACGAACACCTATTCCGGCGGTATGCGTCGCCGGCTCGACATCGCCATGAGTCTCGTCGCACGACCGCGTGTGCTCTTTCTCGATGAGCCCACAACCGGACTCGATCCGCGATCTCGAATCGGTATGTGGAGTGTGATCGAGGAACTCGGCGCCGACGGAACGACCATCGTGTTGACCACGCAGTACCTCGAGGAGGCCGACCAGCTGGCGGACAATGTCGTGGTGATCGACCGCGGCGTGAAGATCGCCGAGGGAAGTGTCGATGAACTCAAGGACCGCATCGGCGGTGATCGGATTCGGGTGAGCATCGCCCGAACCGAGAATCTGGACCGGGCCCGTTCCGCGCTGGCCGACCTGGTCACGGGTGAGATCGAGGTCGACCCCGAGTCGGCCACGACCCTCATGGCGCCGATCCGGGCCGGGGGTGGCGTGGTACCGGCCGCCATCCGAGCACTCGATGAGTCCGGCGCCGACGTGGTCGATGTCGAGGTACGGCGACCGACACTCGACGATGTCTTCCTGAACCTGACGGGCCGCCGCACCGAGACCGAGGAGGAGAGCGCATGACGGCGACCGACGCTCCGCAATCGCTCGCACCACGAGGCAAGCCGAACCTGGTCGAAGGTTGGCGGGATGCGTCGACCGAGGCTCTTCGGCACCTCCGGATCCTGCCCCGGAATCCCGAGCTGTTGGGCTTCGCGGTCATCCAGCCAGTGATGTTCGTGCTGCTGTTCTCCTATGTGTTCGGAGGCGCGATCGAGATCCCCGGCTTCAGCGACTACGACCAGTTCCTGATGCCGGGCATCTTCGCCCAGACGATGGTCTTCGGCTCGTCGTTCACCGCGGTCGGGTTGGCCGACGACTTGAGCAAGGGTCTGGTCGATCGGCTGCGATCGTTGCCGATCGCTCGCTCGGCGGTGCTGATCGGGCGAACGTTCAGCGACATCGCCCGGAACCTGCTGACGTTCGTGATCATGCTCGCCGTTGCGTTCCTGCTCGGCTTCCGCTTCGAGGGATCCCTACTCGGCGCCCTCGGCGGAACCGCGCTGATGATCGGCTTCAGCTATTCATTCAGCTGGATCCAGGCGTGGGTCGGCCTGTCGGTCGATTCGGTCGAGGCAGCCAACGCGGCGTCGTTCGTGTGGATGTTCCCGGTCACGTTCGTGTCCTCGGCATTCGTCGATCCGAGTTCGATGCCGGACTGGTTGCAGCCGATCGCCGACCACAACCCGTTCACCCGCCTGGCCAACGCGGCGCGAGGGCTCTACAACGGCCTCGACGCATCGACCGATATCTGGTGGTCGGTGTTCTGGATCGCCGCGATCACCCTGGTCTTCGCGACCCTGTCGATTCGGAAGTTCTCGCGGGTCAGCGGCTGAGCCGTCGCTGATGTGCCGGCCCGCCGGTCGGGGTGGCAAGGTTGCCGGATGACGAGTGAGTCTCTGCAGCTGTTCGACCTGACGGGCGAGGCCGCCGTCGTGACCGGTGCCGGGCGCGGCATCGGTGAAGGCATCGCCAAGGTCCTGGCGGGAGCCGGGGCTTCGGTTGTCTGTGCCGCACGACGCGAAGCCGAGATCGAGCGGGTCGCGGGCGAGATCCGGGCCGCCGGAGGACAGGCGGTCGCTGTGGCGACCGATGTCACCGACGATGCCGCGGTCGAGGCACTCGCGTCGGCCGCGGTGGCAGAGTTCGGTCGCCTCGACGTGTGGGTCAACAATGCCGGCGGGTCGCCGATCCAAGCGCCCTTGGTGGACCTGGACCGCGAGGAATGGGACCACACGATGCTGCTCAACCTGACCGCCGTATGGGTGTGCAGCACGGTCGCCAGCCGGGTGATGGAAGACGGCGGTCGCATCCTGAACATTTCGTCGCGTGCGGCAACCCAGACGGTCAAGGGGAGCGGGCACTATGCCGCCGCCAAGGCCGGCGTGAACTCACTGACCACGACGATGGCGGCCGAGCTCGGTCCCCGCATCCGGGTCAACTGCATCATGCCGGGCGCGGTACCCACCGAGATCATGATGGAGGCGCTGCGGTTGTCCGACGACGACCTGCCAAACCTCGAGCGGGCACTGCGGCTGCCGGCAGGACGCCTCGGCACGCCTACCGACCTGGGTGCAGCTGCGCTCTTCTTGTGCTCCCGGGCCGCCGAGTGGGTGACCGGACAGGTCATCGCCATCGACGGCGGCATGTGATGGCCCTCCAATCCACCCAGGTCTTGCTGGCGGAGCGACCCGTCGGTGTCCCGCTACCTGAGCACTTTCGTCTGGACACACAGCCATGCGATCCGTTGGGCGCCGGCGAGGTGCGCATCGAAGTCGCCGCGCTCGGGATCGATGCGTTCATCCGAACCGCGCTCGAGGAAGGCAGCTTTCATCGCTCGGTACCGGTTGGTGGCCTGGTGAGCGCACTCGGTGTTGGCACCGTCGTCGACACTGCCTTCGACGCGCTCGAGGTCGGTTCGACGGTCTTCGGGCCGATGGGTGCCCAGACGGTCGCGACCCTGCCCGGAGCGGTGCTGCAGCCGATCGATGCCACCGACGTCGGTGTCACCGCGCATCTCGGCGCGCTTGGGCTGTCGACCGGTGTGACCGCATACGCCGGCATGCAGCTGCTGGGCGTGCCGAGGCCGGACGACATGGTCGTCGTGACCGCGGCTGCCGGAGCCGTGGGCTCGACCGCCGCGCAGATCGCGCGTATCGCCGGAGCAACCGTCATCGGGATCGC
This sequence comes from Actinomycetota bacterium, assembly GCA_039028435.1. Lineage (GTDB taxonomy): Bacteria > Actinomycetota > Acidimicrobiia > Acidimicrobiales > UBA10347 > UBA10347. The sequence goes on along the minus strand of JBCCIC010000010.1, from coordinate 89,166 downwards.
CGGGGGCCCGCACAAGGCGACGTTCCTCACCGACGAACTCGGCCTCGCTGCTGCTATCGACTACAAGAACGACGACGTTGCAGCGCGTTTGCGCGAGTTGGCGCCCGACGGCGTCGACGTCTTCTTCGACAATGTCGGCAATCCGATCCTCGACATCGTGATCGATCAGATCGCCGACCGCGCCCGGATCGTCATCTGTGGGGCGATCGCCCAGTACGGCAATATGGACGCCGTCGATGGCCCGGCCAACTATCTCCGCATCGCCGAGCGTTGCGCGACCCTCCATGGCTTCACCGTCAACCACTTCGCCGAACAGTGGCCACAGGCATCGGCCCAGCTACGGGCGTGGCTGCTCTCGGGGGATCTCGTGATGCGCGAGACGTTCCTCGACGGCATCGATCGATTTCCCGAAGCACTCGCCACCCTGTTCAGCGGCGGTCATGTCGGCAAGCTGATGGTTCGTCCCTGAGCCAGAGTCGATCCGGCGATACCCGGACCTACCGATTGCCCCAGCCGTCCCAGTGCACGACGGTCTCGAGGGGCGGACGCTTCGCCGGCTTGAAGTCGGTGCCGAGCGAGTAGCCAGCGGTGATCAGCGCGCACTGCTGGACCTGGTCGAAGGGGATGCCGAGGATCTCGGCGGCCTGTTCCTCGAACATGAGGTGGATCGTGGTCCACGCGGTGCCGAGGCCGCGTTCACGAGCAGCAAGCATGAACGACCAGGCGCCCGGCAAGATCGATCCGAGGAGCGACGTGGTGGCGATGGCTGGCATGCCGTCGAGACGCGACGGTAGGCAGGGGATCAGCATCACCGGCACGCGGTGGAAGTTCTCGGCGAGGTATTCGGCCGAACTCTGCACGCGATCCTGCTGGGCCAGGCGGGCAGCGTCGTCGCCCTGGTAGGCGGTCGCGGCGTTGCCCTCCATCGTCTCGTAGATCTTCCAGCCCTGGCGATACAGGTCGGCGAGCGCGGCTCGCTTGTCCTCGTCGGTCACGACCAGCCATTGCCACATCTGGGCGTTGGATCCAGTCGGAGACTGCACCGCAGCGTCGAGGCACTCATTGATGACCTCGCGTTCGACCGGTCGATCGAAGTCCAGGCGCTTGCGAACGGCACGCGTCGTGTGCAGAACCTCGTCGACCGACAATCCGAGCTTTTCCATGGCGTCCTCTTCCGGGGTGAGACCTGGTCGAATCGACAGTACCGACCTAGATTCTGTGGATGGGAATCCACGGCATCGACCACGTCAACATCGATACCTGTCACCCCGAGGAGACGGTCGCGTTCTACAGCGACGTGCTCGGATTGGTGAACCGGCCCGACCTACGGCCCGACTTCGGGTTTCCGGGGGCCTGGTTGTTCCTCGACGACGTCGCCGTCGTCCATCTCAACTTCATCGATGCCGACGAGCGCTTCGGCCAGCGAAGCGCGTTCAATCACATCGCGTTCGAGGGGAGCGACTTCGACGGGATGTGTGCCCTGCTCGACGAGCGAGGCACCGAGTACCGCACATCGATCCGCGACGAGATCGGCCTGCGGCAGATTTTCGTCGACGATCCGAACAAGGTCCGCGTCGAGATCAACATCCGCGGGTAGTCCGCCTTTCCTCGCAGGACTCGGAAACGCTGGTTTCGACTCAGCGAGTCTGCGGTCCCAGCGGACCGACATCGGCGGGTAGTCCGCCTTTCCTCGCAGGACTCGGAAACGCGCTTCTCACCGACTCAGAGTCCGTTCTTCGGACCTGGAATCGGTGAGAAGAGATCTTCGGACCTGGAGTCGGTGAGTTCTAGCTCTCGCGGAGGTCGAAGCAGATTTTGAATGCGCCGCGACGCCCGCTCTCGGACGCGTGGCGAATTGCCGCTTTGTAGTCCTTGAGCTTGTACGTGGCGGTGACGAGGCGGCTCATCTCGGCGGCCTCGACCATCTCGGTAGCGAGTGCGAAGGTGTGGGCCCGCGTGCCGTCGGCGAGCTCCTCGGTGCCATAGGTGTAAGCGCCGACCATCTCGGTCTCGCGGTGCCACAGCGGTGCCAGGTCGACCTCGACCACGCCGGGCATGCCGCAGATCACGACCCGACCCTTCGGCCGGGTGATCGCCAGTGCGTCCTCGAGCGAAGCCGCATTGCCGACCGCGTCGATCACGACGTCGGCGCCGCCACTCAGGACGGTGCCGATCATCCGGCTGCCGGTGAGCCGGCGGACCGACCGCCGGATCTCGCTCGGTTCGCTGACCGTCGTTGCGCCGAGTTCCGAAGCGAACCGTCGCTGCTCGGAGTACTTGGCCGTCGCAACGATTGCGCCGGCCTCGGTGTAATGCTTGAGGGCAGCGATCACCGAGAGGCCGATCGTGCCGGACCCGAGCACGACGACGGTGTCGCCTTCCTGCACACCAGCACGCAGTGCCGCGTGAATGCCGCCGGCGGCCGGTTCGATCATCACGGCGGTCTCGTCGCTCATCGTGTCGGGCACCACGTGGAGCTGGCTCTCGTGGGCGATCATCGACGTCGACCAGCCGCCGCTGGTGCTCTCACAGCTGCCGATCTGAAGGCCCGGCTCCAGACGACCACCGATCAGGTGGCCATGGTCGCAGCCGTCAGCCGGAGCCGCACCGTCGAACGGTGGTTCTTCGCCGCGCGCCTCGTGACCGAGCACCGCGTCGACGACCACGCGATTGCCGTTCTCGGTGAGCCCGACGACCTCGTGGCCCATGACGAACGGGAACGAGACCAAGGCTTCGAAGTAGCGCGACGAGTGGCCTGACAGCGTCGAGAGGTCGCTACCGCAAATACCGGACAGCAGGGGGGAGATGCGCTTCCAGCCCGGACCGGGGATCTCCGGCTCGTCGACGTCGGCCAAGCGCAGCGGCGCGACGAGCGCTCCGGTCGCCGGGGAGAGTCTCGACGTGAGCATCGCTGCCGCGTAGCGGGACTCGCGGCGTTCGAACAGCAGGGCCTTCACCCACGCGAGGGTAGTGAACTGCCCAGGAAATGGGGACAGGAAGCCGCAGGTGACTCGGGCACACTGTCAGGCGTGCCGACCGCAGATCTGCGAGATCAACTGAGTCATGTGCTGACCGCCGACGACCCCACGGACGGGTTGTGGGACCTGGTTGACACCGGCCGAGCCGAAGAGATCGTCCCCGAGCTGCCGGCGTTGGCGCTCGAGCAGGATCCGATTCACAAGCACAAGGATGTCCTCGCCCACACGATCGCGGTGACGGCGAACACTCGCGCGGACCTCACGCTCCGGCTCTCAGCGCTGTTCCACGACATCGGCAAGCCGAAGACCCGACGCTACGACGACAGTGGCGTGACGTTCCGCCATCACGAGGCGGTCGGCGCGAAGATGGCCCGCAAGCGGCTAACCGCGCTCGAGTATCCCGAAGCCACGGTCAACGATGTCTCCGAGCTCGTTCGGCTGTCGGGCCGCTTCAAGGGGTACGCGGCCGGGTGGAGCGATTCGGCGGTGCGCCGCTACGCCCGCGACGCCGGCCACCTCCTCGGCCTGCTCAACGAGTTGGTGCGGAGCGACTGCACGACTCGCAACGAGCGGAAGCGGCTCGAGCTGCACCATCACGTCGATGACCTCGAGGAGCGCATCATCCGGCTTGCGGCCGAGGACCGTCGCAAGGCCGAGCGTCCGCTCATCGACGGCAAAGCCGTCATGGATCGCTACGGCATCGGGCCGGGCCCCGAGATCGGCCAGGCTCTGACGTTCTTGCTCGAACTCAAGCGCGCCGAACCAGACTTGGACCTCGAAGCGACCGGGGCCCGCCTCGACGAATGGTGGAACGCCCGCGGAGTCTGACTGTCGCTCAGTCGGCGAGCTCGACGTCGGTGTTGGCGTGAGCGGAGATCGCGGTGGCGCGTGAGTTCGCGCCCTTGGCCTGGTCCTCGGCGAGGGCTGCGGCGGCCCGTTCGTTGTCCATGATCTTGGCCAGGATCGCCTGACCGGCCCGGTCGAAGTACTCCCGATGGTCCTTGACGAACTGGTTCGACTCCTTGAACCCGTCGAGCATGCCGTTGAGCTGGGGAATCACGTAGCGGGCGAACAAGTCCCAGCTGCGCATGTTGTTCTCGTGGCTCGAGAAATCGTGGATGAAGCCGATCACGGTGCCGAAGCCACCGGCGGTCTCGTACATCGTGGCGATCCGCTGCGCGACGTAGTCAGGATCGCCGATCATGTTCGGCGACTCGTCGCCACCGGCCAGCTCCTCGAAACAGGTGTCGGCGCTGTCGTAGCGAACACTGCCCGGGCGCATGAGGGTGCCGTGGTTGTACTCGTTGTGCCAGTGGAGCAGCCCGTCCTTGGTCTGGGCCTTGGCTTCGGCCATCGACTCGGCGACGTGGAAGTTGATCACCACCCGCCAGTTCCGACGATCGACCGTCGTGCCGGCCTTCTCGGCGGCCTCCTCCGCGAAGGACCACTGGGTCGGCAGCGCCTGCAGTCCGGCGGTCGACATCGAGCCGAGCGAGAGGATGCCGATGCCGTACTTGCCGGCCAGCGTCATGCCCGACGGACTGATCATCGACGCCACGGCCTGCTCGATGTGACCACCGATCGGCGCGTGCTGCAGCTTGGCGTCGTACATGTTGAACCAGTCGCACTCATACGTGAAGCGTTCGCCGGCGAGCAGGCGCTGCACAACCCCGATGCCTTCGTCCTGGCGATCGCGCAGCACCATGGGATCGATGCCAAGCGTGTGCGCATCGGACGGAAGCGCACCCGGACCAGTGCCGAGGATTGCCCGGCCGCCGGTCATGTGGTCGAGCTGCACGATGCGATTCGCGACGTGGTACGGGTGGTGGTACGGCAGCGACACCACACCAGTGCCGAGCTTGATTCGGTGCGTTCGTTCGCCGGCCGCGGCCAGGAACATCTCCGGCGACGAGATGACCTCCCACCCGGTCGAGTGGTGCTCGCCGCACCAGAACTCGTCGAAGCCGAGCTGGTCCATCCGTTCCGCCAGGTCCAGATCCCGCCGGAACTGGAGCATCGGGTTCTCCCCGATCGGATGGTGCGGTGCGAGGAAGCCTCCGAAGCGGAGCCCGAGATTTGCCATGACGCAATTCCAGCACCTCGCTGTCGTTGCGTACCATTCGGCGGTGACCAGAACCGCAGCAGAGATCTTCGACGTCGCTGATCGAGTCGCGATCGTGACCGGCGCCTCCAGCGGGATCGGCGAGCACATGGTGCGCGTGTTGGCGACCAACGGGGCAAAGGTCATCGCTGCAGCTCGTCGCCTGGATCGGCTCGAGGCGCTGGCGGCAGATGTCACCAATGTGGTGCCGATGCGTTGCGACGTCACGGTCGAGGACGACCTCGAGGCGCTGATCGCCAGTGCCTACGAGGAGTTCGGGCGCCTCGATGTGGTGATCAACAACGCCGGATTGAGCGACGCGCCGGTGTATGCGCAGGACGAGACGGCTGAACAGTTCAGCCAGGTCATCGACATCAACCTGAACTCCTGCTTCCTGCTGGCCCGTTCGGCGGCTCGCGAAATGATCGCCGCCGAGTCGCCCGGCTCGATCATCAACATCGCATCCGTTCACAGCTTCGTGTCGTCGGCGCCGAACAATCAGGCCGCCTATGTTGCGTCGAAGACCGGCCTCGTCGGTCTCACCCGTGAGCTGGCCGGGCAATGGGCCCGATTCGACATCCGGGTGAACTGCATCGCGCCCGGCTACTTCCCGACCGAACTCACCGACGTGATGATGGAGGAGGGCTCGAGCGGGCTCGGTTTCATCACCAAGCGCACGCCCATGAGGCGGCCTGGGCGCCTTCCCGAGCTCGACGGTGCCTTGCTGCTGCTCGCCAGCGACGCATCGACCTACGTCACCGGCCAGACCGTCACCGTCGACGGCGGCTGGACGATGCAGTAGGCCGTGATGCGTTGGCGTCGACGCACCTCCAATGGGTTGCTGGCGCTCACCTTCGTGCTGGCGATCATCGCCGGGCCGGTCTTCTACGCGTCGGCAATCGTCGACGACGAGGATCGGTTCGTCGCAGCCGCCGATCGGATCATCAGCCAGGAAGAGGTGCGAAGCGCCGTCGCTGACGAGGTCACCGCGCTCACCTTCTCCGCGCTGGAGGCTGACGAGATCGTCGCCGACGTGCTGCCGGACGAGGCGCGGACCTTCGCCGTACCGATCACCCAGATCGCGACGACCCAGTTGACCAACGCGGCGTTCCGCCTCCTCGACACCGATGTCGTGATCGAGGCCCGTCACGCCGCCGTGCGGGAAACGCATCGGCAACTGACCGCTGAAGCGTCGACCGTCACGCTGGACCTGCGCGGCGTGGCGGTGAGCACCACCCGCGATGTCGCTGGTTCGACCGCCGCAGCGGCGGTCGCAAAGCTCGTGACCCAGACCGATGCCGGGATCTACGTGCTCGCCGACGAGGGTTCGTCCGAGGCGGATCTCGTCGCCGCCATCCGGGCGATTCCCGACCTGGGCGCACTGACTTTCTTGATCGTCATGGCGGTCGTCATCGCGGCCATCGCCGTCGCACCCGACCGGCGGCGAGCCCTGGAGCGCAGTGGACTCGCGCTGGCGGCCGGGGCGTTTCTGGCATCGGTGCTCTGGTCCGCAGTCGTATACGCCGTGCTGGTCGCGCTGGTCGGCGAGGAACGACGAGCGCTGGGAGAGGCTGTCGCCGAAGGGCTGACGGGAGACTTCTCGAGCCAGCAGAGCGGTGCCATCGTGACGGGCCTCGGCATCGCTCTCTGTGGCCTGCTCCTCGGCGATCGCCCGGCGGCGGTCGCGCTTCGGTCGCTTCCCCGTGCCCTCTGGACCCGGGACAGCGACGCGGCCATGCGCCGACTGGGTGAGGTCGCCGGGGACAACCCGCCCTTCGTTCGGCTCCTGATCTCCTTGGTTGCGGCGTTCACGCTGTGGAGCTGGGACGCGCCGACACGCCGGGTCGTCCTGACGATTCTCGCCCTGGCCGCGGTGGCGCACGCGCTGTTGTGGGCGCTGACATCACGTCATCCCCGGGCACAATCGGTGCGCGATCGTGCAGGCTGGGGGCAGCTCGCCGGCGCCGACGACTCGGGTTCGGCGCGCATCCGGCGGATCCGCCAGAACGTGGTGATCACCGCCGCAGTCGCGCTCGTCTTCTGGCCGAGTTGGACCCTTGGCCTCGTGGTGCGATTCGCGATTGTGCTGGCTTGCGTAGTGGCCGTGCTCGACCTGCGCGACGCCGTTCGGCTGGCGCGCGCCAACGACGTCGAGGACCACGCCATCGTCGAGCGTGGTGCCTGGCGCCGCCGAGGGATGTGGCTTGCCGGCGGATTGGCAGCATCACTTCTGGTCGGCGGATTGTCGACTTCCGGCGCGGCGGCATCGGCAACCGACAGCACCGGGTGCAACGGCCACGATGCACTTTGCGACCGCCCGGTCGACGAGCTCGTCTTCGCCGGTTCGCACAAGGCGATGTCGTCGACCGACCTCGGCTGGCGGCTGGCGATGCAGACGGGCGACATCGTCGCCCAACTCGATCACGGCGTTCGCGCGCTCCTCATCGACACCCACTACTGGGCCGACGGTTCGACGGTCGAAGGCGGCGACCAGGCCGATGCAGCCCTCGTGATCGAAGGTGCGTTGGCCGACGATGCTCCGCGGCCGGGCACCTGGCTCTGCCATGGCTTCTGTGCCCTCGGCGCTTCGGACCTCGAAGCGACCCTGGCCCAGATCAACCTGTGGCTCACGAGCCATCCCCGCGAGGTCCTCATGCTGGTCGTGCAGGACGAAATCAGCGTGGAGGACACCTTCGAAGCCTTCGAAGCCAGCGGGATTCTCGATCGCGTGCACCGACACGAGCCCGGAACGGCCTGGCCGACGCTCGGCGAGCTGATCGCGGCCGGCGAACGGGTGATCGTCTACGCCGAGAACGAAGGCTCGCCGGACAGTTGGTATCAGAACGCCTGGGAGAGCGGCTTCACCGAGACACCGTTCAACTTTGCCCTCGAAAGCGACTTCAGCTGCGACGCCAACCGAGGTGACGACGCCAACCCCTTCTTCCTGGTGAACCACTGGGTGACCACCGGAATCCCGGTCCGCGAGGCGGCGCTCGACATCAACGGCCGCGACGCCTTGCTCGATCGGGTCGAGGAGTGCGAAGCCGTACGCGGCCGCAAGGTCTCGGTGCTCGCAGTCGATTTCGTCGAGACCGGCGACCTGATCGACGTCGTCGACGAATTGAACGGCGTCGGCTGAACCGCTCGGAAACCGAACCGAGCGCGACTGTGACACACGGCCGCTAATTCCGACTAGACAGGTCGGGATTACGTCGATAGCGTTCGACGTATGCCATTGCGACTGGGCGACGACGCCCCGAACTTCACCGCCAACTCGACCGAAGGCGAGATCGACTTCCATGCGTGGAAGGGCGACAGCTGGGCGATCCTCTTCTCTCACCCCGCCGATTTCACGCCCGTCTGTACGACCGAGCTGGGGTACACGGCCAAACTCGCCGACCGCTTCGCCGCCAAGAACACCAAGGTGCTGGCCGTCAGCGTCGACTCGGTGACCGACCACAACACGTGGAAGGGCGACATCGAAGAAACCCAGGGTGTTGCCGTCAACTACCCGATCATCGGCGACACGAGCCGTGAGGTCGCCGAGGCCTACGACATGATTCACCCGAACGAGCTCGAGACGCTCACCGTGCGGTCGGTGTTCATCATCAGTCCGGACAACAAGATCAAGCTCACCTTGACCTATCCCGCCAGCACGGGTCGAAATTTCGACGAGATCGAACGCGTGCTCGACTCACTCCAACTCACCGCAGCGCGGCCGGTCGCCACACCGGTCAACTGGCAACCCGGCGACGATGTCATCGTTTCGCCAAAGCTGTCTGACGAAGACGCCGCCGTAGAGTTTGGCGAGTTCGTCACCCTCAAGCCCTACCTGCGCACGACCAGCCTCTGAGCGAGCGCGAGCCGACTGAACGAACCTGAACGCCTGTTCAGGTTCGTTCAGCTCGGTGCAAGCCCTGCGAAATAAGCTCGCGGTCTTGCGCATTCTGGTCATCGAGGACGAAGCGGGCATCGCCCAGGCACTGGTCCGCGGCCTGACGGCGGACGGATTCGCCGTCGACCACGCCGACGATGGCACCGAGGGTCTGTGGCTGGCCCAGACGCACCCCTATGCCGCGATCGTGCTCGACCTCATGCTTCCAGGGACGAACGGTTGGCAGGTGTGCGCGACCCTGCGCGCCGAAGGCAACAGCACGCCGATCCTGATGCTCACGGCCAAAGACGGCGAATACGACGAGATCGAAGGCCTCGAGACCGGGGCCGACGACTACATGACCAAGCCGTTCAGCTATCCGGTCCTGTTGACCCGGCTCCGCGCGCTCATCCGGCGGGCCGGCGCGCAGCCGGTCGACCTGGTCATCAACGTCGGCGACCTTCGGCTCGACCCGTCGGCCCGGACGGTGCATCGGGGCGACGTCGAGATCGAGCTGTCGCCCAAGGCGTTCGACGTCCTGCAGTACATGATGGGCCAAGCCGGACTCGTCGTGTCGAAGCCGTCGATTCTGGCCAACGTCTGGGATCACGCTTTCGACGGTGACCCGAACATCGTCGAGGTCTACGTATCGAGGATTCGCAACGCCCTCGACGTGCCATTCGGTCGCAACGCCATCCAGACGGTGCGCGGCGTCGGCTATCGGCTCGCCGCCGACGGGGGCTGAGCGATGCGCTCCGTGAGGGCTCGGATCACGATTACTGCCGTGATCGTGACCGCCATCGCGCTCGCGATCGCGGCGATCGTGTTGTTGAGCGGATTGCGCGGCTCGCTCCTCGACGAGATCGACGACTCTGTCTCCGACCAGGCGTGGGATTACTCGATCAATGTGTTCGAGATTGGCTCGCTCGAGACCGTTCCCATCCTCAACGACGAGGAGACCCTGCTGGTCATCTTCGACGAAACCGGCGAGCTCTTCCTGGCCAACGACACGGGTGTCGAGGTCTCCGAGATCCTGCTCGAACTGCCGGTGAGGGACTCGCTCGAGATCGACGAGCCACTCCTCGTCGATGCGTCGATCGAAACCTCGACCGAGACGACGGGCAAGACCTCGCTCCGGGCGGCGATCACGCCGGCCTTCTTCGAGGAGCAGGACATCGACGATCCGTACCTGTTCGTCTTGGTGGCTCGTTCGACCGAGGGTGTCGACGAGACGGTCGCGTCGACACGCAATCGACTCCTGGTGCTGTTCCCGCTACTGACCGCGCTGGTCGGCCTGTTGGCGTGGTGGATCACCGGACGATCGCTGCGTCCGGTCGACGTGATGCGTCGCGAGGTCGACGAGATCAGCGCCGGTGACTTGAGTCGACGCGTCTCGGAGTTGGGGAGCCAGGACGAGGTCGGGCGACTCGCCACGACGATGAACAGCATGCTTGGCCGCCTCGAGTCGAGCACGGCGCAGCAGCGCCAGTTCGTCAGCGATGCGGCGCACGAACTGCGCACGCCGCTGGCATCGATCGCCGCGCAGCTCGACGTCGACGCGGCCCATCCCGACTCGGCCGATCGGGCGGCCACCGCAGTGTCGGTGCGTTCGGAAGTCGATCGGATGCAGCACATGATCGAGTCGATGCTGGCGCTCGCCCGGAGCGACCAAGGTCGAAGTCCTGAGGTCTCGACCCTGCTCGATCTCGACGAGATCGCCCGCACCGCGGCATCGAGGGTCCCGAAACCCGAGACGGTCGCCCTCGACCTGTCCGGTATCGAACCCGTCGAGGTGCGCGGCGACCAGGGTTCTCTGCTGCGAGTCGTAGACAATCTGCTGGCCAACGCGTATCGCCACGCTGGCTCGTTGGTCGCTCTCTCGGTCGGGTCGGATCAGGGTGGCACCTGGCTCACGGTCGACGATGATGGTTCCGGCGTTCCGGCCGACAAGCGCGAGGCGGTGTTCGAGCGATTCGTTCGGCTCGATGAGGCGCGCACCCGCGATGCGGGTGGTAGCGGGCTGGGTCTCGCCCTGTCGCGAGAGATCGCCAAGGCCCACGGTGGAACCCTGTTCGTGATCGACAGCACCCAAGGGGGTGCCCAGTTCGTGCTGCGACTGCCGAGCCTGGCGCCCGCGGGGTCTCCGCAGCCGGAGTGTCAGCAGTAGGGGTCGCGGGCGATGGCGGCTGCGCACTGGGCGATCAGCAGCGCATCGACGATGTCCACGCCTTCCTCGACATTGAAATCGCCGGGACCGAGGTTGATCTGGGCGGCGGGATCGCCGAGGGGGCAGGTTGTGGTGTCGCTGCGATTGCCAACCGCGAACTGGGCGATGAACAGCGCGTCGATGACGTTGACATCGCCGTCGCAATTCACATCGCCTCGCACGCCGGCGGTGCTCCGTAGTGCACTGAAGTCCTGGTCGAAGGTGATAATCGCCGCTCCACCTGGATCGAGCGGGTCGACGAAGGTGCACTTGTTCGGCGCGCCGTAGGTGCTCTCGGTGCTGTTGTCCCGGTAGTGCTCTACGGGATCAGCCAAGGTGGTCGAGGTCGGGTCGATGCACAGGTTCATGACCTCGCCACCGTTCACGCCACCGATGGCGTCGTCCCAGGCCTCGGTCTCGCCGACGACCGGTGAGCGAAGTGCTCCGCTCGCGTCGCGAATCTCGACGTACTGATCGTCGCGGGTGGAGTTGAAGCTCTCCTGAATCGAGAACATCGCGCCCGGTGTCTGCGAGCTCGCCTGAAGATTGATCGTCCAGTCACCCGAACCGGGATCGAAGCTGAGATCATCGGGACGGTCTTCGCTGATCGTGATGATCGTGCCCGCGGCCAGCGCGGCGAGGGCGAAGTCGTCGGCGAACGTCAGGGCGGCCGCGCGCTCCAGGATGTCGTCGTTGCGATCGCGGTCCCAGAACTGGAGGGTCCAGCCCCGAAGGTCAAGCAGGTCCTCGACGACCACGAACTCGTACCAGTCGCCACCGTTGCCAAGAACCGGGCCGAAGGCGGCGTCGACGCCGCCGGTCAGTTCGCGTTCGGGAGCGACCGCGTTGTACTCGTTCAGGATCAGCGGTGTGGTCGAACTCGGGGCTTCGACGATCGTGAACGTCACGGGTTGTGTTGCGCTCAGGCCGCCGTCGCTGACATCGATCGTGAACTCGAACTCGCCGATGGTGTCCGCCGTTCCGATGATCTGTCCGGTCCCGCTGTCCACGGTGAGGCCGATCGAGTTCGGCATCAGATAGGTCAGCGGTTGGCCTTCCGGGTCGAAGGCATCGAGCTGGAGGTCGATGGCCTCGCCGAGGTTGAACAGCCGATTGCTGAACGGCCGAAGGACGGGAGCGAGCGTGCTCGCAGCCGCACTGTTGGCGGATCCCGGTGACGGCGTCGCGAGGTAGGTCAGCTCGCCCGTGTCGTTCGGACGGCCGTAGGAGACATCGGCGATCTGGCGGGGGAGTATGCCGGTGTCATCGCGAACGATCGAGTCCGGCCCGGTGATCCGAAGCGAGTCCAGCTCTCGGGAGAGCTTGAAGTTGGTGTGCAACGGCGAGCCATCGGTTGGGGAGCGGTCCTTGTCCGAGGCCCAGAGGCGGAGGTGACCGCCGGCGGCGATCGTGACTGCAGGGAAGGTCCAGCTCGTCGCTGTGTCCTGCACAACCCAACCGTCGAGATCGATCGGGTCGTCGCCCGGGTTGTGGATCTCGAACCAATCCGAGGTGTCGCCGTCCTCGTCCTGCTCGGTTTCGTTCGATGCCATGAGCTCGTTGATCACGACCTGATCTGGCGGCGGCGCGTCGAGGTTGCGTACGACGTCGATGCCGAGGTCGAAGCCCAAGTCGCTGGTCGGCCTGGTCCACGCCATCACGGCGAAGACGTTGGTGCCTTCCTCGAGGAGCTCGACGTCGATCGGCGAGGTCGCCCCATCATTGATGCAGCCGTGTTCGCAATAGTTCGAGTCGGCTGGGATCTGCACGTAGTAGTCCTCTGCGCCGCCGACGTTGACCAGCGTGTCGACGGGGATGACACCGCCGACCGGGATCTCCTCGACGGATGGCAGGTTGTTTCGGATCGACCGGTAGACCTCGGTGCCGTTCAGGTAGAGGACCGCGGCGTCGTCGTAGTACAGGTCGAGTTGGAGTTCGCTGATCTGGAACACGTCGGTGATCTCGAACTCTTCGCGGAAGTAGTAGGCGTAGAAGCCGTCGCCGGTCACCGTCCCGTGGGCTTCGTAGAACTTCATCGGCTCGTCGTCCCAGGTCGAGTCGTCGAATCCGAGTTGGCGCCATGCCGTGTTCTGCTCGACGCCATCGCGATGGGTCTTCCACACGCGACCGGAGTCCACGTTCACGACCGTCTGGACGACCGTGTTGCCGTCTTGCGCCCCGGCCGGTTGGACGGGGCTCAGCAGGGTGGCCACGAGAGCCAGCGCCGCGACGACGGCGAGGACGTTGCCGCGGAGAAGTCGTGATATGGGTCGGGACCGGCGCATGGGAGATCTAGCCGGAATACGGCTCATCGCATTCCAACGGCGGAAGCCCTTGAAAATCAAGGGTTTGGGAACATCAACCCATGACCGGTGAGCCGTGGTGCAGGATCAGGCGCCAACGCAGCTCGCCGGACTCGTCCACCGTGCGTTCGAAGATGTTGGTCGCGGCGACCGTTCCCGTGTTCGCGCCTTGCACGAGGTTCTCATCAAGGGTGACCCAGGCAAGTTCACCAACCTGTTCGATCACCACGTTGGTGAGAATGAACTGGTTGCGACCGGGTCCGGCCAGGATGCGTCGCCACGAGTCGTGGACCGCGGACCAGCCCCGCAGGATTGGCCAACCGGGGTGGATGCAGGCGACCCGGTCCGTGTGCTCCCACACCGCCTCCATGGCCGAAAGGTCACGCGCTTCGTGGGCGTCGTAGAACGCCTGGTTCGCCGATTCGATGCCCGTGGTGTCCTGCACCAGCCCTGTCTAGCGGCAACCGTCATGGCGCGGTACCTGCGCGGGTCAGACGCTACGGCGGCCGAGGGTTCCGTTCGATCGTTCCGACGGCGGCGGCGAGACGCCGGCGCTGGCGTTGAGTCGCACCGACGAGGCGAACACCTGGTTCCGGCCCAGGCTCTTCGCCATGTAGAGCGCTTCGTCCGCACTCTGGATGAGGGCCTCGAGGTTCAGGATGCCGGGGCTCTGGCGGCTCACACCGATGCTGGCCGACACATCGGCGAGCTCACCCTCGAAGAGGATCGGGCGGTCCACGGCTGCCCGAATGCGATCGGCGATGTCCATCACCGGGATCTCATGGTCGGACCACAAGAGGATGAAGAACTCGTCACCGCCGAGCCGGGCCACCGTGTCGCTCGGACGCACGTAGCGAGTGAGCCGGCTGGCGACCTCGACCAACACGTGGTCGCCGGCTCGATGTCCGAGCGTGTCATTGACGGCTTTGAACTTGTCGAGGTCGATGAAGATGCCGAACACCTCGCGTTGGAGGAGCTCGTCATCGAGCAACTCGAGTCCGTAGCGGTTGGTGAGGCCGGTGAGTGCGTCGGTGGTCGCGATGGCTTCGGCCTCGTCGGCCCGTTCGCTGGCGAGACGTCGGAGCGCTCGCAGTTCTTCGAACAGACGGCCGGTCTTCTCGATGGCGACACCGGCGATGACGATGACGGCGAAGATCGTTCCGATGGCCAGCCCGGGGTGTCCGTAGACGAAGGTGGCCGCGACGTACGGCGGAAACATCGACAGCACCGTCACGCGAGCCATCGAACGGAGCGGCCCGAGTGTGGCGACGACACCGGCGGCGAACGCGAACAAGACGATGCCGATACCGAAGGCAAAGTCGGCAGTTCGTGCCGCGCCGGCATCGAAGAACGGCGCGGTCGACAGCGTGAGTTGCGCGGTGATCAGGCCCAGCATCGCCACCGGCGGAAGACGGTCGCCCGAGGCTGGGGTCACCGGGAGGGCGAAGGTCATCGCCATGGCGATCACCGACACCTGGTGGATCGCGAGGTAGGTGAGCATTGGCCCGTGGTCAGCGAGCGGCCACGTGGCCGCCACGATGACGGGCGAGGTCAGAGCCGTCGCCGCGACGACGAACCATCGGCTGCGCAAGAAGAAGTCCTGTACCTCGCGGTCGAACGAGGGTGCCTTGTGGTCGGCGTCGGCTCTCGGTATCCCAGCTTCGTCGGGCGCCAACGGCGCGGGGTCGAGAACGGCCACCGGCTCCTATCGGTCCAGGTGCGGCCAAGTTGAGACATCGATCTCAGTAGGTCCTCTCAGCTCGAATCGCACCGCTCACGAAAGCTGAACGCGCCTTCAGGTTCGTTCAGGTTGGCGACAGCCCGGTCCCCGAAAGTCGTCTCATCCCCCGGAGGCATTGCCTCACCCTCAGAAGGAGACAGGACATGACGGACCCAACCGCCCACCCGAGCGAACCACGGCGACGGCGCGGCTTGCGCAAGCTGGTCATCGGCCTTGCGGCCATGCTCGGCGTGATCGCCGGTGTGGCGACCGGCGCCGGCGCCATCGTCAACGGCACACCCTCCGCCCCTGAGGCCCGGACCTACCAGGTCTCGCTGCAGAGCGGCGGCGGCCACTTCTGTGGTGGCACCATCATCGACGCAACGACCATCGTGACCGCTGCCCACTGTCTCGAGGGCGAGTCGGCCAGCGGCATCAGCGTGCTCGCCGGCACCACCAACCTGAACGGCGGCGGTGGCCAGGTCGTAGGAGTGTCGAGTGTCAGCTCGCACCCGAGCTATGCCCAGAACGGCCTTGCGGACATCGCCGTCGTCACCCTCTCCCAGCCACTCGCGCTCGGCAATGGTGTCACGGCGATCCCGCTCGCAACGAACGGCGAGGTCGCGGCTGCAGCCTCGGGCACCGTCAGCGGCTGGGGCGCCGTGTCCGAGAACGGAGACGGCACGAACCAGCTGCTCGAAGCCCAGGTTCCGCTCGTCTCGGATGCCTCCTGTGCAGCGTCGCTCGGCGCCGATCCCGCGACCGAACTGTGCGCCGGCGGTACCGGCACCGACTCGTGCTACGGCGACAGCGGTGGTCCGCTTGTCGTCAACTCCGATCGGGGCCCGGTGTTGGCCGGTGTCGTGAGCTGGGGCGAGGTGTGCGGTGGCGCAACCCCTGGCGTCTATGCCGATGTGCCAGGCCTGACCGGCTGGATCAACAGCGCTCGTGACGGTTCGGCGCCGACCGACCCCGGCACCCCCGGCGGCGATGATCCCGGCACCGATGGCGGCGCCGGCGATGACTTCGGCAATGACGTCGACTTGGGTGATGACTTCGACTTCGGCGACGACGACGGGTTCTACGGCGACGAGGATGACTGGTTCTTCGATGATGAGTTCGGTGGCGAGGATGACTGGTTCTTCGATGATGAGTTCGGTGGCGAGGATGACTGGTTCTTCGATGATGAGTTCGGTGGCGAGGATGACTGGTTCTTCGATGATGAGTTCGGCGCTGAAGACGACTGGTTCTTCGAAGACGAAGACTGGTAGCGAGTCCGGCTGATTCCCCGGTCCGGACAACCGCAACCCGACGAACCCCGGTCATCGGACCGGGGTTCGCCGCGTCGACGCGAATGTCCGAAACCCGCTAGTCAGACCTCCTTCGATCAGGCACGATGGGTCCATGACCGAAGCCCCGACCATCGACAGGCCAATGCCGGCGGGACTCACCGACGACCAGTGCTACCGAGCCCTCCGAGCTCGTGATGCCCGTTTCGACGGTCGCTTCATCGTCGGCGTTCGGACGACCGGGATCTACTGCCGGCCCTCGTGCCCCACGCCGATCCAGCCGTTGCGGCGGAACATCGACTTCTTCATCACGGTCGCCGCCGCGCAGCGCTCCGGACTGCGGGCGTGCAAGCGCTGTCGCCCCGACGCCGTACCGGGGTCACCGGAGTGGGACACCCGAGGCGACCTGATCGGCCGCGCGATGCGCCTAATCGAGCGGGGACGCCTCGACACCGGCTCGGTTGCCGAGCTGGCATCCGACCTGGGGGTGACCGAGCGCCACCTTCGCCGCCTCATGATCGAGGCGGTCGGCGCACCACCGCTCAGCATCGCGCGGGCCCAGCGAGCGCAGACGGCCCGCACGCTCATCGAGACGACCGACCTCACCTTCACCGAGGTTGCGTTCGCTGCGGGATTCAGCAGCCTGCGCCAGTTCAACGACACGATTCGAGCAGTCTTCGATGCGACCCCGACCAAGCTGCGGGGTGGCGCTCGGAGCACCCCCTCACGACCAGGTCGTTTGAGCATCCGACTTCCCCATCGTCGCCCGCTGGCGGCCGACCACCTCCTGCCGTGGTGGGCAGGGCGAAGTGTCCATGGCGTTGCCGAGGTCGACGACGCGACCATCCGAACGGCGCTCCGGCTACCACGGGGAACCGGTGTCGCGGAACTCACGCCCGGCCCCGAGTCATGGGTCGACTGCATTCTCGAGCTGCAGGACATTGCGGACCTCGCGCCCGCGGTCGCCCAATGCCGCGCGATGCTCGATCTCGACGCCGACCCCGACCAGATCGACGAGACGCTGGCGGCGCTCGAAGCGCTACGTCCTCTAGTGATTAGGCGTCCCGGCCTCCGTTCACCGGGCTCGACCGACGGCTTTGCCACGTGTGTGTTTGCGATCCTCGGGCAACAGCGAAGCGTTGCCGCCGCCCGGACGATCGCCGGCCGGATCGTCGAGCGTGTCGACGGTCCGAGCGAGGGGGAAGTCCTCCGGCCCTTTCCAACCGCGGCTGCGCTCGCCGACGCCGATCTCGACGGACTCGGACTCAACGGACGCGCCATCGAGACGATTCACCGGCTCGCGACCACGTTCACCGACCGGGTCGACGAGCTCGGCCCCGGCGGTGATCAGCGCTCGATCGCCGACGAGTTGCTCGCCATCAAAGGCATCGGTCCGTGGACCGTCAACTACATCGCCATGCGGGTATTCGGTGATCCCGACGTCTTCCTGGCAGGTGACCTGATCGCCGAGCGGGTCGCGACCGGGTTTGGTCTCGATGCGACCGACCTCGAGCAGGTCCGCCCATGGCGCAGCTATGTCACTCACCACCTCTGGGCCGCATCGGCCGACGGAAAGGACTGAACATGTCACTCACACTGCATCCCTACGACTCACCGGTGGGGGAGCTGCGTCTCGTGGCGACCGACGACGCCCTGGTCGCGGTCCTGTGGCCTGACGATGCCGAAGGGCGGGTCCGGTTCTCCGAGGAACCGGTCGAGGGCTCGCACGAAGTGTTGCACCGCACCGCATCGCAACTCGATGAGTACTTTGCGGGCGAACGCCAGTCGTTCGATCTCCCGCTCGAACCGAACGGAACCGAGTTTCAACGCAGTGTCTGGTGGTCGCTTGCGGAGATTCCGTTCGGCGAGACATCGACGTACGGTGCGCAAGCCGAGGTGATCGGCCGTCCCCGAGCCGTTCGTGCCGTGGGAACGGCGAACGGCAAGAACCCGCTCTCGATCGTGCTGCCCTGTCATCGGATCGTCGGGGCTGACGGAGGCCTGGCCGGGTTTGCCGGGGGCCTCGAGACCAAGCGATGGCTGCTCGACCACGAGGCGTCGGTCGCTGCGCAGTAGTTTCGGGGCCGACGAGAGGGAGCCTCATGGCAGACAGCATTGGCCTCAGCGCCGAAGACGTGTTGATGACGACCCGGTCGGTGCGCAAGCGTCTCGACCTCGAACGGCCCGTTTCCCGCGATGTCGTCCGCGAGTGCATCGAGATGGCACACCAGGCCCCGACCGGCTCCAACGCCCAGGGCTGGTCGTGGATGCTGGTCGACGATCCCGAGAAGAAGAAGGTCATCGCCGACCACTACCGCGACATCTACTACCCCTACCGGGAGCAGAACTCGAGGATGAGCGACGATGCGCAGAGCATGCGTATCAGCGATTCGGCGAACCATCTTGCTGAGGTGCTCGAGCAGGTGCCGGTCCATGTCATCCCGCTCCATGCGGGTCGGCTCGAAGGGGCCGACAGTTTCCGCCAGGCCTCGGCCTGGGGATCGATCCTGCCCGCGGTCTGGAGTTTCATGATGGCGCTGCGTTCGAAGGGCCTCGGCTCGGCATGGACCACGCTGCACTTGCCGCGTGAGGCTGAAGTCGCCGAGCTGCTCGGCATCGACCACAGCCAGTGGACCCAGGCGGGCCTGTTCCCGGTGGCTTACACGATCGGCACCGAGTTCAAGGAAGCAAAGCGGCGTCCGGTCGACGACTTCATTCACTGGAACGAGTGGTAGGGCGGGGCCCTTGACCTAGCCTGCCTCGATGCCAACTCGCATCTCGCGCGGTCGGTCGTTGCCCCTCGACCTGTTCGTCGACGAGGCCGTCTTCGGTCTCGAAGCGCGCCAGATCTGGGATCGTGACTGGGTGTTTGCGACGCCGCTCGATGCCGTGGCCGAGCCAGGTGATTTCGTCGCCGTCACGATCGGAGCCCAGCCCATCATCGTGGTCCGGGGCCAAGACCTCGAGCTGCGGGCCTTGGCCAACGTGTGTCGCCACCGCGGCATGCCGTTGGTCGATGGCTCGGGCCAGGCGAAGCGATTCCCGTGCCCCTATCACGCCTGGACGTACGGCAACGACGGTGCGCTCCAGAGCGTGCCGTACACCATGCCCGACGAGATCTCGGTGGCCGACCACCACCTCGCCGAGTACCGCTGCGAGGTTTGGCATGGACTGGTGTTCGTCAACCTCGATCCCGACGCCGAACCGCTCGCCGACCGGTTGTCGATCGTCGATCCGTATGTACGGCCGCTGGCCATCGACCGCCTGCACCACGATGTCGCCAGTACCGGCATCGAGGAGTGGCAGGCCAATTGGAAGGTCATCCACGCCAACGCCATCGACGCGTACAGCCAGTTTCGGGTCCATGCCGAAACCATCGAGCCGATCAGTCCGACCGATGGCTCGTATTACCTTGCCGGCTCGGCGATGGCCACGGTCACCGGTGGCGAGTCGCTCGAGCGCGCTGACCACCTGGTCATCGCCATACCGCCGTCTTTCGTGGCCGTGATCTACCCCGATGCGATGCTCTGGCAGTCGATCACGCCCCTCGCGGTCGACCGATCATTGGTGCGGGTCGGACTTGCCGCCGAGCGCATCGACGATGGTGTGGCGGTCAACCTGCCCGGATGGGACGCCCGCTTCCTCGATGAGGATCGCGCAATCTGCGAGCGGCTCCAGCGCAACGCCCGCGCCCGGTCGGAGCCTGGCGCCCTCACGGCGATGGAGCGTGCGCTCGGCGACTTTCATGAGTACCTCGCGTGGCGGCTGACCGAGGTCTTGCCGTCGGAGCCGTTCGTCGCCGCCCGACCCGGCGAGCGCCCCGAGCCCGACTGAGCTACGACCCGCGCTCGTCAGAGCGCTCGGCATCGGCTGATGCTGCGGCGATTGCGCTGGCCAACACCTCCTTGGCCGAGAGGCCGAGTGCGTCGGCTGCGGCTGCGACGTCGTCCCACTCCACGCTGCGGTTCTGCACGACGCCAGCACCGTCAAACGCCGTCTTGGTCGCGATGCGCTCACCCGCGACATCGACCGACGCCTCCGCGCGATCGAGGACATGCTTGCGGACCGCAAACTCACGGAGCCCGATCGTGGTGGTCTCGCTGAAGATCAGGTCGCGGATGTCGTCGGCGTCGTCGAGCGAACACAGGACACCGAGTTGCATGGCCGGGCGGCCCTTCTTCATGAGGATCGGTGTGATCCAGGCATCGTGGGATCCGGCAGCCAGCAGGCGGTCGAGGACTCGGGGCCACAGTCGAGGGTCCATGTCGTCGACATTCGCTTCGAACTGGACGCAGTCGATGGTGTTCATGCGTGGCTCCCTGGACCGTTGGCGCGAGGCCGGGACTCACCCGGACGCCCGTCCTTCCGTAGAGTAGGGCCATGAGCGTCAAGGTCGATCTGCAAGAACTGAGCGAGCACGTGGTCGAACGGGGGGCGGGCTTTCTTGTCACCACCGGCACCGACGGCCGCCCCCACACCACTCAGGTGATCTTCGAGATCGACGGCCAGACGCTTCGGGCTCCGGCCGGTCGCAAGACGTGCCGCAACATCGCTGCCCAGCCGCTCGTCGCACTGCTTTGGCCACCGACGTCAGCCGGTGACTACAACCTGATCATCGATGGGACCGCTGCGGTAGTCGACCTGGATGACGACGGCAAAGGGTGGGCGGAGATCGAAGCCACTCACGCCATCCTCCACCGCAACGCCGAGGGCGGCGGCAACGACTGCGCCCCGGTCACCGACCTCTAGTCCCGCGCTCGTCTCGCTCATGCACATTGAACCGTTCGGCGTCGAGATGTGGATGGACGAATGGGAGACGCGTTGTGAGCTCAATCTCGCCGAGACGTGCGTCCGCAGCCTCACGATCGCCGAACTGCTCCACCTCACGGACCGTTCGCCCGATGCGCTCCACGAGCTGCTCGACCTCAAGCTGACCTACGGCGACATCACTGGTTCGCCACGCCTGCGTACCGCGATTGCCGCCCTGTACACCGACCGATCTCCCGACGATGTTGTGCTGACGCACGGGACCATCGGGGCGAACATGCTCGTCCACCGGGCGATGGTCAGCCCCGGCGACCGAGTGATCGCGGTGGTGCCGACCTATCAGCAGCACTACTCGATCCCCGAGAGCATCGGTGCCGATGTGCACCAGCTCTGGCTCCGGCCCGAGCAGCAGTGGCTCCCCGATCTCGATGAGCTTCGACGGCTGACGGCCGAGGGCGCTCGGATGATCGCCCTCACGAATCCGAACAATCCGACGGGGGCCTTGATCGAGCAGCCGATGCTCGAGGAGATCGCCCAGATCGCCGACGATGCCGGCGCCTGGGTGCTCGGTGACGAGGTGTATCGCGGCACGGACGAAACCGGAGGCGGCAGCACAGCCTCGATCATCGACGTCTACGAGCGCGGGATCAGCACGGCCAGCATGTCCAAGGCCTACTCGCTTGCCGGGCTTCGTCTGGGCTGGGTCGCCGCGCCGCCCTCGGTCATCGAGGCCGTCACCGTCCACCGCGACTACGACACGATCTCGGTCGGGATGATCGATGACTACTTTGCGTGTCTCGCGCTCGAGCACGGCGAGACCCTGCTCGAGCGGAGCCGCGCCCTGACCGAACGCAACCGGGCCATTCTCGACGACTGGATCGCGAACGAGCCACGGATCTCCTGGATCCGGCCGAAGTCCGGGACGACCGCGCTGCTCAAGTACGACCTCGACGTAGCCTCTCGGGATCTGTGTGTCGAACTACTCGAATCGAAGAGCGTGATGTTCTGCCCAGGGTCGGCGCTGGGGATCGAGGGATGCCTGCGGATCGGCTACGCCAACGACACCGAGGTCCTGGTCGAGGGTCTCGCCCGGTTCGGCGAGTTCCTGGCCGGGCACTCCTCGGTCCGCGCCGCTACGTGAGCGCCTGGTAGACGGCGGCCCGCAGCTCGCGGCGCAGCGGGTAGGTGCTCGAGGGCAGCAGCTGGGTCATGAAGATGGCGGAGATCTGCTCGACCGGGTCGATCCAGAAGGCGGTGCTTGCGGCGCCGCCCCAGGCGAACTCGCCGGCGGAGCACAGGTTGCCGTTTGCCGCAGCGTCTTCGATCACCGAGAACCCGAGACCGAAGCCCATGCCATCCATTGCGACCTCCGCGAACAGCGACTGGCCCAGGTCGTTGAGCAGCTGGCCGCCCGGCAGGTGGTTCATCGCCATGTACTTGAGGGTGCGGTCACCGATGATCCGGTGTCCGTTGCCGACGCCTCCGGCCAGCAGCATTGCGCAGAACTTCTCGTAGTCGCCGATCGTCGACACGAGCCCGCCGCCACCGGAGAGGAAGGCCGGTGCCTCGAGGTAGCGACTGCGCGACGCCTCGTCGATCCGGAGCAGGCCACCATCGGCAGGGTTGCGGGCGTAGAGCGCCGTGAAGCGGCCGGCCTCCGATTCAGGCACCGAGAAGCCGGTCTCGAGCATTTCGAGCGGTTCGAAGACCCGCTCGGACATCGCTTGGGCCAGGGTCTGGCCCGTGACGACCTCGACGACGGCCCCGCACACGTCGGTTGACATCGAGTAGTTCCAGGCCGTACCGGGATCGAACAGCACCGGCTGCTCCGCCAGGCGCCGCATTCCCTCGGCCAGGTTGTAGTCCGGCGTCACGAAGTCGCCAAGGCCTTGAGCCCGGTAACGCGCGTCGAGCGCGGTCTGGCGGAAGAAGCCGTAGGTCAAGCCCGAGGTATGGGTGAGGATGTGCTTGATGGTCATCGAACGGGCGGCCGGGCGCGTGACCGGTGCCTGGTCACTTCCGCCGACCATGACCTGGAGGTTCGCGAACTCGGGTAGGAACTTCTCGACCGGATCCTCGAGGAGTAGGTGACCTTCCTCGAACAGCTGCATCAACACGATCGAGGTGATCGGCTTCGTCATCGAATAGATGCGGAAGATGCTGTCGGGCGAGATGGGGGTCTGGGCTTCGACATCGGCCCAGCCGTAGTGATCCTGGTAGGCCACGCCATCGGCGTCGCTGACCTGCACCACCGCGTTGGGGAGCAGGCCCTGGTCGACGTAGCGCCGGCCGACGGCCCCGATGCGCTCCAACCGCGTCTTGTCGAATGTCGCCATGGTCGGCCCCTCTCGTGCCGTCGTGCAGGTCTGTACCGCCTGAACGACCGGTGAGCATGGTGCCACACCTCGACGGAACCAACGCGACGCGGTTGCGAAGCTGTCCGATCCGCGTTCGCGCCCTTGGTACTGTCGTCGCGATGCCCGGTGCCATCCACGAGCGAACCGCATGAGCGCACGGGTCGGCGTGCTCGTCAATGCCCGAGCGGGCAAGGACCTGCGACGACTCGTCGCGCATGCTTCGGCGCCGACCGATGCCAGTCGCATCGCCGACATCCAGCGGATCGTCACCGGTGCCCGCCGAGGTGGCGCCGACCAGGTCCTGGTCGCCGCCGACGCCCATGGATTGGCTGAACGTGCGGTCAGCACCCTGGAGGAGCCGGTCGAGCTCATCGACGTCGACGCTGCTGGTACCGGCGAGGACACGGTCCGGGCGGCCGCAGCCTTCCGGCGGCAAGCGGTCGACGTCGTCGTGGTCAGCGGGGGTGATGGCACGCACCGAGATGTCGCCCGCGGTTGGCGCGATGCGCCGATCGTTGCTCGCGCTGCAGGCACGAACAACGCCTTTCCTCAGATGATCGAACCGACGGTCGCTGGCATGGCCGCCGGGCTCGCCGTCACCCTCGACCAGGCGTTCGATGACATGACGGCGTACCAGGCGCTGGTGATCGACATCGAGGTCGATGGCGTTCCCGTCGACCTCGCCCTCGTGAATGTCGCGGTACTCCTCGACGACATGGCAGCAACCGGAAGCGTGTGGCGGGTCGACGGCATGCACCAGATCCTCGCCGCGGTCGCTGAGCCGTGGAGTGTCGGTCCGTCTGCACTCGCGGGCCTAGTTGCGCCGACCAGCCGGTCTGACGACCGTGGTGTGCTGCTCGACCTCGACCCCGACGCACCTCAACGGATCACCGCGCCGATCGCTCCGGGCCGGTTCGTCGAGGCGGGTCTGCGGTCGGTGTCGATCGTCGAGGCGGCACAACCGGTTGCCGTGCGCGGACCGGCCCGATTCGCCGTCGACGGCGAACTCGGCATGGTGCTGCGGCCGGACGAATGGGCGTCGATGGCCATTCGCCGAGACGGCCCTCGTGTCATCGACATTCGGCGCACCTTCTCGATCGCCGTCCGTCAGGGTCGCTTCTACCGCGACCCGACCCGTTCGAGCTGAGTGCACATGGCCGAAGCATTCACCATGCCGAAGCTCGGTTTGACGATGACCGACGGCACGATCCGAGAGTGGCTCGTGACCGACGGCACCGAGGTGCAGGCCGGCGACCCCGTGCTCGTCATCGAAACCGACAAGGTCGAGACCGAGATCGAAGCGCGCACCGCGGGGATCCTGCGAGTCACCGGGGTGGTCGGATCGACGTACGCATGCGGCGATGTGATCGGCTTCATTTTCGACGATCGTGGGGATGCGGAGGCAGCCCAGCCGGCGGCGCCTGTCGCTTCGGCGTTCTCGGAGGCGGCGGAGCCCGCGGCGCCTGTGCCGGCGGCGTTCTCGGAGGCGACGGAGCCGGCGGTGCCTGTCGCTTCGGCGTTCTCGGAGGCCACGCTCGGCGACACCGAGCCGGCCCAGCTTGGCGATCGGACACCCAGCCAGCAGTTCATCGACGAGGTCAACGCCGTCGGGGGCATGGGCGACGAGGCACTCGACGCCGTCCCCGCTGCTGCACCCGCCGGACCGGTCGATGAGGCGTCGACGGACCAGCTGATGCTCGATGGCTTCGTGCCTGACGAACCTGCGACGATCGACCTCGATGACTTGTTCGAGGACACGATCGACGAGGACGCGATCGCCGAGCCAGCGGACGCCGATCGCCCGATCGAAGGCGGCGATGCGCTCGTCGACCAGGTAGCGGCATACATCGCCCAGCCATCGCGGATCGCCGCACCGGAGATCGCCGTCACGGGTGTTGGTGGCCGCGTGCTCGCATCGCCCCGAGCCCGCCGGGCCGCTGAGGCATCCGGGCTGGCCTTAGCGACCATCGCCGGCACCGGCCCGGGTGGTCGCATCGTCCATGACGATGTCGCCGACGCGATCGAAGCCGCACGGGTCGAAGCCGCACGGGTCGAAGCGGAGCGGCTCGAGGCTGAGCGGCTCGAGGCTGAACGGCTTGAGGCTGAACGGCTCGAGGCTGAACGGCTCGAGGCTGAACGGCTTGAGGCTGAACGGCTTGAGGCTGAACGGCTTGAGGCTGAACGGCTTGAGGCTGAGCGGCTTGAGGCTGAGCGGCTTGAGGCTGCGCGTGCGGAGGCTGAACGAGTCGAGGCTGAACGAGTCGAGGCCGAGCGTTTGGCGGCTGAGCGGGCCGAAGCTGCCCCGATCGAACGCGGTATGGCAGAGCCCCCAGCTGCAGAGCCGCCAGCTGCAGAGCCATCATCCACGGTGGCGCCAGCCGCAGAGCCACCAGCCAAGGTGCCGGCAGCAGCACTCCCACCAGATACAACGCCATCGCCGACTGCGCCACCTGCCGAACGTCCGCCGGCCGCAACGGGCGGTGCGCGGCTGCTCGCCGACTTCCTCGGAGTCCCTCTCGCCGAGGTGCCGGCGGCATCGGGCCGAATCACCCGCGAAGACGTCGGTCGCTACGTGCGCCTGCGCCTCGGAGCCCCGGTCGAAGCGTCGGCAGCACCGTCGGCCCCGACCTCGACCGGCGCAGCCCGCGCGGCTTCAGCTCCCTTGCTGCAGGAGCCGGCCGAGGTGATCCCGATGGCTGGCATGCGCGGCATCATCGCCGAACGGATGCACACCTCGCTGTCCTCGATGGCGCAGCTCACACTGAGCGTCGATGTCGACATGACCGGAGTCAACGCTGAACGCGAGCGTCGTCGCGTGGCCGGGGGCGTCGTGCCGGGCTACACCGCATGGGTCGTCGCGGCTGCGGCCCAAGCGATCGAAGGCCACGGCTACGTCAACAGCCAGGTCACCGATGCGGGACTGGCACTGCTCCCCGATGTCCACGTCGGCGTCGCTGTGGCCCTCGATGAGGGGCTCATCGTGCCGGTGATCGAGCACGCAAACCTCCGCACGGTCGAGGAGACCCACAGCGTCGTCGCCGATCTCGCCGGACGAGCCCGCAACGGCAAGTTGCAGTTCAGCGAGCTCGAAGGAGCGACCTTCTCCGTCACGGCGCTCGGCATGTTCGGGGTCGACATGTTCACCCCGGTCATCAACCCGCCGAACACCGCGATCCTCGGCGTCGGCCGACTGCGCTCGGAGACGGCGTGGCAGGCCGGCGAGCCCAGCGAACGCACGATGATGACGCTCAGCCTCACCTGGGATCACCGGGCATTCGACGGTGCTCCGGCTGCGGAATTTGCCCAGACGATTGTGCGGTTGCTCGAGTCACCCACTGAACTCGTCTGAGTGAAGGCACACGTCGACGCCCGCCGGCTCCGTACCGCGTCCGGTCGCTTTGCCGAGCTGTTGGCCCAGGACAATGTCGACGAGGTGTGCGAACTCCGTTCGAGCCGTCTCGGATTCATGGCGTATCACGGCGGGCAGTTGGAGAAGGTCACCGACGTGATCGCCGCGACGGCGGCGGAGCGGTCAGGGATGTCGTACTACGGGGTGCTGCAGAGTGACGAGGACAACGTCGTGCATCTGCCGTCGAAGATCGTCGACCCCGCCGATTCTGCTGCGCTGGCCTCGTTCGTCGAGCACGTCGACGCGGTGGTCACGATCCATGGTTATGGGCGTAAACGGCTCTGGCATGCCTTGCTGCTGGGCGGACGAAACCGTCCCCTCGCACAACACGTTGCCCGACACCTTCGCCGGCGCCTGCCCGACTACGACATCATCGATGACGTCGGGTCCATCCCGAAGTCGCTGGCGGGCATGCATCCGCAGAATCCGGTCAACGTTCCTCGTGATGCGGGCGTGCAGATCGAACTGCCGGCGACGGTGCGCTGGAACCGAAAGGGCCGGCACTGGAGCGATCACGGATCCCAAGGGCGCGCTCCCCAGGTCGACGCCTTGATTCTCGGCCTCGTCGAGGCCGCACAGACCTGGGATCAGGGCTCGCCGTAGCTCAACCTTTCCAGGTGCGAAAGTCTGAAGTCTTCGTGCCGATGGGAATTGCGTGCGTTGGTGCCGGGTTTCGTTGCCATCTTTCCCGCCATTTACGCCCCTGTTCGGTCGCTCATGATGGAATCGAGTCCCATGCGTAATCAACGCTCCTCCCACCACGAATCCCGATGGTTCGGTCGCTCCCGCGCACGAGCGATCGCCATCCTGCTGAGCCTCGTCGTCCTCGCCGCTGCCTGCTCGGGCAGCGACGAGGTCAGCGAGGGCATCACCACCAACGACGGCGGTGTCGCGGTCCAGCCGCCCGACGTGCTCGACGGCGAGACCGAGGTCATCGACGGTGAGGACACGGCTCCGTCCGCGGGCGCAGTCGACACCGCGGTCGACGACACCGCGGAGGACGACGGGTCGTCGATCGGCGGGCTCATGCCGGCGCCGAATCCCGCTTTCACCTGGTTCGACGGCAACGTATCGTCGGTGTCGGAGTTGCAAGGCAAGCCGACGGTCCTCAACTTCTGGGCCAGCACCTGTGCGGCATGCATCGCGGAGATGCCCGAGTTCGAAGAGGTCTTCCAGGCGATCGGCGACGAGGTCGCCTTCGTTGGCATGAATACCAGCGATCGCCGCGAGGCAGCCGATCGGCTCAGCGCGCAGACCGGCGTGACCTACCCCCTCGCCGCTGACCCGGCCGGTGAGGTCTTCCGGGAGTTCGGGCTCTTTGTCATGCCCACCACGATTCTGCTGACCGCCGAAGGCGACATCGGCTACGTGTGGTCGGGCGTGCTGACCGAGAAGGAGCTTCGCATCTTGATCGACGAGCACATCGCACCAGGGACCTACGTAGAGCAATGATCGATGCCGACCTCGCCTTCCCGTTCACCCTCGGGTTGGTCGCCGCCTTCAACCCATGCGGTTTCGCCATGTTGCCGGTGTACGTGTCCTTCTTCCTCGGCAAAAACAACGAGGACGAGACCAGCGTCGCCCGGAGTCTGATTCGGGCTCTGAAGGTGGGCGCAGCGCTCACCGCCGGCTTCATCGCGGTGTTCGGGATCTTCGGGCTGCTGACCGCGAGTTTGCTCAGCTCTGGCTCCATCACCGAATACTCGCCGTACGTGACCCTGATCCTCGGTGTGCTGCTCGTGCCGATGGGCATCGCCATGTTGTTCTTCGGCTTCGAACTCAAGCTGTCGATCCCTCGCCTCGAGCTCGGCGGCGACTCGGGCGAGATGCTCTCGATGTTCCTGTTCGGGATCAGCTACGCCGTGGTGTCGCTCGGTTGCACCGTCGGCCTGTTCATCGCCGGCGTATCCAGCGTGTTCACCTCGGGGACGTTCGTCGACGGTGTCTCGGTCTTCATCGCCTACGGCCTTGGCATGGGTGCCGTCATCATGACGCTGACGATCGCCTTGGCCATGGCTCGCAACTCGATCGCCAACAACATGCGTCGGGTACTTCCGTGGGTGAACCGCATCAGCGGCGTGCTGCTCGTGCTGTCGGGTATCTACCTGGTGATCTACGGCTGGTGGGAGATCCAGGTGCTGCGCGGCAACTTCGCCTCGAACGGCTTGGTCGACTTCTTCACCGACTTCCAGGGTGAGGTCAACGCTTGGATCAACGAGACCGGCGCAACCCGTCTGGGGACCGCACTGCTGCTGGTCATCGCCGCCTCGTTCATCCGTGCCGTCTGGCAGGACCAGAGCGAGACGACTCGCTACCTGTCACTCGGCGCCCTTGGTGTCGCCTGGATCTTCGCCGAGTTCGTCCAGACCTGGAACGGCGAACGAGCGAACCTGTTCGTCCTGCCGATCCTGCGAACGATCGTCTCGATCCCGGAGCGCATCGGCAATTGGTTCACCGACCCGTTCCGCTGGGGCGTTCTCGGCGAGCTGATCGTGCTGGCGCTCATCGGCGCCACCGTCTACTTCCGGCTCCGCCGACGCCAGGCGGCAGCCGGAGGCGGCATCGCCGCCGCCAGCGCCTGACGTTCGCATCGCTCGGCTTCGATGTAACGATCGGTGCCTGGCACCAAAGCGCATCATGGGTGTAACGATCGGTGCCTGGCACCAAACCGTTACAACGCACAGCCCGGGTGTCCGGCGGGACCGATATGGCTCGTCAAGCGGCACCATCATCGATCGACCGAACACCCGGGCGGGCATTGCAGCTGCGCTCGTCGGCCTGACGGTCGGCACGTGGACCGACCGCCAGACCGCGAGCATCAGGCGGTCACCGGCTCTCAGGCGGTACGCAGGAGGGGAACGAGCCGCTCAGGAACCGGAATGACCGGGAACTCGTCCTCGGGGCGGGCCACCTTGGGCGGCCGACCCCGACGACGCTTGATGGTCAGTACCTTCCCGTTCAGGAAGAGCTGACCGCCCCATACGCCATACGGCTCCTGTCGCTCGATCGCACCCTCGAGGCACTCCGCCATCACGGGGCACTCCGCGCAGATCCGCTTGGCGGTTGCGATGTCTTGGAGTTCCTCGCTGAAGAAGGTGGCCGCCAGGTTGCCGTCCAGGGTTCCGCAGCGTGCATCGGCACGCCAGACCTCCTGGCCGGTGAGCTGGTTGCTGAGGATCGCAGTCATGACCTTCTCGTTTCGCAGAAGTTGCAGTGGTGATTGATTGAGGGACAAAAGGAAGAAAGCCGCCGGACTGAGTCCGGCGGCTTCAGGAGGTTTTCGGTTGCTCACCCGATTCAGGTGGGCATCTCCTGGAGCCGCCGCTGGTGGTACGTGCCGAAGGTGCAGAAGGCGGTTGCGGGCACCATCGGCTTCACGTTCCAAACAATGGCGTTGGACATCGCAGCCCTTGGCTGCATGTGGCCGAGTCCGCTGGTATCTGCCGCCGGTCGCGCAGCCGGGACGACGCGCGCGGCCGAGCGCTGGACACGCTGGCTGGTTGCACGAAGTCGCTGCATCATGAGACGGCTCCTCGGGGACTCGGGAACGACTCCACGAAACCGGATTGCGGCAGCCTTGTCAAACGAATTACGGGCGAAGTCTCAAGTTCGACATCGGACCGTCATACGCGTGAACGGAGATCCCCGTCGTTACGCGGATCAGTCGTTCGCAGCGACCGGAGTGAAATACAGCAGGCCCTCGTCGCGATCGGTGACCAGCTCGCCATGGTCGCGGAGATGATCGAGGTGGGCGAAGGTTTCGCTGGCCGCCATGTGGCCCCACGAGCGCTCGCGGAAGATCTGCTGCATGTAGGTCTCGACGTTGGCCCGTCCGACATTCTCGGCCGCCTCGCGGATCTCGTCGAGCCGCTCGAGGTGATGGTGGTGGATGTGATCCGACCGTCCGTACAGGTCGTCGAACGGATCGCCATGCGCCGGCAGCGCAAGGGTGACATCGGCATAATCGTGCATGCGGTTGAGGGAGTCGAAGAATTGCTGGAGCGGCGCATCGTCGTGCGCGTACCCGCTGATGTGAGGCGTGATGGTCGGCAACACGTGGTCACCGGTGATCATCAGGCCACCCTCGGGGTCGTAGAGGCAGAGATGGTCGGCGGTGTGGCCGGGGGTGTGTACGCCGACCCACTCGCGTCCGGCCAATGAGACGACCATGCCGTCGGCCACGCCGATATTCGGTTGTGGCGCGATGAACATGCGCTCGCCAAGTCCGAGGCTCTCCCAATGCTTGATGACTTCTTCGGGCGGTTCTGACCAGGTGCCCCAGGGGGTCCAATGGCCATACTTCGAGTTCTTCGCCTCGGGTGGGGCTTCGTCGTCGATGTCGAGGAACTCGGCGTCGTCATCGAGATGCAGGGCCCCCATGCGGTTGTGCAGCATCGGGTGGGCGACGATCTGCGCGCCAGATTCTTCGCGCAGCCGCTCGGCGGCGCCGTAGTGGTCGTAGTGCGAGTGCGTGATGACGATGCTGTGCACATCGCTGATCTTGTAGCCGGCAAGCCCCAGCCGGTGCACGACGGCCTTCCACGGCTCGTCGCCCGGGAGCCCGGGATCGACGACCGCCACACCGCGGTCGTCCTGCAGCAGGTACATGTTCACGTGGCCCAGACCGGGCAGCTCGATCGGGAGTTCCGACCGAAGCACGTTTGGTGCCAGCTCGGTGATCAGCTCACGGGCGGGCCGTTTCTCCGTGCGTTCCGGGAGCGCGTCGGACGACGGTGGTGCGGCCGAGTCGTTCATACTGGCGAGTCGGTCGACCCAGTGTCCGGGGAGGGACTATCCGGGGACGGGAGGAACACCGCGGAGCGCCAATACTTCAGTTCGTTGAGGCTCTCGCGGATGTCATCGAGGGCGCGGTGGCCGGATTCCTTGCGGGGCATGGCGGTCAACGCGGCGGGGTGCCAGCGCCGAGCCAATTCCTTGATCGTCGAGACGTCGATCGAGCGGTAGTGCAAGAACTCTTCGATCTCGGGAAGTGCGGCCGCCAAGAATCGCCGGTCGGTACCGATTGAATTGCCGCACAACGGCACGGTCCGAGCCTCGGGGATGTGCTCTTGCAAGAACGCCATCGTCTCGCGGCCGGCCTCTTCGAGCGAGATCGTCGACGCGGTGATCTGGTCGAGCAAGCCGCTGCGGGTGTGCATGTTGCGCACGAAGTCGTCCATCTCGGCGAGCTCGGCGTCGGAGGCGGACACGACGAGGTCGGGGCCCTCGGCAACAAGGTTGAGGTCGTCGTCGGTAATGAGGGTGGCGATCTCGACGATGACGTGTCGACCGGGGTCGAGGCCGGTCATTTCGAGGTCCATCCACGCAAGCACCGAGACACCGTATCGGCGTCACGGCGCTCGCTCCCAGTACCGTGCGGGCCATGTTGAGGATTCCTGCGACCAGGGCCGACGAATCGATCGAACTGCCGGCCCACGCCACCCCGGGCGACGCTGGAGTGGATCTTCGAGCCTCGGTCGACGTGACCATTCGGGCTGGTGGCCATCGAGTCTTGGTGCCGACCGGGGTGTCCATCGCCATCCCCGATGGCTACGCCGGCTTCATCCAGCCCCGCTCGGGGCTCGCGCTCAAGCACGGCGTGACGGTGTTGAACACGCCGGGTCTGATCGACAGCGGCTATCGAGGTGAGCTGAAGGTGTTGTTGGTCAACACGGATCCGACGACCGACTTCGAGGTCGTACGTGGTGAGCGCATCGCCCAGCTCGTCATCCAGTCGTACGAGACGGTGGCGTTCGAGGTTGTCGACGCGCTGCCCGACTCCGAGCGCGGCGAAGGCGGATTCGGTTCAACCGGCGTCGCTTGATCCGGTCTCGACCATGAACGAAAACGCGACGGCGGTGTCGATGCTCAGGGTTTCGCACGCCTCGCCGAGCGCTTCGAGAGTCGCTCGGTCGGCGTCGGTGATCGACCCTGCGCTTGCGCCGCTGATGATCGCTCGCAGGATTGATTCGTCGGTGTCCGCGTCGAGCTGGATGGTCGTCCCGCCGGCGCGGATCACTGCCGACGCGGCAGCTTCAACCAGTGTCGCAAACCGACTCGCCACCGCATCATCGACCTGGCGACGTGCGGCGTATCGGGCCGCGGCGTCGACGAGGGCGGCCACGAAGGCGTCACCCGCCCGAAGCTGCACTCGAATGCCACCGTCCATCACCTTCCAGGTTGGCACCTCGGGCGATCGGAACAGCGCACTCCAGCCGAGAAGGGCGATAGACGGCTCCATGTTGGGTCGAACGGGTGACGCGACGTGGCACTGATGATCGACACGCCGCGCTGGCGCTGGCGCGGTCACTTGTGGGCGCACTTGATCAGCGACTCATCTCTGGACGAGTTGCACGAGGCCGCTCGGACGCTCGGCCTGCGTTGGCTGTCGTTCGGACGCGACCACTACGACGTTCCGGACACGCTGTGGGCGCAGGCCTGTGAACTTGCCGAGCTGGTCGATTCGCGAGACATCGTGCGCAGCCTGCGAGCGAACGGGCTGCGGGTCGGTGGCGGCAAGCCCCAAAAGGCCTGGCAGCGGAGCCCGATGCTGCCGAGCGACGTGAGCGACCCGTCGGTCGATGTGTGGATGAAGCAGCTCGCGGAACGTGCGCCGGGCGCGGAAGTCGAGTTCCTGGCTCGTCCCGGCGAGGTCGTCGTGCTCCACCTCTACGCAAAACCCGAGTCCGTAGAACTCGGACCGCTGTCGGCGCCGCCGGTCGCGGGGTCACGGGTTATCGAAACGGTCGCCGACGGCCGCTACTCGCTGGAGTTGGTGCTCCCGCGCCCAGGGTGAATCACTCGGTGCTGAAGTCCTCGAAGCACTCATCCTGCGCCCGCTCGACAACGCCCACCCGACCGCTGCGGTAGCGCACAACCGAGTCGTCGACCAGTTCGAAGATGATGCGGAAGTCGGCGTCGCCGGCATCGGCCGGGGTGAACGTGGCGATCACCGTGCCGTCCTCGGCAGCCTCATCGGTCAGGCGATCACCGAGCTGGCTCTGCAGCTCCTCGAGGGTGCGTCCGATACCGAGCTGGGATGGTGTGCGGATCTCAGCGTTCGCGATGTCGATGCGCTCGACGAACCCGTCGACGATCCACAGCACAACCCCCTCGGGGCCCGTGCTCGGCACGACCTTGTAACAGGTCGACGTCGACGAGGACAGGCCCACCCACTCCGTCGACGCGGCCTCGGCGGCTTCTTCTGCGGACATGCCGAAGAAGACCTCATCGATGCCCACGGTCGTGACCTTGGAATCGTTCGTGAACGCCGAGCCCAGGAGGATCGCGGACGGCGTCGGCGCGTCCAAGGGCACCGGGGTCGAGGTCGGCAGCGGTGTTGCCGTGGGTAGAGGCGTCGACGTCGGGACGACGATCGGTTCGTCTTCGTCGTCGGGGATCGGCGTGACATCGGCTTCGTCGGGCACGACGACCGGGGTTGCGTCTGGGGCCGTCTCGACCTGGTCGCCCTCGGTGGTTTCCTCGCCGGCATCGCTCCCGCCACAAGCGGCGGCGAGGAGCACGACGGCACACAGCACGGCCAGCCAAGCGGGGACGGCATGGCCGGACTGTCCGGTGGGGGACCACCGGCGCCTCCACGGTCGAGCAGGTCGGCGTTGTGTGATCACACGGCAAAAGTAGGCGATGCTCGAGTGCCGACCGTGGCAGGGGGGACGCTTCCCCAACGCGGCGGATTTTCTCCGCGCAGCTGCTGTCCTGGGTTGGATGTGTCCAGAACTTGGCAGGTGTGCCGGTGCGCAGGGCAGCGAAGTGTCTAGCCTCGCTGCGATGCAACGTGCCGCCCGGGCGATCGCCGCCGCTGTGTGCCTGGCCCTGGTGGCCACCGGCTGTGGCTTGACCGACGGGCAGGCCCAGGTCGCCGCGCCCACCCCCGAGGTCGATGGGCCGGTCCTCCTGCCTCCAACCGCCGACGCCGAGGGAACAACCGGCTCGTCCGACGACCAAGCCGGATCGGCCGATGATGCGGCCGTGTCCACCGATGCCGAGCCGATCGAGCTCGAGGAGCCGCCGACGCCCACCCCGGTGCCGCTCAACCTCGACTGCCTCCAGCGGCGCGAGCGCTACACCCAGCTGTTGTTGCCCCTTGCCGTGCCCGACGATCTCTCGATCGCCGCGCAGATGGCCGCCGATCGCCAGCTTGGTGGGATCGCGTTGCTGGGCTTCCCCGATGAATCGCTGCCGGACCGTCTGACCGAGATCCAGCAGAACAGCTTTGTGCCGGTGATGATCGCGAGCGACGAGGAGGGCGGTTCGGTGCAACGTCTCTCCAACGTGCTCGGCCCGTTGCCGTCGGCCGCCGAGTCCGCCCGCATCAGCTCGCCCCAGGACGTGCGCGAACAGTGGGTCGAGTACGGCGCCCGCGCCAAGGCGCTCGGCATCGATGTGATTCTCGGTCCGGTGGTCGACGTCGGTGGCGCGCCAGGGATCGGTAGCCGGTCCTTCGGCGACGAGCCCGTGGTTGTGACCGCCTACGGCCGCGCGGTGACCGAGGGCCTGCTCGAGGCCGGCGTCATGCCGGTGCTGAAGCACTTCCCCGGCCATGGGCGGGCGTCGGGCGACTCGCACC
This sequence comes from Actinomycetota bacterium, assembly GCA_039028435.1. GTDB lineage: Bacteria > Actinomycetota > Acidimicrobiia > Acidimicrobiales > UBA10347 > UBA10347. The sequence continues at coordinate 53,575 of JBCCIC010000010.1, read as the reverse complement.
TCGGACTGCCGGTCGTGCCCTCAATCGACGAGCTCCGCACCAGCGACCTCGTGCCGTACGTCGAGATTGTCGGCGACCACAAACGCGACGAGGCCGGCGTGATGATCGGACACCTCACCGTTCCCGGGCTGAGCGAGGACTTGCCGACGAGCCTGTCTCCGGAGACCGTGAACGGCCTGCTTCGCAACGAGATCGGCTTCGGTGGGCTGGTCTTCACCGACGCGATGAACATGGGGGCGATCGTCGAACGCTTCGGACCGCTCGAAGCGCTTGGGTTGGCCCTCGAAGCCGGCTCGGACATCGTCATCCTCGGCTCGCTCAACGATGTGGCTCCGGCCCTTGACTATCTCGTCGCACGAGCCGACGAGGATGTCGCATTCGCCGCCTTGTTGGAGCGCAATGTCTGGCGGGTGCTCGAAGCCAAGGGCCAGATGGAGATCTGCGCCGGCGCGTCGGGGTGAGTTGACCTCGGGTCCTGCCCGAGTGTCAGCCCGACAGGTAGAAGTAGATCACGAACGCAAAGCAGATGGCGGCGACGACGAAGTAGGCCACCGTGATCCAGTCGATCGCCCGGCGGCCATCGGACTGGGCGGCCTCACTGAATACGCCGGACTCACTCGGTGCCTTCGGTACGTCGAACTGCTCAACGGGCGCCGCCGAGGCCGTCAGATTGCCGAAGACGGGCTCCGGAGCCGTCGTGGAACGATCGAGTGTCCGCAGGAACGACGATGCCGCCTGGTTGGCCGGGCCCGTCAGGGGAGGGGTGCCGGCCTCGCCGACGACGACCACGATGTCTTCGGGTGCGCGCTCGCCCAAGTCGGAGTCGTCGGGGTCAGAGTTGGAAGGGGCAGAGTTGTCAGGGGTAGAGCTGGAAGGGGCAGAGGTGTCAGGGGCAGAGTCCTCGACGTCGTCGACCCGTGCGGTGAGGTCGGTGTCGATGAGTTCGAGTTCGTCGGGATCGAAGTCGTCTTCGTCGGTAGTGGTGAGGTCGGTGTCGATGAGTTCGAGTTCGTCGGGATCGAAGTCGTCTTCGTCGGTAGTGGTGAGGTCGGTGTCGATGAGTTCGAGTTCGTCGGGATCGAAGTTGTCTTCATCGACGGCCGTGTCGACCTCGTCCGCCCCCGACTCGTCGAGGGCGCCGGGCGTGTCGTCGACGAGCTCGATCTCATCGTCGTCGAACGAGTCGTCGAACGAGTCGTCGTCGAACGAGTCGTCGTCGAACGAGTCGTCCTCCGTAGTCTCGGCGTCTCTCGCGTCTCCTGGGTCGCCCGCGCCCGGTAGATCTTCGTCGGGCTCGGGCTCTTCGTCGAGCCAGGTGATGTCGGTCGGTGCGAGCAGCTCAGTGTCGTCGGTGGGTTCTACCCACGTATCGCTATCGCTCGGCAACGAGCGCAGGTCCGCCGAGTCGAGGTAGCCGAAAAGCGTCGCCGGCAGGTCGGACCCCCAGTCGACGACGATCGTCAGGAACTGACCGATTGCCGTCGCGCTCAGCGCCGAGGCCGTGTGCGTCTCGGCGATGATGTCGAGCCGCTCGGGCTCGCCGATTTCGGCGCAGTCGAAGTCGTCGTAGCCGAGGCGCAGGACAGCAAGCGCGATGTCGTCGATGTCGCTCACCGTCGACGCCGACAGCCCGTTGCGGTGCTCGTCGACCCATCGTTCGATCGCATCTGAGATTTGCATGTGCGTGGGCCGGTCCATCGAGTGGTCGCGAGCGTCGGCCTCGATGTTAGAGCCCGAGAGGATGCCTGTGACGCAGACCACGCGGACTGTGTCTCATGGGCTACAGACGTCGAGCCTGGGCTGTCGCATGATGGTCATCTCACCCGCCAAGACAGGAGTTCCCCACGATGACCCGCAACCGCCTTCTCACCTCGATCGCCGCCGCCACGGCCGGCGTCGTGCTCCTCGGAGCGTGCGGTGGCGCCTCGATCTCCGAGTTCGTCGCCGAACAGGCGATCGAGAGTTCCGCCGATGGTGACTTCGACATCGACTTCAGCGACGGCGGGTTCTCGTTCAACTCCGAAGATGGCAGCGGCACCGTGCAATTCGACGAGGACGGTGGCTTCGTCTTCGACACTGAGGACGGCTCGGGTTCGTTCAGCATCGGCGAGGACGGCGGTGTCGTCTTCGAGACCACCGATGGTTCCGGCGGCATCACGATCGACGAGGACGGCAGCGTCACGACCGAGAACCCGGACAACAACACCTCCGGTTACTTCGGGGTCACCGACGTGCCCGACGACTGGCCGGCGCTCGTGGGTATTCCGCAGACGTTCGTCCAGGGGCAGAGCTTCTTCTCGGCCTTCGGTGACGGCCAGCAGTATTCGCTGACCGGCATCCTCGTCCACGATCCGAACGAGCCCTTCGCCACCGAACTCATCGACCGCCTCATGGCCGCCGGCTACATGGTCGAGTCCGATTTTCAGAGTGCCGACACTCGAGCGATCCGACTGATCAGCGGCGCTACGAGCGTCCACATCAACGCCATCGAGGGCAACACGACCGTGGCCTACACGATGGAGAGCTGATTTCTCGAGCGGGGACCCGCCCGACCGGGGCTTCCTGATCGCCCCTACCCCGGGCAAACGACGCCGCTGCCCTCAAGGGGTGGCGGCGTCGCCTCGCGCTAGACGTGGCAGCGGCGGATGATCGTCGCCGCAAGCTCCTCGAGGTCGAGGGTGTCGAGCGACGCCGGGTTACCGAACGAGCGCACGATGAACGGACCCTCGATGAGCTCGAAGATGGTCTCTTCCTCGAGGTCGGGGGGTAGCTCGCCCCGCCCGATCCCGCGGGCGACGATCGAGGTCAGCGCAACGGCACGGCTCGCCATCATCGCCTGTTGGGCCTGGGCCAACTCCTCGTCGAAGGTCGCCGCGGCGAACACGTCAAAGAACAGTGCCCGCAGGCGATCGTCTCGAAAGATCGGACGGATGTTGCCGAGAAAGATGACCAGGTCGTCATGAAAGTTGCCGGTGTCGGGGATTTCAGGCACCGGGGTTAGCCCGTCGAGCGCGGCGATGATCAGCTCGTTCTTGCCGGTGAAGTGTCGGTAGATCGTCGTCTTGGCGACCCCGCTTCGCCGGGCGACCTCGTCGACGGTGAAGGACCGCACCCCGACGTCGAGCGCCAACGAGGCGGCCGCGTCGAGCATCTTGGAGCGAGCGGTCTCGCTGAGCGGGCGCGCCATCAGTGCATCCCTTGTGACGAGGTCGGTGAGGTCGATGAGGGTGATGCGGCCAATCGGCCTGCCTGCGATGTGACCTTTTTCATGCGAGTGATTTCGGGCAAGGGGTTGCGCTTTGGTCGCTGTTGGGTAACGCTACGATACCGTAGCGTTACTGGTTCAAGGAGACACCCCCCATGTCGAATGCGCTCTACCGACTCGGCCGTGCCTGTGCCGCCAACAAGTGGCGGGTGATCGGCGCCTGGTTCATCGCCGCTGTGCTCATCGTCGCACTGTCCGGCTCGTTCGGTCGCGAGCTCGAGGACAGCTTCGACGTCCCGGGACTTGACTCCTCCGACGCATTGGAACTGCTGACCGCGGCGCAGTCCGACAGTGCCGGCCAGACCGCGCAGGTCGTCTTCACCCCACGCGACGAGGCGACGACGTTCTTCGACTCGGCGGTCGCGCAGACCGAACTCGCCGAGGCCCAGGCAGAGCTCGCCGGACTCGACAAGGTCCTCGTCGTGACCGACGTGTCGGGGGCCCTGACTGCAGGCCCCGAGACCGCGGTGCAGGCGGGCGCGATCTCGCCGGACGGTCGTGTTGCCCTGATCACCGTGCAGTATCCGGTGATCGAGGAACTCAGCCTCGAGGATCTCGAGCACCTGAAGGAGTGGCGGGTCGAAGCCAACGTTGACTCGGCACTCCAGGTCGAGGCCGGTGGTGACCTGTTCTTCTCCTTCGAGCAGCCCGAGACCGGTGTCGGCGAGATGATCGGCATCATCGTGGCGATCATCGTGCTGCTGGTCGCCTTCGGCTCGTTCATCGCCATGGGCTTGCCGATCTTCATGGCCGGCTTCGGTCTGGCCCTCGGTGTCAGCGCCATGGGCTTGATCACGTATCTGGTCGACATTCCCAGTTGGGCCCCACAGATGGGTTCGATGATCGGCCTGGGCGTCGGCATCGACTATGCGCTGTTCGTCGTGACACGGCACCGGGAGTTCCTCGGCAAGGGCTACACGGTCGCCGAGTCGGCCGGTCGTGCCAATGCCACCGCCGGTCAAGCGGTGATCTTCGCCGGAGGCACCGTCGTGGTCGCCATCCTCGGACTAGCCGTGGCGGGCATTCCGTTCATGACGGCCGCCGGCATCTCGACCTCGTTCATCGTGCTGATCATGGTGACCGCATCGATCACGCTGCTGCCGGCCTTCCTTGGGCTCGCGGGCATGCGTCTCGCCAAGTTCGGCTTCGGTCGAAATCGTCGCAGCGCGGCCGTGATCTCGCAGGGTGTGACGTCCCGCTGGGAGGCCTGGGGCACCCACGTCGCCAACAATGCCTGGAGCTACGCCATCGGCGTGACGGCGTTCCTCCTGCTGTTGACCTCGCCGGTGCTCGATCTTCAGCTCGGCTTTCCCGACGCAGGCACCACGCCAGAGTCCCGAACCGAGCGCCGGGCCTACGATCTGGTCGCCGAGGGGTTCGGGCCGGGCATCAACGGCCCGCTGCTCATCGCCGTCGACATCAGCAACGATGCCTCGGTCGTCGAGCCGCTCGCCGCGGCGATCGCCGCCGACGAGGGTGTGGTCGGCATCGCGCCGCCTCAGGTCGACCCCGACGCCGGTGTTGCGACGATCGTGGCCTTCCCCACCACCTCGCCACAGGATGCCGCGACCTTCGACACCGTCAAGCGCCTACGCGCCGACGTCTTCCCACCCGTGATCGGCGATTCGGCGGCCACCGCGCACGTGGGCGGAGGCACGGCGAGCTTCGCCGACATCGGCGAGAAGGTCGCCAACCGCCTCCCCTACTTCATCGCCGCCGTGATCATCCTGTCGTTCATGCTGTTGACCGTCGTGTTCCGGTCGATCCTCGTCCCCCTCAAGGCAGCCCTGCTGAACCTGTTGTCGATCGGTGCCGCCTACGGCGTGCTGGTTGCGGTGTTCCAGTGGGGCTGGGGCATCGGTCTGATCGGGCTCGAAGGAACGGTGCCGATCGTGTCGTTCCTGCCGATGTTCATGTTCGCCATCCTGTTCGGCCTGTCGATGGACTACGAGGTGTTCCTGCTCTCGCGAGTCCGCGAGGAGTACCTGATCACCGGCGACAACGACTCGTCGGTCATCCACGGCATCGCCAGCACCGCCCGAGTCATCACCTCGGCGGCCCTGATCATGATCTCGGTGTTCCTCGGCTTCGTGCTGGGTGACGATCCGATCATCAAGATGATGGGGCTCGGCTTGGCGACGGCGATCTTCGTCGACGCCACAATCGTTCGTATGGTCTTGGTCCCGGCGACCATGAAGCTCATGGGCGACGCGAATTGGTGGATCCCGGGCTGGCTGGACCGGCTGCTTCCGACCGTCGACATCGAAGGCGAAACCGGGCTTCCCGAGCCGGAATTCCGCGATGACTTCGAATTCGAACCGCCGACGCTCCCCGAGCCCGAGCTTGCCGGCGCTCCGGGCTGAGCCCTCCCGCGATTTTGTTCAGACGACGACCGCTCAGACGTTCAGGTGATTGAGTGGGAGGCCGGCGGTCTCCCACGGCACCTTGACCAGCTGGCCGGTCGACGACAACGTGACATAGGCCGTACGCAGGTCGTCGCCGCCGAAGCAGATGTTCGTGGTGATGCGGTCGGGCATCGGCACGAACCGAGCGGGCTCGCCTCGGGGCGAGAGGATCGTGACGCCGCCGTCCACGATCGTGGCGACGCACACGTTGCCGTCGGCATCCATCGCCAACGAATCGAACATGAAGAAGCCCTCGCGCCCCCGCAGTAGCCGGCCACCATCGGGCTTGTCCCGACGTTCACCGAGGAGCGTGCCCGGCGCCGAGAGCTCGTACGCCCAGATCTCACCTGTGGGCGTCTCGGCGATGTAGACCTCGTCCTCGTCCGGGGAGAGGCCGATGCCGTTCGGCCCCTCCAGCGGGAAGATGACTTCCTCGACATGCGATCCGTCGGCCTTGGCGTAGAACACGCCGGTGCGGTCCCGCTCGCGGTCGCGGGTCTTGCCGTGATCGGTGAACCAAAAGCCACCGTCGCGGTCGAAGACGAGGTCGTTGGGTCCTCGTAGCTGGACCTCGCCGCCGTCCTTGCCGGTGGCCGAGGTGTAGATCGTTTCGACCTCGCCGGTTTCGAGATCGACCGCCTGAATGCTGCCGCCCACATAGTCGGGCGGTTGGTGTCCGGGGTAGAGCTTGCCGCGCACCTCGGCGAAGAGCATGCCGCCGTTGTTGCAGACCCAGCAGCGACCGTCAGGGCCCATCGCTGCACCGTTCGGTCCACCGCCGAGCTCGGCGATCACCTCCACGGCGCCGTCAGGTGTGACCCTCGACAGCGTCTGGCGTTCGATCTCGACGAGGATCAGCGAACCATCGGGCATCGCGATCGGTCCCTCGGGGAACCGCAGGCCGGTGGCGACGACCTCGAGGCCTTCCGGAGTGAGCGTGGATTCAGCCATCCCGCCATCGTTGCAGAGCGGCCGGCTGGCGGCGTAGCTCGGCTGGGCTACTCGCTCGCATCACCGGTGTTGGTCCGCTATGCGTTGGCCGACCTCGGCCATCGTCCGGCGGAAGTCGACCGGTAGCAGGACCTCGACCTCGACTCCGAGGGCCAGCAACTCGTTCACCGCGCCGTCGTAGGACGTGAATCGGAACGAGCCCTCGAGCCAGGTGGGTCGGTCTGGGTCAGTCGTTGCGTTCGGCCGAGGCCGCCAGCCCTCCGGCTTGCCGAGCACGAGCGCGAGCTGCAGCGCGGCCGGCGAGAGCCGGACTCGCACGCGGCGGAGCCGACCGTGGTCACTGCGCAGCCCGGGTGGGAGCTCTGGTGTCGACTGGTTGAACGTGTCGAGGATCTCGAATCCGCCGTCTCGCCCGCGCACGGCGTAGACCGGGACCCCCGAGCTGCTGAGGACGTCGATGTCGCGCAGCACGGTGCGTTCGGACACTTCGAGTTCGCGCGCCAGCTCGCGGGCGGTCAGTCGCCCACGGTTCTGGAGGAGCAGCAGGAGTTGGAGTAGGCGTCCAGCGCGCATGTTCGATCAATCTCTTCGAATACACGACATATGGTGTCATGTATCGGTTGCCATGATGCGATCACGCAAACACCCGAGGAGGGGCACCATGGCGGATCACATCGAGGGAGACGGCACCGAGGAGGATCCGTGGATTCTCACGACACCTCCGGGCAAGTCGGAGTTCGATGCCTGGCGCGACGAAGCCGCCGATCCGCCGGCCCTCGTGATTCGAGTCGGCTCGACCAAGCTGAGCTACCAGCTGCGCTGCATCGAGGACCTGCACGAGATGCTGACCGCCCACGGTGACTGGATGCTGCTCGGCAACGCCGATGAGCAGAAGGACGCCAAGCCCGACACCGTCGAGGCGTGGGCTCGCGATGCCGGCAATCCGGTCGGTGGCTGGTACGGGCTGCGCAAGGGCTACCGAGGTCGCTTCGGCAATTACGTGCCGCCGGTGCTGGAGATGCTCGGTTTGGCCGAGGTCGAGCACAACGCCCGCAACAACCGCATGCGGGCGATCTGATGGCCGATCGACGCACGAGTGTTCGCCGCGTCATCGACGCACCGGCCAACACCGTCTGGGCGCTGCTGACCGACGCATCGTCGTACGACGACTGGAACCCCACCGTGATGGACATCACGGGAACGATCGCCGAGGGCGAGCGAATCGAGTTGACATCCGTCATCAGCCCGAAGCGGGCGTTCAAGCTCGCCGTGTCCGATGTGGTGGCGGGGGAGCGGATGGTCTGGTCCGACGGCATGCCGCTCGGACTCTTCCGCGGCGTGCGGACGTTCGTGTTGGCGCCGGCCGACGGCAGAACCGAGTTCTCGATGGTCGAAGAGTTCTCCGGCCCGCTGGCCGGACTGATCTGTCGCACCATCCCTGACCTGACCGAGTCGTTCGACCAGTTCGCCGACGGCCTCAAGACGGCAGCCGAAGCCGGCGGTTGAGCCAAGGCGGTGCGTTGGCGCGCGCGATCGGGCCAGGATGGCCATGCGGCATGCGTTATGCGGTAGCGATCATGCGGCGGAGATGAGCGTGTCGCCGTTGGGGCAGATGATGGTGATTGCGCCATCGGGTTGACGCGTGACGACGTAGCCGAGCTCCTTCACTCGGTTGTGGCGTTCGCACCCGGGTTTGCCGTTCCCCTGTGTCGTCAACCCGCCTCGGGCCGCGGGTTTCAAATGGTCGATCTGGCACCGGCTCGCCGGGAGGTCACAGCCGGGCCAGTAGCACTCGTCGCTGCTGATTCGGACCCCGACTCGAGCGAGGCCGGTGTAGAAGCGCTGCTTCTTCGACAGGTCGACGACCACGCCGGCGGCGTCGACCACGACTCGTCGCCAGGACGACGTCAGCAGATCGGCGAAGGCGGCCATCGTGTTTACCGGTTCGCCATCCAACGTCGTGCACCGGTGGGCGTCGGGGTCGAGTGGTTCCGGGTCGACGCCGAAGAATCGCCGCAACGTCTCTTCGAACGTGTCTTGTGACCAGACCAGGTTGTGAACGGTCTCGACGGGAGTCGAGCGATTCGGGTTGTCGATCGCGTCGGCGAAGATTTGGGCGAGCGCGTCGGCCCGTCGTTGCGCATCGGTACGGGCGAGCTGGTCCCGGGAGACGTTGCCTTCGCCAAGGGCTTCCTCGGCCAGCTGCCAGTCGGTCAGAAACTCAGCCTGGGTGTACGCCTCGAGGGTCTTGTTCATGATCGACCCGGCCAGCGATCCGTGTTGGGCACGCAGATGCCATGCGGTCGAGAAGTGGTCTTGCACCATCGAGGTGTCTCGACGCTCGTGCGACGGATCTGCGTCGGGTTCGACCCCGTCGAGGTCATGCAGCCGCACCCAGTCGGCGACGGCTCGTTCGAACTTCTTGAACGACAGCCGCCGGGCCTTGGCGAGCATCCAGCGCTGGGAGTCGTCGGTGGTGAATCGCTCGCGGACTCTGGGGTTGGCGAACGCTCGCGCGAGGCAGCCGGCCTGGTCGAGGTTGACCTGCCCGTCGCGCCACGCCTGGGCGATGAGGTCGCATCGGCGCAGCATGCGGTCGATCTTCTTCAATCGAGTCGATTCGGCCGAGGACACCCGGGACGTCGCCTTGTACATGGTCGACGCATCCACATGGCCGTGATCGCGATGAGCGCCTGAGTCTTCGATCAGGGCAACGCTGTCCACCGCGAGCACGCTCGCCAGCCGCCGCACCCGCTCGATCCCGTCGAGCAACTCCATCGCCTCACTCGCGGATCCGATGCCGTCGAGCCCTTCAGCGCAGGCAGCCTCGAGCCACTTGGTCGCTTGTTGCAACTCGGTGGCGAGGACGGACATGCGGAGGGCCAATCATCGGCGTACGTGAAACCAGTGGCGCTCGGTCGTCCATCCCTCGACCAAGGGTTTCAGTGTATCGAACATACGTTCGATATGCAAGTCGCGCCGGCTGTGCCGATCGTCCTATGCGCCTTCTGCACCGAGCGGACGCGATGGGTGCTTGGGAGCTCGTTGGAGTCTTCCCGTCGTGGTCGGGGGAGGGTTGCGCCCAGAACCGATCCACGTCCACCTCCTACGCTCGTGAAATGGGTGCCTCGCTCTATTGGTCGGCCTACCGAGCCTCTTCGCTCGGTGATGAAGAGCGACGAGTGGTCGAGCGCAGGCTTCACTACGCCAACCTGTCCAATCCAAGGGTTGCCAAGTTGTTTGAAGGATGGGGGGCCGATTCGGCCGAGTCGTTCGAATTGGTGTTCGACCAATCGCCGGGTGAGGTCCTGTCCGGAGCAACGAAGCTCCCCACGCTTGGCCGTGCGCGGGCAACCATGCATTGGCTCGAACTCCTCGCCAACTTACGTCGCGCCGTCCGTGACGCACGTTGGGAGGTGCGTGTCGAAGGCGAGGTTGCACTGTGGGATTCTGTCGACGAGTCCTACGACCTACCCGGCTTGGCCGAAGCGCTTTCGCTTGAGCTTCGCGAGGAGTCGGGAATTGTCACTGTCGCTGACAAGGCGGCGATCGGTCGCTCGGTAGCCGAGGAGTTCGCCGCGCATGGGTTCCGCTGGCAGAGTGAAAATGATCGCATGGAACGCGATTCGGAAGACATCAAGATGTCGCTGTGGTTTCGTCCCCTCGCCAACAACGCTGAGGTCCATCTCGAGATTCGGTCGGCCGCGCTGCAGGAGTGGTTGGCGCGTCATCGACATCGTGGTTCTCCTACCGATGCGCAGCGCCGCGGGCTCATTCACAGCTGCCAACTGCAGTTGCTCGATCACCTGCTCGGGGGTGGGCCCTTTCCGTGGGAGAGGTTGTCGAGGGCTACCGCCGAACGATTTCGCCGCCGTGTGAGCTCGACCTTTCGAGAGCATGGACTTGCGATCGATCGGATGTATCGATCTCGGCCCGATGAGCTCGTGGATCTCCATGAGAGGCTTGGCACTCTGTCTGCGGAGCTCTTGCAGTTCTTCGTGTGGCGTGAGCGTCCCGACCTTGCTGAGCGTCAGCTCACATCGATGGCAGGTCGGATGAGTGCAGACCAAAGGAAGGGCTTTCTTCAGCAAATCACCGACCCGACCTCGACCGAGAACCCCCTCACCGTTGCAGCGGTCGCGCACTCCTTCGGCCTGCGACCGAGTTCGTAGCCGGGCGGCCGGAGCATCGTCCTCGATCGCAGCCCTTGCGGCCACGCAAGTGTCCAACACCGCCGGCGACTACCAGGTCGATGGCGTCGAGAGAGTGGTCACCCTCTACCTCGCCGGCAGCACCGCCACGACCGCCTGTTTCATCGTCGAGTCCACCGAGTGGGCCACCTCAGTCCGGCCCTCGCACACGGCCACTGGTCGCATCGCCGAGGGCGGCCCATAGGGAGTCGACATCGGCCTCGGGAAGCTGCACACGCCGCCGCACGCGAGTCGACCACTCGATATCGAGCTCGGCCACTTCCAGCCCGGCCAATGCCCGCTCGATCGCGCCGGTGTCCGCATGCTGGTGCTCGAACTCGACGACCGCCATCGGCACCCACTCGTCGTACTCACCCAGGTCGAGCGCGGCAGCAGCAGTACCGCCGTAGGCGCGAACCAGGCCGCCGACGCCGAGCTTCGTTCCGCCCCACCAGCGGGTGACGATCACGGCGACATCGACCACGTCGCGGCCGACCAGCGCCGCCAGGATCGGGCGCCCCGCCGAGCCACTCGGCTCCCCATCGTCGGATGCCCGCTCGATCGCCGGCGTCGCCAAACGCCATGCCGAACAGTGGTGCGACGCATCCGGCCACTCGGCTCGCAGCTCATCCAACAGCGCCAGCGCCTCGGCCTCCGAAGCGACCGGTGCGACCGTGGCGACGAACCGTGACCCCTTGATCGGATCCGCCTCGTGACGCAGGCGGCTGCGCAGAGTGCGGGCCACGTCGTGACTCTACGCTTGACCCATGGCGCAATTGATCTACAGCCAGGACGAGCTGCTCACCGACCACGACTACGCAGCACCGCACGTCGTGATGGGCCACACGTTGCACGGCGGCATGCTCGCCGATGGCACCTACCAGCCGCCGCGCGCCCTGGTGCGCGAGGCCGCCTTCGATGCCTGGGAAGCCCAGCTCGCTCAGCGCGGTGGCGAGGTCTTCGATGCCGACGCCGGCCTGCTCGACGGCATCCGCCTGCCGACCGCCGAACAGCAACTCGTCCTCCTGCGCAACGGGCTGGGTGAATCGTTCTGGAACGCGCTCACGATCACCGGCAAGATCGAGGCTCGCGGCCGCCTGCTTGCCGACATCCAGTTCCCCGATCTGCAACCGGCGATCGTCCAGGACATCTCCGAAATGGCGATCGGCCATCTCGGCAAGGGCCTGCTGCTCGCCCACGGCTACGACGAAGGCGGCATCTCCGACGACTCGCCCGGCGCCCACGATCTCATGTGGTTCGTCGCACGCGACCTGGTGTTCGGGGCCGACGCGTTCCCCGACGTCGATCCGCCCGAGAACATCGGGCGCCCCGACGCGGGCAGCCGCTTCGTCCCTGAGATCGCGCCCGAAATCGAGGGCCTGGTGTCCTTCATCGCCAACCTGCTGATCATCGAGTTCCGGGCCGAGCTCGCCTTCTCCGACACCCAGCAGATCATGCGCACCCCTGACGTGTTCACCGACCGCCGCGCCGACGCGGAACTCGCCGCCGAGCTGGTCGGGCGCATCCGGATCGACGAGGAGATCCACGTCCGCTCGCTCAACCTCTACCTCGGCGAGATGCGCTCGGTTGACTTCAAGACGATCGATGGCGGCACCATCCCCGGAGCGGACCTGATCGACCGCTTCTGGGGAGGCCTCGTCAACTGGGCGACGGTCGAGCAGCCGAAGCTGGCGGCCGTGCAGCAGCGCGAGCTGCTCCATGGGCGGATCGCCAAGCACGGCGAGTCCGGCCGCGTGCTGGCGGAGTTCGAGGCGGCGGCGTGAGCGAGGAGAACAACGCCAACGCCGCGACCGACCTCATCATCGACAAGGCCGACCACGGCTCGGCCTGGCTCATCGATTCGCTGCCCGCCGACGTGGAGGTCGCCGACGGCCAGATCCTCGTTGAGGTCCAGCGCTTCGCGCTCACCACCAACAACATGTCCTACGCGCGGGCGGGCGACTTCTTGGGCTATTGGAACTTCTACCTCGCTCCCGATCCGGCCCACGGACGTCTGCCGGTCTGGGGTTTCGGTCGCGTCGCTCGCAGCGCGCACGCGGAGATCGAAGAGGGCGAAGAGATGTTCGGCTGCTTCACCATCGCTACGCGGGTCATTCTCGAGCCGGGCGACGTCAGCGATTTCGCGTTCAGCGAAGCCAGCGAACGGCGCAGCGAACTGCACCCCTGGTACAACCGCTTCTACCGAACAGCCGCCGACCCCGTCACCCAGGCGGGGTTCCGCGACACGCAGCCAGTCCTGTGGGCGCTGTTCATGACCGGCTGGGAGCTCGCCAACGAGGTCGTTGACAACCACACCGGCGATGGGTCCGGCGTCGGCACCGTCATCATCGCCAGCGCTTCGTCGAAGACCGCATGGTCGATGGCCCACTCGCTGCAGGGGGCTGGCCTCCAGGTCGTAGGACTGACCTCGCCCGGCAACCAGACCTTCACCGAATCGCTCGGCTGCTACGACTCGGTCGTCGCCTACGACGATTTCGACCCGACATCGGTCGATGGCGATGCCGTACTCGTCGACATGGCCGGCAACCAATCCGTCGCCAAAGCAGTCCATGAGGGCCTGGGCGATCGGCTCATGGACAGCATCACGGTCGGCGCCACCCACCGAGGCGCCGGCGCCGTCGAGGGCGCGCTAGCTGGACCTCCCCGCCGCTTCTTTTTCATCCCAACCGTCGCCGAGACCAAGACCGCCGAGGTCGGCCACACCGCCTATCACCAGGGCTTCGCCGAGGCCTGGGCGTCGTTCGCGCCGTGGGCGGGCGCCCACCTGCGTATCGAGGAGCGGTCGGGCGCCGACGCCATGCTCGCCGCCTACCTGGCGATGGAGGGCGGCCAGACCGACCCCACGCTGGCCCAGCTGTTCACCTACTGATCGCTTCGTGCGAGACTGACAGCGTGACGAGCGAACTGTTCACCCCCGAGCGTGCCGCGATTGTCGATCGTATGGCGCAGGTCGCCCCGGCTTTCGCCAAGCGGGCGATCGACTACGACCGCGACGCCAGCTTCCCTTGGGACAACTGGAACGATCTGAAGGAAGCCGGCCTGCTCGGCATCTGCATTCCGACCGAGGCCGGCGGCATGGGCGGGGACTTCGTGGCCTACGCCCTGGCGAGCGAGGAGCTCGGCCGCCACTGCGCGACCACCGGGCTGACCTTCAACATGCATGTGGCCACCACGCTGCTCGTCGGCCAGATCGCCGATGACATGGATCTCACCGCCGCCGAGCGCGCGGCCCAGCACACCCGCCGCGCTGAGCTCTGGCGCGGCGTGGTCGAAGATCACATCATCCACAGCCAGCCGTTCAGCGAGGGCATCGCCGCCGGGGCCACCAAGGGATTCGCGACCCAGGCGAACAAGGTCGATGGCGGCTACGTGGTGACCGGACGCAAGATCTTCGCCTCGCTCTCGGGCGCCGCGAACGTGCACAACATCGTGGCGGTCAGCGATGCCGACGATCACCTCCATCTGCTCGGTCTGCCGGCTGACGCCGAAGGTGTCGAGATCCAGGGCGACTGGGACCCACTCGGCATGCGCGGCACCGACTCGCGCAACCTGCTCATGACCGAGGTCTTCGTCCCCGACGAGAACGAGTGGATCCCTCCCGGCATGTTCGAGCAGGCGGCCTGGCGCTGGCCGTACTTCTACATGACGCTGTCGTTCAGCTATCTCGGCCTGATGCGCGGGATCCTCGACTACACGGCGGAGTACCTGCGCGGTGAGCACGGCACCTCGGCTCGGCGCGACAACCACATCAAGCAGTTCGGCTGGGCCGAAATGCAGCTGCTGTACGACCAGACCCAGGCGCTTTGCTATCGCGTGCTCGGCGAAGTCTCCGTCGATCCGACCCGGCCCGCGTTGCGTCGTGCCTGGACCTCGATGGTCACGACGATGCGCAACGCACCGACCGTCGCAGCCAAGGCCATCGAGATTGCCGGCGGCCGCTCGATGCTCCGCCCGTCGCCGCTCGAACAGGCCTACCGCGACGCTCGCTGCGGCGCCACCATGCTTCCCTGGTCGGTCGAGGTTTGCCTCGATCGCCTGGGCCGCTTCGACCTCTATCCCGAGAAGCTCGACGACTGAGGTGGTCGGGCCCGGCTGATCGCCGGGCTACCCGAGGGCTTCGATCACCGCGGCCGCAATCTCCTCCGGCGCTTCGAGCGGGCCAAGGTGGCTCAGCTCGGGCCATCGTTGCAGCGTCGCGTTCGGAAGCTGATCGGCCAACGGTGCCGCCAGCGCAGAAACGATCCCGACGGGATCACTCTCGCCGACCGCGATGGTGCAATCGAGCTCGGTGCCGGCCATCCGTTCGAGGGTGACCGCCACCTCGGCCTCGTAAACCCTCGCCTCGTGCTCGGGGATGCAGGCGAGGGTCACGCCGGTCTCGGTGTCGACGAACCCGAACTCCACCAAGTCCTCGAGGCATCGAGGATCGAAGCGGTCGAACGGCGGTCGGCCTCGATAGCGCTCGAGCGCAGCGTCGCGACTGTCGAAGTCGGCTCGGCGGCGCCTGGTCATCGCCGACATCGGGTTCTCGTCCCGCGCATCGAGCACGGGTTGCGGAAAGACGACCGGCTCGTACAGCCACGCCCGTTCGATGGCATCGGGACGCCGCTGGGCGACCACCAGGCTCATGACCGACCCCAGAGAGTGACCGCACACGAGCATCGGAGTTCCGATGTGGTCGATGCAGGCCTCGAAGTCGTCGGCGATTCGATCCCACGCATAGTCCGCGTCCTTCGGCGGATTCGATGCGCCGTGACCCCGAAAGTCGATCGACCAGACGTCGAAGTGATCGTGCAGTTCTCCGGCCAGCACTCGATAGGCGCGGCCATTGAAGCCCGTTCCATGGCCGATCAGCAGCGGGCGTCCTCGTCCGCCGAAGTGATGCAGCGCAACCGTGACCCCGTCGCTCGACGGAATCGAAATCGTCTCCATCGCCTCAGTCTGGTCGCTGCTGGCTCGTCGACCTCAGCTCCAGCTCTCTATCCCCTGGACTTCTCACCGACTCCAGGCCCGCCCGCGGCTTCTCACCGACTCCAGGTCCGAAATCCGGGCACTGAATCGGTGAGAAGCGGAAACCGGGCACCGAGTCGGTGAGAACGGAGCACCCATGAACCGGAACGGAGCCGCAGTCAGCGGGAGGGGCGGTCGCCGGCGAGCGTCAGGCGGTAGCCAAGTCGCGCCTCGTCGTAATCGTTGATCGCATTGTGTTGGGTACAGCGGTTGTCCCACATGGCGATCGTCCCGGGTTCCCACCGCAGTCGCACATGGAATCGCGGATCCTCGACATGATCGAAGAGGAAGCCGAGCGTCGCCCGACTCTCGGCCGCCGACATGCCATCGATCTCCATCGTGAAGCCTTGGTTGACGTACAACGCGGTACGGCCGGTCTCGGGGTGGCGGCGAGCGATCGGGTGCCGCGTCCGGGGATGGTCGGCGCTGATGCCGAACGCCCCGCCATGGCGAGCCGCGCTCGAGTGCCACGCCTCGAGCGGTTCGAGGAAGCGCTTCCAGTGATCCGAAAGCGCATCCCACGCCGCATACATGCTGGCCCAGAGCGTGTCGCCGCCGACCGAAGGCACCTGCTCCAGGCGCAGGATCGACGCGGCCGGCGGCTGCTCGGCCGGACTCATGTCGGTATGCCAACCCTCGCCGGGCGGCCTGCCCGTCGCTGCGGCCTTGCGGTGCACGACAAGAACCTCGGGGTGGTCCTCCGGTGCCTTGAGGTGCGGGTGAATCCACAGCTCGCCGAACTGACGAGCGAACGCCTTCTGCTCGACGATGGTCAGATGCTGATCGCGGAAGAACAACACCTGACGGTCGAGCCAGGCGTCGCGGATCACACCGATCTCCTCAGCCGTCAGCGGCTCGCGAAGGTCGACGCCTTCGACGAACCCACCGATCGTTGGCGTTGCCGGGGTGATCCGGACCTGCGTCATTGGTCGACCGCGCTCATTCGTCGACGCCGACTATGCGTCGACCTGGGGCACCTCGGCCATCGCGGCAGCGATGGCCTCGTCGCTCAGGTCGTAGTCGACCATCGTGCCGCCGAGGAACGCCTCGTAGGCCGCCAGGTCGAGGTGGCCATGGCCGCACAGTGCGGTCAGGATCACCGTCTCCTCGCCCGACTCCTTGGCCCGCTCGGCTTCGCGGATTGCCGCGGCGATGGCATGTGTCGGCTCCGGTGCCGGAACGATGCCCTCGGTGCGGGCGAACTGGATGGCGCCGGTGAAGCACTCGGTCTGCGCGATCGCCTCGGCCTCGAGTAGACCCAGCTCGTAGATGTGGCTGACGAGCGGGCTCATGCCGTGGTAGCGCAGACCGCCGGCGTGAATCGGGTCGGGCACGAAGTTGTGGCCGAGCGTGTGCATCTTCATCAGTGGCGTCATGCCGGCCGAGTCGCCGAAGTCATAGCGGTACTCGCCCTGGGTCAGGGTCGGGCACGCCGCCGGCTCGACACAGCGGATCGTGACATCCATGTTCCCCGCAAGCTTCTCCCGCAGGAACGGGAACGACAGGCCGCCGAAGTTCGAGCCGCCACCGGTGCACCCGACCAGGACGTCGGGCGTCTCGCCGGCCATCTGCATCTGGAGCAGCGCCTCTTCGCCGATCACGGTCTGGTGCATCAGCACGTGGTTCAGCACCGAGCCGAGCGCGTAGCGAACGTCCTCGTGCGGTGCGGCCTCGCCGACCGCCTCGGAGATCGCGATGCCGAGGCTGCCGGGATGATCCGGATCCTGGGCCAGCAGCGAACGGCCGTACTCGGTGACCTCGCTGGGGCTGGGATGCACGGTCGCTCCCCAGACCTCCATCATCGTCTTGCGATACGGCTTCTGGCGGTAGCTGCCGGCGACCTGCCAAACCTCGCACTCGATGCCGAACTGGGCGCATGCGAACGCCAGCGATGATCCCCACTGGCCGGCTCCGGTCTCGGTCGTGAGCTTCCGCACGCCGGCCTTGGCGTTGTAGAAGGCCTGCGGCACCGAGGTGTTCGGCTTGTGCGAACCGGCCGGGCTCACACCCTCGTACTTGTAGAAGATCTTGGCGGGCGTATCGAGCGCCTGCTCCAAGCGCCGGGCGCGGAACAGCGGGGTCGGACGCCAGATGCGGTAGATGTCGAGAACCTCACCCGGGATGTCGACATAGCTGTCCTGCGTGACCTCCTGCATGATGAGGTCCATCGGGAATAGCGGCGCGAAGTCGTCGGGCCCAGCTGGCTCGTGGGTGCCGGGATGCAGCGCGGGCGGCGGAGGTGCCGGCAGGTCGGGCACGATGTTGTACCACTGGGTCGGAATCTGGCTCTCGTCGAGCAGGTACTTGTGTTGCATCGCAGTTCTCCGGCGTTCGGGTCGGCCGACAGTCTTGCGGAACGACCTGGGCGACGCCAGTGGTGCGGTCGCGTGCGTCAGTCCCGCTCCTCGGCGATATGTCGCAAGAGTCGGTACAGACTGCCCGCCGGTACGTCGATGTTCTCGGCCTCGGGAACCGGCAGACGGAACTCGACCACGCCACGCTCGCCCGGCACCGCATGGGCCGAGGCGCCGGTCCCGGTCATCAGCTGGCGCATCTTGGTGTTCTCCCTCAGAACATCGAAGCGCAGCACCTCGATCCCTGCATCGGCCGCCGTCGCCACGAGCAGCTCGATCAGGAAGCGGCCGATCCCTCGGTGGTGATAGGCATCGAGCACCGTGACCGCCGCCTCGGCCGAGGTCGGTTCGTCATCCCGGATGAGACGCGCCGCAGCGACACCGGAGCCCGGCACGTGGTCGCCCTCGGTGTCAGCATCGAACACGAGCCACGCGAAGTGGTCCTCGTGGTCGATGTCGGTGAGCCGAGTGGCCATCGCCAGCGGCAGTCGGGGGCGTGCCGTGAAGAACCGGTAGTAGCGCGACTGCGGCGACAGCTCCTCGTAGGCCTCCACCAGGGCAGACGCATCGCTCGAACGGATCGGCCGGATGCGCATGCGGCCGCCGTTGCGGAGCTCCATGACGATGCCGTCCGGCGACAAGGGGAGTTCCCACTCGGGCTGCATGGCTCCATGGTCGCAGCCCGATCGGCCCCGACCACGGCGAAGTGATGTGACGTTGGGCGCGGTCGATCTGCAAGGGTGAGCGGGGTGAGCGACGAGGCCGGTCTGCAGCGCGTCACCCGCGCTGGTCTGGCGACGGCCGGGATCGTCTGCGCCGCCGTCATCGTTTCCCACATCTTCGGCCGCTTCACCTACTCGCTGCTACTGCCGGCGATCAGCGACGACCTCGTCAGCTCCTACACGGGTGCCGGCTTCCTCGGCGCGTCATACTTCGGGGGCTATCTCCTCGGCGTCCTCGGCGTGACCATGGCCTCCGCACGAGTCGAGCCCGTCACACTGCTCCGGACCGGTCTGGGTCTGTCGGCCCTCGCTATCGGCGTCCTGGCGACGGCACCCGAGTTCGGTGTGTTGGCGAGCGGCGTGTTCTTCGCCGGCATGGCCGGGGCCGGCATTTGGATTCCGGCACCGACGATCGCAACGTCGCGCCTCCCGGATCGCCACCGAGGTCTGGCGATCGGTGCGCTCACCGCGTCGATGGGCCTCGGCCTCCTCGCAGTGAGTCAGGGCACCACCGCCTACCGCTCCATCGCTGACGACGACGGTGCGTGGCGCCAGATCTTCGCCATCGAGGCCGCGGTGACCGTCGCCATCCTGATGGGCGCAGTACTCCTCATTCGCGTGCCTCGAGGGGCGCTCGTGATCGAGCGCGCCCCAGTGTTCGACCT
Organism: Actinomycetota bacterium; assembly: GCA_039028435.1. Taxonomy (GTDB): domain Bacteria; phylum Actinomycetota; class Acidimicrobiia; order Acidimicrobiales; family UBA10347; genus UBA10347. Next base: position 33,992 of record JBCCIC010000010.1, on the reverse strand, counting down.
GTCGGGCGTGCGCTCGATACCCGACTGGGCGCTACTGACCGCCGCCTACACAATCTTCGCCATCCTGGCCGGGACGTGGACACAGTTCTTCGGTGTGGCACTGGAAGAAGACGGTGGGTTCAGCCGCACCCACATCAACAATGTGTTCTCGGCCTTCGCCGTCGCCGCCATCGTGGGTGCGCTCTCGTTCGGGCGGCTCAGCGACCGGATCGGGCGCGACCGAGCGATCGCCATTGCGTGCTCGCTCTGCGCCCTCGGCGCCGCCCTCGTGCCGCTGCAGCGGGAACCATTCGTGACCATCTCCGCGCTCCTGTACGGCGCAGGCTCCTTCGCCGTGCCGCCGCTGACCGCGGCCGCCGTGCGCGATCACCTCGAAGGTCGCGCGTTCGCGGCGGCCTTCGGTGCCATGACGGTCGTCTACGCGTCGACGTCGATGGTCGCCGCCCAGCTCGTCGGGGTGCTGGCAGACGCTCGCGGCAACTTCGATCTGGTCTACCGGCTGCTCGCAGGATTCGCCGTGGTTGCGGGGGCGGCCGCCGAGCTCCGCCGCCGGCGGCTCGCGGGCTGAACATCGGCTCTGCAAGACTCGGTGCCATGGACTTCGACCTCACCCAGACCGACGCGCTGCTCTCGACCACCCGAGCCGTCCGCAAGCGACTCGACTTCGACCGTGACGTGCCCGACGACGTCCTCATCGAGTGTCTCCAACTCGCGACCCAGGCCCCGACCGGCTCGAACCGCCAAGGCTGGCGCTGGATGGTGGTGCGAGATGCCGCGAAGAAGGAAGCGCTCGCCGATATGTACCGACGCGCCGGCGGCGACTATCTCAAGGCGGCGGCGGCCGATGCCGACACCGGCAGCCAAACAGGCCGGGTGCTCGATTCGGCGAACTTCCTCGCCGAGAAGCTCGGCGAGGTCCCGGTCATGGTGATCCCGATGATCATCGGGCGCCTTGAGGACGACACCACGAACAGTGCGGCCGGCATGTTCGGTTCGATCATCCCCGCGATCTGGAGCTTCCAACTGGCGCTGCGCAGTCGCGGCCTCGGCAGCTGCTACACCACGCTGCATCTCGGGCTCGAAGACGAGGCTGCACAGCTCCTCGGCATCCCGCCACACATGACCCAGGCCGCGCTCATTCCGGTCGGTTACACCAAGGGCACCGACTTCAAGCCGGCTGCGCGTCCGCCAGTCGAGGAGATCACCTACCTCGACACCTACAAGAACCCGATCCTCGGAGGGTGAGGCCTCCAGCCGACGCGGTTCGGGCGACGCCGAGCTACATCGCGGTGATGTTGGCGACCTCGTAACGATGCAGCTCGCGGCTGTGGATGGTGAGTCCGGCGAGCGCCTGCTGGAACGTTGCCATGTGCGGCGTCTGGAAGTGGGCTTCGAGCTCTTCGGGCGACTGCCAGATCTCGAAGATCTGGATCGTGCCCGGCTGATCGAGCTTCTCGCTGAACACGTACTGGTGGCAGCCGGTCTCCTCCAGCGTGGCTTCCATCATTGCGGTGGAGGCATCGCGAAGGTTGTCGACCTGTCCAGGATCGACCGTGATGGTCCCGGCCACAATCAGCATGGGTTCGCCTTTCCGTCGAATCTCAGGTGAGACGTTACGCTCTTTTGCGACAAATCACCCGGATCGGGGAGCTTGATCTTCAGCTCGGCTCGATCGATCGAATGGGCGCGAGGGCCTGATCGAGTCGCTCGGCGAGCGAGTCCCACGAATCCGGGGTCGCCGTCAGCAGGCCGCGTTGGCGATCACGCGGGTCATATGCGGAACCGTCGAGGCGCCCCACGCGCAGGCCGGCTTCTTCGGCGATGAGCGTGCCCGGAGCATGGTCCCAGGGATGCGTGCGCCAGAAGAAGTAGGCGTGCGTGCGACCCTCGGCGAGGTCGGTGTATTCGATGCCGGCGCACCGCTTGTCGACACCGGCGCCGAGGTCGTCGGCGATGGTGTCCAGGGCCGGCCGGACCTCTGCGGGTACGTACTTACGCTTGATGACGGCGGCAAGGGCACCCGACGGTGCTTCAGCGGCAAGCCGCTCACCGTCGCGCCAGGCGCCGGCTCCTCGCTCGGCGACGACCATGCGACCCGTCGGCGGGTGCCAGATCCACGACGCGATGGTCGAAGTGCCCGAAGTGAGGGCGACCATCACTGCGAAGTCTTCTTTGCCGGCGGCGAAGTTGGCCGTGCCATCGACCGGATCGACGATCCACGCCGCCTCGAGTGATTCGAGTATGTCGCGCAGGCGCGAGTCGGAAGCGACCGACTCTTCGCCGATCACCGGCACGTCACGGATCGCCTGCAGCTCCGGGATCAATGCGAGTTCACATTCGCGATCCGCGATCGTGACGAGGTCGCCGGGCGACTTCTCCTCGATGTCGCCGTCGGCAAGGCGGCGCCACCGATTGAGCACCTCGACGGTGCCCACTCGTCGGATGATGTCGCTGACGTCGTCGATCACCCGGTCAGGCTACGACGATCGTCGGGACGCTCGGCCCCGGGCGCTGCGCAATCAGGTGATCGGCTCGCAGAAGCCGGTCTGCGAGTTGAACAGTGCGCCCACGCTGCTGGCGAAGGCGGCATCTCGTGGACAACAAATACCGTCGAAGTCTCGGATCGGGTTGCCCGGCACACCGGTGCACGCCGGAGCGCAGTACCCACCGGCGTCGACCGCCAGGCCGGCCACGCAGCACTCGCCGTCGGCCGGGGCGATGATGCCCGATTGGCAGCCACCGGTGCCGGGAAGCTCGCAGTCGCCGAGGGGTCCGAGCACCTGTCCGGGTGGACATTCGGGCACACACTGGAAGTTCTGGTTGAGGACCTCGCCCGGCGGGCAGGGGTTCACGCAGAGTCCCTGGTTGTCGCGGACCTGACCGTCGGGGCAGGCGTCTTCGCACTGGCCGCTGCTGCCGAAGACCTGTCCGGGTGGGCAGGTCACCTGGCAGCGTCCGTCGATGAAGACGCCCGGGCACCGCTCCACGCACCGACCGAGGCCATCGGGCTCGAGGTCGGAGGGGCAGCACTTGTTGGGGAGCACGGTGAGCTGGCCCTCGGGGCATCGACACACCCCGTCGTTGTTGACGACGTAGTTCTCGAACTCGCACTGAATCTCACAAACGGTGCTTCCGCTCGTCGCCGGCGCGGTTCCTGTGGGACACCGGCATTCGCCGTCGATGAGCACCTGGTCGCCGGAACAGTCCGGAGGCGGGGCCTGGCACGAACCGTTCGTCTCGACCTGACCGGTCGCGCACACGCACCGACCGTTCACGAGCTGCTGATCGCTGCGACAGGTCGGTGTGGTCGGTGCGCGATCTCGGCAGCTGCCGTCGGCCAGTTGTTCCTGATCCGTCCGACACGGGTTCGTCGGGAGGTCCGGAGCGCACTCACCGTTCGGAAGCTCTCGTTCCCCAGCGGGACATTCACACTCGCCGTCGATCAGCGTCTTGCCGATCGGACACTCCTGCTCGATGGGTTCGCACGAACCGTCGTCGAGCTGGGTCTCGTCCGCCGCACACTCGGGCTGGACACAGAACTCACCCGGCACGAAGTCGGTTTCGGTGTCGTCGGCAGCGGCGAGCGCGCCGTCCTCGGCGGCGGTGACCTCGACCGGTGGTACCTCGACGAAATTGACTTGGCCGTCTTCGCGGCTCACCGAACAACACGCCGAGCTGTTCGGCACCGCACTCGTGCCGTTGGGTAGGTCGGGACAGCCGATCGGGGTACTCGATGTGACCGGCGGGTCGCACGCTCGATTGTTCAGCGCCTGAATCGCGTTGAACTCGACGACGAACTGCACGCCCCAGTCGGTTTGGCCGGCCTGGTTGGTGACCTCGACCTCGGTCAGGCCGGGGAAGTCGGCGGAGGGTCGGGTGCGTCCGGTGTAGGCCGCCAACTGGGGTCCCTGTTCGGTGTACACGCAACACGAGAACGGCTCGACCACGTTGGCGCCGCTGTAGCGGGCCTCGGGTGGGCACGTGGCCGGCGGTGGTGGCGCACAGTCGCCATAGATGAACGCACCATTGTCGGAATCTGCCCAGCCCAGCTGGCCGCCGACTTCGACCGGGGCGTAGAGGAGGTCGACGTCGTTCGCGACCGTCGATGCCTCACCGGTCAGCGCGATCGCCGGCCATGCACGCACGATCGTCGGCCCGCCCGTCGGAGTTCCGGTCAGCGTCGGGCCCGAATCGCGGAACTCGCGGAAGATCGGCGCATCGATCGAGGCGCAAAACTCGTGGGGCACGCACGCGTTGCCGTCGAGCAGCGAGGCGTCGAGCCAGCCGACCGGCCCGGTGCCCATCAGGCGGACCTCGACGCGGCCGTTGGTCGGGGTCGTGCTGCCGATCACCTCGACCGGAACGCTGCCGGCGAAGGCCACGACGTCGGGCCAGATCGGGTTGGCGATCGGGTCGGTCAGGGCCCCGGCGATGTCGATCGTGGCCGTGGACGATGCGTAGAGGAAGTCATCCTCGCCGAACGTGCCATCGCCGTGGCTCTTGCAGTGGATGTTGGGTGGTGGAGGCGGCGGGTTCTCACACGCGGTCAAATCGTTGATGAGCCTCACCGTGTCGACGTCCTCTTGAAGGTCGAGGTACGCCAAGCGGTTGCCGCTGTAGTCGAGGCGAACCTCGGCGAATCGCAGCAGCTGGTCGGCGCCGTTGTGGAAGTGGCCGGTATAGGTCACCCATCGGGGCCCGGCCGACTCGCCGGGAACGGGTGCACCACCACCGATTGTGCGCGGTACCGGTGTCACCACGCAGATTGGCTCTTGGACACACTGCTCCCTTGGCGCCTCGACGATGTCGTCGACGCTCATCCAGGCCGACTGGCGGCGAATCGTCGGGTTGAAGAAGCTGATCAGCACGCGGCCGTTCGCGATCACCCGATCGCCGCCACCGACCGGTCGAATGAGCGCCGCACCGACATCTCCCGAGAGCACACCGATGTGGTCGGTGTCGGCGGCCGTCGGCGATGGATACACGAACGACTCACCGACCAGGCAAATGGGAGTCTCGGCCGGGGGTCGGCAGTAATGGTTCTCGACCAGGTACTGCACGGGCGCCCAGCCCATCTGGTCGGAACCATCGCCCCAGCGGATCTCGCGAAGCACGGGCTCGCCGGCGGTCTCGGGCATGGCGACCCGACCGGTCAGCCACACGTTCGACGGCACGTTGCCTCGGCGCTCCTTGGTCTCCGGGACGATCCGCACGTAGATCGGCGCGAGCAGGCATGCGGGTGGTGTCGGTTCTTCAGGTGGCTTGGGCTTGATCGGGTTACCGCAGAAGCAGCGGGTCCGGATGTTGTTCTCACCATCGACCAGCACCGCGGTACCCGCATCGAGCACGGTGTGAATCTCGTAGGCGGTCTTCGAGTTCGTGCTGTACCCGTGGTTGAGCACGGCCACCGGTTCGGCGAGTACGCGTACCTCGAGGCTGCGGATGTACGCCGGCAGCTCGGGGAAGGTGATTCCCTGCACCTGGGCCCACGCCATGCCCAGATCGGGATTGTCGACGAGGAAGGCGATCAAGCGCTCCGGATCGCACGTGTTCTCGGCAGTCCCGCCGTACAGCCCGGTCTTGCTTTCCTCTTGGAGCGCTTCGAGGGTGAAGTCCTCAGCGGACGCGGTGTCTGCGGCCCCGTCGAGGCCACTGTCCCCGTCGCCATCGCCGTCGCCCCCTCCTCCATCGTCTCCACCGGCACCGTCTCCACCGGCACCGTCTTCGCCAGCGCCATCTCCGCCCGTGCCGTCGTCGTCACCTGAGCGCTCATCCATGAACGCCACGAACTGAGCCTCGAGTGGGAAGAAGGGGTCATCGCCTCGATCGCCTCGGGGCTCGAAGACCGGTTCGGCCGCCGTCGCCTCGGCCTGCGTGATCACATAGGTCGCGTCCTCGGCCACGTCGTTGCTGTCGGTGGAGCGATTGACGAAAAACAATCCGCCGGCGGTCAGGAGCCCGGCGACGACTGCCACGACCGTGATGATCAAGCCGGTGCGACGCTTCTTCGCCGGAGGTGGCTGATAGGTGTGCACCGGCGTCTGACCGGTCTCGTCGAACCACTGTCCCGGCTGGCCTTGCTGGGTCACCGGCTGGCCTGGCTGTTCGGGATAGCCAGCGGGCCCGGGCTGGCCGGGTTGAGCGGGCTGTGGCCATCCTTGACCTGGCGGCTGCTGGGTGGGCGGCTGCTGCCCGGGGTACTGGTCCGGCTGCTGCCCAGGAACTTGTCCAGGGGGTTGCTGCCCCCAGCCGGGGCTGTTCGGGTCCTGTGGCGGTTGCCAATCGTTCGACACGAGCCAACGTTCCTTCCCTGGGCGGCCGGAGCCCCCCTTCCCGCGTGGCCCCATGGTTACCAGCTGTAACGGACGATGACCCGGAGTCAGGAACAATGCCGCCAGATCCGGACCGATGTCACAGCCCATGTGGGCGCTACACCACAGTTCAGCAGGTCATTGGCCCCAGGATGCATCGCCCCGCGCCGCAAAGTCGACGGGAGTGCCCGAATCCGGAAGAATGGCCCGGTCAGAACGGGCGGGTTGATGTCCGAGCGGAGGAGCGTGCGGTGAGGGCAATACGGCGGTTGAGCGGGAACGTCAGGCGGAGGCTCCGCCTGCTCGGAGCGTTTCTCGCCGTGGCCTTGGTGCTCGCGGGCTGCGGGTCGACGGTGGAGCTCGACGGAGGAAGTGCACTCGTCGATGGCGCGAGCGACTCGACCTCGGCCGCGGCGCCCGAGCCAACCGAAGTTCCCGAGCCGGCGGCTGAACCGGAGCCCGAGCCGATCTCTTCCACTGAGCCGACGGCTGAACCGCAGCCCGAACCGACCGAAGTCCCCGAGCCGACGGCTGAAGCCGAGCCCGAGCCGACCGATGTCCCCGAGGCCACGCCCGTGCCTCCGGTACTCGTGCCGGTCGGCGAGACACCTGAGCTGCGGGTCGCGCCCTTCGATGTCATCGGCCTCGAACCCGGGCGTTTCTCGACCGAGAACGACGAGATCCTGATCGATGCCGGTGCGACCACCACCATCGTCCTCGACGGGGATGATCCGGTCTGGTTCGGCTTGCTCGACGGCTATCCGACCTTCATCGATCTTCCGACGATCGCGCCGGTGGTCATCGATCGATTGGCGTTCGGCTTCTCCACGTTGGCGGCGTGTCCCGGATCTGTCGTGGTCGCCTCGCTGACCGAGCCCGACGAGCTGATCGCCTACGACCTCGCCGCCGGGTCGACGCGTTGGACCACACCCGGCGAAGGCCAGATCTCGTGTGGCGACGCAGGGACGGTGACGGTCCAGTCCGACTTCGCGATCACGGCATTCGATCTCCGCGACGGATCGGAGCGATGGTCGATGGAGATCCAGCCGGACGACCCGCTGCGCACCACCCCGACCCAGGCGATCGTCGGCACCTACGACGACCTCCGCGGGATCGATCTTGAGACCGGCGACATCATCTGGTCATCGGGCGACTCCGGTAGTGCTGTCGTGCAGATCGCCTCGGGATACGTCGTCGCCGACTTCGACCTCGACGACGGCAACGTCGTCGTCGCGCCATCGGGAGCGATCCTCGCTTCGGTCGACGCGGAGATCCGCCGAGACGACCTGGTCGTCGCGGTCACGGGCGAGGGCCAGATCATCGGCATCGACGTTTCCGAGTTCGACGATCGCCTGTTCGACCTCGACGAGGTCGAACAGGGCGAGGTCGTCGAGCTCTACGCGGGGGCGACTGACGGGCGGATCTGGGCGGCGGTCGCCGACGGCCAGGAGGGAGCAACCGTCGGGCTGGTCGACGGCGATCTCAACGTCGTTGCGCAGTCGACCATGGAAGCCCCGATTTTCGACTGGCTCGCCATCGGCGACGTATTCGTCAGCTTCGACAGCGGCGAGGCCACGATCGCGGGGCCGGCCGAGCAGTAGCTTCGCGACGCGACTCCTCGATCGCTCGGTCGATCAGTCGGCTTGCAGGTCCTGCAGGATCCCGCGGAGGATGTCGGCCTCCTCGGCATCTGTCACCGGTAGGGAGAACTCGATTCGGTCCACCCGGCCTTGATAACGAGCGTTGAGCTCGGTGGCGATCCGATCATGGGTCGCCACCGTGGCCACCGTGTGGAACATGTCGTCGTGTACCAGGCCCGGTAGTTCTTCCCATCGCTGTTGCTTGGACAGCGACGCGGCGTGGTCGGCGATGTCGCCCCAGCCGTGGAGGTCGAAGGTGCGTCGGTACGACGGTGTGGACAGGTAGAACGCCACCCGCGCCCGAACGGTGCGTGCGACGACCTCGAGACGCTCGTCATCGGGCGCGGTGCCGACGAGCGGCTTCATGCACACCTCGACCTCGGTCGAGTCCCGGTCGGTGCGCGCCGCGCCACGAGCGATGTGTGGGTGGACCTCCTCGTCGATGAACCTCGGTGTGCACACCGGATGGAGCCGCACGCCGTCGGCGACCTCACCGGCCATCGCGACCATGTTCGGACCGATCGCCGCCACATGGACCGGGATGTCCGGGTGCTCGATCGGTCCGGGGTTGAACAGCGGCACCATGAGGTTGAGGTTGTAGTGCTCGCTCTCGAAGTCGAGGTCGGTCCCGTTCTGCCAGCAGTCCCAGACCGCACGCATCGCCTGGATGTAGTCACGCATCCACGGCGCCGGCGCGTGCCACTCCATGCCAAAGCGTCGGCGGACGTGGCCGCGCACCTGTGAGCCGAGCCCGAGGATGAACCGGCCGGCGCTCAGCTTCTGAAGGGACCAGGCCGACATCGCCGTGATCGTCGGCGAGCGCGGAAAGGCCATGGCGACCGAGGTGCCGATCCCGATCGACGAGGTGTTGGCCGCACCGAGCGCAAGAAGCTGGTACGGATCGTCCTTGGTCTCTTCGACCAGCACCGCATCGAAGCCCAACTCTTCGGCCTGAGCGGCTCCGTCGGCGAAGTCGCCGATCCAGAGCGGTGTATCGGGTTCTCGCAGGCCCGGATCGAGCTTGCCGAGGGGGAGCAGGGTTTCGACGCGCATTCCGCCAGTTTCGTCAGCGGGGCGTCGGCGACCAAGAATGGCGACATGAAGAATCAGGTCACCGAGATGTTCGGCATCGACATGCCGATCTTTGCTTTCAGCCATTGCCGTGATGTGGTGGCAGCGGTCTCCAAGGCTGGAGGCCTTGGCGTGCTCGGCGCGGTCGGCCACTCGCCCGAAGGCCTCGAGATCGACCTCGCGTGGATCGAGGAGGAGGTCGGTGATCGTCCCTACGGCGTCGACCTGATCGTTCCCGCCAAGTACGCGGGCAGCGACGAAGGCGGCATGCGGGTCGGCGCGATCCAGGACATGATCCCGCAGGAACATCGGGAGTTCCTCGATGGCATCCTCGAGCGCTACGACGTACCGGCGCTCGAACGCGACGACTCCGGTCGCACCGGATTCGTCGGCAACGATGACGCCGCCGCGCCGATGTCGGCCGATTCGCAGGCACCGAACCTCGACATCGCCTTGGCGTACAACCCGGCGATCGTCGTCAATGCACTCGGACCGCCGCCTCAGTTCATGATCGACAAGGTCAAGGCAGCCGGACGCCGAACCGGCGCGCTCGCCGGCAAGGCGCAGCATGCCGAACGCCATGTCAACGCGGGCGTGGACGTCATCATCGCCCAGGGTTCCGAGGCGGGGGGCCACACGGGTGAGATCGGCACGATGGTGCTCATCCCCGAGATCGTCGACGCCGTCGGTGACACGCCGGTGCTCGGCGCCGGCGGCATCGGCCGAGGCAGTCAGATGGCTGCGGCGATGGCGTTGGGCGCGCAGGGTGTCTGGTGTGGCTCGGTCTGGTTGACGACCGAAGAGGCGGAGACCCACCCGATCGTCAAGGAGAAGATGCTGGCGGCGACGTCGTCGGACACGATCCGGTCTCGCTCGCGAACCGGCAAGCACGCCCGCCAGCTCAAGTCGGCGTGGACCGAGGAGTGGGAAAACCCAGAGACGCCCATGCCGCTCGGTATGCCGATGCAGCCGATCCTCATCGACGAGGCGATCAAGCGGATCAACCGAGCAGCCCACCGCGAGGGCTCCGGCGCCGCCGATCTCGCCAACTACTTCGTGGGCCAGATCGTCGGCAACATGAACCGGTCGAAGCCGACCACACAGGTCGTGTACGAGATGATCGAGGAGTTCCTCGAGGCAACCGAGCGTCTGAACACCCAGATCAGCAGCTAGGGATTGCCAGTCAGCGGTCGAGAGATGCGGTGAGGAGCTCGGCAGTTTCGAGGGTTGCCGGCACCCACCCGCGGACCGAGTTGATCATCCAGATGCGTCGGGCGCGGGCGAGCTCGTCGAGGGTGATGACCCGCTCCCGAATCGTCTCCTGCTCGAGCAGCTCGGCGCGGAAGGTTCCCGGGAGCAGGCCCGACGAGGTCGTTGGCGTCAGCCACTCGCCGTCGAGCTCCAGGACCAGGTTGCCGATCGTGGTTTCGGTGACTTCGCCGCGCTCGTTCCAGAGGATCACGTCGGGAGCGTGGGGGAACCGCGCCTTGGCCGCGTCGTAGCGGTCGCGCGCGGTCGTCTTGAAATATAGAGGCGCTCGTCGGCGCTGTCGACGGGCATCGTGTCGATCGGAAGGCGCCAAGCCGAGCCATCGTCGGGCGCCATCGGCACGATGTCGAGATCGACACCGCCGGTTGCCGAGACGAGGAGCCGCAAGCGCGCCGGCCCCTCGAGTCGCACCGCGTCGAGGACTCGGCGGACCGCTCCCGCATCGAGATCGAACCCGAAGTGCTCGGCCGCCTCGGCCAAGCGACGCAGATGGCGATCGAGGAGGATCAACCCCGCGTCCGGCTCGTACTTGATCGTCTCGAGGAGGCGGAACGGGGCGCAGGCCCGATGCAGTACGCGGGCCTTGTGATGGGCTTCGTGCCATTCGTCGGTCGGATCCGAGTCCCAGACGATGCCGCCTCCGGTTCCGTATTCAGCCGACCCGGTCGTGCGGTCGATCCACACCGTGCGAATGGCGATGTTGAACTCGGCGAAGCCATCAGGACCGACAACCCCGACCGCGCCGGTGTAGATGCCGCGGGGAGAGCCCTCGAGCTCGGCGATGATTCCGGTGGTCGCGACCTTCGGCGCACCGGTGATCGATGCGCCTGGGAAGAGGGCACGGAACACGTTGGATAGCGATGCCGTGGACTCGGCGGTGACAGTGGAGGTCATTTGGTGCACGGTCGGGTAGGTCTCGATCGTGTGCAGTGACGGGACGGCGAGCGTGCCGACCGTGGCGATTCGCCCCAAGTCGTTGCGGGTCATGTCGACGATCATCGTGTTCTCCGCCCGGTCCTTCTCGCTCGTTCGGAGGTCTTCGACGAGCGCACGGTCCTCGGCGGGATCCGGATGTCGTGGCCGGGTCCCCTTCATCGGTCGCGAGGTCAACGTGGCGCCTTGTCGAACGAAGAAGAGCTCCGGCGATGCCGAGCACACGGCAGCGTTTCCGAGGTCGAGAAAGCAGAGGTAGTCGGCGCGTTGCGCGCGACACAGCGCCTCGAAGAGACCGAGCGGGTCACCGTCGAACTGGGAGCGCAGCCGCATCGTGTGGTTGACCTGGTAGGTCTCGCCGGCGGCGATGAGGTCGCGGATCGTGGCAATGTCGCGCTCGTACTCGGGCCGTTCGCGCTCGGCTATCCATGGGCTCGTGCTGAACGCCCCGCCAGCCGGGCCGCGCGAGGCGCGACCGTGTTCGAAGACGCCGAAGGCCACGAGGGGAACCCGTTCATTGCGCTGGGCGCCGAGCGCTTCGTCGAATGCTGCGGCCGCATCGTAGGAGACCATGCCGACGACCCACCTGCCGTCCGACGCTGCCTCCTCGACCCGTTCGAGCGCCGACAGAACCTCGGCGAGTTCCCACGCCAGGATGGATTCGCATGGATCGTCGAACTGCATCCAGCGACGTCCGTGGTCGTCGGGGCGATCGCCGGGGAGGCGAATGAGGGCGGACCGGACGGCGAGATCGACTGGCATTGCGTCAAGAAGAAGTCGGGGAGGTGCGCGGGTATTCCCGCACGGCCGCCGCAGGCTACCGACGTGCAGCTCGCTTGGCCCGCTTGGCGGCGTACATCTGCAGATCCGCACTGCGCAGGAGCGTCTCCACCGGAAGCATGTTCTCGGTGGTCCGCCGGGACTCGCCGATACTGCATGAGATCCGCCGATCGATGCGCTCGACCGCTCGGGTGACTCGGGCAACGATGTCGCGAATGCGTGCGTCGTCAACCGGCAACGGCAGGAAGATCAGGAACTCGTCACCGCCGAGTCGACACACGACATCGTCGAGGCGAACGATCTCGCGCAGCGCTTCCGCGATCGACCGCAGCACGCGATCGCCGGCGTCGTGACCGTCGTCGTCGTTCACCCGCTTGAAGTCGTCGATGTCGATGAACAACAGCACCCCGGCCCGCGGCTCGGGGGTCTCGATTGCATTGACCAGGCCCTGCCGGTTGAGCAGGCCCGTCAAGGCATCGGTCGAGGCCATCGTCTGGGCGATCTCGAGCTCCAGGCCCGCATCGGCAAGTCGACGAGCCTGGCGCGATCGCATCCACGCCAACAAGGCGCCGACCGTCGATGCACCGAGGCCGAGGAACCAGACGAATGGGTCCGCGAAACCGGATCCGGCGGCGCGGATCTCCGGCGAGGCCGCCAACCGGATCTCGAGCGGCGCGAGGTCCACCACTTCGTTTCGGGACGTCCCGACCACGGTCAGCGCGGCTTCGAGCCCGATCTCGGGTTGCATACGGCGATCGACTTCCACGATCGGTCGCGGCTCATTCTCGAGCGACGCGACGAGTTGGTAACCGACCGGGATCGTCTCCCTCACCGTCGCGATCACGTCGCTGAGCGACTCCAAGCGGGTGGCGTAGCCGATATCGCCGCTGGCGGTTTCCCAGGTGCCGATCAGGTACACGACGGCTTCCTCGAAGTCGGACGGTTCGGCACCGGTCGCCGTGCCATGGGTCTGAAGAATGCCAAGCAGGTTTCGGATCGGCGTCACCACGATCGATACCTCGCGGCTGTCGCCCACGGTGTCGGGGCCGTTGAGAAGCCCTTGGAAGTTGGTCACGTCGAACCCGACGAACGACCGCCCGAAAACCTCGACGTCGTTTTCGACGTAGGTGATGATCAGGCGCTCCTCGGCGGTGACCGGGAGGGGCGCAAACACGTCGAAGTCGCGCCCGCGGGCGCGTTCGGCCGCTACGAGCGCGGGCACGTCGGTCGTGAACTGAGACACGGTCAGTCCGGGGTCGCCTTCGACGATCGGGCTGCGTTCTTCGCTGCGACGCACAAGGAAGCTCTCGAGCTGCGCGTGGTCGACAGCTCGCTGACTCGACACGAAGTCGATGGTCACGAGGAACTCGGTGATCCGCCGACTGATCTCGTCGCTGATGCGTCGCTCGACCGTCGCGACGGTGCCATCGAACTGGTCCTCCGTTCGTTGGTCGGCCGCGTGCTCCTGCATCATCGCCAGAACCAGTGTGAAACCGAGCCCGAGCGCGAAGAAGAACAGCGGCATCTTCCACAAGCTCGGCGGGCGCATGTCGCGCTGATCACGGAACAACACGGTTCTGTCCCATCGGCGCACCAGGCGCGGAGTGGAGTCCCGCAGGGGATTTGGATCGGTCCCTAACAATCGTTAGGTTCGCCCCATGTCCCGCTCCACGGTTTCGGCGACGACTCGCTCCGGGTCGGAAGACCCACAGCTCAGCCCACCCCGGTGTATCGGCGGAGATGCTCCTGGTCGTCGAGGCGTGCTCGAAGCGGCAGCCCAACGTTTCGTCGCCCAGGGGTATGCGGCAACGACCCTACGACAGATCGCCCAGGACTCGGGAATCAAGGCCGCGTCGATCTATCACCACTTCGCGTCCAAGCAGGACCTGTTCGTGGCGGTGCTCGATGAAGGCATGCGCATGATGGTCGATTCGTTCGATGCAGTCCGGGCCTCCTCCGAGCTCGGCGAGCTGCGTCTCCGCGCCTACGTGCGCGCGCATCTGAGCGCGCTGTTTGAGCATGGACCCTTCACCGCGGCACATGTGGCGGCCTTTTCGACGGCGCCGGCCGGCGTGCGCGCCCGGGTCGTTCCCGCCCGTGACGGCTACGAGGCGTTGTGGAATGAGCTCCTGGCCGACCTGATGCCCGCAGGGGATCGGGACCTCCACCTTCTACGGCTGTTGCTCTTCGGTGCGATGAACTCGACGATCGAGTGGTTCGACCCCGCAGGGGAGACGACCCTCGACCAGCTCGCCGGACTGCTCACCGACCAGTTCCTCCACGGGGCGACCCGGTGAGCGTCGTCGCGTCTCGACACCCCAACGAGCCCCAGGAGGTCACATCGTGAGAGTCATCGAATCCTCGGTGTCGCCGAGCTCGCCGATGTTCGCCGACAACGAGACCGCCTATCACGAGCTCGTGGACACGCTCCGCGAGCGCCAACAGTTCGCGATCGATGGTGGCCGAGGGCGCGAGCGATCGATCCAACGCCACCACAGCCGGGGCAAGGTCTTGGTGCGCGATCGCATCGACCTGGTCACCGACAATCACACGCCCTTCCTCGAGTTCTCCACCCTCGCCGGCTGGGGGAAGTACGACGACGAGGTGCCCGGCGCCGGCATCGTGACCGGCATCGGCCTGGTGCACGGCGTGCCCTGGGTGTTCATCGCCAACGACGCGACGGTCAAGGGCGGTTCGCTGGTCCCGACGGCGATCAAGAAGCACGTTCGGGCCCAGGACATCGCCCTCGAGAACGGCCTTGGTGTCATCTATCTCGTCGATTCCGGCGGCGCGTTTCTGCCCCTGCAAGACGAGATCTTCCCGGACAAGGATCACTTCGGTGGCGGCTTCTACCGCCAGGCTCGCATGTCGGCGCAGGGGCTTCCGCAGCTCTCGGTCGTGCTGGGGCCGTGCACCGCCGGCGGCGCGTACGTGCCAGCGTTGTCCGACGAAGTGATCATGGTCGAAGGGATCGGTCGGATCTTTCTCGGAGGCCCGCCGATCGTGAAGGCGGCCCTCGGCGAGATCGTCGATCAGGACGAACTCGGCGGGGCGGTGAAACACACGAGGGTGTCCGGGGTAAGCGACTATCTGGCCCAGACCGAGCGCGAGGCCTACGGCAAGCTCCGGGAGATCTGCGAGACCGTGAATCAGCGGCGAATCACCGATCGACAGCCCTGGTTCGATTGGCAGCCGAGCGAGGAGCCGGCGTATCCGATCGAGGAGCTGTACGGCATCGTGAGTGCCGACGACCGGATCCCGTTCGACGCGGTCGACATCATCGCCCGCCTGGTCGACGGCAGCCGGTTTGCCGCGTTCAAACCCGAATGGGGCGAATCGATCGTGACCGGCTTCGCGCGTATCCACGGCCACCTGACCGGCATCATCGCCAACAACGGCATCATCTTCAGCGAGTCGGCGCTCAAGGCGGCGCACTTCATCGAGTTGTGTGAGCAGCGGCGCATCCCGCTGGTCTTCCTGCAGAACACGAGCGGGTACATGGTCGGCTCCGACAGCGAGGCCGGCGGGATTGCCAAGAACGGCGCCAAGATGGTCGCCGCCGTCGCCAATGCGACCGTGCCCAAGTACACGGTGCTGATCGGCGGGAGCTACGGCGCGGGCAACTACGGCATGTGTGGGCGTGGCTTTGCGCCCCGGTTCCTGTTCGCGTGGCCGAACTCTCGGATCGCCACCATGGCGGCCGACACCGCCGAGACGGTGCTGGTCGACATCCGCCGAGCCGGGATGAAGGGCGCCGAGACGAGCGAGGACGAACTGGCCGAGATCGCCCGCTCGATCCGCGAGCAGTATGAGACGCAGAGCGATCCGTACCACGCGACGAGTCGGCTGTGGGACGACGGTCTGATCGACCCGGTTCACACTCGCGACGCCCTGGGCTTGTGCCTGAGCCTCGCCGCCCGCCAAGACGAGCCAGCGCCAGGTCCCGGCCTGGTGTACCGGATGTGAGGGGAGGGCTGATGAAGGTTCTCATCGCCAACCGAGGCGAGATCGCCCGCCGCATCGAGCGCACGTGTTTCCGGCTCGGCCACGATGCCGTCGGGATCTGGGTCGAGGGAGACTCCGGGTCCGAGCACGCATTGCAGCACTCGAAGACGGTTTCGGTTCCGTCGTATCTCGACCAGGTCGCCATCGTCGAGGCGGCGCACTCCTCCGACGCGACCGCGGTGCATCCGGGGTTCGGCTTCCTCGCCGAAAACGCGGACTTCGCCAATGCGGTCATCGCGGCCGGGCTGACCTGGGTCGGGCCGCGTCCCGAGGTCGTGGCCCAGATGGGCTCCAAGATCCACGCTCGGGAGATCGCGGAGGCCGCCGGCGTTCCGCTTATCCCGGGGTTCGCCGATTCCCAGGACGACGACGCGCTCGCCGCGGCCGCCGAGCGAATCGGTTTCCCGGTGTTGGTCAAGGCGTCGGCCGGAGGCGGGGGCAAGGGCATCCGTATCGCCCGCAGCGCCGAGGACTTCGCCGGCGCCCTCACCGAGGCCCGTGCTGAAGCCGATCGATCGTTCGGCGACGACGCGGTGATCGTCGAGCGCTACATCGAGCGCCCCCGCCATGTCGAGGTGCAGGTGATCGGTGACCGGCACGGCAACGTCTACCACCTCGGCACGCGTGAATGCTCCGTGCAGCGGCGTTACCAGAAGCTCTTCGAGGAAGCGCCGGCTCCGAACCTTCCCGATGCGACCCGGGCAGGCCTCCACGAGGCAGCAGTACGGCTCGCTGCCGCCGTCGACTACGACTCCGCGGGGACCGTCGAGTTCATCGTCGACGACGAGACCGGCGACTACTTCTTCCTGGAGATGAACACACGCCTGCAGGTCGAGCATCCGGTCACCGAGGAGGTGCTGGGTCTCGACCTCATCGAGCTCATGTTCCAGGTCGCCCAAGGCGACGAGTTGCCGGACCTGTCTCAGGTCGAGCCCTCTGGTCATTCGATCGAGGCCCGGATCACGGCAGAGCGGGCCGACGCCGGCTTCATCCCGGCGGTTGGGACGGTTCGGTTGCTCGACGTTCCACCCGATGTCCGCTGGGAATCAGCCCTCGAGGTGGGCGTCGACGTGACCCCGGACTACGACGCGATGATCGCCAAGCTGGTCGTGCATGGCAGTGATCGTGCCGACGCATTGGCCCGTCTGCGCTTCGCCCTCAATCACCTGATCATCGCTGGGCTCGAGACGACCACCGGCTTCCACTATTGGCTGACCGATCAGCCCGAGATCGTTGACGGGCGCGTCACGACGCGATTCCTCGATGAGATCGATCCTCCCGCGATGCCCGACATGAATCCGGTCGCCGCGGTCCGACTGCTCGAAGCGCTGAATCGCGGTGAAGAGGTGTCGGTCTGGGGATCCGTCGACGGGTTCTCGCTCACACCGCACGGGTCCGCGCACGTGCAGGGCGTACGTGACGCGTCAGGCGAGCTGCACGAGGTCGTCCTCGGCCCGGACGATCGGGCGAGCGCTCCGCCGATCGATGGGTGGACGGCGAGCGTCGACAACCAGGCGGTGGCGTTCACGGCCGAGGGCCACACCCAGTTCTTCGAGTCGGTGCCGCGAACCGAGCTGTGGGCGGCCGGCGCATCGGGTCGATCGGGAACCGGTGCTGCGCTCATGGCGCCGTTCCCAGCTGCGGTCACTGAGGTCCACGTTTCGCCGGGAGACGAGGTCGTCGGCGATCAGGTCCTGGTGGTGATCGAGGCGATGAAGATGCTGCACAGCCTCAAGGCCGATGGTGCCGCCACGGTGGAGGATGTCCTGGTCTCGGTTGGCGACCAGGTGACGACGGCCCAACCGTTGGTGACCTTCGCCGACAGCGCTGAAGACGGCGAGGCAACCGACTAGCGGGCCGGCGCGTCAAGGCGGCGCGTGCTGGGTGCTGTCGTTCGCCAAGCCGACTTCCCAAGTGACATCGGTGCCAGGTTTGATGTCGCCGAAGTGACATCGGTGCCAGGTTTGATGTCGCCGAAGTGACATCGGTGCCAGGTTTGATGCTCCCAGAGGAGATTCTCCGAGTGATTTCTCCGACCGCCACCACCAACCACGTGCATCGCGTACAGCCACGGTGCCGTACGGTGGAGCAGTGACCCGTCTGCGATTCGTCGACGACTGACATGAGCTCGGCGGAACTAACCGAAGGCGACCCGTCCGGATCCGACCACAACCTCAACGCGCCGATTCGACGGGCACCGGGGTCACCCTTCACGTGGACGATCGCTGGCCTTACGATCATCACGTTCGTCCTCAGCCTCGGTTTCCCGCTGGTGTCCGACGACTTCTGTCATCTGGTCTCGTCCTCGACGCGCGGGCTGTTCGGTGCCGCCTCGCACTCGTTCCGCAACTGGACGGCCAGGACCGGTGAGTTGTTGATGTTGCTCGGCGGACGCCACTTGGACGGTGCGGTCTTCGACCTGCTGAATGCCCTCGTGATGATGGGCCTGGCCGTCGTCGGGTTCCGCTTGATCTACGGCCGGCCGGGCCGGACCACCCTCGACGCCCTGACGGTGATCGCCTTGTTCGTTCTGGTCTCTCTGGCGACGCCCTTCGGTGCGGTGTTCCTATGGCGGTCAGGAGCAGTGAACTACTCATGGTCACTCTTGCTGATCGCGGTGCACTTCCTCGCGTTCCGACTCCGCGATCGTGAGCCGGCGTCAAGCTTCGATCGACTCGGGCCCTTGGCAGTTGCCGGCTTCATCGTCGTGTCGTTCTTGGCCGGCATGGGCAGCTTCGATCTCGGCGCGCTCGGTGTGCTCATCCACGCTGCGCTGCTCCTCCGTCGGCGACGGTCCGGACGGCCCCTCGCTCTGCGCTACGAACTGCCCGCACTCGCGTACGCGCTCGGATTCACGACCCTCTACCTTGCTCCCGGCACCCAAGCTCGGGCGGATCAGATCCCGAGCCATCGGTCGCTCGGGTCGATCGTCGAGTCGGTCTTCACCGGTGACCTGGTCGAGGTCCTGCGACATCACCTGCTCCTGCTTGGGTGGGCGGTCGACCAGACCAACTACCTGGTTCTGGTTGCTGCGGTCGCAACGGTCGCGCTGGTCGCTCGGGACCGTCTGCAGAACGATGAGGGGGATGTGCTTCGTCGGTCGGCGTTCGCCGCCATCACCGTCGGCGGCGGGTTCGCCGCAGTCGCTGCGGGCGGAGGTGCGCTCGATCGGTACCAGACGGTGGGGTGCGTGCTCCTGGCCGTGCTGGCCTTCGCCATCGCCAACCTGACCGAGCCCGCTCGTACCGGCTCGCAGGGCTCCGACATCGAGGAGCAGACGCCGTCAATCCGCGTATTGCTCTGGCTGACGGTGATCGTCATCCTCGACGCAGCAGCGTTCACGGTCGGGATCATCCCTGCGCAACGGGCCTACTTGCCGGCGGCTGCGCTCGCCGCCGCGATCGTCGTCATCGCCATACGCCCACTCCTTGCCCGCCGACCGGGCGCAGCGGTCCTGCTCGCAGCATTGGTGCTCAGCCTTGGTGCGATCTCCGTGCAGGTCGTGGGCGAGCGCACCAACGCGATGCGCTTCGACGAGGCCATCGAGCTGAGCGTCGACCGGGCGGTTGTCGTCGAGCCGTCATCGTTCTGGTGGGACTCGCCGCAGTTCTACGATTGGGTTCCGTTGTCTGCGTCGCCGACGTTCTGGGCCAACGGATGTGTGGCCGCGTACCACGGGCTCGACTCGGTGCGCCTGTCGGCCCCGCACCGCGAGCTCGGTCTCAGCGACTTCCTCGACGAGCTGCAGCGCTGACCTCTCCGGCCCGCCAACACCCAGCAAGTAGCCTCGGAAACATCATGGAGCCGAAGCCTGCTGCACGACTGCGATCACTGCTCTTTGCGCCCGCGGTGCGCGACGACATGATTCCAAAGCTCACCCGGAGTGACCCCGACGGCGTGGTCATCGACTGCGAAGACGCCACCCCGATGGGTCAGAAGGCGGCGGGGCGCTCCAACGCCATGGAGCTGGCGCCCCGGATCATGGGTCAGGGGAGCGAGGTGTTCGTGCGGGTGAACCCGCCCGGCACGCCGTGGTTCCGCGACGACATCGCCTACGGGTTACACGAGAAGCTCGACGGTGTGGTCATTCCGATGGTCGAGAGCCTCGACGGTCTCGACCTCGTGGCCAAGACCCTCGCCGCAGCGGACATCGGCCACCTCGGCGTGATCGCCGGTCTCGAAACCGGCATGGGTGTAGCCGATGCGCGTGCCCTGCTTCAGCACCCCCAAGTGATCGGTGCGTACTTCGGGGCCGAGGACTACATCGCCGACCTGGGTGGCATCCGGACCGAGAGCAATGTCGAGGTCCACTACGCACGGTCGGCCGTGGCGCTCGCCGGTCGCCTCGCCAGCAAGCCGGTGATCGACCAGATCGTCGCCAACTTCCGCGACAACGACCGCTTCGCCCGTGAGACCGCCGAAGCTCGGGCGATGGGCTTCAAGGGCAAGCTCTGCATCCATCCAGCGCAGGTCGAGTTGGCGAATCGTGGCTTCCTCCCGAGCGAGGAAGAGGTCGATCGCGCCCTACGCATGCTCGCCGCCTACGAGATCGGGCTCGCGTCGGGGGTGGCCGCCATCGACTTCGAAGGCCAGATGGTCGACGAGCCACTTGCGGTACAGGCCCGTCAGATCCTGGTTGCGGCTGGCATCGACCCTGAGGACCGTTCATGAGCGAGATCATCCCCAAGGGCATGTGGTTCGAGGAGCTCGAAGTGGGGCTGGTGGTCAAGCACCCCTTGACCCGCACGGTGACGGAGAGCGACAACGTGCAGTTCACCGTCGCCACGATGAACCCCGCGCCACTCCATCTCGATGCCGCCTACGCGTCGACCACGCAGTTCGGCCAGGTCATCGTCAACTCGATGTTCACGGTGGCCCTGGTCGTCGGGATTTCCGTGCACGACCTGACGCACGGCACGACGGTCGCGAATCTCGGCTTCGAGGAAGTCACGTTTCCCGCGCCGGTCTTCCACGGAGACACCATCCGGGTCGAGAGCGAGGTGCTCGAGGCGCGTGAGTCCAAGTCCAGCGCTGATCGCGGCATCGTCAAGATCGTGCACCGCGGCTACAACCAGAACGACGTGCTGGTCTGCGCGGCGGTGCGCAACGCCATGATGCACAAGCGCCCGGCCGCCTGATCGACGGCGGGGCACGACGACTTCAGGCTTCGATCGGCTGGCCTGGCCGGGGTAGATCGATGCGTGGGAAACGGGGGTCGGCCTCCCACGGCACGACGTCGCCGGTAGCCACGAACCATCGGAGGATGGCGTCGTGCAGCTCGCGTTCGATGGCAGCGTTGGCGGGATCGCCGGCCAGGTTGTGCAACTCCATGGGGTCGTTCGCGCGGTCGTAGAGCTCGGGCGGTTCATACAGGCGCCACACATAGGTCCAGTCCGGCGATCGGACCGATACCGCCTTGCCGACCGAGGCCGGGTCGTCGCGTTGGGCTTGCCCCTTGAGGTCGTAGGGAAAGCCCGGCGTTTCCAACAGGTGCGCTTCCTCGACGAGGAAGCCGCCTTCACTGAACGCGTAGGCGCGATGGTCGGCCGTCGGGTCCGCCAGTAGCGGCACGAGGCTGCGCCCGAAGTGCGTGTAGTCAGCCTCGATGCCCGCGGTGTCGAGGACCGTCGGCACGAGGTCGATCATCTCCACCATCGCCTCGATCGTGGTGCCGGGACCGATGCCCGGTCCCGCCATGATGAGCGGGTCCCGCACCAGGCAGTCGTGGAGTCCCGACGGCCACTTCTCGATCAGCCCGTAGTCGCCGAGGTACTCGCCGTGATCACTGAAGAAGAGCACGAGCGTCTCGTCGAGTTCGGTTCCCACGGCGTCGAGAATCCGGCCGACGTGTGCATCGCAACGCGACACCATGCCGTGGTAGGTCGCAGCGATCTCGGCCCAGTCACCGGGCGTCAACCGATCGGTCCCATAGAGGGATCGAAGTGCGGCCATGTACAGCGGTTCGTGGCCCTGCGCGGCCGCAGGCGCTGGGTCCGGCATCGCTGACCGTTCGTGCATCGAGAACCACGGGTCGGTCGTGGCGAACGGGCAGTGCGGGAAGATGAGCGGCACATAGAGGCACCACGGTCGATCGGTCGGACGTCGAGCGAGCCAGGCCTCGGCGGTGCGGGCGCAGGCCTCGTCGAAGTCGAAGTCGTCCTCGAGGCGCCCCGCGTAGAACGCTCGTGCCATCGGATCGTCGGCGTGCATCGTCGCGCTGACGTCAGGCATGCGGAGGGTCGGCGGCTCGGACCAGCCGTACTCGTCGCAGCTGGCCTCGGTGCCGCCCGGCGCCCACGTGTCGCCACGCATGCCCACGTGGGCCACGTGGTAGCCGTTGGTCTTCAGGGTCTTGAGCAGGTTCGGATCCTCGGGTCGAAGCAGATGCGTCAGCGTGCGATGACCTCGAGTGTGCGGATACCAGCCGGTGAGGAACGACGCCCGGCTCGGGGAGCACACCGGATGCTGCACGAAGGCGTTGGTGAATCGAGCCCCTCGCGCCGCGAGGTCATCGAGGTTTGGCGTGGTGGCGACCGGGCTGCCGAAGGCGCCGACCGCATCGGCCCGAAGCTGATCGGCGACGATGATGACGATGTTCGGCGGACCCATGCGCCATGGATAGCACCGACGGTTCGGCAGAACCGGATTCGCTAGCGTGGGCCGATGGACGACCCCGGCGGACCACGTTGGCCGATCTCGGTCAAGGGCGTTCTGGCCTGGGGCGGCGAGGTCGTCGTGTTGCGAAACGAACGCGACGAGTGGGAGCTCCCGGGTGGGCGCCTCGAACCCGACGATGCCAGCCCCGCGCACGCCGTCAAGCGCGAGTTTCGCGAAGAGCTCGACGTCGAGATCGAGGTGGGCGATCTGCTCGACACGTGGATCTACGACGTCGCCGGCAAGCGAGTGGTGATCCTCACCTTTCGATGCAGCGCCCCGAAGCCAGACGTGCTCCTGCACTCTGATGAACACTCGGCAGTGCGGACCATGTCGCTCGCCGAGCTCGAACGGTCTGCGCGAGCCGGCGCGATTCCATCGGGCTACGTGCGGTCGGTGAGACTGGCGCTCGGGTGAGTGAGATGAGTGAGTTGTGTTGGTGCTCGGTGTCGTCGCCGATCGGCGAGCTGACGTTGGTGGCTGACGACGATGGCTTGCGCCATGTGCTCTTCAACGGTCAGACATTGGCCGACCTGGGGCTCGACGCCGGTGAGCTTCCCGAAGCCCCGTCGGACCCCGTGCTGGCCGGAGCCGCAACGCAGCTCGCGCAGTACTTCGCCGGCGAGCGCACGACATTCGAACTGCCGATGCACGTGACCGGAGGCGACTTCGAACGGGCTGTCTGGTGGTCGCTCACCACGATCCCACACGGCGAGACCATCAGCTACGGCGAGCAAGCCCGCCGCATCGGGAAACCAGGCGCGGCTCAGGCTGTCGGAGCGGCCAACGGCCGCAACCCGCTGCCGATCGTGCTGCCGTGCCACCGTGTCGTCGGATCCGACGGCTCGCTCGTCGGCTTCGGCGGCGGCCTCGCCACCAAGCAATGGCTCCTCGACCACGAGTCCGGCACCCAACGGCTCTTTTAGCTCGCAATCGCCGCTTCGCTTCGCTTGGGCTGCTCTGCGGATTGGTGATGCGGCTTGGTGCCTGGCACCGATCGTTACACCGCCGGCCACGCGTCGCGCGCGTCGCTCGCTACGCGTGGCGGTGTTTGCTCTGCCACGATGGGGTATGCGCGCAGGAAGTCCGGAGTGGTTGGCCCTCGTCGACGAGGACATCGTCGAGCCCGACCTCGAGATCATCGATCCGCACCACCACCTCTGGCCGCCGGGCGGTGGCCTGCCCTACGACCTCGATGATCTGCACGCCGATACAACGGCCGGGCATCGGATCGTCGGCACCGTCTTCGTCGAATGCGGTGCCGCCTATCGCGACAGTGGGCCCGAGCAACTGCGCTCGGTTGGTGAGACGGACTTCGTCGCCCAACGCGCCGAGCAGGGCGTCGCAGCAGGCCATCCGGAGATGCTCGGCATCGTGGCGAACACCGACCTGCGCCGCCTCGACCTCGATGAGATTCTCGACGCACACATCGACGCCGGACGCGGTCGCTTCCGCGGCATTCGCCACGCGATCGCTCGCGAGGACGACCCCGCACTACGCATCCCCGGTCGAGCCCCGGAGGGTTTGTCCGAACACCCCGACTTCCGTCGTGGCGTCCGCCGACTCGGCGAGCGGAACCTGACCTACGACAGCTGGCACTACCACCATCAGAACGCGGCGTTCCGAGACCTGGCCGAAGCCTGCCCCGACACGACGATGGTCCTCGATCACTTCGGCACACCACTCGGCGTGGGACGGTTCGAGGGTCGGCTCGACGAGATCTTCGAGGGCTGGAAGGACGACATCGCGGCCATCGCCGCCCTACCCAACACGGTCGCCAAGATCGGTGGTTTGGCGATGCCCGACAATGGCTATGGCTGGCATCAGCAAGACCGACCGGCGGACAGCGACGAGATCGTCGACGCGCATCGCCGCTGGTATCGCCACACGATCGAGTGCTTCGGCCCCGACCGCTGCATGTTCGAGAGCAACTTCCCCGTCGACCGTTTCTCGATCAACTACGTGACGTGGTGGAACGCCGCCAAGAAGCTGTGCGCCGAGGACTCGCCAGACGACCGTGCGGCCATGCTCGCCGGAACCGCCAGGCGGATCTACTCGCTCTGATCTGAGCTCGGCCCCAGCCCAGGTCAGCGGTCAGAACCGGATGCCGCAGACCAGCCAGTCGTCGCCCGGTTTCGTCATGGCGAAGTTGATGGACTGCTCGCCGAATGAGGTGCGCGTGATCGTTCCGCTCGCCGCGCCCTCGCCATTTCGCACCTCGGTGCTGGTCAGGTTGTAGCTGATCAGGTCGGGCCCGAACGTGGCGAGCAGCGTCGCAGGCAGGTCGTCGGCATCGCTGAAGCAGCTGCGGTCGAGGCGATCGGCGGCTGCGACCCAGTCCTCGGCGGCGACATCGGCGAGAAACTCGTTGGCGGCGTCGATCGGGCCCGTTGCGAGGCGCCAGACCAGCAACGAGCATCCGCCGATCAACAGGAGCAGACCCAGGATGACACCCACAACGATCTTCGCCGTGTTGCTACGGCGGCCATGGGGCGCCGGGGGAATCGCCGCGCCCGGTGGCGGTGGTGGGAATGGCGATGCGGCTGGGGCGGCGTGGGGCGCGCCGTATCCGCCCGGTACCGGTGGCGGTTCATACGGACCCGGTGACGACGGTGGACCGGGAGCCTGCGGTGGTGATGGCGGCGGGGTCGAACCGCCGGGAGGTGGCGGTGGCGCGCCCGGGGGAGGTTGCTGATCGCTCATCGATGCACCTCGGCAGTCCTTCGCCGTCTACTGGTTCTTCGGTAGCTCGGTGAACGGTGTGTCTCGGTCGAAGCCGGGCTCTTTGGGTAGACCGAGCACGCGCTCACCGAGGATGTTCTTCTGGATCTGGTCGGTCCCACCATAAATCGGGGGCGCCTGGGCATTGAGCGCAACGTTGACGACCGCTGGGTCGGTCATCGATGCGGTGGCAGCCAACATGCCGTCGGCGCCGACGATGCGCATGCCGAGATCGCGAAACTGGCGATGGTGTTCGCCGTTCCAGAGCTTGGCGATGTTCGGCTCACCGCCCGTGCGCTGGTTCTTGACCCGGGCACGCAGCATGTTCAGCCGATTGACCTGCAGCATCGAGTAGAGCTTCATGACATCGTCGCGCAGCGAAGGGTCCTCGAGCGTTCCCAGCTTGCGACCCAGCTGCACGTAGCGGTCGAACAGCTTCATGCCGACCCCAGGCGCGTGTCCTTCGGCGCGGCTTTCCTTGCTCCGCTGCACAACCTCGCCGGCGACTCGTCCGAAGTTGCTCATGCGCTGGCCGGGAGCGGCCATGGCAACACCGGTCGACCCCGTTCCGATCGAGGTGCGCTCGACGGTCAGGGTCGTGTTGGCGACGCGCCAGCCATCGCCGTGATCACCGATGCGGTCGGCTTCGTTCACCCACGCGTCGGTCATGAAGACCTCGGAGAAGAAGGTGCGGCCGGTCATCTCCTTGAGTGGACGCACATCGACACCGTCCTGGTGCATGTCCATCACGAAGTACGTCAGACCCCGGTGCTTCGGCTGGCTCGGATCGGTGCGGGCGACCAACATGCCGAGGTCCGCGGCGTGGCCCTGTGAGGTCCACACCTTCTGGCCTTCGACCCGCCACTGGTCGCCATCGCGTTCGGCCTTGGTCTGCAGCCCGGCGAGGTCCGATCCGGCGGCTGGTTCGCTGAACAGCTGGCACCATGCTTCCTCGCCGTTCAGGATCTTCGGGATGTAGCGGTCGATCTGTTCTTGGCTGCCGTGGGCCGCGATCGTCGGGGCGGCGAGCATGTAGCCGAGTCCCGGCGGTGGGCCGAGCACGTCCTTCGAAGCCATCAGGCGCATTGCCTGGGTTTCCTGCGACTGGCTCCATCCCTTGCCGTGGGCATGCTCCGGTAGCGAGGGCTTGGCATAGCCGCTGTCGGCGAGTAGCTGCCACCACTCGCCGACGGTCAGCGCGGGATTCCAGTTGTCGTCGAGCCACGCAGCCAGTTCGTCCATGGGGTCTTGAGCCATGGACGCAGGCTATTGGTTTCGCCGCAGGTCACCCAGTCGTGGGCCCGGGTACCTGTATCGAATCTCGCGGGTGGAGCCGTGGCTCCTAGGTTGCGTCGAAGACGCCCCGCAGCACGCTCTGGCCGCTGTGTGCCTCGACGCCGTCGCGGGGCTCGATCGAGATGTCGACGATCGGGTAGTCCGTGGGCGTGACCCCGAACGGCAGCTCGAAGGTGCCGTTCGCTTCGGTGACGAAGCCGAGTGAGTACATGTCGGTGACGTCGCCGTTGATCACCCAGAGCTCCAGGTCGGCGTCGCCCGAGTCGGGCAAGCCGGTGAGGTCGACGGCGACGCTGCACACATCGTCGTCGCACACGACCCGGGCCTGGGCGGTCTCGTCGGTCGGCACCGGCAAGTCCACGTCGGTCATGGATGCCGCGGCCAGCTCGCGCAGATCCTCGCCGGCGTCGTCGCCACGGAGCGTCAAGCCACCGAGCACGCCGACAAGCAGCAGGGCTGCTGCGGCAATCGCCATCAACGTGCGGCCCGATGGTCGAGCGCTTTGCCGCGCTTGACGCCGGGCATCGGCTTCCGAGGAGGCCGTTTCGACTTCGAATTCGGCCAGGATGTTGTTCCACACCATCGGGGGCGGTGCGATGCGCTCGAAGTCGTGTGGCTCGATGCTGCGGGCCAGCTCACGGATGTCGTCGCCGTCGAACACGGGTTCCTCGCGGATGAGACCAGTCATGATGCGGCCTCCAGGTAGCGGCGAAGTCTGGCGAGACCACGCCGAATGTCGCTCTTCACGGTACCCAACGGCACGGCGGTCTGATCTGCAATCTGTTCGTGCGTGAGATCTTCGAAGAAGGCCAGTCGCACGATCTCGCGGGGCCGTTCGGGCAAGGTCGCAAGGGCCTCGGTGACGAGTAGGCGATCCGCCAAGTTGTCGAGCGGTTGGCGTTCGTCGCTCAGCCGCTTGACGCGAGATCCGTCATCGTCGCGGGCGGTGGGCACCTGACGCCCGTCTTTGCGGTACGCGTCGACGATCTTGTTCTTGGTGATTCCGACCAGCCAGGCGGCGAGCGGGCCACGGCTCGGATCGAACCGCTCCCGAGCTCGCCAGGCGGCCAGGAAGACCTCTTGGGTGATGTCGGCGGCTGCCTCAGGATGCGCACGAGCGCAGAGCGTGTGGATCAGCGAGCCATGCTTCTGGTAGGCGCCAGCGAGTCCTTGTTCAGTGCCCGCTCGAAACGCCGCGTCGACGTGATCGATGACGAACGGGTCATCGGCGTCGTGGGGATCGGGAGAGAGTGTCACCGTTGTCCTTGGTA
This sequence comes from Actinomycetota bacterium, assembly GCA_039028435.1. GTDB lineage: Bacteria > Actinomycetota > Acidimicrobiia > Acidimicrobiales > UBA10347 > UBA10347. The sequence goes on along the minus strand of JBCCIC010000010.1, from coordinate 6,041 downwards.
TTCCGGCGGTGACCGGTGCGAGAGCCATTGCACAGGATTTTCGATGATGGAGCCGTTTTAGATGCATCCCAACGAGATTTTTCTTTAGTACTAAAAATTCTCCGGAAAAGTGCATCCGCAACTCGGTCGGCGGTCGTAGCAACGCCATCCAACCTTGAAAGGACCTAACAATGCGTAGGTTGCTCGCCGCTCTTGCGGCACTTGCCGTAGCTGCACTCGTCTTCGCCACCCCGGCGCAGGCCCAGGATGCTCGCATCCACCTGATCCACGGCATTCCCGATGTCGACGTCGACGTGGCCGTCGGCGGCTCGAACGTCTTCGAAGGTTTCTCCTTCGGTGACACCCAGGATCTCTCGAGCTTCGCCGGTGCGACCCTCGAGGGTCTACAGGTCAAGGCTGCCGGCACCGACACCGTCGCCATCGACGCCGGCGACGTCACGCTGCCTGCTTCGGGCAACTACACGGTCATCGCCCACCTCGATGCCGATGGCAACCCGACGCTCGGCGTGTTCGAGAACAACGTCTCCTCGACCGCTGCCGGTCAGGGTCGCCTCACGGTCCGCCACACCGCAGCCGCTCCTGCGGTTGACATTCTCGCCAACGGCGACGTTGCCTTCGGCGACGTTCCGAACGGCGCCGGCGCCGACGTGGACCTTCCGGCCGGCACTATCTCTGCTTCGGTCGTTCCGGCTGGCGCAAGTGAGCCGGTCGTCATCGGCCCGGCCGATCTGCCGATCACCGAGGGTGCAAACCTCATCGTCTACGCCGTGGGCTCGCTCGACGGTGGCTCGCTGACCGTGCTGACCGAGAGCATCGAGGGCCTGGCCAGCGCACCGGCCGCCGTCAACACCGGTAACACCCCGGTCCAGGACAACGGTCTCGGCCTGGTTGCCGTTGCCGGCATCGCTGCGGTTGCCATGGCGGCCTTCGTCGCCGTCCCGGTCGCCGCCCGCGCTCGCCGCTGAGCACGGCTGAGACTGCGACACGACTGACCCGGTAGCGAACGAGACACGGAGGACGAATCGGTGGCCATCCCGTCGACACGACGACGCCCGACGAACCGTCTGTTGCTGGCGTTCACCTTCTTTGGGGTGATCGTCTCGGCAACGAGGGCGAGGGCCGATGTCGACGAGGTGGCCGCGGAACCGCCGAAGCGTCGGTCTCGAAAGCGCTCGCTGGTGCTGATCGCCCTCGTGGGTCTGATCGCCGCAGCGTGTGCGTCGACCGTCGCGTCGTCCTCCGTTGCCGAGGCCGGGAGCGTCACCGAACGTGCCGCCCAGGCCCTGCACGCCGCTGCCGAGTCCGAAGCCACGCCCGACGACTCCGCCGCCGTGACATCGGCGGAGCCGCAGGCGGCGTCCTCTTCCGAGGACGTCGCCGAGGATGGACCGGAGTCTTCGACCTCCCCCCAGTCGGAGGCTCCGGAGTCCTCCTCGGGCTCCCTTGTCGACAACGATTCGGCAGGCTCGGTTCAGGAACCCGACGAGGGATCGGCGTCCGCCGACTCTCCGTCTGAACCCGGGCTCGATTTCAGCGACACCGGACTCCCACCAGCCCAGGTTGGGTTCGACGACCTCGCCCTCGACCATGACGGTCGTCGGCCGGTGTCGCTGGCCATCGAAGCGATCGATGTCGTCGACGCCGCGGTAATCGCCGTCGGCGTCAACCCTGACCAAACGTTCGAAGTCCCGCCCGCCGACGAGGTTGGGTGGTATCGGTTCGGGCCGACTCCGGGCGACGAAGGTTCTGCGGTTCTGGCCGCACACATTGCCTTCGACGGCGTCGACGGGGTGTTCCGCCACCTCGCCGACGCCGAGGTCGGGTCCGTCGTCGTCGTCGGCTTCGACGACGGCACCAGCCAGCGGTATCGGATCGAATCGATCACCGACTACGTCAAGGAGGAGCTGCCCGACGAGCTCTTCGCCCGCACGGGTGACGCACAGCTGGCGCTCATCACCTGCGGTGGATCGTTCAACCCCGAACTGCGGTCCTACGACAGCAATACCGTCGCCGTCGCCGTTCCGATCTGACCCGGTCCGATCTGATGGCCTGACGCTCGCCGCCGTCGCCGGGTGGGCGTCCCTCCCAGCCGAGCGTGCGGCCGCGTACACTCTCGGGCGGAACGTCTGTTGGAAAAGGGAGTCGGCCATGGCCGCTGGAGGCGGCACTCGCGTCGTCATCGCCGCATTGCTCGGAAACTCGGCAATCGCGGTTGCGAAGTTCGTCGGGTTCTTGATCACCGGCTCGTCGTCGATGATGGCCGAGGCCATCCACTCGGTCGCCGACTCGGGCAATCAGGGCCTGCTGCTGTGGGGCGGTCGGGCAGCCCGGCGTGAAGCGGACGACGAGCATCAGTTCGGCTACGGGCGGGAGCGGTTCTTCTGGGCCTTCGTCGTGGCCCTCGTATTGTTCCTGGTCGGTAGCGGGTTCGCCCTGTACGAGGGCATCGAGAAGATCCGGCACCCCCACCCGATCGACAATGCGATCGTCGCTTACTGCATCCTCGGATTCGGCATCGTCGCCGAGGGCTTTGCGCTCCGCACGGCCATCGTGGAGTCCCGCCGGGTCAAGCGGTCCGATGAGACCTGGTGGCAGTTCGTGCGGGGCACGCGGGTGCCCGAGCTCGCGGTCGTGCTGCTCGAGGACATCGGTGCGATGACCGGCCTCGTGTTTGCCATGGTCTCGGTCTTCATCGCCGACACCTTCGACGCCCCGGTCTGGGACGGCATCGGAACCTTGAGCATCGGCATCCTGTTGCTCGTCATCGCCATCGTGCTCATCATCGAGATGCGATCGATGCTGCTCGGCGAGGGCGCTCGGCCCGACAAGATGCGGGCCATTCGCAGTGCGATCGAGAACACCGAAGGGGTTGCCGGCATCGTCGACCTGCGGACCCAGTACTTCGGGCCGGAGGAACTGCTGGTGGCCGGCAAGGTCGAATTCGACCCGGGGCTCGATACGCGTACGCTGGCGGAGACGATCGACGCGGTCGAACGCAACGTGCGTGAGATCGCCCCCCACGCTCGCCTGACCTACATCGAACCTGACCTGCAACGGGAGTTCTGAATGACCGACACCTCTCCGCTTCCGACCGGGGCCACATTGCCGCCGCTGGCGGCCAAGGATCTCGAGGGCAACGACGTCGACATCACCGCGACCCTTGCCGGGCACTGGGGCGTGGTGCAGTTCTACCGAGGGCACTGGTGACCGTACTGCCGTCAACAGTTGGTTGACTTCGCCACCCACGCCGGCCCGTTCATCGACGCCGACATCAAGGTCGCCTTTGCCTCGGTCGACAGCGTCGAGCAGACCGCCGAGTTGAAGGCCGGGCTGCGCGTCGGGTTCCCGATGTACGCAGAGGTCGATGCCGCCGCTGTCGCTGCCGCGACCGGTGCGTTCCGCCAGACCGGCGACCGGAACTTCCTCCACGCGACCGGCTTCCTCGTCACGCCCGAGGGCACGATCAACAACGCGGTGTACTCCACGGGACCGATCGGACGTATGACCCCGGGCGACATCCTGCGCAAGGTCGTCTTCCACCGAAATCAGGGCTGATCGGGCGACGAGCAGACTTTCGAGTCGTTCGACTTACATTTGATACAAAAGTACCGAAAGGGAGGTGCACTCGTGTCCCGCCCTGGAGGTGCCCGTGAAGGGCGTCATTTTCAACGCCGCGCAAGAAGCCGTCATCGAACTCTTCGATGAAGACACCTGGGACGACCTGCTCGACGCCGCCGGCCTCGGCGGCGTCTACAGCTCGGTCGGCACCTATCCGGACTCGGATCTGGTTGCGCTCGTCGTGGCGGCCACCGAAGCGACGGGATTATCCGCGGAGGAGGTCATGATCGCCGTCGGTCGAAAGGCGCTCCGCCATTTGGCCGACCGGGTTCCCACGCTGCTCGAAGAGGCCACCTGTGCCTACGACATGCTCGGCATGATCCACGATGTCATCCACGTTGAGGTGATGAAGCTCTACGAAGACGCCCAGCCTCCTCAATTCACCTACAGCGACCTGCCCGGCGGCGGTCTGCGCATGGGCTATCGATCGCCCCGCCAGCTCGATCCGCTCGCCGAAGGCTTGGTCCACGGCGTTGGCGACCGGTTCGGCGAGGAACTCCAGGTCACCCGGCACCCCGCGACCTCCGATGGCGAGGTGTTCATCGACGTCGTGTCCCTCGGCCCGATCGGCGGCGGCTGAGCGTGACCGTGGGGCCCGAGATGTCCCTACTGCGGGCTGGTGGCGGTGCCCAGTCTGATGGCGACGATCTGACGAAGCGCATCGCACGGCTCGAACGGCGGCTGGAACGTGAGCGCGAGGCCCGCAAGATGGCGGAGAGCATCACCGAGGATCGGCTGCGCGAAGCGTTCCTCGCCCGGCGCGAGGCCGAAGAGGCCCTCGATGCCAGTCGGGCGAAGTCCGAGTTCCTCGCCAACATGAGTCACGAGCTTCGGACGCCGTTGAACGGTGTGATCGGCATGACCAGCCTGTTGGCCGATACCGGCCTCGACCCCGAACAACGTGACTATCTGACGACGATTCGCTCGAGCGGTGAAACACTGCTCGCTGTCATCAACGACATCCTCGACTTCTCCAAGATCGAGGCCGGGAAGCTCGAGATCGAGAGCTACCCATTCGAGATCCGGTCGGTGATCGCCGATGCGCTCGAGCTCAGCGCGGTGTCCATCGGGGATCGGGCCATCGAGCTGGCCTACGACGTGCGCGATTCGGTGCCGCGAACCATGGTCGGCGATGTCGTGCGCATCCGTCAGATTCTCAACAACCTGCTGAGCAATGCGGCGAAGTTCACCGAGGCCGGTGAGATCGAGGTCACCGTCACCGCCGATCGTCTTTCCGGCACGCGTCATCGCATCGCCATCGCCGTTCGAGATACCGGCATTGGCATCAAGCGTGAACGACTCAGCGCCCTCTTCGAATCCTTCACCCAAGCGGATACTTCGACCACGCGTCGTTTCGGCGGCACGGGCCTCGGGCTTACCATCACCCGCCAACTCGCGGAGCTGATGGGTGGCACCATCCATGTCGAGAGCGAGTTCGGCGTGGGATCGACGTTCACCGCCGTGCTGAACCTCCGAGCAGCCGAGGTTGACGAAGACGTCGATGTCGACGAGAAGATCGGAGCGTTGCGGCACCGGCGGATCCTGATCGTCGACGACAACGCGACGAATCGACGCATCCTCGAACGCCAGCTTGGAGCGTGGGAGATGCAGGTCGAGACCGCGGAGTGCGGTGCCGATGCACTCGATGTGCTGGCCGGCGGGTTCGAACCCGATGTCGCCATCTTCGACATGCAGATGCCCGGCATGGATGGACACGAACTCGCGGTCGAGGTTCGGCGCCGTTCGCGATTCCCGATCGTGCTCCTGACCTCGCTGGGGCGACGCGAAGGCGGCGACGAGGTGTTCGCGGCCCAGCTGGCCAAGCCGGCCAATCCGGCGACGTTGCGGGATGTCCTGAGCAGCGTGCTCCTGTCGACCGCGCCATCCCAGGAGCGCGCCACCGTCGAGTCCCTGGACGGATCGCTCGCTGAACGGAAGCCGCTTCGGATCCTGGTCGCCGAGGACAACGTGGTGAATCAGAAGGTCGCAGGCGCGTTGCTCGGACGGCTCGGCTACACGGTCGAGCTCGTGGCAAATGGGCGACTTGCCCTCGATGCGGTCACGGCGAACACCTATGACGTCGTGCTCATGGATGTGCAGATGCCCGAGATGGATGGGCTGTCGGCGACGCGAGCAATTCGCGAATCGATCGAGCAAGCGCGCCAGCCGACGATCGTTGCACTGACGGCCAACGCGCTCACCGGGGATCGTGAGCAGTGCCTCGAGGCCGGTATGGACGCGTACCTGTCCAAACCGATCGAGGTCCAAAGCCTCGTCACCGCACTCGAAGCCGTCATCCCCGTCGACGCCTGAACGACATCAAACCTGGCACCGATGTCGTTTGGGCAAACCGCACGTGTGTAGAAAAAAAAACGGGGCCAAGTTGAATCACCGTTGGGGGGGGGGGGGGGGGTGAGTAACGG
>JBCCIC010000009.1:0-230265 GCA_039028435.1 Actinomycetota bacterium | reverse complement strand
TCTGCGGATACGTCACTCGCAATCGCAGCTTCGCTTCGCTCGGGCTGCTCTGCGGATACGTCACTCGCAATCGCAGCTTCGCTTCGCTCGGGCTGCTCTGCGGATACGTCACTCGCAATCGCAGCTTCGCTTCGCTCGGGCGGCGCGATCAGAAGCGTTGGCGCAAGCGTGCGGCGTGTTTGTAGCGCAGGCGCTGTTCGTCGAGGCATTCGAACAGCGCGTACACGACGCTGACCGCAAGCGCGACGACCGCGGTCAGGCCGACGAGCCACAGGACGAAGATCGCGAGCACTCCGATCATGAAGACCGAGGCAACGCTCGCGGCTGCGCCCACGAGGCTCCAAGCGACGACGCGCCAGATGGAACGCCCGAGTTCGATTGCGACCAGTCGGCCATACGAGACGGTTGATGCATCGCGCCGTGCCCTCGGGGGATCCACCGGAGTCACCATCGCTGGCTGTCGTGGAGCCATGCGGCTATTTGAGCAGATGCTCAAATGGATGTCAAGCGGATCGTCTCGATGCAGGTCGTACGGTCGATCGCCTCACACCGCTGTTGACGAAAGCACCTCGATAGCGTGAAGCCGCCATGACGACGACCCTGGAGCTGTTCGGATTCGAGAGCGGGATGGACGTGCGCGTCCATGTGCCCGATCCGGAGCTGGCCGAACACGTTCCGCCGGTCGACGACGCTTATCGCTTCGACCCGCAGGTGACCGCGGCGATCCTCGCCGGATTCCTCCACGACCGGCGCGTGATGGTGCAGGGTGCTCACGGCACGGGTAAGTCGACGCACCTCGAGCAGGTCGCGGCTCGGCTCAACTGGCCGCTCGTTCGGGTCAACCTCGACGGTCACATCACGCGAATGGACCTCGTCGGGCGCGACGCGGTCGTCGTCCGCGAGGGCCTCCAGGTCACCGAGTTCCAGCAGGGTGTACTCCCATGGGCGATCCAGCGTGGCGTTGCCCTCGTCTTCGATGAGCTCGACGCCGGGCGCCCCGACGTCATGTTCGTGATCCAACGAATTCTGGAGCGCGAGGGCCGCTTCACGCTGCTCGACCAAAACCAGGTGCTCACACCGCATCCGAGTTTTCGGATCTTCGCCACGGCGAACACGGTCGGCCTGGGCGATCTCACCGGGCTGTATCACGGCACCAACGTCTTGAACCAGGCCCAAGTCGACCGCTGGAACATCGTCACCAAGCTCGACTACCTGGCTCCCGAAGCCGAGGCCGAGATCGTGCTTGCTCGCGTGCCCGACGCCGACCCGAACCTGGTCGAGAAGATGATCGCCGTCGCCGCCATGACCCGCGTGGGGTTTGCGGCCGGCGATGTCTCGACGGTCATGTCGCCCCGCACCGTGATCGGCTGGGCCGACAACGCCGCCATCTTCGGCGACGAGCAAACCGCGTTCGAGTTGTCATTCCTCAACAAGAGCGACGAGGCCGAACGGGCGGTCTTCGCCGAGTATTGGCAACGCGCTTTCGGGCGCAACCTCGACCCCACCGAGCCATGAACACCACCCGCTCGCAGGATCGCATGCGGGCGGCCGGCCTGCGGGCCGTGAGCGGCGATGCGTCCGCTGAGCTGCGTGGCGCACAACTTCGAACCAAGGCCGGCTATTCGCCGGTCAACTCGCCCTATCTCACGCTCGCCGGCGACCGGGGCGAGGCGACAGCTCGCGGCCTCGCCGACGCCATGGCCATGGTGCTCCGCCACAACGACGCCGATCTGCACCGACGGTTGCGCCCCCACGATCCGATCGAACGGGTCGTGTTCGACATTCTCGAACAGCTCCGGTGCCAGTCGCTCGCACCAGATCTCCCGGGCGTCCGAGCCAACCTTGCCGCCGTGACCGATGCGTGGTGCCGCAACGCCCGTGCGGACGGTGTGGCGGAGAGTGGTGTCGGACTGCAGATCTACACGCTGACGCACATGGCCAGAGCCCGCCTTGGCCTCGGCCTGACGGGCGAGGAAGTCGACTCGATCATCGAGGGTCCCCGCGCTCGGTTGGGACGACTCGTCGGCCATGCCCTCAAGCGGATCTCCGAAACCCGCCACGATCAACGAGCCTTCGCTGAGCCGGCAAGGGAGATGGCGCGGCTGCTCGCCGAGATGGCCGCCGACACCACCCACGAGGGCGAGGCCGGTGAGGACGATGCCGCCCGCTATCGCATGCTCGTGCCGGCCGATTGGCTCGACGCTGACGGTCAGGGAAGCGACGACGGCGTGCCGGACACGTTCTTGGCCGACATCGATGAGCTCCAAGCGCTTGATGAGCTCGGCGGATACCAAGTCTTCACGCGTGATCACGACGTTACGAGGCGAGGCGAAGAGCTCTACCTCGACTCCATCCTCCGGCGGGCTCGCCACGAGTTCGATGACCGAATTCGTGCCCAGGCGATCAGCGCGCAGCGCTTGGGGCTCCGCCTGCGTCGGCTGTTCTCGACCTTCACACCGACCGGCTGGGAGTTCGCCCAGCCCGAGGGCTACGTCGACGGACGTCGACTCGCTCAGCTGGTGGGTCAGGTGGATCCGCAGCATCTCTTCCGCCGACCCCAGAATGTCCGCTCGAACACGACCGCCGTCACGCTGTTGCTCGACAACTCGGGGTCGATGAAGGCGCATCGCTACGAGACGCTCGCCGTCCTCGCCGACACACTGAGCAGGGCCCTCGATCTCGCCGGTGTAACCAACGAGATCCTCGGGCACACGACGGACTCGTGGAGTGGCGGCCAGTCGCTCGCCGACTGGAAAGCCGCAGGTCGACCCGAGGGCCCGGGTCGAGTCGCCGACCTGGCTCGCATCATCTACAAGGACGCCGAGACGCCTTGGCGGCGCGCCCGCGCGTCGCTGGCCGCAATGACTGTCACCCGGCACTTCCGGGAGAGCATCGACGGCGAGGCCATCGTCTGGGCCCATCAGCGGCTGCTGGCCAGACCCGAACCGCGCAGACTTCTCGTGGTCGTGTCCGACGGCGCGCCCGCAGAATCCGGAACCGCCCAGGCCAACGGCCAGTCGTTCTATCTGGCCGAGCACTTCGCCCAGGTCGTGCGGCGCATCGAGCGATCATCGCCCGTTGAGATCGCTGCCTTGAGCATCGGAGGCAGCGTCGACACGGTCTTCTCGAACTCGACGGCGGTCGATCTCGACACGACCCTCACCCTCGCAGACTACGCCGCCCTGGAACGCCTCTTCGTCTGAGCAGATGGGTCCGAAGGACCGCGAGGGCAGTCTTTCGTGCAGACGCCCGGCGCTTCGTTGCATCGGAGCTCAATCTTGGCTACGACGGAGCGGTGGAGGACCGATGCGGTCGACCTTGGTCAAGACGAGTGCGCACGCGAGTCCGCGACGACCCGAGTCTCGGGCCCGATCGCATGACATTGCACGCGCTGCCGCCCTCCAAACCGCGGTCGGAAACCGCCGTGCTGCGACGCTGCTGAGAACTCGTCCTCATCGCAATGCGATCAGCCCAGGGCCGCCAGCATCGCTGCAGCGTTTGCTCACGATCGACAATCCTGACTTCACCGGGAACATCGTGATCGAGAGGCTCGGCGGCGCCGAAGGCGCCTACCGCGTGTCCGAGGGCGAGTCGTCGATCGTGCTGAAGATCGCAGACGCCGCGGACAAGACGGCCTTGGCGTACAACCTGGCCAAAGACTTCAACATTCCGGTGCCGAGCGCCCGGTGGATGTCGCTCGATTCTCCGGCGGGCGCAGCGTTGAAGGCGAAAGCGAGCGGAGAGCTGAAGTCTGCGCTGGATGGTGCATCCGCTGTGATTCTGCATGCATTCGTCGACGGCGTGACCATCGGCGACGCGAAAGATGAATCGGGGTTTGACTGGGGCGTGCTTGGGACGACGGCGAACAGGGAATTGATTGGCCGGCTGCTCGTGTTCGATGCCGCCGTGCTCAACTTCGACCGATTCAAGCTCGAAACCCAAACACCTACGAACTCGGGCAATCTCATGATCGCCGGTGGCGGCAATGACCTCGTGGCCATCGACCAAGATTTTGCCAAGGCCGGTTCCGAGGACGTGCTCCACGACTTTGGAGCGCACTTTGCCGCGAAACTGCAAGAGATCCTCAAGAACCCCCAGCAGGCCGCTGAGCGGCTAGTGAAGAAGCTCGCCGGGGAGGGATATGCACTCATCAGCGAGGAGGGGACGGCTGATGTCGCGGCCGGGATCGAGGCTGGCCTGTTGGTCCTGCGAGACCTGAGTGATGAGCACAATCTCAGGCTCGACACCTTGGTCGAATGGTCGAAGAGCTTCGTTGCGGAGACCGAGCAGCAGAGCGAGACGGCATCTAGCGAGCGCGAACAGGACCACCTGGAGGTGGCGGCGATTCGCGACTACTGGCAGAGATTGCTGCGACCAGACTGACGCGCAGTACTCCGCGCGCAGCGATATTCGCCAGCGCGCTTCCGGAGTGTTAGCTTCTCTAACACTTCATCCTTGGAGGGACGATGAGAATCTCTGTGATGCGTCTTTTGGCGCTCCTGGCCTGTTTGGGCCTGCTTGCGGCTGCCTGCGGCGGCTCCGATTCGGACTCGGCGGGTGATGACGCCGAGGCCTCGGCCGACGCCGAGGTCGAAGAGGCGATGGACGACGAGGAACCGGCCGATGAGCCGGAGCCTGAGCCCGAAGAAGAGGAAGAAGAGGCTTCCGAGCCCGAGCCTGCCGATGAAGACGAGCAGGCCGTCGACACCACGCTCGACGAGGAGGAGCTCGAGGAGATCGAGAGCGACGACGCCGAAGCCGGCGCCGTCGACAGCGGTCCGATCGCCGGCGGCAGCTTGCTGATCGGCAGCACCCAGGTGCCGCGTCACCTGAACGGTACCGTGCAGTCGGGCCTTGCCACGGCCGTGCCTGGCACCCAGCTCAATGCGAGCCCGTTGCTGTTCGACGAGAACTTCAACCCGCAGCCCTACCTGGCCGAGAGCTGGGAGGTCGCCGAAGACGGCCTGTCCGTCACCCTGAACCTGGTGCAGGGCGCCGTGTTCCACGACGGCGAGGCGATCACGTCCGAGGACGTGAAGTTCTCGATCGAGACCGCCCAGGCCGGTCACCCGTTCAAGACGATGTTCGCTCCGGTGACCGACGTCGAGACCCCGGATGACCACACCGTGATCATCAACCTGAGCCAGCCGCACCCGGCGATCCTGCTGGCGATGTCGCCGGGTCTGTTGCCGATCATCCCGGAGCACATCTTCAATGACGGCACGCCGGTTGCGGAGCACCCGCGCAACACCGAGGACTTCGTCGGTTCCGGTCCCTTCCGTCTCGTCGAGTACGAAGCCGGTTCGGTGATCCGCATGGAGCGGTTCGAGGACTTCTTCATCCCCGAGCGTCCGTACCTCGACGAGATCATCATCCAGATCAGCCCTGACCCGGCGTCGATCGTGCTCGGCCTCGAGGGTGGCGACATCGACATGTCGACCACGCTCGGCTCGGCCGCCAACATCATCCGGGTCCGTGACAATGACGACCTGATCCTGACCGCCGAAGGTCACGAGGCGATCGGTCCGGTCAACTGGCTCGAGTTCAACCTCGAAGACGAGGTGCTGTCCGACGTCCGAGTCCGCCAGGCGATCGCCTACGCCGTCGATCGTGACTTCCTGTCCGACGTCATCGACCAGGGCACGACCTTCCCGGTCACCACCGGCATCGTGCCGGCAAGCCCCTTCCACAACGCCGACGCCGAGGCCTACGCCGCCGATCAGGACCGTGCTCGCGAGCTGCTGGCCGAGGCCGGCTACGCCGACGGCGAATTGTCGCTGGCGATCGACTACATCCCGCCGGGCCAGCAGGCCACGGCCGAGTACATCGTCCAGGCACTGCAGGATGTCGGCATCAATGCCGAGCTCAACGTGTCGCCGGACTTCCCGTCGTGGGCCGGACGTGTCGCCGGTGGCGAGCACCAGTTGACCGTCAACCAGGTCTGGAACTGGGGTGACCCGGTGATCGGTGTCCACCGCACCTACCTGAGCTCGAACCGGGTCGGCGCCATCTGGACCAACAACACCGGCTACGCCAACGACGAGGTCGACGCGCTGCTTGACGCTGCCGGCCAAGAGGTCGATCGCGACGCCCGCATCGCCCTCTACGCCGACGCCCAGGCGATCATCGCCGAGGATGCGCCGATCCACTTCCTGTCGACGTCGCCGTTCTGGATGGCCCTCAATCCGCGGGTCCAGAATCCGCCGATCGGTATCTGGGGCTCGATGTCACCGATGCTCGACGTCTGGTTGGCCGAGTAGGCCGCTTCAGGACCGATCAGTACCGAGGTGTCGCTCCGACGATGCTGAGAACCGTTGCGACGAGGCTGGCCCAAATGCTTGGGCTGGTCCTCGCCGTCGCCATCATCAGCTTCACCCTGCTCCACATCGCCCCAGGCGATGCTGCGGTCGTGATCGCGGGCGAAAGCGGGTCGGGCGACCCTGAGCTGCTGGCCGAGATCCGACAGCTGTATGGACTCGATGATCCATTCGTGACCCAGCTCGGCAGCCATCTCGGGCGGGTCGCGACCGGTGACTTCGGCCAGTCGTATCGCTTCAACGAGTCGGTCGTCTCGCTGATCTCGGAGCGGATCTGGCCGACGGTCCTGCTCGGGATCACGGCGATCTTCTTCGCTGTCGTGGTCGGGATCGCGGTCGGCGTGTACACCGCGCGCCGCCCGGAGAGCTGGGCCAGTCACCTGGCGACGATCCTGGCCCTCGTCGGCTTCTCGATACCGGTGTTCTTCCTGGGGATCGAGCTGATCATCTTGTTCGCGTCGGTACTGGATTGGTTACCGGCCGGGCGGATGCGAGATCTCCGGTTCGAGGGCAACTTCATCCAGCGGTGGATCGATATCGGCGAGCACCTGATCTTGCCGGCGTTCACGTTGGCCGTGCTCTATCTGGCGCAGTACAGCCGCCAGACACGTGCCTCGATGCTCGAGACGCTCCAGTCCGACTTCGTACGCACCGCGCGGTCGAAGGGCCTGAGCGAGCGGACTGTGGTCTACAAGCATGCGCTGCGCAATGCGGTCATCCCAGTCATCACATTGGCCGGCCTGCAGCTCGGCACGATCCTCTCCGGGGCCCTGATCGTCGAGACGGTGTTCGACTGGCCGGGCCTCGGGCGACTCGCCTTCGAATCGGTCCTCGCCCGCGATGCGCCGGTGCTGCTGGCCCTGCTGATGTTGTCTTCGGTGCTGGTGATCCTGGCCAATCTGGCGACCGATGTCGTGTACCGCCTGATCGACCCGCGCATCCGAGTCGGAGGTGCTTCGACATGACCGGTTTGTTCATCGGTAACAACGACGGCGGCAACAGTGACGGCGACGGTGGCGGTGGCGGCGACGAGACCGCAGCCGGTGCACCGCTCGGCCGCGAGGCGCTCCGGCTCTTCATGCGCAATCGTGCCGCGGTCGCCGGGGTGATCATCCTCGTCGGCGTCATCTTCATGACCTACATCGGGCCCTCGTTGTACGACCAGGACCCGTCGCGCATCATCGCCCGGCCGTTGCAAGGTCCGGGCACCGAGGACGTCCCCAGCTTCGGCACCGACTATCTCGGCCGCGACGTATTCGCCGGCGTGGTGAATGGCGGCGACACCACCCTGCGGGTGGCGCTGGTCGCCACGCTCATGATCGTGGTCATCGGCGTGTCGATCGGTGCGATTGCCGGCTTCTACGGCGGACGTATCGACACCGCGCTGATGCGCTTCACCGAGATCTTCCAGGTCATGCCCGCGCTGCTGTTCGCCTTGGTGATCGTCACCTTGTTCGAACCATCGACGATGGTGATCGCGATCTCGATCGGCATCGTGTTGTGGCCGTCCTTGGCGCGCCTGACCAGGGCCGAGTTCCTGAGGCTGCGCAATCTGGAGTTCGTCAAGGCCGCCCAGGCGATCGGCGCGTCCGACGCGCGCATCATGTTCCGGGTCATGCTCCCCAACGCATTGCCGCCGCTCATCGTGGCCACCACGCTCGTGATGGGCACGGCGATCCTGTTCGAGGCCGCGCTGGCCTTCCTCGGTCTCGGGGATCCCAACAACATCTCGTGGGGCTATCTCATCGGCCAGAACCGAGGTTCGGTGCTCGGTGGCTGGTGGACGGTCACGTTCCCGGGCCTGGCCATCTTCTTCACGGTGTTGAGCTTCAGCCTGATCGGTGACGGTCTGCAAGATGCGTTCAACCCCAAGCTGCGAGGCCGGTGATGGCTGAGCAGCAAGACGCCGTCGACCCAGAGCCGATCTTGTCGGTCCGCGACTTGCGGGTGACCTTCGGTTCGTTCACCGCCGTCGACGGGAGCACGTTCGACCTCTTCCCTGGGGAGACCCTCGCCGTCGTCGGCGAGTCCGGGTCGGGCAAATCGGTCACGTCACTGTCGATCATGCGGCTGGTCGAGCTCGGCACCCGTGGCAAGATCGAGGACGGCGAGATGCTGTTCCGGCTGCCCGACGGCGAGGTCGTCGACCTCGCCCAGCTCAACGAGTCCGAGATGCGGGAGATTCGGGGCAACCAGATCTCAATGATCTTCCAGGAGCCGCTCACCAGCCTGAATCCGGTGTACACGACCGGCAACCAGGTGGCCGAGGCGGTCATGTTGCATCAACAGGTGGACCGCGATGTCGCCACGGAGCGGGCGCTCGAGATGTTCAGGCTGGTGCGGATTCCGGACCCCGAGCAGCGCTTGGCCCAGTTTCCCCACGAGATGTCCGGCGGCATGCGCCAGCGCGTGATGATTGCCATGGCGCTCTCGTGTGACCCGACCGTCTTAATCGCCGACGAGCCGACAACAGCGCTCGACGTGACGATCCAGGCCCAGATTCTCGGCCTGATGCGCGACCTTCGCGAGACGACCGGCGCGGCGGTGATGATCATCACCCACGACATGGGTGTGGTGGCCGAGGTCGCGGATCGCGTGATCGTGATGAATCAGGCCAAGATCGTCGAGTCGGGCTCGGTGTACGACATCTTCGAGAATCCGCAGGAGGACTACACCCGTGCGCTGCTGTCGGCCGTGCCCCGGTTGGGCTCGATGACCGGCTTGGCCGATCCTGCGCCGTTCCCGCTGGTCGATTCGGCCCCGTCATGAGCACCGACGTCATGAGTTCGGACTCCGCCGGGAACCTCGTCGAAGTGCGGGGGCTGTGCAAGGTGTTTCCGACCGGCGGCGGCAACAAGGTCCACGCCGTCGAACACGTCGACCTCGACATCGCTCCACAGGAGACCCTTGCGGTCGTGGGGGAGAGCGGCTGCGGCAAGTCCACGCTGGCGCATCTGGTCATGCGGCTGCTCGAGCCGACGGCCGGCTCGATCATGCTCGACGGCGTCGACATCGGATCGCTCAAGCGTCGCGAACTGCGCCAGCACCGACGCAAGGCCCAGATCATCTTCCAGGACCCGTTCGCCAGCCTCGACCCGCGCCGCCCCGTCGGCCAAGCCGTTGCCGAGCCGCTGCTCGTTCACGGTGTGGCCAGGGGCGCCGACGCCGACGACATCGTGGCCGAGCTGTTCACGCTCGTGGGACTCACACCGTCGATGATGCGTCAGTACCCACACCAGTTCTCGGGTGGCCAGCGCCAACGTATCTGCATCGCCCGCGCGCTGACGCTCGAGCCGAAGCTGGTCGTCGCCGACGAAGCCGTGTCGGCGCTCGACGTGTCGATCCAGGCCCAGGTCATCAATCTGATGATGGAACTGCAGCGTGATCTCGGTCTGAGCTACCTGTTCATCAGCCACGACCTGGCTGTCGTGGAACGCGTGAGTCACCGGGTCGCCGTGATGTACCTGGGTCAGATCGTCGAGATCGGCCCGCGCTCAGCGATCTTCGAGAATCCGCAACACTCCTACACCAAGCGGCTGCTCGACGCCGTGCCGATCGCCGATCCGCGCCAGCGCCGTGAGCGGCCGCTGATCAGCGGCGAGATACCGAGCCCGGTGTGGGCTCCTGGGACCTCGCCCGAGCGCGTCGAGCTCGTCGAGGTCGACACGGGCCACTTCGCCGCCCGAGAGGACTGAGAGGACCGAGGGTCATGGACAGCGAACCACCCATCTCACCGTTCACGATCTATCCGGCGCGCCGGGTCATCACGATGAACCCGACGCACCCCTATGTCGATGCGGTGGCCGTCGCCGGCGACCGGATCCTCGGGGCCGGCACGGTCGAGGAGTTGGCCGGCTGGGGCGAGCACACGGTCGACGACCGGTTCGCCGACAAGGTCCTCACGCCGGGATTCATCGAGGCGCACAGCCACGTGATGGCCGGCGGCATGTGGCAGATGGCGTATGTCGGCTACTTCGATCGCCGGGGCGCTGACAACAAGCTCTGGAAAGGTCGCAAAAGCCTCGACGAGGTCATCGAGACGCTCATCGAGGTCGAGCGGGAGATGACCGACCCGAGCGCAACGCTGCTCGCGTGGGGCCTCGATCCGATCTACTTCCCCGGCGACCGGCTCCTGGCCAAGCATCTCGACCGGGTCAGCGAGACCCGCCCGATCTTCGTCTACCACGCCAGTGCTCACCTGGCGACCGTGAATTCCGCCTTGCTCCGCAGCGAGGAGATCACGGGCGCGAACCCGACGCCCGGCATCTCAATGGATGAGCATGGCGAGCCCGACGGTGAACTCCAAGAGCCCCCGGCGATGCGCCTGGCTGGTGCGGCCTTCGTGCAGATGCAGCGGTTGCTTCGCACCGACGAGGCCGTCTGGAACTACGCCACCGAGGCCCGTAACACCGGGGCGACCCTCATCACCGACCTCGGCACGAGCCAGCTCAGCGACCCCGACCAGGTCGATCGCTGGCAGCGCATGACCGATGACCCCGGGTACCCGGCACGAGTCATGGTCGCGCTGTCGTCGATGATGGGCGGGTTGGACGACCCGGCGGCGCTCGCCCAGATCGGCGTCGATGTCAAGGCCCGGGCGACCAAGAAGCTCAAGTTCGGCATCGTCAAGCTGGTCCTCGACGGCTCGAACCAGGGCTTCACCGGCCGAATCTCCTGGCCCCATTACTACAACCCACCTGAGGGTCATCCCGGCAATGGGCTCTGGCTCCAGCCGCCCGACCGCTTTGCCGACATCATCGAGCCGTTCCACCGAGCCGGCCTCACGATCCATGTGCACTGCAATGGCGACGAGGCCACCGAGGTCTTCCTCGACGCGGTGGAGACCATCCTCGAGCGCCACCCCCGTTGGGACCATCGCCACACGGTTCAGCACTGCCAGACCTCGACCAAGGCGCAGTACAAGCGGATGGCGGCGATGGGCATGTGCGCCAACATCTTCAGCAACCACACCTTCTACTGGGGTGATCAGCACCGCGACTTCACCGTCGGTCCCGAGCGCGCCGCAGGCATGAACGCCTGCGCGACGGCGCTGCGGGAGCGGGTGCCGTTCTCGATCCACTGCGACGCGCCGGTCACGCCGATGGGGCATCTCCACACCATGTGGTGCGCGGTGAACCGGCTGACGGCGAGCGGACAGGTGCTCGGCCCGAACGAGCGGATCTCCGCCGAAGACGCACTGCACGCAGTCACGCTTGGCGCCGCGTGGCAACTCAAGCTCGACCACGAGATCGGTAGCATCGAGGCGGGCAAGCTGGCCGACTTCGCCGTGCTCGAAGACGACCCGCTCACCGTCGCCCCCGAGACGATCAAGGACATCGAGGTGTGGGGCACGGTGTTGGGCGGCATCCCGATGCCCTCCGACCCGCGCACCTGAGGGCTGCGCACCCGACTCTGCGTAGCGTTGTCATCGTGAGCGACCGGCCCAACCGCATTGCGGTCACCGTGATCGGTGGCTACCTGGGAGCCGGCAAGACCACGCTGCTCAATAACCTGCTCCGCGACGCCGACGAGCGCATCGCCGTACTCGTCAACGACTTCGGGGATGTCAACATCGACCTCGACCTGATCGAGAAGCGGACCGACGACACGATCGAGCTGAGCAACGGCTGCATCTGCTGCTCGATGGTCGATGGATTCTCCGAGGCCCTCGATCGCATCGTCGCCATGGAACCGCGAGCCGAGCGGCTCGTCATCGAAACGAGCGGTGTTGCCGATCCGGCGACGGTAGCGGCCTATGGCCACGGTCCCGGACTCTCGCTCGATGCGGTGGTGGTGCTCGTCGACGTCGAGACGGTGCGCACCACGGCGAACGATCGCTACCTCGCCCAAACGATCCGCTCACAACTCCAGGCGGCCGAGATTCTCGTCGTCAACAAGGTTGATCTCGTCGACGATGCCGTGGTGCAGGAGACCTCGGACTGGCTTCGTGAGCAGTGTCCCGAAGCGTTTCTGTTGACGACGTCGAACAGCGTCGTTGCGCCCGAGGTGCTCTTCGGGCGTCCGTCCACGCGGACCTTCGTGCCGGACGGTCATCATCACCCCGAGCGGCTCTTCGCCACTCGCACCGTCGAACCTGCGGCGCCCGTCACCCGGGAATGGGTCACGGACTTGATGGACAGGCTCCACGAAAACGTCGTGCGGGCGAAAGGGTTAGTGCAGCTTCAGGACGTCGAGACGCCGTGGCTGGTGCAGCGCGTGGGCGCTCGTTGGTCGTTCCGCCCGAGCCCGGTCGGTTGGCCGTCCGAGCCCGCGACCCGGATCGTGATCATCGAACGTGCGCTCTGAGCGGGGCGACGGTGGTCAGCCGCCCATACCCGGCGGCACCGGGAAGACCGAGATGAGGGTGGCGCCGGTCTCGGTGCGGAATACGTCGTGGGTGGTCCCGGACTGGGCGGCATACGCATGTCCCGCTTCCATCAGGACCCCGTTCGAGATGATCGATCCGTCGAGCACGTAGGTGAATTCGGGCTCGCTGGCGTGCTCGTGGGAGCCGCCCACGTAGCCGGCGTCGAACTTGAACATGGTGAGCGTCTTGCCGTCGGCGATGCCCAGCATCTTCATGGCGATGCCCTCGCCGAGTGGTTGCCACTCCATCGCCCCGGCATCGCTGAACGTCCAGCCCTGAATATCGGTCATTGCCCGAGCCTAAACGTTGGCGACGATGTCGATGATCTCGGTCGGGGTCTCGGCGACGCGGGCGCCGGCACTCGCCAGCGCGGCCATCTTGGATGCGGCCGTGCCCTTGCCTCCCGACACGAGCGCGCCGGCGTGGCCCATCTTCTTGCCTTCGGGGGCGTTCTTGCCGGCGATGAAGGCCACGACGGGCTTGGACAGCCCGCCGATCAGCTCGGCCGCTTCTTCCTCCATGGGGCCGCCGACCTCGCCGAGCAGGATGATCGAGTCGGTGTCGGGGTCGGCCTCGAACAACTGAAGCGCCTGAGCGAACGTGGTGCCGACGATCGGGTCGCCCCCAAGGCCGAGGAATGCCGACTGGCCCAAACCAGCCCCGACCAGATTCAGGTTGATGAGCGCGCCCAGGCTGCCGCTGCGACTCACGACGCCCACGCGGCCGGGGGAGAAGAGCCGATCCGACCAGGCCGGCATGATCCCAGCGAAGTCGCGATCGGGGAACACGATCCCGGGGCAGTTCGGGCCGATGATTCGAGTTCCGTTCGCGCGTGCGGCAGCCAGGATCTCCATCGTGTCGTGCACCGGCACGAACTCGGCCAGGACGATCACGTTCGGCACGCCGGCCTCGATGGCCTCGAGGGCTGCGCCTTTCGCGAATCGCGCCGGAACGAAGATGACGGACAGGTCGACCGCGTGCTCGGCGATCGCCTCGCCGACTGCGCTGAAGACGGGCACACCGTGGACCTCTTGGCCTCCCTTGCCCGGCGTGCACCCGCCGACCACCTGCGTGCCGTAGGCGAGCATCTGCTCGGTCCAGTACGAACCTTCGCCGCCGGTGACACCCTGCACGAGGGTGCGGAGCTTGTCCGCACCAAAGAGCGGGCTCATGCTGGATCTCCTGAAGCTGGGCCTTCGGCCGCTGCGGCGTTGGCGATGGCCTCGCGAATGGCATCGTCCATCAGGTCGTGGCACTCGAGGCCGAGCTCGTCTCGCACCAACTGCTGGGCTCGTTCTT
This sequence comes from Actinomycetota bacterium, assembly GCA_039028435.1. GTDB lineage: Bacteria > Actinomycetota > Acidimicrobiia > Acidimicrobiales > UBA10347 > UBA10347. The sequence continues at coordinate 216,282 of JBCCIC010000009.1, read as the reverse complement.
CACCGGTTCCGTGAATGCAGAACGACACCGGAATGTCCGGCGCCAGGGTCTTCCAACCGGTGATCAGGCCCTCGGCGATCACATCGGTCCGGGCATACGCCCCGCAGAGGTTCACGAGCAGGCTCTTGACCTTGGGGTTGCTCAGCACGAGTTCGAGCGCCGGGGTGGCCCGCTTGTAGGCCATGCCACCGACTTCGAGGAAGTTCGCCGGGCTGCCACCAAGGGCGGTCACGGCGTCCATGGTCGACATCGTGAGCCCGGCGCCGTTGGCCAAGACGCCGACGTCGCCGTCGAGTTCGACCAGCAGGAAGTCATGTTCGGCGGCCCGGAGTTCCAGCTCGGTGCCCGTCGGCCGTGGCGTGGGCAATTCGCCCTGGCGGTACACGGCGTTGTCGTCGATCACCAGCTTGCAGTCGAGCGCGATCACCGCGCCCTCGGTGGTGATCGCCATCGGATTGATCTCGACGAGCTGAGCATCGTGCTGTCGGAAGAGGTTGTAGAGCGTGATCAGCACACCGGCCAGATCGGCACGGACTACGTCGTCGTCGGTGATGCGACCGGCGGCATCGAGGGCGTCGGCGGCGCCGACGCCGTGGCGGATGTCGATCGATGCCATGTGGACCGCCTCGGGGTTCGTGGCGTGCACCTCCTCGATATCCATCCCGCCTTCGGCCGAGATCATCAGGAGTGGTCCGGCGGTTGCGGCGTCGACCATGAAGGCGACGTAGAGCTCCTGGGCGATGTCGATTCGCTGCTCGACCAGTACCCGCTCGACGAGGTGCTCACCGAGCTCCATGCCGAGGATTCGCGACGCTGCTTCGCCGGCTTCGGCAGGGGTGTCAGCGCGGACGATGCCGCCGCCCTTGCCGCGCTTGCCGGCCGGCACCTGGGCCTTGACCATGACCGGGCCGCCGCAGGTCGTTGCTGCATCGGCCGCTTCTTCCGGTGTCGCCGCAACGGCGCTCACCGGCACGGGCACGCCTCCTGCCGCAATGATCTGCTTCGCGTCGGCTTCTTCGATGAACACGGTGCCGGCTCAGCCGTGGCGGGCGAGGAAGTCGCCGAAGAGTTCGTCCTCGGTGGGCTCGGTGCTGGGGATCGGGCGGGCGAGATACGTGTAGTTCAGGAAGTGCTTGTACGTGAGGTTCTCGCACGTGTCGTTGTCACCCCAGGTGCCTGCACCCATCGACAGCGTGAAGTCGAGTCCGTTGTCGAAGCTGCCACCGTTGTTGTAGGCGTGCGGCTGGTTGACGAGCACGGTCGACACCTTGGCCCGCGCCGCCAGCTGCTCGACGCGCTCGTCGACCTCGGAGTGGATGCCCGCGCTGTGGCCCTCGCCCATGTACGCAAGGATCGACTCGACGGTGTCGAGAGCCTGGTCGAAGTCGTTGGTCTTGTACACGGTCAGAACCACCGACAGCTTTTCGCCGGAGAAGGGGTGATCCTCGCCGATGCCCGACTCCTCGACGATCAAGAAGCGGGCATCGTGGGCGGCTTCGTCGCCGAGCGCGGCGACCTCGGCGATGCGCGATGCAGGCTGGGCCACGATTTGGCGGTTGATCGAGCCGTTCGGCCACATCGCCTGTTCCAGCTGCGGCTTGTCCTCGGCCGGTACGACGTAGCCGCCGTGATCCTGCAAAGCGGCCATCACTTGGTCATAGACCGACTCGTCGATCACGAGAGAGTTCTCACTGGAGCAGCTGGTGGCATGGTCAAACGTCTTGCTGGCGACGATCTTGTCGACCGCCGCGTCGATGTCGGCGGTGTCGTCGATGATCACTGGCGCGTTGCCCACGCCGACCCCGTGCGAGGGTGTACCGCTGCGGTAGGCCAGGTCGACGTTGGCGGGACCTGCTGTGACGAGCGAGTAGTCACAGTGCGACATGAGCTCGCTGGCGATGGCTTTGCCGGCCTCCTTGTTCTCGGCGGCGAGGCTGACCATCTGAACCAGGTCTTCGGGAGCGCCGAGGGCGGCGAGTTCGGCGCGAGCGAGACGAACCGACTCCGCGCAGGTGGCTTCACCCTTGGGGTGGGGCGCAAGGATCACCGCATTGCGCCCCTTGAGGGTGATCATCATGTTGTTGATCGGTGTCGCTCCCGGGTTGGTCGACGGAAGGATGCATGCGATCACCCCCATCGGCTTGGCGATGGTGGTCACGCCGCGGGCCTCGTCAACCTCGATCACGCCGACCGACGGCGCGTCCTGAAGATCGGCCATCGTGCCCGTTGTCTTGCGAAGGATTTTGCGGGTCTTGTCGTCGGCGTTTCCCAGGCCGCTCTGCTCGGCGGCGAGTCGGGCCAACTCGGCGGCGACCTCGGGCCGAGTCGCCCGATAGGCGATGGCGGTCACCAGATCGTCGACCTGTTGTTGGTCGTAGTCGTCGATTTTCTCTTGGGCAGCACGTGCCCGTTCGACGGCGGCGGTGACGCGTTGGGTAACCGAGTGGTCGCTCATGCCGTCATCGTACGCCCGTCCGGGGTATGGACCGCATCCACTACGAGCACCGACGCACCCCCGTCCATACCCCGTTTGGCGTGCGACATACCGAACTCGGGTGGGAGCTGGGTCTCAGTGCTCATCGACGCGTACGCGCTCTCAATTCGACGCCCGACAAGGCCGACGGAGGAGCATGCGAGTGGGAAGAAGCCGATTCAGTGTTCACACCATCCGGGTGAGCTTCATGCGCATGGCGGCGATCGCCGCGGCGCTCTTGATGCTCACCATGTTGACCGTCACCCGGTCGCAGGCTGCGTTTTCGGACACGACCGAGAACACGACCAACGCGTTCACCGCCGGGAGCGTGACACTCACCGATGACGACGCGGCGACCGCCCTGTTCAATGCCACCGGCATGAACCCCGGCACGCCGGTCACCGAGTGCATCACCCTCACCTATTCGGGTTCGTTCACGCCGGCCACGGTTCGCATGTACGGCACCGCAACCGGGGCGCTTGCCACCTATCTCGACACCACGATCGAGGTCGGCACGGGCGGCAACTTCGGCGACTGCACCGGCTTCACCCCGTCCTCGACGATCTACACCGGCACGCTGGCGGCTTATGCCGCGAGCCACGTTGACTGGGCCTCCGGCTTGGGCGTCTGGTCGCCCGCGGCCAGCCCGGAGTCACGCACGCTGCGGTTCACGGTCGACGTGCAGGACGACAACAACGCACAGGGCCTGAGCGCCAGCGCTGACTTCACCTGGGAAGCCCAGGAGTGACGTCGACCGGTCGACGGGGCATTCCCCGTCCGCGGTGACGACGCAGGTGGCGCGGGTCGAGCGTCGATTCCACCAACGTGGGATCGACTCGGCGGCCCGACGTCTACCGGTCTCGCAGCCGATCGAGGTCCGAGCGGTCCTCGCGATCGACGACGAGTTGGTGCCGTTGCGGCGACGCCGTGACCCGTCGGCGATTCGAGTCGTGGCCAACTGCCTGGCGACCTTTGTCGTCGTGCTTGGCATCGGACTGAGCGCCATCGCCTTGGTGCCCAGCTTCTTCGGGTTCCGACCGGTCATCGTCGCAAGCGGGTCGATGGAGCCATCGCTCCAGGTCGCCGATGTCGTGCTCACCAAGCCGCTTCACGGCCAGCAGGTCCCCGTCGGCTCGATCATCGACTATCGCCTGGTCGACGCCGAGCACACCACCCGTATCCACCGAGTCGTCGAGTTGACCGATGCCGGGTACCGCACGCAGGGCGACGCCAACCCAAGCTGGGATTCCGACATCGTGGCGCCCGATCGGATCGAGGGGGTGGCGCTGTATCTGGTTCCGTTCATCGGTCACCCCCGGGTCTGGCTAGAACAAGCCGCTTGGGGCAAGGTGCTGGTGCTCGCCTGCGTGCTGATCGCCTCCGGGGTGATGGCGCGGGAGCGCTGGCTCTACGGCGAGCCCCGTGACATGCAAAGTCCGCTCAGCTCGACCGGGGTGCTTCCGCAATGACGGAAGGTCGCGACTCGGTCGATGCCATCGACGCCGAGGATGGAATCGCCGTCGTCCGCTGGATGTTCGCGCTCGTCGGCACCGTCGCCGCGCTGGCCAGTCGATCGATGCTCGGCGCTGTCGGCGTGATGGCGGTTTCCGCTGCCGCGATCGGCTTGCCGTGGTTGCTCGCTCGCGCCTTCGCCGGCCCCCGCGACGACGACTTGGTTCGTCGCTTCCGGGTAGTGCTGGTCCAGGTGGTCGACAGCGCGTTGTTCGTCATCGTGATGGTGATCCTGTCCGATGTTGCCGCCGACACCGCCTGGGCGCTGCTGGCGGTTCCGATCGTCATCGCCGCGCTACGGCTTGGCGCGACCGGTGTGCTTGGGGTCTGGCTTGGCGTCGTCGCCAGCTACCTGCTGGTCCTGTACTTCGATCTGGTGGCTCCCGGGCGAGAGGGTCTCGAGGAGTCGCTCATCTTCGAGCGGCCTGGGATTCTGTTGATCACGGCCGCATGCGTGGCCATCCTCACCCGGTGGCTCCAGGCCGGCTGGGCCTTGCAATTGCAGACCTCGGAGGAAGCCCAGGCGCGTCTTCGCTATGTCCAGGCGGTCGAGTTCGTGGGCCGGACCCAGCGCGGCTTGCCCCCTGAGCGTGTTGTGGACAACGGCCGCCGTTTCATCCAGTGGCTGGGGTTCGAAGCCGCCACGACGTCCATCGATGGCGGACCGATGTCGTGCGACGGCGATGGCCGGATCGTGCCGGCCGATGGGCGCCCCCGCGACCCCGAAGACGGCATCGTCGAGATCACCGAGTGGCGGGGGAACCGCTCCGAGCTCGTGTTCTCGGTCGGCGTACGCGATCCTCAGTCCGGCGTGACCTTCTGTGGGTGGAGCATTGAGCCGCCCGATCGCGCCCAGTGCGAGGCGTTGGTCGACCTGGTCGCGCAAGTCGGTTCTGGCTACGAGCTGGCGACCCTTCTCGACGAGGCGCGGCGCCAGGCCGATGATGCTCGTCAGCAGGCAGACGAAGATGCGCTCACCGGCTTGGCCAATCGTCGAGCATTCGACCGCCATCTCGACGCCGTCGCAGATCGAGGCACCCCGCTCGCAATTCTCTTCGTCGACCTCGACCATTTCAAGAAGGTCAACGACGGGTTCGGCCACGAGGCCGGCGATCGCGTGCTGCGTGACGTGGCTCGGGTGATTGCCGAAGACGTCGGCGACCACGGGCTGGCCGTCCGCTACGGCGGTGACGAGTTCGCGGTCGTGCTCGAGGGCGAACAGATCGGACACACGGATCGTCTCAGCCGCCACCTCCACAAGCGGCTTGGAGACCTTCGGGTTGCCGGAGCCGTCGACGCGCTCTCCATCGGCGTCAGTATCGGCGTCGGCGTTGCCGAGGAGGCCGTGTCACCGGTCGAGGTTCTGCGCGCCGCCGACCGAGCCGTCTTCGCGGCAAAGGATGCTGGCCGCGGTCAGACGTGTGTGGTTCGTCTCGGGCCGAACGCCGAGTCGAGCGAACCGACCTCGGGTCCAGCCATCCTCATGAGGCGATGAAACGCCGCGCCCTGCGGCTGTTCGGGCTGCCGGTCCTGCTGGTGCTCGGCCTGCTTGCCGCGGTGTCGGTGATCCCGATGTCGTTCGCGGCTTTCAGCGACCAGACACTGGCGACCGGAAACATGTTCGCTGCCGGAACCTGGAACGTCGACTACGACGCCATTCCGGGTGGAGCTGACAACTGTCCGAACGCCTTCAACCCCGACCAGTTCGACTCCGACGGCGATCGCATCGGCGACGCATGCGACTCCTCGCCGACCGCCGCGTCGACCGGCACGTTCACCCTCACCTCCAACGTGCTGAGCTCCGATGATGCGTGGGAGATCGCCATGCAGGACATCGACGGTGACGGAGACCTCGACGTGCTCGTCGGCGACTACAACGACCCGAACCGGCTCTGGATCAATGATGGGACCGGTACGTTCTCCGGGGGCGGTGCCCTCGGGAACCAGGCGACCCTCGGCGTGGCGTTCGGCGACCTGGATGGCGACGGCGACTACGACATCTTTTCGGCGAACTTCCAGAACCAGGCCAACCGGGTCTGGCTGAACACCGGAGGCAGCTTCTTCACGAACGGTCAGTTCCTCGGATCCTCGGACAGTACCGACGTCGCCCTCGGCGACTTCGACGGCGACGAGGATCTCGACGCCTATGTCGTCAACTACAACGAGCCGGACCGCATCTGGATCAACGACGGGACCGGCCAGTTCACGGCATCGGCGCAGGTGCTCGACAACGGGCCAGGTGAAGGCGTGGCCGTCGGCGACTTGGATGGCGATGACGATCTCGACGTCTACATCGCCAACAACAACCAGGCCAACACGGTCTGGGTCAACGACGGGACCGGCACGTTCACGAACTCGGGGCAGGCGCTCGGCGGAAGCCGGAGCTACGAGGTTGCGTTCGGCGACATCGACAGCGACGGCGATCTCGATGCGATGGTCGCCAACCAGAATCAGGCGAGCCGGTTCTGGCGCAACGATGGCTCCGGCACCTTCACCGACAGCGGCCAGACGCTCAACGGTGGTGAGACCTACGGGTTGGCGCTCGGCGATGTCGATGGAGACGGTGATCTCGACGTCGTGCTGGCCAACTTCAGTGGTCCGACAACTGTCTGGACCAACCTGGGCGGCGGCATCTTCGTCAACAGCGGCCAGTCGGTCGGCTTCAGCTTGACCGCCGGTGTGGCACTGGGCGATCTCAATGGCGACGGCGACCTGGACCTCGCCACGACCAAGTGGAACGGCGTGGGTAGCCGGATCTTCGAGAACTCCTGACCCGGATCAGGTCAGCCCAGTGCGGCGAGGGGATCGACGTAGTCGATGCCGAAGACCTCGGCGACCGACGGCTCGGTGATCCGGCCATCGATGACGTTCAGACCGTTGCGCAGGTGCTCGTCGTCGAGGCATGCCTGGACCGCACCCTTGCTGGCCAACGCCATCGTGAACGGCAGCGTTGCGTTGTTGAGCGCGAACGTCGAGGTGGCAGGGACGGCACCCGGCATGTTGGCGACGCAGTAGTGCACGACATCGTGCACGACATAGGTCGGATCAGAATGAGTAGTGGCCCGGGCCGTCTCGATGCAGCCGCCCTGGTCGATCGCGACGTCGACGACCACCGAGCCCGCGCGCATCGCCTTGATCATCGCCTCGGTCACGATCTTGGGTGCTGCTGCGCCCGGAATCAGGACTGCGCCGATCACGAGGTCGGCGTCGGTCACCGTGTCCCATGCCGAGGCTGCGGTGCTGTACACGGTCCGAAGCGACGGGCCGAACCGCTTTTCGAGCCGGTCGAGTACGGCCGTGCTGCGGTCGAGAACGGTCACGGTGGCGCCCATTCCGATCGCCACATCGATCGCGTTTTCGCCGACGACTCCGCCGCCGATCACGGTCACGTTCGCTCCCGGCACCCCGGGGACACCGCCGATCAGCTTGCCGGCACCACCCTGCGGTGCTTCGAGGTGGTGGGCGCCCGCCTGGGTGGCCATGCGACCCGCCACCTGCGACATCGGCGTGAGCAGTGGCAGGCCGCCGTGGGGCGAGGTGACGGTCTCATACGCGATGCAAGTAGCGCCCGATGCCATGAGTTCGCGTGTCTGGGGCTCGTCCGCGGCGAGATGGAGGTAGGTGAACAGGAGGTGGTCGGCGCGAAGCATCGCCCGCTCGGGAGCCAAGGGCTCCTTGACCTTCACGATCATCTCGGCATCGCCGAACACATCGGCCGCGGTGGCGACGGTCTTCGCCCCGGCGGCTTCGTAGTCGGCGTCGCTCGCGCCGATGCCGATCCCGGCGCCGGCTTGCACGAGCACGGTGTGGCCGGACCCCGTCAGTTCGTTGACGCTCGTCGGGGTGAGGCCGACGCGCTTCTCGTCGGTCTTGATCTCGGTGGGGACGCCGACGATCGTCATGTGGGATGCTCCTGGCTGAACGGGGGCCTTTCGCCGATCGTATGGAGCGTCAGCCGAGATGTCCCGGCGTTCTTGTCCCGCAACAGGGCATGTAGGTGCAGGATCCAGGCGCTTCAGGCAGTCTGAGCGCGAGATTCGTGCGGCGAAGGGAACATCCGCTGCGAAACGGAGCATCGCGGCTGCCATGACAGAGCGTGATCACGACGCGGCCAACTCGCGGGTTCGTTGGATGGGCAACCGATGCGCCTCGCCTAGGCTCGGCGCCGTGACGACGAATGACGAACTGGCCGAGCGCTACCGGGCCGTCCTGCCGCGCTATCTGACCCCGTTGTACGCACAGCCGATCTCGATCGATCGGGGCGAGGGCAGCTATGTGTGGGACCTCGAAGGCACCCGTTACATGGACTGGTTTGGCGGCGTGCTGACCACGATGGTCGGCCACGCCCAGCCCGATGTTGTCGCTGCCGTACAGGCGCAAGCCGCCAAGGTCATGCACACCAGTTCGCTCTACCTGAGCGAGCCGATGATCGAGTTGGCCGAGGAGATCGCCGCCACGTCCGGCATCCCTGACGCTCGGGTGTTCTTCACGACCTCCGGCACCGAGGCCAACGACACGGCGATCCTGTTGGCGACGGCGTATCGCCGGTCAAACGAGATCCTGGCGATGCGCAACAGCTATCACGGCCGGTCCTTCACCGCCCAGGCCATCACGTCACATCGCAGCTGGTCGACGACCTCGGTCTCCGGTCTTTCGGTCAACTTCGTCCAGGGTCCCTACCGGCTCCGAAGCCCATTCCGCGACCTCGAAGACGACGCGTTCACGCAGGCGTGTGTCGGTGATCTCGTGCAGGTTCTCGACATGATGACTGCGGGCGACGTCGCCTGCATGATCGCCGAGCCGATCCAGGGTGTCGGTGGCTTCGCGACACCGCCCGACGGGTTCTTCGGCGCGATGCACAAGGTGCTGAGCGAGAAGGGCATCCTGTTTGTCAGCGACGAGGTGCAGACCGGCTGGGGGCGCACCGGTGAGCATTTCTGGGGTTACCAGGCCCACGGAATCGTTCCGGACATGTTGACCTTCGCCAAGGGGGTCGGCAACGGGATCACGCTCGCCGGCATCGTCGCCCGCGCGGAGATCATGAACTGCCTCGAAGGCATCTCGTTCTCCACCTTCGGCGGCAACCCGCTGTCGACGGCCGCCGGCATCGCGACCCTGCGCTACGTGAAAGACGCCGATCTGCAGGCCAACGCCCAGGCCCGCGGCGCCCAGTTGGTGGAGCGGCTCGCGCCGATCGCTGAGGCGAGCCCGTGGATCGCCGAGCTCCGGGGTAAGGGGTTGATGCACGCCATCGAGACCGTGCACCCGGAGAGCATCGAGCCCGACCCGTCGATGTCGGTGAAGCTGCTCGAAGCGTGCAAGGAGCGCGGCTTGCTGATCGGCAAGGGTGGCCTGTACAACAACGTGCTCCGGCTCACCCCGATGCTCAACATCACCGAAGCCGAGATGGCCGAAGGCCTCGACATCCTCGTCGATGCCATCGCGTCGCTCGACTGAGCCGAGCGCGCTGACCGACCACATTGGAGCGCTCCAATTTCGCCGAACCCGCTAGGGTGCAGCGCACCTGGTAGCAGCACCCGTAGCTGAGCGGGTCAGGGGACAGGGGGACACGTGGAGACGATCAACCACCTCATCGACGGCGAGTCGGTCACCGGCACGTCGGGTATCACCAAGCCGGTGTTCAACCCGGCGACGGGAGCGCAGAGCGCCGAGCTCGCGATGGCCAGCGTCGCCGAGGTCGACGCCGCGGTCGCGTCGTCCGCGGCCGCATTCGAGGAGTGGGGCCAGGTCAGCCTGGCCCGGCGGACCAAGCTCATGTTCGCCTATCGCAACCTCGTCGAGCAGTACGCCGAGGACATCGCCAAGCGCATCACCGCCGAACACGGCAAGGTCCTCAGCGATGCGATGGGCGAGGTCGCCCGCGGGCTCGAGAACATCGAGTTCGCCTGCGGCATCGCCGACAACCTCAAGGGCGCCTACAACGAGTCGGCGTCTTCGGGCGTCGACGTCTATTCGGTCCGCCAACCACTCGGTGTGGTGGCCGGCATCACGCCCTTCAACTTCCCGGCGATGGTCCCGCTGTGGATGATCCCCAACGCCCTCGCGTGCGGGAACACCTTCATCCTCAAGCCCAGCGAGCGCGACCCCTCGGCGCCGTTGTTCATCGCCGAACTGGCCCAGCAGGCCGGTTTCCCGCCGGGCGTTCTCAACCTGGTGAACGGCGACAAGGTTGCCGTCGATCGCCTGCTCGATCATCCCGATGTGCGAGCTGTGAGCTTCGTCGGCTCGAGTCCGATCGCGCAATACGTCTACGAGACCGGAAGCCGAAACGGCAAGCGGGTGCAGGCGCTCGGCGGCGCCAAGAACCACATGATCGTGCTGCCCGACGCCGACCTGGATCTCGCCGCCGACGCGGCCGTCTCGGCGGCTTACGGCTCGGCCGGCGAGCGCTGCATGGCGATCTCGGTCGTGGTCGCGGTGGGCGACGTGGCCGATCCCTTGATCGAGGCCATCAAGCTCCGGGTCGACAAGCTCGTCATCGGCGACGGGACCGATGCCGCATCGGAGATGGGCCCGATCATCACCGGCGAAGCCCGTGATCGCATCGCGGACTACGTGCAGCAGGGCGTCGATGCCGGGGCGACGGCTGTGGTCGACGGGCGTGAGATGCAGTTTGACGGCGACGGCTTCTTCCTCGGCGTGTCGTTGCTCGACAACGTCACCCCGGATATGAGCGTGTACCAGGACGAGATCTTCGGCCCGGTGCTGTCCGTCGTACGGACCGGCTCGTATCAGGAAGCCGTCGACCTCATCTCGTCGAACCGCTGGGGCAATGGTGCCGCAATCTTCACCCGCGACGGTGGTGCGGCCCGACGCTTCCAACAAGACGCCGACGCCGGCATGGTCGGAATCAACGTGCCAATCCCCGTGCCGGTCGGCTACCACAGCTTCGGCGGTTGGAAGGACTCGCTCTTCGGCGACACGACCATGTACGGCCCCGAAGGCGTGAAGTTCTACACCAAAGCCAAGGTCATCACGAGCCGCTGGCCCGACCCGTCGACCAGCTCCGTCAATCTCGGCTTCCCCACGAACGAGTAGTCCGCCTTTCTCGCTGCGCTCGAAACGCTGCGGGTGCTGAGGCCTCGGCGGTCCTCCCCGGCGCTCGACGAGTAGTCCGCCTTTCTCGCTGCGCTCCTAGGCGGTGCCGAACATGCGGTCACCGGCGTCGCCGAGGCCGGGGACGATGTAGCCCACCTCGTTGAGATGACTGTCGATGGAGGCGGTCACGATCGTGACGTCGGGGTGTGCTGAGCGGAGGCGCTCGACGCCCTCCGGTGCGGCGAGCAGGCACAGGAAGCTGATCGCCTGGGCGCCGGCATCCTTCAACAGATCGATGGCGGCGACGGCCGAGTTGCCGGTCGCCAGCATCGGATCGACGGCGATCACTTGGCGCTGGTCGAGCTCGGCCGGAAGCTTGAGGTAGTACTGCACGGGCTCGAGCGTGTCCTCGTCGCGGTACAGCCCAACGAAGCCGACCCGAGCGGACGGCACCAGGTCGAGCACGCCGTCGAGCAGGCCATTGCCGGCCCGTAGGATCGACACGAGCGCCAACTTCTTGCCATCGAGGATCGGTGCGTCGATCGATGCGAGTGGCGTCTCGATCGCGCGGGTGGTCATTGGGAGATCCCGGGTGATCTCGTAGGCCAGCAGTTGACTGATCTCCCGAAGGAGCTGGCGAAACTCGGCCGTCGAACGGTCGGCTTCGCGCATCAGGGTGAGCTTGTGCTGCACCAGCGGATGATCGACGACGATCAAACCTCCCGGCTTCGAGGTCGAATCGGTCACGCCGAGAGCTCCATCACGGCATTGAGCAGCACCGAGGCACCCTGCTCGGCCTGCGCAGAGGAGATGTTCTCTGCCTCGTTGTGGGAGAGGCCATCGTCGCACGGGACAAAGATCATGGAGGTCGGCACGTGCTCGGCGACGTAACAGGCATCGTGGCCTGCCCCCGACACCATGCGTTGATGAGAGAGACCGAGCTTCTGGGCCGCCGACTCGACCGCATCGACACAGGCATCGTCGAAGCGAACCGGCGGTGAGTCGTTGTCGACGGTGATTCGACTGGTGATGCCATGATCAGCCGCAGCCCGGTCGACGAGGTCCCGCATCGCCACGTCCATGGCGTCGAGGGCCTCGCGATCGGGGTGTCGCAGATCAAGCGAGCAGGCGATGCGTTCGGGCACGGTGTTCGGCGAGACCGGCTCCGATCGAAACATGGCGAACGTCGTGCGCGCCCACGGTGCGTGCTCGGCGGCGGTCCGGTAGCAGCCGTCGAGGATCATGCCCAGCGCCCGTGCCGGGTCCTGCCGCTGATCCATCGGTGTCGGACCCGCATGCGCAGGATGCCCGAACAGCTCCAGCGTGTACCAGCGGAGTCCCTGCACACCGGTGACCACACCGATCTCGAGCTGTTCGGCCTCGAGGATGGGTCCCTGCTCGATGTGGAGTTCGAAGGCCGCGCGGTGATGAGACGGACCCGCAGTTCGAGCGCCGGCCCACCCGAGCCGATCGAGCTCGCCGCCAACGCTGATCCCATCGACATCGACAAGCTCCCGGGCTTCGGCGAGGTCGAGCTTGCCGGCCCACACCGCGGACCCCATCATCGAATGCTGGAAGCGGCTGCCTTCCTCGTTCGTCCAGACGGCGATCTCCACCGGGTCGTCGCGGCCCAGATCGTTGAGCGTCTCGACCACCTCGAGTCCGCCGAGGACGCCGTAGACGCCGTCGAATCGCCCGCCGGTCGGCTGGGTGTCGAGGTGTGAGCCGACGAGCACGGGCGGGCGGCTGGCGTCGAGCGAGCCGCGACGGGCGAAGAGGTTGCCGATCGCGTCGAACTCGGTCGTGCATCCGGCGGCCTCGGCCCACTCGATGAACTGGTCGCGCCCGGCTCGGTCCTCGTCACTGAGTGCCTGGCGGTTCGATCCGCCGGCCACGCCCGGCCCGATCTCCGCCATCGCCATCAGCCGCTGCCACAGCCTGTCTCCGTCGACCCTCTTCGTCACCCCGCCAGTCTGACAGGTCGGCCATGATCGGGCCGTTGGCACCGGCAGCGCGATTTCCTCGCGATTTCGAGAACCGTTCGAGGCAGTGGCCTCGATAGAGGGGGCATGACGACATCGATGCCTCCAATCTCTCCCCAGCCCGTGGTCGTACCGCCGTCGATCGCGGTGCTTCCGCCATCGGCGGCATCGCCGCCGCCCGCGGCAACACCGTACGCCGCACCTCCACCACCGGTTGGTCCGCCGCTTCCGGGTCCAACGGCAGAAGCCTCGAACGGTCTTGCCAAACCGAAGCCCTGGATCATCCGAGCCGCGCTTGCTGCGGTCGCACTCGTCGCCGCACGGGCGATCGACCCCGGCTTGTTCGCTCCGGTGATCTTGCTCTTCCTGATCGTGGTGCCGTTCGAGAAGCTCTACCCGCGCAAGAAGGGTCAACCGATTCGACGCCCGATGTTGACCACCGACGTCACGTTCGCGCTCCTCGGCCCGCTGCTCAACGTCGTCGGTGTCGCTGCCGCAATCGTGATCGGCGGGCTCAGCCTGTTCTGGCTGCCGGGTTTCGCGTTCCGTCCCCTCGTAGCGATGCTGCCGCCGGTTGCCTTGCCGGTCGTCGCGTTCTTTCTCTTCGACTTCCTCGGCTACTGGACGCACCGGTTTGCCCACGAGGTGCCGTTTCTGTGGCGTTTTCACGCCGTGCATCACTCACCAGAGCACATGGATTGGATCTCCGGCTTTCGAATTCACCCGTTCGATGGTGTGCTGATCGCGCCGGCATTCTTCTTCCTGCTGGCCGCCGGCTTCGACGTCGAGCTGACCGGAATCCTTGCCATCCTCCAGATAGTCCTCGGACTCTTCTTCCACGCCAACGTACGCGTCCGTTGGCGGTGGCTCGACAAGCTGGTCGCGAATCCCGAGTTCCATCACTGGCACCACGCCAACGAAAGCGATGCCATCGGCCACAACTACGCCCCGGCGCTGCCGATCTGGGACCTCGCCTTCGGTACCTTCTTCATGCCAAAGGGCGACCGTCGGCCGACGCACTACGGCGTCGACGAGCCGCTGCCGCGAACCCTCGGCGGCCTTCTCGTGCACCCGGTGCGTGGTGCGGTGCGTCATCGCTCGTTGCTTTGGCAACCGATCCGAGCGGTGCGAGCCGGTTGGCGGGCAGCCCGTGTTCTGGTCGGCCAGCTGTGGGTGTCCGCACGGCGCCCGACCCATTCGATTCGACGGGTCACCGGGCCCGGCTGTTCATCGACCAACGGCTCGCTGTTCGATCCCGACGAGGCGCCTGGCCGTATGCCGGTCATGCGCTTCTAGGTCGCGATGGCCGCACATCGGCAGGCGCACCGGCTGCGGTGACTACGGTCCACGTCGTGGTCGATCGCGCCGCCGCTCCGGCATCGGACGTGGAGCTCGTGCAGCGCGTGGCCACCGGCGACCGCCGGGCGCTCGACGAGCTCTACCAGCGACACGCCTACTGGTTGACCGCCCGACTTGGACGCCGCTGTGCCGACGACGACCTGGTCGACACCGCGATCCAGGAGACGTTCCTCGATGTCTGGAAGCAGGCCGGCAAGTATCGGCCGACCGGCGAAGTAGGTGCGTGGATCTGGACGATCGGGATTCGTCGACTCATCGACCAGCTCCGCAAGCGGCGCCCGCCGACACCGGTTCCCGACGCCGAGGTCTTCCGGGCCGTGCTCACCGAGGAGATCCCGTTGGCGCTCGGCGACACCCCGGTCGGGGCCGCCTTCGGGCGTTTGGGGCCCGAGCTGCAGGCCGTATTGGCTGCGGTCGCCTTCTGCGGTTTGACGAATCGGGAGACGGCACGACTACTCGACCTCCCGGTGGGCACCGTGAAATCGCGCCTCGCTCGGGCGCGTCGGATGATGCAAGAGGACGCCATGATGCGAGAGGAGCCGTGATGAACGACGTCGAAGTTGCGCTTCGAGCGGCGGGCGAGACACCCATGCGCTTCGGGCCGACCGCCGGCCCCGATGAAGATCTCTGGGAGGGGCGGATCGAGGAGAACCTTCACCTCATCCACGCCGAGCTCGATGCGCCGAGGCCGGGTTGGCTCGAGCGCGTGTTGCGGCACATCGGAGTGCCCGACCTCACGGTTCCCCTGGTCAGCGCCACGCCGGCGCTGCGTCGCTCGTGGGTCGCCGCGACCGTCTTCGCCCTGCTCTTCGCCCTTTCCGTCGACTCGAACTCGACCGCAATCGGCCCGGATCGAGTCGTGACGTTCCTGACCCTGGCTCCGCTCGTGCCGTTGCTTGGCGTCGCGCTGGCATTCGGACGAGGCGTCGACCCCACCTATGAGCTGCTGGTCGCCGCACCACGGGACACGTTCCGAGTGTTCCTGATCCGATGCACGACGGTTCTGGTCGCCAGCGCATCGCTTCTGCTGGTCGCGTCGACGCTGCTACCCGAGGTCGGCTGGTATCGGGTGGCGTGGCTCCTGCCCGCACTTGCCCTGACGTCGATCACGATGGGCCTGGCGGCACGGAGGGATCCACGACGCGTGGCGGCGGCCGTCGCCGGCGCGTGGATTCTGGTGGTCGTCGTCATCGTCCAGGCCGCCTCAGCGAGCGAGATGTTCGGTCCGGCCGCTCAGGTCGTCTTCGCCGGATGCGCCGCCATCGGCGCGATGGTCGTATGGCGACGACGCGGTGCCGTCGAGGACATCCGATGACCGGTCCGAGCGTGGTCGTGCGGTCGGTCACGCACCACTATGGCCTCGGCCGCTCCGACGATCGCCTTGCGCTCTGGGTCGACGATCTCACGATCGGCCCCGGCACCACCGCGGTCCTCGGACCGAACGGTGCGGGCAAGTCCACGTTTCTGCGGCTGCTGGCCACGGTGTCGTCGGCGCAGGCCGGGACGATCTGGATCGGTGGGCGCGATGTCGCCGACCAAGCGTCGTGCACCGAGATCCGACGGAAGCTCGGTTACGCGATGCAGCCCGAGCGTCTCCCGGAGCGGATGCGCGTCGATGCGTTCTGCGACTACATCGCCGCCCTCAAGGAAATCGGGCCGAGGCGGCGTCGGCGCCGTTGGGTCGACTGGATTCTCCACGATGCCGGCCTGATCGACGTGCGCCGGGACCGCATCGGCGCGCTCAGCGGCGGCATGCGGCGGCGTCTGATCAATGCTCAGGCGTTCCTGGGCCGCCCGGATCTCGTCGTCCTCGACGAGCCGCTGGTCTCCCTCGATGCCCAGCATCGCGCCGACCTGATTCGGGCGATCGCAGCGTCAGCGGCTACGCGCTCCACAATCGTGGCCACGCACCACGCCGACGAGCTCGCGTCGACGTGCCGGTCGGTGATCGTCCTCGCCGCCGGGCGGGTCGTCTTCCAGGGAACGCCGCACGAGTTGGCAGGGTGTGGAAACGGGCGCACGTGGGAGACGACCGTGCCGATCGATCATCCGTCGGCGAGGGCCGTTGGCCCGGATCGATTTCGCATCGTCGACCATCAGCCTCCGCAAGCCGCGCCGGCCGAGCCGTCGGTCCACGACGGCTATGTGGCAGTCGTCAACGATTCGGCTCGACTCCCATAGTCGCCGTGCGGTTCGGGCAGTCGGACGGCTAAGAGGAGTGCGCCCGCATTCAAGCCGGCGGACAACAGAAAGGCGATCCGATAGCTGTCGGTGGCCTCGAGGAGCAGTTGGGCAACGTACGGCCCGAACGCGGCCATCGAACCGGCCGTTGCGAATACGCGCCCGACGATTGCCCCCGCATGGGCGCGGCCGAAGTGATCGCCGACGAGCGCGGGGAGCAGGGTGACCGTCGCCCCGTAGGCAACGCCGAACAACACGGCGGCCGGGTAGAGCACCACGAGCGAGCCTGCGAGACCCATGGCGACGAATGCCGCGGTCTCGAGGGTGAACGCGGTGACCGCAACGTGGCGTCGACCGAGCACGTCCGAGAGCGATCCGGCGATCAGGCGACCCGCCAGTCCACCCACGCCGATCGCCGAGACAACGGTGGCGGCGATCACCGACCCGGCGCCGAGCCCTTTGGCGAAGTCGACGACATGGACGAACGGGACGAATACGACGGTGAACGAGAGTGCGTACATGCCGAGGATCTGCCAATACGCCCGCTGACGCATTGCTTGTCCGGGGGTGAATCCGGTGAGTGGTTCTGTGTCGATGGAGAACGCGGCGCCGGGGGCGTCGCCATCGGGGCGCTGGCCGCGTGACTCGGGGTCTCGCGCCATCCTGGTCGCGGCGAGCAACATCACGACGCCACCGACACCGGCCATCGTCGCCAAGGCACTGCGCCAGCCCCACGCATCGACAAGCAGCGCAGCAACTGGCGGCACGACGATGTTGGCCAGGGAACCGCCCGCGGTTGTCACGGCGACCGCGAGGCCGCGTCGCCGAACGAACCAGCGAACGACGGTCGCGTTGCACGGCACCCACGATGCGCTCATGCCGATCGGCGCGATCACACCCAGTCCAAGCAGCACCAACCAGAGCGAGGAGGCCTGGGACCACAGCAAATACCCGGTGGCAAGGATGACCGCGCCGCCGCCGATGACGCGCTGCGGCCCAAGCCGGTCCGTCAGGCTCCCGGACATGGCCGACAACGCGCTGTAGCCGAGCACATAGAGCGAGAAGATCAGCTGAATACGGCTGCGGGGCCACCCGGTGTCCTCGGTGATGTCTTCCAAGAAGGTGCCGAAGCTGAATTGGATGCCGTAGACGACGAAGAGGACGACGAAGGCGCCGGCGACGACCTGATAGCCCTGAAACGCAGCCGCCCGATCGTCGTCGTCGGTTGCGGGCGCCATCACGTGAGTGTCGCACCTGTCCCCAGCCTGGTCGCGATCGGTAGTGTCGAGCCGTGGAGCAGCCGTTGTTCGAGCAGGTCGGCGAGGTCGCTCGTTCGATGACTCCCGAGAACCTCGGGACGTTCCGATCTCGGTGGCACCGCCGTGGTGTCAAAGTCTGGTTCGACACCGAGAAGCCGGGACGGGAGCACTTCGAGGCACAACTGGTCGCTCGGCGCCATGTCGACGGCACCGACGGCATGGCGATCGAGGTCGGCTTCCATGCCGAACACCGCGAGGTCGAGCGAAACGAGGCGGTCATCGCGCTGCTCGAAGAGCGCCGATCGCGCTGGCGACGCCAACTCGGCGACGAAGCCGAGGTCGGCGTGTTCTTCGGGGCCGATGGCTGGCGGCGGGTGAGCGAGGTCTGGTTCGAGCCGGATCTGGAGGATCCCGACTTCGCCTTCGAGGTTGCGGCACGCTTGGTCGACTACGTCAGCGCGATCGAGCCGGCTCGCCGCCCCTGACCCC
The DNA here is from genome assembly GCA_039028435.1 of Actinomycetota bacterium. Lineage (GTDB taxonomy): Bacteria > Actinomycetota > Acidimicrobiia > Acidimicrobiales > UBA10347 > UBA10347. The sequence continues at coordinate 197,968 of JBCCIC010000009.1, read as the reverse complement.
TGCCGCCGGAACGCGTCCCCAGCAACGAGGTGAAGTCCATGTCCGGATCGGATCAGATGCTCGACCCAAGCGGGCCCTTTCGCCACGCGGGCTTCGACGGCCAGGTAGCGGTCATCACCGGTGGTAGCCAGGGCCTTGGGCTCGCGACCGCCCAGTTGATGAAGGCCCGCGGTGCTGCCGAGCTTCTGCTGGTCGGGCGTGACCGTGACAAAGGCGCGGCCGCCGCAGCGGGACTCACCGACAGCGGCTGCCGCGCTCGCTTCATCGCCGCCGATCTGTCGAGCGACGATGGCACTGCCGCGGTACTCGATCGCGTGGGCGAGCTCGTCGACGACGTGCACGTGTTCGTGAACAGCGCGGCGGCAACGTGGCGCGGCACGGTGTGGAACACGACCCCGCAGATGTGGGACGAGATGCTTGCCATCAACGTCAAGGCACCCGGCGTCTTGATCTCGGGTCTGGCGCGGATCATGCGCGAACGCGGCATCGAGGGGACGATGGTGCTCGTCAGCAGCATCGCCCACCACGGCGCCATGCCCACGTTGTGGCCATACGCAGCATCCAAACATGCGCTCGAGGCGATGGTGAAGAACGCGGCGTTCACCCTCATGCCCCATCGGATCCGGATCAACACGATCAATCCGGGCTGGATGGACACGCCGGGCGAAGACACGATCCAGCGACGATTCCACGGCGCCGAAGACGGCTGGCTCGAGTCGGCCGAGGCTGGCCAGCCGTTCGGGCGCCTGCTCAAACCAACCGAGGTCGCGCGGGGAATCTGCTTCCTCGCCTCTGACGAGTCCGGGATGATGACCGGCGCGTCGGTCGACTTCGACCAGACGATTCCGGGTGTGGGCGACCTGCCGCGCCCCGATGTGGTGCCGTATTCGTTCGACTGGGACGGCTCGGATTCGTAGCTAGCCGCCGTCCGTTTCCGGCGTCTCGGAGGGATTAGCCGCCGGCGCAGGATGCACGACGACCTGCGGGTAGGGGATCGTGACGTCGATCGACCGCAGCGCTCGCTCGGCCGCAACCGTGACCTGGCTTTGAGCGACACGTGATTCGAGTTCGTCGGAGTAGTGCCAATAGCGAAGCTCGGTCTCGACGCCGTGGTGTCCGAATCCGATGGCGATCGCTTCCGCGGGTGGCAGGTTCTCATCGGCCAGGACGTCGCGAGCGGCGCGCCCGAGAGTGCGGAGCACGAGCGGCATGTCCGACCCGTAGGGCACCGTGATCGACAGGATCGATCGGCGCACCGGCTCATGGGTCCAGTTGATCAGGGGGTCCGAGAGGATCGCCGCGTTGGGGATGTGGATCGCCTCGCCGTTGTAGCTGAGCAGCACCGTCGAGGTCGACGTGATGTCGATGACGGTGCCTTCGAAATCGCTCGATCGGATCTGGTCGCCACGGCGGAACGGGCGACGGGCCTGGATGATGACCGAACCGACCACGTTGACCAGCAGTGGCTGCAGTCCGACGGCGACGAACAGCGCACCAACGCCGAGTGCGCCGACCAGCGGGCCGATTGCGACGCCGAGCGCTCGAAGTGTGTAGAAGCCGCCCAGCGAGATGATCACCACGATGAGCAGGCGACCGGCAGCGTCGATCAGCTCGGCGTGGGTGTCCACCTTGCGGATCCGCCGCTTGGTCAGGCGACGCACGAGGACGGACACCAGAAGCGTGCCGGCGGCGATTGAGGCCGCCGTCACCCAATCCTGGACCGTGATGTCAGCCAGCAGCGTTACGGGCATTCGGTCATGCTAGGAGTGGGTGACCCCGGTCAGGGGTCCACGCCGGCGAAGGGGAGGCATCGAACGTGTGGGTGTGCCCGGATTGCGATCGCCGCTTCGGGCGGGCGAACCAGGGCCACGAGTGTGCGCCCGCGATGAGCCTCGACGAATACTTCGAGACGGGTCCGTCGTTCGAACGTCCGATCTTCGAAGCGGTGCATGCGCATCTGGCGAGCCTCGATCCCGACATCTGGTTTGAGCCGGTGTCGGTCGGTGTCTTCTTCAAGCGCCGATCCACGTTCGTGCAGCTGCGCACGATGACGAAGTGGATTGCCGTGGCGTTCAACCTCGATCGGCGTGTCACGTCAGACCGGTTGGCCCGCAAAGTCGTCGAGCACGGTCGCCGCTTCTATCACGTCGTCAATGTGCGGAGCGCAGACGAGATCGACGAACAGCTGCTCGACTGGCTCGCCGAGGCCTGGGAGCACGATGCCTGAGCGCGTGCGTTCAGACGTATCGCAACACCATGAGCTGACGATGCGATCCGGTCGCTCCAACCGCGGCGACGTCGTCGGCATGGGGCCCAGCATGAAGCTGCCCGAACTGGGCGAACGCCGTGATCGAGTCATCGGCGGCGCGGACCGCGCCAAGAATCGGTGTATCCCGCCCGAGCTCGGCGAGTCCTTCCTCGGAGAACGGAAGCGGCCCTCCGGCGACCGGAGCGCTCGCGATCCTTGTATCGAAGGCGAGCCGCCCATCGGCAATACGGGGAGCGACGTGCTGCCCGTCGATCGCGACCAGACCCAGTCCATTCTCGACGACGAACTGGTTGTCGTCGAGGTGGGGATTGCCCTCGAGCATCGCGCACGGGGTGATGGAACAGGTCAGATAGCCGGGCGGCGAGAGTTCGAGTCCGACCTCTTCGCAGGATGCGAGCACCCGCAACACCATCGCTTCTGCCCGAGGGCGCCACGCGTCGAGCAGCGGTGACTCGGACAACGCGGTCAAGCCGCCGTCGTCGTCGACGAGGAACGTCTCGATGATGGCGTCGTCGGGTAAGCCGTCGAGCTGCGGCCACGCCGGCGCGTCGGTGAATGCAATCCGTCGCGCGCCGAGTTGTGCCACCCCATCGTCGAAGACCACCGATGACTTCGGGCCGCCGAGCAGCCGGGCGAAGTCCGCGTCGAGGTCGGCGAGCGGAGTCTGGTGGCGGAGCACGTCGGTCATCGAGCCAGGTCGGTCAGTCAATCAGGGTCAGTCAGGCCATCGGCGTGAAAGGCGTGTCGCCCACCGCCTGCTGCAGACGGTCGAGTTCCACCAGGAGTTCGGCCTGGACCGCAGCGTAGGCCGGGTCATCCCACACATTGGCCACCTCGAACGGATCGGCGACGAGGTCGAACATTTCCCACTCCATCGGATCGCCCGGCCCGCGGGCGCCGGGTTGCTCGAGCGGGTCGTTGTAGTAGCAAATGAGCTTGTGGGTCGTCGTCCGCACGCCGTAGTGGGCCGGGCACAAGTGTGACCGATCACGGTGCATCCAGTAGCGGTAGTACATCGACGTCGGCCACTCCGGAACCGACTCGCCGCGCAACTGCGGTTCGAACGAGTGGCCCTGCACATGGTCTGGCGTTGGCACATCGCACAGGTCGAGCAGGGTCGAGGCGAAGTCGACATTGACGACGATGTCTTCGATGGTCGATCCGGCCGGGATCGCGCTGGGGTATCGGATCAACAGCGGCATCCGCAGCGACTCCTCGTACATCAGCCGTTTGTCGAACCAACCGTGGTCACCGAGGAAGAAGCCTTGATCGCTCGTGTAGACGACGATCGTGTTGTCCGCCAGGCCCGTCTCGTCGAGGTGTTCGAGCAGTCGTCCGACGTTGTCGTCGATCGAGGCGACACACCGCAGGTAGCGCTTGATGTAGCGCTGGTACCGCCACTCGATCTCCTCGTCTTCCGTCATGCCCGGTGGAACCACGGCGCCGAGGTCGATGATCGGATCGAGGTCCATCATTCGCATGCGGACCGCCTGTACGACACTCGATCGCCCGGCGAGATCGTCTCGGAACGTCTCCGGGTACGGGATCGTGTCGTCCTCGTACAAGGTGAAGTGCTTGCGCGACGGCTCCCACGACCGATGCGGGGCCTTGTGATGGCAGAACAGCGCGAACGGACGCTCGGGATCGCGTCGGTCGATCCAGCGAAGGCAGTCGTCGGTGATCAGGTCGGTCACGTAGCCGCCCCGCTCGACCACGCGTCCGTCGGCTTCGAGCATCACGGGGTTGTGGTAGTGACCCTGTCCAGGGAGCACCCGCCAATGATCGAACCCGATCGGGTCTGCGCCGGGTCCGTGACCGAGGTGCCATTTGCCGATCATCGCGGTCTGGTACCCGTGCCGGCCAAGCTCGGCGGGGAACGTCCAGAGCGTGTTGTCCAGCGGGGTGTCGAGTGTGGTCACCCCGTTCACGTGGTTGTACGTGCCCGTCAGAATCGCGGCCCGACTGGGGGCACAGATCGAGTTCGTGCAAAACGCGGCATCAAGCCGCACACCCTCGGCTGCGAGTCGATCGATGCCCGGCGTTTCGTTGATGCGACTTCCGTACGCGGAGATGGCGTGGGCTGCGTGGTCGTCGCTCATGATGAACACGAGGTTGGGTCGTCCGTTCACCCGTGCATCTCTAGCAGGGCGGCAGCCCGTGCCGGGAAGGCTCAGATTCCGATCGGGACCGGAGACTCCTCGGAGGCGGGTGGGGAGTCGACCTTGTTGGGCTCAGGCGTGCTTCGCACCAGTGCCTCACAGAGGTCCTCGAACCGGATCGGCTTGGTGACGTAGTCGTCCATACCGGCGCTCAGATACTTCTCTCGATCGCCGGCAAGTGCATTCGCCGTCAGGGCCACGATGCGTGGCTGGAGAGACATTGCGATGTTCTCTCGAATCTTCTCCGTCGCCTCGATGCCGTCCATCTCGGGCATTTGAATGTCCATGAGAACCAGGTCGTAGCGCTGGCGCTTGACGGCGGAGAATGCCTCGAGGCCATTGCCCGCGATGTCGCATCGATAGCCGAGGCGGGCGAGCAGCCCGGCGGCGACCTTCTGGTTCACCATGTTGTCCTCGGCGAGCAGGATCGTCATCGGATGACGTTCGGCGAATGTCGCATCGAAGCCGGACTCGAGCACGACCTTGTCGTCGGAGACCTCGCCGGCCGCGAGGACCTCTCGCATGATCTCGAGGAGTTGGGCGGGTTTGGTCGGCTTGGTGAGGCGAGCCGCGAACAGTCCGTCGGTTTCCTCACGGGTGGTATGGATCGACGAGAGCAAGATCAGCGGCATCTCGGGAGCGATTTCGCGGAGTCGCTTGGCGAGCGCCACGCCGTCCATCTCCGGCATCTGCATGTCGAGGATCGCCACGTCGAACCGCGCGCCGCCGGCGACGATCGACGCCGCTCGCCGGGGGTCCGCCTCGAGGGTCGCCTCCATACCCCAGGCCTCGGCCTGGCGTTCGAGGATGCGCCGGTTCGTGGTGTTGTCGTCGACGACCAGCATCGTGAGGCCCTCGATGGCCGGTTGTGGCCGCTGGTATTCCGGCGTTACCTGCTCGGCCGCCAGCGGCAAGATCATCGACAGCGTGAAGGTTGAACCCTCGCCTTCGACACTCGATGCCGTGAGTTCACCCCCCATGAGTTCGGCCAGTTGCCGGCTGATCGTCAGGCCGAGACCCGTGCCGCCGAACCGGCGGGTCGTCGATGAGTCGGCTTGCGTGAACGGGGAGAAGAGCCGGGCGAGTCCCTCGTCGGAGATACCGATCCCGGTGTCGCGTACGTCGATCGTCAGCGCGATGCACTCGTCCTCGATCGAGCCGGTTACGTCGACCACGACTTCGCCGACCTCGGTGAACTTGCAGGCGTTGCCGAGCAAGTTGTTGAGGATCTGGCGGATGCGGGTGACATCGCCGACGTACGTGTCGGCCAGCTCATGGGCAACCGAGTAGGCCAGCGCCAGGTTCTTCTCGGCCGCCTTGTGGGCGACGATGTCGAGCGAGTCCTCGATGCACCCGCGGAGTGAGAAGGGGTGTGCCTCGATCTCGAGTTTACGAGCTTCGATCTTGGAGAAGTCCAGGATGTCGTTGATCACCGACAGCAGTGCGTCGCCGCTGGTGCGGATCGTGTTGACGTACTCAGCCTGGTCTCGCGAGAGCGGCGTGTCGAGCAGCAGACTGGTCATGCCGATGACGCCATTCATCGGCGTTCGCAGCTCGTGGCTCATGTTGGCGACGAACTCGCTCTTCGCGAGATTCGCCTGCTCGGCCGCTTCGGCCGCCTGTTGTTGGCGATCGAAGAGCCGAGCATTGTCGACTGCGGCCGCGACCTGCTTGCTGATCGACTCGCCGAGGCTGACCTTCTCGGGCGTGAACGAGAAGCCCTTCCTCGTCGAGGCGACCACGATCGCTCCGATTACGTCTCGTCGTGCGAGCAGCGGAAGCGCGAGCAGGCAGTGGTCGCGCCGGGCGATGAGCAGGTCTCGTATCGGTGCGACGATCTCGGCGTTCTGGCAGTCGGGGATCATCGTCGGGACCCGGTCGAGCATGGCGTGATACAGGTCCGGCAAGAGGTCCATGGGAATCTCGGCGCCGACGATCGAGGCGGCTTCGGGATCGGTCGCGCGGTCCGACGCCACCGTGACGACGGAGTGGTCATCGCTGAGCAGCAGCACCGAGCAGTTCTGCGCGTCGAGTGCGTCGAGCGCAGCGATCGATACCTCGCTCAGGGCTTGGTCGAGGTCGGTCACTTCAGCGAGCGCCTGGCCGATCTCGTTGAGTATCGTGATCTCGCTGAGACGCCGCTCGGCCGCAGCGTGGGAGTCGGCGATCTGGATAGCTGCGGCGATGAACGCCGACGCCTGCGACGCAACCAGCACGTCGCCTTCATCGAAGCCATACATGTCCCGGCTGTAGAGGTTGAGCGAACCGGAGTACTTCCCCTGCGAGAAGATGCCGAGGCTGAGCATCGAGAAGAACCCGTCGAGGGTCATCGTGCGAATCAGGGCGGGGTGATCCTCGAGCGTCAGGTCGTCGAACTTCAACACGCGATGCTGGTCCTGGCCGAGGCTCGGGATCGAGTCGTGGAAAGGTACGACGGCACGCTCGCGCACGAGGCTCTTGCGGTCGTCGCCGAGCAGCCAGAATCTGGCGTGCTTGGCGTCGGTCGTGAGCAACGTCAGGTCGATCCGATCCGCTTGAAAGAGGTCGGACATCTGGTCGAGGACCAGCGCCTGCATCTCGATGAGTGTTTCCCCTTGCGCCATCCCAGCGCTCAGGTCATTGAGCGCGATCAAGCGCTCAATGAGTTTGTCGTCTTCCCGGCGTGACATGGAGGTGTGGTCGGCTCAGCCTGATCAGACTTGCGGTCCTACACCTCGAATCAGGCTCTCAGACCTGTGATGGGCCGAAGGGCACCCCAAGGAGTGCTCGCTGGGGTAACGGCGAACGCCCGTCGAGTGGTTCGACGGGCGTTCATCATTGCTGTGGGGTACGACCTACCCAGGGGAGGGGACCCGGGCCGGTCGTCTCGGGTCGAATCAGCCCGCAGCAGGCTGGTTGAGCGGCGATGGCTCGTCGCCGGTGGCCCGGAAAATCTCGCCGACCGATGCCAGCGAGTTGGTGAGGCCGTTGGTGTCGAGCGGCAGGAAGATCTTGGTCGCCTGGCCGTCAGCAACTCCCTGAAGCGCCTCGAGGTAGCGGATGGCGATGAGGTCGGGTGTCGGGTCGCCTTCGTGAATGGCTCGGAAGACCCGCTCGATGCCTTGGGCCTCGCCCTCCGCGACGGTCACCAGCTGGAAGGCCTCGGCCTCGGCCAGCTGCTTGATCGCCTCGGCCCGGCCGTTGGCCTCGAGCACCTGCGACTCGCGGACGCCTTCGGCCCGGAGGATCGCCGCACTCTTCGTACCCTCGGCCTCGGTGACGAGGGCACGGCGGTCGCGTTCGGCCTTCATCTGGCGGTGCATGGCATCGGTGACGTCGTTCGGCGGGTCGATCCGCTGGATCTCGACACGAACGACTCGGGTGCCCCACACATCGGTCGCCTCGTCGAGGATGTTGCGCAGCTCGGCATTGATCGTGTCGCGGCTCGTGAGTGCGTCGTCGAGGTCCATGTCGCCGACGACGTTACGAAGGTTGGTCTGGGCCAACTTGGTGGCGGCAATGATGAAGCTCGCCACGTTGTACTTGAGCTTCACCGGGTCGGTGGCTTGGTAGTAGACGACCGCGTCGACGGTCACGACGACGTTGTCCTTGGTGATGACCTCCTGCGGCGGAACATCCACGACCTGCTCACGCATGTCGATGCGGTGCAGGTTCTGCACGAACGGGATGATGAACCGCAGACCGGGGTCGACGGTCTTCTGGTAGCGACCGAACTGTTCGATCAGCCCCTTCTCCCACTGGCGGACCAGTCGGAAGCCGCGGGCCGCAATGACGACCAGCAGGACGATGAGTGCGATGGCTAGCCCGGCGATTGGGCTCATGGTTGCTCCTTGTTACTGGGTGGCAGATTGTTACTGGGTGGCAGAGTTGTTGATGGTTGCGAGATCAGGTTCGGACGACCAGGCGGGCGCCTCGGACCTCGGAGACGGTCACGACCGCGCCCGACGCGATGTGCTCGTTGTTGTCGGCAATGGCCATCCAGCTCTCGGTCTCGATGCGCACTCGGCCAACGGTGCCGATCCCGTTGATGGGTTCGGTGACGACGGCGTGCTGGCCGATGTAGCGATTCGCTCCGACCGGCACGACGTGGTCGTCGTCCTTGTGGGCGAACTCGCGTAGGCCCCAGAGCGCGAGCGCCGAGACGACGGCGAAGACGGCCATCAGTACCGGCGGTTCGACCCGGGCGAACGCTAGGGCACTGGCACTCGCTGCGCCGATGCCGAACGGGAGGACGAAGAATCCGCCGCTCAGGATCTCGCCGACGAGGAGGGCGAAGGTCAGGCCGACGAACGTCCACTGCCATGGTTCGAGGTCGGCGGCGGTGCCGCGAGGGCCGAGCAGGAGGCCGAGCAACGTCACAATGCCGATCGCTCCGAGCGACCAGAGCAGCCGGGTGCGGGTCCGCTCGGCCACCTCGGTCAGGGCGGTCTGGTGATCGTCGGCCGGCAGCGACCGATTGGTCGGCTTGGCATGAGCCCAGGTGCGTGCGAAGAGGTTGATGTCCTCGCCGACGACCGACTCGACGGTCTTGCCGTGGCCGGTCGCCTCCCGCAGGTGGGACTCGAGCTCCGCCCGCATCTCCTCGACTGCGCCGGAGTCGATCGACTGCTGGCGCCAGACCAGTTCGCATGCGTTGAGGGTGGTGGTGATGTCAGACACGGTGTCCTCCCTTGAGAATCTCGCTGACGCCTTCTGAGACGGTGTTCCATTCCCGGGCCCACAGCCCGAGTCGCTCCTCGCCGTCGGCGAGGATCCGGTAGTACTTGCGCGGCGGTCCGCCGGGGGACTCGACGAAGTAGCCCTCGATGTAGCCCTTCTTTTGCAGGCGGGAGAGCAGGGGGTAGATGCTGCCCTCGCTGACGAGCTCGAGTCCGCGTGATTCGAGCTTGCTGGCCATCTCGTAGCCGTAGCTCGGGTCCTCGGCAATCAACGCCAAGAGGCACATGTCGAGCACCCCCTTGAGTAGTTGCGAGCTGTGTTCCACGGGTTCTCCGTCGTCGTGCGTTCACCTGGTGGTCGGATTCCGCCGGCCCGGCCGAAGCTAGCCAGGTGTCGAGCTATCTGGGTATCTCAAATACCTGGGAATCACAGTTACCTTGGAGTGCAAGGTACCCAAGTATGCATGAGGTGTCAAGGGCCGGGGAACGTGGAAGGGGCTCGCCACCCCCTCCAGTGGCGAGCCCCAGGTCATGGGCGATTCGGTTGTCCAAGCGGCGGAGCGAGTCCGCCGGGCCTAGAAGGAGACCGTAGCGCCGGGATCGTCGGCGTCGGTGTCGCCTGTCGTCTCGTCTGTCGGCGCCGCGAGGATGCGGTCGCCCGGCGCAGGGGGAGCAGGCGGGCTGCTGGGTGCGGGGCGTGGCGATCGCAGGAAATCGAACGAAGGCACTGGGCGGCCGGCGAGCCGCCAGAGCCACGTTGCGAGGGGCCACAGCACCAGCGCGACGACCAGGAACGGTGCGACGGCGACGGCGACGATGGCAATCACGACCGCCACGGTCGCGAGCGCCTCCAGGCTGCCCTTCCAGATGGCGCCGAAGTCGGTTCCGCCGTCTGGGGGAGTCTCCAGTCGCAGCGGTGACGCCGTGGCCGTCAGCGCATCTGCGGTCGCCCGGCCGTCGTCGTCAATCGCACCTGCGGATGCGGCGAGTCGCACGACGGTCGGTTCGGCGATCTCGACGTCGAACAGTGCCACCGCCGATGCTCCCGGCGGCAGAAGCTGCAAGTCGCCTTCGAGCACAACTGGTGCGCCGAGCTCCAGTGCGTCGACATTGCCGCGCCCCTGATCGACGACGACGATGTCGGTCAGGTCGGAGTCGCCGATGTTCTCCAGGTGCAGGCACAGCGTGGCCGGCCCGTCGACCCGGATCGAGGAGGCGCCACCGGCGCCGAGGAGGCAGTCGATGTCGGCCTCGTGGCCGTCATAGGCCGTCGTCCGTACCGTGAGCGCCGGGTGGCTCACGAGGGGTGTGATGGTGACATTGATCGTGGCGAGGTCCACTCGATCTCGGACGGAGCGGAGCTGGCCACGAAGTTGCTCGAGCGCCGTCTCCCGTTGGAGGAGCTGGTTCTCGATCGATGCGATGACCTCGATGTCATCGGCGTCCTCGATGAGCGCGCGGAGACGAATGACACTCGCTTCAGAGGTCGTGATGCGGCTCTCGAGGTCGACGACGATCGAACTGACATCCTCGGCCGAGATGTCCTGGCCGATGACTCGTCCGACCGAGCCGAGCCGCTCCAGCGTCGGCTGGAACTGTTCGGGGAAGACTCGAAACACCAGCGAGCTCGAGTCGGTTCGCCCGTCGGTGTTCTGGCTGAAGAGGAAACCCCCGCGGCCCTCGACCGTTGCGATCGCTTCGCGGGTCGCATCGGCGACATTGGTCGTGCCGAGCTCGAGGTCCGCGGTGTAGATGATGTCGCGTCCCAGGTCGGGGAGTTGTCCTGCGCTCACGCCGCCGGCCGAGCCGGTGGTTTCGAGTCCGTCCGCGAGGGCGGCCTCGCCATCGAGGGCTTCCGCCTCCTCGAACTCCGCCTCCTCGAGTGCTGCCTCCTCGACGGCAGCGACGGCATCGAACGCCTGGCCCGCCGTCGATGAGCTTCGTGCCCGGTCGAATTCGGCGTCGACGGATGCCGTCTCGGTGCTGAAGTCATCGCCACCGCATGCAGCGGCGAGGAGGATCACCGCGGCGAGCAGGGCCACGGTGATGTGGCGAGCGAGGCGGGCGGTTGCGGGTGGAACAGCAGAGGGGCGCATGGGTAACTCCATGGTCGGGATGCAGGTTCTGACGACGCGCAATCCCTTGCGGTTCCCGGCAACGCGAAAAAGTTCTCGCTCCCCCTCGCGGCTAGAACGGCTGGATGGACTCAGCAGCAGTACGCGCGATGGTGATGGAGACCTCGGCGATGGGGGCCGATCTGGTCTCGCATGATCAGGTAGTCGAGGGGTGGGATGAGCCGAGCGCGCTCGATGGCATGACCGTTGGGGCGCTGGCCGCACACTTGGTGCGGGCGACGGGCGCAGTTCTTGCGTACCTCGATCGCACCGACTCGGCCCAGCAGCCGGAGGGGGAGTTGCTGACGAAGTCGACCTACTTCCACGCGGCCGTGGACTCGCCGATTCACGAGCGAATCAAGGAAGTCTCGGCGAGCGAGGCCGCGGCCGGTCCGGCACAGGTCGCGGCACGAGCTCGGGAGGTGGCAACCGGCTTGGCCGAACGGCTGCCTGCCGAACCCGAAGATCGGCTGGTCGGAGCCCTCGGCGGGCGCATGCTCACCCTCGATGACTTCTGTCGCACTCGGATGATCGAGATCGGGATGCACATCGATGACCTCGCCACCTCCGTCGGCCTGCCGACCCCCGAGATGTCCGCCGACGTGACGGGGGAGATCATCGACATCACCATCGACATCGCTCGCCACCTCCACGGCGACTGGGCGGTCATCCACGCCCTCGCCCGGGCGGAACGTTCGGCGGGAGGGGTCTTCCCGGTCTTCTGAGTGAAGAAATTCCACAAGGCCGGGAATGCCCCGACCGGCGAGAGAGTTGTTAGGGTTCCTTAACAGATCTTAGGAGGCAAAATGTTTGCTGAAGTACAGTCCGTCGAGGCCTTGAGCCCGACGATGCTTCGGGTGACGCTGGCCGGCGGGACCCTCGACCAATTCGAGGCGTCTTCGGCGACTGACGCCTACATCAATGCGCGGTTCCTGCCCCAGGACTCACCGCTGGCCGTTCCCTTCGACGACGACGCGATCGCTGCCGTCGCGTCCGAGCATCGTCCGCGACCCCGGCGGTTCACGGTCCGGCGCTGGGAAGAAGAATCGAACACGATGATCATCGACTTCGTCGCCCACGGCGACGTCGGCTACGCCGGTGCGTGGGCAGCGCGGGCCGTGCCCGGCGATCGGCTCCAGTTCACGGGGCCCGGTGGGAGCTACCAGCCGTCGCCCGACGTCGACTGGCATCTATTCGTCGGCGACGAGAGCGCATTCGGCGGAATCGGAGCGAGCCTCGAACGTCTCACCGAAGGCGAGCGGGCGCTGGTCTTCGTCGTCGTGGACAGCCCGGATCACGAGGTCGACTTCCCCACGAGCGGTGATGTCCACATCGTCTGGCTCTACCGCGATGCGAGCGAAGCGCCCGAAGAGCTGCTCGTCGATGCTGTGGCAGCTGCCGAGTTCCCGACCGGCACGTTCGACGTGTTCGTGCACGGTGAGGCGGGCGAGGTCCGTGCCGTTCGTCGCCATCTGGTTGCCGAACACCAGGTCGACGTCGGTGCAGCATCGATCTCGCCGTATTGGCGACGAAAGCACACCGACGAGGCTTGGCGCAGCATCAAACGTGAATGGCTCGCCGAACAGGCCAACGACGTCTGAGGCTTTCGCCGCATCCCGACAACTGAATCCCCACCAATCGCCCCTTCCATCCCAAACCCGGACAGGAGTCCCCATGTTGACCAGCCCCAGCCCGGCGCGCCCCAACGCGTCCGAAACCGACCCTCGACCCCGATTTGGCATCGGCCACCTCTCGATCGCCGCAGCCGACGTACGATCCCTGACCGAGTTCTACGTGACGATCGGGATGCGCCCGGTCATGACCACCGACGACTTCTCGATTCTCGAATTGCGAGGCGGCACCCATCTGATCCTTCAGACCGGCGAACCCGGCGTTGCGACCCTCGACCTGATCGTCGACGACATCGATGAGACGAGAGGCCTATTGGGCTCGGCGGGTGCCGACCCAGGCCCGATTACCCGCGGTAACCCGCACGATCGGTTTCTGGCGACGGACCCCGAGGGCAATCGCCTCGTCGTCGCCTCGAATCACGCCATCGGGCCGGTGTAGGGCCCGTGTAGAGGCGACTCAGGCGAGCTTGCCGGCGTCGCGCAGCGCCTGGCGAGCGTCGTCGTCGTATCCGAGTCCGGCGAGGATCTCGTCGTTGTGCTGCCCGAGCGCGGGCGCGCCGGTGCGTACGCGGGCCGGTGTGCGAGAGAACTTCCATGAGGGTCCGACGATCGGCACGGTCGTGCCGTCGTACTGCTCGGTCGGCTGCAGCATGTCGCGTTCCTGGACGTGCGGATCCGCGGCGACCTCGGCGAACGTCTGCACCCGTGCCACCGCCAATCCGGCCGGGCGCAGGAGTTCCATCGCCTCGTCGCGCGAGCGCTCCGCCAGCCAACCGCTGAGCAGCACGTTGCACACGTCGCGGTTCTGGGCGCGACCCTCGCGCGTTGCGAAGCTCTCGTGGTCGGCCAGCTCGGGTTGGCCGATGATTTCGGCGAGCCGCTTCCAGTGCTCGTCGAGCAAGACCCCGGCGTAGATCGGGCCATCGGTGCACTCGTACACGCTGGCCGGCACGGCGAAGCCGAACTCGTTGCCCCACCGCTGGGGCTGGATTCCCATTGCTCCCAGCGTGGGAAGGCCGTTCGTCTGGTACATCATCGAGTCGAGCAGTGCGATGTCGACGTACTGGCCCTCGCCGGTCTGATCTCGGTGGCGAAGTGCGGCGATGGCACCGAGAGCGCCGTGCAGCCCGCTGAGGTCGTCGGCGAGAAAGGAACCGGCCTTGGTCGGGGGATCGGCGGGGGACCCGTTGATCGTCATGAAGCCCGAGGTCGCCTGAGCGAGCGGGTCATAGCCTGCCGCCTCGTGGTCGGGACCGAATTGGCCCCACCCGGTGATCGAGACGTACACGATGTCGTCTTTGACCGCCTTGACGTCGTCGTAGCCGAGCCCGTGTCGCGGGAGCACGCCTGACTTGAAGTTCTCGACCAGGATGTCGGACTGGGCGGCGAGGTCGAGCAGGATCGAGCGGCCTTCGTCGCTCGTCATGTCGATGGCCAACGAGCGCTTGTTGCGATTCACCGTGGCATGCATCAGGTGGACCTCGCTCCCGGGAATCGGGATGAGGTACCGGGCGACGTCGCCGGCGGTGATCTCGACCTTGATGACCTCGGCTCCGAGGTCGGCCAACAGAACACCGCACATCGGCCCTGCCCATGTGCTCGTGATCTCCAGGACCTTCACGCCGGCGAGCGGACCGGTCAGGTCGTCTCGCGCGTCGCGGAAGAACTCCGACTTTTCCATGTGACCTCCCCCATCAGGTGGCGATGAACTTAGTCGGATCCTCCGTAGCGGTCCCGATGGTGTTGGTCGCTGGCAGGGCGAACGTCAGCAGCCACGACGCCGCGACGAACGCCGCGGAGCCCCACATGGCAAGCGCGAAGTCGCCGGCCAGGTACAAGGCGCCCGACAGGAGCGTGCCGACCAGGCGACCGGCGGCGTTGGCGCCGTAGTAGAAGCCGACGTCGAGTGCGACGTCGTCTTCCTCGCTGTAGGCGAGGATCAAGTACGAGTGCAGGGAGGAGTTGACGGCAAAGACCACCCCGAAGATCACCAACCCCACGACGACGCTGGTCTCGAGGGCGGCATCGGCGGAGACGAGGATCGCCAGCGCCGACGTGATCAGGGCGAGAAGTCCGGCCCAGAGACGAGCACCCCGGGTTTCGTCGCCTGTCGCTCCGATGAGTTCCGGCGCAATGGACTGCACGGCCCCGTAACCGATAATCCAGAGCGCTAGGAACGCGCCGATTCCCTCGAAGGACCAGCCGAGCACCTCGTCGAGGAACACCGGCAGTGCGACCACGAACCAGATGTCGCGGCTTGCGAACAGGAAGAACCGAGCCGCCGAGAGACGGTTGATCGCCTGCGACTTGGCCAGCACCGACCGTAGCGAGCGCGAACGTTTCGATCTCCCGATGTCCTCGCGCAGCAGCGAGAGCACCGCCGTGAGGGCCACGGCGACGAGGGCGACCAAGATCCAGAGTGCTGGGGGTAGCCGAGCCAGCCGAGGAGCCAAGCACCGACGAAGAAGCCAACGCCCTTCAAAGCGTTCTTCGAACCGGTAAGTACCGCGACCAGGCGAAACAACGTGCCTTCGCCGGCGATGAACTTGACCGCGCTCTTCGAGGACATCTTCGTGAGGTCCTTGGCGATGCCCGACAGTGCTTGGGCCGCCATGACATAAGCGACCGACCACGCCTCGGCCCAGGAGTCGCCGACAAAGGACAGCATCGCCAGCGCGACGACCTGCAGCGCCAAGCCGGCCACGAGCGTGCGGTTGAGTCCGGTTCGGGAGCCGACCCATCCGCCCAACAGGTTCGTGACGATCCCCATGAACTCATAGAGCAGGAAGAGGAATGCCAGGGCCACCGGCGAGTAGCCGAGATCGTGAAAGTGCAGCAGGACGAGCATGCGCATCGCACCGTCGGTCACGGTGAAGGCCCAGTAGCCCCCGGTCACGAGCGCATAGCTGCGGATACCCACGTCACGATTGTTGCCGGTGTGCGAGGCGGCGAGGTGAACGACGGTTGAAGAATCGGCTTGATTCGATGGTGCCGGGGCCGATGAATGACGAATGGAGAAGGAGACGACGCCCAGCACTGGAACGATGGCGCCTCAGCGGCTGAACGGTCGGCTCGCGGCCGGTGTTCGCATGGTGATCGCAGCGTTCGCGCTGACGCTCCTGGCTGCGGCGTGTTCCTCTGACGAGTCGGCGTCGCCGAGCGCTTCGGGCGAATCACCCAGTGCGGTCGCAGGCGATGCCGACAGCGTTGCCGACAGCCTGTCGCCGACACAATCGTCGTCCTCGGAGAACGACGACGACACGGACGAGCCCGACCGCGGTGACTCGGAGCCCGAGGAGCTGGCGTACTCATCGTGCGAGGCTTTTCCCTCCTTTAGCGAGGGCGAGCACTATCTCGCTGACGTGCCCAACCGAACGGACCTACGTGACGGTGTCGAAGGCGCCGGCCTCGAGGTGCGGCTCACGGTCGTCGATGCAGACGGCTGCGAACCGATCAGCGGCCAGTCGGTCGAACTCTGGAGTGCGGCCAGCGACGGCCGCTACTCGGGAGTCGAACGAAACGGCGTAGCCAACGGCGATACGTCACGTTCGCTGCGCGGGAGCCAGCTGACCTCCGCGGATGGATCGGTCACGTTCACGACCGTGTATCCGGGCTGGGTCGACGGCGCAGCGCCGCATCTCGCCGTAACGATGCCCATCGACGAGACCCGCTCGTTCACCGCCCGCCTGCTGCTCGACGACGGGATCAGCGCCATCGTCCACGAGTCGGGGCCGTACGAAGAGTTCGGCCCCGCACCGGTGTCTGCGCTCGAAGTTGTCACCTTGGATGCATCGCTGGAGGGGTCGATCGTGACCCCGACCGAGTCGCGTGACGGCTGGATGGTCGACGTGGTCATCGCCATCGACGAGCTGTTCCTCCGCCAGCCGCCGGTTCCGGCGTCGGCCGGGCAAGGCGAGGACGGACCGTTCGGCGAGGGAGCCGCCGCATTCATCGGTGACCAGTTCCCGGCCGGGGTGCGAACGTTCGAACAGCTGCCAGGTGAACTGCAGGCGATGTTCGAGATCGCCGCGGACGAACTCGGCATCGATGCCAAAGAGCTCTTCGATGAGTTCCGCTTGGTGACCGAGGCGAATCCACCAGACCTTGACGAGATCGGCGAGCGGCTCGGCGTGGACGCGGCCGACATCGAGGCGGCGTTGCCCCTCGTCGCCGGCGGGCCGCCGGATCTCGATCGCTGACCATGCGCTGAATCCGGCGGTGACGACTCGCTAGCGTCGTTGCCGAATGGCCGCTGATCACCTGTCACTGCCCGACCCCGACGCCCATCCCGACACGACTGCGCTCGACGGCGTGTTGTTCATCATGTGCGATCAGCTGCGCTGGGACGCGCTGAGTTGCTACGGCGGCATCGTCGATACACCGAACCTCGACCGGCTCGCCGCTCGAGGAGTGCGCTTCGACCGTGCCTATGTGCAGGGCACCACGTGCGGTTCGTCGCGCATGAGCTATTACACAGGCCGCTACGTGCAGACCCACGGAACTCGCTACAACCAGGTGCCGCTTTCAGTCAAGGAACGGACGCTCGGCGATCACCTTCGCGACAACGACGTGCGCACGGTGTTGATCGGCAA
This sequence comes from Actinomycetota bacterium, assembly GCA_039028435.1. Lineage (GTDB taxonomy): Bacteria > Actinomycetota > Acidimicrobiia > Acidimicrobiales > UBA10347 > UBA10347. Next base: position 180,545 of record JBCCIC010000009.1, on the reverse strand, counting down.
GACACACATGCGGGCCGATGCCGAGGGCATGTCTCGGCTCGGTCTTGACCCGGACGATCCGCGCTGTGTGTACCTGGCCGAATGTGGCTTCGAACCGGCCGAGCGCGACGACGGACTCTGGCCCGACGAGCGGGTCAGCCCGGACCTGCCCTACAACCGTTTCCTCCGTGAGCGCGGCTTCGATGTGCCCAACCCGTGGCATGCGGTGGCGAACTCGGTTGTCGACGAGGACGGTGAGACGATCAGTGGCTGGTTGCTCCGTTCGAGCCCGTACGCCGCGATCGTCCCCGACGAGCTGAGCGAGAGCGCATACATGGTCGACCGGACGATCGACTTCATCCGATCGGCCGTAGACGAGCGATGGTGTGTGCACCTGTCGTTCATCAAGCCGCACTGGCCCTATGTGGTGTCGTCGCCGTGGCACGAGCACATCGACCCTGCTGACCTTCCGCGGGCGCAGCGATCGCAGGGTGAGCGCGAGACGGATCACCGGGTGCTCCGGGGCTTCCAGGAGAGCCGCATCGGACGCACGTTCTCCGAAGACCATGTCCGGCACGCGGTGATGCCCGCCTATCTCGGGCTCGTCAAGCAGATCGACCATCACCTCGGGCGCCTGTTCGCGGAACTCGAACGACTGGGCCGGGCCGACTCCACGATGGTCGTGCTGTGCAGCGACCACGGCGACTATCTCGGGGATCACTGGCAAGGCGAGAAGGACTGGTTCCACGAGGCCGCGGTCCGCACGCCGATGATCATCGCCGATCCGCGACCGAGCGCCGATGCCACGCGCGGCACCGACACCGACGCACTCGTCCAGGCCATCGATCTTGCGCCGACGTTCGTCGAAGCGCTCGGCGGTGCGCTCGACAACGCCTCGCCCTGGCTGGAGGGCGTCAGCCTGATGCCGACCCTCGAAGGCCGCGGGGTTCGCCAGGAGCAGGTGATCAGCGAGTCGGACTACGGGTTCCTCGAGTTCGCCAGCCTGCTGCCCGACACCGGTCGGACCCGTGACGATCGGGCCACGATGATCCGCACGGATCGCTATAAGTACATCCTGTGTGAGAACGCACCGAATCTGCTTTATGACCTCGAGGACGATCCCGACGAGTTCGTCGACCGCGCTGGCGATCCGGCGTTGGCCTCGGTCGAGCACGATCTCCATGAGCGCCTGTTCGAGTGGTTCCGTCGTCGGGCCCACGACACGACCTACGACGATCCGATCGTGCGGCGGCGCCGGGCGTATGGCGAGGTCGCTCGCCAGGGGATCGTCATCGGCTACTGGGACGAAGCGGCACTCGAGCGGGGGATCGCGGGTGACGTCTGACCCCGCAGCTGGGGCGATTTCGGGCAGCCGATGGCCGACCCTGTTTCGTAGACTGCACCGATGACCGCACACTCGCTGGCCGCCGGGCGCACGATGGTCGCCATCCCGGGGCCGTCCGTGATTCCGGACTCCGTTCTGCAGGCCTTCTCAGAGCCGATGCCCGACCTCTACGAGGGGCCGATCGTCGAGATCGAGAACGAAGTCCGCTCCCAGCTTCCGTCGATCGCCCGCACCTCGGGCGAGGCGTTCACCGTGATCGGCAATGGCCACGCCGCATGGCAGATGGCGACCTCCAACACCCTCGCCCGCGGCGACAAGGTGCTGGTGCTCGAAGCCGGCCGATTCGCCACCGTGTGGGGCACCTACACCTCCATCTCCGACATCGAGGTCGACGTCCTCGAAGGCGACGACCGGACGCCTGTCGATCCCGACCAGGTCGAAGCACGACTCCGCGAGGACGCCGCGCATGAGATCCGAGCGATCCTCGTCGCCCACGTCGACACGGCCAGCTCGGTGCGCAACGACATCCCGGCGATTCGCCAGGCGATCGACGCCGCCGGCCACCCGGCGCTGTTCATGGTCGACTGCATCGCCTCGATGGGTTGCGAAGAGTTCCTGATGGACGAGTGGGGCGTGGACATCGCCGTCGCCGGCTGTCAGAAGGGTCTGATGGTTCCGCCGGGCGTGTCGTTCGTGTGGGTGAGCGAGAAGGCTGCTGCAGCGCACGAGCGGGCCGACAGCCGGGTCGGCTACTTCGACTGGGTGTCGCGTCGCGACCTGTCGAACCTCTACAGCTACTACTCGGGCACACCGCCGATCGCCCACCTGCGCGGGCTCAAGGCGGCCTTCGACCTGATCCACGACGAGGGCGGCCTCGATGCGGTATGGGCGCGCCATGCGGTGCTCGCTGATGCGGTCAAGGCGGCGGTCAGCGCCTGGTCGGCGCCCGGCGGCGTCGAGTTCCAGATCACGTCCGAGCCGCACCGCTCCAACTGTGTGACCACGGTTCGCATCGCCGACCGTGACCCGGCTCCACTTCGAGCGATGGCCGAGGCCGGCGCCGGATTGGTGGTCGGACTGGGAATCGCCGGCATTCCCGGCTTCCGGATCGCCCACATGGGCCACCTCAATCCGCCGATGATCCTCGGCACGCTGGCCACGATCGAGTCGGTGCTCATTGCCGGCGACGTGCCGATTGGCGGCAGCGGGATCGAGGCGGCGACTGCAGTCGTCGGCAAGCACCTGGCTGGCGGCGATTTCGCCGCTGGCTAGAGCTGGCTAGAAGTCGGGCGGCCGACGCTCGACCAAGGCCTTCACGCCCTGTCGGTACTCCGGCGTCGACATCATCTCGTCGATCAAGCGGAGCGAATCGCTGACCGAGGAACCGACGTCGCGATGCAGGTCGAGATACACCTGGCGGCGCGTCTCCCGTAGCGAGGTCGGGGCGACGTTCGAGGCGAGGCTCTCGGCGTAGTCCACCGCAGTGTCGAGCAGCTGGTCCGCCTCGACGATGCGATTGAGGAAGCCCATGTCGAGGGCTTCCTCGGCGGTGAAGACCCGCGAGGTGAGGAGCAGCTCCATCGCTCGAGTCGTGCCGACGATGCGAGGGAGCAGCCACGATGCGCCGTACTCCGGCGGGAGCCCGAGCTTGCCGTGGGCCGTTGTGAACTTGGTACCGGGGCTCGCGAAGCGCAGGTCGCAGAAGCACACGAGCGAGAGGCCGATCCCGGCCGCAGCTCCCTGGACCGCGGCGATCGTCGGCTTGGACAAACCCATGTGCGAGGCGAGCGGCTGGTCGAAGTGCGGATGTACGCCATAGCCGGGATTCGCCTGCTCGTCGCTCAGACCGCGGTCGTAGCCACCCTTCTCGACATGGCCTTCGAGGGCTTGGGAGTCGCCGCCGACGCAGAAGCGCTCGCCCGAACCGGCGACCACGATCACTCGCACGTCGGGGTCGTTGTCGGCCTGGTCGAGTAGCCAGCGGTACTCGGTGTCCATACGTCCCGTCCAGGCGTTTCCACGCTCGGGACGGTCCAGAAAAATCACGGCGGTTCGGCCGCGGAGCTCGTACGAGGTCGCCTTCAGTTCCACGCCGCTCATCGTAGATGGGGCGTGATCGCCGGCAGCTAACGTCGGCCGGGTGACCGGGAGCGAATCGCTGGACGAGCAGCTCGACCATCAACTCGACAACCCTGCGTGGTTCGCGCTCGGCAGTGTGCACGCAGAACATGCGTCGAGCGCCCGGGATCTGGCGAGGCGCTACCCGCGACGGATGTCGCCGTTCGGCGCGTTGGCGACCCTCGAGCCCGCCGGATGGGACGCAATGCTCGAGCTGGTCGGGCCGGGCGGCGCGGTCGTGCTGGCCCGAACCGATCGTGTCGCCGAGCCCGACGGATGGACATGCTTGTTCCGCGGCGGCGGGACGCAGTACGTCTGCCATGAACCCGATGCGCTGCCCTCGCTCGACACCGTGGACCTGGGCGATGACGACGTCGAGGAGATGTTGGAGCTGACATCGCTCACCAAGCCGGGCCCATTCGTCCCCCGCACCCACGAGATGGGGCACTACATCGGTGTCCGCCACGAGGGCCGTCTGGTCGCCATGGCAGGGGAGCGGTTGCGCAGCGATGGCTTCAGCGAGATTTCGGCGGTGTGCGTACATCCCGATGCCCGACGCCAAGGACTGGCGGCAAAGCTCACCACGATCCTGGCCCACGAGATCGTCGACCAGGGTCGCCTGCCGATGCTCCACGTCGCCGAAGGCAACGACGCCGCCCACGCCGTGTACCGAGGGATCGGCTTCGAGCCGCGCTCCGAAATGGAGTTCACGGCATTCCGCCATGTCGTCAAGGAACATGTCGTCGAGGAGAATGGGGCCTAGCTATGGAACACGACGAACCGCAATGGCGAGAGCTCGGGCCGGTGGTCCTGGTGCAGGTCCACATCGACCGGATGGTCAACGGCGGCCGCTACGAACACGAGAAGATCGTCGAGGTCGACGCGCTTTGGTTGGGGCCCGATGGTCTGATCGGTCAGCGGGGCGATGAACAGCTGGTGCATGCGCATCACCGGCTGCATCCGAACAAGACCCGGGCGGACAACCGCAAGAAATTCCTGCCGGCCCGCCTCCTGAGCATCGGCTTCACCGGCCACTACGACCAGATGGTCGAACGATTTGGCGAGGCGCCAATTGGTTGTGCCGCGGAAGACGTCGTCGTCGAGCACGCCGGCGTCGTGTCCCTCGACGACTTGCGTGGCGGTGTGCAGCTTCGGCGGGGTGATCGCGTGATCGCATTGGATGGCGCCGCAGTGGCCAAGCCGTGTGTGCCGTTCACCAAGTACCTGTTGCAGGACCAGGACGCCGCCGACGACATCGTCGCGCCGAACCGCGCATCGCTCGACGATGGGATCCGCGGCTTCCTCTTCGGCTTGGCGGACCAGTCCGAGACGGTCGACGTCGCCGTCGGCGACACGCTGTGGGTGCGGGCGTAGCCGCACGAGGGTCACTTACGTTCCTCTCAGGAAGCGTTTCGCTGCTTCTTGACCCGGTCTCGGGTTCGTTTCATCTGGCTTCCGCATCGTGAGTCCACCGCTCGAGTGAGCGGTGACTCCGATGAAAGGAACCATGATGTCCTCCACCTCGAACCCATCCTCCACTCCGAAGAAGCCCGGCGCGATCACCCGGCTCGGCAGCCTGCTGCTCGCCGTTGTGACGCTCCTCGGCGCTCTTGCCCTCCTGCCGGCGACGGCATCGGCCCAGGCGGTCGACGAGGACCCGACCGTTGCCGGCAAGGGAACGCTGTGGGCCCGCGGCACCGGCACGGTCGAGATCGACATGAAGGGGCGGCTGACCGCCAGCGTCGACGGTGATGTTCGGATCGTCGACCACGCCGGCGATCTCGTCGTGCGCCTCGCCGACCGCGAAGACGACGCCGGTGACGAGATCGACAGCCAGGCGGCCCGTACGACCGAGCTCCGGCTGAACGACTACACGGGATTCATGCACCTGACCGGCTCGGGCTTCTCGATCGACGTCGTCGGCAGCGGCGGCTTCCGGGCGAACGGCGGCGGCCGTGCTTACCTCGAGGGCGACGGCGTGTACAAGACGCGCCACGGCGACCGCATGGTCTGGGACGGTGCCGTCGTCATCGGCGAGCCCCAGGTCGAGCCGGCCGAGTAGGTGTAACGATTGGTGCCAGGCACCAATCGTTACAGGCCCACCCTCCGCGCTCAGGCGCGGAGGGTGACGCCGTTTTGCTTCTGGGCCGCAGCGATGCAGGCATCGCGGAGCTCGCCGACTTCGGCGTCGGTGAGGGTGCGGTCGTGGGCCTGGAAGCGCAGGCGATACGCCAGGCTCCGGGCGCCGTCGGCGACACCGGTGCCTCGGTAGGTGTCGAACAACTCGACACCTACGAGCTGGCGGCCGCCGCCCTTGCGGAGCGCGCCGAGGACCGTTGCCGAGGCGACGTCGTCGGGCACCTCGAACGCCAGGTCGATGTCGCTCGACGGGAACTTACTGATGGGCGCATAGCGACGGTTGCCGTGCGGGCCGTCGAGGATCGAGCCGAGATCGAGCTCCATCCACGCGACTCGGCCGGTTACGCCGAAAGCCTCGGCGACCGCGGGATCGACCTCGCCCACGTGGCCGCGCGCACGGCCGGCGATCACGACCTCGGCGCTGCGGGTTGGGTGCATACCCGCCGGCTCGGCCGGTCGCAGTTGCACGTTCGGCAGGGCCAGGGTGCGGTCGAGTACGTCGAGCATCGCAACGGCGGCTGGAGCCTCGGACTCGGACAGCACGACGGCCAGATGCTCGCGCTCGTCGGGAAGTAGCTGATCCTCGGGTGACGGCAAGAACACGCGGGCGATCTCGAAGAGCGCGACCGGGCCCGAGCGGTGCGACTGGTTGTAGGCGACGGCCTTGAGGTGGTTCGGGAGCAGCGAGGTCTGCAGCACCGACTCCTCGTGGACCAGCGGATTGCTGAGGGTCACGCCGTCCTCGGGAAGTCCGACACGCTCCAGGTCGCCGGGCGCGAGGAACGGCATCGGCTGAATCTCGGTGCAGCCGTTGCCGACGAGGGCGGTTCGGACGAGCCGGCGATCGGCTTGATACGGCGTGAGTGCACCGTTCTGCTCGGGCTTCGGCACCGTCTTGGTGATCGTCTCGAAGCCGTACATGCGGCCGACTTCTTCGGCGATGTCGGTCTCGGTCTCGGTGTCCCAGCGCCAGGTCGGAACGGTCACCTGCAAGGTTCCGTCGCCGGTCGCGCCGTCGGTGACGTTCACGTCGAAGCCGATGCCTTCGAGGTGGCCCTTCATCTCGTCGCCGCTCAGCTCGGTGCCGAGCAGGCCGTTGACCTTGGTGATGCGGACGGGACGGGCGGAGCGATCCGGCGTGGTGCCGCGTTCGTCGATGGTGCCCTCGGACGTGGTCGCGCCGCTCTCACCGATCAGCTGGCAGAAGCGATCGACGGCGCGAATCATGTTCTCGCCCCAGTCGGCACCGCGGCGATAGCGAGTCCCGGCCTCGCTCGGCAGGTTCAGGCGCTTGATCGTGCGCGAGATGCTCGGCGGATCCCACCACGCCATCTCCAGCAGTACCGAGGTCGTCGTGTCGCCGATCTCGGTGTCGAGTCCACCCATCACCCCCGCGATGCCGATTGCACGATCGCTGCCATCGGCGATCACGCCATCGGTGGCAATGAGCGATCGCTCGGCTCCATCGAGGGTCGTGATCGTCTCGCCGCCCTCATGCGCACGGCGTACGCGGATGTGGCCGTTCGGGACGGTCGCCAGGTCATAGGTGTGGTTGGGCTGGCCGAGTTCGAGCATCACGTAGTTCGAGATGTCGACGACGCTGTTGATCGGCCGCATGCCGAGCGCGGTCAGTCGTTGCTGCATCCACAGCGGTGACGTCCCGATCTCGACACCGTGAATCGTGCGGGCGAGGAACCGACCGCACAACGACGGGTCGATGATCTCGATCTTCGCTTCGTCGGTGACGAGCCCACCGCTCGGCGCATAGCCGTGCTCGGGGAACGAGAACGGCACGCCGAGGGTGGCGGCAACGTCGCGTGCCACACCGGCCACCGACATGGCGTCGGGGCGGTTGGCGTTGACTTCGAGGTCCCAGAGGACGTCGCGCTGCATGCCGAGGGCTTCGGTGATCGGCGTGCCGAGTTCGGTGCCGTCGGGGACGGTGTTCGTCAACAGCATGATGCCGTCGTGGTCGTCGCCCATGCCCATCTCTGCGGCCGAGCAGCACATGCCGTTGGACATCTGGCCCCGCATCTTGCGCTGGGCGATCTCCATGCCGTTGGGCATGACCGTGCCGATCGTGGCGAACGGGATCAGGTCGCCGACCGACATGTTGAACGCGCCGCAGCAGACCTGCAGCGCGTTGCCGTCACCCATGTCGACGTCGACGAGCTGAATTTTGTCGGCGTCGGGATGCGGACGGAGGTCGAGGACCTTGGCGAGGACGATGCCGTCGAGCCCCTCGCCGGTGATCGTCATCTCTTCGACCGCGAGGCCGAGCGCGCTCATCTTCTCGCCGAGCTCGACGGGGTCGCCGTCGATGTCGGGCGCGAATTCACGTAGCCAGGAAAGGAGAACTTTCATCGGTCGAACCTCAGAACTGCTTGAGGAAGCGGATGTCGTTGTTGACGAACTCGCGAAGGTCGTCGGTCTGGTAGCGCATGACGGCGAGCCGGTCGATGCCGAAGCCGAAGGCGAAGCCCTGCCAGATCTCGGGATCGATGCCGCACGCCCGCAACGTGTTGGGGTGGACCATGCCGCTGCCGCCGAGCTCCAGCCATGAGCCGTCGGGCAGGCTGATGTCGAACTCGGCCGAGGGCTCGGTGAACGGGAAGTACGACGGCCGCAGCCGGGTCTTCACATCGGGGCCGAGGAGTGCCTTGACGAACTGGTCGATCGTGCCGGCCAGATCGCCGAGCGTGATGCCCTTGTCGATGACCAGGCCCTCGATCTGGTTGAACGCCGGCAGGTGGGTCGCGTCGGCGGTGTCGGTCCGGTACACGCGGCCCGGGGCGACGATGTAGATCGGCGGCTCCTGGATCTCCATCGTGCGAATCTGCACGGGGGAGGTGTGGCTGCGCAGCATGACCTCTTCCGGCTCGCCGAGGTTGACGAAGATCGTGTCGAAGCTGCCGCGTGCGGGATGCCACTCAGGGATGTTGAGGGCTTCGAAGTTGTACCAGGCGGTCTCGACCTCGGGACCCTCGGCGACCATGTAGCCCATGCCGATGAAGATGTCCTCGAGCTGATTCCGGGTCTGGGTCACGATGTGGAGATGACCCGGCTCGTTGCGGCCGAGGAACTCGGTGAGGTCCATTCGCTCGCTCTCGAGCGCCTCGGCCCGGGCGGCCGACGCCAGGCTTGCTCGGCGCGCATCGAACGCGGCCTCGACCTGCTGCCGGGCCGCGTTCAGCGCCTGACCGGCGTCCTTGCGCTGCTCGGGCTCGAGGGCCCCGAGGCCCTTCTTGGCCTCGGTCAGCGGGGCCTTCTTGCCGAACAGGCCGGGCCGCAGGCCATCGAGCGCGGCAACGTCGGCGGCGTCCTCGATCTCAGCGAGCGCGGACGCAGCAAGCGTGTCGTAGTCGGCGGGGGCGGAAGTGCTCATGCGACCACTGAGGCTATCCGCCGGGCGCGCCTGCTCCCGGCGGATTCTCGGGACTCAGCTGGCCCGGAGCGCCTCGGTAGGGGAGAGTCGTGATGCGCGGAGCGCCGGGTAGAGGCCGGCCACGGCGCCGATGATCATCGCCGCAGCCAGTCCTCCGACGATGGCGATCGACGGCACGATCGTGTCCCAGTCGCGAATCCGCGCATAGATCGAGGTCGCGGCCACGCCGAGGCCGACGCCACCGATGCCGCCGATCGTGGCCAGCAGCAACGACTCGCCGAGGAACTGTGTGGCGACGTGCGTGCGGGTTGCGCCGAGCGCTCGTCGGAGCCCGATCTCGGCGCGTCGCTCGAGCACCGAGATCACCATGACGTTGGCGATACCGACACCGCCGACCAGCAGGGCGACGGCGCCGAGCCCGAGGAAAAGCGACGTCAGTGCGTCGCCCGCAGCCTCCCTCGCCTCGAGTGCGTCGGTGGGCCGGTCGACCTCCACCTCCTCCGGATTCTCCGGGTTGGCGGTGGGAGCGAGCACTCCGGCGACCGCGTCGACCTCGTCGGGGTCCACCCGAACCAACACGCTGGTCGGCGGCCCGTCATGGTCCAGGTACGTCTCGGCAGCGGTTGCGCTCACCAACGCCGACCGGTCGAGGTCGGGGCTCAGCTCGAACCCGTCGAGAATTCCGATCACCGTGAACCATTCGTCGCCGAGCCAGACACGCTGCGTGCCGGTTACCTCTCGGATGCCGAGTCGCTCCGCCGTCACCGAGCCGAGGACGGTCACCGGGTAGTCGGAGCTCCCCGCAGGTAGCCACACACCGTCGGCGACGCTGCCGGCCAGCGTGTCGACGAGGGACAGGTCGACGGCTTGGACGGTGATGCCGTTGGTTTGTCCCTCGGGGACTCGATCGGTGCGGTACACCCGTGCGCCGTCGACGGTGCTGACCGACGTCGTCACCTCGACCGGGCCGATGCGCGAGATCATCGCGGCCGCCTCGTCAGGCAGCTCGCCGGACCCAGCCCCGATGCCCGTGCCGGCTTCGACGGTGAGCAGGTTCGTGCCGAGTGTGTCGAGTTGGGCGAGCAGGTCGGACTTCGATGACTCGGACAAACCGAGGACGCCGACCATCGCCGCGATGCCGATCATGATTCCGAGCGCGCTGAGGGCCGTGCGCATTCGACGGGTGCGCATGCCGACGGTCGCGGTGCGGGCCGTGTCGACCAGGTTCACCCGACTCTTCGCGAGCGGCGTGGTCATGGTTGGCTGCCCGTGTCGGACTCGATCCGGCCGTCACGGATGGCGATCGCTCGGGGAAAGAGCTCGGCGATCTCGGGATTGTGGGTGATCACGACGATGGTCGCGCCGTCCGCATTGAGCTCCTGGATCAACTCGACGATCGAGTCACTGCTCTTCGAGTCGAGGTTCCCGGTCGGCTCGTCGGCCAGGATGATGTCGGGATCGCCGAGGACGGCCCGGGCGATCGCCACCCGCTGGCGTTCGCCGCCGGACAGCTTGTTCGGCGCGTGGTCCACCCGATGGCCAAGCCCAACGCGGACCAGCGCTGCATGCGCCAACTCACGCCGCTCGCCAAGCGGGAGCCCCCGGTACAACGCCCCGTCGGCGACATTGTCCAGCGCCGTGTAGCCGTTGAGGAGGTGAAATTGCTGGAACACGAAGCCGATGTGCTTCGACCGCAGGCCGGAGAGTTCCTGATCGTTCAGGCTCGAGATCTCGCGCCCGGCGACGACGACCTCGCCCGAGGTCGGGCGGTCGAGGGTGCCCATGATGTGAAGGAGTGTGGACTTGCCCGAGCCGGACGGGCCGACGATCGCCAACAGTTCCCGGTCGACGATGTTGAACGACACCCCGTCGAGTGCCCGAACGGGCGGTTCTGCGGGGTACTCCTTCACGACGTCTCCGAAGGCCAGGACCGCACTCATGGGACCGTGACCACGTCGCCGGCGCCCAGTCCGCTGGCGGTATCGATTTCGACGAGTCCGTCGGCGTAGAAGCCGGCGTCGACCGCTACCAGCTGGGTCCCGGTGTCGGACACCAACTCGACGGCGTACCCGCCCTCGGCCAGCGCGAGCAGGGCGGTGACCGGGACAGCGAGTACGTCGACGATCTGAGACTCGATGGCGGTCACGTCGACGGGCGCTTCGTTGAGCCCAGCGGCTGCGGTCGGATCGTCGAGTGCCGCGGTCGCCTCGAAGATCGTCGTGCCGTCGGGCCGCTCGATCGCCGTGGCGGAGACCTCGGTGACACGCCCGGAGGTCTCGGTGAAGTCGGGAAGCTCGATCGTGACGGCGTCACCGACAGCGAGGACCGACTGGTCCTCGGCGGGCACCTCGATGGTGACGAACCGCTCGGTCTGGGTGAGCGACAGAACGGGCGACCCGACCCGGACCTCTTCGCCCAGGTCGAGGTGGTGCTCCCAGACCACGCCGGGTTCGGTGAGGATCACCACATCGCCGGCACTCACGATGCCGTCGACCTCCTGGCCGGTCGCCTCCTGCCAGGTCAGCACCGCTCGATAGGTCTCCTCGGTGTAGCGATCGTCGACCTCCAGGTCCGCGAGTCCGTCGAGCCCCGATCGGGCCAGCGTGCGTTCGAGCAGGGCGACGTCGTCGCCGACGAGTTCTTCGCCGCCGCCGAGGGTCAGGATCGGCTGGCCGGCGTTGACCGTGCTGCGGTCGTCGAGGCCGTCGATGACCGTGGCGGGGCCGTCGATGAACACCGCCGACGTCGGCTCGACGACGCCGGTGACCTCGGCGCCGACGTCGGTCTGCCAGGCCTCGACCGCTCGTTCGGTGGCGGCCGTGTATTCGAAGTCGACCGTCATGTTCCCGCCGTCGTCGTAGCCGAGCGCGGCCAGTGCGGTCTCGAGGGCCAAGACGTCAGCCCCGGTCTGGTTGTCCGGCACGCGGCTCGCATCAGCGACGGCTTCGTCGCGATCGGCAGCGGCCTGGACCTCGTCGAAATCGATCAGCGCCTGTTCGGCGCGAACCACGGCGTCTTCAGCCGCTTCCAGTCCTGCCTCGTCGGCGTCCTGTGCTGCCTGGATCCGCTGATTTGCGTCGCGGAGCGCGGTTTCGCCGGCGCCGGTGCGTTCGAGCTCGGTCAGATCCTCGATCGCATTGAGGAGGGTCGAGCTCGGCAGCGACGCTCGATAGTCGTCGAGTGCTTGCCGTGCGTTGTCGATTCCCTCGACGAGGGCGACCCGGTCCTGTCCGGCTCGCACGGCGCTTGCGTAGCTCGACGTCGAGGTCGTCTCGGGAACGGCGAGCGTGCGGGAGAGGGTGACGTTGCCGTACAGCGCAACGACCGGTTCGTCGTTGAGGTGGAAGATCACATCGCCTTGTGCGACTGAGCTGCCCGGTGCAGCGACCGACGTGACGGTCATGGCCGCTGCCGACGATGGTGCCGTGACCTGCACCGGGCGATCGCCGAGCTGGAGATCGCGGTAGAGCACACCGTCGTCGATGATCACGGGCACGTTCGTTCCGTCGGTCCGGTACGCGATGTCACCGTCGGCCAGCGTCGTGTCGACCGGTGCGATCGCGGTGAGTGTTCCGCCGAGGCCGGCATCGAGGATCTCCGGCTCGGGTAGCCCGACGGTGCCGTCGAAGGTGATCTCGTCGACGAGGTCGGCGCGCACGACCTGAGCGGTGTTCGGTGTGGTCGCAGCGGTCGGCTCCGACGACTCGGCGTCATCGCCGAAACCGAGCGTGAGGCCCGAGATCACGGCGACAACAACCAACGCGGCGACGCCGAGCGCCGGCGCGAGGCGGGGTAGGCGGCGCATCGGTCAGCGGCCGTTCGCGGTGCCGGGGCCGAAGCCGGCGAGGATGTCGCCGCAGACCTCGAACGCCGCGACCCACTCCGGCGACTCGGTGTCGATGTCGCCAAGCGCGCCGCCGGGGCGGTTGGCCCCGATCTCGATGTCGTCCATCTCCACGCCGTTGTCACGCATGCACGACGAGAACTCGAGCAACTGGTCCTGGAACTCGGTGTTGCCACCGGCCTGGAAGCCGAGCTCTACGCCTTCGAGGAACTCCTGGCATTCCGCGGCCGCGGCCCGCATCTCGTCGCGGAAACTCGCGTCGCCGAAGCCACTGCGCGGCGGCGACATCTGGACGTTGCCGTCGGCATCGACCGTCGGATCCTCCATGTCGATGCCCTGCTCCCGCATGCATGCCGCGAACTGGATCAGCTGGGCTTCGGTGTCGACCTCCTCCGCCGCAGCGGGTGCGTCGTCCGTGGAGTCCGGCGCAACCTCGGGTGTCAGGGTTTCGGTGGTCACCGTTTCAGGCTCCGCTGTGGGCGTCTCGGGCACGGCGGTTGGCGTCGGCTGGTCGGCAAGGGTGGCGACGGCGCCGGTGTCGTCGGCTGACGCCGCGCCACATGCCGAGGCGGTGAGCAGTAGCAAGATGCTCGCGATCAGGGTCTTCATCAGGCCTCCTCAGGTCTCATGGGGTCGCCGTCCACGGTGGGCATCGCTGGCAAGACCGACCTGATCGCAACCTGAAGATCCGGTGAGGCATGACTCTTACCGGAATCTCAGGTTTCCTTCACCTCGCTCTCGCTCGGCCGGAGGATGGTCGAACCATGACGTCCGACGACCAGCCCTCGGTACTGATCGTCGAGGACGATCGGGGAGTACGCGAGTCACTTGCGGTCGTCCTCGAGCACCAGGGCCTCTCCGTCCTGCAGGCGGCGACGGGCGAAGAGGGTGTCGAGCTCGTCAGGCGAGGCCGCCCCGGGATGATCGTGCTCGACCTGAATTTGCCGGGCATCGATGGCATCGAGGTATGTCGCCGAATCCGCATCGTCGATCCACACGTCGGAATCCTGATGCTGACCGCCCGAGACTCGGTGCCCGAACGCGTCCGAGGGCTCGACGCCGGAGCCGACGACTATCTCCCGAAGCCCTTTGCCCTCGAGGAGCTCCTCGCCCGGATCCGCCGACGGATCGGCGGGACGTCCGGACGATTGTCGCCGCACGTCGTCCGTGTCGAGGATCTGCATCTCGACCAGTCCGGGCGGCGCGCGTGGCGTGGCGATCGTGAGCTGGCGCTCACCAAGCGGGAGTTCGACCTCCTGGAGTTGCTGGCCGAGAATGCCGGCCGTGTCCTGACCCGCTCGGAGATCGAGCACGCCGTCTGGGGCCACGACGGGTCCTTCGGATCGAACTCGCTGGAGGTCTTTGTGTCCTCGCTGCGGCGCAAGACCGAAGTCGGCGGTGGAGCGCGACTTCTCCAGACCGTGCGAGGCGTGGGCTACGTCTTGCGAGGCGGCACCGCACTCGACGCCGCCGTGCCCGTCTGATGCGCCTCCGCACCCGGCTCGGCCTGGTGATGGCGTGCATCGTCGCGCTGTTCGTCGTGGCGACGATGCTGCTCAACACGACGCTGGCCCGGTCGAGCATCTACGACTCGATCGATCGGTTGCTCGAATCGCGGGTGGGACTCATCGGCGCCGCCGACCCGTCGTTCGACCGGGAGGAGCTGCGATCCGCTGCTCCGGACCGATTTCTCGAGGACGCGGCGATCCGGCTGCAGCTCGTCGATGCCGATGGTGAGGTCCGGTTTGGTGACCCGGACATCCCGATCGACGGCGATGCGACCGCCACGGGCGGGCCGACGTTCCGCTCGCTCGAGCTCGACGGGCGACCCTTCCGTGTCATGACCGTCGTGCAGCCCGATGGCTCCGTCGTCCAAGCCGCGACCTCCACCGAACCGATCGAGGAGGGCCTGGCCGACCTCCAACAGGCGATGCTCGTCATCGGGTCTCTGCTGCTCGGGGCGGCGATCGTGGGCGGATGGTGGGCGGCGGGACGCTTTCTGCGACCGGTGGTCGACGTCGCCGCCGCGACTCGCCGGCTTGCCGACAACGGGACCCCAATAACGGCTCCGGCGATGATCGAGACCCGCCGACGTGACGAGGTGGGCGATCTCGTCGACGGGTTCAACGGACTGATCACCAGCCTGCGGATCGCCGAGGAGAAGCGGGAACAGTTGGTGGGCGACGCGAGTCACGAACTCCGAACCCCGTTGACGAGCCTGCGGGTGAAGATCGACTTCCTCGACGCCGAACCCGACCTCGACGCCGGCCAGCGGCGCTCGTTGATCCGAGCCGCCGCCACCGAACTCGAGTCGCTGACCACCCTCGTCGCCGAGTTGGTCGCCCTGGCCCGCGGCGACGAGATGGAGGATTCGGCTGGTCCGGTTCGACTCGGCACCGTCGTCGACGAGGTCGCCGACCATGCGCGTGCCATGACGGGTGCCGCGATCCGGACCGAGACCGATGACACGGTCATCGTCGGGCGAGAGGCGCTGATCCGCCGCGCTGTCGGCAACGTCGTCGACAACGCGATCAAGTACGGGCCGGTCGACGAACCGATCGACGTCGTGCAGTGCAACGGCTGGATCGAGGTGAGCGACCGCGGCCCGGGCGTGCCGGTGGATCAGCGCGGCCGGGTGTTCGACCGGTTCTACCGGTCTCCGCAGGTCCACGAACTCCCCGGCAGCGGAATCGGCCTGGCCATCGTGCGTCAGGCGGCTGAAGTCCACGACGGCCACACCTGGGTACGCGATCGGTTGGGCGGGGGAGCTGTCGTCGGATTCTCGATGACCAGCCAGAACCAGATGACCTGCCAGAACCAGGCCAGCTCCTGATTCACTCAGGCCATGCAACTCGGACTCGTGACACTGGTGGTCGACGACTACGACGAGGCGATCGCCTTCTTCGTCGACGCGCTCGGATTCGAGCTGGTCGAGGACTCGCCGTCGGTGGCGAATGACGGCACGCCCAAGCGATGGGTCGTCGTGCGTCCCGGAGGCGAAGGGACCGGCCTGCTCCTTGCGCAGGCATCGACGGATGAGCAGCGTGATCGCGTCGGGGACCAGACCGGCGGACGTGTCGGCTTCTTCCTGCAGGTCGACGACTTCGCTGCGCAGTACGAACGGATGGATGCGGCCGGCGTCGAGTTCCTCGAGGAACCGCGCCACGAGCCCTACGGCACCGTCGTTGTCTTCCGTGACCTCGCCGGCAACACCTGGGACCTTCTCGGTCCGCCAGCTCCCTGACGAACCTGGCCGTTCTTTCCGAGAGGCCGCGGGACCGAGTGGCCAGGTGTCCAAGCGACCCGCCTTTCACGATCAGCGCAGGCCGCCGCTCCTCGTTTCGATGATGTCCCGGTCGAACTTGGTAACGCTTGCTCCTTCGAGTGCGTTGAACGTGATCGGGAACAGCTTGGCGATCTTCTCCGGGTTTGTGGTCTCCGTAGCCGGTGGAGCGCCCTTGGGGAACGACACCTCGATGCGGATCTTGTCCCCGATGTGGGTGGGCTTGCTGGTCGAGTCCTTCTTGAGGGAGGCGTCCCACGCGACCTTGACCGGCTTCGCCGAGGTCGCCGCCGAGGAGAGACGATAGATCGCCCGCTCGTACGGGATCATCTGGCTGTTGGCCTCGGCGGTTCCGGCAACGAGGTTGGTGTCCAGGTTCGGCCCGCCGAGCCGAGAGCCTTGCAGATGGAGCCATTCCCAGCTGCGGTCGGTTCCGGCCGATGCGTTGAACTGCGTGGCGTACTCGCTCGCCGACCAACCACCCATCGCGGCTTTCTGGCCCGAGCGGCGCGAGCCCCGAGGTGAGCGGTATTCGTATTCGCGGTCGCGGTGTTTCGTGCCGGACTCGGGTTGCGGTGGCGTCCCGGGCGGCACCCGGGCGGCGGTCATCGTCGATTCGGTGCCCGTCGCACCGGG
Organism: Actinomycetota bacterium; assembly: GCA_039028435.1. Classification (GTDB taxonomy): domain Bacteria; phylum Actinomycetota; class Acidimicrobiia; order Acidimicrobiales; family UBA10347; genus UBA10347. Next base: position 163,816 of record JBCCIC010000009.1, on the reverse strand, counting down.
GCCATGGACGAAGAGGCTTCGCATCTCATGGCCCAGCTGCACCGCGAAGGCCGCAGCATCGGAGTCGTCGATGAAGACGTAGTGGAGGCCGACGCGTTCGGTCGGGTAGGGGAACTTGCCCTTGGAGTAGACCGACCTCCATCGATCGACGACGTGCTTCTCCTGCGGGTCGAGCCTGATGCCGCGATTGCGACCCGCAATTTGTTCGAAGCCGCCAGCAAAGGCCTTGTCGACGACGAGGCGCCCCTTCGTGTTGGCGAAGCGGAACTCGATCGAGCCGTAGCCACCGGAATCGACCTCCTCGCCGCCCAGGAGCATGCTGGCCACGAGGTCGTTCTCGACCTTGTTGGCCGTACGGTCCTCGACCATCTTGGCCGCGTTGGCCTTGATGGCCCCGACGGTCGTCGTCACTCCGTCGCTCGTACGCACAACCGTCTTCGTGGCGAGCAACTGCGGGACCGTCGGTCGCTCGGTCTCGATGTGGGAGATCACGTCTTCGGCATTCTCGATGCTGCGAGCATCGGCGTACAGCGCGACGGTGGTGAGCCCATCCGAAGGCGAACCCGTCACATAGCTCTTGGGAACCTTGCCGATGCGCATGAACAGCGTGGGACTCGGACCGGTCTCACCTGCCTCCTCGAAGAGCCCCTCCAACTCTTCGCCGGTGAGGTCTTCGCCCTGCGTCTTCGCGTGCTCGATCAGCGTGCCGACGCGCTCTGCGGAAAGCGCGGTGAGCCGTCGTTGCACGCTGACGGCTTTCTCCCGTCGTAGCCCCACACGGCCCCGGCCGTGCAGCATGGCGGTGGCACGATTGCCGAGTCCTGGCGCCCGAATCGGTGAGCGCGCGACCGGGGCTCGTCGCGCCTGCTCCGAGTGCTCGGGTCGCATTTCGGCGTGACGCGCCCGGCCCGGTGTCATCAACCGAGCCTAGGCGGCAAGGTGGTTTCGGGCCAGGGGACGGTTAGTTGCTGCGGTCGATCGCGAAATGAAGGTGCATGATCATTCATCGCGTTGTATATTCATGCGGTGACTGAACAGCTCTCCGTCGGGATCGTTGGTGCATCGGGCTTCACGGGAGCCGAGTTGCTGCGCCTCTTGGCGCAACATCCGAACATGAACGTGGTCGCCGTCACCGGTGACACCCAGGCTGGCGAGGCCGTGACCTCGCTCTATCCCGGCCTGGCGGCAGCGTACGGAGACATGCGATACGTGCGCTACGAGGATGCGCCGCTCGCCGAGATGGACGTCGTGTTCGCCGGCCTTCCCCACCGGGCGAGCCAGGAGATCGTCGCCGACCTGGTCGACGAGGTCGACCACGTGATCGACCTGTCCGCCGACTTCCGGCTCAAGGATCCGGCGGTGTACGAGAAGTGGTACGAGGTGCCCCACGTGGTGCCGCACCTGATCGAACGTTTCGCCTACGGGCTGCCGGAGCTCTTCGCCGACCAGCTCGCCGCGAAGGACCACGTCGCCGTTCCAGGTTGCTACCCGACGACCGCGACCCTGGCCGTCGCTCCGCTCCTTCGGGCCGGCGTGATCGAGGAGAAGGGCATCATCATCGATGCCGCGAGCGGTGTGTCCGGCGCCGGCCGGGCACCGAAGCCGAACACGACGTTCTGCACCGTCGACGAGGACTTCACCGCGTATGGACTCCTCGGCCACCGGCACACACCGGAGATGGAACAGACCCTCGACGGTGCGACCGTGCTGTTCACACCTCACCTGGCGCCGATGAACCGGGGCATTCTCGCCACGTGTTACGCCCGGCCGACCGGCCCAACCTCGTCCGACGACCTGCTGCAGGTCATGCACGATGCCTATGCGGACCACCCCTTCATGGTGGTGAGTGAGCGGTCGCCCTCGACCAAGGCAACGCTCGGCTCCAATGCGGTGCACCTGACCGCCAGGTACGACGATCGCACCGACACGGTCATGGCCATCGCCGCGCTCGACAACCTCGTGAAGGGTGCGTCGGGCGGTGCGATCCAGTGCGCCAACATCGTCGCCGGCCTCGACCAGACCGCCGGCCTGCCGTTCGTCGGCATGGGCATCTAGTGGGGGTTTCTCCGCTCGCTCCGGAGGCGTTTCCGGACCTTCCCGCCGTCGCCGGGCTCGAGCTCCGCGCCTACGCCGGCGAGCTTCGCTACACCGGACGACCCGATTTGTTTCTGGCCACAATGCCCGAAGGGTCCACGGTCGGTGGTGTGTTCACCCAGTCGCAGTGCGCCTCGTCGCCGGTCGACTGGTGTCGCGAGATCCTGTCGCGGGGCACCGCACGGGCAGCGATGTGCAACGCCGGCAATGCCAACGCCTTCAACGGCGCAGCCGGCGCAACCTCGGTGCAGGCCCAGGTCGAGATCGTCGCGTCACAGCTCGGCGTGGCCGCCGAGGAGATCTACGTCTGCTCGACCGGCGTGATCGGCGAGCCGCTCGACGACACGGCGATGGTCGACGCGCTGGGCGCGCTCACCGACTCGGCTCCGACCGGCTGGCCCGACGCCGCACTCGCGATCACCACGACCGACACCTTCCCCAAGGGAGCGTCGGCCACGATCCCGGGCGGATCGGTCGTCGGCATCGCCAAGGGAAGCGGCATGATCGCGCCGAACATGGCGACGATGCTCGGCTTTCTCTTCACCGACGTCGCCGCCACCGCCGAGGCCTTGCAGCTTGCGGTCTCGCAGTCGGTTGCCCGCACCTTCAACCGGATCACCGTCGACAGCGACACCTCGACCAGCGACACCGTGCTGTTGTTCTCGACCGGCGCGGTCATCGGTGACGACGGTCCGATCGACGGCCCGGACCACTTGGGCTGGGGCGACTTCGTGTCCGGCGTGGGCTGGGTCTGCATGGATCTCGCCCACCAGATCGTTCGCGACGGCGAGGGTGCGTCGAAGTTCATCGCCGTCACCGTCGAGGGTGCGGTGAGCGACGACAGCGCCGAGATCGTCGCCCGCACCATCGCCGACTCGCCCTTGGTCAAGACCGCCATGGCTGCTGAAGACGCCAACTGGGGACGCATCGTGATGGCGATCGGCAAGGCCGGCGAGCCCGCCGACCGCGACCAGGTCGACATCTGGATTGGCGAGGAGCACGTGGCCATGGCCGGCCAGGTGCACCCCGACTACTCCGAAGATCGCGCCAACGTGTTCCTCCAAGAGGACGAGATCGAATTGCGGGTCGGTCTGAACCAGGGGAGCGGCGTCGCCACCGTGTGGACCTGTGACCTGACCCACGGCTACATCGAGATCAATGCCGGGTATCGGTCATGAGCACCGTGAGCGCGCGCACGAATCCCGATCTGACCGCGCAAGTTCTGACCGAGGCGTTGCCGTACATCCAGCGCTTCCGCGGCGCGACGGTCGTCGTGAAGTTCGGCGGCAACGCCATGATCGACCCCGAGCTGTCGCAGACCTTCGCCGCCGATGTCGTGCTCATGCACTCGGTCGGCATCAAGCCGGTCGTGGTTCATGGCGGCGGACCCCAGATCGCCTCGATGCTGAACCAGCTCGGCAAGGAGAGTGCGTTCGTCGACGGCCTGCGGGTCACCGACGCCGAGACGCTCGACGTCGCCCGCATGGTCCTCGGCGGCAAGGTCAGTCGCGACATCGTGTCGGCGATCAACGTCCACGGTCCGCTGGCGGTCGGCGTGTCGGGTGAAGATGCGGGTTTGATCCGGGCGACACCCCGCAACGCCGACCTCGGGTATGTCGGCGACGTCGCCGACGTGAACCCCGCCATCATCCACCGGCTGCTGGCCGAGGACATGATTCCGGTCGTATCCAGCATCGGCAGCGACGGAGAAGGCCAGCCCTACAACATCAATGCCGACACTGTCGCCGGGCACCTCGCTGCGGCGGTCGGCGCTCAGAAGCTGATCGTGCTCACCGATGTCGACGGCATGCGTCGCGATCCCGACGATCCGTCGAGCCTCATCCAACAGATCACTGCCGCCGACCTGCACCCACTCGTCGGCACGCCGACCGTGAACGGCGGCATGATTCCGAAGGTCGAAGCCTGCCTGACCGCCGTCGACAACGGTGTGGCGTCGGCCCACATGATCAACGGCACGTTGCCACACGTACTACTACTCGAGCTCTTCACCGATTCCGGCATCGGAACGATGATCAGGGGGAACTGAGATGACCACCACAACACCGGCACCGCCCGAATCGGCCTGGCCGCTCGATGAGAACGGCCACAACCCGGTGATGGGCAACTACGGCCCGCCACCGGTCATGTTCGTTCGCGGGGAGGGGTCCCGCCTCTACGACCCCGACGGCAAGGAGTACATCGACTGGCTGGCCGGCATTGCCGTGACGTCGCTTGGTCACAGCCATCCCGGTGTCGCCGCCGCCATCGCCGAGCAGGCGACCAAGCTGCTCCATGTGTCGAACCTGTTCGCCACCGAGCCTCAGTGGAAGCTGGCCAAGCTCCTCGACGAGCTCGTTGGCGGACCTCCGGGACAGGTGTTCTTCTGCAACTCGGGCGCCGAGTCGAACGAGGCCCTGATCAAGCTGGCCCGCAAATGGGGCGGCCGCGGGCGTCACACCGTCGTATCGGCGATGCGGAGCTTCCACGGACGCACGCTCGCGACCCTGCATGCGACCGGCCAGCCGGAGAAGCACGAGGTCTTCCAGCCGCTGCCCGAGGGCTTCCGCCACGTCGTGTACGACGACATCGACGCGATGGACAAGGTGCTCGACGACACGGTCGCCGGTGTGCTCCTCGAACCGATCCAGGGTGAGGGCGGCATCAACGAGGTCGACCCGGCCTACTTCCCGGCGGTCCGGGAGATGTGCACCGAGCGCGGAATCGTGTTGATGTTCGACGAGGTTCAGACCGGCCTGGCCCGGACCGGCGCGTGGTTTGCGCATCACCACTACGGCGTCGAGCCCGACGCCATCTCGATGGCCAAGGCCCTCGGCAACGGCATGCCGATCGGAGCGATCTGGGCGCGCGACGAGGTTGCCGCAGCCTTCAAGCCCGGCGATCACGCCACGACGTTCGGCGGGCAGCCACTCGCGGCGTCGGCGGCGCTCGCCACGCTCGAGATCATGCAGTCGATCAATGCTCCCGACCTGGCCAACACCGTCGGTCAGGCGATGCGAGAGAAGCTCATGGGCCTTGACGGCGTCGTGAGCACGCGTGGTCGTGGCCTGCTGCTCGCCGCCGAGCTGGATCCCGAGGTGCTCGGTGACCGCACCGCCGGCGATGTCGCCAAGGCGTGTCTGCACGCTGGTCTCGTCCTGAACGGCGTGACGGCGACCGCGCTGCGGATCGCTCCGCCCTTGACCATCACCTACGCCGAGATCGAACAGGGTCTCGCCGTCCTCGACGGGGTTCTCAACGCATGAAGCACTTTCTGGAAGTCGATGACCTGAGCAAGGACGAACTCATCGAGGTCCTGCATCGTTCGACGCTGCCGAAGCATGCGAAGAAGCCGCTCGCCGGCGAGGGCGTCGCCCTCATCTTCGAGAAGCCGTCGGCCCGAACCCGCAACTCGATGGAGATGGCCGTCCACCAACTCGGTGGCCTCGGCGTGTTCATCCAGGCCCACGAGGTCGGCTTCGACGAACGCGAGACGGTCGAGGACATCACCTGGACCCTCGCCCAGTACTACGAGATCCTCTGCGCCCGCGTGTACTCGCACTCGCTCGTCGAGCGCATCGCCGCCTGCGACGTCGTGCCGACCGTCAACCTGCTCTCCGACCGTGCACACCCGATGCAAGCCCTGGCCGACCTGCTCACGCTGCAGGACGAATTCGGCGAGGACCTGAGCGGCCGCACCATCGCCTATGTCGGCGACGCCAACAACGTGACCCGCTCGCTTGCGCTCGCGACCGGACAACTCGGTATGCAGGTGCGAGTCGGCCATCCCGAGGGCTACGGCTTCGACGACACCGACCTCGAGGTCCTGCGCGGCAGCGGCATCGAGTTTGAGCTGACGAGCGATCCGGCGCAGGCGGTCAAGGGTGTCGATGCGGTCTACGCCGACGTCTGGACCTCGATGGGTCAGGAGGAGGAAGCCGCGCAGCGTCGCATCGACTTCGACGGCTGGACGATCGACTCCGACCTGATGGCTCACGCCAGCGACGACGCGATCTTCCTGCACTGTCTGCCCGCCCACGAGGGCGAGGAGACCACCCGGGAGGTACTCGACTCGGCCGCCAGTCGCATCTGGCGCCAGGCCGAGAACCGCATGCATTCCGCCCGCGGCCTGCTGAGCTTCCTCCATGAGGCGAATGCGTGAGGTTCGTTTCGATGCACCGATCCGCAGAGCGGCCAGAGGCCCCCTCGGGGCCCGAAGCCGCGATTGCGAGGTAGATAGGTGACCACCAAGACCCAGCGGCAGACGACGATCGCGTCGTTGCTGGCCGACGAGGTCGTGACCAGCCAGGAGCAGGTGGTCGAACATCTCGCCACCCAGGGGATCACGGCGACCCAAGCAACGGTGTCCCGCGACCTGGAGGATCTCGGCGCGATCAAGGTCCGCATGCCGGGCGGCGTTGCTGCCTACGCGATCCCGGACCATCCGCACGAGCAGGTACTCCCGGCCGGACACCTACGCCGCGTCTTCTCCGAGTGGGTCGTCGGCGCCGAGGCCTCGGCCAACATCGTGGTGCTCCGCACCCTGCCGGGGAGCGCCCATGTCGTTGCCTCGGCCATCGACCGGTCGGGAGTCGAGCAGGTGCTCGGTACCGTCGCCGGCGACGACACGCTGCTGGTGGTCGTCGCTGCCGGCCACGAGGGCGACGACGTCGCCGAACTCTTCCGTAGCTACGCCGACCTCGCGTAGCACTCGATCAACAAGCTCAAGGAAACAGCAATGTCGGACAAGCTCGAAGTGAACAAGGTCGTCCTCGCGTACAGCGGAGGCCTCGACACCTCGGTCATCCTGAAGTGGCTCGAAGAGGAGTACGACTGCGAGGTCGTGACCTTCACCGCCGATCTCGGCCAGGGCGAGGAGCTCGACCCCGCTCGAGCCAAGGCCGAGGCGATGGGTGTGAAGGAGATTTACATCGACGACCTCCGCGAAGAGTTCGTGCGCGACTTCGTGTACCCGATGTTTCGCGCCAATGCGATCTACGAGGGTGAGTACCTGCTCGGTACGTCCATCGCCCGCCCGCTCATCTCCAAGCGCTTGATCGAGATCGCCCGAGAAACCGGCGCCGACGCCATCAGCCACGGCGCGACCGGCAAGGGCAACGACCAGGTGCGCTTCGAGCTCGGTGCCTATGCACTCGAACCGGAGATCAAGGTCATCGCCCCGTGGCGTGAGTGGGACCTCGGTGGCCGAGAGACCTTGTTGGCCTATGCGGCCGATCACGACATCCCGATCGAACAGACCCGCGGCACCAAGTCACCGTTCTCGATGGACGCCAACCTGTTGCACATCAGCTACGAGGGCGGCCCGCTGGAAGATCCGGCGCAGGGCCCGCCGGCGGAGATGTGGCGTTGGAGCACCTCGCCCGAACTCGCCCCGGCCGAGGGCCAGTACATCGAGATCGGCTACGAGAACGGCGATCCGGTCACCCTCGACGGCAAGGCGCTGTCGCCGGCCGAGATGCTGACCGAGCTCAATCGTCTGGGTGGCGCTCATGGCATCGGCCGCCTCGACCTGGTCGAGAACCGCTACGTCGGCATGAAGTCGCGCGGCTGCTACGAGACGCCGGGCGGCACGATCATGCTCAAGGCCCACCGGGCGATCGAGTCGATCTGCCTCGACCGCGAGGCGGCGCACTTCAAGGACGAGCTGATGCCGCGCTACGCCAAGCTGATCTACAACGGCTTCTGGTTCAGCCCGGAGCGCGAGATGATGCAGGCCGCGATCGACAAGAGCCAGGAGCGGGTGAACGGCACCGTCACGCTCAAGCTCTACAAGGGCAACGTGATGGTCGAGGGCCGGTCGAGTGCCGACACGCTGTTCGACTACAAGACGGTGACCTTCGAGGACGACGGTGGCACCTACGACCAGGCCGACGCCGCCGGCTTCATCAAGCTCAACGCCCTCCGCCTGCGCAATCTCGCTCGTCGGGATCGGCGTTAGTCCCATGGCTGAGAACCAGTCCGCAGAGCAGCCCGAGCGAAGCGAAGCTGCGATTGCGAAGGGAGAGAGCCTGTGGCACGGCCGGTTCGACGGCGGGCCGGCCGCGGCGCTGGAGAAGTACACCTATTCGATTCCCTACGACCAGCGCCTGGCCGCCGATGACATCGCCGGCAGCCGTGTGCACGTTCGCGGTCTTGGGCGCGTCGGGTTGCTGACCGAGATCGAAGTCGGCCAGATTCTGGCCGGTCTCGACCAAGTCGAAGCAGAGTTCGAGGCCGGCACCTTCGTGTTGCTTCCGGCCGATGAGGACATCCACACCGCGGTCGAGCGTCGCTGCACCGAGTTGGCGCCTGCTGCGGCGAAGATGCACACCGGTCGGAGCCGCAACGACCAGATCGGCACTGACATCCGGCTCTGGCTCAAGCGCGAGCTCGGTGTGGTCGCCGGACAGCTTGTCGACATGCAGCAGGTGCTCTACGACCGGTCCGTCGAGGCCGGCGACGCCTACCTACCCGGCTACACCCACTTCCAGCGGGCGCAGCCGGTGCCGCTGGCGCACCATCTGTTGGCCCATGCTTGGACGTTCGGGCGCGACATCGTGCGGATCCTGGGCGCTCGCGACGCCGCCGACGTATCGGTGCTGGGTGCCGGCGCGCTGGCCGGTTCGTCGCTGCCACTCGATCCCGACGGCAACGCCGCCGAGCTCGGCTTCGCCCGTCGGTTCGAGAACTCGCTCGATGCCGTGAGTGACCGGGACTTCATCGCCGACGCCGTCTACGCGCTGACGATGATCGGCATCCATCTGAGCCGAATCGGCGAGGAGTGGGTGCTGTGGTCGAGCGGCGAGATGGGCTTCGTCGTGCTCGACGACGGGTATGCGACGGGCTCGTCGATGATGCCGCAGAAGAAGAACCCGGACATCGCCGAGCTGGCTCGCGGCAAGGCGGGGCGCATCATCGGCAACCTGACCGGGTTGCTCGCCACGCTCAAGTCGCTTCCGCTGACCTACAACCGGGATCTGCAGGAGGACAAGGAGCCGTTGTTCGACTCGATCGACCAGGTCTCGGCTGGCCTCGAAGCGATCGGCGGCATGATCGCGACGGCGACGTTCAACACCGAGGCGATGGCCGCCGCCGCTGATGACCCGCTGGCGGGTGCGACGGATCTCGCCGAGTACCTGGTGCGTAACGGCACCGCCTTCCGAGATGCGCATGCGATCGTCGGCACGCTCGTGCGCTCGGCGCTGTCGAGCGGCCAGTCTTTGGTCGACCTGACCCGAGACCACGACGAGCTCGGTCCCGAAGCCGCAGCACTCTTGGCGCCCGGACGTGGCGTGCAGAACCGAATCACGCCGGGCGGCGCCGGTCTCTCACCGCTGCAGGATCAGCTGGTTCGGTTCGCCGACCATCTCGCGGCGAATCGGTCGGTCGTCGACGCGCTCTAGCGGGGCCGATACTCCGACGGTCCGGCGGCGACCACGAGGTAGCCGTCGAGGTCCCGGAACCAGAACTCGGATTGCTTGGCGTTGGGGTTGGTGTGGATGTCGGTGACGACCTCGACGTTCGCGGCGCGCGCTCGCTCGACCGTGCCCTCGAAGTCGGCCACTTCCAGCCAGACGAGTACGCCATTGCCCGGGGTGATCCCGGCCTCGCGGAGGCGGCCGTGGTGGTCGTCGGTTTCGTCGTCGTGTAGTTGCAGCACGATCTCTCCGTCGTGGAGCAACTGTTCGTACTCGTCGCCGCCGTGGCCGCTCTCGAAGCCGAAGATGTCGCAGTAGAACGCGCTCGATCGTTCGACGTCGCTGACGACGAGCATGAGCTGGGACCAGATCGAAGGCGCCATCGGTTCAGTGTCCCACAGTCGCCGGTTCGGTGCGCCAGACTCGGCCCGTGCCCGACGTGAACCTGCCGATGCAGCTGGCCGAGTTGCATCGGCAGCGCGTTGTGGGGGAGCTCGTCGAGGCGGAGCTCGCACGAACTCGCGAGGTGGACTGGATCATCGAGGGTGCCGGGTTTGTGCGTGCTCGCGCCCATCGAGGCAAGCAGCGGCTGCGTCGTCTCCACTCGTTGCCCGATCGGGTCGGCCCCGGCATGCAGGTGTTGGTGGTCGGCCTCAATCCGAGTCCGGCATCGGCGGACAGCGGTGTGGGGTTCCACAAGGCGGGCAACCGATTTTGGCCGGCCGTGCTCGCCGCCGGTCTGGCGTCGGTCGACCGTGACCCCGACCATGCCTTTGTCCACTGCGGAATGGGAATGACCGACATCGTCAAGCGGACGACGCGGCGGGCCGACGAGGTCTCGGCCGACGAGTTTCGGGCCGGCATGGCACGGATCGAGTGGGTGTGCGAGTGGCTCGCCCCGGCGTCGGTGCTGATGGTCGGCCTCCAGGGCTGGCGCACCGCCGTCGACCGGAAGGCCGAGCGGGGTTGGCAGGACCGGACCTGTGGTGGGCGACCGGTCTACGTCATGCCCTCGACGAGTGGCCTCAACGCCCACGACACCGTCGCGACGCTCACCGGTCACGTGCGCGCGGCTATCGAGCCCGATCACTCTTCGCGAGGTTGTGGGGACGGCAGCGGACGGTGAGGTTGGCCCAGTTGGTCGGTCCGGCTTTGGAGTGGGGATGTTGGTGGTCGGCTTGGAGCCAGGGGAAGGGTGCGTCGCAGCCGTCGTCTTCGCATCGGCCTCTGGTTCGGAGTAGGGCGAGGTGTTTGAGCCATTTGGGGAAGTTTCGGGTGGCGTAGCTGGTCTCCAGGGGACGGCCCTTCGCCGACATCACGGTGCGTTGGAGTGCTGCGACGCCGAGGACCCACATGACGAGGTGCGGGTGTAGGGGTGTGCCGTCGATGAACTCGCAGCGGGCGTCGACGTCGTGCGGGTCGACCGGCAGCGGTGACACGTCGTGTTCGGTGAGTCGTCGCAGGGTGTCCTCGGCGACCGCTTGGGACATGACGATGTTGATCAGTGGGTCGGGTTCCGATCCGTCTTCGCGGGCCGCGCCGCGGGCGACCAGCTCGAGGAGTGCGACGGCGCCTCGTTGACCCTCGGACCGGCGGATACCGGTTTCGTCGTCGTTGACGGCGAGCTGTTGCTTGTGCTTCTCCCAGGCGGTGAGAAACACCTGACCGGAGAGCGGGTCGAGGAGTCCGTCGACCTTGACCATTCCATCGCCGCGTTTCTTGGCGGTGACTGAGGTGGATGCGAGCTGGTCGTGGGGTTCGGCGCCGTCGGGGTCGGCGGCGATCTTCCAGTAGTCACATGCTCGTTCGAAGTCGATGAAGTCACACGTCATCGCCGTCTCGACGAAGAACCGCTGATCACGCCGCAGCAAAAATCGTGTTCGGGGATTGTCGAGGCTCCGCCGGATGCGTTCGAGGTGTTCGACCGACAAGATCCCGTCGGCGTGAGCCGCCGCAAGTTCGGGGAAGTCCCGCAGCCACTTCGCTCGCCGAATCCGAGCCCGCACCTCGACACCGGCGTTGTTCCCGTTCGCCAACAAGAACTGGTCCAACTTGCGCGCACCTTGGCCGTGTCGGAGTACGACCATCTTCCGCTCCGAGGCGTCGATGATCGCGCCCAACGCGGCGTCGACCGCCGCAGCGATTGTCCCGACTTGGACCACCGCACGAGCAAGGTCGGTGTGATCGTGGGATCGGTCGGCGGCGGAGAACACCGCCTCGGCAACGTCTCGCAGCTCCCGAACCAGCTCGGTCACCGGCCCCTCAGCGAGCAGCGCCTCGATCTCTCCGATCTCGTCTGCACTCCGAAGCGCCGCTGCCACATCTCCATGGTATCACGTCAATCGAACGTATGTTCGTAGCCGGCGAGAAATGACGGCAATTTCAGCCCGCCCGAACGCGTACTCGGATGCGGGTGACCGCGACGACGCGAAAGTCCGAATCCCGCCAGCACGAGAGACGGGCGATCCCTACGTTGGATCCATGGCCGCTCCGACCGACACACAAACCCTCGCCTTCTCGGGTATCGACCTCACTGAACTCGCCGCCGCGCTCGAACGCGGCGTGGACCCCGCGGGTAACCCCATCGAGTCCTTCGTCGACGAGGACGGTGGCTGGCCGATGCGGTGTTGTCTGCGCGATTCCAGCCCCGGCGATCGGATCGCCATCATCTCGTGGACCCCGTTTCCCTGGACCGGCCCTTATGCCGAGACTGGACCGATCGTGGTGCATGCGACTCCGGGCTGCTCGCCCTCGACCGCGGACACGCTGCCCGCGGACCTCGACCAGCGGCCGATGGTGCTACGGCCCTACGGGCACGATCGCCGCATCGCCTACCACCGCGTTCGCCACGTCGCGGCCGACCAGGGCGTCGCCGAGCAGGCGGCCGCACTTCTCGAGCTCGACGATGTGGACTTCGTCCACGGCCGAAACCTGACCGGTGGTTGCTACGCGTTCACCGCGCGGCGGGTTCCGTAAGCGGTCTACTCAGCCCGCAACTCAGCGACTGCCGCGGGCGTTGATGCGTTGAGGGTCGACGGTGACGACCCACCGGACGTCGTCGGGGCCGTCGGTCGGCGGGCCGGCGGCGCCGTACTGCGCTCGGACCCGCGTGACGAACGCCTTGTCCGGATCGGGCTCGAAGAGCGCGGTGCCTCGGACCTCGATCACGTCGCCCATGTTGTCGGGGTTCATCAGGAAGAAGGTGCACGCCGGGTTGGCTTGCAGGTTCCGGTACTTGCGGCGATGTTCGAGCAGGGAGAAGCGGATGGCGCCGTTGCTGTCGCCGTAGTCGGCGTCGTACAGGAACCACATGGCGGTCGACTGGGGAAGCCCGCTCGGGGCAATGGTCGTGATCACGCAACCCAACGGCTGGGTGACAAGGCTGAGGTGGGAGTCCGGAATGGGAAGCACCAGCGGAGCCTACGTCAGAGACGTTGCAGCTCTCGCCGCCGGTACTGGCGGTCTCACGAAGCCCAAATGTAGGGTGCGTGACCTTGATTGGTTTGCGCGCGTTTCTCGCTCTGCTGACAGCCGTTGCCCTCTTCGCCAGCAGCTGCTCCGGTTCCGAGGATTCGACGGCGGCCCCGTCCGGCTCGTCGATCGGGCCGACGGGCTACTACGCGATGGATATTGCAACTCCCGAGGCCGGCGCGGTTGCCATGATCGATGCGTGGACGGCCCGCGATTTCATCCTCGCATTTCAGCTGTTCGATTCCGATGCGCAGAGCATCATCGTCCGCGAGACCTTCCAGGTCGACCTCGATCCCTGGGTGCTCTATCTGCACGCATTTCCGGACAATGAGGAGCACCTGCTTGCGCCCGCGATCTGGGCGCAAATCGTGTGGACGGCAGCCCGCACCGACTCGTTGATCGTCGACCTCGCCGGGGCGACGATCGAGGGCGAGGTCGGTGGCGCGACGACCGCCGACGGTCGGCCGGCGACGGATCTCGCCGCGAGGCTCGCCGACGGCCGATCGGTCGTACTGCGCATGGCGCAGTCCGAGTCCGGGCGGTGGCGTGTGAACCGAATCGGCCTCTCCGAGCTGACCGGTGAGTCCCGTCGCGTTGTCGTTGCGGTCGGGTGCGAGGCCGACGAGCGCGTTCAGGTCGTCGACCCCGCATCCTGTCCGGCCCTGGACGAGGTGCTCGGCAAGGCCGGCGCGTTCGACGTGTTGGTGCGCGATGTCTGCCTCGTGATGCAGGGCCACCCGACCAGGCGGTACGTGTTGACCTCGTTCGATGGCGACCTACTCGAGATCGGTGAGCGCCTGGCGGCCGAAACGTGCCCCGGTGATCCCAGCCTGCTGGTGGACCCGAATGCGCCGAGCCCCGCGACCCAGCCCTATCACGCTTCGGCGGAGGAGACCTACGGAGCGCTGCAGCTCGCGACTCCGGACGAGGCTGTCGAGACGTTCCGTGCGCTGTTCGTCGAGCAACGTTTCGTCACGCTGCTTCATGCGGCCGACCGAGAAGCACAAGCGAAGCTCTTCGAGTTCACCTGGGTCTCCGACGACCGCGCCGCCGAACTGCGCGAGTCCATGCGAGATCTCCCTTCGGAGCACACCGTCAGCAGCGCTGTCGGATTGTTCGACACCGTGATGCGCATGGGGTTCGAATCCGGCGACCTCTTGATCGACCTGCGTGGCGACATCGAGATCGACGCAGCATCCGAGCCAGGGGCGCCCGTCGGGTTCGCCGACCGTCGCGCCGTGCTGATCGAGGCGACCTCGGATCAACATCCAGCCGGTCTCGGTTTTGTGGTCGTCGAGTCTTCGACTGGCAGGTGGCGGGTGCGACAGGTCGCGTCGCCCGCCAGCGCCGTTGACCCCGATGGCGGCTTGTTTGCGGTCGGCTGACGCCGGGTGGCGCCGACCTCAGTCGGCCCGGCGCACGTGGCGGCCGTCACGGTGCTTCGACCCGACGTCGCCCCGAGTCTCCTCGTACTGTCGATCACATGGCCCACGTGCAGTTCGAACTGACCCAGGACTTCGATGCCCCTCCGCAGGTCGTCTGGGATGAACTCGTCGACTGGAAAGGCCACGAGGAGTGGATCCCCGCCACCTGGGTGGAGCTCCACGGCGAGGGCGAGCCGGCGACCCTCGGCGCCGAGTTCACGGCGTGGAGCGGGCCGTTCCCCACGACGAACTTGGGCCGGCGCCTCTCGCTCCAAGATCGCATGCGGGTCGACGAGATCGAGTTCGATGCCGCCGCCGGCAGCGGCAGTTGCTCGGTCACCAAGCTGGGACCGACGATCACCGGAACCGCCGCCTTCACCATCGAGCCGCACAGCGCCGGCTCACGCATGGTCTGGACCGAGGACGTCTCCGTCCCGATCGCCCCGCAGTTCGTCGCGCCGCTCCTTGCCAAGATCGGCGTCGCCGGCTTCCGCTTCGGGATGAAGCGGCTGGCCTCCCAGCTGGCCGAGCGCGACCTTGCGGCGGTGCCCGCAGACACCGCCGCATAGGGCAGGCAGGCTTCAGCGCTTCGGCGGAGCGCCGGTCCGGAGGAACTCGAGCGACTCGTTGACGTTGCGGGTCACGAACCGCTCAAGTCGAGGTGCGGCCACGAAGCGGGTCGTCGCCAGCAGCGGCGCATGAGCGATGTCGGGCGCCGTGTCCGCCAAGACGGCGGCCTCCTCGGCAGCGGCGTGGGCCAGCTTGATGACATGAGCGGTCACGATGAACGAGCCCGACTGATCGGCCAGCGCCGCGTCGCGCAGTGCGCCGGTCGCCGTGGCGATCCCGGCACCGTGCACCCACCCGAGTGCCTCGTCGACGCGTCCCATCCGCACCGCCTTGGTGAAGTCCTCGGTACTGCTCCCGGTGGTCTCGGGTTCGATCTCGGTGATCCCGAAGCGACGCTCGGCACGCCCTGAGTCGAACAGCAGCCAGGCCGCGAAGAGCGCCGCCCGAGCCGTGTCGGGTCCCGGCGCGGCATTCCACGCCCAGCGCACCGCATTGCTCAGGGTGAGCGCATGGGTGATGTCGAGCCACCCGAAGTCGTTCGACAGGTCGAACTCGACATCCAGGTCATGGCGAAGCAGCCGCTTCGAAGCTCCTACGGTGACCGCGTCGAGCAGCCCGGCGACACCGGCGCCGTCCTGCACCGCTCGGACCGCCTCGTCGATCGCAGCTTCCTCCGAGGTCAGCATCGTGTCGACGAAGGCGTCGTCCCACCAACCTGTGGTGCGACGATCCTCGGCGACGGCCAGCGCATCGAGGTCGACCGCCTCGATCTTGCGCATCGCCTTGCGCATGTAGGGCAGCAAGTCTTCCCGCGTGCCCCAACCGATCGAGATCGCCAGGTGGGGGAGCAGGTCGGGCGCCCGGTCCCAGCCGATCCGCTCGAGCATCTCGAAGGCCTTCTGGACGTAGATCATCCCGTGGCCGTAGTCGAGGTGGTGGGTCGAGGCGGCGGTGATGAACAGGTCGCGGAGCACCGAGGGATCGTCGCCCCGCTCGATCGAACCGAGCACGGCGGCCATGGCGATGTCGGTGTCCTCGCCCTCGATGGCGGCGAGGAAGTCGGCGTCGGCGTCGGGGCTCGGCACCTCGCGAACCCGGCGGTCGCGGGTCGTCTCGGCGATGCCGCTCAGCCCCTGGATGAGGGGGAGCGCCTGCTCCGAGCCCGTCGTGATCTCCGACCAGGCGAGACAGTCGGTCGCCATGGCCATCTCATGGCCGATGCCCCATTCGTTGCGAGGGGCGCCGTAGGCGACGGCGTCGCCCATGATCTCAGCCGGCGTGGCCTCGGCCTCGAGCAGCCGAGCGGTGTCACGGGCGATCTGGCCGTTGTACTGACGCTTCATGCCCTTGCGGAAGCTGGGCCACAGCGCCTCTCGACGTTCCTCGATCGTCGGTTCGACCACGGTGACTTGCACGGTGTCGTCGTCGGTGACGGTGACCTGGTGGCACGCAACACCCTCCTCGCCCATCACGCAGGAGCCGTCGCGGACGTCGAACTTCCAGTTGTGCCACTGGCAGGTGACCAGCTCGCCGTCGAGCGCACCGGTGACCAAGCCGTAGCCCTGGTGCGGGCAGGCGTTGTCGAGGGCGTGAAGCCCCGACGGCGTGCGGATCACAGCCACGCGCCGACCGCCGACCGTCGCGAGCTTCATCCCACCTTGGGGGAAGTCGTCAACCGTTCCGACCGTCTCGGTCGTGCTGGTCGCCGCCTGGATGGTGCTGGTGTCTTGGCTCATGGTCGCACCCTAAAACTTAAAGTTGACTTCAAGTCAAGGACTTGTTGTGGAAAGATCGAGGCATGGACCCCGGCGAGCTCATGACGATCAGCGCCGTCGCCCAACGGTGCGGCATCGCGACCTCGGCCATCCGCTACTACGAGAAGCAGGGACTGATCACCTCGACTCGCACTGCCGGCAATCAGCGGCGATACACCCGCGAGTCCATTCGCCGCATCGCCTTCATCACTGCCGCCCAAGCGGTCGGCCGTTCACTCGGGGAGATCGGCGATGCCCTCAGCTCGCTTCCACAAGGTCGAACGCCGACCCCGGACGACTGGTCCCGCATTGCGGACACGTGGCGTCCCCGCCTCGACGAACAAATCGCCAGGCTCGTCGATCTCCGCGACAAGCTCGATGCCTGCATCGGCTGTGGCTGCCTCTCGCTCGATCGGTGCGCCATCTACAACGCCGGTGACGCCGTGCGGGTGCGGGGCGCTGGGCCACGCTTCCTGATGGGTGACGAGCCCGACTGAACTGCGTTGCCGCGTGGCGCTGCTGAGCGGGAACGCTAGAGCTCGGGCCGCACCAGGATCTTCACGTGCTGCTCGGGATCGGCGAGGTCGGCGAACGCCTGTGGCACACCGTCGATGCCGACCGAACCCGTCACCAGCGCGGCGCCGTCGATGCGTCCCTCGGCGAGATTGTGTAGCGAGCCGACGAACTCCTCAGGTGTCCACCCGAGCACGAACTTGATGCTCAGGTGCTTGTAGATGCCGAGGGTCGGACGGAAGGTATCGGGCGGGATGCAGACACCGGCGACAAGGATCTCGCTGCGGTCCGGCGCATCGACCATCAGTCGATCGATCATGCCGGGCACACCGACAGCCTCGTAGATCACCGGGGGAGTGACGCCGTCGCCGGCTGCTCGCCACGCGTCGAAGGGACTCTCATCCTGCGGGTCGACGACGACGTGCGCCCCCAGCTGGGCCGCGACTTGGCGCCGCCGCGGCGAGAAATCCGACGCGATGATCGTCTCGATTCCCGACGCCGACAGCGACGCGATGATCGCCAGACCCACCGGTCCCGCCCCGACGACGATGGCGATGCGTCCTGGCTCGATCGAGGACTCGTTGACCGCATGCAGACCGACGGCCATCGGTTCGGTGAGCGCAGCGATCAACGGATCGAGACCATTCGGCACGGGAACGAGCGCCAGAGGGCTCAGCAGCATCTGATCGCTGTAGCCGCCGGGGAACGTGTTGCTGTAGCCCGGAATCACGCGGCCGTGCGGTGTCTCGAGGAAGGGCATGGCGGCGTAGGCCGCGTGCTCGTGCAGGCCGGTGACGCCCTCGCCGGTGGCTAGCACCCGACACGACACCTCATGGCCCATCACCAGTGGCAGGTCCGGGTCGAAGCCCGACGCGAATCCGCCCGGCTCGCCAGGCCCGCGGGCCACACGGGCGCTCTCGACCAGGTCATGGGCGTGGTCGACCGTGTGCAGGTCACTGCCACAGATGCCGCACGCGATCGGCTCGACGAGCACCTGGCCCGGGCCGGGCGCCAGGTCGGGGAGCTCCTCGACCGTCATCGTTCCGTTGGTCAGCACCGCCGCCTTCATGCCCCCATCGAAGCATGCCCGGCTGGGTCGTGCCTATCCGGCTGCAGACGTGTACAACCAGGTGATGGTGGATCGCACGCCGCACCCAACCGATCACCCGGCGATCTGTCCGCACGACGTTCGCTTCGAGGTCATGCGCATGTGGTGGCGCAACCTGACCTTCATCCACGTTCCGGTCGCCGCGGAATCGGTGCAGTCCATGCTCCCCGCCGACTTGACCGTCGACACCTGGAAAGGACGCGCCTGGGTCGGCCTCGTCCCGTTCGAGATGGAGGTCATGACGCCCGGCGGCGTGCCGATTCCTCGCGAAGGTCGCTTCGCCGAGACCAACGTCCGCACCTATGTGCACGGCCCCGATGGAACGCCAGGGGTGTGGTTCCACTCACTGGAGGCCGCCCGGCTCTCGGCCACGGTGGCCGCCCGTTTCAGCTACGGGCTGCCGTACTTCTGGGCATCGATGCGGGTCGCCAACGCGGGTCCGGTCTGGACCTACGAGTCGGCCCGCCGATGGCCCGGACCGAAGGGTGCACACCACCAGAGTGCGGTACGCGTCGGTGGGGTGATCGACGAGCACAGCCACTTCGAACGATTCCTGACGGCACGATGGGGCCTGTTCTCCACGTGGCGAGGCCGCACGGTCTATGCGCCGGTGTGGCACGCGCCATGGGACCTCCACACCGCGGAGATCGAGCATCTCGACGACGGCCTCGTCGAGGCGGCCGGGTTCGGTCGGGTCGTCGCCGAGCACGCCGAACCAGTCGTGCACTGGACGCCAGGGGTCGAGGTACGCATCGGGCGGCCACGCTTCGTGCAGAGCCCGTAGCGGGCACCGAACGAAACCGACCGGACAGTCGCCGGGGTCCTCGGTACCCTTGGGAGGGTGAGAGCTCCCCGCTTGCTTCTGGCCCTTCTCGTCGCGCTCGCGCTTCTCGCCTCGGCGTGCGGCAGCTCCGGCTCCGACGCCGATGATGCCGCATCCGGCGCCGATGACCCCGCCTCAGCCGACGTCGAGTCCGCGGAGGCAGACACCGCGGGTGCGCCTGTCGCGACGGAAGCACCGGCCGAGGAGCCCGAGCCGGCCGATGAACCAGAACCGGCCGAGGAGTCGGAACCGGTAGAGGAACCGGCCGACGAGGAGCCGACGCCGCAGCCGGTGCTGTCCTCGACCGAAGAAGAACGCGTGGATCCGGTCGTCTTCGCCGACGACTTCGGCACGTCGATCCAGCCGATCCTCGCCGAGAAGTGCGCGAGCTGCCACGGCGAGGTCGGCCCCGGCTCTTCGCACTGGCGCATCACGAGCGCGCAGGACGCCGTCGACACTCACCTGCTGATCCGAGGCGTCGTCGAGTCGAACTACATGCCCCCATGGCCGGCAAGCGACAACAGCATCTCGTTCAAGGACAACCGCGATCTGCGTCCCGACCAGGTCGCTGCGATCATCGCCTGGTCCGAGTCGGGCGGCGGCATCGACGTCGATCCGGCGAGCCCGATCGTGTCCTCGGACCCGGTCCTGGGTTTGGAGAATCCCGACCGGCTCATCACGCCGGCCGAGCCCTACGCCGGCGACCCGAGCAACGTCGACGACTACCGCTGCCAGATCTATGACCCCGAGTTGCCCGATGGCGGTTGGATCACGGGCTACGAGTTCATCCCCGACCAGACGGCGGTCGTGCACCACGCCATCGGCTACGTCATCGAGCCCGACCGTGCCGATCGGGCCGCCGACCGCGATGGCGAGGACGGACGCCCCGGCTGGGAGTGCTACGGCAGCTCCGGGCTCGGTGGCGATGACCTGTTCCTCGGTTGGGCCCCTGGTCAGGACGCCTCGGTCTTCGAAGATGGCGCCGGCCTGTACATGCCGCCGGGCGCATTCCTCGTCGTCCAGATCCACTACCACTACGAGGGCAGCGCACCGGCGGATGCGTCGGCGCTCGCGCTCACGCTCGCCGACACCACCGACCCGAACGCGCTCGACGAGGTCGTCGTCGCCACGCTCATTGCCCCAGCCGAGATCCCCTGCGCCGAGTGGGAATCGGGACCGCTTTGTGACCGCGATGCGGCGCTCGCCGACGCGCTGGAGCGTTTCGGCAACGAAGGCGTGCAGACCGACCGCTTCAACGCGGTCTGTGGGTATGAACCCGAGGACTTCGCCCAGTTCAACCAGGGCACCGCGGAGTCTGCGTGTTACATCCCGGCCGGTGCCGTCGATGCGAACGGCGAGGTGCTGGCGATCCTGGGGCACATGCACGAGATCGGGTCATGGATGCGGATGACGCTGAACCCCGGCACGCCCGACGAGAAGGTCCTTCTCGACATTCCCAACTGGGACTTCGACTGGCAGTACAACTACGTGCCCGCCGACCCACTGACGATCGGCCCCATCGACACGGTGTTGCTCGAATGTGGCTGGGACCGGGCGCGACGCGACCCATCGCTCGAGCCGGCGTACATCCTCTGGGCCGACGGCACCAACGACGAGATGTGCTTCGCGACCATCACCGTCCGCAACTGACCCAAGGCAGCACGAGCATGGCTCGCCAGCAACCGATCGCTTGGTCGGGACCTAGGCCTCCGTGGCCTGGAACGGCCTGCCTGGAGGGCACCTAGGCCTCCGTGGCCTGGAACGGCCTGCCTGGAGGGCACCTAGGCCTCCGTGGCCTGGAACGGCCTGCCTGGAGGGCACCTAGGCCTCCGTGGCCTGGAACGGCCTGCCTGGAGGGCACATAGAGTGTGCGCATGGAGCTCTATGACGTCATGCGCACCACTTTCGCCTGCCGCGAGTGGACCGATGATCCGGTCAGCGATGAGACGCTGCACCGGATCCTCGACAACGCCCGCTTCGCCCCGAACGGGGGCAACCGGCAAGGCCAGCACGTCATCGTCGTGCGAGACAAGGACGTCCGGCGTCAGCTCGTCCCGCTGGTCAAGGAGGCGACCGACATCTATGTCGCCCACATGCAGGCCGGTGAGGCGCCCTGGAACACGATCGTGCCGACCTCGGTCGACGAGGCGGCGATCCGTGCTCGCACCGATGACGAGGTCGGCTTCCCCGGCGTCAACGAGATGGTCGACGCGCCGGTCGTGCTGGTCGTCGCGGTCGATCTGTCGGTCGTCGCCAGCTTTGACAAGTACCTCGACCGCGTCGGCGTGATCAGCGGCGCGTCCATTTACCCGCTGGTCTGGAACATCCTGATGGCGGCTCGTAACGAGGGCCTCGGTGGCGTGCTGACGACCTATCTCGCCGAGAAGGAGTCCGAGGCCCAGCAGATCCTGGGCCTGCCATCGCACTACGCAGTCGCGGCGATGCTGCCGATTGGGGTCCCGGTCAAGCAGCTGACCAAGCTCAGCCGCAAGCCCGTCGAGGACTTCGTCACCGTCGACCGCTTCGACGGCTCGCCGTTCGCGATCTGACTATCTGACTATCTGACCGAGGCGCCGCGCCATGACCGAGCTCCTGTATCTCGAAGACGCCTACCTGCGCAGTTGCGAGGCCATCGTGACCGCGATCGATGCCGAGGGTCGGCGGGTCGCGCTCGATCGCACGGTCTGCTACGTGCAAGGCGGCGGCCAGCCCGCGGACCACGGCACGCTCACCGGCCCATCGGGCGCCGCGCCGATCGAGAACGTCCGCAAGCGTGACGGCGAGACGTGGCACGAGCTCGGCGATGGGCCACTTCCCACACCGGGCGACACCGTCACCGTGGATATCGACTGGGACCGGCGCCACGAACTGATGCGTACCCACACCGCCATGCACCTGCTGTGTGGCGTGATCTGGAACGAATACGGCAAGGCGGTCACCGGCGGGAACATGGATCCGCTGAGCGGCCGCATGGACTTCGAGTTCGACCCACTACCGGAGGGGTTCAAGGACACGATCGAGGCCGCGGTCAACGCCGAGATCGCCGCTGACCGGCCGATCGAGGTCTCGTTTCTCGACCGAGCCGATGCACTCAGCGACGAGGACCTGATCCGAACCAAGGTGAATCTGATCCCCGACTTCGTCACGACGATCCGGGTCATCGACATCGTCGGGCTCGACAAACAGGCCGACGGCGGCACCCACGTGGCCAGTACCGCCGAGGTCGGTCGCTTCGAAATCACCAAGACCGAGTCCAAGGGCAAGGGAAACAAGCGGGTTCGCATCCAGCTCAGCGACGCGTGAGCCAGCCATCGCCCAAAACACCGCTGCCCGACGAGTTCTACGACCGGTCGGTCCTCGAGGTCGCGCCTGACCTGCTGAACAAGGTGCTGGTCGCGGGGGAGCGCCGGGGCCGGATCGTCGAGGTCGAGGCCTACGCGGGCGAGGACGATCCTGGCTCGCACGGCTGGCGCGGCATCACGCCTCGCACGACCGTCATGTTCGGCCCTCCCGGACACTGGTACACCTACCTGAGCTACGGTATGCATTGGTGCGCCAACGTGGTGTGCGAACCCGAGGGCACGTGCAGCGCCGTTCTGCTCCGTGCCGTTGAGCCGCTCGCTGGGCTCGACGTGATGCGCGCTCGACGTGGCCCGAAGGTCCGAGATCGTGACTTGACGAACGGCCCGGGCAAGCTCGGCCAGGCCTTCGATCTCGACGAGTCCCTCTACGGCCAACGGATCACGACGAGCCGGGCGCAGATCGTCGATGATGGGGTTGCGCCGCCGACCGAGCCGGTGCAGACGCCGCGGATCGGGCTGAGCGAAGGACGTGGTGAGACGCTTCCGTGGCGGTTCACGCCGAACTGAGCTCGACGCCTAACGTCGTCGTCATGACCGACCTGAGCAAGCCGAGCAGCGACCGCGTCAAGGAGTTCATGAACGGACTCGAGGCCGCGGAGTTCGACGAGACCGCCTTCACGACGCCGAAACCGCTGTCGGACTCGACGGTGGCGATCCTCACCTCGGCGGCGCTGCATCATCCGGAGCAGGCCCAATTCGACCCGCGCGACACCAGCTTCCGCCAGATCGAGGCCGGGCGTCGCGACTTCAAGCTCGGTCACTGGAGCCAGGACGTCGACCAGGTCGGATTCGCCATCGACTACAACGTCGTGTTCCCGATCGACCGCCTCGACGAACTCGCCGAGCAAGGCGTGATCGGTGCCGTCAGCGACGTCCATCTCGCCTACGCCGGCAACCAGTTCGAGGTCAGTGGTGTCCGCATGGACAGCGGCCCTGAAGGCGCCAAGGTGCTGCTAGACGCTGGGGTCGACGTCGTCGTCCTCACACCCGTTTGACCGCTCTGCACGCGTGCCGTGAGCACGCTCGCCCACGTCCTCGAAGAGGCTGGTCTCGCCACGATCACCCTCGGCATCGTCCGCGGCCAGCTCGAATCGACCGCTCCGCCGCGCGGCCTGTTCGTCGACTTCCCGCTCGGACGACCGCTCGGCAAACCGGGCGACGCCGATTTCCAGCACCGTGTCCTCGCCGCCGGTTTCGCCATGCTCGAGCGGACCGAACCGGGCATCGAGGTCTTCGACGAAGCGATCCCCGACGAGGGCGGCCTGATGGCGTGCCCGATCCCGCCACGCGACGACAGCGACGTGCACCCGGCGGTCGCCGAAGCCCGAGGGCTGCGCCCCGCGTATGACCGAGCGATCGCTCGTTACGGCGAGCGCATCGGCGCGTTTCGGGTCGTCGGCCCCGACGACATCCCGGCGGCCATCGGCACTTTTGCCGCCGTCGCCGGCGGGGCGGCCTGGAAGGAGGCCGGTATCCCCGGGATCCCGGCCCGCGTGGTGCAGGACATTCGTGGCTACTACGAAGCCGCGGCCCTCTCGCTCAGCGATCATGTTCCCGCGGCGTTCGAGGCCACGCGCTGGTTCCAGCACGAGACCGAGGCGGGGAAGGCGATCCTCGACGCTCGCAAGCAGATGGAAGCCCAAGGCGCGAAGCAGGGACTCTGGCAGTACCTGGTGAGCGGCGCCGCAGCTGACTAGCCCTCGGGGCCGGCTATGCGGGCACGTCGGCGCCTGATCCTTCGGCGACCACGTCCCATAGGCGGTGCCGTCGCTCGCCGGTGTCCGCCCGCGACGTGAACGGCGACTTGTGGGTCGAGCGCCGCCGCCGGTCGTGCCAGAAGGCGCCACTCGACGCCGCCACCTCGTCTGCACCGGCCAGCCACACCAGCGTGTCCGCACCCTGCGCTGGAGTGCGAAGCAACGGGCCCATCACACGATCGAAGGTCGGCAGCGCGTCGGAAACCCCCGGCGTCGCCGCCCATCCAGGGTGCATCGCGTGAAAGACGACGGACTCCCGGTTGACCCGGTCGGCCCACATCTCGTTGAGCGCCACCTGTGCCCGCTTGGCGATGGCGTACTGCCGCGTGCCGTCGTAGCGGGCGGGCGGGAGTTCCAGATGGGTCGTGAGGGCCTGCGCATACATCCCACCCGAGGACATGGTCAGCACCCGAGCCGGACCGGGTGACCGTGCCGCCAACCGGTCGAGGAGCAAGCTGGTCAGCAGGAACGGCCCGTACACCTGCGACGCGATCGTCGCCTCCTGGCCGAGGGAATTGGTGTGCCGGTCGCCGCTGAGGGCGCCCGCATTGTGGATGAGGACATCGAGCCGCTCGTACTCGTCGAGGATGCGTTCGGCGAGCTCGCGCACGTCGTCGGGTTCACCCATGTCGGCCCCGATGCCGCGAACGGCGGCGTCGCCGCCGGATTGCTCGTTGATTTCGCCCGCCACCGCTTCGGCCCGGTCGCCCGAGCGCCCGGTCACGATCACCTGGGCGCCGAGCTCGGCGAGCGATGCTGCCGCCGAGCGGCCGATCCCCGACGTGCCCCCGGTCAACAGCACCACCTGGTCATCGAGTCGGGGTGGCGTTGCCCAGGCCTCGACCCGCCGACGCACGTCGTGGCCGATCCGGGTGAAGCTCGGCCCGACGGGGATCTCGAGACCCAGGTCGACGAGGCGCGTCATGATCATCGCCTGAGTGTCGCCGGGTTCGACCGCCGACCCACAGCTCAACCGCACCCCGAGCCACGTGGATAGCCTGCGCAGCGCATGGAACGCTTCGGGTTCGTCGGTCTCCCCAACGCCGGCAAGTCATCGCTGTACAACGCTCTGGCCGGAGGTGGCGCGCTCGCCGCGCCGTACGCCTTCGCCACCGTCGATCCCAACGTCGGTGTCGCCAAGGTCCCGGATCACCGCATCGAGCAACTGGCCGCCATGTCCGGGTCGAAGCAGACGATCCACGCCAGCGTGCAGTTCACCGACATCGGCGGCCTGGTCGAGGGTGCCAGCCAGGGTGAGGGGCTGGGAAACCACTTCCTCCAAGGCATCCGGGAGTCGGACGCGATCGTGTTCGTGCTGCGCGCGTTCGGTGATCCCGATGTGCCCGGACCGAGCGATCCGCTGGAACACCTCGGTGTGCTCGAAGTCGAGCTGAGCTTGGCCGACCTGGACAGTGCCGAGAAGCAGCTCGACAAGCGTCGACGCGCCGCCAAGGGCGACCCCTCGGCCAAGGTCGACGTCGAACTGCTCGAAGAGGCGCTCACCCACCTGACCGAAGGCACCCCGCTCTATCGCAGCGGCATGGCCTCGGACCGCCTCGCCGATCTCAAACCGTTCTTCCTGTTGACCAACAAGCCGGTGATGGCGATCGTCAACGTGGGCGAGGACGACCTCGACGCGATTCCCGAACAGGAAGCACGCGTGAGCGAAGCACTGTCGGGTGCCGAGGTGCTCGGGATGTGTGTTCAGCTCGAAGCCGAAGCTGCGCTGATGGACCTCGACGAACGCACCGAGATGCTCGAGGGCCTGGGCCTTGGAGAGGGGGCGCTTCCGCGCTTCAGCCGGGCGGCCTATCACCTGCTCGGACTGCGTACGTACTTCACCACCGGCGAGAAGGAGTCCCGCGCCTGGACCTTCCCCGCCGGGGCTCGGGCGCCACAGTGCGCCGGCGTGATCCACACCGACTTCGAGCGGGGGTTCATCCGGGCGGAAACGATCCAATGGGATCTCCTGCTCGAACACGGCGGCTGGGCCAAGGCCCGAGAATCCGGCGACGTCCGTTCCGAGGGCAAGGACTACGAAGCCCAAGACGGCGACACCATGGAATTCCGGTTCAACGTGTAGGACCGGTTCAAGGTGTACGACCGCGGCACGCGTGCGATCATGTCGTCATGTCGTGGCTGGTCGCGCAGGAGCGCGTGCTGGCGAGCGCGGAGATTGCCGACTCGTTCGGTGCGCGCTTGCGGGGAGTGCTCGGGCGGTCGGCGCTCGAGGGCGTCCTCGTGCTCGACCCCGCCAAGAGTGTCCACACGATTGGGGTGCGGTTTCCGCTCGACGTCGCATTCTGTCGACGCACGAATGACGGTGACCTGCGGGTCATCGACATCGTGACGATGGCACCGAATCGCATGGGCCTACCCCGCATCAGCTCCCATGTCGTCGTCGAGGCTGCCAAGGGGAGCTTCGAACGCTGGGGTGTCGAAGAAGGCGACATCCTGGTGATCCGCGGATGAGTTCGACCGAGGGTGCGACGGCTGGCCGGTTGGTGATCGTGGGGACACCGATCGGCAACCTCGGCGATTGGTCACCGCGGGCCCGACAGGCGATCGTCGACGCGGCGCTCATCGCCTGTGAGGACACGCGCCGCACCGGCTCATTGCTCGCCAAACACGACATCGCCAACCCGGGGATGGTTGTCGCCAACGAGCACACCGAAGGTCGAGCGATCGAACGCGTACTCGAAGTGCTCGCTGCAGGAGGCGCGGTGGCCTTGGCGACCGATGCCGGCATGCCGACCATCAGCGATCCCGGCGCGATGATCGTCGCGGCGGTCGCCGAGGCCGGATACGAGACCGTCGTCGTGCCTGGGCCGACCGCCGCCAGTGCTGCGCTGGCCCTGAGCGGTTTCGCCGGCGGCCGCTGGGTCTTCGAGGGCTTTCTTCCCCGCAAGGGCGCAGAGCGCACCCGCCGCCTCGTCGCCCTGGCCGCCGAGGAGCGGATCATCGTTCTCTACGAGGCGCCGCATCGGATCGTCAGGACCCTCGCAGACCTTGGCGAGCATCTCGACGCGAGCCGAGCCTGCGTGATCGCACGCGAACTCACCAAGCTGCACGAGGCAACGTGGCGCGGCTACCTGGGCGATGCTGCACAGGCGGTCGGCGAACCGCGTGGCGAGTATGTCGTCGTGATCAACGAGGCGCCTGCACCGGCCGAGGTCGACGACGACACTCTTCTCGCCGCCATCCGTGCCGCCCGCGAGCGAGGATTGCGGACCAAGGATGCCGCAGCTGAGGTCGCCGCAGCATTCGGGGTCGGTCGCAATCGGGTCTATGAGCTCGCGACCCGCTGAGAGACCCAACCTCGCTGAGCCACGGGGCCCAATCTCCTCAATTCAGGAGAGCTTTCGCCGTTCTGAACTCCATGCTCTTCTCCCACCAGACGCGCGCTCGGCTCGTCGCCCTGCTGGTGCCGCTCCTGCTGATCGCTGCGTCCTGCAGCGTGTCCGATGCCCAGGTCACCATGACCGACGAGGGCATGCGAAGCGCGGGTCTCGATCCCGCAGATGCAACCACCTCTGCCGAGGTCCCGCCGGTCGGCGCGACGCCCGACGCCGCTCCCGATACCTCTTCGGATCCGGCCGTGTCGAACGACGAGACGGCCGATGGCGAGGCGACGGCCGGCGCAACCGATGAGACCGCTTTAGCGGCCGATCCAGGTGTGACCTCGATCTCCTTCGAACCAACTCCGGAATACCTCGCTTTCGTCGCCGAGACCTCGGGGGACCGTCAGGGACTTCGATTCGAACAGTTCATCGAGATGACGACGACGTTCGAGGAGGAAGAGTTCCGAATCGGAAGCCGGACCCAACCGTTCGTCCAAGGTGATGCCGTCGGCGAGCGCGTCGCCATGCGCGTCGACTTCGGTGGACTGGCCGTCGAAGGCGTTCCCGCTGCCGAGATCGACGCCCTCGGTGATGTCGAGATCGTGTCCGAGGGGTCGACGATCTACGTCCGCGGCGGATTCATCGACGAGGTGCTGCTCGGCACGGGCGCACCGGCGCTGAACGGCGCTTGGGCCCATCTCGACCTCACCTCGACCTATGGCGAGTTCTACGACCTGTTCGGCGGGTTCGGCGTGGACGGCGCGATGAACGCCGTCGACTTCGTGGACGCTCTCGACGACGTGGGCGAGATTCTGCCCGGCGGAGCTTCGGAAGTGCGAGGGGTGCCGACGGAGGTGGTCTACGCCAACGTCGACTTCGCAGACTTCCTCGACGCCAGCCAGATCGGTGCCCAGGAGTTCGGCCTGCCCGCCGGCGCATTCACCGGCGCGCTGCCGGTGAGCCTCGAGGTGCACATCGATGCCGACCATCGAGTGCGCCGGATCGCGTACCGACTGGACCTGGGCGCGCTGCTCACCGGCGAGCTCGGCGACTTGATGGGCGAAGAGGACATCGAGATCGCGGTGTGGACCCAGACCGACTTCTTCGACTACGACGCCGTCGCCCCGATCGAGCTTCCCGTCGGCTCGCAGGACATCACCGAGTACCTCATCGGCCCCGGCGCCTGAGTCAGCCTCGCTAACCTCCGCCGGGTGGCAGCCCGCCGGAGACTCGACGCCGAACTCGTTCGCCGCGAGCTGGCGTCGAGCCGAGAGCTCGCCCGCCGCTGGATCGACGAGCGCCAGGTGACGGTCAATGGAGCCATCGCCCAAAAGGCGGCCACGATGGTCGCGCCCGGCGATGCCGTCGAGGTGCTCGCACCCCCGCCGCGCTTCGTCGGCCGGGGTGGCGAGAAGATGCTCGGCGCCTTGCAGTGGTTCGACGTCGATCCAACCGGCCTGCGATGTGTCGACGTCGGGTCCTCGACCGGCGGGTTCACCGATTGCCTGCTGCAAGAGGGCGCAACCTCCGTGGTCGCCATCGACGTCGGCCGAGCCCAGTTGCACGAGCGTCTCCGTGGCGATCCTCGGGTGGTCGTCCGCGAGCAGACCGATGTGCGACAGGTCGATCTGGCCGATGTCGGCGCCCCCTTCGACCTCGTGGTGATCGACGTCAGCTTCATCGGACTCGCCCGCATCCTGGACTCGGTGATCCCACTGGCCGGCGCTCGGGGCCGGATCCTCGCGCTCGTCAAGCCCCAGTTCGAGGCCGGCCGATCCGAGGCCGACAAAGGCAAGGGCATCATCCGCGACCCGGCGGTCTGGACCGACGTATTGCAGGCCACGACGACTGCCGCCAGCGCGCAAGGCCTTGGGGTGCTCGGCGTCGGCGTGTCGCCGATCAAAGGTGGGGCCGGACGGTCGGACGGCAATGTCGAGTTCTTCCTCGACCTCGTGGGTTCCGAACGAGATCAGCCAACGCCGCTCGACGAGGCGGAGATCGCCGTGGCAATCATCAATGCCGTGACGGTGGCCGAAGAACTACCGTAAGGCCCGCATGTCCGTAGTAGCCCTCATCGTTCACGAGATGCGCGCGGATGCCGAGCTTCATGCTCGGGGTCTGGCCTCGTGGCTTCGCAGTCGTGGCCACCAGTTGGTCATCCTCGACCAGAACGTCAATGAGTTCGCCGGCCGCGACGGCCCGCTCGATCTCGACGTCCAGGTGCGTGAGCCCGAGGATCTCGCCGCGGGCGCCGAACTCGTGATCTCGCTCGGCGGCGACGGTTCGATGCTGCGAGCCGTCGACCTCGCCGCGCCGCACGGCGTGGCCGTCTTGGGCGTGAACTTCGGCCAGCTCGGCTATCTGACCGAGGTCGAGCCGCAGAACATGACGGTGGCGGTCGAGGCCGCGCTCGCCGGCACGGCGAAGGTCGAGGAGCGCATGCGCGTCGCCGTCACCGTGGTGCGCGCCGGCGGTGCCGAGGAGTTCGCCGGCCATGCGCTCAACGAGGCCCTGATCGAACGCGGCGTGACCGGCCACACGGTCCGCCTTGGGCTCACGATCGACGACGAGTTCTTCCTCTCCTATGCGGCCGACGGCATCATCGTCGCCACGCCAACCGGCTCGACCGCCTACTCCATGTCGGCTCGCGGCCCGATTGTCGCACCCCAGCATCAAGCTTTCGTCGTGACTGCTGTGTCCCCCCATCAACTCTTCGACCGTTCGCTCGTCCTCCGGCCCGACAGCTCAGTGCAGGTCGACGTGCTGCCGGGTCGTGGAGCTTCGCTTTCGCTCGACGGCCGACCGGCGATCGATTTGGCACCCGGCGACCGGGTGATCTGTCGCGAGAGCCCAATTCCCGGCCTGGTCGTGTCCACGCGCACCGCGCCGTTCCTGACGGTGCTCAAAACCAAGTTCGGCCTCGAGGACCGCTAAGGCCGCCATGCTGCACGAACTCGTAGTTCGGAACCTGGGCGTGATCGAACACGCCCAGATCGTCCTGCGCGATGGCGTCACCGGGCTGACCGGTGAAACCGGCGCCGGCAAGACCCTGGTCACCGAGGCGATCAACCTCCTGACCGGCGGCCGGGCCGATGCGGTACTCGTGCGACCGGGCGCCCACGAAGCCTCGGTCGAGGGACGTTTCGTGACCCCGGACGATGCCGAGGTCGTCGTGCGGCGGGTTGTGCCGGCCGATGGCCGGAGTCGCTCGTATCTCGACGGCAACTTCGCCACCATCGCCGAGCTGTCGGAGACGATCGGTCCCCTGGTCGAGGTCCATGGCCAGCACGGCCACCAGGCGATGCTGCGGTCGGCGGCGCGTCGTTCGGCGCTGGATCGATTCGGTGGCCACGATCTCGTGCCGCTCACCGAAGCCCGGCGATCGCTCCGCGAGGCTCGAGCCCAGCTCGAAGAGCTGGGTGGCGACGAGATCGCCCGCACCCGCGAGATCGAGTTGCTGCGCTATCAGGTCGACGAGATCGAACAGGCCGCGATCGTCGATGCCGGCGAAGACGAGCGGCTCGCCGAGCGCGAACTGGTGCTGGGTGACGCCGCGGCGCACGGCGAGGCCGCGGAGTCCTCGGTCGAGTTGCTGTCCGCCGACGGAGCGATCGGTTCTGCGTTGGCCGAGATCATCGCGAAGCTCGATGGGCGCTCACCGTTCACCGCGATCACCGAGCGCGTTTATGCGGTCCAGGCCGAGATCGCGGACCTGGCCGAGGAGCTCCGCGACCTCGCTGCCGGCATCGACGATGACCCCGAATCCCTGGTGACCGTGCAGTCGCGTCGCGAGACCCTGACGGCGCTGCGACGCAAGTACGGCGCCGACCTGCACGCGGTCCTGAACTTCGCCGAGGAGGCCACCAAGCGGCTCGACGAACTCGAGCACCATGGCGAGCGCGCCGCAATCCTCGACGCTCGCATCCTCGAGCTCGAGGCGGCCGAAGCTCGCGAGGCGTCGGTCCTCCTCGAAGCGCGTTGCGCGACCGCGCCCCGACTGGCCAAGGCGGTGCAGGCCGAGTTGCGCAAGCTGGCGCTGCCCAAGGCCGAGTTCGAGATCGTGATCGATGGGTCCGAGGGCAACGACGTCGATTTCGCGGTCTCGATGAACCCTGGCTCGCCGGTTCTGCCCATCGCCAAGGTCGCCTCAGGAGGTGAGCTCTCCCGGGTCATGCTGGCGCTCCAGCTCGTGCTCGGTGGGGGCGCGGGAACGGTGATCTACGACGAGATCGATGCCGGGGTCGGCGGCGAAGCTGCCACCGCGATCGGTCAAGCGCTCGCCGGGGTCGGCAGGACCAACCAGGTCTTCGTCGTCACGCATCTTCCCCAGGTTGCGGCGTGCGCCGACCACCAGATCAACATCGTCAAGTCGGCGAGCGGTGGCGTCACCGCAACCGAACTCCACGAACTCGATCGCGAAGGTCGCGTCGTCGAGCTGGCCCGCATGCTCTCGGGCTCCCCCGACAGCGAGAGTGCCCGCACTCACGCCGCCGAGCTCCTCGACGCTCGATGACGCTCCGACCTCTTGCTGACAGGCGTGGGTCGAATGGCTCATGTCACGCTCCGCGCCCTGACCATCGCGTACGGATAGGGTGAGATCCCGTGACGAAGCACATCTTCGTAACCGGAGGCGTTGCCAGTTCGCTTGGCAAAGGCCTGACGGCTTCCTCGCTCGGCCGACTGCTCAAGAATCGTGGCCTCCGGGTGACGATGCAGAAGCTCGACCCGTACATCAACGTCGATCCGGGCACGATGAACCCGTTCGAGCACGGCGAAGTATTCGTCACCGAAGACGGGGGTGAGACCGACCTCGACCTCGGCCACTACGAGCGCTTCATCGACGAGAACCTCTCCCGTGGGTCGAATGCGACCACCGGCTCGATCTACCAGTCGGTCCTCGATGCCGAGCGCCGGGGCGACTACCTCGGCAAGACCGTGCAGGTGATCCCGCACGTGACCGACGAGATCAAGGGCCGCATCACGAGGCTGGCGAGCGACGACGTCGACGTCGTGATCACCGAGATCGGTGGCACCGTCGGCGACATCGAGATCCTCCCGTTCCTCGAGGCGATCCGGCAGATGCGTCTCGATGTCGGCCGCAACAACGTCTGCTACGTCCACGTCACTCTCGTGCCCTACATCGGGCCGAGCGGCGAGCAGAAGACCAAGCCCACCCAGCACTCGGTGACCGAGCTGCGGAGCCGAGGCATCCAGCCCGACGCCATCGTGTGTCGCAGCGACGACCCGATCAGCGACGCGCTCAAGGAGAAGATCTCCCGACTGTGCGACGTGCCGGTCCAGGCCGTCGTCAACGCCGCCGACGCCGACAGCATCTACGAGATTCCGCTCGTGATGCACGACGAGGGCCTCGATGGCTTCGTGTGTGACCTGCTGGCCCTCGACGGTGATCCTGACCTCGAGGTCTGGCGAGAGCTCGTCGATCGGGTGCAGAGTTCCACACGGACCGTTCGCATCGGCCTCGTCGGCAAATACGTCAGCCTGCCCGACGCCTATCTGTCGATCGTCGAGGCGCTCAATCACGCCGGCTTCGAGCGTGGGGTCAAGATCGATCTCGACTGGATCCAGGCCGAAGATGTCGAGGGCCTCTTGGCCGCCGGACGGTTGGCCGACCTCGACGGCGTGATCATCGCCCCGGGCTTCGGCGAGCGAGGCATCGAGGGCAAGATCGCCGCCGCCGGATACACGCGTGAGCACGACATCCCCTGCCTCGGCATCTGCCTCGGACTGCAGACGATGGTGATCGAGTTCGCTCGCAGCGAGCTTGGCCTGCCCTACGCGAACTCTTCGGAGTTCGACGTCGCGGCCAAGCCCACCCCCGATCCGGTGATCCACCTCATGGACGACCAGCGCAATGTGACCGACATGGGTGGCACGATGCGTCTCGGCGCCTATGTGGCCGAGCTCACGCCGCGGTCTCAAGTCGCCCAGCTCTACGGCAAGAACGTCGTATCCGAGCGCCATCGCCACCGCTACGAGGTCAATCCGGTCTACCGGGGTCGCTTCGAAGAGCACGGGCTCCGCTGCTCAGGCCAGTCACCCGACGGCAAGCTGGTCGAATTCATCGAGCTTCCCGAGCATCCGTTCTGGGTAGCGACCCAGGCGCACCCCGAGTTCAAGAGCCGTCCCAACCGGCCGGCACCGCTGTTCCAAGGTCTCGTCGGCGCGGCGCTCGACCGTCACGAGGGCCGCAACCCGCACCTGTTGCCGCTTGATGAGCCGAGCGAGCTGCCGACCCAGTAACCCATGAGTACCAGCGGCTTTCGGATCGAAGGCGCAGAGGTCGTCCACGAGGGCGCGGTGGTCACCACCGAGATCGTGTCGTTGCGCACGCCCGAAGGCGGGCTTGTCGACCGCCAGGTCGTGCGTCATCCCGGCGCGGTCGCCGTCGTGGCGGTGCACGGCGGCATGGTCGTGCTGGTGCGCCAGTACCGCGTGGCGCTCGACACCGAGCTGGTCGAGATCCCCGCGGGCAAGCTCGACATCGCGGGCGAAGCCCCGGCCGAGGCAGCTCGTCGGGAGCTCATCGAGGAGGTCGGACTCGACCCTCAGAATCTCGTCGAGCTCGGGTCGTTTGCCACTGCAGCCGGGTTCTGCGACGAGGAGCTGACCATCTTCGCGGCGACCGAGTGCACCGAGGTCGCACGCGAGGTCGACGGCATCGAGGAGGCGCACTCGCAGATCCTGCGAGTGCCAGCCGACGAGGCCCTTGCGACCGCTGCTGCGGGTGGGTACCCGGACGCCAAGACGGTGATCGGACTTTTCTGGGCCCACCAGCGAGGATTGCTGGGGTGAGTGAGCGTGCCTACGCGTGGTCAGAGATTCCGCATCTCGCCAAACGCACCGTCTGGTCACTCCGGAAGCCTGCGCCCGATCCCGACGGGCAGGCGTGGCTGGTCGCCCTGCTGACCGAGGCCGAACAAGCGCTCTACTGGCAGATGGACGAGGTCGACCGAGCCCATGCCATCGGTTGCGCCGTGGCGGTCGAGAACGAGCCGACCGAGGTGATCGTTGCCTCGGCCCTCCACGACGTCGGCAAGGTCGATGCATCGTTGGGCACACCCGGCCGGGTCGTCGCGACCCTCTGCGGGTTGTTCATCAGCGAGCGGGCTCAGGCATGGCCGCCGAATCGACGCGGCCTACGCGGCCGGATCGCGCGCTACCTCGATCATGCGGACCGCGGTGTCACGCGACTGACCGCCGCGGGAGCCTCGCAGCTGGCGATCGACTGGGCGCGCGAGCATCACCTGCCCGAAGACAAGCGCACGATGGCGCCGGAGATGTGGGGCTTGCTCCACGAGGCCGACGAGATCGCCGACTAGGCGACCCGCTCGCGGCTTCGCCTAGAGGAAGCCGACGGCGCTGCGGGCTCGCTGGTAGACCTCGGTGGCGATCGCCGAAGCCTTCTCGGCGCCCAGCTGCAGGAGCCGCAGGGTCTCTGCTGGGTCGGCATCGAGCTCCGCGAACCGCTCCTGAATCGGGCGGACGAGTTCGACGACGGCTTCGGCGGTATCGACCTTGAGTGCGCCGTACTGCTCGTAGCGCCCGGCGACGTCGTCGGGGTTCTCGCCGGTCACGGCGCTGAGAATCTCGAGCAGGTTGCTGACACCCGGCTTGGCGTCCCAGTCGAGGCGGACCTCGTTGTCGCTGTCGGTGACGGCGCGCTTGAACTTCTTCTCGATCGACTTGAGGTCCTCGAGCAGGTAGACGAGGCCGTTGTCGGCCTCGGCTGACTTGGACATCTTGTCTTCGGGCCGCTGCAGGTCCATGACCCGCTCGGCGACGTCGGGGATCACGTGCTCGGGAACCACAAAGGTGTCGCCGTAGCGGTTGTTGAACCGTTGTGCTGCGTCGCGGGAGAGCTCGAGGTGTTGACGCTGGTCGTCGCCCACCGGCACGTACTGGGTGTCGTAGAGCAGGATGTCGGCCGCCTGTAGTGCTGGATAGCTGAACAGCGCGCCCGAGATGAACTCGGCTCGATCGCTCTTGTCCTTGAACTGGGTCATGCGGCTGAGCTCGCCGTAGCTCACTGTGGCTTGCATGATCCAACCCAGCTGCGCATGCTCGGGAACGTGGCTCTGCACGAACAGGATGCACCGTTCGGGATCGAGGCCACAGGCCATCAAGACGTTGGCCATGCGGATCGTGTTGGCGCGAAGCTCGACCGGATCCTTGGGCGTGGTGATGGCGTGCTGGTCGACGATGCAGTAGATGGACTCGTTGCCCTCCTGCATCGCCACATAGTTCTGGAACGCGCCGAGATAGTTCCCCAGATGGGGATCACCGCTCGGCTGCACGCCACTGAACACGCGTGGGGTTGTCATGGGCGAGCAGGGTAGTTGCCCACGGTCGCTGCCAGACCGGGTTTCCCATGGACCTGGTTTCCTCCGGAAGCCGTGCCTCGACCAAGCTGGGCCCATGAGTTACGAGACGATCACGTACCACGCCGCTGACGGTGTCGGCCACCTCCGCTTGTCCCGACCCGACGGTGCCAATGCGGTCAGCGAAGCGTTTTCGCGGGACCTGCGCGACGTCATGATCGAGATCGAGTTCGACGATGCCGTGCGGGCCGTCAGCGTGACCGCTGAAGGCCGGGTGTTCTGCGCCGGCGGTGACCTCAAGGAGTTCAACGGTCAAGGCGCCAACCTGCCCCGCCATGGCGCGAAACTGCTCGGCGACTTCCACACGGCGATCTACAAGATGAACCGCATGCCCAAGCCCTTCGTCGCCGGAGTACGCGGCGCCGCCGGCGGTGCCGGGCTGTCGTTCGTCGGCGCCTTCGACCTCGTGGTCAGCGGTGACAGTGCGAAGTACACGATGGCCTACACCCGCGCCGGCATGACGCCCGACGGTACGTCCTCGTACTTCATCGGCCGCCACATCGGCCTTCGGCGCATGCTCGACCTCACACTCACCAACCGAGTCCTCGATGCGGACACCGCAGAGGAGTGGGGCCTGGTGAATCGTGTGGTGCCCGACGCCGAGGTCGACCAGGCGACGGCCGATCTGGCAGCCGAGTTGGCGGCCGGTGCGCCGTTCGCGGTCGGTCATGCCAAGAATGTGATCTACAACGGCTTCGACCAGATGCTGGAGTCTGCCGGCGAGTTTGAGGGGGCGATGATCACGTCGGCGATGGCGACCAACGACGGCCAGGAGGGCATCGCCAGCTTCGTCGAGAAGCGCGCCCCGAACTGGACCGGCAGCTGAGCCCCGATCGGCGGCTCCTGCTCGGCGTCGTCTGGCGCGACGGCGAGCCGTGTATCCGCCTGCGCGACGACGACGAACCCGTCTCACGGGTCGTTCCGGCCGCAGCGCTGCGATTGAACTTTCGCGATGCGGATAGCGCGCCGCGCGTCTGTAGAGGACACAAGCCGTGGCGGCCAGGTCGCGGCGACTATGTCGACTGTCGGCGCACACCTCGCGAGGGAGCGCGCACCTGCGATGCCTGTGGCGCGGCCGAGGCGACGTTCGCCTCGAACCTGCACCACGCCCACACGCGTGGGTGGGCGGAGCTCGATCCTGCGATCCGCGATCATCTCCGCCAGACGAATCGGTTGTACGTGGCCGCCTTCCGTGATGGGTCGCTCAAGGTCGGGACCTCGACTCATGGACGAAGCGACACCCGGCTGGCTGAACAGGGTGCCTGGGCGGCGCAGTTCGTCGCCGAGTGCGACGACGGCCTGGCGGTGCGCCGGCTCGAGGATGCGGCGACCGAGCGCCTCGATCTGGCCCAGGCCGTGCAGGCGAGTCGCAAGCTCGCCGGACTGGTGCATCCGCGGGCGGACGATGCGCTCGACGCCGAGCTCGCCGAGACGGCGGAGCGGGTCGGGGTCCTCGTTGACGAGCGGGCGGACCCGGCGGCGCGCCGGTTACTCGACGAGCCGATGTGGCGACATCCGAAACGTTGCGACGCCCTCGAGACGCCGCCGATTCGCTACCCGGCGAAGCTCACGACCGGGCGCCACGACCTGGCCATCCGATCGGCGATCGGCCGCCTGCTCTTGGTGACCCGAGGACCGAGTGCCGATCCCGGGGGCGGTGCATCCCCCGGCGACGTGTTCGCGATCGATCCCGCGCCGCTGTTCGGGCGGGTCCTCGACATGGGCGAGTACGGCTCCGAAGAGATCGCCATTCAGGATTCGCTGTTCTAGGGCTGGGTTACTCAGTCTTTGCCCAGGGCCCGCTTGTAGGCGGCCAACACCCGATCGCGTGCCATGGCGTGGTCGACGATCGGGTAG
This sequence comes from Actinomycetota bacterium, assembly GCA_039028435.1. Lineage (GTDB taxonomy): Bacteria > Actinomycetota > Acidimicrobiia > Acidimicrobiales > UBA10347 > UBA10347. The sequence goes on along the minus strand of JBCCIC010000009.1, from coordinate 125,928 downwards.
GGGTAGTCGGCGCCGAGGGTGACGCCACCGGCGGCCAGGTCGAGCGGGGCCGCAGCAGCGGGTTCGTGCACGGCGGCGCCATCGAGGCCGCGTAGCTCCGGCACCCAGCGTCGGATGTACTCACCCGATGGGTCGAACTTGCGGCTCTGCGTCCACGGGTTGAACACCCGAAAGTACGGTGCCGCGTCGGTGCCGCAACCCGCCACCCACTGCCAGTTGCCGACATTCTGCGAAGGCTCGAAGTCGATGAGCAGATGGCGGAACCACCGCTCGCCCCAGCGCCAGTCGACGAGCAGGTCCTTGACCAGAAACGATCCGGCAATCATTCGCACGCGGTTGTGCATGTAGCCGGTGGCGAGCAGCTGGCGCATACCGGCGTCGACAATGGGGAAGCCGGTGCGACCTTGCTTCCAGGCGTCGAACTCGTCGGGGTCGTTACGCCAGGCGATCGTGTCGTATTGCGGCTTCAGTGCCGCGTGCACCATCCCCGGGTTCTCCCAGAGCAGGTGCGCGTACCAGTCACGCCAGGCCAGTTGACGCACGAAGCCGCGACGCCCCTCGGTGGCATCGCCGGCGACCTCGAGCAGCTCACGCGGTGAGATCGTGCCCCAGCGAAGGTCGCCGGACAGTAGCGACGTGCCGTCGATGGCTGGGACGTCTCGGGTGTCGAGATAGTCGTCGACCCGTTCGAGGAACGCCCCCACACATGCTCGCGCCGCGACCTCGCCTCCGGCGAACTCGGGAATCGGCGAGTCGGCATCGGGTGCAGGAACGCCCACCCCGGTCGCGGAGGTGATCGTGGCGCCGCCGTCGCCTACCGCCCACGGCCGGTGGGCAGTCCGTTCCCACACTCGGCTGAACGGGGTGAAGACCTTGCTCAGGGTGCCTTTGCCGGTCAGGACGCTGCCCGGCTCGTGGACCAGCGTGCCCCAGTGCGTCGTTGGTGGGCCACATCCGTCGGCGGCGAGACCGGCGGACACCTGCGCGTCGCGGTGGGTCGCGTACGGGGTGACGTCGATGTTCCAGTGCACCGACGCATTGAGGTCAGCAGCGAGTGCCGGCACCACGTCGACCGGATCGCCGGTCTCGACGCGGAGGCGTCCACCCCGTTCCCGCAGCTGGTCGTCGAGGGCGCGGAGGTGAGCGACGAGCGCAGCCCGCCGGAACGGCCCCGCAGACTCGAACAATGCCTGGTCGACCACGAAGAGACCGGTGACCTCGTCGGCATCGGTTGCGGCCGCCCAGGCGGGGTTCTCCCGGATGCGCAGATCACGCCGGAACCAGACGATCGAGGCGGTTCGCGCTGCGGACATCGGCAGGACCCTAGGCCCCGTCGTCGTGGCTCGCCGAGCCGACCAGTTGCTTCTGGGGGAACCGCCCAGGATGCGCCACCGCACCGTCCGGCGCTCGGTAACCTCTGGCCTCGTGAGCGTTGCCGTGTCGACCCCCGTCTTCGACGGGCCGTTCGACCTCCTCCTGCACTTGATCTTGAAGGACGAGGTCGACCTCTACGAGGTCTCGCTCAGCACGATCGTCGACGAATACATCGCGGCCATCGACCAGATGGAAACGCTCGAACTCGAGGTCGCGACCGAGTTCCTGCTGATCGCTGCGACCCTGGTCGAGCTCAAGAGCCGGCGCTTGCTTCCCGATCCGCCGAACCCCGACCTCGACGAAGAACTCGCACTCTGGGAGGAGCGCGACCTGCTCCTCGCTCGGTTGCTCGAATGCAAGACGTTCAAGGACGCCGCCCTGTCGTTGCAGGTGCTCAGCGCCGATGCCAGCCGCTCCTATCCCCGCCGATCGGGTATCGAGGAGCCGTTCATGGGATTGGTGCCCGACCTGTTGGAGAACGTCGACGTCATCGATCTTCGAGATGCCTTCCTGCGGGCCTCGGCCCCCAAGCCGGTCGTCAAGGTCTCAACCGATCATCTCGCGCCGATCACCTTCAATGTGAGCGATGCGGTCAATGAACTGGTCGTGGACCTCCCCGAACGAGGCAAGGTCACGTTCCGGGCGATCACCTCGCAGCTGGTGGACCGGATCGAAGTCGTCGTGTACTTCCTGGCGTTGCTGGAGATGTACAAGCAGGACCTGGTCGAAATCAGCCAGTTCACGTCGTTCGGTGAGATCGAGGTGGAATGGACCGCGGATGTCGACGGTCAGGCTGCCCTCGACATGATCGACGCCTATGACGGCTGAGGAAGCGAGTGTCACCGAGGTGATCCCCACGTCGACCAGCGAGATCCGACGCTCGATCGAGGCGATCCTGATGGTTGCCGACGAGCCGATTTCGCCTCGCCAGCTCGCGCTCTTGATCGGGTGCAGTAGCGAGGACATCGAGGTCGCCGCGGCAGCGCTGATCCAGAGCTACGCCGACGACCAGCGCGGATTCGTCTTGCAACGCGTTGCCGGCGGCTTCCGCTTCCAGAGCCATCCCGATATGGCCTCGATCGTGGAACGGTTCGTGCTCGATGGTCAGGCGGCACGACTCTCGGCCGCCGCGCTCGAGACGATGGCAATCATCGCCTACAAGCAGCCGATCAGCCGCAATCAGATTTCGGCGATCCGAGGCGTCAACGCCGAAGGTGTCGTGCGAACGCTCGAGGCGCGTGGTTACGTCGAAGAGATCGCTCGCGACCCGGGGCCGGGTCGAGCATCGCTCTACGGCACCACGCCGACGTTCCTCGAGCGGTTGGGTCTGAACAGCGTCGATGAACTCCCGCCGCTCGGCCAGTTCGTGCCCGACGCTGATGTCGTCGAGGCGTTGGAGACCACGCTGCTCGTGAATCCCGAGGGGGCCGGCGCGGTCGATGCCACGGTCCAGGCTGCCGTCGCGGCGGAGGACGCAGGCGCCTTCGAGACCGCAATGGCCAACTCTGCTGCCGACGAGGTTGCTGCCGACGAGGTTGCTGCCGACGAGTACGGCGAGGACCAGCGCGCTGAAGACCAGCACGGCGAAGAACGGGCCGAGGACGAGTGACCGAATCGGCCGAACCAGCGCCGATCGAGAACGTACGTCTTCAGAAGGCGCTGGCGGCGCGAGGCATCGGCAGTCGCCGAGTGGTCGAGGACATGATCGCCGACGGGCGGATCACCGTGAACGGCGAGGTCGCCAAACTTGGCCGCCGCATCAATCCCGAACGGGACATGGTCGAGGTCGACGGTGTGCTGGTCGGCGTGGCGCCCGATGCCGTGCACTATCTGGTGCACAAGCCGAACGGTGTCGTGTCGACCGCTGCCGACACCCACGACCGGCCGATCGTCACCGAGCTGGTTCCCGACGAGCCTCGGGTGTGGCCCGTCGGCCGCCTCGACCTCGAGACCGAGGGGCTCTTGATCATCACCAACGATGGTGAGCTGACGCACCGCTTGACCCACCCGTCATTCGGCGTGGACAAGGAATACCTGGCCGAGCTCGACCGGGAGCCGAGTCGGGGCGACCTGCGGGCCTGGCGCGAGGGAATCGAGCTCGACGACGGCATGACGGCTCCGGCCAAGGCGTCGCTGCTGGCGCCCACCGTGCTACGGCTCACCATCCACGAAGGCCGGAACCGACAGGTGCGTCGAATGTGTGATGCCCGCGGCTATCGGGTGCGTCGCTTGGTGCGCACGCGGATCGGCCCGCTGACCGACACGGTCCTCAAACCCGGGGAGTGGCGCGATCTCACCCCCCAAGAAGTCCGATCGCTCGAGGCGGCGACAGGGAGAGCGTCCGCCGACACCCGGTAGCATCTCGTGCCGTGGAAGCACGTGTTCGAGCCTTCCGGGGCGCCACGACGGTCGAGGCCGATGATCCTGAGATGATTCGCGCTGCGGTGCGGCTCCTGATGGAGGAAATGCTCGACATCAACGCCCTCGAAGATGATGACCTGGTCGACGTGATTCTGACCGTGACGCCGGACCTGACCTCGATGTACGCCGGCAAGGCGCTGCGGGAAGAGTGCGGTTTCGATGACGTCCCCTTGCTCGGCGCGGTCGAGGCCGACGTTGCGGCTGGCATCGACCGTTGTATTCGGATCATGCTGCACGCCTACTCGACGAAGGCACGCTCGGACATTCAGCCCGTGTACCACGGCGAGACCAAGCGACTTCGGCCCGACCTTCATCCGGGGACATGACCGACACCACGCCCGAGTCCCGTCCGGGCGGCACCTCTGAGCGTCGCGCGAACGTGGTCGGAGTCGGGCTGATCGGCGGCAGCATCGCGCTCGGGCTTCGTGCTGCCGGGTGGTACGTCAGTGGCACAGATCAGGACTCCGCAACCATCGATCGTGCGATGGAGCTCGAGGTGCTCGACGCCGTCGGTCTCGATCACGATGCGGAGATCACCTTCATTGCGACGCCGGCCGGCGCCGTTCCCGAGGCGGCAGCCCGGGCACTCGGCGAAACGTCGGGTGTGGTCACCGATGTCGGCAGCGTCAAGGCGGACATCGCGAGTGCCGTGACCGATCCGCGGTTCGTCGGGGGCCACCCCATGGCCGGTAGCGAGCAGGACGGTGTGAACGGCGCGCGCCCCGCACTGTTCAGCAATGCCACCTGGGTGCTCACACCGACCGACCACACCAGCGAAGTCGCGTATACGACGACACGCGAGGTCGTACGGGTCCTCGGCGCAGAAGTCGTGTCGATGGACCCGGTGCAGCACGACGAGGCGGTCGCCCGCATCTCACACGTGCCACACCTGACCGCGGCGACGCTGATGATGATGGCGGCGGGTGCCACGCTCGAAACCGAGGCAGTCCTCCGCCTGGCGGCCGGCGGCTTTCGTGACATGACTCGTATCGCGGCCGGGAGCCCCACGATCTGGCTCGACATCTGTGCTCAGAATCGGTCCGCGATCCTCGATGGCATCGACGATCTCGTCGAGGCACTCCAGACCGCTCGTCGGATCGTCGACGAGTCCGATCGAGTCGGACTCGAGGGCTTGCTGACGGGGGCCCGCTCGGCGCGGGTGAATCTCCCCAGTGGCATTCCGGCCGGACTGGACCTCTGCGAGGTTCGCGTCACCATGCTCGATGAGCCCGGACAGATCGCACGAATCACCACGTTGGCGCCCGAGGTCAACATCTACGACTTCGAGATCGCCCACTCGGTTGAGGGCCGCCGCGGCGTAGCGATCATGGTCGTAGCGCTCGACGATCAGCCTGCATTTGCCGCCAAGTTGCGGGCGGCCGGGTACCGACCATCAATGCGCAAGCTGCAATGACCGGCTCGGCCTCGTCAACCTCGGGAGAATCGGCGGTCGTCGCCATCGACGGCCCTGCCGGATCCGGCAAGTCGACCGTGGCCCGTCGCGTGGCCGAGGTGACTGGACTCGCGTATCTCGACACCGGCGCGATGTACCGGGCCATCACGCTGGGGGTCCTGACCCGAGACATCGATCCTGAGGATCGCGAGGCGGTCGCCGCAGCGGTGCCGGAGATCGAGATCGAAATCGGTCGCACCACGGTGATCGTCGATGGTGCGGCGGCAACCGATGCCATCAGATCCGCGTCCGTCACGCGTTGGGTGTCGGCCGTTTCCGCCAACCCCGCGGTGCGCACGGCACTTGTCGACCTGCAGCGTCAGTGGATTGACCAGCAGGGCGGAGGAGTGCTCGAAGGGCGCGACATCGGTACGGTCGTCGCCCCCGGTGCCGCGGTGAAGATCTTCCTGACCGCCTCGACCCGCGAGCGGGCGCGTCGCCGCGCGCTCGAGACCGGCGACGACATCGATGCGGTCGAGGCCGACATCATCCGACGAGACGGCCTCGACAGTGAGCGCACCGAGTCGCCGCTCCGCAAGGCTGACGACGCAGCGATCGTCGACACCACCGAGTACTCGATCGATGAGGTCGTCAGCATCATTGCCGATCGCATCCACGCCGCGGGCCTGGATACACCCGCCCAGGACGGAAAGAGCTGAGATGGTCGCTTCCGAGGATCCAAAGCACGGAGGTGCGGACTTCGCGGCGCCTCGCACGCGAGGCCAGCGGGCCTTCAAGGGCTTCTGGAAAAAGGTCGTGCAGGGCGTGTTCAAGGGATTCATCCGCCTGGAGTCGATCAACCACGAGCGGATTCCGCTCGAGGGCCCGGTCGTGATCGCACCGAGCCACCGCTCGAACATCGACACGCCGATCATCGGTGCTGCCATGAAGCGCGACAGTCGCTTCATGGCCAAGGAGTCCATCTTCAAGAGCCCATTTTGGACCCGGTTTCTCGTCAGCCTCGGTGGCTTTCCGGTCAAGCGGGGCGCACTCGATCGCCAGACGCTCAACATCGCCACCGAGGTCCTGAAGCGAGGCGAGATGCTCGTGCTCTATCCGGAGGGTGCCCGCCAGGAAGGCCCGCGGATCAAGCCGGTCTTCGAAGGTGCCATCTGGCTGGCCGCTCGTGCCGGCGCCACGATCGTTCCCGCCGGAATCGGCGGCTCACACGGGGTGATGCCGATCGGCGTGAAGGTTCCACGCCCGAAGAAGGTCGTCGTCGTCTTCGGCGAGCCGATCGTCGTCGAAGACCCCGACCGCCCCGGCAAGATTCTCGGAAGTCGCGAAGCGCGCGGCAACGAGCTACGCGAGGCGGTCCAGGCGGTGTTCGACGAGGCCCAGATTCTCGCCGGAACCCCGAACCGCGAGTGGACCGAAGACGAGCCCGGAATCAACGACCGCCTCGAACCCTGGGCTGATTGATTCGCAACCGCCGTTTCGGTCGGTATTAGAGGCGGGCGAGGACGGCGGAGGCGCCGACATGGCGATCGGCGCCGATGCCGTCGATCGACGGTCCACCGAGGGTGACCGATGCCGCGGACGACAGTGCGGTGAGCAGCTCGCGGATCGGCGGCGGCGGCGGGAAGTACTCGTCTTCGTCGACAACCCGCTGCACGCTGACACCGTCGCGGGGCGCCAGCTTCTCGATCACGGCCTCGACGAGCTCCTCAGGCGCCGATGCCCCTGCGGTCACGCCAACGATCCCGGAGATGTCGTCGGGAAGCTCGTCGGCGCCGTTCACACGAAGCACCCGCGGACAACCACTTTCGCTCGCCAGCTTGGCCAGGGCAAGGGTGTTCGATGAGTTCGGCGAGCCGATGACCACCATGGCGTCGCAACGTTCGACGAACGCAAGCAGAGCGGACTGGCGGTTTGTGGTGGCAAAGCACAGGTCGCTGCGACCAGGGAACCACATGTCCGGGAAGCGTTCGCGGGCGGCGTCGGCGACGTCGCTCCAGTCCCGATGCGACAGCGTGGTCTGGGCGAGCAGCGCCAGCGGCTCCTCGAAGTCGGGGAGGTCGGCGACCTCCTCGACCGACTCAACCCGGTGGATCGCGTGCGGTGCGACCGCCATGGTCCCAACCGCCTCCTCGTGGCCCTCGTGGCCGACGTAGATTACGCGGTAGCCCTTCTTGGTCCGAACTCGAACTTCGTGGTGGACCTTGGTGACCAACGGGCACACCGAGTTGACCATGAAACTCCCGGTCTCCTTGGCCGCGGTGACGACCTCGGGCGCCGAGCCATGGGCGCTGAGCATGATCGGTGAGCCATCGGGAACCTCGTCGATCGAATCGACGAAGATCACGCCCTGGTCCTCGAAGCGCCGCACGACCTCCTGGTTGTGCACGATCTCGTGGTAGCAGTAGACCGGCGCCGGGAAGGTGCGGACCATCGTTGCCAGCGCCTTGATCGCCATCTCAACCCCAGCACAGAAGCCTCGGGGAGCGGCGAGGAGCACGGCATCCGACGTCACGACGCCCAGCGTAGGCGGGCCGTTCCGGAGTTGGCGGGCGCAACCGGCGGGTGGTTGCATCGAAACATGGTCGATACGACGCTTCCGCTGACCGAAATGATCCGCTGGCTCCAGGAGGGGACGATGAGCAGCCGCGAGCTGCTCGACGAGCACCTCACACGCGTCGATCAACTCGATGGCGACATCAACGCCGTGGTGACCCGGGCCGATGACCGGGCGCGGACCGAGGCGCAGGCGGTCGACGATGCACGGGCCAATGGGGTGCCGGTCGGGCCGCTGGCGGGCGTGCCGATCACAATCAAGGACGCGCTAGCGACCGAAGGAATTCGCTCGACCGGCGGCGCGGTCGAGCTACGCGACTTTGTCCCCGACGAAGACGCAACGGTCGTGGCGACCGTGCGCGAGGCCGGGGCGATCGTCTTCGGCAAGACGAACATTCCGCGGTGGTCCGGGGAGTATCAGAGTTTCAACGAGGTGTTCGGCACGACGAACAACCCGTGGGATCTCGAGCGGACGCCCGGCGGTTCTTCGGGCGGGCCCGCGGCGGCAGTTGCGATGGGATTCAGCGCCTTCGAGATCGGGACCGACATCGGCGGCTCGATCCGTCAGCCATCGTCGACCTGTGGGATCTACGGACACAAGCCGAGCTTCGGGGTGATCCCGACCTACGGCTATCTCGACAACGCCCGCTTCCACCGCGACATTGCCGACGTGAACGTGTTCGGCCCCATGGCCCGGTCGATCGACGACCTCGACCTGCTCTTCGATCTGCTGGCCGGGCCGAGTCCCGACGATGCTCCCGGCTGGCGTCTCGATCTGCCACCGGCGCGAGCCGAACGGCTCGAGGACTTCCGGGTCGTCGCGTGGCTTGACGATCCCTTTTGTCCGGTGCACCCGAGTGTGGCGGCGGTGCTCCGGTCCACGGTCGACGCGTTGGAAGACGCCGGTGCACGCATCGATCACGTTCGGAGACCCGAGGTAGACCCGGGTCGTTCGTACCTCGAGAACGCGACACTGATCAGCGCGGCCACCGACATCGAGGCGGTCGTCGCGGGTGGACAGCCCGACATGTTGAGTCATGGCGCGTGGGACGTACTTCATCGAACGCGCAATGAGATTCGCCAGCGGTGGGCAGACTTCTTCGCCGATGTCGATGTGCTGCTGTGCCCGGTGAGCCCCGTTCCCGCGTTTCGACACGTGCGCTCGCTCAGCGGCAACAACTGGGCAGATGGGGTTTTGACCGACTTCGACGACCTGCCGTACCGGCGGATGCTCCGCTGGAACACCCTCATCGGCGGCGCGTATCTGCCGGTGACCACACCTCCGGTCGGCCGCACCGCTCCCGACCTGACCAGCGGGGCGAGCCTGCCCGTCGGCATCCAGGTCGTGGCGCCCTACCTCCACGACCACACCGCCCTCGCCTTCGCTCGGCGCATCACCGAGGTCACCGGCGGCTACGAGCCGCCGCCGGCAGCTCGCTGATCGACGCGCCGACGCCGATGCCGTGGTGCCGCGCCGATGGGTGCTTCGGGGCGGAACGTCGGTCGCGCTACGGTCTCGGCAATGGCTGATCTCGGGATTCCCGGGCTCGGGCCGGGGAACGTCATCGGCGGCGGGGGATCATCGACGGTCTTTGCGGCCACGAGGACCGCCTTCGGCGACCGGGTCGCAGTGAAGGTTCTGAAGCTGACGGTGGCGGACGCGATCAGCCAGAAGCAGTTCGAGCGCGAGTTCGAAGCCCTCTCCGATCTTGCCGAATGCGACGGCATCGTTGCGGTGCTCGACTCAGGTGTGACCGAGCGAGGCGAGCCGTATCTGATCCTGCCGTTGTTTGGCGGGTCGGCACAGTCCGAGATCGAGGACCACGGCCCGATGCCGTGGCCGCGGGCGGCTCGCATGGTGATCCAGGCTGCACACGCGCTCTCCAACGGCCATCAACGCAACATCCTCCACCGCGACGTCAAGCCGGCGAACCTGCTCATGACCGACAACGACGATGTCTTCCTGGCCGACTTCGGGCTCGCCAAGATGACCGAGCGGTCGGTCACGGCGGACAGCATCATCGGTCTGACGCCGGCCTACGCACCACCCGAGATCATCAACGGGCAACCAGCGAGTGTGCAGTCCGACCTGTACTCCCTCGGGGCAACCCTGGTCGCGCTGATCAATGGCGAGAGTCCCTACGCCACAACCGAGGCCCAATCGGCCATGGCGATCATGCGCCAAATTCTCGACGGCCCGCCCGAGCCGACGGTCGCTATTCCGGCAGTGCTGCAGACATTCATCCATCGGGCCTGTCGGGCGTTGCCCGAGCAGCGCCACGCATCAGCGGAGGCGTTTGCCGCCGAGCTCCAATCGATCGTCGATGCCAACGCGGGCGGAGCAGAAGGGCTCACGCGGGTAACCCCACGAGCGGATGCGACGAAGGTTGCCGGTTCGGCGGCGACCCCCGACCCGGACCCGGACTCTGCGCACGAGGTTGGGCCGACCTCGACCGCCGTATCCGCACCGGAGCCCGAGGCGGAAGGCGCGAGGGAAAACCGAACACCACTGATCGCGCTGGTGGCCGCCGCATTGATCATCGGCATCATTGGGGTTGTCTTGCTCACCCGCGGGGGAGACGAGACCAGCACCGGGCCGAGCGTGGAGCGGGCTGGCGCGGCGGCAACGCCTACGGCTGAGCAGGCGCCCACGGTTGAGCAGGCGTCCACGGCGCCGGCGGATCCGCCGGAGACGGAAGAGGTCGGTGAGGCCGAGGCCGATCCAGCGACCGATCCTGAGGGTGCTGATCCGGCAACGGAGGAGGGGCCGGAGATCGAAGGAACGACCGGTCGCACCAGCGGGGGTGAATCCCCAGAAATCTCCGAGGCCGAGGAACAAGCCGAGGTGATCGTGGTCGCTCCGGATGGGAGCGGGGACTTCACGAGCCTCACCGAGGCGGTGGCTCAGTCACCGTTTGGCGCCATTCTCGAGCTGAGCGAAGGCCGTCACGAGATCGACAACACCGTGCTGGTGCTCTGGAACCTCACCATTCGGGGAGCTGGGCGCGACCTCACCACCCTGGTGATCAGCGACTCGGCGGCCGCAGTCAGCATCCAGGACGCGAACGCGACGTTGGCCGACCTGACCGTGACCACCGACTTCGACATCGTTGCTCCATCGGAGATCCGTGCGCTCGTCGAGCTGGTCAACACCGGACCGGCAACGCTGATCTCGAACGTGCGGGTGACCGGTGGTAACGGTGTGGGCATCCTGGCGGGAGATGGCGCCGAGGGTCGCATCGCCAACTCGCTGATGGACGACAACGATCGTGAGGGCTTCCTCGGCGTCGGCACCTCGGCGTTGACGCTCGCCGGCAATCGGTCCGAGAACAACGGGCGCCATGGCTACGGATGGAACGGCACGGCGGGCGGCGAGGCGAGTGGAAACCTCGCGCTCGGCAACGGCAGCAGCGGATTCTCTGTTGCGGATGCCGCCCAGCCGGTGCTGTCGGCCAACACCTCGTCGGGCAACACCGTCGCCGGGTTCATCTGGGCCGGCCAAGCGGTGGTTCAGGCAACCGCAAACGCCGCGACGGAGAACGACGGCAGCGGATTCCTGCTTCTCGGCGATGCCAGCGGAACGCTGACCGGGAACCTTGCTCGTCGCAACGGCTCCGATGGGTTCGGACTGGATCAGGCGACCGAAGCGGAAGCCCGCGCCAACCGGTCCGAGGGCAATACCCGCTCGGGCTTCGCCATCGTCGGGACGGCGTCAGCCCGATTGTTCGACAACCGGATTCAGGACAATGAGGGTCCGGGCATCAGCGCGTTGACGACCGGTGATCTGGAGCTCGGGGACAACCTCGTGGTCGGCAGCGGCGAAAACGATCTCGCAATCGCGCCCACGGCCACCGTGCTCGATCGCGACTCGGTGCGCATCACCGTCGAGATGGATGGCTCGGGTGACCAACCCGACCTCGCCTCGGCCGTCGCTGCGGCATCCCCGGGAACGCTCATCGTTCTCGGGCCGGGAATCCACGAGATCGTCGATCCCGTCGTGCTTGACCAGCCGATCAAGATCCGTGGTCAAGGCGCCGATGTGACCTCGATCGTGTCGAGCGCCAGCACCAAGGTCCTCGACTGGGAGAACGTCACCGCATTCGTCGCCGACGTGTCGCTCGGTACCCGCCATCGGCGCGGGCCGGATGATCCGCTTGTGGCGATGATGGAGATGCTCGGAACCGCCCCGGACTCTCTGGTGGTCGACGTTCGTCTCGATGGAGGTGCGATCGTCTCATTCGAAGCGGCCCAGGGCACGATCATCCGAACCGAGGTCGACGGCGCTCCCGCCGAGGGCATGGCGTTCGTCGGCGGATCCGCGATCGAGGTATACGCAAGCGAGTCGTCGCGAAACGTGGGCGCCGGTTTCTTCTGGCAAGGATCCTCATCGAGGGTGGTTGCCAGCGTGGCCGAGCGAAATGGCGGCTCGGGGTTCGAGTGGCGCAACGATTCGGTGTCCGATGCGGTGGCGAACACCGCCAGTGAGAACGGTGTGCACGGCTTCTTCTGGGGCGAGGTCGCGTCGGGCTCGGCCCTCGGCAATCAGGCGGGGCAGAACCTGCGGTCCGGGTTTGCGGCTGCCGACGAGAGCTCACCTCGGCTCGTCGCCAACAGCGCCGCCGGCAACACCGATGGCTCGTTCACCGCGAGCGGCGACACCACGGCGTTGGCCGTGGGCAACGACTTCGACTAGCCCGAGCGTGCGGTGACAGTAGGGCCAAGGGCCCGACCGTCGTCGCGGGAGCCGACTGGCCCGTGGCGGTCGATCCGGCCGCGCTACTGTCTGCGCCATGGCTGATCTCGGGATTTCCGGGCTCGGGCCGGGTCGAGTCATCGGCGGCGGGGGATCATCGACGGTCTTCGCGGCGACGAGGATCGCCTTCGGTGACCGGGTCGCGGTGAAGGTGCTCAAACTCACCGTCGCCGACAACATCAGCCGCAAGCAGTTCGAGCGTGAGTTCGACGCGCTGTCCGACCTGGCGGAGTGTGCCGGCATCGTGGCTGTCCTCGACTCCGGTGTGACCGATCGTGGCGAGCCCTATCTGGTGCTGCCGCTCTTCGGTGGATCGGCCCAGTCGGTGATCGACGACGACGGCCCGATGCCCTGGCCTCAAGCCGCTCGTATGACGATCCAGGCCGCGCACGCCCTCTCCCAGGGCCACGAGCGAGGCATCCTGCATCGCGATCTCAAGCCGGCCAACCTGCTGATGACCGACAACGGTGACGTGTTCATTGCCGACTTCGGTCTCGCCAAGATGACCGAACAGTCGCTGTCCGCCGACAGCGTCGTCGGACTCACGCCGGCGTATGCACCGCCGGAGATCATCAACGGCCAGGCCGCCAGCGTGCAGTCCGACCTGTACTCGCTCGGCGCCACTCTGGTCGCCCTGCTCGATGGGCACAGCCCCTACGCGACCACCGAGCCGCAGTCGGCGCTGGCGATCATGCGTCAGATCCTAGATGGCCCGCCAAAGCCGACGGCCGAGATCCCGGCGGTACTCCAGACATTCATTCATCGAGCGTGTCGAACGATCCCGGAGCAGCGGCACGAGTCGGCCGAGGCGTTCGCGGCTGAGCTCCAGGCGATCGTCGACGCGAACGCCGGCGCCCCGGACACGACCCAGGTCGACGCGGCCACGGCCGCCGCGGCGCTTGCCCGAACGAAGCCACCGCCAGCCGACTCGTCGGACCCGGCTTCGGGGGACCCGACGCCATCAGACTCCAGCCCGGCGGGTTTGAGCCCATCAGATTCCAGCCCGTCGGACCCGACCCCGTCGGTTCCCACGCCGCCGGTCGACGACACCACGTCGGAACCCGCACCTGCTGTCGATCCCAGTCCATCGGGGTCGGAGGTTCCTGGCTCTCGATCGACCCTTCCATCGACGCCTGCGCCCTCCACGCCTGCACCCTCCACGCCTGCACCCTCCACGCCTGCACCCTCCACGCCTGCACCCTCCACGCCTGCACCCTCGACACCTGCGCACGCCGGGCCACCGCCGACATCTCGGCCATCTCCCGCTGCGTCTCCACCTGCGTCTCCACCATCGAAACCGCCACCTGCCTCCCGGCCGACGCCCCCACCAGCCTCCCGGCCGACGCCCCCGCCGACATCTCGCGTACCCACGTCGGCAGCTGCGTCGACGCCGCCCTCACGGTCATCGAGCCCCACGCCCGCGTCCGCCGCTTCGTCGGACGATGCGGGCGGAAACCGCGTGCCGGTGCTTGTACTGGCGGGGGTTGCCGTCCTCGCGGCGATTGTCGCCATCGTCCTGTTGAGCCGCGGGGGAGATGAGGAGTCGGCCGAACAGGCCGAAGGCGTGCCGATCGCCGAAACCGCGGATCCGCCTGTCGAGACTGACCCCGCCGAGACCGACTCCGAGGCGAACAGCACGGGCGAGGAGGGGACCGGCGGCGACGCTGCGGCCGAGGGTGCCGGCGGAGATACCGTCGACGAGGGCGCAACCGGCGACGAGGCGGCGACCGAGGAAGCCAACGCTGCGCCGCCGGCCCCAGAACTCCCCGAGGGAACCGTGCTGGTCGCACCGGACGGGACCGGGACGTTCACCGACTTCGCCGAGGCGGTCGAAGCGGTCGACTCGGGTTCCACGATCCTGCTGTCGGAAGGCACGCATGTCATTGGCGACGCCGTGTTCATCGTCAAGGACCTGACCATCCGTGGTGCCGGCCAGGATGCGACCACGCTCGAGGTCCAGAACATGGCCAACGCGTTGAGCGTGAACGCTTCGACCGTGACGCTTGCCGGATTCACGGTGACGTCGTCGTTCGAGGTCGCCGACCTGTCCGAGGCGTTCCCGGTCGTGCAGTTGGTCGACAGCGGACCGGCGACGCTGATCAGCGGTCTTCGAGTCACCGGCGGGAGCAGTACCGGGTTCTCCGCATTCGGCACATCACAAGGTCGCATCGTGAACTCGCAGTTCGACGGGAACTTCCTGAGCGGTTTCGTTGCCGCCGGACAGTCGTCGATGCAGCTCGCCGGCAATCAGTCCGAGGGCAACGGCGCCGATGGGTTCACGTTTCTGGAGGGCTCCTCAGGAGAAGCCGCAGCGAACTCGGCGGTGCAAAACGCCGGGTTCGGTTTCAGCGTTGGCGGCACCTCGAGCGTCGAGCTGGTCTCGAATACGGCCTCGGCCAACCGCATCGCCGGCTTCGGTTGGACCATCGACTCGGTGATCGACGCAAGCGCCAACACGGCTCGCGAGAACCTGGGGTCAGGCTTTCTCGCGCTGGCGAACGCACAGGGAACCTTGGTCGGCAACGCCGCCGAGAAGAACGACGGGGACGGCTTCCTGATCGGCGGCGAGACGGTCGTCGAGCTTCGCGCCAATCGCTCCGAAGCGAACGTGCAGTCGGGTATCGCGCTCACGGAGAACGCCACCGGTGTGGTCGTCGACAATCGAGTGGTGGGCAACAACGCGGACGGCATCGTGATTGCCGCACCGGCGGCACCGATGCTGCAGGACAACATCGTTGTCGGCAATGCCGGTGAGCCGATCCTCGGCACCGCCACGATCACCGACTCGCCGGTCATCCGCGTGGAGGTCGACGGCTCTGGAGACCAGCCCGACCTGCCGAGTGCGGTCGCTGCGGCGGCGCCGGGCACGCTCATCATCCTCGGTTCGGGCACCCACGAGATCGACGATGCGGTACTGCTCGAGGAGCCGGTCAAGATCCGAGGGCAGGGGATCGGCGAAACGTCGATCATCGCCACGGGCAGCCCAAGGGTGCTCACGTGGGAGAACGTCGTCGCTTTCCTGACCGACGTCTCGCTTGGCACGAGCGTCGAGCGTGGCCCCAACGACCAGTTCATCGCCATGATGGAACTGCGCGGGACCCAAGAGGGGTCGACCGTCGCGGACGTACAGCTCAATGAGGGCGCGCTGGTGTCGTTCGACGCCGCCCAGGCCATCGTGATCCGAGCCGAGGTCAACGACGCCGGTCAATCCGGATTCCTCATGACCCAAGGCTCGGTGATCGACGTGTTGTCGAGCGAGTCATCGGGCAATGCCGGCACCGGCTTCTGGTGGTTCGACTCGTCAGCCCGGGTGATCGCTAGCACCGCGGCGCGCAACAGTGACTCCGGATTCGAATGGCGGGGAAGTTCGACTGCCGACGCGGTCGGGAATGTGGCCTTCGACAACGGTGCACATGGATTCGCTTGGCGAGGCACCGCTGGCGGCTCAGCGCTGGGCAACTCTGCGCAACAGAATGCGTGGTCCGGTTTCGCCGCCCTCGAGGACAGCGCACCTCGGATCATCGGTAACGACGCCGCCGGCAACGATGCCGGATCGCTCGCGGCCGACGACAGCGCAAGCCCAGTCGTGGTCGGCAACAACTTCTCGTAGACCCAAGCAGGCGACCCGAGCCGGCGGAGCCGCCTCGTAGCCTGGAGACATGAGTGCGCCGGTCATCGTCGAGTTGGACGATGGCTCACCCGCGGCTGACGCCGGATTGGCGATCGGCGACACGGTGATGTCGCTCAACGGGCAGTACCCGCGCGACGTGATCGAATGGCAGCGGCTGGTCGATGAACCCGATCTTGAACTGGAGATCGAGCGCGGCGGATTGCAACTAACCGTCGATGTCGCCAAACGGCCGGGCGAGCCGCTCGGTATCCAGGTCGATGCCGCGTTGTTCGACCGGGTCCGTACCTGCGACAACCACTGCGACTTCTGCTTCATCTATCAGCTGCCCAAGGGCATGCGCCGAACGCTCTACCTGAAGGACGATGACTACCGACTGTCGTTCCTCTACGGCAATTTCACGACGCTGACCCGCTTCACCGAGGCCGACCTCGAGCGGGTGATCACCGAGCGGTTGTCGCCGCTCTACGTCAGCATCCATGCGACCGATCCCGACGTCCGCACCCACATGCTGCGCAACCGCCGCGGCGCGATGAGTCTTCGCTGGCTCGAGGCGATGCTCGACAACGACATCGAAGTTCACGGCCAGATCGTCTGCTGCCCCGGGGCAAACGACGGCCTGGTTCTGGACCAGACCCTGTCGGGGATCCTCGATCGATTCGAGCGTCTGGCCAGCGTGGCGGTCGTGCCACTCGGCGTCAGTCGCTTCAGTCCGAACGACAACATGCGGCCGCACACCATGGCCGAGGCCGAGGCTGTCGTCGACATCGTGGAGCGGTGGCAGGAGACGTTCCTGGAGCTGCTCGGGCATCGCATGGTCTATGCCGCCGACGAGTACTACCTGCTCGCCGAGCGTCCGTTCGCTCCGGCGGCGGCCTACGAAGGCGCCGAGATGCACGAGGACGGCATCGGTATGGCGACCACCTTCGCCCAGGAGTTCCGCGGCGAGGTCGAGACCGCCACGTCGACGGCGTCGGGATTCTTCGCCTGGGTCGAAGGTGCGCGCGGCGAGGGGTATCGGGCCCCGCGCACCGAGGTCACCGGTTCGACGACTGGCTCGACCGGCGTCGAGGTCTCGGTCGCCCTCGGACGTCCGGCTGAGGTCGGGGTGCTCTCCGGCGTGCTCGGCGCCCAGGTGATCGAGCCGCTCATCGCCGAGGCGGATGCGGCCGGACGGCTCGCGACCCCAACACGAGTGATCCGGGTCGAGAACGACTTCTTCGGCGGCAATGTCGGCGTGACCGGGCTGATGGTGGGCGAGGACCTCCAGCGCGTGCTGGCGGAGGAGCCGGAGGGACATCGGTACCTCTTGCCCGACGTGTGCCTGTCGAACGGCCGCTTCCTCGATGGATTGACGATCGACGACCTGCCGCGCACGGTCGAGGTGATTTCGACCGATGGCATTGCGCTCCGCCACGCTTTGCTGAGCCCCACAGCGCTGGCCCGGGGCGCAGTGACGCCAGCCCCGACGGCGGCGGCCCTGGCACAGACCGCCGCTAGGGTGCCGGACTCGAACGACAGGACGGATTCATGAGCGACTTCGAGGATCCAACGATCGGCGAGTACGAAACACTCGGCGAGGGCGAGGCATCGCTCGTGCCGACTGATCAGTTGCCGACCGTGGCCATCGTCGGTCGGCCGAATGTCGGCAAGTCGACCCTCCTCAACCGCATCGTTGGCCGGCGCATCGCCATCGTCGAGGAACGTCCCGGCGTCACGCGTGACCGCAAAGAAGTCGTCGCCGACTGGCGGGGTCGCTTCTTTCTCATGATCGACACCGGTGGCTGGATGTCGGCCGCCGACGGTGACCTCGATGCCAAGGTGTCGGGCCAGTCCGAGGTGGCGATCAACGAGGCCGACATCGTGCTGCTGGTCACCGATGCGACGGCCGGCGTGACGTCGGATGATGCCCAGGTCGCGGACCTCGTGCGTCGCCGCGAGGGACCGACGATCGTGGTCGCCAACAAGGTCGATCATGACGGGATGAAGGCCCAGATCTGGGAGCTGATGTCGCTCGGTCTGGGCGAGCCGATGCCGGTCACCGCCATCCACGGCGACGGCGTGGGTGACCTACTCGACGCCATCGTCGATCTGCTCCCCGAAATGAGCGACGAGGAGATCGACTCGGCGCCGCCGGTGGTCACCGACCCCGACGATGCCTATTTGTCGATTTCGATCGTCGGTCGACCGAATGTCGGTAAGTCCACGCTGTTCAACCGACTCGTCGGTGAGGATCGTGCCGTCGTGCACGACATGCCGGGGACGACCCGCGACTCGATCGACACGGTGATCGAGACCGACATGGGCGAGGTTCGCTTCGTCGACACGGCCGGCATGCGCCGCAAGGCACGCATCGACGAGGACACCGAGTACTACTCGATGGTGCGGGCGCTCAACTCGATCGACAAGAGCGACATTGCACTGCTGGTCATCGACTCGACGATCGGCATCACGCACCAGGATCAGCGGCTCGCCGAGCGGATCGATGCGGCCGGTTGTCCGATCGTGATCGTGCTCAACAAGTGGGAGCTGCTCGATTCCGAGGAGCGCAGCGACATCGAAGACGCCGTCGAGCGCAAGATGCACTTCGTCGGCAATTCGCCGGTGCTCAAGATGAGCGCACTGACGGGCAAGGGTGTCCACCGCCTGCTGCCGGTCCTCGAAGGCACGGTCAGCGACTATCACCGCCGGGTCCCCACCCGTGAGGTCAACAAGGTCATCCGGGCGGCCCAGCAATCCCAACCTGCTCCAGCGGGCGCACGGGTGCTCTACGCCACCCAGGGCGCAACCGACCCGCCGACCTTCACGTTGTTCGCGAATCGAAGCATTCCGCCGACCTACATGCGTTACCTCGAGCGCTCCCTGCGAGAGGCGTTCGAACTGGGGGCCACGCCGATCAAGATGCGGGTACGGCGCCGAGCGGAATAGCGGTTCACGCGCGTTCGCTGGTGGCGCAGCTGGGTCATCCGGCCCAAACAGCACCGTAGGGTGCTTTCGGTCACTCTCGACCAGGTCATGGACCCCCACGGGTCGGGACGAGTACGCTGAGAGGACATGTCCATCGTCCTGGGGATCGCTGCTGTTGCGTGCGCAATTGCGTCGCTGGTGTGGGCCCGTTCGGCGCGCATGCGGTACGGGCTGATCACGACGATCGAGGACGACGTCAAAGCCGCGGCGAACGCCCAGGATTCCTTTGTTGCGTTGCGGCTCGCCCGTATGGGGTACCACCGAGAGCTCCACAACGTGGTGCTCTACATCATCTTGGCGATCGGGTTCGCCGTGTGGGCAACCAGTGCGCCCACCGACAGCTCGGCGGTGCTGGCCCTGTTGGTGCTGTTGCCGGCCGTTGTCGCCATCTCCTGGTATCGCACGACCGGGCGCGAGATCGCCATGACCCGCGAGCGCCTGCGGATCGAGAAGAAGGCCGAGGAAGCCCTCGAGCAGGAGGACCTCGCCCCCAAGGCGTGGGCCGGACGCCTGGCTCCCGACGAGCTTCCCGACATCACCGACTTCGAGGTCGGTCGGGTCTATCAGGCTGGTTCTGGTCTGATGGCCGGCGACTTCTTCGACGTGTTCCGGATCGACAAGCACCGCGTGGCTGGTGTGATCGGCGATGTTGCCGGCAAGGGCATCGAGTCGTCGATCACTGCGTTCCAGGCCAAGTACCTGCTTCGGGTCTTCCTCCGCCAGTTCCGCGATCCCGCCCAGGCGCTCGAGGAACTCAACCAGCAGATGTTCCAGACCGGCCGCATCGAGGAGTTCATCTCCCTCGTCGTCGTCGTGTTCGATACGGCGGCCAGCACGCTCCGGTTCGCGTCGGCTGGTCACCCGGCGGCGTGGATGTGGCACGACCGCGAGGTCTTCCCGCTTCGCTCGACCGGCATGTTGCTGATGCTCGATCGCGATGCGAACTACTTCAGCCGTGAGTACGAGCTCAACCTGGGCGACATGGTCGTGCTCTACACCGATGGTCTGGCCGAGGCCCGTCGCGACGACGAGTTGTTCGGTGAGGATCGCATTGCCGCCCTTTTGCGTCGGGACCCGACCGTGGGCCCCGACGTGCTGTGCAAGTCCCTGCTCGAGGCGGCACGCAACTTTGCCGAGGGACCCGTCGAAGACGACGTGGCCATTCTGGCGATCAAGCGGATCTGAGCACCCGTCATGCCGTGGTGTGAAGCGTGCGAGAAGTGGCGCGCTCCGGGCGCACTGCTCCCTGACGGCACGTGCCCGCGCTGCGGCACCCAGGTTGATCACGGCGCACTTTCGGTCGAGGCGCAGGAGCGCGCTGCGGCGATTCAGGAGGCCGCCAAGATTCCCTGGCACTTCTGGGTCATGGTTGCTGCGGCAGCCCTCTACCTGGGGTGGCGCATCATCCAGGGCATCGGCTCGCTGTTCTGAACGCCCGCAGGTCAGGCGAGCTGGGTGAGCAAGCCGATCATGCCGAGCGAATTGATGGCCATGTGGGCGACGATTGCCGCGCCGATCCGGCCGGTGCGTAGTCGTGCGAAGCCCAATGCGAATCCGAGGCCCAGCAGGATGAAGAAGCGCATCGGCTCGAGGTGAATCGCCGCGAACACCACGGTGGTGATCACCAGCGAGACGTTGTTGCTCACGCCGCGCTTCTCGAGCGCGCTCCAGAACAGGCCGCGGAACACAAGCTCTTCGATGAACGGTATGACGATCGCTCCGGCGAGCGCGAACAGAATGATCGTGAGGGTGATGCCGCCGTCGTCATTGGCATCGAGCGCGGCGTCGATCGCCGCCGCCGACGGTTGCTCTGACCCGGTGGCCACCATGACGGCGACGATGATGCCGGCCAGGATCAGGCCTCCCACCGCGAGCCCGAGGCCCAGGCCGATGTCGGACGCCTGGAAGCGCAGCTGGAAGTCCTTGGCCAGTCCCGCGCCGCGGCGACGCGACACCTGGACGATGTAGAGCAGTTGCAGCAGCGGCGGCCCGACCGCTGCGAGCAGGAGGGCCGAGCCGGAGATGGTGTTCGTGTCACCGAAGTCGGTGTCGGTCCAGACGAGGACCGCGGCGATGAAGGCGATGTTCAGCCCGAAGAAGATCGCTTCGGTGATGAAGAAGTCGCCCAGCCCCCAGCGGCTGACCTGGTGGTCGTAGGTGTTCGCCACCCATGGCGACGGGTGGCGCACGGGCTCGGAGCCGGGCGGCGGTGGTGGAGGTTGACTCGCCCGAGCGGCAGC
Source organism: Actinomycetota bacterium (assembly GCA_039028435.1). Taxonomy (GTDB): domain Bacteria; phylum Actinomycetota; class Acidimicrobiia; order Acidimicrobiales; family UBA10347; genus UBA10347. The sequence continues at coordinate 104,578 of JBCCIC010000009.1, read as the reverse complement.
GCCCGGCAGTGGAGCGGGCGGCTGGTTGGCGACCGGCTCGGAGTCGACGGGCGGAGGCGGCTGGTTGGCGACCGGCTCGGAGTCGACGGGCGGAGGTGGCTGGTTGGCGATCGGCGCGGAATCCGCAGGCGGTGGCGGCTGGTTCGGCGGCAGCGGGCCACCTGGTGGCGGGGGAGGCGGCTGCTCGGACATGCGCCGATCACCCTATTCGCCGATGACCAGCACGCCGTCGCGTCAGGGCAGTCCGGCCTCCCGGCGTCGCACGGCTTCGTTGTGGTGAAGGATCGTGGTCGTCCACGGCAGATCCAGCGGACTGAGGTAATGAGGCTCGAGCGGGCCCGCATCGCTGCCGAGCCAGTCGTTTGGCTCCACCCGCTGCGCGCCTGCGCGCAGGTGCGCGGCTGTCGGATCGACCGGTGCCCCGTCGGGTCGGATGAATCGGCGGCTGCCCGGCTCGACGCTCCAGCCGCCTTCGTGGACGAGGTGATGGTGGAAGTGGCAGAGCAGGATCAGGTTGTCGAGGTCGGTCGCACCACCGTCGGCCCAGTGAACGATGTGGTGGGCATGGAGGCGTTGCGTGACATGACATCCGGGAAACCGGCAACAGCCGTGATCTCGCCGCTCAAGCGCCCGGCGTAGACGCCTCCCGATGATCCGGGTACTCCTGCCGACCGCGAGCGGGCCGCCATCGGCGGATTCGACGAGCGCCTGCACGCGCGGATCACACAGCAGGCGTCTGCCCACCGACTCGGCGACGGCCTCACCATCGACTAACACCTCGAATTCATGCGGATCCGAACCGTTGCGCCGTGCCTGCGCGCAGGTGTCTGTCGGCTCGGCGACAGAAGGCCGCTGATCGTCCGTTGGGGGCCGTACGGCCACCGCCTCGTCGTATATCAGCTGGCTCGCCGATGCCTCACTCGCGATCGAACTACGCGCCTGCGCGCAGGTGTCTGTCGGCTCGATGACATCCGGCACGCAATGCTCGCTGCACTGATGGTCGGCCTGGGCCTCGGTGACGATCATTGCCACGTCGGCCGGTGTCGGCTCGACGCGCCCGGCCTCGCCGGTCAGCAAGCCGATCGCCGCGTCGGCTCGCACCGCCGCGACACCACCTCGCTCCGCAATCAGCTCGCGTCGCGTGATCGCGTCTGCGACGGCGGCGTCATCGATCAGCCCCGAGGCGACCCGCTCGACGTGGCGACGGATCTGCGATGCATCTGCATCGGGTACGACCAGCGTCAGCGTGGTGGTGCCGTCATGGTTGCGCCTGGTCGTCCAACGACGCCCGAGGAACGCAGCCTGGGCTGCATGGTCGGTCGTCGCCGAGCTCCGATAGCCGGCCACGATCTTGGTGAGCTGTGCGCCGCTGGCATTCCGAGCCATGTCCACGAGGTCGGCCTCATTGTGTCGGTTCGCCACCCGGGTGACCGCCTGGACCTTGCAGTAGGACAACCGTCCTGCGGCGAACTCGGTCCGCACGAGCGGCAACTCTGCCAGCGCCGTCGCCACGCGCGCCCGCTCCCGACCTGCGCTTGGCGAGAAGCCGCACTTCCAGCTCAGCCAGTGGGCCACGCTCGAACAACCCCACTCCTGCCAGCCGCGCCGACGGTCGTACTCGACGAGCCACCCCATCCACTCGGACTCGGCCGCGGCCAACTCCGCCGCCCGCGACGTCAGGCGTCGCTCGAGAACCTCCAGAGGCACCGGCTCCGCCACTCCATCAACCGCATCCGCCGACCGATCATCGCCACGCTCCATCTCCTGATTCTGACGACGGGGTGTGACAGTCCGATCTTCCGCAGTGGCGCAGGGCTGGGACCTTGGTCTATGACTATGGCCTCCAATCGGAGCGGGAGCCAGCGGGGGAGCGCAGGATGAGTGAGTGGGAGTGGACGCCGACGATCGACGGTCTCCCGAAGCGCAATGGCGACCTGTCGGCGCTCGCTACCGCCGGAGGAGCGATCGCGTGCATCGCCATCGGCGTGATCACCGCAGACCGGTTCTGGTACGTGATGGGCTTCATGCTGGCCGGCCTCTTCGTCTTCGGACTGATGTCGACTCGGCAACTGCAGAGCCTTCGGGCGTCGATCAGCGGGCCGACGCTCACCATCAGCGACACCAAGGCGACGAACACCATTGACCTCCGACAGGTCGAACGCATCGAGATCAACCGCCGGTCCGCCCAGGTCGGAGGAAGCCGTTGGGTGCTCGAGGCCAGCGGCGGCGGGCCAACCGTCACGCACCAGATGGCATCGGTGGCGCAGTACTGGAAGCTGCCCGACGAGCAGATTGACCAACTACGCACGGGCATCGGCCACTACCACGACTGGTACCGCGGAAGCGCAGCCGGCGCCGCCACCCAGAGCCCGGTCGACGAGGATCCGGCGACCAAGGCCACCGCGGTCATGCATGCGTCGTCGATCCCGCCGAAGCCAGCCCCGCCCGGAGCACGCGTGTCCAATGACCCATTCGAATGGCGAGCACCACGAGCCGCGAACGCCGACCGCAACCAGCGGAGGTGGCTGATCGGGACGCTCCTCGTCGCCGCCGCCATCGCGGTGATCGCCGCCGTTCAGAACTGGGGCGACACGACGGGCGTGATCCTGTCCGTGCTGGTCGTCCCGGGGATCGTGCTACTCCTCGGGCTGGGCGCCTGGTACTCGTACGAGCCGGGGAAGCGTTTCCGTCTCACTGTCAAGGACGGCGTGATCCAGAGCTGGAATGGCGACAAGGCCGTGGCGTCGATCGCTCTGGCCGGCGCGCAGCGCATCGTCGTCGACGTGTCCCACACCCGCAACCACTCGACGAACACCACACACTCGAACAACTACCTAGCGGTCGAGCGCACCGGGTCGAGCGAGCGGATCAGCCTGCCGTCGGGATTCGGGATCAAGCTGTTGCCCGAGCAGCGCCTCGAGTTGGAGAACCAACTACGCCGTCTCGCCGGCCTCGGCTGAATCCCGATATCGGTGTCCGTCGAGCGGGCGGCGCCGGTAGTCTGTGGGCTCCACAGCGGGCTGTGGCGCAGCTTGGTTAGCGCGTCGGTCTGGGGGACCGAAGGTCGGAGGTTCAAATCCTCTCAGCCCGACAAGCCAGATTGTGGTCGCCGATTGAATTGTGCGACCTGGGACCGAGATCAGCGGCGGATACCGATCGTGTGGGTCGCGACGTGGCCGTCGCCCGAAGCGGTAACCGTCATGCGCAGGTCTGTCTCCGTCCCGCCGAAGTCGTCGTCGTTGGGCGTGTCCTTGGAGCCCCGCTCGACGTAGGCAGGGTGCGTTCGGTACACCGATTCGGTGGTCTCGTCGGGGAAGTAGAGCTGCGATGTCACGCGGGTGTTGTCGCCGACGCGCACCTTGATGTGGATGTGGGTGGTGCGGTCGGGGTACCAGCCCGGATAGATCGTGTCGATCGTCGCCAGCCCGGCCGCGTCGGTCGGTTGCATGCCGCGCAGGAACGACTCGCCGCTGGTGTCGACGTCCTCGTCGTCACCCTGTTCCGGGAACGCCGAGTACAACCCACCCGCGTCGGCGTGCCACACGTCCACGGTGGCGTCGGGGATCGGCTCACAGGTCGACGCATCGATCACGATCAGGTCGAGCTGCAACGGTGACCCCGGCTTGCCGTCGGTGACGTCCCGGCGGACCAGGTTCAGGTCGTCGTAGAACGGTCCCTCGGCCTGGTCCGGGGTGAGGACGCAATCCGGGTTCAGCGACTCGGCACTAGCAGGTGCGTCCGGCGCGCTTGCGCCGTGATCAGTGGAACAACCGACCAGAAAGGCACCCGCTGACGCTCCCGACAGCAGCAACATCCGCCGGCGTGACAGCGTCGGTGTGTTTGTCGCATCGGCGGGTTTCGCGGATCGCGCTTCCATGGCGAGTCAGAGCCGCCGCTTGAACGAACAGAGGTAGTTGCGTCCGTAGGCGCCGGCGATCGGGGGTACGACGTCGCCGTTCTTGCCGACGGTGACCGGCTCCATCGACACCAGCTCCCAGCCGTCGTCGCCGAAGCGGTTGAGCTGCGGGATGAGCGTGTACACGGAGTACTTCGGATGCTCTTGCAGTGGGATGTCGTCGCGGAGCGGAACCGCAGCGATCTCGACGTTCGCCTCGAGGATGACCGTGAAGTACTCCCAGTTCTCGCGTTCCGACACCGCCACACCTCACCTCTCGAGCTGACCTCCGACCGTACCGGAGCCAGCGCTAGAGGAAGCTGCCCGAGTCGAGGTCCATGATCGTGTGTGAATAGCGACGCCAGAGCAGCTCGAGCGCAGCGCGCCCGCGATCGTTGAGCGTGTCGAGCTCGATGTCTGCGGCGCCGGTGACGAGATAGCCGAGCAGAACCAGGGCGGCGGCGCGGTAATCCTCGTGGCACTGCTCCAACGTGTAGTCGCTCACCCCATACTCGACGAGCCTGGCGTGATAGTGGGTGAGGAGCTCGTGTTCGACCTCCCGGCGGCGCTCCGGGTCGAAGCTGCCGCCGAGGAAGTAGGCGACGTCCCACAGCGGGTTGGCCTTGAACGCGATCTGGAAGTCGATCAGCGCAAACGGCTCCTGATCGGGTTCGTCGCCGAAGAGCATGTTGTCGAGCCGGAAGTCACCGTGCACGAACGTGTGCGGGCGCCGGCCTCCGCCGACCTCGACCATCCGTTCGTAGCTCCCGGCGGCCCGATCGGCGAGGGCTTCGATCTCGGGTGTGACCATGTCCGCGAAGTCGCTATGGAACCCGTCGAGTGCGCCGAGATACGCCTGTTCGAGCATCGCGAAGTACGGACTCCCGGGAGCGGGCAGCCAATCGGCGAACGCGTCGAGCTTCGGGTCCTCCCACCAGCGGGCATGGAGTTGGGCCGCCGCGGTCAGCGCGAGCTTGGCCTCGTCGACCGTGCAGGAGGCCAGCTGGTCGCCCGGTCGCATCGGCGCCAAGTCCTCGAGCACGAGCAGGTACTCGCCGTCGGCCGCACGGTTCAGATGGCACTTCGGGATCCGCAAGGTGATCTCCGGCGCGATCTCTCGGTAGAACCCGGCTTCCTTGTCGTAGAAGCCGAGCATGAGTCCGATCGTGCGGAAGCCCTCGTTGGTCGTCGGCATCTTGGTGATGACCGAACGCGTCGACCCGGCGGCTTCGGTGTCGTAGCGCAGGGTGATGCGCGCCAGCTCGCCGAGGAAGCCGACCCCTTCGCCGATGATCTCGGCCTCGAAACCCGTGATCGTGTTGCCGGCGCGGACGTCGTCGTCGAGTACCTCGTTCAGCCACTCGACGGTGATCTCCTCGCTCGACCGTGGATGTTCCGTCATCGCGTTCCCCCTCGCTGACGTGCCCAACCGCTCGCGATCACGGTAGTCGCGGCGCTTGGCGCAGTGTCGCTGGTCGGCGATGAGCTGACCTAGTGTCCCTGCATGGCGGTTGGTCTCAGTGGTGCCGAGATGCTGGGTGCGCTCGAGCGCGAGGCTGCCAGGATCGCCGAGGTCGTGACGGCGGAAGGCCTGGCCGAACCGGTTCCTCGGCTCGGGCGGTGGAAGGTCCGTGACGTCGTGGCCCACCTGGGCGGCGTGCACGAGTGGGCGGCGCGGATCGTTCGCGATCGCTCGCGGGACGGTCCGGGCTTTCGCAAGTCGAAGCTCGATGGCGACGAACTGCTCACCTGGTTCGCCGATGGCGCCGCCGATCTGATCACCGTCCTCGGCGACGCGGACCTCGACGATCCGTGCCCCAACTTCAACCCGGGCTCCGAGCCGACGGTCGGGTGGTGGTTGCGCCGTCAGCTCCACGAGACGGCCGTCCACCGCTGGGACATCGAACGGGCGCTGGATGCCCTGTCGTCGATCGAGCCGGATCAGGCGCTCGATGCCGTCGGCGAGTTCCTCGACGTCTACGTCCGCACGCGGGGCAAGCACGTCCTCGACGCGCCGCTGGTCATCGAATCAACCGAGCCCGCAGCTCAGTGGCTGCTGACACCGGCGAAGAAGCCGGGACGCATCGATGTGGAGACGCTCGATGGCCACGAGGCCAACGCGGACTCATCGGTCGTCGGCCCGCCCGAAGGGCTGCTCCTCGCGTTGTGGGGGCGTCTCACCGTTGCCGAAGCCGGACTCGCCTTGACCGGGGACGCGAACGTAACGAGCCTGCTCCAGATCGATTCGGGCTAGGTCGACTCGAACTAGGCGACTCGGATTGGATCGAGGATCAGTCGTTGCGACGGCTGAACGCCACCAACTGCATACCGGCGATCACCATGGCGATGCCGACCACCGTGGCGACGGTGGTCTCCACGCCCGTATCGGCAAGCGCGTCGGGCGTGGAAGCGGCAGCTTCCTCGGACACGAAGGTGAGGCGCACATACGACGTGACCGCGCTGACCTGACCGGCATCGAGGCGCCCGCCGAACGCCGGCATGCCGCCGCGACCGTCGGTGATGCTCGTGATGTGCCGGTCCCGGTCGGCCTCGAGGGCGATGTCGATCAGCGGACGACCGCGAGCGGCAACACCTTCGCCGGCGTCGCCGTGACAGCCGTTGCAGCCCATCTCGTAGATGGCCTTGCCGACCTCGACCTCGGCCGGGTCGTCGTCGTTCTGGGCGAGCGCGCTGCTCGGATTGAGCAGCACGACCAGCATGCCGAGCACGACGACGGCGCCTCCCGCCACTCGCTTCAGCATCGTCCCGGCTCCGGATGTGGCATTCATGGTCTGACCCCCACGGCAAACTTGCAAAATTTTTAGCAATCCCCGCACGTCGATGCAAGTCTTTGCGCATCCGCGAAACCGGATAGCGGGCATGGCAGGGTCGGATCATGCGCGAACTGGCGGGCACCGGTCGACACCTGTCGACGACCGAGCTCCGGCTCTGGACCAGCTTTCTCGACGCCGGCCGCATCATCGAGACCGAACTCAGTCGCCAACTCGTCGAGGAGTTCGACATGACTCACCGGGAGTACGAAGTCCTCGTACGCGTCGACGGTGCCGGTGGCGAGATGCGCCTCATCGAGCTCGCCCGCCAGATCGAGGCGTCGCGGGCCCTCGTGAGCCAGACCGTTGATCGGCTCGTGGAGCGGGGTTGGATCGAGCGAGGGCCGGCGCCCGACGACGGCCGGGGAGTGGTGGCCCGCCTGCTAGCCGATGGTACCGACGCACTCGCGAGCGCCGCTGGTCCTCACGCGGAACTGGTGCGCGAACTGCTGCTGGATCCAGTCGGTGGCGATATCGAGGTCACCGCTGAGGCGCTCGGGCGAGTTGCGGATCAGCTACGAGCACTGAGGCGCAATCACTGAGCCCTCAAGGCCTAGTGCTGAGTGGGTCGTCTCTCCTGGGTCTCACCAAATCGCGGTACGCGAAACTCACTCAGATAGGTGAATTCATCTCGCGCCCGGTGTATGGCCTCAGCTCGGGCCTCCCTTGACCGAAGAGTGATGAGCACACAACAGGTACACGCAACCTGCAACCAACACTCGTCAACTTTTACCGGGGAAGAGATGACTGCCGTCAGCACTGCACCAACCAACACTGCGCCAACCACCACCGCACCATTCACGGGCTCGATCGAGGACCTGAGCCGCCGCCTTCTCGCCGAGGCCAACGCCACCCGTTGCGTTGCCTATCGCTGCGATGATGGTGAGCTGGTCTTCCAGGGTGATGTCGAGGCTGCGGGCTTCCTGCCCCAGGCCGACTACGACGGCCCTGCCGTCCAGATCACCGAGCCGGTCCGCGATGCGTTCGGACGCATCATCGGGGTCATCCAGACCCGCGAGAGCTCGGATCCGACCAGCTTCTGATCCCGCGGGATCACACGTGTCCGTGTGAGTGATCGTGGCCCGGTGTTCGGGCCGCGAACTCACCGGCACGGGCCGACCATGCGTCGGCACCCACATAGCCGGCGTCGGAGGTCACCGTTCCGAGCGCCACCAGCCAGCGCCGCCAGTAGACGTCGGGTTCGGCCGTCGACGCCGTCGTAGCCCGAGCCGCATCGACACGGCCGACCTCGGTGATCAACGCCGCTTGGAAGTCGGTCCACGACAGGCGCCCGGCTTCGGCCAGCGCAGCGGCCACACCGAACGCTCGGCTCTGCCACGGTGCATCGAAGACGATCTCGCCGTTCGCTCGCGGCGGGGCCGCGGCCCCGTCCTCGGCGAGTGGGAGCGCGGTCCGCACAGCGGAGCCATCGCTCATGCGCTTTCCGCCAGTCGCACGCCGATCATCGCGTCGCGGGTGACGAGCTCGACCAGCTCGTCTTCGGACAGCCCTTCGGTTCCGGAAGGACGGGCCGGCAGCACCAGGTACCGCACTTCAGCCGAGGAATCCCAGACTCGCACCTCGCAGTCGGGCGGAAGCTCGGTGCCGAATTCGGCCAGCACCGCCCGAGGCTCTCGTACGGCGCGAGCGCGGTATTCGGGCGACTTGTACCACGACGGCGGCAGGCCGAGGACCGGCCACGGGTAGCACGAGCACAGGGTGCAGACGACGAGATTGTGCACCGCATCGGAGTTCTCCACGACCACCATGTACTCGCCCTGAGCACCGCCGTAACCGAGCTCGGAGATCGCCGCGGTGCCATCGGCCAACAGGCGCTCCCGGTAAGCCGGGTCGGTCCAGGCTCGGGCGACGACGCGCGCCCCGTTGAGGGGCCCGAGGTCGTGCTCATAGCGTTCGATCAGTGCGTCGACGCGGGCGGACTCGAGCAAACCTGCTTCGACCAGCAGCGATTCAATGGCCTCGACGCGGATCGCCGGATCCATCGGGTCCGGCGTGTGGGTGTGGGGGTGCTCGCTCATGCTCGCCGCCTCAGGTGACCGGTTCCAGGTAGGGCTCGAACAGGTCGACATGCACGGTGTGTGTCGACCCGCTGGCGCCGCCGGTCTCGCTGTCCTCGGGCCACAAGTCGCCGGAGTCGAAGGCGACGGCGTAAACCCACGTCGGCGACTCACCGTCGCCGTGCGCGTGCGTGTCAGGGAAGATCCAGCTGCCGCTCACCAACGCGATCGTGCCGGTGCGGCCGGCGACGTAGTCGGGCAGGCGGGTGTGGCCGCGTGAGCCGGCATCGATGGCGACCCGGACCCGGTCGCCCACTGCGAACCGTGCAGGCTGCTCACAGCTTCGCAGGCTGCCACGGCCGGCATTGGGGACCGCATCGGTCGTCCGCTCGGCCGGCGCCGCGGGTTCGTCACCTGCAATCCGAGCAACGACGGCGTCGGTCGGAATCACGCCACCCTCGACCAGCATGCGTTCCCCGTTGCGAATCCACTTGTCGAAATAGGTGATCGATCGATAGGTCGCAGGATCCTCGCGTTCGATGCCGTGACGGAACGCGTCAGTGTTGAACTCCGAGAGGACCTGGGCGAACTGGGTCACCCCAAAAGCGCGGCGTTCCCAATCGGCGTGGAAGATGGCGTCGTCGTCGACGGGCACCGTCCCAAAACCGGGCTGGCCACCGAGGTCATGTACCCCGCTCATGTGCCCAAACGTAGCCGCCCGTGATCGCGAGGACCGGGCCGCAGGCCGATGGCGAGTGAGCTACCAGCTGTTGAGGTCGGCTGCCGTGACCCGGTTGGGATCGGCCTCGAAGTGGCTGCGGACCAGCGACTCGACGAGCATCGCTGCGGCGGACCACTCTTGCATCTCACCGTTGGGCCCGGTCGGTCGCTCGATCGAGCTGAGCGATGGGTCGACCACGTTGCGCATGGCGACACCATCGACGCCCGCGGCCACGATCCGCCCGAACTGATCCCAGGTCATCGGTTGACGAAGACGAAGACCCGCGGCATTGGCAATCCCTCGGTACGTCGGAATGATCCGCGAGACGAGACCTTCGACGCCCGTGCGCATGAGGTCGAGATCGGCTTGGGCGTCGGCCCCCGGACTCGACGCCGCGATAATGGTTGACGCCACGACGTAGAAGCCGGTGGAATCGACCCAGTTGCTGAAGGTCGCGGCCACGCCGGTCCTGATGATCTCGCGAAGCGCCGATGCCATCCGCACCGCGTCGCCCGATTCGAGATCGTCTTCGAAGGAAGTGGTGAGCTCCTCGACACGATCCCAGCTCATCTCGCGGCTGAGGTGGTCATCGCTCACCGATTCCAGGAGTGCGATTCGGAACGACTCCAGGGGGCCGGGTCCTCCGCTGTAGAGGCGGTAGGCGCTCGAGCGCGGAATCCCGCTGCGCTCGATCGCGTCGTTCAGCGTCACCCGACTCAAGCCGGGGGCCAAGCCACGCTCGGCCAAGAGCTCCCGCCCGGCAGCGATGAGCTGCGCCTTCGAATCCGCCGCCTTCCGGTACTTGCGTTCTGGGGGCGATGGGTAGGCCCACACGTCTTCGATCGACATCCCGACATTCTGTCCGACCGAGAGTCCCATTACGAACACCGAGGCCCGCTTTCGGGGCAATTCTCGTCTCAAAACCAAGAAATTCCCCCACGTGGGGTGAGTGGTACCTCACCGAAAGCGCTCAGAGCGGTACCACTCGCCACGTTCTGTGGGGCCATTCGGCGCACTCGGTGAGACTTTGTGCAGACATGCACGAACACGGGCCGCACGGCTCACCTCTCCTGAATGGGAGACGAGCGGTCGGGGAGGACCCCGGCGAGGCCCTTCGCGACCCGTCTAGGAGAGGGCGGCGGAGACGGATGCGAGATCGATCCGACCAGGCAGGCTGAACACCTGCGTGCCCGCCGCGTCGTATCCGAAGGACCACGGCTGGCTGATCACGCCGAAGTTCCGCCAGGAGCGGAAGCTGACGTCGTAGAGCATCGTCATGTTGGGAAGGGTGGCCTGATGGCGCTCGACGAAGTCGAGGGCCAGCGCGAGCGAGTCGCCGTTGACGGCGCTACCTGCGCCCATGCCGACGATCGTGATCTCGGGGTGATCTCGTGCGAACTGCACGATGCCGGGTGCCTCGGCATTGCAGGTACTTCAATGGGGTGCCCAGAACCACAGGAGCGTGGTCCCGGAGGGGGCGAGTGCAGCGATGGACTGGGTCTCGCCGGTCTTGAGGTCCACCACTTCGAAGTCGCCCAGATCGATCGGCGCTTGGGAACCGGGGACCGCAGTCGGTTCCGGCTCCGTAGTGGGTTCCGTAGTGGGTTCCGGTTCCGGCTCTGCGGTCGGTTCTTCGGTTGGCTCCGGCACCACGGTGGGTTCCGCGGTTGGCTCGGCGGCGGGTTCGGTCTCGGCTTGCTCTGGGGCGGAAGTGGGCTCTGGGGCCGCGGTGGCTTCGGGCACCGCGGTGGGGGCGGACGCGGCCGGGGTCGGCAACGCTTCCGGCGGCACGGTCGGCGCCGGAGCAGTCAGCGAGTCGGGGAGCGGCTCTGCGGTAGGCACCTCCAACGGCGGGGTGGTGGCCAAGGGGGGCGTGGTCGCCACCGGCGTCGAGCTGGTACCTGCTCCACCGGTCGTCTCGATGGTGTCGCCGGCGAGCTCGCCATCGCCGGTGACCGAGTCGCTGCATGCTGCCGTCAACAGCACGGTTGCGGCCAACAGCACCTTCGCCGCCGGTACGACGAGGCGGCGCATCGCAACTGGGAGCGCGACAGAACGTCGTCGAGCCGGGCGGGGGGTCACGGGCAAAGGCTATGCGGTCCTGTGCCCGTGCTTCGGTCACCCCATGGTCCGGCGAATACCATGCGGGCGTGTCCCTGCACGATGCTCTCGCCCGCCGCCTTCCCGCCGACTGCCTGCAATCCGACGCCGACGTCATCGAGGCCTACAGCCACGACCGCGCGATCTTCGAGGCCCATGGGACCGCCGCCATCCTCGTCATGCCCCGCACCACCGAGGAGGTCGCCTTGGCCGTCGAGGCCGCGAACGAGGTCGGCGTGCCGATCGTGGCCCGCGGCGCAGGAACCGGGCTCACCGGCGCCGCCAACGCCAGTGACGGTTGCGTAGTCCTGTCGCTGCACCGCATGAACGAGATCCTCGAGATCGACATCACCAATCGCAGCTGTCGAGTGCAGCCCGGCGTGATCAACGGCGACCTCAAGGCCGCCGTGGCCGAATACGGCCTGTTCTACCCACCGGATCCCGCCTCGGTCGACATGTCGAGCATCGGTGGCAACGTCGCGACCAACGCCGGTGGCCTGTGTTGCGTGAAGTACGGCGTGACTCGCGACTACGTGATGGGCCTCGAAGTCGTCCTTGCCGACGGTCGCACGATGCGGACCGGACGCAAGACGATCAAGTCGACGACGGGCTTCGACCTGACCGGGCTGTTCGTCGGCTCCGAAGGCACCCTCGGCATCATCACCGAGATCACCCTCAAGCTCGTGACCGCGCCCCCTCCGCCGGCGACCGCGGTGGCGTACTTCGCCGAGCTCGAACCGGCCGGCAAGGCCATCGTGAACATCTTCCAGGAGGGCCACGAGCCGTCCCTGATGGAGATCGTCGATCAGGCATCGCTGCGCCAGGTCGAGGCCGTGTATCCGATGGACCTCGATGTTGACGCCGCATGCCTGCTGTTGATGCAGACCGCCGGCGAAGACGCAGGTGCGCGGATCGAACAGATCGCCGACATCTGCCGGGCCTACGGCGCCTCGTTCGTGTACCACGTCGATGATCCGAGCGAGGGCGACATGCTGATCGAGGTCCGGCGCAAGGTGTGGCCGGCGTTCGAACAGCTCGGCAAGGCGCTGCTACCCGAAGACGTCGCCGTTCCCCGCCAGCGCCTCCCGGAGCTGTTGGCCGGGATCACCGCCATCGCCAGCAAGCACGACGTGTTGCTCCCGACCATCGGCCATGCGGGCGACGGCAACATGCACCCGCTGCTGGTGTTTGACGGCAACGACCCCGTTGAGACCGCACGCGCCAAGGCGGCGTTCGAGGACATCATCACCCTCGCCCTCGAGCTCGACGGCACGATCGCCGGCGAGCACGGCGTCGGCACGCTCAAGAAGCAGTTCATCGAACGTGAGCTCGATCCGATCCAGCTCGAGGTGCAGCGCAGCATGCGCACACTGTTCGACCCCAACGGCATGCTCAACCCCGGCAAAGCTCTCTAACGCAGGCTCTAGCCGTCGGCGAACCGTCACGGTGCGATAGTTTCTGATCCGCATGTGTGGCCGGTATGTGTCGGCGGCTTCGCCGCAGGAAATCGCCGACTACTTCGGCGCGACCTCGGTGACCGAGGCACTCGCCGAACCCGTCGAGCCGGAAGAACAGAACTTCAATGTCGCGCCGACGGTGTCGGTGCCGGCCCTTCGCCATCGAGCGCCATCCGCTGACGCCGATCCCGAGCCGGGTGACCGTCACCTGGACCTCTTTCGCTGGGGCCTGATCCCGAGCTGGGCGAAATCGAAGAACATCGGCGCCAAGATGATCAACGCTCGCTCCGAGACCGTCACGACCAAGAACGCGTTTCGGGCAGCCGCCAAGCGGCGTCGCTGCATCATCCCCGCCGATGCGTTCTACGAATGGACCGCAGTCACGAATCCCGACGGCGGCAAGCCGAAGAAGCAGCCGTGGTGCATTCAGCGGGTCGACGGCGATCCCTTCGCATTCGCCGGGCTCTATGAGACGTGGCGCGATCCGGACGCCCCCGAGGATGCGCCGCGAGTGCTGACCTGCACGATCCTGACTCGCGGCGCCAACGAGGCGATCACGCCGATCCACGACCGCATGCCGGTCATGCTGGCGCCGCATCGCTGGGACGACTGGATCGACCGCGGCAACGAGGACATCACCGAACTGCTTGCGTCGATCGAAACCGTGCCGTCCGAGCTCCTCGAGATCTACCCGGTGTCCACTGCGGTCAACAACAGTCGCAGCCGGGGCGCCGAACTGATGAACCTGGCCGAACCGCTCGGCGAGGACTTCAGCTGGTCCGGTTCCGCCGGACGCGTGCCGGCCGCGAGCTTCGGGCCCGCAACATGAGCGACGCCCTCGACGTGGCGAACATGCCATGGGTGGTGCGGACCCGTGCCACCCTCGAACGCTGGTGGGATCGCGTGGACCGGATGGTGCTGCGGCTCCAGGGTCGCGTCGACACCCCCGGCTATGACCGCGGCCTCCCCTACGCCTTCTCCATCGTGCTCGGTGCGCTGCTGATCCTGATCGCGCTGGCCCGGCACCACTCGCTGCTGCTCGGCGAGGACACGGCAAAGTTCGCCCAGGCAACGTGGCAGATCTCGGAAGGACTGCGCCCGGACACCACCTTGTCGGGCGGTCACATCGTCGCCGAACAAGGGTCGTTGATCCTCTACCCGCTCGGGCTGTTGGCGAACATCACGCCCGACATCCAGATGCTGCTCATCGTGCGAGCGCTGGCCTTGGCGGTCACGATCATCCCGTTGTGGCGGCTCGCTCGCACCCACGGGCGCCTCGGCATCGGTGTGAGCTCGGTTGTCGTCCTGGCCTACAGCCTCTACGCCGCCGTGCACGCGATGAATGCGTCCGACTTTGCGCCGGCAACCCTGGCCGTTCCGGCCCTGATGTGGGCGGTGCTGTTCGGCTTCAACGACCGCGACCGATTGACCTTCGTCGCGTCGGTGTTCGTCCTGTGTTGCCGTGCCGATCTCGGATTGGTCGTCCTGGGCCTCGGCATCCTCTTCCTGCTCGAACGCAAGCGCCATCTCGGCACGGTCATCGCGCTCCTTGGCCTCGGGTGGTTCCTCATCTCGATGTATGCGCTGCAGCCATGGCTCGGCGACGGTGGCTATGCGTTCCTCGACGCGTATGCCGCCTTCGGCGACACGCCCTTGCGTGTCCTATGGGGCATCATCAGCAGCCCGTGGCAGTTCCTCCGGACGGTCGGGTCGGTCGCCAACTTCGAGGTCTTGGTGTCGTTGCTCGCCCCGGTGTTGTTCCTGCCCTTGACCGCACCGCGCTACCTCATGCCGGCCATCCCGCTCTACGTCCTCTACATGGGCGCCGAGGTTCCGGCGGGTCCGCTCAGCGAGGCCGGTCAGACCGTCCCCATCACCGTCTTCGTCTTCGTCGCCTTGGTCTTCGCCCTGCAGCGGGCCGGCCGCACGCTGGTGAAACGGGTCCGTGTCGAGCGGCGCATCGTCCTCGCCTTGGTCCTGACCTCGATCATCTTCTTCGTCCGCGATGCGGAGACGTCGCCCTACGCCCAGCCGTGGGAGTGGGGAAGCCGAGACGCAGCCGACGAGTCCCGGCTGGCAGCGATCGAACAGCTCCCGGCGAACGAGGTGCCTGTGCGCGCGTCGGGCACGCTTCTACCGCTGCTCTCTGAACGCCTCGGCGTGTTTGCGCTCGACACGACCACGCCCGAGACCCTCGAAGACAAGGTCGATGCCAGCGTCATGCGCGTCGACTGGATCTTGCTCGACCCGGCGGCCGAACCATCCCTCTCGGGCGAGGACATCTTTGCGTTCCGATCCGCCTTGGGTCGCCGCGGCTGGGAGCGGATCGAGGTCGGCGAGGACAGCGCGATCGAGATCTTCCGTTTCACCGGAATCGTGGCACCCGGTCAGGTCGAGTTGCTCGAAGAGTCGGTCGAACCCGACGGCTGAGGCGCGGGACGGAGGTCGCCGATCAGCCTGGCTCGGCAGCCTGGTCGCGGTGGCCGGCATCGCGCAGCGCGCCACGCAGTCGGCTGGCGAAGTCGGCGAGCTCGGCGTGGTCGACCGTCGTCGCCGCATTGGCGAAGCTCAGGTCGGCCTCGCGATTCAGGCCCAGCACGTGGACGTGGGTGTGGGGGACCTCGAACCCGGCAATCATCTGGCCGATCCGCTGCGGCTGGAAGACCGTCTGCAGCGCGTGACCGACGTGGTGGCTGACCGCCATGAGGTGACCAGCCATCTCGACATCGAGGTCGATCCAATGGTCGACCTCTTCGCGGGGGACGATCAGGGCGTGACCATCGGTGATCGGATTGATCGATAGGAAGCTCACACAGTGCTCGTCCTTCCAGACGAAGTGTCCAGGAAGGTCGCCGTTGATGATGAGGGTGAAGACCGAGGCCATGTCGCAACGCTAGCCTCGGGCTCGATGAGCGAGCGACGATGAGCGGGGCACGCGAGCGCACGCCGATCTTCGATCGCGACGGCACCGATGCAGGATCCGATGCGATTCTGACCGTCCCGAACCTGTTCACCTTCCTGCGGCTCCTCTGCGTGCCGCTGTTCCTGTGGATGGTGCACGGGGCTGAGCAGCGCTACGGCGCCGCGGTGCTGCTGGCGGTACTCGGCGCGACCGACTGGGTCGACGGATATCTCGCACGCCTACTCGATCAGCGGTCACAGTTCGGGCGGGTGTTCGATCCCACCGTCGACCGGCTGATGTTCCTCGTCGCCCTCATTTCGATGGTCATCGTCGACGCCGCTCCTGCGTGGTTTCTGATCGCCGTATTCGCACGCGAAGCGCTCGTGTCGGTCGCCGCGCTCTACCTCGGTGCACGAGGGCTGCGGACCGTTCAGGTGTCGTGGTGGGGCAAGACGGCCACGTTCGGCCTGATGTTCGCGTTGCCGCTCTTTCTCGCCGCTTCGGCCGAGCCTCCAGGGGAGGACATCTACCGGGCCCTCGCCTGGATCATCGGTCTGCCGTCGCTGGCCCTGAGCTGGTGGTCTGGGTTCGGCTACGTACCGCTGCTACGCCCGGGCGCGTTCGATCCGGAGACCGGCGAGCCCGTCTGAGCTGCACCGCCCCACCTCGCGGCCCCGCCCCACGCGCCTGGCTTGACGTTGCGCGCCTTCACCTGGCCGCCATGACCTGGCCGCCCTCACCTGGCCCGGTCACCGCACCGGGATGGGCTACGGTGAGCCACCATGTCCGTTCCCCACGATCGGCGTTACTCCACGGACCATCACTGGATCCGTAGCGAGCGCGACGTCGGGGTGCCGAACCGGTGCCGCGTCGGCTTGACGGACTTCGCGCAAGACGCACTGGGGACGATCACGCTGGTGCGGTTCGCCTCCGCCGGCCCCGAATTGTCTGCCGGCGAGGAAATGGGCGAGGTCGAGGCGTTCAAGGCTATGTCCGACCTGTACATGCCGGTCCCTGCCGTCTTGGTCGAAGCCAATCCGACGCTTTCGGAGGATCCCGAGGTCGTCAATCGCGACCCGTACGGCGATGGATGGCTGTGCACCGTCGATCTGGTCGACGACGGCGATCTCGAGGCGCTCCTCGATGCCGACGCCTACCGAGCGCTGATCGGGGATACCTGATGCCGGAGATCGTGTGTGCCCGCTGTGGGCATCCGAACAGCGAGTCGTCCAACTACTGCTCGTCGTGTGGCTTTGATCTGCGTCGCTCGCTCGAAGAGGAGACCTCCGAGATCCAGGTCATCGACGTCGCCGATGGGCCGCCCGAGGAGCCAGGTGGCGCGTCCTTCGTCGTCAAGCGCGGCCACAAGGCGGGCAGCCGATTCGTGGTCAACGATCACATCACCACGATCGGTCGTCATCCCGAGAGTGACATCTTCCTGGACGATGTGACGGTGTCCCGACGCCACGCCGAGGTCCGGCGCGACGGCGCGGCCGTCATGCTCGAGGATGTCGGATCGCTCAACGGCACGTATCTGAATCGCTCACGAATCGAGACCTCCGCCCTACGCTCGGGCGACGAAGTTCAGGTCGGCAAGTTCAAGCTGGTCTTCCTGACCGAAGACGCATGACCGACCCAGGCGAAGTGGCACCCGAGGGCTCCCCGGCGCGAGCCGCCATGAAACTCATCCCGATCTCCAAGCTCATCGACAGCTTGCAGGACGAGTTCCCCGATATCTCCGACTCCAAGGTTCGCTTTCTCGAACGCCGTGGTCTGATCACGCCGCACCGCGCCGAGTCGGGATTCCGCCGCTTCTCCGAGGATGACGTCGCGCGGATGCGGTGGATCCTCACGATGCAACGCGACCACTTCCTGCCGTTGCGGGTGATCAAGGAGCGGCTCGACGACGGCGCCGCGGAGCTGCCGGAGGCGGGGTCTGCCGGACCGATCGAGGCCCCCGAACTTCCGGCCCGGTCACCATCGTCGCGCTTCCGGGCGCCGGGACCTGAGAGCGACCGGCTGACCGCGTCCGATCTCGGGCGTCTGGCGGGTTTGTCGGCGGGACAGCTCGACGAGCTCATCCAGTACGGGATCATCGACCCGATCGAGACCCCAGATGGTGTGCGGTTCGGTCGCGACGAACTTCGGGTGGCCAAAGCCGCCGGGGCCTTCCTTCAGCGTGGCATCCAGGCTCGACACCTCAAGGCGTGGCGCGTCGCCGCTGAGCGCGAAGCCGGCATGCTCGAACAAGTCGTCACCCCCCTCAGCCATCAGAGCACGCCCGACGCGATCACCCGGGCGCGCGAGGTCGCCGACGAGTTGATCGATCAGGGCAACGTCATCCGCGAGGCGATGATCGTCAAGGTGCTGCGCGAGTCCCTCGGCTCGACCGGCGACTGAGAGCCAGCGTCCACCCCAGGGCAGGGCATTGGGCCGAAGACCGGTCATCGGGCCGTAGGTCGGGGATTCGCTGAAGCCCGGGATAGGGCCCTGCTCCATCCGATTCTGCCGGATAACCTGCAGCTGTGATCTCGATGAGACTGGTCGGCGTCCGGGTAGAGATGCCCAGCAACACGCCGATCGTGCTGCTCCAAGAGGACGAACCCGACGGGCGGATGCTGCCAATCTTTATCGGGCAGGCCGAGGCGACAGCGATCGCGCTCGCGCTCGAGGAGGTCGAGACA
This sequence comes from Actinomycetota bacterium, assembly GCA_039028435.1. GTDB lineage: Bacteria > Actinomycetota > Acidimicrobiia > Acidimicrobiales > UBA10347 > UBA10347. The sequence continues at coordinate 85,970 of JBCCIC010000009.1, read as the reverse complement.
CCGCGGCCGATGACCCACGACCTGATCAAGGACATGCTGATGGTCCTGGGGGCGTCGCTGGACAAGGTCGTGATCACCGACCTGCGCGACAAGACCTTCTACGCGGAGATGTACTTCTCCGGGCCGTCGGGCGAACAGATCGTGTCGAGCCGGCCATCCGACGCACTCGCCATCGCCGCCCGAACCGAGACCCCGGTCTTCGCCGAGGGCCATGTCGTCGACTCGGCCGGATTTCAGCCGGAACCCGAAGACCTCATCGACGACGACGATGACGACGAAGAGGATGGCGAACGAGCCGAGGAAGTCCTCGACGAGTTCCGCGAGTTCATCGACAACGTCAATCCAGAGGATTTCGGCGGCTGAGTCAATCCAGAGGATTTCGGCTGAGGATCTCCTGGGGATCTCGCGGTTGATTCCACCATTGACGAACCGTCGAGGGGCGTTCTATCGTGGTCGCTACACGGTCGTAATTCCGCCGGTGTGCTTTACCCGAGTCGCCGGTCGTCCGTGAGACCCACCACCCCAGCAGGCCCAGCACGATCGCCGGTGGCGACCGACCACTCGACGGTTCGTTCGGCGATCCATAGGTTTCCCCATGACTGAACAATCGACACCCGAAGAGCAGCTCCAGATTCCGCTCGACGACCAACCGCAGGGTTTTCCTGCCAAGCGCACCGCCGAGATTGTCGGCATCACATATCGCCAGCTCGACTATTGGGCGCGCACCGACCTGGTGCGCCCCGAGTTCCGAGCCCAGGGCTCGGGGACCCGCCGTGCCTACTCCTACAAGAACCTGTTGGAGCTACGGGCGGTCAAGAGTCTGCTCGATGCCGGCATCCGGCTCGAGTCGGTGCGCGAGGCCTTCGACTACCTCCGTGACGAGCTCGATCAGGACCCAACCGAGGTCAACCTGGTCATCAGCGGCAAGGGCTCGGTGTCGGTGCGCGACGGCGAGCAGCTGATCGACCTGATCCGGAAAGGCCAGGGCGTGCTCAACGTGCTGCCGCTGTCCGGCGTGAAGAACGAGGTCGACGCGGCGATCGTCGAGTTGTACCCCGAGGCGAGCTCGGCGATCCCGACCGATGCCGGCCGGGCGCCCGCTGCAGCAGCGGCCAACGACGACTAGGAATCAAAGCCTCGCGGCGACCCAGAGCGCTGCGGTGTATCAGAGGGCTGCGGTGTGTCAGAGCGCTGCGGTGACGGCCTCGAAGTCGATCGCACCTGGGCTCGACGAGACCAGCTCTCCCTGGCCGTCATAGAGGATCCAGTACGGCTGGGAGCGGATCCCGAAGCTTCGCCATGTGTCGAAGGACGGGTCCCACACCATGGTGATTGGCGCCGCGGTGGTGCCGGTCAGGGTCACGAACTCGTTGGCCTCAGCCAGGCTGTCCTGGGCGCCCAGGCCGATGATGTTCAGGTCGGGGAAATTCAGTGCCAACTGCACTACCGAGGGGCTCTCGGACACGCAGGTCGGTCAATGCGGTGCCCAGAACCACAGCAGTGTGGGTCCAGGTTCGGCGAGGTCGGCAAGGTCTGCCTCGGCGCCGTTCGCCAGGTCGATCACGGGTGCGGACGGCAGCTCGACGGTGGCGTAGGCCACGGGCGCCGGTTCCTCCGGCGCATCCGCGGTAGGGCTGGCTTCCTCGGCCGGGGGAGCGGTTGGCTGGAGGACCGCGGGCTCGTCGGTATCGGTTGCGGTGACCGGAGGTGTCGTGGCCACTGCGATGGGCTCGGTGTCCGACTCAGCCGCTTCGTCGGCGGGCTGGGCGTTCGTGGCCGTGTTCTCGGGTGTCGGGAGGTCGGCTACCGGGTCGTTGGCGGGTCGGTCGACCTCGGGCTGGTCGGCGGCGACCGTTTCACTGCTGGCCCCGCCACAGGCTGAACCAACGAACGCAAGGGCCAGAAATGCAGCTGCGAACCTCGTGCGCCTCATCCGCGCCAAGGTAGCTGTGACCGAACGTCCCACGGGGTCGCACCCGTTACGAACCCGAAAACTCTGGGCTCGCCTCTCACAGAATGTCGACCGCCCGCTGCTCGAGTAGCGCATCGACCAGCACCAGAAGCGTCATCGCCTCAACCATCGGTACCGCACGAGGCAGCACGCATGGATCGTGGCGGCCCTTCGCTGCGAGTTCAACGGCGTTGCCGTGGCGATCAACCGTCTTCTGTGCGCTCGAGATGGTCGCGGTCGGCTTGAACGCCGTGCGGGTGACGATGGTCGCACCGTTCGAGATGCCCCCCTGCACGCCTCCTGAATGGTTGGTGCTCGTGACGGGTGTTGCGGCCGTGTCGCCGGGCTCGAAGGCATCGTTGTGGCTGCGACCGGTCATCCGGGTGCCAGCGAAGCCGCTCCCGATCTCGAAGCCCTTGGCCGCCGGCAGCGAGATCAAGGCACCGGCGAGCTCCGCGTCGAGCTTGCCGAAGACCGGGGTGCCGAGCCCGGCGGGCACCTTGCGAGCCACGCAGGTCACCACACCACCGAGCGAGTCGCCGTCGCGCCGAGCCTGCTCGATCGCTGCCGTCATCGTCGCAGCGGCTTGGGGGTCGGGGCAGCGCGTGGGGTCGGCTTCGACCGCCTCGAGGGTCACCTCGTCGGGGTCGACGTCGGCCTCGATGTCGTGGACGGAACTGACCCACGCCAACACCTCGACGCCGGCCGCCTGAACAAGAAGCTTGCGGGCGACCGCTGCTGCGGCCACCCGTCCGATCGTTTCGCGAGCGCTGGCGCGCCCACCGCCCTGCCAGTTGCGCAGGCCGTACTTGGCTTCGGTCGTGAAGTCGGCGTGCGACGGGCGGAACAGGTCTCGCATCTCGTCGTAGGCACCGGGCCGAGCGTCCTTGTTGCGGACCAACATGCCGATCGTCGACCCGAGCGTTTCGCCCTCGAACGTGCCGGACAGGATCTCGACCTCGTCAGCTTCTTGCCGCTGGGTGACGAGACGGCTCTGTCCCGGGCGTCGGCGATCCAGGTCCGGCTGGATGTCGGCTTCGGTCAGGGCGAGTCGCGGCGGACAACCGTCGACGATGCAGCCCACGCCACCACCGTGGCTCTCGCCGAAGGTGGTGACCCGAAAGATGCGTCCGAACGTGCTGGTCACGGCTTGGAGCGTAGAGGCACTACAGCTCGAGGAGCGCCTGCTCGACGACCTCCGACAGCGCCGGGTGCGGGTACAGCGGCCCCCGCGCCATCTGATCGACGGTCAGGTCGAAGCGCATGCCGAGGATCAGCTGTTGGATCAGTAGCGACGCTTCGTGGCCGATGATGTGCGCGCCGAGGAGGAGTCGGGTGTTCGGGTCTGCGATGACCTTGCAGAAGCCGTGTTCGTCCTCCATCGCCCAGCCGTAGGCGGTGGCTGCGTAGGGCTGGGTATGGGTGATGTACTCGGTACCTTCGGCCTGCAGTTGCTGCTCGGTCTTGCCCACCGAGGCGACCTGCGGATCCGCAAAGACCGCCGACGGCGTGCCGCTGTAGTGCGTGGTCTGAAGATCGTCGGGATGGTGGATGTTGTGGGCGATCATGCGGGTCTCGGCGTTGGCCGTGTGCTTGAGCTGCATCGGATTGGAGATGTCGCCGAGCGCCCAGATGCCCTCGACGCCGGTCCGGCCGTGTTCGTCGACCACGACGTAGCCGGCATCGTCCAGCGCGACGCCGGTATGGGTGACACCGAGCTGCTCGCCGTTGGGGATGCGTCCAGTGGCGACCAGCAGTTCGTCGACCACGAGCGGGTCGCCCGTCGGGAACTCGAGGGTGATCTCGCCGGACTCATCCTGGCGGATCGAGTTCGGGGCCTCGCCGCACCGCAGCGTGAACCGGTCGCGATAGACCTCGGTGAAGCGTTCGGAAATGTCGTCGTCTTCGGCGCGCAGCAGCATCTTGCTGCGGTTGACGATCGTGACGGCAGCGCCGGCTGACCCGAACACGTGGGCCATCTCGCAGGCGATGAAGCCACCGCCGAGCACGGCCATCCGGCGCGGCACCTCACGCAGACGCATGACGGTCGCCGACGTCTGGTAGCGCACGGAGTCGAGGCCCTCGATGTCGGGGATCCTCGGACGTGCCCCGGCGGCGAGCACGATCGTGTCGGCGGTGATGACCCGGTCGCCGACGTCGACCTGCTTCGGCCCGACGATCCGGGCGTCAGCGTTGAAGACGGTGATGTTGTCGAGCGACTTGCGCCACTCTTCGCCGCCGGCCGCGATCGGGTCGATTCGTCCGAACACGCGGTCGACGATTTCGGTCCAACGAACTTCGTTGACCTGGGCATCGACGCCCAATCGATCCGCGGTACGCACCGCCTCGACGATCGACGACGGGTAGATGAACATCTTCGACGGGATGCAGCCCCGATTCAGGCAGGTTCCGCCGAAGACGTCGCGCTCGACGATGGCGACATTCCAGTCGTCGAAGTCCGACGTGAGCAGCGAATTGCCTGAGCCGGTTCCGATGATGATCAGATCAAAGTGGTCCACAGGCGAAGGCTACAACGTTGCATTTGGGGCAGTGACGGAGCCACGCTGTGTCGGTGGATGTGGACGGCGGCGTACCCGCAGAAGTCCTCGACGCGTACGGCGCGGGTGAGGCGACGATCACGCCACTCTCGGGCGGTCGAACCAACCGCACGTTGCGGGTCGTCGCCGGGCGCCCTGGCTCGGGAGATACGTCCCGGGGCGGCGATCTTGTCCTCCAGCAACTGCGGTCCATCAGCGGGAGCGACCTGCTCGGAATCATGGAGAATCTGGTCCGGGTGGCCGCGCACCTCGACTGGAAGCACCACGTCGCCCAGATGGAGGGGGACGGACCCAACCACTCGGGTCGGAGCTCGCAGACTTGGTGGCCCGAGCTCGTGCCGACCGGGGCGTCGAAGCCGTACCTCTTCGACGCCGACGGGCGCCTCTGGCGGGCGTTTCGGTATCGGAGCGGCCGCATCGGCCGTCCGATCCTTCCGCTCGACTCCCTCGCCAGTGCGGCCGCGCTCTTCGGTCGCTTCTCCAACGCCACCGCCGACCTTGGCGGGCCCGACCTCGTCGAAACGTCACCGGGCTTCCACGATCTCGATGTGATTTGGAGTTCGTTCGAAACGACCCTGGACGCAGCGTCCCCCGAGTCCGCGGCGCCGGTGCGAGATCACCTCGACGAGATCGAAGCGGTTCGCGGGCGGCTCGACGCGCGGGTCATCGATGACGGGCTCGACGACCTGATCCCACGCGTCGTCCACAACGACACCAAGATCTCCAACGTGCTGCTACACGACACCAGCGCTGATGCGATCGCAGTACTGGATCTCGACCTCGCCATGATGGGGCCGATCTGGCATGACGTCGGCGACCTCGTACGAAGTATTGCCTGGCACCTCGACGATGCAGGGCCGACCATGGTCGACCACGTCTTCGAAACCGTGTGTGCCGCCTTCGTTCGGGGTGCTGGCGAGACCGTGAGCGACGCCGAGATCGCAACCTTCGCAGTCGCCGGTCCGCGGCTCGCGTTCGAGCTCGGCACGCGCTATCTGACCGGCCATCTCGATCCAGCGAATGCCCTGCGGGTCGAGGGCGACCTCGGACGCCTGCACCGTGGCATGGCCAACGTGAACCTCGCGGCGGAAATGCTGAACGCCTACGATGCGTTGCGGTACGTGGTCGACGATCTCACAACTCGTCGCTGAGTACCGAGAAGGGGACCGTCAATGCGCTGGCAACGTTCAGAACGCGCGGATCGGAACTTCCGCGATGCCCGAACCGGAGGTTCCTCCCGTCGTGGAGGCTCAACCCGCCGCAGTAGCGGCGGTGGGGGCCGAGGTGGCGCGGCGGTGGGTGTCGGCGGCATGGGCATCATCGGCCTGATCCTGGCCCTGCTGTTCGGGGGCAACATCCTGGGCGGGGCTGACGGCGCCGCCTCCGGGACGGCGCTTGACACGGTCGGCGGGCAGTCAGCTCCTGCAGCGACGGGTGACCTCGTCGACGAGAGCGCACAGTGGTTCAACTTCCTGCTTGACGATGTGCAGACCTTCTGGGTGGACAAGTTCGCCGAGAACGGAATCCGCTACGAACCGGCCACGCTCACCCTGTTCGACACGCCGATACGCACCGGATGCGGCACCGCTCAGGCGGCGATCGGTCCCCACTACTGCCCGCTCGACAAGGGCATCTATCTCGAGACCGGCTTCTTCGACGACATCCTCGCCCGCCGCTTCGGCGCAACCGGTGACTTTGCCCAGGCCTACGTCGTGGCCCACGAGTTCGGGCACCATGTACAGAACGAGCTCGGCATCTCGACCTGGGTGCGCCAGCAGCAGGCGAACGATCCCCGCAATCGCAACGCGTACTCGGTCGCACTCGAGCTCCAAGCCGACTGCCTTGCCGGGATCTGGGCCGCATTCGCCGAAGACCGAGGACTGCTCGAACGCGGCGATACGAACGAGGCGCTCGAGGCTGCCGCGGCGGTCGGCGATGATCGAATCCAGCAATCCTCGGGCCGACGGGTCGATCCACACACCTGGACACATGGTTCCGCCGCCCAGCGTCAGGAGTGGTTCAGCCGAGGTATGCAGACCGCCGACACCGAGGCCTGCGACACGTTCGCCAGCTTCTGACCCGCTGTCATGTCGTCGTCGGAACCGCCTTCGGGGCCCCGGCTCGCCTTCGGCACGGCCGGTCTACGCGCGCCGGTCGGGCCGGGCCTCGACCGTATGAACGACCTTGTCGTTCGCCAGACGACTGCAGGCGTGATGCGATGGTTGAGCTCGGCCGAGGGGCCGGGGGTTGATGCGCCGACGATTGTGATCGGCTTCGATGCCCGACTCGATTCGCAGGACTTTGCCGCCGCCGTCGCCGAGACGGTGCGAGTCGTGGGTGGCCGTGCCCTGCTGGCCGACCGGCCTGTGCCGACGCCGGTCGTCGCTCATGCGGTGCGGACCGAGGGCGCCGACGCCGGTGTGGTCATCACGGCCAGCCACAACCCGCCGGCCGACAACGGCTACAAGCTGTACCTGGGAGACGGCCGCCAGTTGCCGCCGCCGCTCGATGAGCAGATCGCGGCAGTGATCGACGAGGAGGCCCGGTCGTGGGGCGATCACCCGGCAGCCAACGTTGCTGTCGGCCCCGCTGCCGGGAGCGGCGTGGCCTCGGTCGACGCCTCCGTCTGGATTGAGCAGCATCGCGTGGCAGCCCTGCACGCCGTCGAGACGCTGCTCGGTGGCGCGATACCGGGCGGGGCGGGGGGCGCAACCCGCTCGGGTGAGTCGCTTCGCACCGTGTACACGCCGATGCACGGCGTTGGGGCCGAGGCGACCCACCAGCTGATGGACGCCGCCGGCTACGAGCGTATGACCGACGTCCCCTCCCAGATCGAGCCCGACGGTCGGTTCCCGACCGTGTCGTTCCCGAACCCCGAGGAGCCCGGAGCGCTCGACGAAGCGATGCGCGTGGCGGCGGAACTCGACGCAGGAATCATCATTGCGCAGGATCCCGACGCGGATCGGCTTGCGCTTGCGGTCGCCCGAGCAGATAGCCCAGACCCGGTCGTGCTTTCCGGCGACGAACTGGGCGCACTGCTGGCCGATCACATCCTGCGTTCGACACGCGGCCCCCGCCTCGTCGCCCGATCGGTCGTATCCAGCCGACTCCTCGACCGGATTGCCGGGGCAGCCGACGACGTGGCGTGTGCGGTCACCCTCACCGGCTTCAAGTGGATCAGCCGAGCCGCCGACGATCACCCCGGACGTGCGTTCGTCTTCGGCTACGAGGAGGCCATCGGCTACCAGGTCGGCAACCACGTCCTGGACAAGGATGGGATCACCGCGGCCCTGGCCGTCCGGCACATGCTGGGGGCGTTGGCCGCGCAAGGCGAAACGGTGTGGGACCGGCTCGACGAACTCGCTCGCCGCCATGGACTGCATTGTTCCCGACCCGTATCGATCCGGTTCGACGATGACCCGGCGGCGCCAGCGAGGCTGATCGCTCGGTTCCAACAGGAACCGCCGACATCGCTCGCCGGTGCGCCGATCACGGCCAACGCAATCGGCGGCGACAGCCTGCCCGAGACGCCCGGGGTCGAACTGCACGCCGAGGACGGAAGCCGAGTCATCATCCGTCCCAGCGGAACCGAGCCGAAACTCAAGGCGTATGTCGAGGTGATCGAGTCGATCGGTAACGGAGCCGTTGCGAGCGCCCGGGCGGTCGCCGAGGACCGGCTCGACCGTCTCGGCAGTGCGGTGTCCGAGCTGTTGCAGTCCTAGCGGCGCGGCCTCTCGGTCAGTCGTACGACGGCCCCCGAGAATTCGGCGACCGTATCGGCGATGATGTCACCCACGGGGCGCACCGCCTCGATGCGTCCCGCTACTTCGCCGGTCAGCGCGATCGCCGCGTTCATGTCGCCGCCGAAGTAGAGCTCCTGTGCGTTGCCGAAGTCGCCGAAGACGTTGTGCTCGACATCGACCAGCTTCTCGCTGCGATCGGTGCGCAGGGCCCGCAGTGCCGGCGAGTGGCGCTGGTTGAGGAACAAGGTGTCCGTCTCGGCCGCATCGACGATCGCCTGCTTCCAGTTCTCATGAACCGGCGATTCCGCCGCGGAAACCATGCGGGTCCCCATCTGCACACCCTCGGCGCCGAGGGCGAAGGCCGCGGCCATCGTGGAACCATCGCAGATACCGCCGGCCGCGATGATCGGCACGTCGACCCGTGAGCGCACGAGCGGAAGCAGCACCATGGTCGAGACGGGGGTGGGGCTCTTGAAGCCGCCGCCTTCGCCGCCTTCGACAACCAGTCCGTCAACGCCCGCATCCACCGCCTTGAGCGCGGCCGTCAGGGTGGGCACCACGTGGTAGACCGTGAGCCCGGCCTCCTTGAGCACACTCGTGTACTTGGTCGGTGACCCGGCCGACGTCGTCACGAACTTCACGCCTTGGTCGATCACGAACTCGGCGATCGACGGGTCGCGCACGAAGGCTTGGGCGATATTCACCCCGAAGGGTCGATCCGTCAGTTCCCGCATCGCTGCGATCTCGCCCTTGACCGCATCGAGCTCTCCCGAGGAGGTCTCGATGATGCCGCAAGCGCCCGCCCTGCTGACGGCCGAGGCCAGTCGGCTTCGCGCGATCCAGCCCATCGGGGCTTGGACAATGGGTATATCGACGCCAAGGTCGCGGCTTACACGGTTCTCGAACGCACTCGGAAGCTGATCGCTGCTCACCGTCGGCTGTTCACCACCGCTCATCGGTCGATCAGCTCCGGGTTGCGGCCCGACTGGATCTCGTCGCACTCGGGGCAGAGCGGGTACCTCTTCGGATCACGGCTGGGCACCCACACCTTGCCGCAGAGGGCGACGACCGGCTCGCCGGTCACCGCGGACCGCATCAAGGCCTCGCCGCCCCCGATGACGTAGTGCGCGAATCGATCGTGGTCGCCCTCGTCGAGCTTGGCGTCGGGTGGGGCGACCTGGGTATCGGTGCTCATCAGCTCCTCCTCGACGAGCAGTGTAGGTTCGCTCGTCCGGCGACGGAGATGCGTACGCTCCACGGGTGGGCGATACCGAGCTGGATACGCCGATCGGCCGGTTCACCATCCGGCGCGGCGCAACACCGCCTGACTCGCCGTTGCGAGCCTGGTCGGCCGCAGATCGCCTGGCCATCGAGGACGCGCTTGCACATGGGCCGACACAACGAACGGCCAGTGGAGCGACGAGTGCCAGAATCCTCGTCGTCAACGACGCGTGGGGAGCGGTCACGGTCCCGATCGTCGCCCAACGCGGCGTCGCACAGGTTTCGGTGTGGAACGACTCGGCGCTGGCACGCCGCGCCATCGCCGCCAACCTCGCAGAGAACGAACTGCCGAACGTCGAACACGTCCCGGGCGATCGATGGCCAACCGGCCACTTCGATGGCGTGGTGTTCGGGGTGCCGAAGAGCCACGATCTGCTCGAATGGCAGGCTCGCGGCGTGGCCACGATCGCTGGTGCGGACACCCGCGTGGTGGTTGCCGGCATGAGTCGACACCTCGGGCGCCTCGGCGGTGCCGACGGCCCAGGGGCGGTCGTCGAGTTGCTCGAACGTCACCTGGGCGCGGTCCGGCCCCGACGGGCGGTCGGCAAGGCCCGACTGCTCGACATCGATCCACCCGTCGCTTCGAGCCGGGCCAAAGGAGCCGATCCGATCGGGGACGAGCCGGCCTTCACCATTCCAAGCGGAGTCCGCGACCGGCCGGTTCGGGTCTTCGGCGCTCCCGGTGTATTCAGCGCCGGCCACCTCGACGTCGGAACGGCGCTGCTCCTGCACACGCTGCTCGACGGCCGGTCCGATCGGTCCGATGCGCCGTTCAACCTCGGCGGGGTCACGCGGATCGCCGATCTCGGATGTGGCAATGGTGTGCTGGGCACGACCCTCGCGGTAGCAGCGCCGGATGCTGAGGTCACCTTCTTCGATGCCTCCGACCTGGCGTTGGCGGCCGCACGCGCTACTTGGATGGCGACCGGCCTCGGCGATCGCGCCCGTTTTGTCGTCGCGGATGGTATGCCACAGGAACACGGCTCCTTCGACCTCGTCGTCTCGAATCCGCCGTTCCATCACGGGCATGCGTTCGATGAGCATCTCACCGGGAGGTTGCTGACCCGGGCGGTCGAGCGACTGGTGCCGGGCGGTCAACTGGTGTTCGTCGCCCAGCGCCACCTGGAGCTCCACCGGTCGCGTCGTCTGCCGCCACTCGAAACGTTGTCCGGTCATCCGAGCCATGTCGTGTTCGCGACGCGTCGATAGAAGTGCGAGGCTGAGGCGATGGACGAACGGGTGATCTGGCGCCGTGGCCCGGAGCTCACGGCTACCGAGCTTCACGACCTGCTGCGCCTCCGCGTCGACGTGTTCGTGGTCGAGCAGGAGTGCGCCTACCCCGAGGTCGACGGCCGAGACCTGCTCGACACCACACACCACGCTTGGGTCACCGCCTCGAAGGGAGCGATCGCCGCTTCGTTGCGACTGCTCTTGGACCACGACCCTCCCCAGATCGGGCGGGTCGTGACCGCGCCGGAGCATCGGGGCAAGCGTTTGGCCGAACGACTGCTGCACGAGGCCCATGCGCAGGCCGGGGAAACCGGCACGTTCCTCGAAGCCCAGACGTATCTGGTCGGCTGGTACGAGCGCCAGGGGTGGCAGATCAGCGGTGAGGAATTCGTCGAGGACGGCATTCCCCACACGCCGATGCGACGACCAGGTTCTTGAGGGTCCGGTTCAGCTGGTGATGATCACCTTGGATCCCGGCGCGACCATGCCGGCGATCTGGGTGATGACCGAGTTCTGCACTCGAATGCAGCCGTTGCTGGCGTACTGACCCATCAGGCTCGGATTGTTCGTGCCGTGGAGGGCGATCTTCGGAACACCACCACCGAATGACGTGAGGTCGTTCGAGAACATGCCGAGGCTGATCAGCATCGGCCCGTAGGCGCCGCTCGGGCCGGGCATGATCTCCTCAACCCAACCCTCGGCGATCGGGGTACGTGAGCTGCTCTTGCCGGTCACGGCGCTGGTGGTGAGCAGCACTTCGCTGCCCTCGAACACCGTGACGGTGTTGGTGCCCACATTGATCTGGATCATCCGGTTGGACGAGCCCCAGGTGAACTGCGAGGTCTGTACCCAGGCGCGGGTCCCGTTCGGATGGGCAGGTACGAGGACCTGGGCCCACGTGTCGCCGGGTGCGCCGGCGAGCACTCGATACACGAGCGGATTGCCGAACACCGTCGGGTTCACGGGCGGAAGGGCCGTGCCGCGGAACTGGGGCATGAACTGGGCGCCGCCGGGCTCGGTGTAGAGGGTCGGCTGGGCAACCGTGGCTCGAAGCGTGTGGGTGAAGGTGCCACCGGTCGGGTTCGGGGCCGGCACGTCGACAGGCGCCGCCGGCTGCGGGTTGGGGACCTCGGTAGCGGCCGGCTGTGGGTTCGGAACCTCGGTAGCGGCCGGCTGCGGATTCGGAACGGCAGCGGCGCCGCTGGTGCCGTCGCCAGAGGTGCCGGTGCTCGCCTGCGAGCTGTCGTTGCTGATCGCGCCACTGGTGCTCGGCGAAGATGCTGCGACGCTCAATGCGCCGCTGGACTCGCCGTCGCTGTCGTCGTCCTCGGTCGCGTCGCCGTCTGTGGGCGCCGCAGCTGCTTCGGGCGTCGGCGTGGCCGTCGGCAGAGGCGGTACCGTCGGCGTTGGGGTGGGATCGGGGATCTCGAGCGGAGCCGTCGTCGGAATCGGCGTGGGCGCGGGGTCATCCTGCGCCTGGGTCGAGACCTCGACCGCTGATTCGGTCGAATCGCCCGAGCCGCGATTGAACAAGAACAGCAGAGCGAGAAGCGCCGCCAGAATGGCGACGACAGTCAGTCCGAGCCGATCGGCCCGCGAAGTTCCGGTACGCATAACCGAGCCAGCTTAGATGCCCCATCTGGCGAGTGGACGTCGCCCCCCGGCAAACGTCTCCGATCAGCAGAACGACGCCGCGCAATCAGTTGGCAGCGGGTGCGAGGCCGGCAAACACGTCGTCGAGTTCGTCGGCCCGGATCTCGTCGGCCTCGAGCAGGAGTTCATCGGTTCGCCCACCGCTCGGCGACGTGAATCGACGTCCGTCTGGGGCCTCGAACTCGACGATGTACGTGCCGGGCTCGATGGCGACGAACGCGTAGCTACCCCGTTCGGTGGTCTCGAACGTGTCGACGACCTGGTCGGCCGTCCCGGCGACCCGGGCCACCAGCCGAACCGTGACTCCCTGCACGCCCGCTTCGAAATCGTCGTCGTCGCTGTCGGCGTCGGCTCGTTCGCCATCGAGGTCGAGGTCTTCGAAGACGACACCACGGACCTCGGGCAGCGGGGCCTCGGAGTTCGGTGGGAAGCCTGGGACGAGGAATGCCGTGACCGCCAACGCGGCGGCGCCGATCATGACGGCGATGTCGAGGCGGCTGAAGTCGGCGCGGGGCGGCAGCGGAGCGGTCGTCGAGGCCCGGCTCACCATGGCCATGGAGAGATCGCGGGCGCGGCGATGGCTGCCGATGACCACGGCGGTCGACGTGTCGCGGATGAAGGAGAATGCCTCCCGGAACGGCTTGTTCGCCAGGTCCGCCGGCGAAGGTCGGCTGGTGACCGACTCGTTGACGACATCGATCTCGTCGGCGACCAACGGAAGCGAGCGAACCGCCAGCGCGATCACCGAGCCGATCTCGTCGACCGGGATCCCGAGGAAGCGCAGCGGCCGGATCAGACGCCGGATCGCAAATCCGACCGCGGTCAAGCCGGTCGTCCAGGAAAGGATGCCGACCCAGAGGATCATGATGAAGCCGATACCGATCAACCGGGCGTAGTCGGACAAGCCTCCGAGGCTGAATGCGCCGAGACGTGGTTCTTCGTTGCTGAAGATCGAACCGAGCAAGCCGCCGAACAGGGCGAACTGGACCAGCAGCGGCACACGCGGAAGTACGGACAGCGGGAGCTTCGACGCCCGAAAGGCGATGAGCAGGAGCAAGGCGGCCACACCGATGTTGCTCCACTCGGTGTTGAACACGAGGCCGATCGAGATGAGCACCCCGGCGACGACCTTGGTCTCGGCCGCCATTCGATGGATCGGCGAGTCGATCGGGATGGTGCGGAAGAACGAACTCGATCCGGTCATGTGCCCGGCCGTTCCGCTGATCCACGGGGGAAGTCTTGCGATCCGCTGAAGGAGTCGTGGCCCGGAGCGGGGAGGGGAACCTCGTGCAGCTTGCCGTCGTCGAGGCGAAGGTGGCGGCTCACGTGTCGTGGCGCCCAGTCGACGTCGTGGCTGACGACGACGACCGAGGTCCCGGCCAGTCGTACCTGGTCGAGGGTCCGCGCCAGGTCGGCGCGTCCTTCCGCGTCGAGCCCGGCGAGTGGCTCGTCGAGGACGAGCAGCGACACGCCTCGTGCGACGAGGCCGGCCAGCAGCACCCGTCGTTGCTCGCCGCCGCTGAGCTCATCGATGCGTCGATCGAGCAGTCGTCTCAGCTCGAACAACTCGACGCTGATTGCCAGGTTGGCCGCGCGGTTCGCATGCGCACTGTCGTCGGCCACGGGGCCGGACACGGGGGCGCTGGCGCCGTCGACGGCTTGAGCTCCCGGCTGCGCTTCCGGTTGTGGTTCCGGTTGTGGTTCCGCCAGCTGGTCATGTGGCGCTGTGGACCCGTCGATCACGACATCGGACCGGACGCCGGCCAGCGAGTAGAGCTCTTCTCGCACCGTGGCCCGAAGCAGTTGGAGGCGAACATGCTGGTGAGCGAGCGCACGTTTGACCCCGGTGGTTCGCTCGACGTCGCCGGCCGTGGCGGTGTCGAGTCCGGCCACGATGCGGGCGAGGGTGGTCTTCCCGGAACCGTTGCGCCCCTCGATGACGACGAGCTCGTAGCGGTGAATCGACAGATTGATGCCGGCCAGCACCTCGTGCTCCCACGGCTTGCCGTGAGCGTGGGCGAACCCGACGTCGCGAAGCCGTAGCAGTCGACCTTCGGTCACGCTGGTGCGGATCGTGCGGAGCTCAGGCTCCGCGGGCTCTTCGGGCGCAGGTTCTTCGGGCGCAGGTTCTACGCGCGCGCCGGTCGGGTCTGCCGTGCCGGTATCGGTCGATGAGGAGCGGCGCCGCAGGGTGATTCTGCGGTCGGCGGCGACGGCATCGTTGCGGTGGGTCGTGCGCACGATGGTGGCGTCGTCGAGCTCCGCGAGCCGATCGATGATGCGTGCTTGCTCGAGCGGATCGAGCATCGAGGTGACCTCGTCGGCCAAGAGCAGGCGCGGCCGACGTCGCAGCGCCGATGCCAGCGCCAGCCGTTGGAGCTCACCGCCAGAGAGTTCGCTGGTGGGGCGATCGGGTGGCAGGTCGAGACCGATGGCTGCCAGCGTGGCCCGCACGTCGAAATCCTCGTCGAGTCCCCAGCGCAGGTCCTCCTCGACGGTCGTGCCGACGACTTGTGCCTCGGGTCGTTGTCCGACGCGCGCGGTGCCGCCCACATGGCCCAGCCCGACCCGGTCGCTCGCTCGGTCGAGGCGTCCCAGGTTGTCCAACCCTGCCAACGCATCGAGCAGGGTTGATTTGCCCGCGCCGTTGGGACCTTCGATGACCAGATGTTCACCCTCGTCCACCCGAAGCGTCAGCGGTTCGCTGACCGGCGTGCCATGGCGCTCGAGCACGACGTTGGCCATCGAAACCGGGAGCGGATCGGCGTCGGGCGCCGGTTGGAGATCGATGGCGACGGGCTCCATCAGCGAGCGCTCCAGCCGTCGCAGGATTGCGCCGCCGACAGCCCGAATGAGGACCGCGTAGACGATGGCGTAGACCAACTCGACCGCCGGGATCAGGAGGAGCCAGTTGTCGATCAGAAAGCCCGCGATGTCGGGGAGCAGGCCCCCAACCCAGCCGAAGGCATCGTCGACCCAGTCGAGTGCCGTTTCGAGGAAGCCGAGCCCGATCGCTCCGAACACATCTCCCAGGGCGGCAAACAGCGAACCGATGCCGCCGAGGATGTTCGCGCCACCATCGGCTTGGTTCTCGACGTTCTCCAGAACGAGGATGCGCAGCTTGCGGTTGATCGCGACGGCCGGGAAGACGAACAACACGCTGATGACCATGGCCGGCCAACCCACGAGCAGGGTCAGCCCGATGCTGCGGAACAGTCCCCACCCACGACGCAACGCCTGGCCGCCGCACCAGCCGAAGACGCCGGCGAGGGCCGCCTGGGTCACCGGCCCAAGGCCACCGAGGATGAGCGCGATGCACGCCGCAGCCGCCGCCGAGATGGCGACGGCGCGTGTGCGTCGGCGGGCGGCGAGGACGGCGACGACGAAGCTGGCGATGACCTGGAACATGCTGCCGGCGGCCAGGACGCGTCCTGCGGCGAGCAGTGCGACGACGAGGGCGGCCGTGAGGGCAGCGTCGGCGGTTTCGGACGCATCGAGCGGGCCCGACCTCGGGCCCACTACCTCGGTGCGGATCGGCTCACGCTTTGTTCGCTTGAGAAGGGAGAGATTCATGCGGCGGTCAACCGCTCCAGGCTGCGACGGATTCGTTTGGGGCTCACGCGCTCGGTCGTGCCGAGATGTTGAGCGAACATCGAGACCCGAAGCTCCTCGATGGACCATGCGATGTCCTCGAGGGCCTTGGACCAGGGAAGGTGTTCGACGACCGTGTCGTAGGCGTCTTCGACCACCAGGATCTGATGCATCGACTCGCGGTCGGCGTTGATCCGCGATGGCAGCTTCGCCAATCGGTGCGAGATGCTGCGCAGGTAGCGCAAGAGGTCGTCGAGCTTGTCGACGCCGACGGCTGACAAATGACCGGGAAACGTGAGTCGCTCGAGATGGTTGCGGGCGTCGTTCACACAATCGGCCGGCAGTTGGTCCGCGGCCACGATCGCCATGCGTATCGCTGCGGTCT
This sequence comes from Actinomycetota bacterium, assembly GCA_039028435.1. GTDB lineage: Bacteria > Actinomycetota > Acidimicrobiia > Acidimicrobiales > UBA10347 > UBA10347. The sequence continues at coordinate 69,578 of JBCCIC010000009.1, read as the reverse complement.
CATCGATGATCTCGCCGGCCACGGGCGCCCAGCGCCGAGCGAGGTCCGGGAGGTCCGCGCGAGCCCGTTTCTGGAGTCTGGAGAAGTCGGCAGCGCTCCAGGGGGAGCCCACGTCGTCGATGATCGTGCCCAGGCACGCGAGCGTAAGGTCTTCGAACCACGCTTTGCGATCACCGTGGGGTGTCAATTCCAACGCCAGGATGCGATGGGGATCGAAGACGGCGTTCATCTCGCGCAGTGGCGACGCAACGGTGAGCCGGAGCAGTCGGCGGGCGCCGTGCCATGTCAGCCGCGACTGCTCGGCCGCGGTCGGCACGAGTTCGACGCCGACCAGGTCGTCACGGTCGACGAGCGTCGGATAGGCCAGCGTGTTTCCCTGGCGCGATCGAACGGTCACCTCGCGAGGCAGGTCGCCGAAGTCCCACGAGGTCGCACCTGCATGGGTGATGCCGTCGGCACCCGCGTCCAGAGCGTTGTCCAGTTCTGCCGCGAGCGCCGCGCGGAGCTGGGTGATGTCGTGGCCCCGGGCGAGAACATCGCCGTCGTCGTTGACCACGCGGTATTCGGGGCGCAGTCCGGGCGGGAGTGAACGCGGATCGAGCGCGTCGAGCGGAAGTGTCTCGCCGAGACGGCGCTCGAGCGCTTGGCGGAGGGCGAGCGCAAACGTCTCGCTCTCACCGATCTCCGCCATCACCGCATCGACCGTCTCAGGAACCGGCACCAGGCGTTTGCGCAGCGGCTTCGGGAAGGCGCGCACGAGTGCAATGACCGCATCGCGCCGGTGACCGGGCACGACGCCGAGGAACGACATCGGTTCGATCTGGCCGACCGCCGGCAGTGGGACGTCGACCGCGATCGAAGCGGCATCGCCGCCACTGCGGACATAGTCCAGGTCGAGCACGAGGCCGTCGTGCTCGACCCGTTCCGGGAAGCTGGTCTCGTCTACGACCAGTTCTTCGGGGTCGAGCAGATCGTGGATCGACAGCTCGAGCAGGTGCGGATGGTCGGCGGACGCTCGTCCGAACCAGCGCTCGAAGTGGGCGGCGCTGGTGATGTCGGCAGGTAGTGCCGAGTCGTAGAAGTCCCACACCCGCTGGTACTCGTCATCGAAGCTTCGCCTGCGAGAACGGGCGGTCAGGTTCCGGGCCTCGTGGCGAACCGAATCGTTGGTCGCAAGGAACGCATGGCCAACGTCGGTCCACTGCGCCTCGATCAGGGCGTGATGGATGAACAGCTCCCGTGCCTTCGCCCGGTCGTGTCGGTCGAGCGGCGCAAGTCGATCGGCGACGACGGGTAAGCCGAACAGGCGGATCGTTTCGGTGGTGATCGCCCGGGCTCGATCAGGATCCCATTCCAGCTCGCCGAGTTCGGTTGTCGTCAGGTGCGCGGCCGGAGCTTCGACCCACTCCGGATCGATCGGTGCGACGGTGCGGGCCCAGAGCCGGCTGGTCTCGACGAGCGTGGCCGACATGATCCAGTCCGGGCGTGCTCCGAAGGTCGTCGAGCCCGGCTGGATGGCGAAGCGAGCGTTGCGGGGGCCCAGATATTCGTGGGAGCGCTCGATGCGCATGCCGATCTGCGACAACATCCCCGTCAGCACGGCGCGATGGATGTCCTCTCCGCGTTCCGGGTCGTCATCGGCGTCCGCGGGCCCCTCGCGCACGTCGAAGGTCGAGCTCCAAGACATCGCGAGGTCGAGCGAGTCGCAGCTGTCCTTGAGCTGATTCAGGGTGTCGAACCACTCGATCATCCGCTGGCCGTGCAGGAAGCGGTCTCGACACCAGCGGGTGAACTTGCGGCGGGTGAGCTCTCGGCGGGCGTCGGTAGCCGCGTGCCAGAGGTGGAGCAGTGAAAGGAAGTCGCTGGTGGGGTCCTGGAACTGCTCGTGTGCTGCGTCAGCCGCTCCCTGCTTGTCGCGTGGGCGCTCGCGCGGGTCCTGCACCGCGAGTCCTGCGGCGATGATGGTCGCTTCGTGGAGGCAGCCCTCGTCGGCACCACCGAGCACGATCCGGCCGAGCCGTGGATCGATCGGCAGTCGTGCAATCTTGCGGCCGGTCCCGGTGAGCCACGAGCGGTCACCTTCGATGCGAGCGTCCTTGACCGCTCCGAGTTCGTGCAGCAGCCGGGCACCGTCGGTGATGGCGCGGGGCTCGGGGGGATCGATGAAGGGGAAGTCGCCGGGTGCGCCGAGCCCTTGGTCGGCCATGGTCAGGATCACCGAAGCGAGATTCGTGCGTTGGATCTCGGGTTCGGTGAACTCGTCTCGGGTCTCAAAGTCCTCTTGGTCGTACAGCCGGATCGCGATGCCAGGACCCAGACGACCGCAACGCCCACTGCGCTGATTCGCCGACGCCTGCGACACCGCCTCGATCGGGAGGCGTTGGACCTTGGTCCTTTGGCTGAAGCGCGACATGCGGGCTTCGCCCAGGTCGATCACGTAGCGAATGCCAGGCACGGTGAGCGACGTCTCGGCAACGTTCGTGGCCACGACCACTCGTCGCCGCTTCGACGGGGAGAAGACCCGCTGCTGGTCGGCGGTCGACAATCGGGCGTACAGCGGAAGCACCTCGAGGTCAGGCTCGTGCTTGCGCAAGGACTCGCAGATGTCGTTGATCTCCGCCTCGCCGCTGCTGAACACCAGGATGTCGCCCGGCCCCTCGCGCGTCAGCTCCTCGACCGCACGGCGTACCGCCGCCGGCGCATCGAGATCGATGCTGCGGCCGGCGGCGGTCTCATGCTCGACCGTGCGTGGCTGGTAGCGGATCTCGACCGGGTAGGTGCGTCCCGACACCTCGATGATGGGCGCCGGTGTGATCGGAACCGAAGCCGACGGCACCGCCTCGGTTCGGTCGGCCTCGTGCCATGTGCCCTGGTGGAAGTGGGACGCGATCTTCTCGGTATCGATCGTGGCGGACGTGACGACCACGTGTAGGTCCGGGCGTCGACGAACCAGGCGATGCAAGTAACCCAGCAGGAAGTCGATGTTCAGGCTGCGTTCGTGGGCCTCGTCGACGATGATCAGGTCGTACGCGGACAGGTCCCGCTCGCGGGTCAGCTCGGCGAGCAAGATCCCGTCGGTCATCACCTTGATCGCGGTGTCGTCCGAGGTGCGATCGTCGAACCGCACGGCGTGACCGACGAAGCCGCCGGGGTCGACACCGAGCTCTTCGGCGATGCGGGCGGCAACCGAGCGGGCCGCGATCCGACGGGGCTGGGTATGGCCGATCATGCCGCGCACGCCGAACCCCGCTTCGAGACAGATCTTCGGCAACTGGGTGCTCTTGCCCGACCCGGTCTCGCCGGCGATGACGACAACCTGGTTGTTGCGAATCGTCTCGACCAGCTCGTCGCGGCGTGCGGTGATGGGCAGCTCCGCTGGATACGTGATCTCCGGTTGTGCGTTCCGGCGTCGATCGAAGCGAGCCTCGGCGTCGGCGATATCGGCGGCGATCGCCTCGGCGATGTTGGTGCGTCGCTCCGCTGATTGCACTTTGCGCGCGCCTCGCAATCGCTTGCGCAACGAGGTGTGGTCGGTGATCGTCAACCGGGCGCGGTCGAGCCTCAGCGCTTCGAGGGAGAGCTCCTCGGTCGGTTCGGCGGGCTCGGACACGCTGATGCAGGGTATTGGCGTCCAGGCCCGCCGATGATCCGGTTTCGATTGTTCAGCCGGCGATGATCAGGGTGATCGTCGACTCCAGCCGGTCGCTGTAGCTCTGTTTGTAATCCATGAACATGCCGAGGTCATAGGTGTCGATGCCTTCGTGGGCGAGGGCCTCGATGTTGCGGAACTGCAGGAACTTGCCGATCGACAGGTCGGAGTAGCGGTGGTCGAAGCTGTGCTGGAAGCCGCGATACCGCGTACCCACGCGTCCACCGATCACATAGCCGATGTCGTGTCCGTTCAGCGTTGCGAACTGGACGCGAAGGTCGCCCGCGACCGCGAACCGGTGGGCCATGTCAGCGGTGAAACGACCGAGGTCCGTGTCGATCAGGCCGCTCTCGGCGTCGGTCTTCCAGCTCGTCGCCTCGATGGCGAGGATCCGATTCAGCGTGGCGTCGGTTTCGGCGACCGTCGAGGGCGCCTCGGTTTCCAGCTCGACGCCTGCGGACTCGGCGGTTCGCACCGCCGTGCGCAACGAACGACGGAACCGGCTGGAGCGGCGTGCGAGCCAGGCCTCGAAGCCGTCGGCGAGGTCGGCGACGCAGCGGTCAACAGCGCCGGTGTGGCCAACCAGGTTGAGCCTGGTCAGTGCGTCGAACAGCGGACCCTCCGGCTCGACCCCACTGATCGACAGCGCGTAGAAGTCGAGTTGCGGGATGAGTTTGCGGCCGACCTCCTCGACCAACGCGGCGGGGTCGGGACCGAGAAGTGGGCAGGCGAATCCCCAGATGCAGTCGAACGAGGTGAACACGGCGCCGCGCGGATTCTCGTGTTCGAGAAACGCCGCGAAGCCACAGTCACCCTCGAACACCCTCGGCAGCGCCTGCGGCGTGAACGCAGCCGCGGCAGGCTCGATCCAACGCGTGGTCGAGCACACTTGGTCGACGCCATAGGTCGCGGCCTCGGCGACGCGTCGATCCAGATCGTTTGCGACGGCGTCGTTCAGAGCACGGGGTTCCATCAATGCGGGTTGGCTGGCCGGAGTCGGGGGAGAGCCGATAGCGTCGAGCCGACGGACGCCGGGCCACCGGAGTCCCACAGAACGCCGCAGAACAACGCCGCCAGACATGGTGTCACCGGAGGTGCAGGATGGACCCGAGCTACAGCGAAGAAGCCGAAGCGTACCGCGAGAAGATCCAGGCCTTCCTGGGTGAGCACTTGCCCGCGGACTGGAAGGGCATCGGCGCACTCGAGCCCGACCAGCTCGAGGCCTTCGTCGACGAATGGCGCCAGATCCTGTCCGCCAATCGTCTGCTCGCGCCGAGCTGGCCCGCCGAGTACGGCGGCGGCGGTCTCAGCGCACTCGAGCAGGTCATCATGGCCGAGGAGTTCCTGAAGGCCGGCGTTCCCACCGGCGGCAACAACGATGTCTTCAGCATCCAGATGGTGGGTAACACCATCCTCAACTGGGGCTCCGACGAGATGAAGCAGGAGTTCCTGCCCAAGATCATCGCGGGCGAGTACGTCTTCTGTCAGGGCTACAGCGAGCCCAACGCCGGCTCCGACCTCGCGGCCCTGATGTGCAAGGCCGAGCTTGACGGTGACGAGTGGGTCATCAACGGCCAGAAGATCTGGACCTCGGCCGGCCAGAGCGCCAACTGGATCTTCGTGCTGACCCGCACCGACTTCGATGTGCCCAAGCACAAGGGCATCACCTTCTTGCTTTGTCCGATGGACCAGCCCGGCGTCGAGGTCCGCCCGATCGCCATGATGAGCGGCGAGAGCGAGTTCAACGAGACGTTCTTCACCGATGCACGCACCGCCAAGGACAACGTCGTCGGACAGGTGAACGGCGGCTGGGCCGTCGCCATGACCTTGCTCGGCTACGAGCGAGGCGAGGCCGCCGCGACAACGCCGATCGCCTACCGGGCCGAGCTCGATCGGCTCATGGAACTGGCCAGGGAGCGTGGCAAGGCCGACGATCCGGTCACCCGCCAGCGCCTCGCCTGGTGCTACTCCAAGGTCGAGATCATGCGGTACATGGGCCTCGGCACGCTCACCCGTTTCGTCAATGGCGCCCAGCCAGGGCCCGGCGAATCGCTGTTCAAGCTGTTCTGGAGCGAGTACCACAAGGCCGTCACCGAGCTGTCGGTCGACATCCTGGGCGCCGATGCGATGTGGATCGACGGCCGCAAGCCGGCGACCTCGTTCGCCACCGATCTGCCGGGTTCACCGAACTCGTCGGCGAGTTGGATCGGCACGTTCTACAACGCGCGGGCCGGAACGATCTACGCCGGTACGAGTCAGGTGCAGCGCAACATCGTCGGCGAAATGGTGCTGGGTCTCCCCAAGGAGCCCAAGCCCCAGGCTGCCGCCAACGTCTAGCGCGATACCCAGTGCTCAGTCGCTCCGACTGGGCATCAACATCTCCAACAGCGGCGTCGCCAAGAGGTCGTCGAGCAATTCGGCGAGTGATTGGAGCGCGTCGAAGAGTGCGGTCGCGTGGTCTCGGGTCGGGTCGAGGTCGTCGAGTAGCTCGATGCCGAGGAACATGGCGCTGATCGCTTGAGCGATCGCATCGTTGGGTACCGCTCCGGCGCCTGGAGCGTTGCCGAGCACCCGCTCGATCGTGTCGGCGACGAGCTCGCTCCACGGCTCGAGTTGCGCGTAGAGCTTGGGCCCCATTTCGTCGTGGCCGGCCGCTCCGGCGAACGCCTGGGTCAGCACGGTCATGTTGTCGTTGGCCGAGTCGTCGCTGTGTAAGTCGCGAGCCACGCGTATGAGATCGGGGAGTGACGTCGCCTGTTCGAGCTTGGCCCGGTGGTTGGCCAGCCGACGTTCGCTCATGCGCCCGACCGCAGCGATGATGGCGTCGTCGACCGAACCGAAGTGGTAGAAGATCAGTGCTTGGTTGAAGTCGCCGGCACGAGCGATCACCCGCGCGCTGGTGCCGACGATGCCTTCTTCCTTGAGGGTCTGCAGCGTGGCGTCGAGGATCTTGGCCTTGGTCTCGTCGCCACTGCTCGTCGACTTTCGCTTTGCCTCGGCCACCTCGGTACCCATCGCTCGACCATCCGTCGTGTCGACACGACGAGCCGGAACGAGCGATGCAACCGTGGCAGCTGCGTCAGCCGTGGCCACAGGTTCCGTCCGTGCACCGGGTCGGAGTCAACAGGCCCGACACTACCGAGCGGTTCGCCGAGAGCGCGTGAAAGAACCGCTCGGCCAACGGTGCCAGCGCTCGTCCGCTGAGCTGGTAGGAGAACCGGTGCCATCGCATGGTCGACCAGAGGCACATGATGAAGGCCTCGCCACCGATCCACGCCTCGCCGAGGTCGGTGACGACCATCAGTTCGAGTCGGAACCACGGCAGCTCGCCATAGCGGTCGAATACGGCCGGGTCGCTGGACGGGAGGAAGCGGAGTTCGACGTGGGCTGGTTGGACCGACAACCAGTCGGCGCACCGGACGCACAGCTCGCAGTGATCGTCGTAGATCACGGTGAGCCGGCGTGGCGGCCAACCGGTATCGGTCTCGCCAGCCCTGTTCCGAGCCGGAGCCGCCCCGGCATGGGTGGTGGGGGTCATGACGGACTCCTCCTCGTCGTCGGCGGTTGGCGGTGGGGCTCAGTGCGCCGGCTGAAAGGGCCGAGCATCGGTTGCCGGGGGAGGAGGTACTCGCCTCGAGGCGGCCACGGGCACACCGTCGATCGGCCCTCGGCCGGTCCTGCGGATCTTCCAGATGACCGCCATGTTGATGAAGTGGATGATGCCGAGGCTGAGGAGCAGCACGCCCAGCCGCTCGATGAGGCCTTCGGCTGCTTCGAAGGTGTCGGCGGTCCGCCGGGTACGGCTGATCATGAAGGCGTAGCCGAGGTTGAGCATGAAGAAACCGGTCACGAGCAGGCTGTTCACGGCCCGGGCGACCTTGAGGTCGTCGGCGAACACCTGCTCGAGGAAGACCTTGCCGTGCTTGCGCAGGGTGAAGGCGAGGCCCACGGTCAGCACGACCGAGGCGAGGGCGTAGATGGCGTAGGGCCAAACGGCGGCATTCATGGTGGTGGTTCCTTTCGCAATGCGTGTGAGCATCTGCTCGGCATCAGCTCGTGAGTTGAGCACTCGCTCAACTACTTGATTCGACCCTATGTTGAGCAACTGCTCAAGTCAACCATTTTCTTGAGCATTTGCTCAAGATGGGTCCCATCGTCTGGGCTGAGGTCGGAATGTTCAGGCTGAATCCACGTTCATTCCGACCGTCCTGGGCCAGAGCGGCCTGCTAGGTTCGATGTTGCGAACCCGTTACGAAGAGAGGAGGCAGCGTGTTGCGTGTCGGTTCAGACCACCGATGGCGCCGATCGCTGCGCCTCGGGCGGGTGCTCGCAGTCTCACTGGTCGGGCTGATGCTGCTGGCCGCGTCGTTCATCGGCGTGATGGCCCTCGACGCGCCGCCCGCGGCTGCGGAGGACGAGTGCGACTTCGTCGCGCAACCCGTCGACCGGTTTGAGGTCGAGGACGATGCGGGAACCTGGTTCATCAACTGGACCGTCGCCGATGTCACCGCAACCCAGGTCGATCTGCTTCGACGAGTGTCGGTCGCTGGGGCCGAGAACCGCAACTTCAGCACCGAATCGGTCGCTCGAATCACGAGCTACTTCGATGCCATCGAGGCGTGGTTTGCGTACCTCGACGATCCGTGCGCCGATGCGCGGTCCTATCCCGGGCCCTTCGGCGTTCAGCCGACCGCGCCTCCGGCGCCTTACGGCTTCGGTGGGATCGATGCTCGCGCCGTCACCCAGGTCGTCACCGGCTTCATCGACGCCGAAGAAGCGTCTTCCGACTCGGCGGCCGCCGACGACGGCAGCGGTGGCGATGTTGACGATGGTGGCGATCGTGACGGTGACCGCATCGTGCCGATCTTCAACGAGCGAGGTGCGACACCGGCGCTTGCCAACAGTGGCAGCGAGTCGTTTGTGTTGGCCTACTTCGGTGCCGGACTCCTTGCATTCGGAGCGACAGCACTTGGCATGCGGCGGTGGGTAAGCGGCGCCGTCGAGGACTGAGTCGATCGGCGCACGTCGACGACGCCGCCGCGGTCCGCGCCTCGAACAGGCACTGCCGAGGTTGAGACCTCTTACTCACACGGGATACAGAAGACTACCTCGACAACACAACGCTCACGAACCCCACGACTAGCGGTTGGTCGAACACTTTGAGTGGTTGATTTGGCAGCGGAGCGTGCCTTTTTCGCCCTCGTCAGTTGTGGTTCTCGTATCCCATCTGCGATGATGGCAGCGCATCGCGCCGGGGCGATGCACCAAATCACAGAGGGGTAGCTGTGGAGACCATCACGCCGTCCAGACGTGCCATTGCGGCGCAGTACTGGATGTCGAAGCAAGATGAGGACGCTGCTGCGGCGCTTGTGCGCCGAGCCGGCGAACAACTCGACGACGATCACTGGATGTTGGTCGGAGGTACAAAGAGCCTGGCTGGCCGGCTGGGACGGGCAACCGAGCAACGTGTCTTCGACACCGAATATGGGGGTCACAGCCCTGAGGTCATGGCCTCGGAGTACGGGCCCTACGACGATCGCTCGATCCATGTCGTGATCGTCGACGCCGAAGGGCCGGTTGCTGCCGGCCGTGTCGTGTGGTCGCCGACGCTGGACCTTCCGACGAAACTCGAGACCGATCTCGGGTTCTTGGACGGGCGACTCCGCGAGTACCACCAGTTCCAGGATCGCTACGGCACCGAGCAGTTCTCCGAGAAAGCCACCGCAGTGGTCGAACGGCGAGCACGGGCAACATCGGTGACGGGCTGGCTGCTTGGTGAGCTTCGGTACCAGCAGATGTGCCTCAATGAGGACGCGCCGTACTGCGCGATGCTCGACGTCCGTTTCCGGCGCATGCTGGCCCAGTGGGGCACAGACTTCGAGCCAGCGCTCGGACTCGAGCCGTTCGAGTATCTCAACCAGCTCTGTCAGCCAATGTTCTTCTATCCGAGCATCAACCCGCGATTTCGCGAGAGTCGGATCTACAGAAAACTGTCGGTCGGCTGGTTCGATCGTGTGAGCCGGCCGCTCTCCGAGGGCTCGTTCTTGGTCGACATCCGCGACTCCATCGAAGAGCTGACGCCCTCGACAATCTGATCGAAGAGGCCGTCGTCTTCGGTCATGTGGCGGCGAAGGACCTCGGCGACCGGCTGCGGTCGGCCGAAGAGGTAGCCCTGACCCAGCGGTACGCCGACCTGATGCAGCACTTGGGCCTGTTCCGGTGTCTCGATGCCCTCGGCGACGATGGCGAGCCCTGTCGCAGCCGACATCCGGCCGAAGCCCTCGAGTAGGTGCTCCATGCCGGTTCCGAGTTCGGCCGTGGCGATCGAACGGTCGAGCTTGACCTGGGAGCACGGGAACGACATCAGACGTTCGAGTGATGCGTAGCCCGTGCCGAAGTCGTCGATGGCGAGTCCGACGCCGATCTCCGCGAGCTGGCGCGCGACCCGCAGCGCACGCTCGTCGGTGGGAATGTCCTCGCTCTCGGTGATTTCCACCGTGACGCGTCGCGGGTCGAGATCGTGCTTGGCGAGGGCGGCATGCATGAACTCAGCGAACCCCTCGCTCACGAAATGGCTTGCCGACACGTTGACCGCGACCGAGACGCCAGCGGGCAGCAACGCGAGGAAGCTCATCGCCTTGGTGATGATCACCTCACCGAGTTCGACGGTGAGTCTCTGATCTTCGATGATCGGGATGAAGGTGCTCGGTGGGACCGTGACACCTTCGGGCGTGGCCCATCGCGCCAGACACTCGTACGAGTGAATCCGGTGGGACGTGTTGTCCTGCAGATGCACGATCGGTTGAGCCCAGATCTCGATCTCGCGTCGTTGGACGGCCTCGGCCAGCTGCGTGCTCAGGCGGCGCGACTCGCGCAGTTCTTCGCGGAGTTCCTCGTCGGCGATCGTCGTGCGATGCTTGCCGCGGCGTTTCGAGAGGCGCAGGGCGGCGGATGCGTCGGCGAGCAGATCTTCGTCTGGGGACCCGATGGCCACGCCTACGCTGACGAACAGTTGCAGGATGGCGCCCTCACAGACAAAGCTCGGCACCGAGGCCATGATGCGTTCGGCCGCATCGAACGCGCCGGTTCGGGTGGCGCAAGCGAACTCGTCACCACCGGACCGAGCGACCAGCCACTCCGGGCCGAAATTCGTCTTCATGTAGTCGGCAAGATGGCGGAGCGCCAGGTCGCCGCCATGGTGGCCGAATCGATCGTTGATCTGCTTGAAGTTGTCGATGTCTACCGACACGATCACGATCTCGGGAGCACTGGATTCAATCGATTCGTCGATGAAGCGACGAAGGCCGCGGCGATTGGCAAGTCCGGTCAAGGCGTCGGTTGTCGCAAGGCGATCGCTGTGCTGCTGCTCGGCGCGGAGGTTGCGGACGACCTCCTGCATGGCGTCGTGGCCGCCGGCGAGGTGTACGCCGTAGATCACACAGAAGATGGCGATCGTCCAACTGTCGTTCAGCAGCAGGTAGAGCGAGTAGCTGAACGTCGATGCCACCAACATGGGCTTCCATCGATGGTCTGGCCGCAGCGAGATGCTGACCGTGTCACTGCCAGCGATCGTCGCGAAGATGAGACCGAGCGCAACGTTGCCCCAGCGAGCGTCCGGAGCGATGATCCAAGGGAGTGCGAGGTTGATGACCGACGCCGAGTAGTACCACGTCTGGTCGATTGCTCGGGCGCCAGGCAGGCCTCGGCGGTGGACCAGCCAGAGCGCAAGCGGGAAGCACATGGTCGACGCGGAGTATGCGATGACGTAGGTGAGGATGCGGGCCGGGGTCGACGCGCCGAGGAAGATAATCGCAACGATCGGACCGAGCGCGGCGGGCCCGAAGTACTCGAGGACGCCGTTGGACACCGACTCGGTGACCGTCAGTTCGTCGGACCTAGCGTCCGTTGGGGCGATCCCCTTCTCGCGCACGGGGGTTCGGTCGGCACACGGGCGCAAAACATGAGTACTTATGCCCAATAGGGGTACAGAATTCACCTATCTGGGTCACGCTGCCTGTGTTTGCCGCCGCCACTGTCCGCGGCAGCACACTCCGATTCGAGCTGACGGGCCTGCGCTGCCCGCATGCTTGCCGGCTCGGAAGTTTCGCCGCCAGCCTGTCACCCGAGAGTTTCGGCCGCAGGCCTTACCCGCTTGCTGGCTCGGAAGTTTCGCCGCCAGGCGAAACTTCGTAAGCGAGCGAAGCGAGCGACGTGGAGCTAAGGAGAATTGAACTCCTGACCTCTTCCATGCCATGGAAGCGCTCTACCAACTGAGCTATAGCCCCGGAATGTGAATCGACAGCGTAGCGGAGCCGTCTGGGCGCGCCACCCGGAATTTGCCGTGGATTCAGCGGGCTCGTTTGGTCAGCTCGGCATTGAGCTGGCGGCGGGTCTCGTCTTGCACCGGTGAAGCCAGAGCCGCCCTGATCCAGTCCTCCGACCGTTCGGCCGTGCCCTCGTAGAAGAGGTCCTGGGTGTCTCCGATGGTGATCGGGGCGCCGGCAAAAGGCTCACGACGACCCGTGTCTCCCGTCGTGAGGAGCCCCGGGGTGATCACCCGGCAATACACGCCAGGGCGGCGGGCGTCTCGGAAGCGTCGGATCCAGTTTGGCTGCGCCATGTGGGCGGCGAAGGTGTTGCAGGGAATGCGCGCTGCAGTGGCTTCGAGGACCACCGATCCGGCCTGCCCGTCGAAGAGGAAGCGGTCACCGATGCCGACGTCGATACTCGCAACGCCGAAGCTGTCGATCGTGACGTTCTCGCCGAACATCCCCGGAGCGAGGAGCTCACCGTCGGCAAGTCCCAGTTCGCTGCTCCACCAGGTGTAGTCGTCCACGCTGTACACGTAGACGGCCTGCTCGCTACCGCCGTGATGTTCGGTATCGACGACCTGGTCACCGAGCACACCGAACTGGTCAACGTCGAGATTGCGCACCGGCCGCTTGTCGATGCCCGACAGCTTGGGCGTGCTGGTAGCGACCAGCGCCGGCCGAGCGGCCAGTTGCAGCGAGACGATGTGCACGAGGTCAGGCGCTGTCTGCGGACGACGGCGTGTCGCGGTCATCGCTTTGGGAAGCGTCGGTTCCGAGCCCGTCTTGGTTCAGTCCGCCGGCGAATGCCAACGCCTGGGCTAGCCCCGCAGCACGCGAGTACAGCACCTCGAAGTAGAGCTCGGGGGCGGAGTTCTTGCCAGGGATCGGGGCCTTGCCCAGCGACCGGATGACTGCCGTCGGGTCGGCGCCCTCGAGGGCATAGTCGTTGCGGCGGGGCAGTGAGCCGGGATCGCCCCAGTACTTGACCGGATCGAGCCGAGGCTTCTTGCGCGACTTCTTGCGCTTGCGCGAGCCGCCCCCGCCTTGGTTGTTGCCGCCCTGGTTGTTGCCGTTGCCCTGATTGTTGCCGTTGCTCTGATTGCTCTGATTGCCGTTGCCGCTCATGCCGGGACCTCCACCGGATCGGATTCGCCGGTCGCCACGGCCGCGAGATCGTCTGGATCGGGCTCGGCCAATCTCGGCTCGTAGTCGACGAGAAGTTCGGGGTCGAGCCCCAGCGCAGCCTGCAGTTGCTCGGCATCGAGGTCGCCAACCGAACTCGACTTGGGCAGGACGATGTTGGCGATCTCGCGCTTGCCGGCCACGACCTCCTCGACCCGCTCGTCGATCGTGCCGGGACAGACGAGGCGATGGCAGATGACCGTGTTCTTCTGGCCGATGCGCCAGACGCGGTCACGAGCCTGGTCCTCGACCGCCGGGTTCCACCAGCGGTCGAACAGGACCACATGGTTGGCCGAGGTCAGGTTCAGGCCGGTGCCGCCTGCCTTGAGCGACAGCACCAACACGCCCGGGCCCTCGCGGCTCTGGAACTCGTCGATCATCCGGTCGCGGGCACCGCGTGCGAGGCCACCGTGGTAGCAGTTGACCTCGGTCTGGGTGCGCTCGGTCAGATATGCGGCGAGACGCTCACCCCAGCTGGCGAAGTGCGTGAAGACCAACATCCGCTCGCCGGCGGCGAACACGGTGTCGATGATCTCGTTGAGACGAGCGATCTTGCCCGAGCGTCCTTCGATGTCGAGGTTCTCGTCGTCGCTGTTGTAGTTGAGCGGGTGGTTGCAGATCTGCTTGAGCGCCGTGATCGCCGCGAGGACCGCGCCCTTGCGGGCGGGCGTGCCAACATCCGCGGCCGCCGTCTCGGCAGCAAGGGTGTTGATGACCGCCTGGTAGAGGCCGATCTGTTCGGGGGTCATGGCGCAATGATCGAGCTCGTCAATGCGGTCAGGAAGCTCGGCGGCGATGGCCGGCTCAGCCTTGGTGCGGCGATAGACGAGGATGCCGTTGAGCGCGGTCAGGGCGTCTTCGTTGGCTTCCTTGGAGCGCTTCGCCGGCGTGAGCTGCGAGATGAAGGACGCACGCGGACCGAGCAGACCAGGGTTCGCCCAGTCGAGGATGGCCCACAGGTCACCGAGGCCGTTCTCGATCGGCGTGCCGGTCAGCGCAAGGCGGGTGCGGGCGTTGAGGCGGCGCAGCTGGCGGCTGGTCTCCGCCGCAGGGTTCTTGATGGCCTGGGCCTCGTCGATCACCGCCTTGCCGAACTCGACCTTCTCGAGGATGTCGATGTCGCGGACTGCGGTGCCGTAGGTCGTGATGACGACGTCGTAGTTGTCGACGATGGCCAGGAAGTCATCGGCCTTGCGGCGGTTCTGGCCGTGGTGGACGAGCACACGCAGGTCGGGCATGAACTTGCGGGCCTCCGAAGCCCAGTTGCCGACGACCGCTGGCGGCGCGATCACGAGCCCTGGCCCATGCTCTCGAGACGGGCCGAGCGACGCCAACGTCGTCGGCGTCTTGCCGAGGCCCATGTCGAGGGCGAGGCACCCGCCCATGCCGGCTTCGTCCAGGAACGACAGCCAGGTGTAGGCATCGGCCTGGTAGGAACGCAGTTCACCCTCGAATCCCGGGGGAGTGGTGTCGGGTTCTTCCGGCAATGTGGCGAGGCTGCGCATGAGGTCGGCGGCCCAGCCTTGACCAGCGATCGACATCTGGCCGCCGAACGGATTGCCTTCGAGACCCAGCGCGTGCCGGAGCATCTCGGCGCCGGTCATGCGGTTCTGGTCGGCGCGCTCGGCCAGGGCGGCTGCCGCTGCCGCGAGATCGACTTTGTCGATCTCGATCCATTCGCCTTGGCTCTTGATCATCGGCCGAGCTTCGGCCGCCAGCGCAGCGATCTCGGCAGCGGTGAGCTCGACATCGTCGAACACCGCCGACCACCGGACATCGGCGAGCTGCTGTGCTCCGACGACCGTCTCGGACGATTCGGTGGTCAGGCGGAGCGTCGGCGTGGCCTTGCGCTTGGCCAGACTCGGTACCGACACATCGAAGCCGGCCGTGATCAGCATGGTGCCGGTCTCCGACATGAGCTGCCAGGCCTCGTCTTGGCTCAGGATGACCTCGCCGCGTCGGCGACCACCTGGGCGCAGCAGCGCCGGGAAGAGACGCTCGAGCCGCTGGAGTTGGCGGCCCATTGTCTTCGACTTGGTCTGCGACGCGGTCGCCATCGCGACCTCGACGGGCTCCATACCGTTGCGCTGACCCGGGGCCAGGACCTCTGCCAGCCAGGCGTTGTCCTCGTCGGGCGGGTTGAGCTTGACCTGCAGGCGCATGTTGGCGCTTCCGGTGACCGACTGCGCCCAGCGTCCCATGCGCTGCACGACGTCGTTTCCAATGGCGTGCGGAGCCTGGAAGGCGCTGCCGTCGAGGCGGCTCATGATCGCTTCGCCGACGTCGTTCTTCGTCGAGGGTTGGTCGGGCGCGGCCGGCATTTCGATCTGGCCCGCAGCGATCCGCGTGATCGCATCGGTCAGATCGGCGACGACTGCGCCCGCGAATTCTTTGCGATCCTTGCGATCGGAAGCGGCCATTGCGGCGCCGGGTGCGGCGTCGGCCAGCGCATCGAGGCGCTTGCGGTCCATCACGGAGGCTGCCCAGCGGACGTGGTAGGTGCCCAGCCCGCCCTTGCCGCCGCGGCGGCCGCCACGGAACTGCTCGAGGAGCGGGACCATGCGACCCTGCGCGACGAGTTCGACGGCGAACGCGGCGGCCAGCCCGAACCAGCGGGCGCTGGTGCCGAGCGAGTCATCGTCGGCCGGGGTGTTGCCGAAGCCGATGATCCACCCGAGCGCACTGATGATCGGCGAAGCGAGGGCCGGCGCCTCGCCGCGCGAGGCGATGTCGATCGGGTCGGAGTCAAGCCACGAAATCGAGCCGCCGTCGTGGCGCTCGAGCATCGTCTTGAGTTCGTCGAGAGTGCCGGGCTCGGCGGCATGTCCGCCGGTCCATGCGAGAATCTGGCCGCGGCTCCAGGAGAGCTGGAGCTGCGCGGTTCCGGTGACGACCGCATCGGGGTCTGGGCCCTTGACCTCGACCGGCCCAACCAGATCGGTGATCAGGTCATCGATGCGTTCGCATTCGTCCTCGAGATCGTTGAGCACCGAGGCGCGCTCGGGCCCCTTGACGTTCTGTCGTGCGTGTTCGAGGGCGACGTCGGCCTGCTCGAGCAGGCGCCAGAGGCTGTCGACCCAGAGGGGGTGGTTTGCTTCGAGGAAGTCCTCGTCGACGTCGGAAATCCGATTGTCGAGGTATTGCTGCACGATCCGATCGAGGTTGTCCCGATCGATCGACGCAACGGGCGCCGCCGGCGCCGGAGTCGCAGTCATGCGTTCGTTCGTTCTCCACGGGCACGCCGAACGGCGATGCCCAGTCAGGTTGCCGAAAGCCGTCGCCCCGCAAGGGGCACGAGATTCGGACGAATTGTCAAACGGCGGGCAGCAGCTTTGGTTGTCTCACCTGAGCGGACCGACCTCCGGCCGACCAGCTCCGTGAACGCACCCGTGGTGCTCCTCGCCGCTGACCAAGCTAGCAGCGGTGAGGGAGAGTTACGACTGCAAGTCAGCGATGACGCCGCCCCAAAGCTCCTTGTTGGCGCTGTACGGCGCGTAGAAGCTGAAGCGGTCGACCAGGTGGCTGTAGCGATCCTTCAGCTTCGGGGCCACCTCGCCGGGCTCGGCGACGACGGCGAATTCGTTCAGCATGTCGGCGTCGATCACCTCAGCCATGGCGTCCCACTCACCGCGCTTCGACATGGCGTTGAGTTCGCCCTGCGCATCGCCCCACCCGTGATGATCGAGCACGGTCTTGTACGCAGGGGTTGAGCCGTAGAACGCGATCTGCTTTCGGACCGCGAAGCTGGCGGCCTCCATCTCCTCTTCGGTCTCGCCGGTCACGACGAAGCCGGGCAGCGACACCTGCACGTCCTCCTTGGCGCGCCCGGCTTTGTCGATGCCGACCTGGAGGGCGGGAAGGCTGACGTGCTCGAGGTAAGACGCCGTGGTGAATCCGTGGCTGAACCAGCCGTCGCAGACCTCGCCAGCCACGCCCGTCATCATTTCGCCGACGGCGGCGATGAAGACCTTGGGCTTGCCGAACTCGTGGGCCGGCGGGCTGAACATCGGGGTCATCAAGGTGTGCTGATAGAAGTCGCCGCGGAAATCGAGTCGCTCACCGGTCTGCCAGGTATCCCAGATGGCGTTGAGGGCTTGCACGAATTCGCGCATGCGAGCGGCGGGCTTGCTCCACTCCATCGAGAAGCGCTTGGTGATGTGGGGCCTGATCTGGCTGCCGAGTCCGAGGACGAAGCGGCCCTGGCTGTACGCCTGCAGATCCCAGGCCGTGTTGGCGACCGTCATCGGGCTGCGGGCGAACGCGACGGCGATCGCCGTGCCGATCTCGAGGCGTTCGGTGTGCTCGGCCGCGAGCGCACACGGCAGGAATGGGTCGTGGGCGGTCTCTGCGGTGAACGCCCCGCTGTACCCGGCCTCTTCGGCCTCGCGGGCGGAGGCTCCGGCGTCGGCCATGCGGAACGAAAGGCCACCATCAATCTTCATCGGTCAATCCTCATTCTTCGTTGCCCCTCACTCTTCGATGTCGCGGAGGAACTGTTGGAGTTCTTCTTCGAGCTCGTCGCCCGTCGGCAGGTCGGCTTCCTCGATCCGACTGAGATCGTCGAACCGCTGCTCGAGCTCGGCGACCAGATCGGCGAGCGACGGCGCATCGGCCAGCATCGCGTCGACCGCCGCGGCCGCCTCCGGCACCTGCGACTCGAGGGCCGCCGTGTCGAAGCAGAGCCCGGCGGCCTCGCACAGGCCGTCGAGTAGTCCGATCGACGCTTGGGGCCACGCGCTCGTGGAGATGTAGTACGGCACCTGGGCGTAGAAGCCGAGCGTCTGGACACCGCTGGTACGGAGTTCTTGGGTCACGGCCATTTGGACGCCGACCGGTATCGACAAATGGCCGCCGGTCTTGTTGCGTCCGACCAGCAGGTCGGGACACGACGCTGCGTGCGAGATGCGCACGGGGCGGGTGTGCGGCGCGGGAACGGGATAGGCGCCGATCGTGTACAGGCAGGAAACGCCGATCGACTGGAGAACCGTCGCCGTCGCGGTTGCGAACGGGCGCCAGTTGAAGTCGGGCTCGGGGCCGTGCATGTAGAGGAACGGCCGGTCTTTGCTGTCGGTGCCGAGACTGATGACCAGCTCGGGCCACTGCAGGTCCTGCATCACGCCGTCGATGAGCTCGACAACGGGTCGCCGCGCCCGCTGATCGAGCAACCGATCGACGTCGAACTCGACCAGCGCTTCGAGGTTCGCCTGTTGATGGATCGTTTCGTGCACGCGGGCCATCGCCTCAGACGCCTCGATCCAGCCGTCGGTCAGCATGATGAAGGGCATCGGACCCGAGACCGGGTCACCAATCCACTCGAACAGGGAGTCGGGGTCGATGCCCATCAGGCGACCCGGCCCGCGTACTCGGCAGACTGGGCGACGAGGGCGTCGATCCGTTCAACGAAGGCCTCGGCCCCACCCTCGGGCTCGGCATCGCCCATCGCGCCACTGACGTATCGCGAATAGACGCCTTCGAGAATGCTGGCGAGGCGCCACGACGAGAACGAGAGGTAGAAGTCGATGTCGTCCATACTGCGCCCCGACGCCTCCTGGTACCAAGTGAGCAGCTGCTCACGTTCGGGAAATCCGTCGGCCATCGTCGGCGCCGCGTCGATCGGCGTGAACCCGTCGACGGGGCGAGCCCAGTAGGTGAGCAGCGATGCAACGTCGGCGAGCACGTCGCCGAGCGTGCAGAGTTCCCAGTCGAGCACGGCCGCGATCGTGGCGTCTTCGGCGACCAAACAGTTGTCGAGCCGATAGTCGCCATGTACGAGTCCCGCGGTGCCTTGGTCGGGAATGCGGGCGACCAGGTGGTCGTGAACGGCGACCAGTTCGGGGCGCTCACGGGTCTTCGACGCTTCGAACTGGCCCAGCCAACGGCGGAGCTGGCGGGCGATGTAGTTCTCCTTGCGGCCGAGCTGGCCGAGACCGACGGCGTCGACGTCGACCGCGTGGATGGCCGCGAGTGTCTCGATCAGCGATTTCGTCACCGCCGGAAGTCGGTCGGATCCGAACTCGGTCGCCATCTCGGCCGAGCGGAACACGGTGCCAGGGACGAAGTCCATGACGTAGAACGGACGCTCGTTGACGGACTCGTCCTCGCAGAAGCCGACGAGCCCGGGAACGGGAACGGCGCTGTCTTGCAAGGCATGGATCACCCGGTGTTCGCGGCCCATGTCGTGGGCGGACTCCAGGACCTGGAACAGCGGTGGGCGCCGCAGCACCCAGGCACTTCCGGAGGCGTCAGAAACTCGGAAGGTGAGATTGGAATGGCCGCCGGCAATGAGCTCGAACCCGAGCGGGGGAGCGATCGTCGTTCGCTCGGCCATCCATTCGGTCACCGGCCCGACAGCAACGCCCCGAGGTCCGCCGGAGCCTGCGGTGCCTGTCGTATCGACCATGTGCCTCGCGTCCCCTCGCGTCTCGGCTCGGAGCGAAGATAGCCTGGGCGGCCCATGGTGGACGTAACTGACGCAACCTTCCAGACCGAGGTCCTCGAGCGTTCGATGGACGTCGCGGTCGTCGTAGATCTTTGGGCCCCCTGGTGTGGCCCGTGCAAGACCCTCGGACCGATTCTCGAGACGGTGATCGCCGAGACCGAGGGCCAGGTCGTATTGGCCAAGGTCAATGTCGACGAGAACCCCGCAACCTCCCAGGCCTTTCAGGTCCAGGGCATCCCGGCGGTCTACGCCTTGCGCAATGGCCAGGTCGTCGACGGTTTCGTCGGCGCCCAGGGTGAGCCGGCGGTTCGCGAGTTCATCGGCCGCATCATGCCGAGCGCGGAGGAGGTCGAGATTCAGCGCCTGATCGAGGCCGGCGACGAGGCATCGTTGGTCCAGGTGTTGCAGATGGTGCCCGACCACCACGCCGCCGTGCCTGCACTGGCCGAGCTCCTGGTGAACCGTGGCGAGGGCGAGTTGGCACTCGAACTGTTGCAGCGAGTGCCCGAGACCGCCGATGTTCGACGCATCGCCGCCCTCGCTCGCACCGGGGTGACCGCACCTCCGGCGGGCGATGCTGCTGCTGCACCTGCGGGTGCGCCCCCTGCCGGTGCGACTGCCGCGCCGATGGGCGGTGGTATCGATCTCAGCGCTGCCGGTGAGTTTGCCGCCGAGGACCCGGCAGAGCCGGCGACGCCACCCCACGACGAATTCGACGAGAAGCTCACGGCGCTGCTCGATCGGGTCAAGACCGATGAGGACGCTCGCCAGGAGTTCGTCGACCTGCTCGAGGTCATGGGCCCGGCCGACCCACGAACCGCTGAGTACCGCAAACAGCTGTCGATGCGGCTGTTCTGAGTCGGGCGGGGAGCGAGATCGCAATGGCGGGACGGCGGGGTGTGCGCCCACGAAGCGAACAGAAGCGCCGCATCGAGAAGCGCGATGGCTACCGACTGTTCGTCGGCGCCCCGGTTCCGGCGCAAGCAGATGCCATCACGCTCGGCAGCCTGATCTGTGTGCGTAAGGCCCACGCAGACAACGATGCGTTGCTAGCCCATGAGTTGGTGCATGTCCACCAGTACCAGGCACTCGGCTGGGGGCGGTTTCTCGTCCGCTACAGCCGTTCGTATCTCCGGGGACGCCTGTCGGGGTACGGCCACATGGCCGCCTATCGACGCATCCCGCTCGAGGTCGAGGCCGTCTGGTTGAGTCGACTGCATGGTCGGGCGGCGTTGGAGCCAGGCAGCGCAGAGCCGACGCCCGAGGGCCTGTCGCAGGCGCGCTCACCGCGGTCGGTGTCCTCGCAGCGACTCCATGATCGCGCCGAGGATCTCGGTTGGAAGCCCCCGCCGCGCACCGACGGGTCTCGGGGGCGCACGGTGCGTGCCGCTGCTCGGTCGCGTCGTCCGGTCGGAGGCGCCGCGGACCACGCCGCCGGCTGAGCCGCCTGGGGGCTTTCTGGGAACGAGTCGGGAAGCATCTGGGAGCCGGCGCATGAAACTCGCCGGATGGCCCAGCTCGAGCGACCCGCCGCGCCTCCAGGTCTGACCGATCGGCTCCGCAGCTGGAGGGAAGACGGTTGGCCGGGCGGTAGGAAGAAGGGCGGCACAAGCGAGGGCGGCACACGGGAGGGCGGCTGGACGGAAGACGGTGACGGCGCGTCGCTCGTTGGGCTGCCCCGGCTGGCTTCACGATGGTGGGTGAGTCGTACGGCCATCGGCGTTGGGGCGGTGCTCCTGGTCATCGGTGGCGTTGTCGCGGGTCAGGCTTGGAGTCGTCGCTCGTCGCCGCCGATCGACGATCTGTTGCCGTTCCTCGTCGGCGACGGGCCGGCGGGTACCGACGCGGCGGGCGTCCCGGATCGGGCCGAACCCGTCCCAGCCGGCCCGACCCAGCGGATCGCCGGGGAATCCGTCTCCGATCCATCGGCGACCGATGTCACCAACCATTCGTCCACGGCCGGGGGCCGGAGTGACCCCGATGAGGTGGACATCGGCGGGACCGGGCTCGGGGTGGGCGTCGAGGGTTTGCCCGTCGAGGGGGTGGAAGTCGTGGTCGTGCATGTTTCGGGGGCCGTTGCGCGTCCTGGCATCGTCGAGTTGCATCCGCCGAGCAGGGTGCACCACGCCATCGACGCGGCCGGCGGTCCGCGTGCCGAGGCCGACCTCGATCGAGTGAACCTTGCCGCGCCGATCCACGATGGCGAGCGGCTCCATGTCCCGGCTCAGGGGGAGCTCGATCCGCCCCCTGTGTCGATGCCGGTGGGTCCCGCAATCGTTCCGACCAGCCGTGTCGTTGGGGAATTCGAAGCGGTATCCATCGACGTCAACCGAGCTTCCGTGCGTGAGCTCGAAGAGCTGCCGGGTGTCGGCCCGGCGATCGCCGGTGCGATCGTCGAGCTGCGCGACATGCGTGGCCCGTTCGCCAACCTCGACGAGCTACTGCTGGTCGACGGGATCGGACCGGCCAAGCTTGCGGCGCTCTCGTCGGTTGCCGTCGCCGGTCCGTGATCGGTGAGGACTCCGCGCACGAGGGCGGTACTGGCGGAGCGTCCCCTGCTCGCCCTGGCGGTGGCGGCGTGGCTGATCGCACGATGGGCCGGTCACATCGGCTTGCCTCCGGTGATCGGTTCGCCGCTGGTCTTCGTTGTTGCGATTGCGCTGGTGGCCGTCCTCTCCTGGCGGCAGGAGAGGATCGCCGGGACCATGTGCGCAATCCTGCTGTTGGTCGGCGCCCAAGCTGCGTGGGCTTGGCAACGATTGGACGTCGAGGTGGCGAGGGAGCCCTCGACGGTGCCGCTCGTTCTTCGATCCGACCCGCGATCCGTGCCGGGCGGAGTCCGTGTCGAGGCCGGCATTGATGGTGCGGTGTATGACCTCCGCGCATGGGGGTCGCCGGCAGGGTGGATGCGCAATCGGTTGGTCGGCGAGCGGGTGCAGGCCACCGTGCGCCTCCGACCTCTTGATCCGGATGCACCGACCTGGCTTCGAGCGAGAGGGGTCGTAGGCCGGGGAACCGTGGTCGAGGTCTCGAGCTTCGCCGAAGGCCGGGTGCATACCCGGCTGGCGAACCACCTACGGCGCACGATCGAGTCCGGAGCTCGCTCGCTCTCGTCGCAGGATCGAGCCCTCTTCACCGGCCTGGTCTACGGCGACGATCGACGACAAAGCCCGCTGGTCGCCGATGACTTCGCAGCGTCGGGGCTCACGCATTTGCTCGCGGTGTCGGGCCAGAACGTTGCCTTCGTCTTGGCGTTGGGCGGGCCGTTGCTTCGACGGCTCGAACCACGTGGCCGGTTCGCCGTTGTCCTGGGGCTCCTCCTGCTCTTTGCCACCATGACGCGCTTCGAAGCGTCGGTGGTGCGGGCATCGATGATGGCGGCGATCGGGTCCGTCGGCGCCTTGGTCGGCACCGATGTTCCGGCGAGACGAGTGCTACTGCTCACCGTGATCGCGCTCATCGTCCTCGACCCGCTCTTGGTGCATTCGGTGGCGTTCCAACTGTCACTCGCCGCGAGCGCCGGGATCTTGCTGTGGTCCGGTCGCGTGGCCTTGGCGATTCCGGGTCCGCGTCCGTTCGCCGAATCGTTGGCGGTCACCCTCACCGCACAGCTGGCGGTCGCGCCACTCCTGTTGTGGCGGTTTGGGCCCGTTCCCGTGGCGTCCATTCCCGCCAACCTTCTCGCCGGGCCTGCCGCTGGTCCGGCGATGATGTGGGGAATGACCGGGGGCACGCTCGCCGGTCTCCTGCCTGGTTCGCTCGCGCGACTGCTGCACGCGCCCACGACGTTGCTTGTCGGTTGGATCGGCGGCGTGGCGTCGTGGTCGGCTCGCCTTCCACTCGGCGAGGTCGGTGGTTGGGGCATCGTGATCTGTTTCGCTGCGGGTCGATTCGCCCTCGGAACCGCCGACCGCAGCCAGCGCGCCGTGGCTGGGGCCGTGATCGTCCTCGTGCTCGCGGCGCCAGCGGTCGTCAGCGCCGGCTCACCGGCGCCCAATGGTTCCATCACGGGTGGAGGATCGATCTTGTCGAGTCGCGATCGAACCGTCGTCTACCTCGATCAGGTCGATCGGCCCGAAGACGTGTTGCGCGATCTACGCCGCGCCCGGGTTGATGGGATCGACGTGCTCGTCGTGGCCCGATCCTCGTTTGCGGCCGCCGACCTCGTCGAGTGGGTCGGGACCCGGCATGAACTGGGAGTCGTGTTCGCGCCCGAGGCCACGCTGGGCGTGGGCGAGGTTGTCCCCGTCGGTCCGATGGTCATTCGCATCGCGATGGCGGGCGTCCGCTGTGTGACCATCGAACTCGACCCGGAGGACCCCCGCGGACTCAGCCTCGCCGCGGCCGACGGTTGCTAGCTTGCCGGGGTGCAGTTGGCGCTCGGCTCCCACCGGTTCGACATCTCGACTCGGGCCCTCGTGATGGGGATCCTGAATCGGACGCCGGACTCGTTCTTCGATGGCGGCGAGTACTTCGGCCTCGACGAATTCCTGGCCAAGGCCCAGGAGCATGTCGACAGAGGCGCAGACTTTCTCGACATCGGCGGGATCCGGCTCAAGCCGGGCGACGAGGTCGGCGTCGATGAGGAGCTCGACCGGGTGGTCCCGGCCGTTGAGGCCCTTGTCGAACGCTTCGACGTGCCGATTTCGGTGGACACGTTCCGCGCCGCCGTCGCGACAGCCTGCTTCGAGGCCGGCGCATCGGTTGCGAATGACACCAGCGGGTTCGCCGATCCCGAGATGTTGCATGTCGCCGCAGCAGCCGGCGGCTCGGTCGTGGCCAGCCACGTTCGTACGGCACCGCGGCTCGACGACCCCAACCCCATCTATGACGACGTCGTGGCCGATGTGGTCGACTTCTTGGCCGAGCGGGCTGCGTGGGCCGAAGCGGCCGGCATTCCTCGCGAACGCATCATCCTCGACCACGCCTTGGATTTGGGCAAGAACGCAGCGATGTCCACCGAGTTGCTCTTCGTGGGCACACGCCGGATCGCCGAACTCGGGTATCCAACGTTTCTCTCGGCGTCGAACAAGGGTTTTCTCGGCCACATCACCGGCGCGCCGGTCGACAACCGGGCCAACGCCACCCACGCGGCGCATGTCGCCGGGATCATGGCCGGCGCTCGCGTGCTGCGCGCCCATGACGTCCGGGGAAGTCGCCGGGTCGCCGACACGGTTGCGATCCTCCTCGAAACGCGTGGTGTGGCAGCCCCGGACACGATGACCTTCGCGTGAGATGACCGTCGCATGAGAGAGTGGCTGGCATGACGGCGATTCAGGTCTTCAGCGGCACCGACAGCGTGCTTCTGGACCAGGCGGTGCGGGCGGCGATCAAGGAGGCGCTCGGCGACGAACCCGCCGACTTCGCCCTCGCTGAGCTGAACGAGCCGGACTATCTCGTCGACGAGCAGTACTCGATTGCGCCGCTCGTCGATGCCGCGCAGACGCCGCCGATGCTCACCGACCGACGAGTCGTCGTGGGCCATCATCTGGCGCGGTTTTCGACCGGAGACAGCGTGGAGTCGCTGGTCGCGTACCTCGAGAACCCGCTCGACACCACCCACTTGATCCTGGTGTGGAGCCGCGGACCGGCCCTGAACAAGCGCACGACCGGGCTGCCGAAGAAGCTCAACGATCTCCTCAAGTCGCTGAAGGTCACGATCACCAAGACCGACGTCGGAGGCCGCGAGGCCGACGGCTACATCGATGCGCAACTACGAGCATCGGGTATCGATCTCGATCGCGGGGCCCGGCGGATGCTCGGCGATCACCTCGGCGATGACGTGAATCGCCTCGGCGGGATCCTCCAGTCCCTCGAGTCGACCTTCGGGACCGAAACCAAGCTCAGCATCGATCACGTCAAGCCCTATCTCGGCGGCGCGGGCGATGTGCCGCCCTGGGACCTGACCGATGCGATCGCCGGCGGGGACATCCCCGAGGCGCTGCGGACCGCTCGGCGCATGATGCACGGCGGCGAGCGACACCCGCTGGCGATTCTGGCGACGCTGACCACGCACTACCAGCGCATGGCCTCGCTCGACGGCGCGCCGGTTGGTGGCGAGAAGGATGCGGCCGCGTTCCTCGGGGCGAAGGGCAGCACGTTCCCGATCAAGAAGGCCATCCAGCAGGCCCGACGCATGGGCCCCGACAACGTCAAGCGCGCGTGGGGGCTGATCGCCGACGCCGACGTCGACTTGCGCGGCGCCACCGCAGCAGAACCCGAGCAGGTCCTCGAAGTCCTCATCGCCCGCCTGGCCCGGCTGTAGCGCTGCTCGGCTGGGCCTCCGTGGCCGTGAACGGCTCGCCTGGAGGGTGGGCTGGGCCTCCGTGGCCGTGAACGGCTCGCCTGGAGGGTGGGCTGGGCCTCCGTGGCCTTGAACGGCTCGCCTGGAAGGCAACACCGCGCGCAAACGCCCGCCGCGAGTCGTCGTGACTCGGCGAGCGGGCGTCGAGGTGCTTCCCCTCGTTCCGACGGTGGGGAAGCGGTGTGCGCAGGTTGTGAGGTGCTAGTCCTCGCTGGAACCGCCGGCCTGGACGGCCTTGGTGAGGCGGCTCTTGTTGCGAGCGGCGGCATTGTCGTGGATGACGCCCTTGCTGGCGGCCTTGTCGATGTACTTGTAGGCCAGGCGGAGGCTCTCGGCCTCTTCGTCGGTGCCAGCGGCGGCGAGCGCCTTCTTGGTGTAGGTCTTCATCTGGGACGAGACCTGCTTGTTGCGCTGACGGCGCTTCTCGTTCTGGCGATTGCGCTTGATTGCGGACTTGATGTTTGCCATGACAGTGATTCCGGTGTTGGTGATGGCTCGCGGTACGGGCTGCAGAGCTGCGGGTTGTTCTAGGGGGCGCGCGGCCATCGCGGCCGAATCGGACCACGTGATGCTAGCGGCATGATCACGGGTTTCCCCACGTATCCTCAGGGGTTCACATGAGCCTCGACAAGATCCGCAACATCGCGATCATCGCCCACATCGATCATGGCAAATCGACCCTCGCGGATCGCATGCTCGAGCTGTGCGGTGCGGTGGAAGCACGCGACATGCGTGCCCAGTATCTCGACACGATGGAGCTCGAACGCGAGCGTGGGATCACCATCAAGCTGCAGTCGGTACGCCTCGAATACCGGGGGCACATCATCAACCTGATCGACACGCCGGGCCACGTCGACTTCGGCTACGAGGTCAGTCGCTCGCTCGCAGCGTGCGAAGGCGTGATCCTGCTGGTCGACGCCGCCCAAGGGATCGAGGCCCAGACCTTGGCCACGAGCTATCTGGCATTGGAAAACGACCTCGAGATCGTCGCAGCGCTGAACAAGATCGACCTGCCGGCGGCCGAGCCCGAGAAGTACGCCGCCGAGATCGAGAACATTCTCGGTATCGCCGCCGAAGAGGTCCTTCCGATCAGCGCCAAGACCGGCGAAGGTGTTCCGGAGCTGCTCGACGCGGTGATTGAGCAGATCCCGGCGCCCGAGGGTGACCCCGACGCGCCGCTCCAAGCCCTGATCTTCGACTCGCACTTCGATCAGTACCGCGGCGTGGTCAGCTCGCTGCGGGTGGTCAACGGGAAGATCGAGGCTGAACAGGCCGTGCACTTCATGCAGGCCAACACGAATCATCCGGTCGACGAGATCGGCGTTCGCACGCCCGACAACCAGCCGGTCAAGGCCCTGTCCGCCGGCGAGGTCGGCTATCTCATCGCCGGCATCAAGGATGTCGGCGAGGCGCGCTCGGGTGAGACGGTCACCGACGCCCGCAAGGGAGCGACCGACGCGCTCGACGGCTATCGCGAGCCCAAGCCGATGGTGTTCTGTGGCTTGTATCCGATCGATGGCGACGAGTACTCCACGCTTCGCGAGTCATTGGAGAAGCTGCGGCTCAACGATTCGTCGTTCACCTACCAGCCCGAGACTTCGGGTGCGCTCGGCTTCGGCTTTCGCTGCGGGTTCCTGGGGTTGTTGCACATGGAGATCGTGCGCGAGCGCCTCGAGCGCGAGTTCAACCTCAGCCTGATCGCCACCGCCCCGTCGGTCGAGTACCGGGTCGACATGTCCAGCGGCGAGGAACTGCTGATCGACAACCCATCGGAGATGCCGTCGCCGGCCGAATACGACGGTGTCAACGAGCCGTACCTCAAGGCCACGATCATCTCGCCGAGCGAGTACACGGGCACGCTCATGGACCTGTGCCAGACCCGACGCGGCGTCATGGAGCGCATGGAGTACCTGTCGCCCGAGCGCATCGAGCTCGTGTACCGACTTCCGCTGGCCGAAGTCGTCATGGACTTCTTCGACCAGCTCAAGAGCCGCACCCAGGGCTATGCCAGCCTCGACTACGAGCCCGATGGTTGGGACAAGGGCGACCTGGTCAAGGTCGACATCCTCCTGCAGGGTGAGCAGGTCGATGCATTCAGCTCGATCGTTCACCGGGACAATTCCTACGACTACGGGCGCCGGATGACCGAGAAGCTCAAGGAGCTGATCCCGCGCCAGCAGTACGACGTGCCGATCCAGGCCGCCATCGGTGGCTCGATCATCGCCCGCCAGACGGTCAAGGCGTTCCGCAAGGATGTCACCGCCAAGCTCTACGGCGGTGACGTCACCCGCAAGAACAAGCTGCTCCAGAAGCAGAAAGAGGGCAAGAAGCGGATGAAGTCGATCGGCCGTGTCGATGTCCCCCAAGAAGCCTTCATCTCCGCACTCAAGCTCGACGAGTAGGGCACGACGCTCAGGTTTTCGTGGGACCGTCGTCGACGAGCCGCGGTCGGGGTGTGTCGGTTGTCGGTGTCGGCTGTCACCGCCATTATGTGAAGTGCTTCGCCCAATGCCTGGGAAAGGCGATCTAGCGTAGAACAGGTCGGGGAGGGGTCCCCGGCGTGAAAACACCGATGGGGTACAAGGCATGGACGTCAACACGCTCACCGAACTGGCGCAACAGGATGGCTCGGTCTTCGCCGACCTGACCGATGCCGAACTCGCAATGTGTGCCGAGAAGCTGCAGGTCGACGAGGTACTCGCCGGCAGCACGCTGACCCGCGAGGGCGATT
Source organism: Actinomycetota bacterium (assembly GCA_039028435.1). Lineage (GTDB taxonomy): Bacteria > Actinomycetota > Acidimicrobiia > Acidimicrobiales > UBA10347 > UBA10347. The sequence goes on along the minus strand of JBCCIC010000009.1, from coordinate 40,961 downwards.
TCAGCTACCGGTTCTTCGTGGTGCTCGATGGCGAGGTCGAAGTCCTGCAGGACTTCAGCTCCGTCGCCACGCTCGGGCCGGGACAGTGTTTCGGCGAGATGGGCGTCGCAAGCGACGAGCCGCGGAATGCCCGGGTCGTAGCCACCGAGCGAAGCCACGTCGCCTCGATGATCGGCTGGGACTTCCGGGACCTGTGCGAGGCCATCCCAACCCTCGGCGGGCGCATCCAGAGCATCATCGACGCTCGCAGCTGACCTCTGATCCACGCGAGCGGCCGGCCCCGCCCGGACCGGGTTGGGGGTCGTTCGGGCGCTAGCCTGAAGCCGCAATGGAGGACGCAGTTCGGCTCAGTGAGCGCAAAGAAGCGATTCTGCAAGCGGTCGTTGAGGAGTACATGGCGACCGCGCGTCCAGTCGGCTCGGGCCTGGTCACGGATCAGAGTTCGGTCACGGTCTCCTCGGCCACGGTTCGGAAAGAACTGAGTGCGCTGGAAGACGAGGGTTTTCTTCATCAGCCGCACACCAGCGCCGGCCGCGTGCCCACCGACAAGGGGTACCGCTACTTCGTCGATGCCTTGATGGGTCCGTCCCAGCTCGACGCCACCATCAATCAGCGCATCACCGACTTCTTCGCCACGAGCCACGGTGAGCTCGAACGCATCCTCACCGACACCAGCCGCCTGCTCGCCGGCGTGACCGGGTCGGCTTCGGTCGTCGTCGCCCCGCGGTCCGTGACGGCAACGGTCCGCGCCGTGCAACTCGTCGAGCTCGAACCCCAGGTCCTGCTGCTCGTCGTCGTGCTGTCGACCGGCGGAATAGAGCGCCGGACCATCGAGTTGACCCACGCCATGTCCTCGGACCAGATCTTGCGAGCGCAGTCGATGCTCGAAACCACGATGGTCGACGCTCACGAGTTCTCGGCGATCCCGTCCGGCGATCCCGACGTCGACGGCCTCGTCGCCACCGCAATCGGTGCCCTCACCGGAAGCAACGACGAGCCTCGAGTGCACGTCGGAGGGCGCGCCCGCGTGGCCGGCGCCTTCGATGAGACCGAAACCGTGGCCCACATCCTCCAGCTCTTCGAACGCCAGTTGCTCGTGGTATCGCTCATCCGCGACGTACTTGACCGAGGCCTCAGCGTCGCCATCGGAGCCGAGACCGGGGTACAGAACCTCAACGAGTGCTCGATCGTTGTCGCGCCCTACGAGGTCGACGGAAGCGAGGCCGGCTCGATCGGTGTGCTCGGGCCCACCCACATGAACTATCCGCAGGCGCTGGCGGCGGTCGCTGTCGTCTCGGCTGAGCTCGGCGAGCATCTGACGCGGGGCTGAACGATGGCCGACTATTACGACCTGCTTGGCGTCGGGCGCTCCGCCTCGCCCGACGAGATCAAGCGAGCCTTCCGCAAACTGGCGCGAGAGCTGCATCCCGACCGCAATCCCGGTGATGCCGATGCCGAGTCGCGTTTCAAGGAGGTCGCCAAGGCCTACGAGACCTTGAGCGATCCGGAGAAGCGAGCGCACTATGACCGGTTTGGCGAGACCGGGGCGGGTGGCAATCCGTTTGACGGTGCCAGCTTCGGCGACATTTTCGATGCGTTCTTCGGCGGCAACAGTCCGTTCTCCGGCTTCGGCGGGGGTGGGCGCACGGCCGGGCCCACCCGTGGCGACGACCTGGAGATGGTCATCGATGTCTCGTTCGAGGAAGCCGTGCTCGGCAGCGAACAGGACGTCGATCTACGCACCTACGTTCCCTGTGAGCCATGCGAAGCCACGGGCGCCGTAGACGGGTCGTCGGTCGCGTCGTGCGAGACCTGCGGTGGTGTGGGGCAGGTTCGGCAGGTCCGCCGGTCGATCCTCGGGCAGATGGTCTCCACCGCAATCTGTCCGGACTGCGACGGCGCCGGTGAGACCATCAGTGATCCCTGCGAAGTCTGCAGCGGGCAAGGTCGCATCATCGACGACCGCACCTACACCGTCGACGTTCCTGCGGGCGTCGACACCGGGGCGACATTGCGCCTGAACGGACGCGGCGCCGCCGGCGTGCGCAGCGCCGGCTTCGGTGACCTCTATGTGCGGGTTCGCGTACGGCCCCATGATCGATTCGAGCGCAGCGGCAATGATCTGCTCGCCGAGCTTGCCGTGCCGATGACCGTCGCCGCGCTCGGAGGCGAGATCGAGTTCGAGACGCTCGAAGGCACCGAGACGATCGAAATCGCTCCGGGCACCCAGACGGGCAAGACGTTCCGGATCGCTGGCGCCGGTGTTCCCTCGCTTCAGGGAGGTCGGCGCGGCGATCTCCGAGTCGTCGCAGTGTGTGTGGTCCCCGAGCGGCTGACCAACGAGCAGGAGGAGATCCTCCGCCAGTTTGCCGCCGCCCGCGGCGACGAGGTCAGTGAGAGCCGTTCGCTACTCAGCCGGATTCGCTCGGCGCTCGGCTGATCACCGTCGACCGTTCCGTGCCCGAAGACCCGGTACCCGACCTTCGGCAACAGCGCGGACCCCATGCGTTCGTCGAAGACCTTGACGCGCCCCGACTCGATCCCGACGACCATCACCATCTGGCCAAGTCCCTTCGTCTGCGTGACGGCGACTCGCTGACGATCAGTGATGCCCAGCGGCGGTGGCGTTGTGCGTCGTTCGCAGCGTCGCCGAGCCCGATCGGGCCGATCATCGTTGAGCCCACGCCGGAGTGGCCCATCACCATCGCCTTCGCGCTGACCAAGTCCGGCAAGCCCGAGCTGGTCGTCCAGAAGGCGACCGAGCTCGGGGTTGATCACATCGTCGTGTTCGGCGGCGACCACTCGGTGCCGAGGTGGGACTCGGACAAGCGTCGCAAGGCGCAGCAACGGCTTGATCGGGTCGCACGCGAAGCCGCCATGCAGAGTCGGCGGGTCGACCTGCCCCAGGTCGAGATCGTCGATGACCTGGCCGCGGTCACTGACCAGGTCGAGGCCGGCCGCCGCGGACCGCTGGCTCGAGCCGACTTCGTCCCCTCGGGTCCGGACTCGGGCACAGCTCAATCCTCTGACGCGGCGCGGGGTGCTCGAGCCATCGCCGTGGGGCCCGAAGGCGGCTGGTCCGAGCAGGAGCGTCTCACGCTGCCCGCGACCTTCGACCTGGGACCAACGGTCCTCCGCTCCGAGACTGCGGCTCTTGCCGCAGTGTTTCAACTGACATCCCTGCGACAGATGGGCCGTTCCGACTAGCCTGTGACGGCAATGTCACGCGCGGTGGTTTCCACCGCCACGACCTCAAGTCGCAAGGATCATGAGCGAAGAAGTTCACACGGCGGATGATGCCTACATTCAGCGGGTAGGCGAGCGGCTGCGCGGTATCCGCCGCCAGAAGCGCATGTCGCTGCTCGATGTCGAAGCTGCATCGGGCAAAGAGTTCAAGGCGTCGGTACTCGGCGCCTACGAGCGCGGCGAGCGGGCGATCTCGGTCCCACGCTTACAACGGTTGGCCGAGCTCTACAGCGTGCCCGTCGCGCAGCTGCTGCCCGAGATGGAGCGAGAGGACGACGGCGACGACATGCCGGTCAGCGTCCCGTTCGCACGGCAGACGATGACGATCGACCTGGAGAAGTTGCGGCTTCTCGAAGGCTCCGAGGCCGAGCTCGTGAACCGCTATCTGCGCGGTATTCAAGTTCAGCGCCAGGACTTCAACGGCAAGGTCCTGACGGTGCGATCCGACGACCTGCGGGCACTGGCCTGCATGCTCGGGGTCGCCAGCGACCAGGCGATCGATCAGCTCGAACGCCTCGGTCTCGCCTATCGGGTGTAGCGGCGCCGCAAGGCGGGGCCTGGCCTCAGCGGTTCTCCATCGGCACGAACGCACGCTCGTCGGCACCGGTGTAGAGCTGGCGCGGACGCGTGATGCGGGCGTCTTGCTCGAGCATTTCGTTCCAGTGGGCGAGCCAGCCGGACACACGCGGAATGGCGAAGAGCACGGTGAACATCTCGGACGGGAAACCCAGCGACTGGTAGATCAGACCCGAGTAGAAGTCGACGTTCGGGTAGAGCTTGCGTGACTTGAAGTACTCGTCGTTGAGGGCGGCTTCTTCGAGCTTGAGGGCGATGTCGAGGCGAGGGTTCGAGCCGGTGACGGCGAACACCGCATCGGCGGCTTCCTTGATGATCGCGGCACGGGGGTCGTAGTTCTTGTACACCCGGTGGCCAAAGCCCATCAGGCGGCGCTCGCCGCGCTTGACGCCGGCGATGAAGTCGTCGACCTGGTCATAGCTGCCGATCTCGTCGAGCATGTTCAGCACGGCCTCGTTGGCGCCGCCATGTCGCGGTCCATAGAGGGCGGCGGCGGCTGCGGCGACGGCCGAGTAGGGGTCGGCGTGCGAGCTCCCCACGGTCCGCGCGGTGGCCGTCGAGCAGTTCTGCTCGTGGTCGGCGTGGAGGATGAACAGGATGTCCAGCGCCCGAATGATGGCGGGGTCGGTCTCGTACTTGTCCTCGGCGACCTTGAACATCATCGACAGGAAGTTGTGCGGGAACGACAGGTCGTTCTCCGGGAACACGTACGGCATGCCGATCGAGAAGCGGTAACCAGCGGCAGCGAGCGTGGGCAGCTTGGCGATCATGCGGGTGATCTGGAGCATCCGGTTGGCAGGATCCTCGATGTCCTTCGACTCGGGGTAGAAGGTGCCCATCGCAGCGACCGACGAGATCAACATGCCCATCGGGTGGGCGTTGAAGTGGAACCCATCGATGAAGCGGCGGCGGAAGTTCTCGTGGGTGTACGTGTGGTGTGTGATGTCGTGGGTCCACTGGTCGTACTGGCCCTTGTCAGGCAGCTCGCCGTGCACCAACAGATAGGCGACCTCGAGGTAGGTGGACTGTTCGGCCAGCTGCTCGATGGGGTAACCGCGGTAGCGAAGGATCCCCTCGTCGCCCTTGATCTCGGTGATCGAGCTCTCACAGGACGAGGTCGTCGTGTATCCCGGATCGTTGAACCAGAGGCCGGGCAAACTGCTCTTCCACGCGCCGCTGTCGACGCCACCGTTGACGATCGGAACTTCGAACGACTCGCCGGTGCGGTTGTCGGTGATCGTGAGGGATTCGGACACGGAACTTCCTTCGAATTGGGGGGAGACGGGCCAGCGGCCCGAGACTACATGGACATGCTTCGAATGGCGTAACTCGCAGCGACCGGCGGCCGGCGCGTGGTAGTGCGGTTCGCCGCGGCGTGAACGGTTTCTAGAGGGGGGAGTTGTCGTGGCGACGTCGGGGTAGGCGCTCGCGCTTGGTCGCCAAGAGATCGAGGGCGTCGGCGACCTGGCGACGGCTGTCGGCGGGGTCGATCACCATGTCGATCGCGCCACGCTCGGCGGCGATGTAGGGGTTGAGGAGCCGGGCTTCGTAGTCGGCCTCGAGCTCGGCGCGCTCGTCGGCCTCGGCACGCCGATGGATGATCTCGACGGCGCCCTTGGCGCCCATCACGGCGATCTCGGCGGTCGGCCAAGCCATGGCAATGTCGTTGCCCATCGGCTTGGAGTCCATGACGATGTAGGCGCCGCCGTAGCTCTTGCGCAGCGTGATCGAGATGCGGGGAACGGTCGCCCGGGCGTACGCGAACGCGAGCTCGGCGCCGTGGCGGATCATGCCCCGCCATTCGAGATCCTTACCCGGTTGGAAGCCCGGGGTGTCAACCAACGTGATCAGGGGCACGTTGAACGCGTCACAGAGAGCGACGAACCGGGCGCCCTTTTGGCTGGCGGCGATGTCGAGGGTGCCCGCGAGGACCTGGGGCTGATTCGCGAGGATGCCCACACTGTGACCGCCGACGTTGGCGAATGCGGTGACCAGGTTGGCGGCCCAGCGGCTGCGGAGTTCGGTGATGACACCATCGTCGGCCAGGGCGCCCATGACCTCGCGAACGTCGTAGCTGCCGGTCGCCGAGGCCGGGACCACCTCGTGCAGTTCCGGGCAGGGCCGGTCGCCGGGATCGTTCGTTGGCCGAAACGGCGCGAGCGCCGCGTTGGACTCCGGTAGGTACGAAAGCAGCTCCTCGACCATTTCGATGGCCGCGTCTTCGTCGGGAACGACCACGGTCGCGACGCCGCTGCGCGTCGCGTGCGTGGAAGCACCGCCGAGCTCATCGTGTTCGACGGGCAAGCCGGTGAACTGCTCGACCATCGCTGGTCCCGAGACGAAGGCGTAGGTGTTGTCGACCATGACGACGAGGTCGGCGATGCCGAGCATGAGGGCAGGGCCCGACACGACCGGGCCGGTGACGACGAGCACCGTGGGCACGATTCCCGAGCATCGAATCATCGCTCGTGCCGCAGTGCCCCAGCCGTGCGCTGCGGTGAGGCCCTCGCGCACGTCGGCGCCCGTCGATTGGACGAAGCCGACGACCGGGTGGCCCTTGCTCCTTGCGAGCTCGCAGACGGCACTGATCGTGTAGGCATCGGCCTGGCTCAGTGACTGGAGGTCCCCCACGATCGTGAAGCTCGCGACGGGAATGCCCCCGATCGGGCGCACCCCAGCCTTGACCGAGCCGTCGATGCCGGTCCGCAGGGGAACCGGGGTCGTGTTGGAAGGCTCGGCAGGCGCCGATGGCTGAGGAGACACGGCCCTATTGGTATCAGAATCCGTTGGCGTTGCGATCGGATCGCACCCGACAACCGGGCATGGTCGAGGCGGCCGCACGCGCCGTCTCGACGATGATGTCTGCCACAACCCCGGCAGCCGCCGATGGCGGGTGGCCGGCTCGCGTGGTGAGTGCAACCTCACGAGGTGCCAGATCAGCGATGGGCACCCGGCGTCCCCCGAACTCGGTGCTGTCATGGGTCGCGGTCGCCGGAACCAATGCGACGCCCAGGCCCTTCCCAGCCATGGCGGCGACGAGGGCACTGCTGCCGACCTCGATGGGCGCTCGGAGCGGCAGCCGCACCTGGTCGAATGCCTGGGCGATGTGTCGATACAACGGGTTGTCGGGGAGGGGGAGGAGAAGGGTCTGTTCGGCAAGCTGGGCGAGACTGACCGCCTCGGCGGTGGCAAGCGGATGCTCGTCGGCGAACACGGCGACGATGTCCTCGTCGAACAGCGGCTCGACGGCGGCGTCGGCCGAGCGGGTGTTGGTCGTGATGGCCATGTCCAGCCGACCGACGAGCACCTGCTGCATCAACGCATCGGACTGGGCCTCGACGATGGTGACCGTGACTTCCGGCCATGCTCGCGTGGTCTCGGCAAGGGCGGTCGGCAGAATCCAGAGGCCGACCGAGGGAGTCGTTCCGCACTCGATCTCGCCGATGATGCGCTCCTCGAGCGAGGCCAGGTCGTCCTCGATCCCCGAGATCTGGCGGAGTACCTCGCGGCCACGCCGTTCGACCGCGATCCCGGCTGGGGTGAGTTGGCGACTGCGGCGGTCCAGGAGGGGTGCACCGACTTCGTCTTCGAGTCGCCCGACATGGCTCGAGATGTTCGATTGCACCGTGAACAGTGCGGTTGCGGCCGCGGAGAACGAGCCGTGGTCGACGACGGCAAGGAAGGCCTCGAGTTGGCGGACATCCATCGTGGTGGCCCTTCCGGCGACGGGTGGTTGGGGTCCCTCGCGTTCTCTTCGGGAGAATGCGAGAGCATCAAAGTATCACTATTCGTGATAGTTGGTATCGAATTGAAGTGTTGGACTTTGGTGCTGCGGTGTTTCACACTAAACAACGTCGCAGCGGAGATGCATCCCCCCAAGCATCACCGCAAGCGCGAAGCATCGGGTCCCACATACCCCCCCACCGGGATCCGAGCTACGAAGGAGTTGGTTCGCTCGAACCAGCTCCTTCTTCCTTTTTCCGCTGGGTTCGCGCGGACGCCGGTTGGCCGGTCAGCGGCCAGGTTGTGCGACCCCAGAGCTAGGGTGACGTCGTGGCGACTGCGGCCGTGTTCGACCTCGATCGGACCCTGATCTCGGGTTCGAGCGCCGAGATCTTCGGGGCCAAGTTGTCCGAGGTGGGCGTCGAGACACCCAGCGTGCCGGGGCAGTCGCTGCTGTTTCGCTTCTACGAACGTTTCGGGGAAGACCCGATCTCGATGCGGCTGGCCCGCCAGTCGGCGCGCCTGTTCGCTGGCCGTCGTCGAGCTGACGTCGAAGCGGCCGCATTGTTGGCCGCCGATGTGCTCGCCAGCCGGGTCCTGCCGCACGCTCGGTCTGAGATCGAACGCCACAAGGCATCGGGGGCACTGCTCGTGCTGGCGACGACCTCGCCCTACGACCTCGTCGCACCCTTCGGTCGGGCCCTGGGCTTCGACGAGGTCCTGTCGACCCGGTACCGGGCAGTGCACGGGGTGTACGACGGCACGATCGACGGTGCCTACCTGTGGGGCCGCGACAAAGCGGCTGCGGTTGCTGCGTGGGCGGGCGAACACGCGGTCGACCTGACCGAGAGCTGGGCGTACAGCGACAGCTGGTACGACGTCCCGCTGCTCGAGCTCGTCGGTCATCCGGTCGCCGTCAATCCCGATCTTCGGCTGCAGGCCGTTGCCCGGACTCGGCGGTGGACGGCGCGGGACTTCGAACGGCCCGACGGCGTGCCGGCGGTTGCTGGGCTCGAAGGTCAGGAGCTCGCCTTTCCGTTCTTCGATCCGAAGCGCAATGTCTTCGCTGACATCACGATTCGCGGGGCGAGGCGGATTCCGCGTCGGGGTCCGGTGATCCTCGCGGCCAATCACCGGAGCTACTTCGACCCGCTGGCGCTCGGCTACCTCGCCGCCGCGATCAAGCGCCCGCTGCGGTTCCTCGCCAAGAAGGAAGTGCTCGAGACGCCCGTGATCGGGCAAGTGACGGCGGCACTCGGAACCATCTCGGTTGATCGCGGCTCGGGTTCGTCGGCCCCGCTCGACGCGGCTGCTGCGGCGCTCGAGGGTGGCGAGGTCGTGGTGATCCTTCCGCAGGGCACGATTCCACGAGGCGAGGCCTTCTTCAAAGCCACGCTGCGGGGCCACACCGGCGCCGTGCGACTCGCCCAGCGCACGGGCGCACCGCTGGTCCCGGTCGGCCTGTGGGGAACGGAGCAGGTCTGGCCACGCAACCAGCGCCTGCCGCGACTGGACCTGCTCGGTCGTCCCGATGTCTCGATCGACGTCGGTGAGCCCTACATCGTGACTGCGCGGTCCAAACCCCGGCCGGCGACCGAGAAGCTCATGCGCAAGATCCAACAGCTGCTGCCCGACGAAGCCCAGCGCGACGCCACTCCGTCCGAGGAGGAACTCGCGGCGACCTTCCCGACCTCGCACCAACCCTGATCTGGGGCTCTTTACGCCCTTCTTACCCTCAGGTGAAAGCGTGGGTGCCATGCAGAAACTCCATTCGCCGCGGGCCGCGTCCGCGATGCTCGTCGCGGTGGCCTTGATCGCAGCGGCCTGTGGTGGGACGGATTCGTCGAGCGAGCCGAGTGCCTTCTCCGGCGCAGGTTCTTCCGAGACCAGTTCGTCCTCCACGGGCGATGAGGCATCCGAGGTTGCGGCAGCTGCCTCGAGCGGCGATTCAGCCGGGAACGGCACCGATGCGCCGGAGACGATCGAGGACTATCTCGGCACCGCAGCCTTGGTTCTTCGGAGCGCGCGGGGCCAAGGCGGCCTCGGAGGCCGCGGCGGCTTCGCCGCAGGCCTCGACGACGAAGCCATCGCCGAGGAACAGCGCCGCATCGAAGTTGAGATCCAGCGTTGCATGCAGGCCGAGGGCTTCACCTACACACCGCGAGATGTGACCGAGGGCCTCCAGTTCTTCCTTCGTTCCGATGACGACGGGGTTTCGGTCGAGGACTATGCCGCAACCGAGGGCTTTGGGATCTCGACCCGCTTCGACGCCATTTTCGAGGGTGAGGTCGACCTCGGAGCCGATGAGGTCGACGCAAACGAACAGCATCTGGCGACGCTCAGCGAAGGTGAACGCGACGCGTGGCAGTTCGCATTGCGTGGTGCGCCGCCGGAACGAAACGAGCAAGGGGAGTTGATCGACCCCGAGACCGGCGAGGTGCTTCCACCCGGTGGTGGTCTTCAGGCGACTGGCGGTTGTCGGGTCGAGGCGCAGCGCATCGTTCGTGGCGACTTCGCAGCGCTTGCCGAACTCGGCGACGAGTTCGCGGCGCTCCAGGAACGGATCGACGCCGATCCGCGGCTCGGCGAGCTACAACGGGAATGGTCGGCCTGCATGCTCGACCGTGGATTCGACTACGCCGATGCCGACGAGGCTCGCGACGTCTTTCGGGCGGAGCTCCGCCCCCTGTTGCGCTCGTTCTTCGTCGAGTCCGGTGCCGCCGGCGCTGGAGCGCCCGGTGGTGCGGCGGGTGGTCGAGGCGCGGCCGTCCTCGGTGCGATCCAAGCCATTGCCGATGCGGGCCTCAGTGACGAGCAGGAGCAGGAACTGCAGCAACTGCAGGACCTGGAGATCGCGACGGCTGTCGCTTCGCTCGAATGCGCCGGTGATAGCCCCGCGGAGATCCAGGAGATCGCCGAGCGGTACGAGGCCGAGTTCGTCGAGCAGAACCGAGCGGCGCTCGAAGCCTTCGCGAACTAGCGACGCTTTCGCAAGTGCTCGGCGAGGAAGTCGAGGCTTTGGCGCCATGAGATCGCCTCCACCTTGCCGTTGAAGGTGGGACGCTCTGCTTCGGCGAAACCGTGGCCGGCGTGGTCGTGGCGTTCGATCCGGAAGTCGGCGCCGGCCATCTGCAGGTTCAGCCCCAGCAACGCGACCTCGTCGTCGGTCACGACGGTGTCGTGCGCGCCGAAGTGCAGCAGGAATGCGGCGCGAGTGTCCCGGAAGGTCAGGGACTGGGTGCCGTAGAAGCCGACGACGGCAGCGACATCGTCGGCCAGCCGTTCCGCGAGCCACAGTGCCCACGAGGCGCCGGCCGCGAACCCGAGCACGCCGATCGGATCGGACGGGTCGGCCGCGGCGGATCGCAAGAGCCGCAGCGACGACTGGACGAGCGACGCCGCGACGTTCATGTCCATCTCGACGAGGGTGCGGTCGGCCTCCGCCTCGTCGGACGCAACCGTGCCGTCGTTGAGATCGGGTACGAGCACGCTGAACCCGGCCTCGGCGAGTTCATCGGCGCGTTGCTTGAGTGACGTCGTCAGGCCCCACGGCGACGGGATGACCAACACTGCCGGGCCCGGACCGTTGGCTGGGGCGACGAAATAGCCCGTGCCAGGTGGTGGAACGCTCAAGGCGCCGAATGTAACGAATCGTGCCAGGCACCAGACGTTACGTGTCACGAACTGTGGCTGGCACCGGGTGTCCGGGGAGGGAATCCCGGGCCGGATCGAGTCGGTGAACACTAGAGTCACGGGGTGTCAGATACGGGCGCGAGCCGCGAATCCGAGGTAGCCGAGGCGGACGTCTCCGACTTCATCCGTGATCTGATCCGCGAGGACAATCAGGCGGGCACCTATGACGGTCGGGTGCAGACCCGCTTCCCGCCGGAACCGAACGGCTATCTGCACATCGGCCACGCCAAGTCGATCTGTCTGAACTTCGGCGTCGCCGACGAGTTCGGGGGCACCTGCAACCTCCGCTACGACGACACGAATCCCGAGAAGGAAGACGATGAGTTCGTCGAGGCGATCGAACGCGACATCGAGTGGCTCGGATTCCGAACGAACCGGGGGCCGCTGTTCGCCAGCGACTACTTCGAGCAGTTGTACACCTGGGCTGAGGAGCTGATCGGCAAGGGCTTGGCCTATGTCGACGATCAGGACGCGGACACGATCTCGGCGACGCGGGGCAACTTCACCACGCCGGGCACGGCCAGCCCGTACCGCGAACGGTCGGTCGAGGAGAACCTCGATCTGTTCCGGCGCATGCGAGCCGGCGAGTTCGGCGACGGCGAGAAGGTCTTGCGGGCCAAGATCGACATGACCCACCCGAACATGGTCATGCGCGACCCGCTGATGTATCGCATCCGCCATGCGGAGCATCATCGGACCGGCGATGCCTGGTGCATCTATCCGAACTACGACTGGGCACACGGGCAGAGCGATGCGATCGAAGAGGTCACGCATTCGTTCTGCACGCTCGAGTTCGAGAACAACCGCGAGCTCTACGACTGGTTCCTCGACAACCTCGACGCGTTGCCGAAGGATCGCCCTCGCCAGACCGAGTTCGGCCGGCTGGGATTGACCTACATCGTCACCTCCAAGCGCAAGCTTGCGGCCCTGGTCGAGAGCGGCAAGGTCGAGGGTTGGGACGACGCCCAGATGCCCACACTCAGCGGGCTGCGTCGGCGCGGCTACCCGGCCAAGGCGATTCGTGACTTCTGCTCCCACATCAGTGTTGGACGCTTCTCGGGCACAACCGAGATCGAGCTGCTCGAGTCGTTCATCCGCACCGAGCTGAACCGAACCGCCCTGCGCCGGATGGCGGTGCTCGACCCGCTGAAGCTCGTCATCACCAACTGGCCGACCGACGAGACCGGTGCACCAGTCGTCGAAATGCGCGACGCGGTGAACAATCCGGAGGACGAAGCCGCTGGCACCCGCGAGGTTCCGTTCAGCGGCGAGCTGTGGATCGAGCGAGACGACTTCATGCTCGATCCGCCGAAGAAGTTCTTCCGTCTGGCGCCGGGGCGCGAGGTCCGGCTGCGCTCGGGATACTTCGTGACCTGCACCGACGTCGTGACCGACGATGCCGGCGAGGTCGTCGAAGTCCGTTGCACCTACGACCCGCAGACGTCCGGTGGGCAGGCACCCGACGGACGCAAGGTCAAGGCGACGATTCACTGGGTGTCGGCCGCGCACGCAGTCGATGCCGAGGTGCGGCTCTATGAGCGGCTGTTCACCGATCCGCACCCAGGTGCCGACGGTGCTGATCCGCTCGACTCGTTGAACCCCGAATCCATGCGCATCGTGGGTGGGGCGAAGCTCGAACCGGCCCTGGCCGACACGCCTCTTGGCGACGTTGTCCAGTTTGAACGCCTCGGCTATTTCGCCCACGACGCCGATCGGTCGTTGGTCTTCCATCGCACCGTCGGCCTTCGCGACGAGTGGGCCCGGATCCAGAAGCGTTCGTGACGGTCACCGTGTGGCCATGAGCAGTGTTCGGGTCGACAAATGGTTGTGGGCGGTGCGCCTGTTCAAGACACGTTCCGCGGCCAACGAGGCGTGCTCCTCCGGTCGAGTGCGAGTCGGCGGCACCGCGGCCAAGCCTGCGTCGAGGGTCGCCGCCGGCGACGAGGTGTCCGTGCGCACGCGCGGCGTGACGCGGACCTACCGAATAGACCGAGTGATCGAGAAGCGCGTCGGTGCCGCGATTGCTGCCGAGTGCTACGAGGACCTCACGCCGCCCGACGCGCTTCCGTCACCCCACCGCGGCGGCGACCGCGTCGACGCGGCATGGGCGGAACGTGATCGAGGTGCGGGGCGTCCGACCAAACGCGACCGTCGCCAGATGGAGAAGTTCCTGGGCCGCCCACGCGACTGAGCGGCCGGATGTTCGCTCAGCAGATCGGTGAGGGCTCGGCCGTCGTGGCCGCTTCGGCCGTGGCTCCATCTTCGGCACTGACCGAGGACGCCGGCGGCGCGTCGCACAGCATCTGGCGGTAGAGCGGCTCGGTGTCGAGCGGATCCGAGAGGTACCCGACCGGCCGATCGTTGACGTGCAACTCCCAGTGCAGGTGCACCGACGAGTGCGTGTCGAGAATGCCGTTGGCCGCCGCCGAGGTCCCGGTGTTGCCGACCATACCGATCAGCTCGCCCGCCACGAGGGTTCGGCCGATGACGATGTTGGGGTCGATCTCGCTGAGGTGGGCATAGATCGTCACCACCTGATCATCGCTTTCGGGTAGATGATGGGCGACCACGACGAACCGGCCGTAAAGCATGGCCAGTGTCCAGAACGGGGTGTCGACGGCGAGTGCGGCATTCGCGAGCACCGCATTGCGGTCGTCGGGGTCGGCATCGAGGTAGTCGTCGACGATGAACAGAACCTCACCGTCGCCGGCCGAGAGCACCCGGTGGTCGATCGTGCCACAGTTGAAGTCGAGGCCGTTGTGGGTGCCGGATCGGTACTCGCGTGGGGCGCCCACGTTGAGATCCGGATTGCCGAAGGGGAGGCTGCAGGTGGTGATCGGGAGCTGCATCGCATCGGCGAGCATCGTGGCCAGCTCGGCACCTGCGCTGGCCGGCGGCGGGTTGGCGCGTAGCGGGTCGGAGCCGAACCGTGTGTCCTCGGTCAGGAACTCAAAGGTGAGCACCCCGCCGACGACCTGGTCGTTGATGCGCTTGGGTCCGAGGCGACCCAGCGGGGTCGAGGTATCGACCTGCTGGCCGAGGCGCAGCTCGGGATTGACCTGATCGAGACCCGCATAGACCGACGTGACGTTGCCGACACCGTTGATGGCGCCGTGGTCGATGACCACGAACGGACCGTATGCGGCGGCCCGGACCCATGGGCCGTCCTTGCCGTTGGCGACGATCTCGGCCTTCTCGCTGGTCAGCGCCGTTTGTTGGACGCTCATGACCACCCGACCGGGTGCGATCGGCGTGGCCTGGAGTCCCTGCACGTCACAGACGAAGGTCAAGGCGGGCGTGATCGAGAGGAAGTTGTTCGCCTCGGGTACACGCTCGTCAACGAAGGGGCATGGCACCGGGGCTGCCGTACCCGCCGCCCCGCGAATCTGTGAGGCGACGTCGGTCCACGTCGATCGCGGCCGCTCCAGGATCGGGACCGCCGTCGGGGTCGCGTTGGGATCGATCAACGCCTCCGCGGGAGTCACGATGTCCTCGTCGGGACCAGCGAAGTTGACGGTGATCAACGTGATGACGACCACGGCGGTCACGGCCACCAAGGCGGCGATCTTCTGTGCTCGTGGGAATTCCGGCATGGTCGCTGCGCGCGGGTCGGTCCGTGCGCCGCAACGCTAACCGGCGCGCCCTTCAACCACTCTTCACTTGCTCACGAATCAGGTTGGGGGCGCTACCGGCCTCGAACCAGCCGATCTGGTCCTCGTTCAGGGTGTGGTTCGCCTGGAATTCGATGTTCTCACCATCGGCCTTGTGCAACACACAGTCGACGGGTTCGCTGGGGGCAAGATCGTTCAGCCCGGTGATCGAGATCGTGTCGCTCTCACCGATCGCTCCCCAGAAGTCGGGGTCGGCAAACGTGAGAGCGAGGATGCCCTGCTTCTTGAGGTTGGTCTCGTGAATCCGTGCGAACGACTTGGCGAAGACCGCATGGCAACCCCGGAACCGCGGCTCCATTGCGGCATGCTCGCGGCTCGACCCCTCGCCGACGTTCTCCTCGCCGATGAAGACCCAGTTGATGCCCTGTTCGTGGAGGCTCCTGGCGATCTCGGGGTAGCTCTTGGTCTGGCCATCGCTCGGATCGAGCGCTAGCTCGGTCTCTCCGGTGTAGGCGTTGACCACGCCCAAGTAGAGATTGCCGGAGATGTTCTCGAGGTGACCTCGGTACTTGAGCCAGGGACCGGCCATGGAGATGTGGTCGGTGGTGACCTTGCCCATGCCCTTGCCGAGGATCGGAAGTTCCAGATAGTCGTCGCCGTCCCACGCCGGGAATGGGGTGAGCAGTTGGATCCGGTCGCTGGTGGGGGAGACGGTGACCTCGATCGACGAACCGTCGTCGGGCGGTGCGAGGAACATCGAGTCGCCGTCTTCGAAGCCACCGGGCGGGAGTTCGATGGCATCGCCGACGGTCAGTTGGACTTCCTCGCCGGCGTCGTTGGTCAGGGTGTCCGTCTTCGGGTCGAAGTCGAGTGTCCCGCCCAGCGCCAACGCCACGACGGTCTCGGGCGAGGTCACGAAGGCCAGGGTGGCGGCATCGCCATCGTTGCGCTTCGGGAAGTTGCGGTTGTAGCTCGTGACGATCGAGTTCGACGTGCCCTCGATGCCCTCGCGATCGTCACGCTTCCACTGGCCGATGCAGGGTCCGCAGGCGTTGGCCAGCACCACGCCGCCGATCGCCTCGAGGTCCTGGAGGAACCCGTCGCGCTGGATGGTGCGCATCGTGGACTCCGATCCCGGCGTGACCATGAACTGCACCTTGGCGCGGAGTCCCTTGGCGGCGGCGTCGCGGGCGATCGAGGCTGCACGACTGATGTCCTCGTACGACGAGTTGGTGCAGGACCCGACCAGGGCGGCACTGATGTCGATCGGCCAGCCGTTCTCCCGCGCCTCGTCGCCCAGCTCGGAGAGGGGCCGGGCGAGGTCTGGCGTGTGCGGGCCATTGATCAATGGCTCGAGATCATCGAGGTTGATTTCGATCACCTGGTCGAAGTAGGCGTCCGGGTTGGCGTAGACCTCGTCGTCGGCGCGCAGGTGGTGGGCGACCTGGCGAGCAGCGTCGTCGATGGCTTCGCGGCCGGTCGACTTGAGGTACCGGCTCGTCGCATCGTCGTAGGCGAACAGCGAGGTCGTCGCACCGATCTCTGCGCCCATGTTGCAGATCGTGGCCTTGCCCGTCGCAGACATGCTCTCGGCGCCCGGGCCGAAGTACTCGACAATCGATCCCGTGCCGCCCTTGACGGTGAGGATCTCGGCGACCTTGAGGATGACGTCCTTCGGCGCAGCCCAGCCACTCAATGAGCCGGTCAGGTGCACACCGATCGCCTTGGGCCAGCGCACGTTCCAGGCGAAGCCGGTCATGACGTCGACCGCATCGGCGCCGCCGACACCGACCGCAACCATCGCGAGGCCGCCGGCGTTGGGTGTGTGGCTGTCGGTGCCGAGCATCATGCCGCCGGGGAAGGCGTAGTTCTCGAGTACGACCTGATGAATGATGCCGCTTCCGGGCGCCCAGAAGCCGGCGCCGTACTTGGCGCACACCTTCTCCAGAAAGTCATAGACCTCGCGGTTGGTGTCGGCCGCGGCGAGCAGGTCGGTCTTGCCATCGACCCTCGCCTGAATGAGGTGATCGCAATGCGTGGTCGTCGGCACAGCGGTCTTCGACAGGCCCGCGGTCATGAACTGCAGCCATGCCATCTGTGCGGTGGCGTCCTGCATCGCCACGCGGTCCGGGCGCAGATCGGTATAGCTCACGCCACGATCCAGCCCTGCGGTCTCGGGATCGTCGAGGTGGTTGATCAGGATCTTCTCGGTCAGCGTGAGGGCGCGTCCGAGGCGCTCTCGCCCCCAAGCGACGCGCTCATCGAGGGTCGCGTAGACCTCGTGCACGAGTTCGATCGGCGTTTCGGCGAAGACGGCCATAGCGACCTCCGGGTTGTGGCTCGGGCCCGATCGTAGGGCACGTCAGGCAGGGGTCGACGAGTCGATGGAGTTCGCGCCCGGGGGCTCGGCGTTTATGGTTGCGGCACGGGTGCAGCCGACCATCTGGGGGAACCATGGCACTGATCGACGACCACGATCTGGCCGAGATCGACGTGCTGTCGAATCGCGTGTATTCGGAAGGTGTGCCGCACGCGCACCTGGCGAAACTGCGGGCCGAGCGGCCGATTCACTTCCAGCACGTGCCGGACGAGCGGTTGCTTCCCCAGGCGTGGGTCCTGACCAAACACGAAGACGTGCTGGCAATCAGCAAGGACACGGATCGTTTCGTGAACGCCCACGGCTTGAACCTCCGGGCGAGCTACAGCGACGAGGAGGATCGCCACCTCCTCAACCTCGACGATCCCGAGCACCTGCGTTTGCGCCGCATGACGAACAAGAACTTCACGCCACGTGTCGTGCGTCGCTACACCGACCATTACCACGACATGGTCGGCCGTCTTCTCGACGACGCCATCGAGCGGGGTCGGACCGGCGCAGGTTCGACGTCCATCGAGGTGGTCGATGACGTCTCGGTGCCGATGCCGCTGCTGGCCATCTGTGAGCTGCTCGGAACCACACCGGACGATCGAGAGCAGTTGGTGCGGTGGAGCAACGCGATCATCACCAACGACGACCCCGACTATTCGCCGAGCGAGGAGTACCGCACCCAGGCCGGCCTCGAGATGGCGGCCTACGCCGCCGAGATGCTGGCCGAGCGGCAGGCCAACCCGACCGACGATCTCGCCTCGGTGCTCGCGGACCGGCTCGATCAGGGCGACCTGTCCCCGGAGGAGTACATCGGCTACGTGCTGCTGTTGTTCGTTGCCGGCAACGAGACCACGCGAAACAACATCAGCCACGGTCTGTTGCAGCTGGCCAAGAACCCCGACCAGTACGAGATCCTCAAGACCGGCGATCACTGGGACACCGCCGTCGAGGAGATCACCCGATGGGCGAGTCCGGTGATCTACATGAGCCGCACCGCCGTCGCAGATGTCGAGTACAAGGGCAACGTCTTCCGCAAGGGCGACCGTGTCGTCCTCCACTACGCATCGGCCAACCGCGACGAAGAGGTCTTCGACGATCCGATGCGCTTCGACATCACGCGGGATCCGAATCCCCACCTGGCCTTCGGCTTCGGCACCCACTTCTGCCTCGGCGCCCACCTTGCACGGCTGGAGACTCGCTGCACGCTTGAACAGCTTGTGGCCCGGGCCGAATCGCTCCAACTGGGCCAGGCCGAGTCGT
The DNA here is from genome assembly GCA_039028435.1 of Actinomycetota bacterium. Classification (GTDB taxonomy): domain Bacteria; phylum Actinomycetota; class Acidimicrobiia; order Acidimicrobiales; family UBA10347; genus UBA10347. Next base: position 22,484 of record JBCCIC010000009.1, on the reverse strand, counting down.
ATGTGTGGTCCAGCTTCATCTCCGGCATCAAGCGACTCGACCTCGACCTCGCGCTGCGTTGACCGGCCAGCAGCCGGAGCGTGGCCCCGTGGGCGCTGGAGTGCCAGCCGAGACCGCGCTGGCGGTCTATGGATCACTGCGCCCGGGCGAGCCGAATCACTGGGTGGTGAATCGGATTCGAGGCGAGTGGCGGCCGGGAACGGTGCGGGGTTGGGCGTTCGAGATCACGTGGGGCCCGGCCGAGGGGTTTGACGGGTTCATCCCCGATGCCGACGGTGCCCAGATCGACGTTGACGTGTTGTTCAGCGAGGAGCTGCCCAAGAAGTGGCGCGAGATCGATGACTTCGAAGGTGCCGGCTACGAGCGGAAGGTCGTTGAGGTGCGTCTCGACGATGGGAGCCTCTTGAAGGCTTCGGCCTACGTGGCCCTGACCGAAGTCGACTGAGTCGTCCTGTTCGTCACACCAGATCCTCGTAGGCCTTGCGCGCGTCATCGATCTTGAGGATCTCGCTGAGCTTGACGCTCGACCAGCCATAGCCGCCACCCATGCGATCGTCCTCGGGCTTGGTGTGTGCATAGACCGGCGGCCCCGCCGGGTGACCGTCTTCGTCGTGGTGGTAGTGGGTGTGGACAACCGCCTTGCCGCGGAAACGTCCATCGGTGACCTCGAACTCCGCGCCCGAGGCGTAGCGGGTGACGAATGGCAGCGCAGCGATCTCACCGCCGTCGATGGCTGCGATGAGGGAGATGAACGCATCCTCATAGTCCACGTCGGCGTCGTAGAACGCGAAGCGGGCTCGCTCGTAGATCGAGTATCCCAGGATCAGACGAAACTCGTCGTTCGGCAACCCAGGGGCCAGGCTCGCTAGCGAGCCCACCGTGTCCTCGTCTACCGCCAAGGCACTGGTCATCACCTCGTTGAAGTCACTGACACCACCAAGTGCATTGAGCAGCGCCGCCGGATCGTCGAGGTCATCGCCGCCGAAGTAGTCGGCGAATGAAAAGCCATCATCGCCGTCGTAGAGGGCTTCGACCGCTTGACGCCACGCTCGTGGAATCGAGTTGAGCGTGAGACCCGCCCAAAGATCCGGATTGTTCTTTGGTGAGATACGCCGGATGAAGTGATTGGTGATCGTTGTCTTCTCGTCGCCGATGTCGACGTCGAGCAGGCTGTTCTTGAGCTGCTTGATTGCCTCGTTCTTGGAGCGACGGTCGCTTCCGCTCGCGAGCGCCTGTGGGTCTTGCGCAATCCGGTGGGCATACCGCGTGAGCGTGACGTTCTCGAAACCCAGACCGTCGGCGGTGGGTGTCTGCTCGTTGTTGCCGTACGTGATTAGGAGGGTGCGTTGGATGCCTGCTCCTTCGTCGAGACTCGCCCCTGGTCGAAGCCGGCGAGCCGCCCGGTTGCCGACGAGTCCGCCGAGCTGCAGCCAACGCTCGTCGGTGTGAGCTGTTGTCACGCGACGTCGGGCATCGCTCGGGCGCGTCGACGGTGGGGTCACGACGGGCGATCGACTCAACGTCGATCGCCCTGACGTTCTTCGATTGAGGGCCATGACACACCACCGATCGGGTTGGCGACAATGTATGGCGGCGATCACTCCGCAGTCAGGCCGTTGCGGCGGACTACCCCGAAGTCTGCACGAACGGGCACGGACCCAGGATTGATCGAGTCGTAGCTGTCGTGGCCCCTGGTTGGGCGAGGGCTAGCGTGGCCAGACGGGCTTGCGGCGGTCCCGCCGCGATCGATCGCCCAATGCCCAGGCTCGACGCCATGATCCGCCCTCGGGGCCCTCGAGCGTCGGCGGTCCCTCGGCATAGAAGCGTTGACGCGCCTGCCACCAATCGGTTGCCAGTTCGTCGCCGAGGGTGGAGACGGCTGCCTCGATCCGCGCCGCGAGGCGGCGGGTGTTCTCGCCTTCGCGTGCCCAGATCGGGTCGCCGAAGATCACGCCGGTGCGCGCCGGCTTGGGGAGACGTTGGCCCTTGCGCCACACGCGCCCGGTGCCGTGGAGGTAGATCGGCACGATCGGTACATCACAGCGGAGCGCGAGATAGGCGGCGCCGCCCTTGAACGGCTGGCCCCATCCGTCGGGCGAACGGCCGCCTTCGGGGAAGATCAGGAGGCTGTTGCCCTCGTCGAGGATCTCGGCGGCCTGGTCGGCCGTCGACCGACCCGTGCTCGTTCGGTCGAACGGGAACGCACCGATCGCAAGTGCTGAGATGGTTGCCTTGATGCGGGTGTCGAAGAAGTAGTCGGCCGCCGCGGCGACGACGAGCCGGTGCCGCCACGGGTGCGGAATCGACGTGAGCAGCAGCGACGTGTCGAGGTGGCTGTGGTGGTTCGCCACGAACAGCACGTGCTGGTCTTCGTCGATGCCGAGTAACCGGTCGTAGCCCTCGCGCTCGGGCTTGGCGACGTAGGCGATCGAGGGACGAAGCATGGTCTCGACGATCGCCGTACGGGCGACGCGTGCCGAGGGACGGCGCGCCCACGTGCTGTCGTAGTTGGCGCCGAGGTTGGTGTCGTCGGGAAGCGGATCGACGCCAGCCGGCACCGGTGGGGCCGCGTAGGGAAACGATCGCTTGGGCACGCGAACCCGCCGCGCCCGCTGCACGACGCTGCGAGCATGCTGGCGGGCCTTTCGCCGGTCAATGAGAGGTTCAGGCATGCTGGGCCCGCCTTCGGTGAGACGATCCGCAGAGGCGCCCGAGCGTTGCGAAGCGCCGATTGCGAGGCATCAGAGCACGTCCGCCATCACGACGGGAGGGTTGTGGAGGTGCGTGATCGTCGGCTGCGGCCCGACGACGTCGCTGGCGATCTCCAACGCATCGTTGAGCGTCGATGCCGGAGTGAAGCCCATGCGCTTGACCGCCTTGACGTCGCCGCCGACGATGATGATCCGCGCCGCGTGGTTCATGGCGTTCGAGCCCCAGTACCACATGTACAGCGGGTGCACGCCGTGGTAGGCGTAGCTGGTGCGGTAGAGGTGGCGGTACCACTCGTCTTCGGCGAATTGCTTCTCGTACTTGTGGGCGATCTTGTGACCGTCGGTCGTGTCGGGCAGAACCTGCTCGAAGAAGTCGATGTAACTCGGGTGGTGGACCGGGTGGAACTCGATCGGCGTGGGGTGGCTCATGATGATCACCCCGTCCTTCCGGACGAGCGGCTTGTTTCGGTACATGTTGAAGAAGTAGCCGAGCCCGAGGCACATCACCAGGATCGGATTGAGGATCGAGTTGACGTTGTAGGGACTCAGGTAGGGGAGCCCCATGGTCAAGATGTCGGCCTGGCCCTCGATCGGGACGAGTTGCTGCTTGAGCATGTTGTCGACGGCGGACTCGTGGACGGCCTCGACCTCGCCGGCCTGCACGCTGGTCATGCCGTAGGGGGCATGGTGGGCGTGGAAGATCTTGCGCCGGGCCGCGGGTCGCATGACCTGCAGGCCCTTCTGCATGGCGATGAAGCTGGCGCGGTCGCGGGCGGTCCATTCCCACTCGCGCTTCTGTAGGACCGACATCGGCCCATCGAGGCCGAACAGGTTGTTGTTGATCGTTGTTTCGATCTGGAAGATCTTCACGCCGGCGGCACGGATCACATCGCCCTGACGCCAGTTCCGGTTGTGGAACTCGGAGTCCTTGTGATCCATCAGCGACGACTTCAGCAGGGTGTCGACGTTGTGGTGATGGCGGATCCCGGCGTAACCCGAGAGCCCGGTGGCGGTGCTCTTCCAGCCGCCGTTCATCGACACCATGTTGATATTGACGTAGACGATGAGATCGCTCTCGGCGGCCCGGCGGACCATCTGGACTTCTTCGCCCTCGGACGTCTCACCGAGCAGAACCATCTCGTCGGGATCCTCGGCGTCCATGTTGTAGAGGTTGCCGCTCGGGGCGAACGCGTCGTAGACCCGATCGCCGACGGCGTGGCGGAGCTCGTCCTCGGTCATCCGACGATGCAGCGCAAGGGCGGCGATGATGTGCACGTCGTCGACGCCGGCCTCGGCCGCCATGTCGAGAACCTGCTCGATGATCCGCTGACGGATGTCAGGTCGACGCATCGGGGGCAGTGGCAGCGAGATGTCGTCGAAGACGATGGTCAGCTTCATGCCCTTGAAGAGCTTGGACGGAAGTGGGTCCTCGTCGATCGGGTTCAGGAGTGATTCGCGAATGGCGCCGTCGGGGTCATCGAGCGGGTTGAGCGGCTCCGCGGGATAGAGCACGCGGCTCCGTCCGGCGGGCAGTGACTCGAGACGGAAGCCCTCGCCGTGGTGGAACAGGATCGGCGGCGTCGAGCGGTCGACTTCGAGGACGAGTCCCGGGCGGGCGGTGCGGTCGGTGGTTGCTGGCATATCAGGTGATGGTGATCAGGTTGGTGTCGGTAGGTGTAACGATCGCTGCCAGGCAGCGATCGTTGCCGGCTAGGCGCTGCGGCGCGAGCGGGGCAGGTAGGGGGCAACGGGCAGGATCTTGCGTTCGCCGCCGGGGGCGGGCTCCCAATTCTCGACCAGCCAACCGCGGCGGCGGGCCACCGTGGCGAGCTTGGTGTCGGGGTTGACGGCGACCGGGAAGCTGACGGTCTCGAGGAGGGGCAGATCGGAGGTCGAGTCGGCGTAGGCAACCGACTCATTCATGTCGAGGTCGTGCTCGGCTGCGTATTGGCGCAGGGCTTCGCCGCGGGCCTCGCCGATCGGCGGTGCACTCATCATGCGGCCGGTGTACCGGCCGTTCTTCTGGTCGAGTGACGGCGCAACGATGTCGTCGAACAGCGGCTCGAGCGGTCGGACGATGAAGTCGAGCGCGCCGGTGATGAGCACCGTGCGATGGCCGAGCGCCCGGTGTTCCCGGACTCGCCGAATCGCGTCGGGGAAGGAGTTCTTCAGCAACAGGTCGCTGAAGAGCTCGGCGGCGTCGTGTTCGAGCTGCTCGACCGGTGCCTTGTCGTAGCGGCGGTAGAAGTGGCGAAGGAAGTCGACCCGATCCTTGCGGTCGAGTCGTTGCAGGCTCCAGGACTCACCGAGCGCCCTCAGCACCAGGCGTGCACGCTGGCCGCGGTTGAGGTTGCGGGTTGCGAGCCAGCCCCATGAGCCGACCACATTGCTGGCGATGAGTGTGTTCTCGAGGTCGAATGCGGCGACACTGCGGCGTTGGTCGAGCACCTGGCCACGCAGCCGGTCCTGGCGGTCGAATGCGGCGCCGCGCTTGCCCGACGGCGCCGTCTTCACCCGTCCCTGGGCGAGCACCGAAGGCATGTGGATCTCGGTGACGTAGCGGTGCCAGTCCACGACGCTCGGGTCCATGTTGAAGTCGGCCTGGTCCGCCGGATCGAGCGAACGCCAGAGGTCGAGCAGGTTGTCGCAGTGGTACAGGGCTTCGCACACGACGTACTTGCCGTAGAGCTCGACGTAGGTCAGTGCCTGCTGGACCTGGTCGCGGCGTTCGTCGATGTCGGTGGCAAGACCCGCCCGGGCGCCCCGAACCGGCAGCTGGCGAATGATCGAGGTGGCGAGGTCGAACCCTTTGGTAGCTCGCTTGAGGTCGGTGGTGACCTGGTCGGCGGTCGGCCAGGTCCATCGTGGTGGGGCGATCGGCTGATCGAAGTCGTCGTAGACCGGGTTGGCCCGGAAGAAGTCGGTGCCCCAGTCGTAGAGCTCGCCCATGCGGAACGGATGGGCGGCGCCGCTCGCGGCTTGCACCACGGGGACTTCGCCCTCGATGGGGCCGCGGGCGCACACGCCGATGATGGCGGCGACGACGATGTCGACCGGGATGACGTCGACGACGTTCTCGGGCGAGCCGGGGAAGTCACGCAGGAGCCCGCGGGCGAAGCCGATGATGATCGGCTCGGCCATACGGAAGCCGCGGATCCACCCCGGGAACGGTTCGGCCCATGCCGACTCGATGATCGAAGGCCGCACGATCGACACCGGGATCTCGCCGCCGGAGTTCGGGTTCGACGTTCCCGTCTTGGAGGTCTCGACGATGGCGGACTCGGCCATGGCCTTCGTCATTGCGTAGGCGTCGGTGAAGCCGAGCGAGCGAGCCCGTGAGATGCCCATGTCGACCATCTTCTTGCGCACGGAACGCTGGCGCAGCTGCTCGGATTTGGCGGCGAGTGCCGTGGTGCCCGCGGCGCCGAGCTCATCCTTGGCGTCGCCCATGAATCGCGTGAGCGCCTCGGTGGTGCGGCTGTCGTCCTCGGCGGCGAGGCGAGCACGTCTCGCGGTCTCGATCTCGTCGCGCCAGTCGATCGGAACGGCGTAGTGGCCGTCGTTGAGGAGCTCCTCGAACGCATCGCCCTTGCGAGTGCCGGCGACGTAGGCGGTCGACACCGCCACGAGGTGTGGGGTGACACCGAGCTCGTGGAGCGTGGCGACGAGGTTGACAGGCCCGACGAGGTTGGTGTTGACGGCCACATCGAGCGGGTTGTCGAAGCTCACCGAGGCGGCCGAGTGGACGACGATGTCGCAATCCGCCAGCGTGGCGCGGCCGTCGTCGTCGAGGGCGAGGCCTTCCTTGGTGATGTCCGCGCTGATGGCCACGACGCGCTCCGCAGCCATCGAGGCGAAGCCCTCGGCACCCAGTTCGGCGCGAAGCCGATCGAAGGCGTCGTTGCGGAGGATCTCCCGCTCGAGGCGGTGGCCCACACCGCGGCGCCCCGGACGGATCAGGAGAACGAGGCGGCACTCGGGGGCGCCCCGCAGGAGCCGCTCGACGAGCGCGGTGCCGAGAAACCCGGTGGTCCCGGTGATGGCGATGCGCTTGCCCGCGAGATCGTCGGCGATCACGACGTCACCTTACCAATTGGTCAGGACCCCTGTACCAATTGGTAAGTGGAAGGGGTTTCGATGCCTAGGATGGGAGCGTGGCCGGATCGGACACCCGCGAGCGAATCCTGGCCGAAGCCCTGGACGCCTTCGGGACCCGCGGCTTCGACGCCGTCTCCCTCGACGATTTGGCCGAGGAGCTCGGCGTTCGTAAGCAGACGATCCTCTATCACTTCGGTTCGAAGGCCGAGCTGTTCGCGGCCGTGATCGACACTGCGGTGGTGGAACTTGGCGAGGCGATGGTCGAAGCGGGTCGGGGACGAACCGGCTGGCCGGCGGTCGAGTCGGTGATCAATGCGGTGTTCCGGATCGCCGTACGTCAACCGGAGCGGCTGGGCCTGCTGCGCGAGGTGACTCGGCTCGGCGGGGAGTGGTCGGACCGGGTTCGCCAGAGTTTGGCGCCGGTGATCGAGCGGGCACGTCTCTTTCTCACCCTCGAGATGCGGCGCGGCAACATGCGCCAAACCGATCCGAACCTGCTGCTCGTGTCGACGTACTCGACGGTCATGGGGGTCGCGACCGAGGTCGAGGTGCTTCGGGCCGTGGGTATCGAGCCGACCTTGCGTGAGGCGGTGCGGCGCCGCCGCGAGCTGCTCCGCTTTCTCGAAGCCGCACTTCGCTGAGCGGTCGCGGCCCGACTCGGCCCGAATCGGCGCGGCCTCATAGGGGAGCGTTCCCCCACGCGGGGACATTCGGGATGGGGTCGGTTACACCGTTGGCATGCTGAACTTCCTCGGTCGAACCGCGACCGTCGAACTGGCCTCCGATGTCGAACGCCGGTGGGCCACCGACTTCGCGGCGAGAGCCGACCGTCATCGCGACGTCGTCGTGACCGCCGAGGAGATCGAATCCGCCGGCCTGACCGTCGGCACGCTCGACCGGCTCGGGCGGTCGCTGGCCACGTTCCAACTCGGTGAGTCTGGCGACGGCGATCATCTGCGACAAGCCGCGGCGATCTCGGGCGCCGGCTCGGAGTATCGAGCCGCCCTCGCCTCGTTTGTTCGCGAAGAGCAGGAACATGGACGGCTTCTGGCCATGGTCCTCGACGAGATGGAGTACCCGAAGCGGACCGAGCACTGGTCCGACCGGGTCTTCGTCCTCCTGCGCCGTTCCAAGTCGCTGCGTACCGAGATCCTGACGATGCTGGTCGCCGAGGTCATCGCCCTCAGCTATTACTCGTCGATGCGTGACGGGTTTCCGGTGTTCGCGGAGATCTTCGGTCGCATCCACGACGACGGGGTACGCCACGTCGAATTTCACGCGGAGACGCTGCCCTCGTATCTGGCTCAGTGGTCACCGCCGGTACGCGCCGGGGTTCGGTTCGCATGGAACGTCCTCGTGATGGGCTCCGCCTTCGTGTGCGCTGCCGACCATCGCAAGGCGCTTCGCGAAGCCGGCGTGTCGCCGCGTGATTTCGTCGTGCAGGTCCACGCCGATCTGCGCGAGCTCGACTGGAAGCTGTTCGCCTAGTACGCGGCCGGCGTGGCGGCCGTGGCCCGGGAATGGCGTCGTCGTTCGCGGCGTAGCGACGACGCCTCCCGGGCAGTCGCCCGGTTCTCGGTCGCGGTCAGGCGTTCTTGATCAGCAGGCCGCCGTCGACCGGAAGCACCGCGCCGGTCATGTAGCGGCTCGCTGGCAGGCAGAAGTTGAGCGTGCCGTGGGCGACTTCCTCCGGATCGCCGTAGCGACCGATGGCGGTGCGCCGCTTGGCGAAGATGACCTTGTGCTCATCCTCGATCTCCGAGGTCATGCCGGTGTTGATCGGGCCCGGGCAAATGCAGTTCACGGTGATGCCCTCGCGGCCCAATTCGACGGCAAGCGACTTGGTCAGTCCGATCACGCCGTGCTTCGCCGCGGTGTAGGGCGAACCGAACTTGGTGGCTCCCCAACCCTCGGTCGAGGCGATGTTGACGATCCGCGGCGCGTCGGACTGACGGAGCCAGGGGAGTGCAGCGCGGATCGTTCGAGTGTGCGCCGTGAGGAGGACATCGAGTGAGATGGCCCACTCGTCCTCGTATGCGTCGTCGTCGATCGGCGCGAAGCGCGAGATGCCCGCATTGTTGATGAGGTGATCGAGCCCGCCGAACCGCTCGGCAATCTCTCCGACGACCTCTGCGCAACGGTCGGCGTTGGCGACATCCAAGCTCCACCCGTGAGCCGAGCCACCCGCAGCCACGATTTCGTCGACCACGGACTGGACCCCGGCTTCGGTCAAGTCGGTGACCGCTACATGGGCGCCCTCGTCAGCGAAGAGGTGTGCGGTCGCGCGACCCATCCCGGAAGCAGCGCCGGTCACCAGGCTGACGCGCCCGTCAATCGATCGGCTGAGTGCAGTGAGTCGAGCCATGCCCGGAGACTACTCAGCGACTGCGGGCGCGATCATTCTCCGGAGGCGGCCATCGACAGCTCGGACCGGCGCATCCGAGGGCCCGAGGCGAACGGGGCGACGGCGGAGAGGAGTTCGTGGAGGGTGTCAAACGTGTCGGGGCACACGAGCGGCAGCGGTTTGCCGGCCAGTCGCGTTTCGTCGACGTGTGGCTTGAGGTCGTGGAGGATGGCCCGGAGATCGCGCTCGTCGGACACGACCGGGGTCTTGTGCACCAGCGACTCCAACTCGGACTCTGCGCCACGCCCGAGGCGGACCGAACCTTCCCATACGTCGCTCGCGAGGTCTTGCAAGTTGATGCGCCAGACGTCGACGAGACCATCCAGGTCGTGCTGGTGGGCCGGAAGTCCGCAGAACACGAGATGCATGTGGCGCAGCAGATTCGCCCCATCGGTCCAGCGAAATGCCTCGAGCCGTCGTTCTTCCCGTAACCAGTTGGTCAGTCGGGTCAGCCGGCGGAGATCCTCACCGCCGACGGCAGGTTGGCGGGCCAACGATTCGGCATCGACCAGCAACCGGTTCGTGTGGACCCGCCAGACTGCTTGGCCTTCGCGGCCGAGGTGGTCGGCACCGAACGAACCGGAGCCCACGATGGCAAAAATGCTGGGCCGCATGCCGGCCACGAGCCGCGACACGCTCTGCACCAGCTGGTTGACCTCGCGGCGGACGCCGATTTCGGAAGAATTCGGTCCAATCGCGGACCCAATGATCTGGAGATTGGTGTCAGCCACCTCTACAGTAGGTCACGAGGGAGTACCACGCCGGTACCTTAGGTTCGGGGGGCGCTGTGAGGAGACGGTCGAGTGGCCTGGCGCAAGCGGTTGTCCGCACGCGCCTGCTCGACCGGCTCGCGGCCGCCGACGCGGTCGTCTATGTCGAAGCACCGTTCGGTTTCGGCAAGACCATGCTGCTGCGCCAATTCGAACAGATCGACGATCGCGTGGCCCTGATCGGGTCCGATCCGACCGCTCCCGATGCCACCGAAGCGATCCTGGCGCTGCTCGACCGATCTGGCCCCGAGAGCGTCGTCGTGGCGGTCGACGACGCTTCCGAGCGGGTCGAGCTGGTGCTTCGCCTCGCCGAACACCCCGCATTGCGGTCGTTGATCCTGGCCGACCGCCTGATCGCCCCGGCGATCGTCGATGCCCTCGACGATTTCGAGTCCGAGCGGCTGGGCACGGCCGACCTGCGCTTCGACGAGGCCGAGATTCAGCGTGCGCTGGCGACGTCGATGCCCCACGGGACACCCGCCGGGATCGAGGCGCTGTCGTTCGTTCTGCGCCCCGCGAGCGAGGGTTGGCCGTTCGCTATCAATCACATGGTCGAGACCGTCGCATCGAGCAGCGACCCTCAGTCGCGCGCTCGTGAGTTGGCCTATCCCGGTCCTGACATCCAGCGAATCGTCGAGCGGTACCTCCGAAGCATCGATCCTCAGGTCGCCGACGCAATCGAGATCATCGGCCACTTCGATGCATTCACCGGACCGTGTATCAACACCCTTATCGGCCCTCAGGGGCTGCAGACCGCTCGTGCGGGTGGGGCAATCCTGACGGTCACGGAGGGCATCTGGTACCGACTGCCGCGCCTCGTCACCGGCGTCGTCCGTACCTCCGGCGAGCTCCCGGCCGACATGGCGCGCATCCTCGCTCCGGTGATGATCGGAAGCGGCGGCCTCATCCAGGGCCTACGAACCTCGATCGAAGCCGGATGCTTCGAGGACGCCGCCGACACGCTTCGTGAGATTCCGCAGTCCCGGCTCGACGAGGTCGACCAGCAAGCACTGATCGACGTGATCCGCAGTCTGCGGGAGGTTGTCGATCAGCCACATCTGGCCCTGATCCAGGCCCGAGCCCACTTCAGCATGGCGGATCTGGGGTCCAACGTCGAACTGCTGCGCCAGGCCCTCGATCTCGCCGAAGCAGGCTTGGCTTCGACGGGTAGCGGCTCCTATGCGGCCATGGCTCTCGAAGCGCGCATCGAGTTGCTGTTCAGCCAGATGCATGCGAGCGACATCGATGTGTTGGGCGAAGCACGAGAGCTTCGTCGCTCGATCGACCGAAGCGTCTCGCCTGGTCTGGCGCTTCGCCTCGACGAGATCGAGACCATGATGAAGGTCCAGAGCTCCGATCTCCTCGAGGTGGCTGCTGGTGTCGACGAGCTGCGCCGAGTGGCGATGCGATGGAAGAACCTCGGCCAACGAGGACGGGCGAGCGCGGCGCTACGCCGCTTGGCCGCCATGCCGCTGATCCATCTGGGGCGGTACCAAGAGGGCCTCGAAGCCCTCGAAGACGCCCAGCCCTTGGCCTGGGATCGGCTGATCGATCGCACCCTCACCCTCGAGTTGACGTGCCGTTTTCTCACCGTTTCGGGGCGCCTCGACGGCATCGACCAGAAGCTCAAGGAAGCGTGGGCGCTGGCCAACGCGACCGGGTTGCCGTGGATCAAGGGCTACCTGCACTGGTGCGAGCTGTGGCTCGCCACCTACCGCGGCGACGCCACGGCGACACTGCGAGCGCTGGGCCACGCCGAGCGTGAGTTCGGCCCCCTGATGGCCCACGAGACCGGCGCGCTGCTGAAGTCGGAGGCGGCGATTGCGCTGGCGGTGCTCCGGGATCTCGACGGAGCCGAGGTTCAATTGCGGGGTGCTGAGCAGATCCTTCCCGAAGGCGGTCTCGAGATCGAGTTCGCTCGATCCGCGGTCGCGGCTCGTCGTGGCGACTCCATCGAGGACCTCGATCTGATCATCGAGAACCTGCGTGAGCGACATGGCGTGCCGCCGCATCGCGCCTGGCGTCTCACGGCGGATCGGGCGATTGCGCTGCACCGGTCCGGTGACCGCGATGGGGCAAATGAGCAGCACGCTCGATCGTTGGAGCAGGCGGCAGCCGTGCATCAACGCGAACTCGCACACCGGTTGCTCGAGCCCGTGTTTGGCCAGAACGGTCGCCCGCCGGGCCAACTCCGTCCGCTTCGAGTCAATGTGCTCGGCACCTTCGAGGTGCTCCATGGCGACGATCCGATCGAGGTACCACAGGGCCGCATCTCGATCGCACTCAAGATGTTGGCGTTGAGCGAGAGTCCCGTCGCACTCGACGTCGTCCTCGAGGCACTGTGGCCGGATTGCGACCCCGAGATCGGCCGGCGGCGCATCAAGAACGTCGTTGCTCGTCTGCGCACGCTGGTCGGTGCGGACCGGATCGTGCGTGGCGAGGACTCGCTCGCGCTCGACCCCGCCGTGCAGGTCGACCTCTGGCAATTCGAGTCACTGATCCGTCAGTCGTTCAGCTTGGATGACCCGGATCCCACCCAAGCACTCAATCGGATGGTTCGAGCCCTCGAGAGCTATGGCGGCGACCTTTTGCCCTCGGATCTCTACGACGACTGGATCGCGGAGCGTCGGACCACGGCGCGCGCCCGGGCGCTGAGCTGCCTCGATCGGATCTTCGACATCGAGCCCGAGCATCGCCCCTCGGCGGCATGGATACTCGACGTCGTGCTGCGCATCGACGCCAACGATGATCGACGCCTTCTTCGGGTCGCCCGACAGGCGATGCTCGAGAATCACGACGCATGCGCTCGAGCGGCGCTCGACCGAGCGGTCGCCGCTGCTGATCGCCTCGGCATCGACGTCGGAAACGAGGTCGAGGACCTGCGGTTCTTCCTCTCGGCCCGGTGAGAAGGCGCGAGCTCAAGACGGACTGACCGGGCCGCCTGCGTGGCGACCCGGCTCCACTGCCCGTGGTTCGACTGTGCTTCGAAGCGTGACTACATGCCCGTGAGTCGTGCTGCCCGTGAGTCGGAGGTCATCCGAGGATGGCCGGTGCGTCGTTCGACGCGGGAGCGGTGGACGGATGCTTCCTAGAAGTGGAAGCCGCCGTTGGCCAGGACATCCATCGTCGTGGCGATGAAGCCGGCGGCGGCGATGGTGGCGGCGGTGGCGAGGGTCTTGACGGTGCGCATGGGGTGGGGTTCCTTTCGGTGGATGTAGGCCGATCGGACCATGCGCGGGTCCCGATGTGGTCCTTACCCCCGATTGGTACCTCGAATGAGATAAGGGTCTCAAATCGTCAAGTAATCCGAGACTGTTCAGCTCGTCGACTGTCGTAGTGACGATACGAGAAGCGTCGGCGCGAGATCACCTCTCTCGATTCCGACGCGTAGATTTTGAACCTTGGATCGAGCATCCGAGCCGAGCACCAAGCCAAGGTGCAACGCGGTCGGCGGTGGCGCTTGGGAAAGGGCCTCGATCGCCCAAGCCGTGCGGTCCTCGACGAGGTCGACCGCGAGCCCGGCGGCTTCGAGGGCCTCGACATAGCTCGACGATGCGGACAGGTGGCTCATCGACGGATCGCCGGCCCAAGGGACCGGGAAGTTGACGTCCCCACCAGCGCCCCCCGCCAGGATGTCGTAGATCACGAAGCGGCCGCCGGGTCGAAGGGCGGAGACGGCAGCGCGGGCCAGCGCAGACTTGTCGGCAATGTTCATGCCCACGTGCAGCAGCGTGATGGCGTCGATCGGTCGATGATCGATCGCCGCAGCGATCCCTGTCGCGTCGACGGCAGACCCGACGTGGAACTCGGCGTGCGACTCCAGTCCGACCAGTCTCGTCAGCCAGGTCGCGACGTCCACGAACTCGGGGGTGAGGTCGATCCCGGTCACGCGGGCGCCGGTCCGCGACGCGATGAGTCGAGCGGTACCGCCCAAACCGCTTCCGAGGTCGAGCACATGGGAGCTGGACGACAGCCCCAGATGTTCGATCACGTCGAGCGTGGCGGCGCGGCCGCCCACGTGGAATTCCGAGACGCCGGCCAGGTGATCGATCGTCAAGGGTTGGTTGCCGAGCTCGAGCGCGTCGATTGCGGCGGCGATCCGATCGCGCAAGCCTGCCGACGAACCGTCCGGTCCCGAGGTGTAGTGATCGACGACCGATGGGTTCATCCGGTCACGTTACGCGGCGCCCGAACCCACGGGAGCGTCGTCTGGGATCGGGATGAGCCGTCGCCATACGATCGATCGCATGGATCTGACTTATCCCGAAACCTCGGAAGCGTTTCGCACGCGCATCCGCAGCTTCCTCGACGAAGAACTCCCGGATGGCTGGCAAGGCATCGGCGCACTACCCGGCGATGAGCGAAGCACGTGGCAGAAGCAATGGCGGGAGACGCTTCGCGAGAACAACTTGTTGGCGGCGAACTGGCCGGCCGAGTACGGCGGCGCGGGTTTGAGCCACCTCGAGCACGTGATCCTCAACGAGGAGTTTGCTGCCCGGGGCGTGCCGACATCTGGCGCGAACGACGGCTTCTCGATCGGCATGCTGGGCAACACCATCCTGCATTGGGGTACCGAGGAGCAGAAGAAGCACTACATCCCGCGGATTCTCGATGGCACCGATGTGTGGTGTCAGGGCTACAGCGAGCCGAACAGTGGTTCCGATCTTGCCAATCTCGGTTGCAAGGCGGAGCTCGATGGCGACGAGTGGATCGTCAACGGCCAGAAGATCTGGACCAGTTCGGGTCATACCGCCAACATGGTCTTCACGCTCTGTCGCACGGATCCCGACGTGCCGAAACACAAGGGAATCAGCTTCCTGCTCATCGACATGGATCAGCCGGGCGTCGAGCTCCGGCCGATCACGAACATCGCCCGCCACCACGATTTCAACGAGGTGTTCTACACCGACGCCCGCGTGCCCAAGGAGAACGTGCTCGGTGGCGTGAACAACGGCTGGGCAGTCGGCAACACGCTGCTCGGCTTCGAGCGCGGTGTCGGTGCGACCACCACGTACCTGCCGTACCGCAACGAGCTCGACATGTTCATCGAACTCGCACGCGAGCACGGCAAGCTTGATGACCCGCTGGTGCGCCAGGACATCGCCCGCTTCCACTCGGTCGTCGAGATCATGCGCTTCCGCGGCTACCAGGCGCTCACCCGCTTCCTCAAGGGCCAGCCGCCGGGCCCGGAATCGTCGATCGGCAAGCTCTTCTGGAGCGAGTACCACAAGGAGATCACCGAGAAGGCCCTGAACATGGTGGGCAGTGCCGGCATGGTCGGATTCGGCGAGGAGACACGAGCCGGCATCGCGACGCCCCCCATCGGGTCGGACAACTCGGTGGCCAATTGGATGCACACGTTCTTCGTGGCCCGCCCGGGCACGATTTATGCCGGCACGAGCGAAGTGCAGCGGAACATCGTCGGCGAACGGGTGCTCGGCCTACCCAAGGAACCGCGAGCAGACGGAGGCTCGTGGAAGGAAAGCCAGGCTGCCTACAGCTAGCTCGGGTCCGCGGGCGTGAGCTCGTGGGCTTCGCTCAGCAATTCGCCGAGAACCTCGAGATCGATCTCGTCGAGTCGTCGGAACCCGATCGAGGCCGCGCCGAGCTTGACCTTGCCCAAGCGCTCGACGTACGCATGCGCCAAGTACGTGCCGTCCTTCGCAGCGTTGAGATAGATGCTGTAGTTCTTCGACTGCCGCGCGAGTCCGACCAAGAACCACTCGACGTCGTCGCCACGCGGGCGGGGTTGGCGGATGTCGCCGTAGCCGATGATCGTCTGGTCGGTGCCACCCCAGAACCTGCCGGTCCAGAGGACGCGTCGGCGTTCAGGCAGTGATGCCACGATGAGCGCGTCGAGGGCCGTCATCGTGGCGGCGATCTCCCCGCCGTCGTCGAGGTCATCGAACGACGCGAGGAAGTCGTCGGGCGGTATTTCCGAGATCTCCATCGTCGCAACCTAGTTCGCCCCTTCCGGCGGCCGGGCTCTACGCTCCAACCATGGATTTGACCTACCCGACCGAGTCCGAAGCGTTCCGCCAGAAGATGAACGACTTCCTCGACGCCAACCTGCCCGAGGGCTGGCAGGGCATCGGTGCACTGCCCGAGGCCGAGCGCTTCGACTGGCAGAAGCAGTGGCGCGAGGTCCTCTCCGAGAACAACCTGCTCGCCCCGAACTGGCCCGCCGAGTATGGCGGCGCGGGGCTCACCAGCCTCGAGCACGTGATCCTCAACGAGGAGTTCGCCAAGCGCGGTGTGCCGACGATGGGCAGCAACGACGGCTTCTCGATCTCGATGGTGGGCAACACGATCTTGCATTGGGGGACCGAGGAGCAGAAGAAGCACTACATCCCGCGGATTCTCGATGGCACCGACGTGTGGTGTCAGGGCTACAGCGAGCCGAACAGTGGCTCCGATCTGGCAAACCTGGGCTGCAAGGCGGAGCTCGATGGCGACGAGTGGATCGTCAACGGGCAGAAGATCTGGACCAGCTCGGGCATGCACGGCAACATGATCTTCACGCTGTGTCGCACCGACGCCGACGTACCGAAGCACAAGGGAATCAGCTTCCTGCTCATCCCGATGGATCAACCAGGTGTCGAGGTCCGCCCGATCGTCAACATCGCCGGCAAGACCCACTTCGCCGAGGTGTTCTACAGCGACGCTCGGGTGCCCAAGGACAACGTGCTCGGCGGCGTGAACAACGGCTGGGCGGTCGCCAACACGCTGCTCGGCTTCGAGCGCGGGGTGCGGGCGACGGTCCTGTCGCTGCCGTTCCGAGCCGAGCTCGACAACTTCATCGAGCTGGCCAAGCGCCAAGGCAAGATCGACGACCCGCTCGTCCGCCAGGACATCGCCAAGTTCCACACCAAGGTCGAGATCATGAAGTGGCAGGGCTACCAGGCCCTGACCCGGCGGCTGCGGGGCGAGGCGCCCGGCCCCGAGTCTTCGATCGGCAAGCTGTGGTGGAGCACGTACCACAAGGAAGTCACCGAGGCTGCCATGAAACTCTTCGGCGCCGAAGGCATGATCGGATTCGGTGACGGCGAGGTCAACAATCTCGGTGCACCTCCCATCGGCACCCCCAACACCGTCGGCAACTGGATGGACAGTTTCTTCATCGCCCGGCCCGGCACGATCTACGCAGGCACCAGCGAGGTTCAGAAGAACATCGTGGGCGAGCGGGTCCTCGGCCTGCCGAAGGAGCCTCGGGCTGACGGTGGCTCGTGGAAGGAAAGCCAGGCCGCGTACAGCTAGCCCTTTGCGGCCTTCCGGTCGGTGAGCGCCCGCCGAGTCAGCGGGATGCACAAAGGCGTGCCGGTCACGGGATCGTCGATCACCTCGACCGGTAGACCGAAGACTTGCTCGATCAGCTCCGCGGTCACGATGTCGCCAGGCGTGCCTTCGGCAAGGATTCTGCCGTGTGCGATGGCGATGAGGTGGTCGGCGTAGCGGCACGCCTGGTTCAGGTCATGCAGGACCATGACGACGGTCCGACCCTCGTACTGATTGAGGTCGCTGAGCAGGTCGAGCACGTCGACCTGGTGCGCGATGTCGAGATAGGTGGTCGGCTCGTCGAGCAGCATGACCGGGGTCTCCTGGGCCAAGGCCATCGCAATCCAGGCGCGTTGGCGCTGCCCGCCGGAGAGTTCGTCGATCGCGCGGTCGGCGTATTCGTCCATACCCGTGCGCTCCAGCGCACTGGCGACCGCTGCTTCGTCATCGCGGGACCATTGGTCGAACAGTCGTTGATGGGGGTAGCGGCCACGGCGCACCAGGTCGCGGACGACCACGCCTTCGGGCGCCCGCGGGGCTTGCGGAAGGAGGCCGAGGTCGCGCGCCACCTCCTTCGTCGGCCGCTGATGGATGTCGGTTCCGTCCAAGAGCACGCTTCCCTTGGCCGGGCGCAGGAGTCGACTCAGGATCCGCAGCAGCGTCGACTTGCCGCAGCCGTTGGCCCCCACGATCGCGGTGACGCGACCCGTTGGGATCGTGGTGGTCAGTTCGTCGATGACGAGGGGGCCGCCATAGGAGTGAGACAAGCCGTCGCCGGTCAGTTCGGGTCCGAGAGGCGTCGAGCCGGACATTGGTTCGGAAGCAGTGTTGTCAGAGCGCACGGTTGTATCGAGCCAGGAGAATGAGGAAATAGGGACCACCGAGGGCGGCGGTCACGATGCCCGCCGGCAGAACGGTCGGAGCGAACAGTCGCTGGGCGATCAGGTCGGATCCGAGGAGGAAGGCACCACCCAACAGGGCCGTGACGATGAGCACGCCGCCGGTGAGCGGGCCGGTGAGTAGCCGGGCCAGGTGAGGCACGAGCAGTGCCACGAAGGACAGCGGGCCGACCACGGCGACGGCCGTGGCGGCGAGCCCCGAGGCAACCACGATCAGCAGCAGGCGGTCGCGCTCGACCCGAATGCCGAGCCCCGCCGCGGTCTCGTCGCCGAGTTGGAGCAGGCGCAATCGTCGAACGAGCAGAAATGCGGCCGGGAAGAGGATCGCCAGGCCGATGGCCAGTGTCCGCGCGTCGCTCCAGGACGCGCCGAAGAGCGTTCCCGCCTGCCACCGGGCCGCCGCGATGACCCGTTCGATGGGAAACCGGACCGTGATGTAGGTGATCACGGCACTCAGAAGCGCGTTGATACCGATACCGATCAACACCAGCCGTGCTCCGCTGACACCTCGCCGCCACGCCAGGGAGTAGATCACGAACGCCGTGCCGACCGCCCCGGCGAAGGCTGCAAAGGGCAGGTAGGTCACGTCTCCGCCCGTCGCGAGGATGCCGACGGCGAACACGGCTGCGCCAGTGTCGATGCCGATGATGTCGGGGGAGACCAGCGGGTTGTTGATGAGCGCCTGGAAGATGGCCCCCGATGTCGCAAGGCAGATGCCGGCCAGGATCGCCACCGTCACGCGAGGGAAACGCAGCGTGTTGATGATGAAGTCGAATTCGCCGCCTCGGTCCCAAATCGCGGTGGCCAGAGCATCGAGCCGCGGGATCGGGAAGTCGCCCACGATCAGGCCGAGCACGCTCAGTGCCACCACCAGAGCGATGGCGATGAGGGCGATCCAAAGGATGCGCATGCGGGCCAGCATCGAAACGTTGCCCCAGCGGAGCGTGCGGAGCCGGTCGGGGATCATCTCGGCGGCAGCGAGCACGATGGCGGCGACGACCAGCGAAGCCACGACGAAGCCGAGTGTGCTGTTCGAGGGTGCAGAGATGGCGATCACAGTTCGCTCAACTTCGTGAAGCGGACGAGGTAGATGAGGAAGGGCGCCCCGACTGCTGCGGTAACGATTCCGACCTGGAGCTCGGATGGCCGGACCACGATCCGACCAATGATGTCGGCACCCAGCAGCAGGCACGGGCCGAGGATGAGGCTGTAGAGGGTGATCCAGCGGTAGTCAGGGCCGACGATCGCCCGCACCATGTGGGGCACGGCCAGGCCGACGAATCCGACTGGCCCGGCGATGGCGACCGCCGAGCCCGCAAGGATCACCACGACGAGTCCCGCGGCGCCTCGCACAACGCCGGTCCGCTGACCGAGTCCCGCGGCAACGTCGTCGCCGAGGCTCATGAGGTTGATCTGTCGGCCCATGAACAACGCGACCACGAGCGCGATCGCGATCAATGGGAAGAGCAGCTGGAGTTCCTCGGTGCGGCGTCCGGCGATCGAACCTGCAAGCCAGAATCGGGCCTGGTCGAGGGTTTCCTGGTCGAGCAGCAGCAGCGAGGTCGTCCAGGCAAAGAGCAACGCCGTCACGATGGCCCCCGAGAGGGCGAGTTTGACCGGGCTGGCGCCGCCACGGCCGACGCTCGCGATCGAGTAGACCAGCATCGCAGCACCGGCTGCCCCAACGAATGCGAACCACACGTAGCCGAGCGGTGAGACGACGCCGGCGAGGAAGATCGCCGTCACGATCGCGAACGACGCGCCCGCATTGATCCCGAGGATTCCGGGAGCGCCGAGCGGGTTGCGGGTGACACCCTGGGTCAGCGACCCTGCGACCGCCAGACAGGCTCCCGCGGTTGCGCCGATGAGCGTGCGGGGCGCACGGAGCTCACGTACGACGATCTGTTCGCGGATCTCCAGATTGAAATCGAAGATTGCCCGCCAGGCGTCGCCCGTCGTCACCTCCAGTGAGCCGCAGCGCAGGCTGAGCAGGGCTACGGCGATCAGCAGACCGATCGAGGCCGGAAGAATCACGATGTGCTTCGAAGCGCCGCCGGATGGGCGCGCACCGTCGAAACCTCCCTTTCGGTCCCGCCACGCCGAGAACCCGATGGGTGCGGCGATCAGGGCCAGCAGCAGTGCGGAGACGCCCTGCCAGGTACACATCATGCGCTCGTCGCCACGGGTGCGGTCGTTGGCGCGTCAGCAGGACGCCAGAGAGCGCTCGACGAGGTAGCTGGCGAGAATCTCCCCCGACCGACTGCTCACCACGCCGGTCTCGGCATCCCAACCGGGCTCCTTGTCCTGCGGCCGTGGCGCCAGTGTTGCGACGTTCTCGGCTGGCGCGAAGCGGGTGATCGACGTTGTCGCTCGGGATGGCGCAGGTGTCGGTGCGGCGGTGTGACGGGCGGCCGTGCGGCGGACCCACTCATCGATGACCGGGATCCGAGACGCCGGATGGGCCATGACGACGGCACTACGCAGCGATACCGGTGGAAGTTCGGGCGCTGCGCAACGCCGCTCGCACAGCAGGTCGCGGGCCCGGTCGAGGATCCGTGGACTGGCCCAAGCATCGATTGCCGTCAGTACCGACCAGGTATCCCAGCTGGCTTCGGCGCGCGGGCGGACCCATGCATTCGCGGTCCCGCGGTCGTACTCCACGATCGGGTCGGGGCGGACCTCGAACAGGCGTGCCGGTCCCGGGAGCCCACCGAGATAGGGGACAAGGTCCTCGGGCTGGCTGCGCTGTTGCTCGTGACACCGGCTCGAGACCGTGCCCGAGCCGCGAATCTGCGCCTCGATGCGACCGGGTCCCTCCGCGTTGACGAACTCGACCGCGAGCGCGTCGTCATCGGTGTCGGCGGCCGAGATGAGGAGGTTGCCGCCGCGAATCGGCGTATGGACGGTGACCTCGATGCGATGGCAGCAGTCCTCCTGCGCGAAGCCGGCGCCGGAGGCTGCGGCCATGCTCAGAAAGGAGACAAGCCCGAGCGGTAACTCTCCATAGATGAGCCACGACTTCGGGATCGGCGTCGGTTCCATTCTCAAACGCCTCCAGTTGAGGCTTCGTTGCTCCGCGCCGCCTGGAGCAGTTCGATCACGGCCGGCCGGGCTTGATCCGCCTCGGTGAGCGGTGCGGGAAACGGCACCCGTGCCATCCGCGGGCCGGCAGGTGTATCGACACGCAATGTCACGCCGTACCGGTCGATCCCGGTCATAGTCGAGTCGGTCGCGTCGTCGAGTTCTGCCAGCACCTGTGCGTAGAGCAGGTTGGCGTCACGGTGGTCGTCGTTCATGTGCTCGACGACGCCGGCGGCGACCTCGGCGAGTGGGTCGACCGTGGCGTCGAAGAAGCCGTCATCGCTCACCCAACTCATGTGACCGAATCCACCGACATAGCGACACTGCTCGACATCGAGCCGCCAGAAGTTGAAGTCGGTGAAGTCGGCGTAGTAGGAGGCGTAGGGGTGCGCCTCGAGGTAGCGATCGCGCAACTCGCCCGGATTGTCGAGGACGTTGAGTCGACCGACGAGGGTGAGGCGAGCGTTGCCGAGCGGATCGCCGTCGCCGGTGGTGTCGACGATCAGCATGCTGGCGCGGGTATCACCCCGTGCGTTGACGGTGTGCTCCGCCATCTCGGAGATGAGGACGACCGGCTGACCCTGATCGTCGGCGGCGTAGGACACCACGCTGCCGTAGGGATAGCCCTGCTCGGTGAGGGTGGACAAGCTGGCCATGCGGTTCATGGCGATCAGTGTTCGAGAGAGCTCGGCGTCGTTGGGGAAGGAGGAGGGATCTCCGGCGATCGGAGGGGCGGCCTCGCCGCCACCGTGCTGTGCTGGCCGTGTCACGGGTGCTCCTTTGGGTTGGGTTGGGGCTCGGTTGGGTGCATTGGGGTCTTGGTTGTGCTGGTTGTTGGCGGTGCTTCTGGGCGGTGCCTCTGGGTCGTTGTATGGTCCGGGCCGACCGGATTACTGAAGTGGGGTTCGAAATCCGGCCGGCCCGGTATGGCGACGAGAGCGGTTCTTGTGGATGCCGTCTACTCGTCGAGTGCTCCGGCTTCGCAGGGGGTGCGGGCCGAGGCGAGAAAGTCGCAGAAGTCTGCGGCGCTGACGATCCAGGCGCCGTTGTCGTCAAGGGTGACGGTGCGGGTCAGGTCCTCGTAGGCGGCGGCGTCGCCGAAGATCACGTCGTAGGTGATGGTGGCGGTGTTGCCGTCGATAGTGGCGTCGCTGGGTTCGAGGCTGATGCCGCCGAGGCCTTCAGCGGCGGTGCGGTAGGCCTCGTTGGAGGCTTCGAGTGCGGCCGAGTTTTGGAGGAAGGGTGA
>JBCCIC010000008.1:0-291863 GCA_039028435.1 Actinomycetota bacterium | reverse complement strand
GCCAGGCACCAATCGTTACACCGCCGACGACGACAGAATCTGCGCCAGCAGATTCTGTCGTCGGCGAGGCGAAGCCGAGCGACGTGATGCGCTTTGGTGCCAGGCACCAAGCGTTACGGGTCAGAAGCCGGCGCGCTCCTTGAGTCGGCCGAGGCGCTCGTCGAGTTCGTCGAGGCTGCGGGCAAAGACGTTGAGGATCAGCTGCTCCACGCCCGCGGCTTCGTAGGCCGCGGCGACCTCGGGGTCGACCCGAACCTGGTGTGGCGCGACATAGACCTTGATCTCGTCGCGTGAGCGCCCGACGGCCGCGAGGTGCTCGTCGAGACGACCGAGATGTGGCCCGACGCCGTCCGGCGACACGTTGTAGCCGTACCAGCCGTCGGCGAACGCCGCCACCCGCCGCAGCGCCGGATTGCTCTCGCCTCCCACGAAGATCGGCGGATGCGGCCCCTGGACCGGCTTGGGGTTGAACTGCGCATTGGTGATCGACACCGTCTCGCCGCTGAAGTTGACCGGATCAGGCCCCCAGCAGGCCTTCATCGCCGCCATGTACTCGTTGGTCCGAGCGGCACGCGCCGAGAAGTCCATGCCGAGGGCCTCGAACTCCTCCTCGAGCCAGCCGATCCCGATCCCGAAGTCAACCCGCCCGCCGGAGAGGTAGTCGACGTCCGCGACCATCTTGGCGGTGTAGACCGGCTGGCGTTGCGGGACGAGGCAGATGCCGGTCCCGAGCCGGAGAGTGGTCGTGTTTGCGGCGATGAACGTCAAGGCCGTGAACGGATCCAGCACACCGTCGGGGTTGCCGGGCACCTTGCCGTCGTCGGAGTACGGATAGGCCGACTCGTAGTCGGGGAAGAACAGCACGTGCTCCGGCACCCAGATGGTGGCGAACCCAGCCGCTTCGATGCGCCGGGCCGCGCCGACGATGTAGTCGATCGGCGTGCGATGGCTGAATGCTGTGGTGATTGCAAGTTCCATGAGTACCTCCGCGCTCAGCTGGTGAAGCTGGCGACGACGTCGAGTGATTCGCGCGGCATGCGCACGGTGTTGATCAGGGCACCCTTGTCTTCCCACCCGAACGACAAGCCGAACAAGATCCCGTTCTCCTCCGGGATGGCGGCGATCTCGCGCACCGGGTCGGGATAGGTGGCGAGCGCACCCTGGGCGATGCAGCCGACGCCCTTCTCCTGCATGACCAGCATGACCGTCTGGAGGAAAATGCCCATGTCGACCGCGTTGCTTCGATCCATGGTGAGCGGCATGGAGAAGAAGGCGACGTGCGGCGCACCGAAGAACTCGAAGTTCTTGCGAGCCATGCGAGCGCGGCCCTCCATGTCCTCGCGGGTCACTCCCATCGTTCCGTAGTAGCTCCAGCCACAGGCCCGTCGACGCTCCTGGTACACGCCCTGCAGCGCATCCTTGGCGGCGGGAAAGTCCCGGTTGCCCGGCACCCCACCGTCGGCCAATTCGCAGATGGCGGCCTCGAGGCGCACCCGGGCGTCGCCAGAAACGACCGCCACGTGCCACGGCTGGCAGTTGGTGTTCGACGGCGCCAGCCGAGCGATCTCGAAGATTTCCCGAATCAGCTCATCGGGCAATGGTTCGGGCAGGTAGCCCCGGACGGAGTAGCGGGAGGAAACAGCCTCGGTGACATTCACCCGCCCATTGTTAGCCAAGCGGCGGTCAGTCCTGGTACTTCCCGGGGTTGGCCTTGAGGTAGTCGTAGAGGTTCGACAGCGACTTGGCGCCCTGACGCTTGAACCCGATGTTCACCAGGCCCTGGGCCGGCCGAAGCAGCCCGGCACCTTCGAACGCCCAACGCCACGTCAACTCGCAGCGGTCATCGCCCTTGGGCGTGAGCACGTAGTCCTCCGCAAAGGCGCCGAACACGGGCAGACCCGACCGCACGAAGTAGAACGCCATACGTCGACCGTCCTCCCATGCGAAGAACTCTTCCTCGATCGCACCCGGCCTGGTCGTGACGGTGCGGGTGGTGCCGACGCCGAACGGTTTGGGCGAGGTCCACTCCACGCCCTCGATCGCGGCAATCCACTCACCCCAGGCATCGCCATCCTCGAGACAGCGAAAAGCCTCGGCCGCCGAGACCGGGAGCGACTGCACCAGCTGATCTCGCACTGGCGCCGTGTCCAGATACGAGGGATCGACAACCTTGAGCTGACGCATCTTTGGCATCGGCTCAGGCTAGCCAAGGGCAGAAGCGGACGAAATCGTCCGCTCGGATCTGATGTGCGACAATGCCATACCCCCATTTCCTCGCTGCACTTACGGAGGTACCTGCGTGGATTACCTTGCACCCACGACGGTCGAAGAGGCCGTTGGCGCACTCGTCGAGCAACCCGATGCTCGCGTGTTCGCCGGGGCAACCGACCTCATCCCTCAGATTCGAGCCGGGCGGCCCGAGCCAGGCCTGCTCATCGACCTGAAGCGCATCGACCGCTGCACCGGCGTCGCCGAGACCGACACCGGCTGGACGGTCGGCGCGGCGACGCCCACGTCGCGTTTGACCGAGGACCCCGAGTTCAGTGGCGCCCTTCCCGGACTGAGCGAGGCCGCCGGACTGATCGGCAGTGACCAGATCCAGAATCGGTCGAGCCTCGGAGGCAACCTCTGCAACGCTTCACCAGCAGCCGATTCGGTCCCGGGCATGCTCATCAACGACGTCCGTGCGGTGATCGCCGGCGCGAGCGGTGAACGCACGGTCCCGGTCGGCGACGTTACGACCGGACCGGGTCGGACCTCACTTGCCGACGACGAGTTCATCGTCGAGTTCGAGATCGATCGCCCACCGGCCAACACCGGCGACGCGTACCTCCGCATGATTCCGCGGACCGAGATGGACATTGCCGTTGTCGGCGCGGGCGTCCGACTCACGCTCGATGACGATGGCAACTGCACCGATGTGCGCATCGCCCTCGGCGCAGTCGCTCCCACGGCGCTGCGCGTGCCCGACGCCGAGGCGGCGCTCACCGGCAAGCCGGTCGACGCCGAGACCCTGGCAGCAGTCGCTGCGGCGGCCAGCGCTGCGTGCAACCCGATCGACGACAAGCGAGGCACGATCGCCTACCGCCAGCAGGTTGCGGGTGTCTTGGCCAAGCGGGCCGTCACCATCGCCGCCCAACGAGCCGCCGGACAGCCTGTGAACGGAGCCCACTGATGAAGACCCACGTCCACTGCACGATCAACGGCAACGAAACCGACTTCCTCGCCGACTCAGGCGGCACCTTGCTCAACGCACTTCGTGACGATGTCGGCCTGACCGGTGTCAAGGAGGGCTGTGGCACCGGCGACTGCGGTGCCTGCTCGATCCTCGTCGAAGAGCGCGTGACCTGTGCGTGCCTCATCTTCGCCCCCGAGGCGCAAGGCACCACGATCGTCACGATCGAGGGACTGGCCGAGGCCGACCATCTGCATCCGCTGCAGGAGACCTTCCTCGAAGGTGCGGCGCTGCAATGCGGTGTGTGCACGCCCGGCTTCCTGATGGCAGCCAAGGCGCTGCTCGACAAGAACCCCGACCCGACCGAGACCGAAATCCGCTACGCCTTGGCCGGCAACCTCTGCCGCTGCACGGGCTACGACAAGATCATCCGAGCCGTGCAAGACGCCGCCGAGCGCATGCGCACCAACACCAACGGAGCAGCCTGATGACGATCACCGACGAACCCCAGGCCGGAAACGAGACCCCTGGCTACAAGTGGGTAGGCACCCGCCCCATCCGTCCGGACGGGCTCGACAAAGTCACGGGCAAGGCACGCTTCGGTGCCGACCTCGTGCTGCCCAACATGATCGAGGGCGCGTTTCTGCGTTCCCCGCACGCTCACGCACGGATCGTGTCGATCGATACCTCGGCCGCCGAGACCATGCCCGGTGTGCAGGCCGTCATCACCGGTGCCGACTTCCCGTCACCCGACGACATGGCCCCCGGCGACGCCTTCCAAGCGATGAAGATCATGGCCCGCGACAAGGTCCTCTTCGAGGGTCACCCGGTCGCAGCGGTGGCCGCCACGAGCCGGGCCGAGGCGATGGCTGCCGCCAAGGCGATCGTCGTCGAGTACGAGGTGCTGCCCCATGTGGGAACCGTGGGCGAAG
Source organism: Actinomycetota bacterium (assembly GCA_039028435.1). GTDB lineage: Bacteria > Actinomycetota > Acidimicrobiia > Acidimicrobiales > UBA10347 > UBA10347. Next base: position 287,756 of record JBCCIC010000008.1, on the reverse strand, counting down.
CCATGGCCGACGACGCGCCGTTGCTCCACGACACCCTCATCACGTCGGGAATCGATCCCGCGCCGGACACCCCGTCGAACATCGCAGCCCGCAACCTGCTCGAGCGCGGCGATCTCGATGCCGGTTTCGCCGCCGCCGACGTGATCGTCGAACGCACATTCACCAACAAGCCGGTCCACCAGGGCTACATCGAGCCGCACGCGGCCGTTGCCGACGCCAGCCAGAACGGCCGGGCCAACCTCTGGTGTTCGTCGCAGGGTCACTTCGACATGCGTTCGATGACCGCCAAGGTGCTCTCCTGCCCACCTTCGATGATCAACGTCACCCCGGCCGAGATCGGCGGCGGGTTCGGCGGTAAGACCACGATCTACCTGGAGCCGGTCGCCATCTTGCTGTCGCGCAAGGCCAACCGGCCGGTGCGCATGGTGATGGACCGCGACGAGGTGTTCAAGGCCACCGGCCCGACCTCCGGCGCCGAGGTCCGGGTGAAGATGGGCGTAACCAACGACGGCACCATCACGGCTGCCGACGTGTGGATGGCCCTCGAAGCCGGCGCGTTCCCGGGCTCGCCGATGGGCCCAGCGACCATGACCGCCCTCGCCTGCTACGACATTGCCAACTTCCGGGTCGAAGGCTTCGACGTCGTCTGCAACAAGCCCAAGGTCGCCGCCTACCGGGCCCCCGGTGCGCCGATCAGCGCGTGGGGCGTCGAGAGCGTCGTCGACGAACTCGCCAGCGAGATCGGCATGGATCCGATCGAACTGCGGTTGAAGAATCCGGCAGTCGAAGGCGTACAGGCCCCTTACGGCCCCGCGTTCCCGCGCATCGGCTTCGTCGAGACGCTCGAGGCGATCCGAGACAGCGATCACTACCGCTCCCCCGTCGCGCCCGGTCACGGCCGTGGCGTGGCCTGTGGCTTCTGGTTCAACATCGGCGGCAACTCCGTCGCGACGGTCAACGTCCACGAGGACGGCAATGTCTCGGTCATCACCGGCTCCCCCGACATCGGTGGCAGCCGCTCGTCGATGGCGCTCTTCGTCGCCGAGGAGCTGGGCATCGACGTCGACCGGATCAATCCGCAGATCGTCGACACCGACACGATCGGCCACACCGACGTCACCGGCGGTAGCCGCGTGACCCTGTCGGCCGGCAAGGTCGTGGTCGAGGCAAGCCGCAAGGTCAAGGCCGACCTTTGCCGACGCGCCGCGAAGGCATGGGACTGCGACATCGACGAAGTCGAGTGGGTCCAGGGCCAGGCCCAACACATCAGCGGGACCGAATCACCGCTGTCGTTGGCCGCGATCGCGAAGAACGCCGGTCGAACCGGCGGACCGATCTCGTTCACCCACGCCGAGAACGTTCGCGGCGCGGGCGCAGGCTTCACGACCCAGGTCGTCGACGTCGAGGTCGACGAGGAACTCGGCCACACCACCATCGTGCGCTACACGACCGCACAGGATGCCGGCAAGGCCATCCACCCCAGCTACGTCGAGGGACAGATGCAGGGCGGCGTGGTGCAGGGCATCGGGTGGGCGCTCAATGAGGAGTACATCCACCGTGCCGATGGCACACTCGACAACCCGAGCTTCCTCGACTACCGCATCCCGGTGGCGTCGGACCTGCCGATGATCGAGACCATCGTCGTCGAGGTACCGAACCCGGCGCACCCGTATGGCGTGCGCGGCGTCGGCGAGGCCGGAATCGTCCCGCCGATGGCCGCCATCGGCAACGCGATCGAGCGCAGCACCGGCTGCCGGATGGCTGACCTCCCGATGTCGCCCGTCCGGATGCTCGAAGCGATCAACGAGCGCAACGCCGCCGCGGATTGAGGTTGTCGATGGTGGTATCCCCATGGTGACCGTCAAGTTCAGCGCGACCCTCAAGGCCACCACCGGAACAGACGAGATCGAGGTCGACGCACCGTCGGTGCGTCGCCTCGTCCGCCTGCTCGATGAGCGCTGGCCAGGGATCGGCGAACAGCTGACCGCAGGTATGGCCGTCGCCATCAACGGTGAGATCATCCCCGATGCGATGTTCGAGGAGTTGCCCGACGGCGCGGAGGTGCACTTCCTCCCCGCCATCGCCGGCGGCTGAATCTCGATGACCGACAGCCCGAGTGGCGACGAGAGCAACGACACTCCGAGCAACGACGCTCCAGGCGAAGACCGGCACGGCGAGCCGCTGGGACGTCGGTACTGGACGTTGTGGAGCGCGTTCAGTACATCCAACCTGGCCGATGGCCTCTCGCTGGTCGCCTTTCCGCTCATCGCGGTCTCGCTGACCGACGACGCCCGTCTGGTGGCCGTCGTCGCGGCGGCCCGAGTCCTGCCCTTTCTGATCATCAGTCTCCCGGCCGGCGTGCTGATCGATCGGCGAGACCGGCGGCACCTGGCGATGATCGCCCAAGTCATCCGTGCGGCCGTGCTGGTTGCGGCGGTGGCACTCCTCCGTGCCGACACGATGACCATCGTGCTCTTGTCGCTCGCAGCCTTCGCAACCGGGGCAGCCGAAGTATTGATCGACGGCGGGCTTCCCGCCATCGTGCGCGACACCGTCAAGGCGTTCCAGCTCGAAGATGCGAATGCTCGCTTGCGAGCGGCCGAGACCGTGTCGAACAACTTCATCGGGCCGCCGCTCGGAGCCGTGGCCTTTCAGTGGGACACGACCGTGCCCTTGCTGATGGCCGCCGGCCTCTACCTGGCCAGCATCGGCATGCTCATGCGGCTACCCGGCAACTTCACCGCCGAACGAACCGATCGGGCAGGCTTCACCGCGCAGATGCGCGAGGGGCTGAGCTATGTCTGGAACAGCCCCATCCTCCGCCCACTCGCGTTCGCCGTCGCCGCATTCGCCTTCGTCGGGAATGCACGCGATGCCATCTTCGTGATCTTCGTGACGGAGTACCTGGGGTGGTCCGACGTCCAGTTCGGCTTGCTCATCTCGGTGGACGCCGTGGCCTCGGCGACAATGGCGTTCTTCGTCACGCGACTGGTTCGCCGCACCAGCCACGGAACCAGCATGCAGATGAGCGTGGCCAGCTTCGCCGCCCATGCCGCAATCCTGGCCTTCTTCACACCGGCGCTGGCCGTCATCGCCGCGATCCTGCTCGCCGGATTCTCCGACCCGACGTGGAACGTGATCAGTTCGACGGTGCGGCAACGCTTGGTCGACGACCGCATCTTTGGCCGCATGATGACCTCATACCTCTTCATCTCCTGGAGCCTGCAACCGATCGGCGCCCTGGCCGGCGGTTGGATCGCCGAGGCCTGGGGTTCCCAGACCGTGTACATCCTCGGTGCGGTGATCGTCGGCTCACTCCTGCTGTTTGCCCGACCGCTGTTCCGACGCATCGACGACGCCATGGCGGCGGCCGACGGCCGAGGCGACTCTTGACCACAGCCTGAGACGCCTCCCAGGACGCCACTCGAACGTGTAGGACGTTCGGCCCATCACCCGCTCACCTCTTGTGCCGAAGGATCTACATGTATCGGTCCGGTCCGGCGCCCAGCGACGCCGCGCACGGCATCCTTCGGAAACGCCTGCATCGGGGCATGCGGGTGGCCGTTCGAGCCATTCCGTTCGCGCTGCCGGCGATCTATCTGATCCTCGTCGACCACGTCGATGCTCCGGGACCGCTCGTCGCATGGATCGGTTTCGCGGCGTTCGCCGGTGCCGTGCAATGGATGAGCTACCTCCGGCGGCCGGCAACCGAGGACTGGACGAGCGTCGCCGTCGCGACCCAGGTGCTGGGAGGAGTCGTCTGGGGGCTCTTCGCCTGGATGGCGATGCCCTACGAACCGGTTTGGCAGGCACTCGTTGCCGGCCTGCTCATCGCCACCCAAGCGTCATCGGTTGTCTTTGCGTCGCCGTTGCGTGCTGCCTATCTGGCGTTTCTCGTCCCGGCGACGTTCGGCTCGGTCCCCGCCTTCTTGCTGCTGGCCGACGGCGATGCACGATGGGCCGCAGTTCTGCTCGCCGCAACCGGCGTCTTCATGGGTCTGCTCGCCGAGCAGGCCCACCGCACCCACGCTGAGGCGGCATCGTTGACGATCGAACTCCAACGGCGAGCCATGACCGATGACCTCACCGGGCTGGCCAATCGCCGGGCCGTGGCGAGCCAGATCGAGGCGTGGTTGGACGAGGCCGGTCGCACACCCGCCGTCCTGTTCGTCGATCTCGACGGCTTCAAACAGATCAACGACCGTTACGGACACTCGATCGGTGACGAAGTGCTGACCACAATCGGCGCCCGCCTCGCCTCTCGGGCATCGGAGGGCGCTCTCGTTGGCCGTATCGGTGGTGACGAGTTCATCGTGGCGGCCCCCGACGCGACCACGCACGGGATCACGGCCGAGATCGAGGCCCTCGAGAGGGCTTTCGACGACCCGATCCAGATCCGCCAACTTCGCATCGTCGCCGACGCGAGCATCGGTGCGGCCATCGCCGGCTCCGATGCCACCCTGGACTCGCTCCTTCAGGAAAGCGACCGGGCCCAGTACGCCATCAAACGGTCAAGGAGGGGCGTGCCAGTGTCGCCCTACTCGGAGGAGACCGACTCTGCCACCGCGGCCACCAATCCGGGTGACCGGACCACCGGCCCGTCGGCGACCATGATGCAGCCGTGACCAAACGAGCCGTCAGCCTGATCCTGGTTGCGGTTCTCCTTGCCACTGCGTGTGGGGGCCCCGGGTCGACCCTGGAGCTGCACATCGATCCGATCGAGGAAACCGCCAGGCTCAACGGCATCTCGCGCTTGCAGGTGCGGGTCTACGCCGTCGGTGACGTCGAGGTGACCGAGGCGACTGCGACGAATGCCGCCGGACAAAGCGTCACCGGCGCATCCTGCGAAGCCGTGCTGCAGTTGGCACCCGACGCCCAGGACTGTGTCGAGAGCCCGAGCACTGCCGTTCGGGATCTCGACCTTGTCGACGCCCGATCGGTTCCGTCCTCGGGTCGCTTGACAATCGACCGACCGGATGCGCGGGTGCAGGTGTACGTAGAGCTTCCAGGCGACGATCTGCGGGTCGACAACTTCGGCCGGCTCTGTCGATGGAACGGCCGTCTGCTGGTCGAGGCCGAAACCGCCATCGCACGGATCCCGGTTGAGCCGAGCTGTTGAGGCCGTTCGGGGTTCGACGGCTGGGTCCGCCTTGACCGATCAGCCGCGACGCAATCGTGAGCGTCGTCGTTCCCTGGAGGATTCGGCGGCATCGTCGGTATTGACCCACAGCTCCGGGTCGACTCGACCGTTCGCCGCCGACGGGTCGATGCCCGCGACGACTCGCCACGCCTCGTCGGCCCGGGTCCGAGCGTCCAGGTAGGCCCTCTGGGCTGCCGCTGCCTCCTTGTCGGCCGACGCGACGGCATCATCGGTCTCGATGCACACCGGCCGCTCGATGCGAATGAGCTCCGCCTCGACCATCAAGCGCGCGGCGACCTCGCTGAGCTCATCTGCTCGATCCGACAACCGTTCGGCCCGATCGTGGGCGACAGCCAAGGCTGCGGAACGATCGTCGTCGGGCTGGACGTCGAGCTCGACCGGCGCAACCGCCTGGGCGAAGACGACCACGGGAAGTTTCTCCCCGAGTTCGTCGAGGTCGACCCCGTTCGGCCCGAATGCATGGCCCTTGGTGATCCGCATCGGAGCAAAAACGAGGGATGCTCGACCGGCGCGGTCGACGAATGAGGAAGGCTTGGCGCGACCAGCCACGCGCACGGGCAGGCGGGCATCGTCGAGCAGTCCGGCAACCCGCGCCAGCTCGTCGTGATCGACCGTGTCACCCGCGACCCACACGTCAATCTCCGCTCCGGCCCACGTCGGTGAGCGCGTGCACATCCAAGCCAGCATCGTGAGGAGCTGGCCCGTTCGGTCGTCGGTCCACCACACCGCTACTCGACCCTGACGGCCCGAGTGGCTCATCACGCCAGTCCAGCTCTCGTCGTCGGCGTGCACGATCGCCACGTTGCATCCGTGGCGAAGCCCGGTGCGGACCATGTTGGTATAGGCGGTCGCACCGTCGGTCTCGCCGTTCCCCCACGAAACATCGGGGTCGTGCCAGGAGTACAACGCGAGGTTCGGTCGAACGGACCCCAGACCGTGGGCCTGCAGCATGGCGGCGACACCCGACTCGATCGTTTCTCCGACGACGACTCGGCCGTAGATGCCGTCGTTGCGTTCCGCGAGCTCCCGCTGAAGCTCGACATCGACCTGTGCGGCCTTCTTGCGGACCAGTGCCCCGGAACCCACGATGATCCTGGCGACGGTCGTGAAGCCGGCCGCGCCTTCGAGCCACGACGCGACGGCCACGAGGCGTTTGCGACGTTCGGGGTTCCGCGGCACGAAGGCCACCGTGCACGGTCGCCAGTCACGACTCGGATCGGGCTGGGCTCCCATCTGCTTCAGATGGGAGCGCACCTGCGAGGCATGGAAGCCGCGCGTGCTGTCCGCCCACCGAACCTCGTGGATCGACTGCTGCAACCACCGGTAGAGCATGAACACTGCGACGCCGGCGAGTGCGCCCGCAAGCGGATCGATCGCGAGGATCACGCCGAGACAGGCGATGGTCCCGAGCATGCTGAGCCGCCAATCGAAGTACCGAAATCTCGGTCGAAACGACGTGCTGGCGGCCCGGGCTTCGGAGTAGGTGGCGTAGTTGATCATCCCGTAGCTCGCCAGAAAGAACATCGAGATGACAGGTGCGACGACATCGAGATCGCCGAGGGCGATGGTGATCAGGGCAATCCCGGCGCTGAGCGAGGCGCCGAGCCGTGGGTTGTCGTCGGCGCCGGACCCCTTGGCGAACGGTTCGAGCGGCTTGATCAACCGATCGGCGGCCAACCGTTGCAGGGTGCGAGGCGCGCCCATGATCGAAGCGATCGCTGACGACAGGGTTGCCGCCATCACGCCGACGTCGACCAACCATGGTCGAAGCGAGAGCGACCGCATGATCGCGGTGTCGTCGCGAAGATCGTCGAGCGTGACCGCCATGCCGAGACTCAGAATCACCAGCACGTAGACCAAGGTGGAAACGCCGATCGCGCCGAACGTGCCCACGCTGATGCTTCGTGATGGCGTCTTCAGGTCGCCCGACATCGCAACGCCTTGGGTGAAGCCGGTGATGGCGGGAAAGAAGATCGCGAAGCTGACCCAGAATGCGCCGTCGCCCGGCGGTCGGCCGAAGTTGTCGCCCAACCGTGCCGGGTCGAGGTCCGGAAGCACACCCGCGAAGTAGGCGACGATGGCCACCGCGAGGCACACCATCACGACGTACTGGAAGCGGGTCGCGATGTCGGCTCCGAGCCAGGCCAAACCGAGCAGCACTACGACGGTGCCAGCCGCGACGAATCGAGGAAACAGGGCGCTGTCGGCGCCGACGATGCTCGCGACGGCCTCTCCCAGACCAATGGTGTAGAAGGCGACCGAGACTGACATCGCCAGGTAGAGCACCAATCCGATCGCACCGCCGAACTGCGGGCCGAGCGTTCGAGACAGCAGGAAGTACACCCCGCCGCCGCCGACCCGCAGATTCGTCGCGATGGCCGCCAACGAGATGGTGGTCAGCACCGATACCGCGCTCGACAATCCGAGGATCAGCAACATCTGCCCGACACCAACGGAACCGGTGACGAAACCGAGGCGCAGGAACAGAACCAGCCCGAGAATGGTGAGCAGGCTCGGGGTGAAGACGCCCCCGAACGTGCTCAGCTTGTGGGCCTCTTCCCCGGCCTCGACTTCGTTGGCAGCGATACGAAAAGCTTGCCACACGCGTCTGAATCGAGGCGAGATTGGCTGTCCGGCGGCTGTGACCCGAAATTGGGGTCGTCGTAAGATCGCCTCGATGCGATTCACACCCACCGAGCTGACCGCGGACGAGCTCGCACTCCAGGCCGAGGTCCGCGCGTTCCTCGCAGAGGAGCTCCCTCCCGGCAGCCATGAACCAGGCCTCGGCATGTCGGCGAGGCACGACAAGGCGTTCTCCAAGAAGATGGCCGAACGGGGCTGGGTCGGCATGGCCTTGCCGACCGAGTGGGGCGGCCATGCTCGCACCGCGGTCGACCGCTTCATCGTCGTCGAGGAGATGCTGCGATGGGGCGCCCCGGTCGGCTACCACTGGGTGGCCGACCGCCAGACCGGCGCCGTGATCAACAAGTTCGGCAACGACGAACAGCGCGCCCGGTTTCTGCCGCAGATCTGTGCCGGCGAGCTCGGCTTCTCGATCGGTATGAGCGAGCCGGACAGCGGCTCGGACCTCGCCTCGGTCTCCACCCGTGCTGATCGCGACGACGGCGGCTGGATCGTGAACGGCACCAAGATCTGGACGAGCAATGCGCACACGAACGACTGGTTCATCTGCCTGCTGCGCACCACCCCGCTCGAAGAAGGTGGCAACAAGCGCGAAGGCTTGAGCCAGGTCCTGATCGACATCCACAACACCCCGGGGCTCGAGCTCGGGCCGATCCCCTTCCTCAATGGCGAGCACCACTTCAACGAGGTCTCGTTCACCGACGTGTTCGTTCCCGACGAGAACGTCGTTGGACAGGCCGGGATGGGCTGGAACCAGAACACCACCGAGATGGCATATGAGCGCGGTGGGCCGGATCGATGGCTGTCGCCCTTCTCGACCGTGGAACAACTACTGCGTGAGACTTCGGGCACCGAGCTCGGCGATCGTGCCCTTGAGTTGTTCGGTGAGCTCACCGCCCGATGGTGGGGGATTCGAAACCTCTCGCTCTCGGTCGCTCGTCTGATCGATGCCGGCGAAGCGCCGTCGGTCGAGTCGTCGCTGGTCAAGGAGATGGGTACCCGCTACGAGGTCGAGCTCATCGAGAAACTGGTCGAATTCGTCGACGATGAACTCACGCTCGACAGCGAGTCGTTGTTCCGGCGCTTGCTGTCGCAATGCGTGCTGACCGGTCCGGGCAACACGATCCGAGGAGGCACGATCGAGATTCTCCGATCGGTCGCCAGCAAGGGACTCCAGGGGCTGCCGGCATGAGCGAACTCGAAACCGTCGATCCACTCATCACCGAGACCGCCAATCGTTTGTTCGGCGAGTTGTGCACCCACGAGGCCATTCAGGCTGCGGAAGACCAGGGTGATGCACCCGAGATCTGGGCAGCCTTCGCGGAGACGGGCTTCCCGTGGATCTCACTCCCCGAAGCGGCCGGCGGCTCCGGGGGCACGCTGCTCGACGCTCTCGAAGTCCTGCGGCTCGTTGGCTACCACGCTGCGCCGATCCCCGCCGCCGAGACCGGCATGTTAGGCGGCTGGTTGCTCACCTCCGGCGGGCTTGAACTGCCCGAGGGCATCGTGACCGTTGCGTCGGACCACTCGCTCACGATCGGCGATGCCGGCAAGGTCAGCGGAACCGCATCGATGGTTCCGTGGGGCCGCTCGGCCGAACGCTTGGCGTTCGTCGCCGATGGCAAGGTTGCGTCGGTTCCGGTCGCCGCGGCGACCGTTGTCGAGCAACGAGCGCTGTCCGGGGAGCCCCGCGACACCCTGACATTCGACGCGACGGCGGCCGATGTCGCCGATGCGCCGAGCGGCATCGATGACGAGTCCCTTCGTTTCCGCGGTGCCCTGAGCCGCGTGGCGATGATGGGTGGTGCCATCGAGAAGATGAGCCAGCTGACCGTCAGCTACACCAACGAAAGGCAGCAGTTCGGGCGACCGATCGCCCGTTTCCAGGCGGTGCAGGCCCATCTCGTGTGGGCAGCCCAGGACGCTGCGCTCGGCCGGATGGCGGCCGAGTCGGCCGGGCACGCGGCGTATCGGGGCGACGGACGCTTCGAAATCGCCGCCGCCAAGCTCAACTGCAACCAGGCCGCGACCCGAGCGACCAAGGCATGTCACCAGGCCCACGGCGCGATGGGTATGACCCAGGAATACCCGCTGCACCACTACAGCCGGCGGCTGTGGACGTGGCGCACCGAGTACGGCGGCACCTCCGAATGGTCACGGTGGGTAGGAGCTGCGGCCGCCGAAGCCGGCGCCGACGGCCTGTACCCCCTCATCACCGGCGGTTCGGCCGCCTGACGCTTCCGCTCCCGGTGGAGACAGCGCCTGAGACGGTGAGGCTGGGGCCTACCGTCCGCCGGCGCGCATGCGTTCTTCCATGTCGTCGGGGCGGCCGTAGGGGCGTTCGCGTTCGCGCAGGAGGGCGGCGGTGCGCTCCATGTTCTGGGAGTCGGTGATGAGGCGCTTCATCTTCGAGACGGTGCCCGCCGAGCTCGCCGCGATCTGGCCGGCCATCTCGGCCACGAGGCCGTCGAGTTCTTCGAGTGGCACCGCGTGGTTCGCGAGTCCGAAGGCTGCGGCCTCGGTTCCGGAGATCCGTTTTGCCGTGAAGCTCAGCTCACGCGCGCGGGCGACACCGACACGCTCCGGAAGGCGCACGGACATGCCCCAGACCGGTATCAATCCCCACTGGCCGTGGGTGTCGCCGATCTGTGCATCTTGGGCGCACACGATCAGATCACATCCGAGAATCAGCTCCAACGCGCCGGTGAAACAGTGACCGTGGACCTGGGCGATGGTCGCCTGGGGAAGTGCCTCGAGCAGGTCGATGGTCTCCGCTTGGTAGTGCGGGGTCGGGGCTCGCTCACCCGCGGCAATGGAGCCGAGGTCGTTTCCGGCGCAGAATGATCGACCGGCGCCTCGCAGGACGACAACCCTGACCGATTCGTCGTCCTTGATCGACTCGAGGTGGGTGCGTAGCTCGACGAAGGCCGCGGGATTCATCGCATTGAGCTTGTCGGGGCGATTGAGGGTGAGCGTGGCGATCCCCTCGGCGTCGTCACGGAGGACCAAGTCGTGTTCCATGCGCCGACCCTACGCGTCGGGCCGCGGACCCAAGACCTCGAAGCCGAAAAAGTAATGACCCCGCCGGCGTGCACTCCGGCGGGGTCGTCATCAGCTGAAAGCGGGTATGGGATTGCGGTCAGCTGACGAACTCGAGCTCTTCTTGTTCGAGTGTTTCGATGGTGTCGGGCACCTCGGACGTGGTCGTGGCTGCAACGGACCGACCGAGTTGTCGCACGCCGAGCCCGCCAAGGATTGCCACTGCACCAGCAAGATACATCGTCGGTGTCCAACTGTCGAGAAATGCCTCTCGCGCCGCCTCGGCGATGCCCGCCCCGTCGGGGCCGAGCTGATCGGCGACGAACATCGCCTGGCCGATGCCTTCGCTGACAGGGTGCCCAAGCTCCGCCGGAAGTGCGTCGGCCGTGTCAGCGATGCTGTCGGCATAGCCCCCGGCGAGGAACGAACCGATCAGGGCGATGCCGAGTGCCGAACCTGCTTCACGAACCGTGTCATTGAGCGCTGAGGCCAGACCCTGCTTCTCCGCCGGGAGGGACTCGGTGATGGCGGTGGTGGCCGGGCTCATCGACAACCCCATGGCGAGACCAAGGAGGACGAGCGGAGGGACGACCTCCAGGTAGGAGTTGCCGACGAGGCCCAACCACGCGAAGGCGATGGCCATCAACACCGACCCGACGGTGAGGACGTTCATCAATCCGAACCGGTCACCCAGCCGCGGTGCGACCGGCGAGAGCGCCATCATGGCGACGGCCATCGGCAGTAGGCCGGCGGCCGCGGCGACGGCGCTCAGACCGAGCACGGCCTGGAGCAGCTGAATCACGACGAGGAACGATCCGAGCATCAGGGCGAAGAGCACCAGCAACGACAACGAGCTGCCGGCGAGGTTGCGGTCGCGGAAGATCCGGACGTCGAGCAGCGGGTGGTCGGTGCGCAGCTCGTGGATGGCAAAGGCGACCAGTGCGACCAGGCCGCCGATGATGCCGCTCAGGACGAGCGGGTCGGTCCAGCCCATGTGTGGGCCTTCCTCGATGCCGAGGACGATGCCACCGACCGCAATGATGCTCAGCAGGCCACCGAGCACATCGAAGCGCGGTGCGTCCTCGTGACGAGTCTCGGGGACGATGATGACCGTGGCGATGGCGGCCAGCACCGCAGCGATGACCGGCAGAGCGAACAACAGCTGCCACGACGTGTAGTCGATCAGCACCGCCGAGCTGAACAGACCGAGGATGCCGCCTGCTCCGGCGAAGCCGGCCCAGACGCCAACGGCTTGGCCTCGCTCCTCTTCGGGGTAGACCGCGGTCAGGGTGGACAGCGTGGCCGGCATGACCATGGCGGCGCCGAATCCGGCGATCGCCCGCATCGCGATCATCAGGCCGGGTCCGTCGACGAACATGGCGCCGAAGTTCGCACTGCCGAAGATGGCGAGGCCGACCAGCAACATGCGGCGTCGGCCGAAGCGATCGCCGAGCTCGCCGATCGGCAACAGCAGCGCAGCCATCGTGAGGGTGTAGGCATTGACGATCCAGAGGATCTGGGTCGATGACGCCCCGAGCTCGACGGCGAGCTCATTGAGGGCGACATTGAGGCCCGCAACCGAGGCGACCACTGCGACGAGTGCCAAGCACATCGTGGCGAGAATGCCTCTGCGGGTTCGGGGGGTGATGGTGTCAGACATGGGAATCTCCGCGATTCGGAAATGGTTGTTTCCGGTAAGGATGAGTTCAGTATCAGTCCATCAATAACGGAAGTCAACATTTCCGATATGGTTTCTCCTGTGACGTCCGACACCGCGGCCGCAGACGAGAGTGGCATCGAGAGTGGCATCGAGAGCGGCGCCGACGAACCGAGCCGCGGTCGGCCGCGCGACGAGGAGCGGACCGCCGCCATCCTCGAGGCGACCCACACCGTGCTCCATGTCAAGGGTTGGGGCGACCTCACGATGGGCGACATCGCCAAAGAGGCCGGCTGCGGTCTGGCCACCATCTACCGGCGCTGGTCGACCAAGGAAGAACTGGTCGCCGCGGCGATGCTCGACCGCCCCCTTCCACCAATCGAGGCGACCGGCGATGCCTACACCGATCTGCGCCAGCTGGTCTTGGCGTTCGGCCAGGAGATGTCCGAGATGGGTCCGTCGGTCATCGGCTTCCTCGCCGCCACCCAGAGCGATGCCGTCCTGAGTGCCGCGTTCTCCGAGAGTGTGATGTCCACGACCCGGCCACACTTTGCGGCCCTGGTTCGCGAGGTCCTCGGCGAGGACAGTCCGCACATCGAGATGATCATCGACGGCGTGTTCGGCTCGCTGTTCATGCGGGCCAGCGTGCTCCAGACCATGGAGTCTCCCGAGGCGTGGACCGATGAGGTCATGGCGCTCATCGACCGCCTGCGCTGAGGGACATGTGCAGAAGCCTCAGCAGCCCGAGCGCCCGGCGAGACCGCCTTACGGATTCAGGCGCGCGCCTGCGGAGGGGCCACGAACGGATATCGCCAAGAAGTCTGCGAGCGTGGCAGGATGCTCGTTGCACATCTGATCCAGCGCGCTGAGCGCCGCGTACAGCGATGGGGGCAATTTGGCTGGCTTCGCCAGCAGACCGGTCACCGTGACCTGCAGCTCATCCACACTGCTCGCCGGAAACGCCGAGTCGTCGCGATCCTCGACCTCGCGCCCATCTGCACGCAGTGCCTTCTCCGTATCGGCCAGCAGGGCGATCCCCAAGAAGCCAGGAAATCCACCTCGCTCCAGATCCCGCCAGAACCCGATGAGCCGCGTGCGCCGCACCGACGACCCTGGCGCCTCTTCAGCGAGCTCCCGCTCCATCGCCTTGACGGCGGCGTCCTCGATGGTGCGAGCGCCACGGAGGTCCCGAATGTCCCACGAACCTGAACCTGTGGCAATAAGCATGTTCTGGCTGTAGTGGTTGTTGTCGCTCTGATGCCACAGTTTCAGGAACCCATCGTCCGTGAATGCGAGAACGTTCGCTCCCAAGTGCGGCGCAAAGGGACCGCTTCCAATCGGTACGATCTGCGCTTCCGCGACGACGTCGGGACTGCAGAAGTGCGGGAGCAAGTGCTCCCTCGCATGGTCACCCGGATTGCTGACGGTGACCGGCGTTGGTCCGGTGGTTCGGATCTCGGTGAAGCATCGATCGTTCAACAGCGCCGAGATGAAGTACGAACCCTGCCATATATCAACCTCCGCACGCGGATCGCCCTTGTACTCCGACGCCAAGCACGGCTTCGGGTCGTCTCGGAAGAAGCCATGTTTGCTGGTCCTCCGACGCATGGCCCGCAGCAGCTTCCGCGTGTCGTCCTTCGACTCGCGCAACCACGCCAGCGGTCGCTGGTAGTCCACCATTCGCCAGGTCGTTTCGGGAACCGCCGCCGCCTGTAGTCGCCGATTGATGGCTTTTGACATCCAGACAGGCCGGTCGTAGCCGAGCATTGCCGCATAGTCATGCAACACCTGCGGAGTCTTGCGCTCGAGGCGCAGCTCGTTACGACTGCGCAATGGTGCCATGGCGGAGACCAATGTCAAGAGCAGGGCCGTAACCGCTGCCACTTGCAGGAGGCCGGAACTCGTGGCAACGCTCACCGCCCCGAGGCCAAGCGACGTCAGCACAAGCAAGCTCCACGAAATGATCACTCTCGGCGATGACAGACGTACGAGCTCGAATCTCAACCAGTGGCAATAGCCGACCCACCGATTCCACCTGAGCCGCACCGATCGCCTCCACTCGCTTCGTCACCCTCATCTGGCCCGAAGGAAACCTGGAATCCAAACCTACGCGGCTCCGGGCTCTAGAACAAGAACACCCCGAGGCGGACCGAGTAGCCCGTCATCACGGTCCAGAAGAGCACCGCAAAGGTCCGCTCCCCCGCCCGGCGGTTCACCGTCGATCCCGTCCAGGTGCCGGCGATCATGAGCGGCACGGCCGCGGCGGCCAGGAGCAACGACGAGCGGCCGAGAAGATCGGCCTCGGCGAAGATGGCCGTCTTCGTCGCATCGCCGGCGAAGCTGGCCAGAGAGGCCGCGCCGACGAAGTGGCGTCGGTCCAGGTCCAGGTTGCGGATCGCCACACCCTTGAGGGGACCGCTCGTGCCGGAAAACCCGCTCGTCGCGCCACTCACGAAAGCCAGCGAAGGTGCGAATCCCCGGCGGACGGGATTCCACTCATATCGCTCGGCCAGCAGAGTGACCGCGAACATCCCGATGACCCCGACGGTGACCGCCCACGCCGGCGCGTTGACCAACAGGGTCGAACCGAGTGCCGCACCGACCATGATGAGCAACACGATCGGCACCGCCTTGCGGAACGGCAGCGTCTCCCGGTAGGCGATGATCTTGAGCACGTTGTTGCTCGCCAGCAACAGAGCCGCCAGCGCAACGCCCTCCTTGGTACCCAGGAACAACGCCAGGGTCGGCACGAGCAGCAGGCTTCCGCCGAGGCCGGCCGAGGCCGACACCGCAAACGATGCATACACGAGCACGAGGACCCCGAGGGTCACCAAGATCTGCATTGAGGTGGTGAAGGCTAGGCGCCGACCACCCCGAGTCCGGTGCCGTTCAGCAGATCGTTGAGTGCCGCGAGATCGGTCTCACAGAGCGATGTGTATGCGCCCAGCTGCTCGTCGATCTGGCCGGCCAGCTTGTCGTAGACGGCGAACGACTGGGTCGTCGGCGCTTTGTCCGCACTACCCACCACCGGCGGGAGTCCGGACAGCTTCTCGAACAACATCTCGCGGTAGTTCAGCGTGTCGCCACGGGTGGTGAGCTCACGCTGGACGAGCTCGCCTTCGATGGCGTCGAGGCGTTCGACCAGCGACTCGCCGGCGGCCAAGACCTCGCCGTGGCGTTCGTCGTCGAGACGGTCCTTCCAGCCGGCGACCTGCTTCTTCATCGCGCGAATCCCGTTGACGCACTCGACCGCCTCGCCGAGCTTGCCCTGGATCTGCAGCAACAGCTCGTGCTGAGCCTGGAGATCGGAGACGTCGGTCGCGACGCGAGGGTCGCGCAGCAAGGCAAAGGGCTGCGTCTGGCTTGCGTCGCCGACGTCGAGGCGCACCTGGTAGTCACCGGGGATGCACAGCGGCCCCTTGGGGCGGCCGTGGTACTCGGTGTCGACCATCTTGGGTCCAGCCGGGCGGCGCATCTCCCACTGGAACACATTCATGCCCGCATTCGCCGTGGCGTAACGACCGTCGCGCTCCTTGGGGTCTTCGGGGCGATCGCTCGTGAACGACTCGATGAGATCGCCTGCCGAGTCGAGGATCGACAAGGTCAGCGGCTCCTCCGGCGCATCGTCGAGCCAGTACGTGACGCGCACGCCACGATCGAGGTCGGTGCCACCGTCAAGTACGCGCTTGGACAGGAATCCGGTGTCGTCCTCGTCGAGATAGAACGTGGCGTTCTGGCCGATCGTGACGTGGTAGTTCTTGCCGCCCCGACTACCCCAGAAGTCGGCGAACAGATCCGGCGGCGTCCGTACGGCGTCTCGAGGACGGAAGAGCTGCGCACCATTGCCCGTGGAGGACCCAGCGGCCTGGTGGATCTGCGTGAGGTCGTCGAGAATCCAGAACGAGCGGCCGTGGGTGGCCACGATCATGTCGGTGTCCTTGATCACCAGGTCATAGACCGGGGTCACCGGGAGGTTGGCTTGCATGGACTGCCAGCTTGCGCCGTCGTCGAACGACGTCCACAACCCGAGCTCGGTGCCGACATAGAGCAGTCCCTGATGGTTCGGGTCTTCGCGGACTACCCGGCAGAACTCGCCATCGGGCAACCCATCGTCGATTCGCGCCCATGAACCACCGAAGTCGGTCGTCTTGTAGACATAGGGCGCGTAGTCGCCGTTCTTGTGGCGGGCGACCGTCATGTAGACCGTGCCTTCGCTGTGCGGCGACTCGGCCAGCATCGTCACCTGGCTGAACTTCTCCATCCCGTCGGGCGTGACGTCGGCCCAGGAGCCGCCATCGTCGCGAGACACATGGACGCGTCCGTCGTCGGAGCCCGACATGAGGGTTCCGGGCGCATGAGCCGACGCCACGAACGAGAAGATCGTGGCGTACATCTCCGCTCCGGCGGTGTCCATGGTCAGCGGACCGGACACCCCCATCGTGTCGGGATCGGCGTGGGTGAGATCGGGACTGATCTCGGTCCAGCTGTGACCCTCATCGGTGGTCTTGAAGACCTTGTTGCCGCAGGCGTAGAGCGTGTTCGCGTCCTGGGGCGAGAACACGATCGGGTACGTCCACTGGAAGCGGACCTCGGCCGTGTTGCCGTCGTGATACGCCTCGGGCCAGATCGACACGAGCTGCACCTGGCCGGTCTTGCGGTCGAAGCGCTGCAGTGCCTCGCCGCCGCCGGGTGAGCTGCCGATCGCACCGACATAGACGATGTCGGGATCGCCCGGCTTGGGAGCGATGTAACCGCTCTCAGCCGTGCCGGGCGGGAAGCAGTCGCCCCAGTTGATCGCTCCCTTGCCGGTCTGGCTCGGAACGGCGATCGACGAGTTGTCCTGCTGAGTGCCGTACACGAGATACGGATATTGATCGTCGACGGCGACGTGGTACAGCTGCGCGGTGAGCTGGTTGTAGATCGTCGACCATGACAGGCCGGCGTTGAGCGAGACCCATGCGCCGCCGTCGTCGGCGCCGATCATGCGGTCGGGGTTCGACGGATCGATCCACAGGGCGTGGTTGTCGCCGTGTGGGGTGTGGAACTCCTCGAACGTCTTGCCGCCGTCGACCGACTTCCAGGCGGACGCATTCATCACGAACACGGTGTCTGGATCCGTCGGGTGCGCCTCGACGTGCATGTAGTACCAGGGACGCCAGCAGAGGTCCGGCTTGGAGCAGACCTTGGTCCAGGTGTCGCCGCTGTCGTCGCTGCGGTACAGCCCGCGCTTGCGAAACTCGGCCTCGACGATGGCGTAGACCCGGCCGTCCTGGGCCGCGGAGGCGGACACGCCGATTTTGCCGATCGTGCCGTCGGGCAGACCCTCGTTGCGGGAGATGTCCTCCCACGTGTCGCCTCCGTCGAGGCTGCGCCACAGGCCACAGTCGGGCCCGCCGCTCATCATCGACCAGAAGTTGCGTCGGGCCTGCCAGATCGTGGCGTAGACGATGCGGGGATTGTTCGGATCGATCGAGCAGTCGACCGCACCGGCGCCCTCGCTCACGTGCAGGACGAGGTCCCAGTTCTTGCCGCCGTCGGTCGAGCGGTAGAGGCCGCGATCGGGATTGTCCTTGGCCGAGTGGCCGAGGGCGGCGACGTAGACCGTGTCGGGGTCGGTCGGGTGCACCTCGATGCGGCCGATGTGGCGGCTCTCGGGCAGGCCCATGTGGGACCAGTTCTTGCCGGCATCGGTCGACTTGTAGACGCCGTCACCGTGGGTGACGTCGATACGGATCGTGGCCTCGCCCGTGCCTGCGTAGATCACGTTGCCGTCGCTCGGGGCCACGGCGATGGCACCGATCGAGGCGGTGTTGAGCTGCCCGTCGGTGACGCACTCCCAGTACTGACCGGCGTCTTCGGACTTCCACACGCCACCGGCCACTGCTCCGAAGTAGAAGACATTCGGCTTGTGGGGGTCAGCGCTGATCGTGACCACTCGTCCGCCCCGGCTCGGACCGATGCACCGATACCGAATTGCGCTCAACAGTTGTGGGTCGACACCCGCCATCATTCCCTCCCGAGGGGCTCTGGTGTCCGAGTGAAGTTAGTCCACGAAGAGCGCGGCGGCAGCGGCCGAGTCGAGGTATTCGTCACTCCTGACGATGAGACCGTCGTCGCCGAACTGGACGGCGACGCAGATGTCGATGCGCACCTCGCGACCGTCGGGCTTGGTGAACACGGCGTCGTGAAACTCGGCGGCGTGCGAGTCGCCGATCAGCCGCCGGACGTTCTCGTAGCGGATCGTCGTGCCCCCGGCCAGGTGGGCGGGAAGCGAGCGGAGCGATTCGGTCAGGGTCTGCTCGCGGCCGACGTTCTGCGAGAGCGTCGCGTCGGCGGCGAAGTAGGCGGCGAACGCTTCCCAGTCCTGCCGCTCCGCCGCGCCGAACAACCCATCGAGGATCGCCTCGATACCCGCTCGCTCCATCACCACGCTCCGTGAGCCGAAACGACATCGGAACCTGGCACCCATGTCACAACAGCGGTCATCGCCACGCTCCGTGAGTCGAAACGACATCGGAACCTGGCACCCATGTCATGAAAGCTCGGAACCGGTGACCGCGAGGTGGACGGCGGCGATGAGCTCGTCGCTGAAACGGCCGGTGGTCTGGAAGCTGTCCTCGATGACCCAGTAGCCGCCGTAGCCCTCACCGAGGTTCAGCCACGGGTAGGCGCCCCAGGCGCCGCCGTCGCTGATGATCCCAGTTTCCTCGTTGATCCACCACCCCATCCCGTAGCCGTCGCTACCACCGGTGGACCCGCCGTAGCTGGAGATGCGGTCGGTGCGCATGCGATCGAGGGACTCCTGGGTGAAGACCTGGCCGTTCTCGCACTCGCCGTTTCTCAGATGCATCAACAGCAACTTGCCGTAGTCCCCGGTCGTCGAATAGCCGCCGCCCTCGATGTTCGGATTGGCCGTCGGTTCGTGGATGGCGGGGTCGCCACCGAACCCGACCGGATAGCCGTCGGTCGCGCCACCGGACACGGCCAGGATGTTCACGAAGCCGGTCGCATCAAGGCCGCAGGGCTCCCCGAAGTACTCGTCGACCAGCTCACCCCAGGACTTGCCCGTGACCGCTTCGGCCAGAGCGCCGGCAACCTGCCACTGCGCGCCGCCGTACCGGAACTGGGTGTCAGGCGTGATGATGTCGCCGTCATCGCCGGGCGTGCCGAGCACCTGCGCACCACACTCCTGGATGGTCGGGCCCGGCAACCACTGGCAGAGGTAGGGCCCATAGAGCAGATCAGGCCCCAGGCCGACCAGTCCCGAGCTGTTCGAAATCAACTGCACGGGCAGCATCTCGGGATGATCGTCCGCCCAGTCGACGGCATCGGCGATCGGGGCGTCGATGTCGAGCAGACCGTCTTGCTCGAGCCGCATCAGCACGCCGGCTGAGATCGACTTGGATGCCGACGCGATCATCGACACACGGTCCTCGGTGAACTCGCCGAAGTGCTCGTGATACAGCACACCTTCGTCGCGGTGAACAATGATCAGACCGGCGCCGGGAAGACCTTCGTCGTCGAGGAACGCCTCGACCGCAGCGGTGACCGGGGCGAAGTCGCGCTCGGCCTCTGCTTCGGGTTCGGGCTCAGGTTCCGGCGTGGCGGTGGGATCCGGCTCAGGCGTGGCCGTCGGCTCGGGCTCCGGCGTGGCAGTGGGATCCGGCTCCGGTTCCGGAGTGGCCGTCGGCTCGGGTTCCGGCTCGGCCTCGGGTTCCGAGGCCGAGTTCGCCTCGGCCTCCTCGGAAGCACTCGCTGCGCCCGCAGCCGAATCCTCATCGCCGTCGGACGATCCACCGCACGACGCGAGGATCAGGCAGAGCACGAGCAGCATGGACGACAGACGGCGCATGCCGAGACCATACGCGAACCGCCGACGGCGGTTCGAGTGCATTCGCCTTCTTCAGGCGTCGCCCAGCACCGCGGCGACCAGATGGACCCGCGGTGTGTCCCCGCCGTTGAGCGCGGTGTGGTAGCCGCGGGTGTCGGTGAAATAGACACTGCCGTCGGCCGGCAGGTGTGTCGAGTGGTGGTTCACGATGAAGAGGCAGCCGGGGTTCGTGTGGATCGGCACGTGGATCCGCGGCTCGGGATCGCGATGCCACGAGTTCGCATTGAAGGGATCCTTGAGATTGATCCGCACCCGACCAATGCGCGCGATCGAGCGCAACGCCTCGACCACCTGGGCGATGTAGGTGTCGACGAACTCGGGCACGAGCTCGGAGTAGCGGTGTTCATCGACGATCGGGTCGCGGGGTTCCTCGAGGTAGCGATCGTCACCCCGGATCCAGAACCTGCCGGACAGATCGACCGGGTCACGGCCTTCGGTGCCCGGGCGCCGGGTGACAGGCAGGACCCCGAACCCCCACTCGCCGTAGGTTGTGTCGTAGTCCAGGCGTTCCAGCACATCGTCGAGCGATTCTCGAATGCGGTCGATGTCCACCTTGATGTCGAGCCGCTGCACACCCGGGCCGGACACGAACTCGGGCACCGTGGAGGCGTCCGGAGGCGGCGCACCCCACGGCCGATCAATCGCCGTCACCTCTGGGCCACCGAGACGAGATAGTTCGACGACTCGCTCCATGGATCGCCTTCCCAGGTCGAGAACCGATCGACTGGAGTGATGCCGCCCTCGCGCAGCCAGCCCTCCCACTCATCGGCGCCCACCCCGCGACCCAACGAGAAGCCGGCGATCAGATGGCCACCGGTCGCCACATGGCGCGCCGCCCCGGCAACCACTGCCGCTTCGGTGCCCGGACCGACGAAGAGCACGATGTTGCCAGCCATGACGACCACCTCAAAGGTGCGCCCCAGGTCGAGCGAAGCCAGGTCCGCTTCGACCCAGCCGATGTCGGGGGCCTTCTCTCGAGCTCGGCCGAGCATCGCGGGGTCGAGATCCGTGCCCACGACCTCGACGCCTCGCGCCGCGAGCTCGATGGCGACCCGCCCGGTACCACAACCGGCGTCGAGCACCGAGGCCGACGGATACCGCTGCACGAAGTCGACCTCACCGTGCGGATTCTCACCCTTCGCTGCCATACGCCGCCAGGCAGCGTCGTAGCCACCGGCGCGGGCAGCGCCATCCCAACGAGATCCTTCGGCCATCGCGGCAAACTACCCGAGGTCGGCCGCCGTCGGCGTGCCGCTCAGCCCGAGTTCGACCTCCATCGCCTCGGCATCGACCCGATTCAGCAGGTTCGAGAACGCCATCCACGAAGCGAGCGCCGTGACGTCGCTCATGCTCGGCGGGAGGATCGGCGGGTCGATCACGACGTCATCAGCGTGCAGCTGCACGAGCAGCTCGATCTCGCGCACCGAGATCTTGCCGACGAAGAGGAGCGGAAGGAGTTCGAGGCGACCATGGCGGACCGCGAGTCGGATGACGTTGTACACCTCGAGGAAGCCCCGGCTGTACACCAGGTCTTTGGTAAATGGTGGTCCCGTCGGCGTGCTTCCTCGGAACACGCGCACCGTCGACACCCACGCATCATCCTCGTCGAGTCCCTCATCGAGCATCCACCGATAGACGTCGAGGAACGTCGCGCCATCGGCGGCCATGCCGATCGCTTCCATCCGGCGACTGATCTTGCGAAGGCGAGTCGGCGTGGAAGACAGGGTTGTGATCTCGGTGAAGACCGCGAGCCCTTCCTGGGTGATTGTGGTCGACGGCGTGCCCTTGGCAAGGAACGTGCACCAGGGCTGGTTGCGCCCATTGATGCTCGTCGCGACGTGCACCCAGCCTTCGTGCACTTCGAGCACACGGAGGGAGCGGTCGCTGAAGGTCGCGTCTTCGCGCAGCTTGATGTAGTCGCTCCCCGCGGCTGCGTCGGACACGATGCCGTCGTCGAGCTTGACCGTGATCTCACCCATGCCGCACACGGGCTCGAGTCGCTCCTGCAGGATCGCCACGCCTTCTTCTGCGGTGTAGGTCTGCTGCTCCGGTGGCTCCCAGCGGCTGTTCGAGATGTTGGCCAAGGACACGTCGAGCAGATCACCGAGCTCGGCAAGCGTCGGCCCCTGGACATGCAACGGATCGCCGACGCCGCCGTACAGCCCATCGCTCACCGGACCGAAGTCGTGAGTCCCTCGGGCCGTGAGGAGGTCGATGACACCGAGGTAGCCGTCGATGCGCCCTTTCAGGAGCTCGCCCACAGGACTGTCGCCGAACGCGTCGTGAGCGTCGTGTCGCAGTGCGTTGAGCTCCTGGCGCTTGGCCTCGGTCTCGAACTTGAGCGGGCGTTCGCGGGCGTAGTACTCGTCGTCGATCCGAGGCTGCGAGCCGGCGCCGTCGGCGAAGAATGCCGCCCGCACATCATCGGTCCACTTGACCGAATTCAGGATGAGGATTGGCTTCTGCGCCGCGACCAGGGCATCGGAGAGCCCGCGAAGCCGCTCCAGCTGGTCGGGTGTGAGACGGTCGCCGGACATGACGAGTCGGAGCGTACTGCGGCGCCGACGAACGGTCCGGACCGGACCCGGGGTTCCCGATCGCCGGATATTGGGACGTTCATCCAGCGATTGAGCGCTCCATCCCCCAAATGGTGGGCCCTATGACCCATTCACGGTAGGGTCCGACCCCTGTGGTAGTGCTTAGCTCTGAAAATCCGTTGACCGCGGCGCGTTCCGAGGCCGAACAGTTCGCCCGCGAACGCTCCCGGGCCGAAAACCGCTCGATCTATGAGTGGGATCGCTTTCCGGGGTTGCCGCCGTTCTGCAAGGGCGTTCCGGCGTCGGAGCGGTCGACCGCCTACGACAACCAGAGCATCCTCGCCGAGATGACGACCGCCCTCGGCGAGATGCTGCTCGGCTGGACGACCTTCACCCGGCGGGCGAATCGCGACGGCAAACAACTCGAGGCCTACGAGCGTATGCGGCCGCTCGGTCGTCGGCCTGCGGTCGCCGACGTCTGGCGTCGCGACGACGAGTTCGCTCGTCAGCGACTCAACGGCGTGAACCCGCTTCTCATCGAACGGGTCCACGAACTGCCGGCGCACCTGAATGTGACCGACGAGACGGTCGCCGGCGTGCTGCCGATGGGTACATCACTGGCGCAGCTGCGCGACGAGGGGCGACTGTACGTCTGCGATTGGGCGGCCCTCACCGATTGTCCTGTGGCGTTTGGCCGGTTCCTCACCGCCCCGACGGCCCTCTTCTGGGTGGACCCGAGCGGCACCCTCATGCCGCTGGCGATCCAGCTCGATCGCGAAACGACGGACCGGCCCGACATCGGCGAACGTATGCCGGCGGTCGTGTTCACCCCCGACGACGACCAGTGGCTCTGGCTGACCGTTCGCACCCATGTGCAGAGCGCCGACGCCTCGTACCACGAGATGGCGGTGCACCTCCTTCGCACCCACCTCGTGATGGAGACCGTCTGGGTTGCCGCCAACCGGGGTCTTGCTCGCCAGCACCCGATCCATCGATTGCTCACGCCGCACTTCCACGGAACGATCGGCATCAATCACAAGGCTCGCAACAAGCTGATCGTTCCCGGCGGCCCGATCGACATGTCGATCTCCTGCGGGTCCGAAGGCGCGTACTGGCTGATCAACCAAGCACTCAAGACCTTCTCGTTCGGCGACCTCGATCCGGCACAGGACATCGAGCGCCGAGGTGTCGGCGATCGCGATGTGCTCCCCGGCTACCACTACCGGGACGACGCACTGAGGAGCTGGGAACTGATCGGTGACTACACCGAAGAGGTCCTGCGCTGCTTCTACCCCGATGACGAATCGGTGCGGCTCGATCACGAGCTGGCCGACTGGGTCCACGAGCTGACCGACGCCGACTGCGGCGCGCTCGCAGGCTTTCCGGTCGAGAACGGGCGCTTTCAGACCTTCGCCGACCTGCACCACGTGGTGCGGACGATCGTCTTCACGATGTCGGCCGGCCATTCGGCGGTCAACAACGGCCAGTTCGACATCTACGGCCACATCCCGAACTCACCGGGAGCGCTGTTTCTCCCGCACCCGCGCACCAAGACTCCGAGCAACGAGGGCGAACTGGCCTACGCACTGCCGCCGTTCAAGGTCGCAGCGACCCAGATCGCGCTCGTGCGCGCCCTGTCCAGCCGGCCCGACCGACGCCTGGGCGACTTCCCCGAGGAGTTCTTCGACGATCACCACCAGGTGCGGATCGCGGTGGACCGCTTCCGAGCGCGCCTCGACGAGCTCACCATCGATATCGATCGACGGAACCGGGATCTCGAGATCCCGTATACCTACCTCGATCCGGCGACGGCAGCCTGCTCGGTCAACTTCTGATCGGTACCCGCCTCGGCGGCTGCGCCGTCGGTCAGGTCGATGATGTCCTCGGCGTTGGCGAGTGCCGGTGCGGAGTCGTGCATCGGTGGGATCTGCTCCCACTCCGGATCCTGCCGTGAGTCGGTGAAGGCGTCGGGCATGCCACGCAGGCGATAGGACAACAGGCGCGCCCGACCGGCCCAACGACCGGCGATGCGTAGATTGTTCAGCGAATGCGGGTCGTCGATCGACACGCCCATCGGCACGGGCAGAGACTCGGGCGAGTGCCCCACGTCGAACCAGGTGAGCATTGACTCGGTGTGATCGAGGGCTTCGGTCATCACGACCTCGGCCAGGTCACGCCACGGGGTGACCTCCTCGTACCACTCGTACTTGGCGGTCGCCCACTGCGGCTCGCGGCCCGGCGGGCGCTCACGCAGCTGGACCTGGAAGCGGTAGCGGACCTCGCCGTCGTGCTCGAGGCGGGCGCGGTACTCGTCCTTGAGGTAGTTGCGGGTTCGTTCCTCGTCGAAGTACGGGTTCTGCAGCCAATTGTGATCCCGCCACCACTGGCTCAGCGCACCGGAATCGAGGCCGGTCCAACCATCGATCGGGATGAGGCGATAGCGGCAGTAATACCGCGTGCCGTCCTCGGCCGTGAACCCGAGGCAGGTCTGCGTGTTGAAGCTGAGGGCCGAGAACGACTCGGGGTTGCGTCGGCTGCTGTCGCCACCGCCGTAGACCGACTGGGGATACTTGCGTAGGTACGGCACGAAGTGCTTGCCATGCCTGCCGGTCATGAGTCCGAAGTCGAAGAACGTGCGGGCGTTCCAGAAGAGGCCCACACGACCCGTGTTCATCAAGACGTCGAACGGCGACTCGAATCGGCTGTCCGCCAACTTGATCGAGGCGCTTCGCACCGTCATCTTTGCGTCGTCGCGGAACAACACGGTGCCGTGGCGCAGCCGGCACGGGAACTCGCGCCCGGGACTGAAAAACTCGTGCGCCGGGATGTCGGGACTGTCGAGGACTCGGAACGTACCCCGGGCAGCAACACCGTTCTCGTGGGACATGCGCCGCTTCCGGGCGAACGACATGACCGTCACGATCGTGGTCATGATCCCGATGACCGCGTTGAGCTGAAGTCGTAACCAGAATCGGTGAAGAATCTCGATCATCTACCCAGTATGGCAGAGGAATTGGGCCTTTCTACCCAGAAATGGAGGTGTCTTCTCTTGGGTTGTGGGCTCCGGAACTGACAGCCTGAAGTCCATGATGCGACTTCGTCAGATTGCGTTGGTGGCCGGCGAGCTGCGGCCGGTCGAGCAGGCGATTTGCGCCGAACTGGGGCTTGAGGTCTGCTACCGCGATCCAGGTTTGAGCCACTTCGGTCTGCGCCATGGCCTCTACGCGATCGGCGACCGAATCCTCGAGGTCGTCGTCCCGAAACGACCCGGTACGACCGCTGGGCGCTACCTCGAGCGGCGCGGCGGCGACGGTGGCTACATGGTGCTGCTGCAGACCGGTGACCTAGCCGGCGAGAAGGCCAGGGTGCTCGACGCCGGTATTCGCATCGTGCACGAGGGAGGCCACGGCGGCGACGGTGAACGCATCGACGGCATCCACCTCCACCCCAAGGACGTCGGCGGCGCGATCCTGTCGATCGACCAATCGGATCCTCCCGAGAGTTGGGGCTGGGCGGGCCACGACTGGCAGTACCACAGCCTCGACAGCGTGGTCACCGACCTCGTCGCCGTCGACATCCAAGCCGATGATCCCGATGCCATGACCGCCCGTTGGGCGACCGCCATCGGTCGGCCGGCGAGCGCGAACAAGATCGAACTCGACGATGCGGTGATCCGCTTCGTGACGGCGACCGATGGCCGCGGCGACGGACTCGCCGCGGCGGACCTCGTCGCCGCCGACCGCAGCAGGGCGGGCGAGACGCTCCGGCTCTGCGGCACCGACTTCCGCCTGGTCTAGCAACAGCCGCGGCGGTCGCCGCAAGCGCGACCATCTGGCCACCGGCCGCATCGCCGTTGCGAGTCCGAATCCGCAGACGGCCGACGAGACCGCTGCATAGGGTCGAACCACCACATGACCACACCGGGGTACCACGACCAAGGAGATGGCCATGACCGAGAACACTGAAACCCCGCGCGCCGCCAGCGACCCGATGATCAAGCGGCCTCCACGCCGCAAGTCGGCGGTTGGCGCCTTCCTCATCAGCTCGACAGCGCTCTACCTCTCGCAGAGGTCGACCCCGATCTGGCTGCAGTTGCTACTCATCTTCATCGGCGCAGTGGCCCTCGCCGCGACCCTGCAGCTCACGAGCACGTTGATCGAGAAAGACCGCAAGCGTTGGGTGTGGCTCTTTCTCGGCGGCGGGCTCGTGGCACTGGTGCTCGGCGCAGTCATCTTCCAGATGGGATGGATCGCTGCGCCCGGGTTGTTGGCCGTGATGCTCGGGTTGGTGCTCATCCACGACGACGCGGCCGGCGAGCTCCGCCCTTGGCTCGCTGCGGTGGGCTTCGTATTGCTCGCGACTTCGGTCGTGACGCTGTCGACCGCCTCGATCGCGTGGCGGGTCATCGGCGTTCTGGTCTGGATCGTCGGTGTCGTCGTCTTCAAGATGGGCGTCGTCCATCACATCCGAGCCGCCGGCGCCGATCAAGCCCCACGACGTTCGCGCCGGGTGGTCGATGCCGCAGCCGTCGCTCTCGCCGTCGGCGTGTTCGTCTTGCTCGCCTCGATGTTCGGCTGGACCGACTGGGGCTCGTTCGGCTGGATTCTCAGCTTCACCGTTCTCTTCGCTGCGTTGTCGGCACTCGGCCTCGCCTCGGCTGACGTGTGGCGCCCGTCCACGCATCGCAACCGCGCAGCGGTCATCGCCGGCGCGATCGCGGTGGTCGCGTTCGTGATTGCCTTTGTCCTTATTCGAGCAAGCTTGCCGAACTTCACGACCTTGGCTTTCGTCTTGTTGCTCGTCCCGGCCACGGTGGCAGCTTTCTTCGTGCTTCGCGGCGAAGCGATCGCCGGGTTGGCACTACTCGGACTCCTCTTGATTTGGGTGCTGGCCGATCGCACGGAGAATCCACCGGAACCCGCGGACGATGCCACCGGTGTTCTCCTTGCGCTCGGCGATTCCTTCACGAGCGGTCAGGGAACCGACCGCTACCGCGCCAACACCAACACCGAGGATCCCGAGGGCAACAGCTGTCGCCGGAGCCCGGTCGCGTACTCCGAGCTCATCGCTCGGGCGCTCAACCTTCAGGCTGCGAGCTATGCGTGCAACGGCGCGCAGACCGCCGACGTGCGCGGGCTTCCCGCCAATTCGATGGCCTCCGAAACCGACTTCGCGCCGCGGCAGGTCGACCCACAGCTGACCGTGCCGGATGGCAAGAGCCAGTTGGCGAACATCGTCGACGGAAGCGGCGTACTCGCCGACCTGTCGGAGCGATTCGACATCGACGACGTCGAACTCGTGCTGTTGAGCCTCGGAGGCAACGACGCTGAGTTCTCGACCGTCGTGGCGGCCTGCCTGCTTCCGACCGACTGTTCGACCCTCGAGCCACAGTGGATGGCAACGGTCTCGCTGATCGGTTCGCGCCTGCAGAACACCTACGCGGAGATCCGCCAGGTCGTCGGCCCCAACGTTCCGATCGTTGTCATGCCGTATCCCGACTACATCCCGCAGTCCGGCTGCGACGCATCCCTCAGCGACGAAGAGAAGGCATTTGCTCGTCGCTTCATCGCGGCCATCAACCTCGAAGCCAATCATCTCACGGCATCCGAAGACCAGCTCTTCTGGTTCGGCGACATGGATGCGGCCTACCGGAATCGCAGCATGTGCTCCGACGAGGCGGCAGCAAACCTGTTCCGGTTCGTCCCGAAGGAGGGGAACATCATCGAGCGGCTGACCCCGACGAACTGGCACGAGGCAACGGCGCACCCAAACGACCTCGGCCATCGCTGCACCGCCGCAGCCTTCCTGGCATCGTCTGACCTGGCAGCCGAGCTCGGTCTGGAGATCGTCGGCGACCGCGTGCCGGACTGCGAGCTCAGGGCCACGAGCGGAGTCGAGATCCCCGGGCTTGCGCCGGACGAACATCCGGGGAGCCCCGACGAGCGGGAACGCGCGACCGGTCCGCTCGCGACCAGCGGCGACGACGGCGACAAGCCGTGCCCCGCCCGCCCGCTCGGGGCGGACGGAACACGAGAACCGGGCTGCTTCAACGGCGACGATTGGACCACCACACAACTGATCGAAACGGCGAAACGACTCATCTGGCCGGTCGCCCTCAGCATCCTGGGCGGGCTGGCGGGCGCTCTGACGCTGCTCTGGGCCTGGCCGCTCTTGCGAGAAAAGCGCGGCATGGGCATCGTCTCCGCCCTGATCCCCGAGTCGGCGTCGGAGTGGTACGAGCGGGTGACGGCTGCTCCGCGGTCGGAAGCTCGGCAAGCCTCGACCTCGAGAAACTAGTGTCCGTGCATGGGACGCATCATCGCCGTGTTCATCCTCGTCGGCTTACTCGCCACAGCTTGCGGGAGCGACGACGCCCTCGAGGCCGATGCCGGGTCTGACTTCTCGGTGTCGGTAGGCGAGTCGCCGACGTTCGATGCCTGCGAGAGCCAGGGCGACATCGTCAACTACGCGTGGAAGATCCTCTCCGCGCCCGATGGCATGCCCGGCGACGACGGCAAGATGATCGCCGAAGAGTCGACGGATTGCAGCTACCAGCTGACGGCCACGATGATCGAGGACGAAGTCGGTACCTGGGAAGTCCAGCTGACTATCGAGGATGGTGACGGCGCGACGAGCACCGATGCGGTGATGGTCGAGGTCACCCCGTAGACGGGACGGTCAGCTCAGGTCGTAGCTGGCTGTCGTACAGCCGACGGCGAAGATCGGGATCGGCTCGTAGTGGTGCACGGTCCCAATGGAACCGGCCGCTGCGCCGCTCACGGCGATGAAGGTGCGGATCTCGAAACCGCCTTGGCCGGCATCGGCATAGACCGTTGCGTCGTCGTAGTCGAGCAGTGCGTCGCGATCGTTGCGTGACCAGCGACCGAGGAAGTCGCGGTCCCACGCCTCGTTGATCTTGCCGCTGTCGGGCGTCGCCGGCCAGTGGGAGATTCCGCCGGTGCCCACGAGCGCGATCCGCTCGGGCACCGAATCGACGGCGCGTCTCAGGGCTTCGCCGAAGGCCCATGCCCGGTGCAGCGGGGTGAGCGGCGGACCCTGGCAGTTGATGTTGACCGGGATGATTGGGAGGTCGAAGTCCGGAGTCAGAAAGCTGAGCGGGACGGCGATGCCGTGGTCGAAGAGCCACTCCTCGGCGTAGCTGACGTCGACAGTCTGCATGACCTCGGTGATCAAACGTCGACTGAGATCGGCGTTGCCGGGTGCTTCGAACTTGTCGATGCCGAGCCACCCCGGGTCCTCGATGGGACCGTGGTAGAAGTCGGCCATGCCCATCGCAAACGTCGGCATGTTGTTCATGAAGAAGTTGGCGAAGTGCTCGGCGGCGATGACGATCAGCGCATCGGGCTCGGTCGCTTCGATCGCCGCTCGTTGGTCCTCGAACGCCGCGTAGAGCGCGTCCTTTGCGGCGGGGTCCGCCTGTTCCGCTCGGCCGCGGATGCCCGGGGCGTGACTGCAGACTCCTGCGTAGACGAGTGGCATGGTCAGCTCCTTTCGGATCCTCGGTTGCCTGAGCCGTCGTCGGCTCGGCTCTGTTGCCCAAGGCCGGCGGCGTGGGCGTCGACACCTTCGTAGCCGGTCATGGCGTAGACGCCTTCGCGCACCGGCCCGTGGGCCTCGATCCCATCGCGCATGCGCTGCAAGTAGTCGGCCCATTCGATCTGATGGAACGCCGCGAAATGCATCAGGATCTGGCCATTGACACCCAGATGGAAGAGCTTGCCGATGTCGGGCTCGGTGAGCGCGTCGACCTCTTCATCGGTGAGGGAGAACCCCTCGAGTGCCGTATACCGATCGGCCGTGTATGCCTGCTGCGCGGCGGTGCTGCGGTTGAGTTCGTAGAGGAACTTCTGCACGTAATAAAGGCTCACGCCGACCCTCAGCCACCCAGCTTCGGAACGTTGTGCTCGCCGAAGCTGATGGCGATGTTCTTGGTCTCCATGTAGAAGTCGAAGCTCCAGTCGCCGCCGTCGCGGCCGATTCCGCTCGCCTTGGTTCCGCCGAAGGGTGTCGGCAGATGACGCACGTTCTGACTGTTCACCCAGATCATCCCGGCGTCAAGGGCGTGGGCGACACGATGAGCGCGGCCGACGTCGGCGGTCCAGAGATAGCCGGCGAGGCCGTAGCGAACGTCGTTGGCGATGGCGATGGCGTCGGCCTCGTCGGAGAACGGGATCGCAGTGAGAACCGGGCCGAAAATCTCCTCCTGGGCGATGCGCATGTCGTTGGTTGCACCGGTGAACAAGGCGGGCGCCACCCAGTTGCCGCCGGCCGGCGCCTCGGCCCAGGGGCTTCCCCGGAGGACGGTGGCGCCGTCTTCGAGCGCAACCTCGTCGAGATAGCTGCAGACCTTGTCGTGATGGCGCGGATGGATCAGCGGCCCGATCACCGACGACGGATCGAGCGGATGGCCGACCGGGATGTTCCGCATCTTGGCGGCGATCATCTCGGTCACCTGGTCGTAGATCGAGTCCTGGATGAGCACGCGACTGCTGCTCGTACAACGCTCACCGTTGAGGCTGTAGATCATGAAGACGGCGGCGTCGGCGGCCCGCTCGAGATCGGCGTCCTCGAAGATGATCACCGGATTCTTCCCGCCCAGTTCGAAGTGGACCCGCTTGAGCGTGGGGGCGCCTTGGGCCTGGATCATCGAACCGGTCGACGACTCACCGACGAACGCAATGGCCTTGATGTCCGCATGTTCGGTCAGAGCCTTGCCCGCGGTCTCGCCCAGCCCGTGAACGGTATTCAGGACACCGGCCGGCAGACCGGCTTCGAGCGCGATATCGCTGAGCATCGACGCCGTGTACGGCGACCATTCCGCCGGTTTGTGCACGACCGTGCAACCGGCCGCGAGGGCCGGTGCGATCTTCCACGTCGACAGCATGAACGGCGTGTTCCAGGGCGTGATCACGCCGACCGGGCCGATCGGATGACGGGTCGTGTAGTTCACGTGCTCCGCGGTTGGTAGCGACTGGCCATCATTCGCCCCGGGGGCCTGATCGGCAAAGAAGCGGAAGTTGGCGGCGCCCCGCAACGCAGCGTGCGACATGAATCGCATCGTTTGACCGGTGTCGACGCACTCGGTAACGGCGATCTCGTGGGCGCTCTCCTCGACCAGGTCGGCG
Organism: Actinomycetota bacterium; assembly: GCA_039028435.1. GTDB lineage: Bacteria > Actinomycetota > Acidimicrobiia > Acidimicrobiales > UBA10347 > UBA10347. Next base: position 255,682 of record JBCCIC010000008.1, on the reverse strand, counting down.
ACCTTGTGCAGGATCCGCTTGCGCTCGACCCCGGGGGTCTGACCCCACTCCTCGAACGCCTCGGTCGCGGCGCGAGCCGCCCGGTCGATGTCGGTGGCGTCGCCACTCGCGACGTCGCTGAGGTGCAAGCCGTCGATCGGCGATTCGTTGGTGAACGTCTCTCCAGAGGCGCTCGGCACTCGCTCACCGGCGATGAGATGGAGCAACGGGTCATCGGCGAACCGCGAGAGACTCTCGCTCGCCGCAACCCGGTTTTCCTCGAAGGTGTGCGTACCGGCCATCAGGTCTCCTGATTCTCTGGCAGTTGTTTGGCCTGCAGGTGCGATCGGACGTGGTTGCGGTTGATGCGGAACTCGGGATCGATCTCGGTGATCTCGATCGACCACATGAGATGGAGCGGGCTCGACTCCGCTGCCACCCGCTCCTCAGCCGCATCGAGCAGCACGGTCATGAACGACTGCTTGGCCTCGGGCTCGCGCCCCGGACCGATGCGGACGTGAATCGCCACGAAGCCGTAGTCCGGATCGCCGTCGGCGACTTGGTAGTGCGCTCGCTCCGCAGCGCGAGTGCGCAGCCCGTCAAGTGGCGGCAAACCGTGGTCCAGCGCGGCGCGGTGCACCACGTCGACGAGCGCGCCGATGTCGTGATGGTCGGCGACGTTGCTCGAGTACTCGATCGTGACGTGCGGCATGGCATGAACTGTTTAACATGTGTACTATCAAGTCGCAACCGTGCCGTAGGGAGGACCGCGATGAAGCTGCTGTCGTACTCGATCGATGGAGCACCCTCGTTCGGGATGCTCGATGCCGACGAGATCGGTGTCGTCGATCTCCGGCAGCGGATGGCCGACTTCGATGATCTCGGTGCCCTGGTCGCCGCTGGTCGACTCGGTGACGCCGCGGCCTTCGTCGAGGAGCCGGCCGACTATGCACTGGAGGCAATCACCCACGAGCGTCTGCTCCCGTGGCCAGGGAAGATCTTCTGCATCGGCGTGAACTACGGCGGTCGTGCCGACGAATACGCCGACAAGAGCGACGCCGCGTACCCGTCGGTGTTCGTGCGGTTCCCCGACTCCTTCACCGGACACGGACAGCACCTGCTTCGCCCACCCGAGAGTCCGCAGCTCGACTACGAAGGCGAGATCGTCGTCGTGATCGGCCAGGGCGGGCGCCGAATATCGGTCGCCGAGGCCCGCAACCACATCGCCGGCCTGACCCTCGGCAACGAGGGCACGATCCGTGATTGGGTCCGCCACGCCAAGTTCAACGTGACCCAGGGCAAGAACTGGGCGTCGACAGGCGCCATTGGACCGCACCTCGTCACCATGGACGAGATCGGCGACCTCGAAGAGCTCCACCTCACCACCCACGTCAACGGTGAGCTCCGCCAGGACGACCATCCGCGCACGATGAAGTACTCGATCGAGTACCAGGTCCACTACCTGTCGACGTTCAACGAGCTCCGTCCCGGCGACCTGATCTTCACCGGCACGCCGACCGGCGCGGGGGCTCGCTTCGATCCGCCGAAGTGGCTGGTGCCCGGCGATGTCGTCGAGGTCTCGGTGCCCGAGCTCGGCACGCTCCGCAACGTCGTCGCCGACGAGTTCCCCGAGGGAAGCGACCACGTGGCGCCGGAGCCGCAGTGAGCGATCGGGGCGACGCCGCTTCGATCCGGCCCTTCACCGACTCGCTGCCGATGGCGCTTCTCCAGGCACGGGAGTCGGCCATGCGGCTGTTCCGTCCGATGCTCGCCGAGCACGACCTGACCGAGCAGCAGTGGCGGGTGCTGCGAGCACTGTCGGCATCCGCATCGCCCATGGAGGTCGGTGAGATCGCCGATGCGACGTTTCTCCTCCGCCCCAGCCTGACCCGGATCCTGGCCAATCTGGCCGAACGCGACATCGTCGACCGCCGACCCGTCGAGGACGATGCACGCCGCGCCGCTATCTCGCTCACCCGAACCGGACGGGCGCTCGTCGCCCGGGTCGCCCCGCACAGCGAGCGCATCTACGCCGATATCGAGGCCGCCTTCGGCCGCCGCGAACTCGGCGAGCTCATCGACCGACTGACCGACCTCCGCAAGAACTTGGGAGATCTTCCATGACCATCACCCCCGACGCAGCCGCGGTCGAAGCAGCGCTGCTCGACGAAGCCGAGCGGACGGCGACACAGATGCGCCAGACCACCGAGGCCTATCCCGACCTGACGATCGACGATGCGTACGCGATCCAGGCTGAGTGGCTCGGGATCAAGCTCGCACGTGGTGAGCACCTGGTCGGCCACAAGATCGGGCTCACGAGCCGGGCGATGCAGGCCGCCATGAACATCGACACGCCCGACAGCGGATTCCTGACCGATCGGATGGTGTTCCCACCTGACAGCGAGCTGGCGGCCGGTGACTTCTGTGACCCCAAGCTCGAGGTCGAGCTCGCGTTCATGCTGGCCGAGGACCTGGCCGGCGCCAATCTCTCGGTCGACGACGTGCTCGACGCCACCGAGTACGTCGTGCCATCGATCGAGCTGATTGCAGCCCGGAGCTTCCGGCGCGACCCAGCGACAGGTCGAACCCGCACGGTGATGGACACGATCGCCGACAACGCCGCCGATGCCGGGATCATCTGCGGCGGAGAACAGGTCGGACCGCGAGACGTCGACCTTCGCTGGGTGAGTGCGCTCGGCAGTCGTAACGGCATCATCGAGGAGACCGGCGTCGCCGCCGGGGTGTTGGGCCACCCGGCTGAAGGCATCGTGTGGTTGGCTCGCCGCTACTTCGAACAAGGTCTGACCCTCGAAGCCGGACAGCTCATCCTCGCCGGCTCCTTCACCCGGCCGATCGACATCCGGCGTGGCGACGACTTCCACTTCGACTACGGCCCGCTCGGCAGCTTCGGCCTGCGGTTCACCTGATGGGCGCAGACCGACACGACCGCCGTCCGCGGGCGACATGGCCCGGCCGCACATCTCCGGACATCTGCCGTCGCTTCCCGACGCCAGATGTCCAGATTCGCTGCGAAGGAGGACGGCGCTGATGGAGATGCCACGGAACGAGTTCAAGCGCCGGCTCGCCGAGCCGGGTGTGCAGTACGGGATGTGGGTGAGCCTCGCCGACCCGGTCGCTGCAGAAATCACCGCCAGCGCCGGTTTCGATTGGATGCTGATCGACGCTGAGCACTCCCCGAACGATCTGCGCACGCTGCTGGCCCAGCTGCAAGCCGCCTATGGGTATCCCGTGAGCCCGGTCATCCGGCCGCCGCGGGGCCAGGTGAGCCTGATCAAGCAGTACCTCGACATCGGCGCCCAGACCGTGCTCATCCCGATGGTCGAGACAGCTGATCAGGCGGCCGAGATGGTCGCGGCCACTCGCTACCCACCGGCGGGGGTCCGCGGCGTGGCGACGGCCCGCTCCGCCCGCTGGGGGCGAGTCAAGAACTACTGGCACGAGGTCGACCGCGAGATGTGCGTGCTGGTGCAGGTCGAGACGATCAGGGGGGTCGCCAACCTGCGTGAGATCGCCATGACCGATGGCGTCGATGGCGTGTTCATCGGACCGTCCGACCTCGGCGCGGCGCTCGGCCATCTCGGCGACGCCAGCAACCCCGAGGTCGTCGAGTCGGTGTGCGAGTCGATCGCCGCGGTGCGTGCGTTCGGCAAGCGTGCCGGGGTGCTCAGCGTGAATCCGGTGCTGGCGCGCCGGTTCCGCGATGCCGGTGCGACCTTCGTCGCGGTCGGCGTCGACACGCAACTGCTTGCCAAACACACCGCCGACCTGATCGACTCGTTCCGGAGAGACGACGATGGCTGAACCCACCAAAGCCGAGAACAAGTACCACCAGGAACGGCTCGAACGTCCCGCGCCGCCACCTGGATGCCCAATGCACGCAACTTGGTCGCCACTCAACGACGACTACCTCGCCGAGCCATACCGCATCGCCGCCGAGCTCCGCGACGAGCATCCGGTCTTCTTTGCCGAGGAGCTGGGCTACCTCGTCGTGACCGAGATGGAGGATCTGGATCGGATCTTCACCGACCACGAAACGTTCGCCTCGGTCAACGTCCAGGACCCGGTGTTCCCACTCGCCGAGGAAGCCCAGGCGGTGCTGGCAGCACCCGACTTCAACCCAACCGCGGTCATGTCGAATCGCCCCGAGCCCGACCACGGCAAGATCCGCAAGTACACCCGCCAGGGATTCTCCAACCGTCGCATCAAGACGCTCGAACCGTTCATCCGCCGACGTGGCAATCAGCTGATCGACGAGATGCTCGCGGCCGGATCACCGGTGGAGATCGTCGATGCGCTCGCCTTCCCGCTCCCCGGCGAGACCGTGTTCCGGTTCATCGGGTTCCCCGAGTCCGACGATGAGATGCTCAAGCACTGGTGCGGCGATCGCAAGGCGTTCTCGTGGGGACGTCCGACCGGCGCGGAACAGACCGAGATCGCCGAGCAGATGCTGGCGTACTGGCGCTACTGCCGCGAGTTCACCGCCTCGAAGTGGGAGGACCGAGGCGACGACTTCGCCAGCGAGCTGATCACCGGCCACGAGGAGAATCCCGATGACATGACCTACCGCGAGGTCGAGTCGATCGTTTATGGCCTGAGCTTCGCCGGGCACGAGGCCGTGACGGCACTGATCTGCAACACGCTGCAGTGCCTGCTCCCCCGCCGCGACGTGTGGGCCGAGATCTGCGCTGATCCGTCACTGATCCCCAACGCAGTCGAGGAGGTTCTTCGGTGGAACTCCTCGCAGATCTCCTGGCGTCGCCTGACCACGGTCGACACCAAGATCGGTGGCTACGACGTGCCGGCGGGCACGCAGATCTTCCTGAACTTCGCGTCGGCCAATCGACAGGCCGACATCTTCGAGAACCCCGACAAGTTCGACATCCACCGGCCCAATGCCGCGCACCACATCAGCTTCGGCAAGGGCGTGCACTATTGCCTTGGGGCGAGGTTCGCCAAGATGGAAGCCCAACTGGTGACCGAGATGCTGGCCGAGCGCATTCCGTCGCTCCGCCTCGTCGAAGACCAGGACGTCACGTACTTCCCGAACATCACGTTCCGGGGACCGAACACGCTCCAGGTCGCCTGGGACTAGCTCGGTGTCGACGGCCGACAGGGCGACGAGGATTGCGGCGGTCACGTTCGACGCTGACCAGACACTGTGGGACTTCGCCGGGGTGATGGAACGAGCGCTGGGCTCGACGATCACGGAAATGGAGCAGGCCGGCGACATCGAACCTGGTTCGATGTCACCAGACGACTTGCGGATGATTCGAGACGAGATCGCCGCGGCCGCTCGCGGCGAGGTGCACGACCTCGAGGAGGTGCGGCGACGATCGTTCGCCGAGGCGCTACGTCGAGCCGGCCACCCCGACCCGACGACGCGAAGCCGAGAACTGACGGCGCACTACCTCGACATCCGGTTCACGGCGATCCGCATGTACGACGATGTCCGGCCGGCGTTGACCGAACTCCAGACCCGATGGCCGATCGGCCTGCTGACCAACGGCAACACGGATCCGGAGCGATGCGGGTTGCCGGGTGTGTTCGACGCCGTGGTGATGGGCCCGGACCATGGCATCGAGAAGCCGGATCGGCGCGCCTTCGAGCTGATTTCGGAGCGCCTGGGCGCCGCACCGAGCGCGCTCCTGCATGTCGGCGACGATGCCGACGACATCGACGGAGCGAACGGTGTCGGCGCAGTCTCGGTCTTGATCGAACGCGACGGGCCCCGGCTCGACCTGCGAGGGCGGGCCGACCACGTCATCTCGACGCTCGACGATCTGAAGGCGATCATCGCCACCTCCTAGAGTCAGGCGCGGGGGTTCGAACGATGGGGATGATGAAGACCGGCCAGTTGTTCGGGGTCAACGACCTTCGCTGCGTCGAGGCGCCGATTCCGGATCGCCGGGCCGGCGAGGTGCTGGTCCGGACCCACATGGCGTCGATTTGCGGATCGGACCTTCACCAGGTCTGTCACGGCGCCGGGATCATGCACCCGTTCCCGTGCCCCCACGGCTTCCCCGGACACGAGGCGGTCGGCGAGGTCGTCGATGCCGGCGACAGCGAACTGGCCGAAGGCACGCGTGTGTTGTGCTTCCCGTCGGTACCGGTATCGGAGTGCTTCAGCGAGTACCAGCGCATCGACCCGAAGTACCTGCTGCCACTCCCCGAGGCCGATGTGTCAGCTGCCGAGCTTCTGATGGCCCAGCAGCTCGGCACCGTCGTCTTCGCGGCCCGCAAGAACCCGATCGACGCCGTAGGCAAGACCGTGCTCATCCTCGGCCAGGGTTCCGCCGGCTTGTTCTGGACGTATTGGCTGAAGCGCCACGGCGCCGCACGGATCATCGTCGCCGACCGAGCACCGACTCGCTTGGCCGCGTCGCCGCACTACGGCGCCGACGTCGTCGTCAACATCGACGACGACGACCTTCGCACGGTCATCCGCGACCTGTGCGGCGCGGGTGCCGACTTCGTGGTCGAAGCGGTCGGCAGCGTGCCGACCCTCAACCAGACGATCGAACTCGTTCGACCCGATGGCGACCTCATGTGGTTCGGCCTACCCGACACCGACCGCAAGGTCGAGATCTCCTACGCCAAGTTCTTCCGCAAGCGGCTGACCGCGTGGAGTACCTACGGCGCCCAGGAGGAAGCCGATGCCGTCAGCTTCGCCACCGCCCTCGATCTGATCGCACGCCGCGACATCGACGTGTCACCACTTCTGTCCCACATCTATTCGGTCGACGACATCGACACGGCCATCGCCGTTGCCAACGATCCGATCCCCGAGGGCGCCCTCAAGGTCTCGGTCAGCTTCTAGCCAAGTCCTCCGAGCGAAGGCTCAGCCTTCGCCGAGGAGTTCGGCCTTGACCTGACGTTTGAGGAACTTGCCGTTGGCGTTGCGAGGCAGCAGCTCGGTGCGGAACCAAATCTGCTCCGGGACCTTGAACCTGGCCACCCGGTCGGCCAAGAAGCCCCGCACGTCTTCGGCGGTCAACTCGCCCTCGGACTCGGTCACGATGCAGGCCGCGACCTTCTCACCAAGCCGCTCGTCGGGCACACCGAACACGATCGTCTCCAGCACGGCCGGGTGCTCGAAGATGGCCGATTCGACTTCGGAGCAGTACACGTTCTCGCCGCCGCGCAACACCATGTCCTTGGCGCGATCGACGATGAACACGAAGCCGTCGTCATCGATCCGAGCGATGTCGCCGGTGTTGAACCAGCCGTCGCGGATGGCGTCGGCCGTGGCCTCGGGCTTGTTGAGATACCCCTTGATCACGACCGAGCCCCGCACGCAGAGCTCGCCGACCGTGTCGGGCGCGGCGGGAAGGTCATTGCCGTCTGCGTCGACCAGCTTGGCGTCGAGCGTCGGAACGATCGGGCCACACGACTCGGGCTTGTCCACGAAGAGCTTGGCCGACACGGCGGTGACGATTCCGTGAGTTTCGGTCAAGCCGTAGCCGGTGCCGGGAGTGCGTCCGGCCTTGCCGATCTTGTCCACCAAATCTGGCTGCACCTGGGCACCACCGCCACCGAGCCCCTCCAGCGACGACACGTCGCGGGTGTGCCAGTCCGGATGGGCGAGCAGCTCGCGCGCCATGACGGGCACGCCGCCGCTGCGGGTGACCCGCTCGCGCTCGATGAGTTCCAAGGCTCGGCCTGCGTCCCACTTGTACATCAGCACGAGGGTGCCGCCGGCCAGCGTGACCGGATGAAGACCGCAGTTGCACGCGGTCACGTGGAACAGCGGCGTGGGTGCCAGAGACACGGCCCGATTGGCAGCAGCCGGAGGACCATCCGGGTTCTCGGCTGCCAGCGCCATCGTTCCGGCCATGCCCATGAATGCGATGTTCATCAGGTTCGTGACCGAACCACGGTGGGTGAGCTGGGCGCCCTTGGGGAAGCCGGTCGTACCCGACGTGTAGAAGATCGTCGCATCGTCGTCCGGATCGATGACCGCGTCGGGGAGACCATCGGGTGCGGTCGCAGCGTCGACGACGTCGTCCCACATCGCCGCATCGTCGGGCAATGCGCCGTCGTGGCGGACGGCGATGACCGGCAGTCGACGCTCGGCCCGGACCTGATCGAGGATCTCCGCGACGCGCTCGAGGCGCTCGCCGTCGACGATCAAGAGCGCCGGCCTGGAGTCGTCGAGTCCGTAGGCCATCTCCGGCGCCGTCCACCAGGCATTCATCCCGACGACGGCCGCCCCGACCGACACCGCAGCCCAGTAGCTGATGACCCACTCGGGATAGTTCCGCATCGAGACCGCCACCCGATCGCCTGGCTGCACGCCGTACTGCGCAACGAGCGCATGAGCGAGGCTGCGAACGTGCGACCCGATCTCGGCGTAGGTGTAGTGCTCGTCCTCGAAGACGAGATACGGGGCGTCGCCGTGGCCCTGTGCGGCCAGCCAGACGTCGCGCATCGTCGCCGGCGCCCCGGCGTACTCCCGCATCGGTACGCCACGGACCTCGATGTCGCGCAGTTCGAACGGAGCGCCGGGCGCGGTGAGCTGGTCGCGGATGTCGTTGAGCACTGTCATCAGCTGGAGATGATTCCACACCTCGACGCGTCCGCCGAAGTGTGTAGAGGAGGCGGTGGCTAGGTTGGCATGGTGGCTGCGTCCTTCAACATCGACCGGATCGCGCCCACCGTCGGGGCGGAAATCAGCGGGCTCTCGGCGGAGATGCTCGACGACGACAACGTCATCGCCGAAGTCCACGCCGCGTTTGTCGAACATCACGTGCTGGTCTTCCGTGACCTCGCCCTCGATCGCGAGTCCCACAAGGCGCTCGGCCGCAGATTCGGCGAGCTCCACGTGCATCCGAGCCGTCGCGCCCCGGACTTCCCGGGCGATCGGGAGATCTTCAGCGTGCGAGCCGACGAGAACACCACCCTCAACAACGGTGGACTCTGGCACGCCGATGTCACGTGCGACGAGATCCCGCCCCTCGGCTCGCTCCTGCGGCTGACCGAGCAGCCCGGCCACGGCGGCGACACGCTGTTCGCCAACATGCACGCCGCATTCGAATCCCTCTCCACTCCGATGCAGACCTTCCTCGAGACACTGACGGCCCTGCACGACCAACAGCTCGACGTGGAGCGGTACCGCATCGCCATGCCCGACGACCATGCGTGGGTCCGCAACGTGCATCCGGTCGTCGTTCGCCATCCCGTGACCGGACGCAAGCTCCTCTACGTGAATCGAGCGTTCACCCGATCGATCGTGGAACTGAACCCAGCCGAGAGCCGAGCGCTGCTCGACCTGCTGTGCGATCACATCGCCGACACCCATCGCTTCCAGTGCCGGGTGCGGTGGGAACCCGACACCCTCGTGCTGTGGGACAACCGGTGCGTGCAGCACTACGCGGTCTGGGACTATTTCCCGCAGCGCCGAGTCGGCGAACGAGTCACGATCGCGGCCACGTCGCGACCCGCCTGACCACCGCCCGACGACCGCCGGGCAGGGTGGGTGGCGCCGAAGTCAGCCAGCGCGGAAGAATGGACCATGTTCTTCGAGACGACGCTCACCCAGGCCCGGATCGACGCCTCGGAAGCGCAGTGGCCCAACGACCACCTCATCGACCGATTTCTCGCCCGGCTGCCCGAGCGAACCGACCAACCGTTGGTCGTCGACGCAGTTGGCACCATCTCCTGGGGCGAGGTCGCCGAATCCGTCGACGCGGCCTCGAAGGCACTGGTCGGGCTCGGCGTACGCCGTAGCGACGTCGTGCAATTGCAACTGCCGAATCGCCGCGAGTTCCTGATCATGGTGCTGGCCGTCGAGCGCGTGGGCGCGGTCGTGCAGCCCGTGGCCCCGATCTTTCGCCACAACGAGGTCGCCGTGATGAACGAGCTGGCCAAACCCAAGGTCGTCATCACGGTCGATGAGTTCCGCGGGTTTGCGTTGGCAGCGATGCATGCGGACATCGGCGAGGCAGCTCCTTGGCTCGAACAGATCGTGGTGGTCGAGGGAACCGGCGGGGCCGCCCGAGCGACCGCTCGATGTCTCCCTTGGGACGACTTCCTGGACCACGGGCGAGCCAGCGCGCTGGATGATGTTGGAATCGAACTGCTACGCCCCAGCGTGCACGATGTCTGCGAGATCATCTTCACGTCGGGGACCACCGGCCAGCCCAAGGGCGTGATGCACAACCAGAACACGCTCAACGTCGCGACCGATCTCTGGCGCGAACGCGTCGCCGCCGATGCGACGGTCTTTCACATGGCCTCGACGCTGGCGCATCAAACCGGCTACCTGTACGGCGTGCGAGCACCGATCTGCGCCGGCGGCACCGTGGTCTATCAGCAGATCTGGGACCCGGTCGAGTTCGTGGATCTCGTGGACACCCACCGAATCCAGGTGTCGATGGGAGCGACACCCTTCCTGGCCGATGTGCTGGCGGTCGACGGGGTGTCCGAGCGCGATCTGTCGAGCTTCGAAGCGTTCGTGTGCGCCGGCGCGGCCATTCCGCTGCCGGTGCTGGAGCGGGCTCGCGCGCTGCTGCCGTGCACGGTAATGCCCGGCTGGGGCATGACCGAGACGGCGCTGTCGACCACGAGCTTTCGGGACAGCGCGTTCGAGAAGCTCAGCACCGACGGTGTGCCGCTCGCCGGCAATGCGGTCCGCGTGGTCGACGAGGACGGTACGCCGTGCGGACCCGGCGTCGAAGGCGACCTGCAGTTCAGCGGCTCGCTGCTGTTCATCGGATACATCCAAGGCCGTGAGCTGACCGAATCGTGTTTCGACGGCGAGTGGTTCGACACGGGCGACCGAGCGACCATGGATGCCGACGGCTTCATCTCGATCAGCGGCCGCACCAAGGACATCGTGATCAGGGGCGGCGAGAACGTGCCGGTGAAAGAGGTCGAGGACGTCCTACTCCGCCACCCCAGCGTTGCGAATGTGGCGATCGTGGCCAAGCCGCACGAGCGACTCGGCGAGATCGGGTGCGCCGTCATCCTCGCCGAGGGTGACGCACCGTCACTCATCGACCTGACCGACTTCCTGGCCGAGCAGCAGGTCACCAAGCAGTTCTGGCCCGAGGACCTCGTGGTCGTCGACGAGTTCCCGATGACGCCGAGCGGCAAGATCCAGAAGTATCAGCTCCGAGCCCTGATCGACTGATGGCCGATCCCGACGTCGACCACTTCTTCACGACGGCCGAGACATGGCGCGACGAGATGCTGCAGCTTCGCCAGTTGGCGCTGGCGACCGGCATGACCGAGGTCTACAAGTGGAAGCAGCCGTGCTACGTCCAGGGCGGGACAAACGTCGCCATCATCTCGCCCTTCGTGAACTACTGCGCACTGAGCTTCTTCCAAGGTGTGCTGCTCGGAGACCACGCTGGGCGACTGGTCGCGCCTGGCGAGGACTCGCAGAGCAGTCGCTCGCTCCGCTTCACCTCGGTGGCGGAGATCGACGATTTGTCTGAAGTGATCTCCACCTACCTACGCGAGGCCATGGCAAGAGCCGACGAGGGCGCAAAGGTTGCGTTCCCGGCGAGACACGAGCTCGAACTTCCCGACGAGCTCGTGGAGCTGTTCGACGAGGTCGATGGGCTCGAGGAGGCGTTCGCAGCGCTGACACCAGGTCGCCAACGCGGCTTCGTGTTGCAGATCGGGGGCGCCAAGCAGTCTGCGACGCGGCGATCACGCGCCGCGAAACACGTCGATCGCATCCTGGCCGGCAAGGGCATCCACGACTGCATCTGTGGCAGGTCAAGCCGCATGCCGCGCTGTGACGGGTCTCACGCAACGTCATGACGCCGTAACCGAACCGGGGTTCGCCTCCTGCGGTTTCAGCTGGCAGACTGCGCGCAATGAGCATTCTTGGTACCCGTGTCCTCCGCACCGAAGACCCCGACCTCCTGACAATCGGCGGCAAGTACGTCGACGACCTGATCCCCGAAGGCGCTCTGCAGGCGACCTTCGTGCGGTCGGTGATGGCCCACGCCGAAGTCACCGGTATCGACACCAGCGATGCCGAGGGCATGCCGGGCGTCGTCGCCGTCTACACGGCCGAGTCGCTGGCACTGGAGGCCAAGCCACCGGCGTTTCCGATGCTCAACGGTGAGATGAAGCGCACGTGGCTGGCCGGCGATCGAGTGCGCTATGTCGGCGAGCCCGTGGCCATCGTGCTTTCCGAGACGGCCGAGCAGGGCGTCGATGCGGCCGAGATGGTCATCGTCGACTACGAACCGCTCGACGCGGTCGTAGACATGCGAGATTCGCTCACCGGTGACACGCTGCTCTTCCCCGAGGCCGGTACCAACGTGACCTTCGCCATCCCGGGAGCGGTCAACGACGAATTCTGGGCCGGCTGCGAGGTGCGGACATCACTCAGCTTCCGGAACCAGCGCCTCTCCGGCGCGCCGATCGAGCCGCGCTCGTGCTCATCGGTCTGGAGTACCGACGACGATGGGCGCGAGTTCCTGACCCAGTGGGCGACGACGCAGAATGCGCACGGCACCAAGGGAGCGCTCGCCGGCGCGATGGGGCTCGACGAAGACCAGGTCCGCGTGATCTGTCCTCCCGACGTAGGGGGCGGCTTCGGGGCGAAGAACGGTGGCTACGTCGAAGACCTCACCGTGACGGCCGCGGCTCGCACGATCGGCCGACCGGTTCACTGGATCGAGACCCGTTCGGAATCGATGCTCGGCCTCGCCCACGGGCGCGCCTCGATCTTCGACTGTGAGATCGGTGGAACCGCCGACGGCAAAATCCTGGCGTTCGCCTGCGACCAGATCAAGGACAGCGGCGCCTACCCGGCGATCGGCGCGGTGCTCCCCTTCATCACCCGGACCGTGTCCTCGACCGTCTATGACATCCCGAAGATCTCCTGGGGCCACAACTCGGTGATGACCAACACGGTCCCGACCGGCGCCTATCGCGGTGCCGGCCGACCCGAGGCCGCTCATGCGCTCGACCGCATGATCGACGTATTCGCTGACGAGATCGGCATGGACCCCGCCGAGGTGCGGCGAATCAACTTCATTGCGCCGGAGCAATTCCCCCACACGACTGCAGCCGGCGCCGACATGGATTCCGGGCGTTACGCCGACGCCATGGACAAGGTCATGGAACACGCGGACTATCCGGCGCTGCTGGCCGAGCAGGCGGCGCGCCGCGAGGATCCTTCCCAGCCGCTGATGGGCCTCGGTTGGTGTGCCTACGTCGAGATCGCAAACCCGATGCAGAACGGCGAGTTCGGCCAGATCACCGTGCACAACGATGGTTCGGCGACGGTGCTGACCGGATCCTCGGCACATGGCCAGGGACATCACACCGCCTTTGCCCAGGTCGCCAGCGACATCACGGGTATCACATTCGACAAGATCGAGGTTCGCCACGGCGACACCGCCGAGGTCCCCCGCGGTGGCGGCACCGGCGGGTCGAAGTCGCTGCAGGTTGGCGGTTCAGCGGTCATGCGGGCCAGCGAGGGCGCCGTCGAAATGGCCAAGGCGACCGCCGCCGGCATGCTCGAAGCGAGCGTCGACGACATCGTCCTCGACACCGACAACGGCACATTCGCCGTCGCCGGGACACCCGCGATCTCCAGGAGCTGGGCCGAGATCGCCACCGAGGTCGAGTCGACCGGCGTGCTGCTCAGTGCCGAACACGACTTCACGCCGGGCGGTGCAACGTTCCCGTTCGGCGTGCATCTCGCCGTGGTCGACGTCGACCGCGAGACCGGCCAGGTCACCCCGCAACGCCACATCTGCTGCGACGACGCCGGCACCTTGGTCAATCCGATGATCGTCGATGGCCAGGTCCACGGCGGGATCGCGTCGGGAATTGCCCAGGCGACGATGGAGGAGTTCGCCTACGACGAGTGGGGCAATCCCACGACCGGCAACTTCATGGACTACGCCATCGTCTCCGCCGCCGAGCTCCCGAGCTTCGAGCGCATCGAACAGGAGACGGCGACCGACCGCAACCCGATCGGCGCCAAGGGTGTCGGCGAGTCCGGCACGATCGGCGCCACACCGGCGGTACAAAACGCCGTGGTCGACGCGCTGTCGCACCTCGGGGTGCGTCATGTCGAGATCCCATGCACGCCCCAACGGGTCTGGCACGCGATCCACAACGCCATGTAGGGCTTCGTTACACCGGCGTCGCGATGAGCAGGCCGGCCGATACCGACCGCAACGTCGCGGGGAGTTCGCCCCAGGCCTCGCCGTCGGCACGCACTCGCAGATCCTGACCGGCGACGGTGACCTCCGCGCCGCGCAGGACGGTCACCCGCTTGTTCTTCACGTGTCGTCCGCTGAAGATCGTCGGCAGCAATGTGCCGATCGTCAGGGGGTTGGCCGGGCCGATGCTGATGACCTCGAGCGAGCCGTCGGCTGGATCGGCGTCAGGGGCGACCCTCATCCCTCCGCCGAAATAGGGCAGATTGGCGATCGCCAGCAGGTTGGTGACGAGGTCGTGCTCGACTCCATCGATTGTCATCGTGAGCTCGTGGCGCCGGAGCCGGGGCAGTTCGGCGAGCGTCGCAATCGTGTACTTCAGGCTGCCCTTGGGGAACCGCATTCGTTCCGCTCGCTCATTGATGTCGACGGCCAGCCCCACGATGGCCACGGTCACCGCATAGCGCGTGTCGCCGTCGGGGCTGCCGGCGGCGATCAGATCGATCGGACGATGCGGACCGAGTGCCGCATCGCATGCGGCCTCGAGCTTCTTCGGCAGGCCGAGCCCGGTCGCGGCATCGTTGCCGGTGCCGACCGGAACGATCCCGAGGACGGTTTCGCTGCGCGCCAAGGCGTTGACGGCCAGATGCACCATGCCATCGCCGCCGGCGACGATCACCCGCTCCGCTTCTGCGTCGGCAAGATCGTCGAGTAACGAACGCGCGTCGTCGGCCGACGATGGCACGTGCGTCTCGACCGCGGCGGTCGCCGACAGCCTTGCGTGGATTGACTGGACTCGATCGGCGGCCTTGCCCGCACCTGCGGCCGGATTGGCGACGAGGTGAACCGTCAAGTGGGTCGCGAACCGTCAGCCGGCGTGGCGAATCAGACGACCCGGCAGCGCACCGGTGGCGAGGCCGTCGGCGAAGATCTCCTGGCCAGCGCAGATGGTGTGCAGATACCCGCTTGCACGTTGGAGCATGCGACGCCCGCCCGCCGGGAGGTCATGATGGATCTCGGGGCGCAATGCGGTCAGGTTCTCGAAGTCGATGACGTTGAGGTCGGCGCGCAGTCCTTGCACGAGCTGGCCACGGTCATGGAGCCCGACGGCAGCAGCCGTCTCACGGCAGTGCATCCGCACGATCTCCTCGACCGGAAGCTTGCCCTCGGCCCGGTCGCGCCCCCAGTGGGTCAGGAGGGTCGTCGCGAAGCTGCCGTCACAGATCGTGCCGACGTGGGCGCCGCCATCGCCGAGGCCGGGAATCGTGTACTCGTCGTGGAGCATTTCGGCCACGACGTCGAGATTGCCGTCGATGTAGTTGGCGAACGGGACATAGAGCATGCCCTGGCCGTCGTCGCCGAGCATGATGTCGAGCGCCATCTCCTCAGCGGTCGTGCCAGCGGTCGCAGCGCGGGCTTCAAGGCTGGTTTCCGGAGCCGGTTCGTAGTTCGGCGGGTTGCCGAGCTCGAACATAATCCCGAACTTGCCGATCATCTTCGACCCGAGCAGGTCCTTGCGCTTCGCTCCGACCTGGTCGAGCAGTGCGGCTCGAACCTCAGTGCGGCGCATGCGTTCGACTTTGTCGGCCAGGCTGAGGTCGGCCAGGTGTTCGCGCCACACGGCGGTGGTCATGAACGGGTTGAGCGTGAGGTCCAGGCCGAGGATGATGCCGACGGGCCGCGGCGCCACCTGGGCGCGAACGCGAAGGCCGGCATCGTTGCAGGACCGGATGTGCTCGAGGGCCCGGCGATGCCAGTCGCGCTTGACGGGCGACGCGACGACCGAGATCGAAAGCGGGCGGCCGCTTCGTTCGGCCATGGCCCGCAGGGTGGCGAACTCCTCGTCGCTGTCGATGTGATCGGACACGACCTGGAGCACGCCCTTGCCGGCTGCGCCGACCGCTTCGGCGATGCCGACGAGCTCGTCGCGCTCGGCATCAAGGGTCGGCGTGAGCTCGCCCTTGGAGCTGCGGTGATTTGCGGTGCGAGAGGTGGTGAAGCCGACGCCGCCAGCCTCGATGGCCTCGCGAGCCAGGTCGGCCATGGCGGCAATGTCGTCAGGGGTCGCGGCTTCGCGTCGAGCGCCGCGCTCGCCCATCACATGCAGTCGAAGCGCACCGTGTGGGACCTGGGCGCCGACGTCGATGTCGTGGGGCACCGCCTCGACGGCGTCGAGGTACTCGGCGAAGCTGTTCCAGTTCCAGGCGAGACCCTCGTGTAGGGCGACGCCGGGGATGTCCTCGACACCCTCCATCAGCTCGATCAGCCGGTCGTGGTCTTGGTCGTGGACGGGTGCGAAGCCGACACCGCAGTTGCCCATGATGGCGGTCGTGATGCCGTGCCAAGACGATGGCGCCAGGTGGTTGTCCCAGGTCGCCTGACCGTCGTAGTGGGTGTGGATGTCCACGAAGCCGGGCGTCACGAGCGCACCGGCGGCATCGATCTCGCGCGCACCGGTCCCGTCAACCTTTCCGACCTCGGTGATCAGCTCACCGTCGACCGCGACGTCGGCGGTGCGCCGGGGCGCTCCCGATCCATCGATGACCGTGCCGCCGCGAATGACCAGATCGTGCGTTGCCATGGCGTTCCCCCAAGCGAGTTCGTGAGGACCAGCCTAGGTTCCCGAAGCTCCAGCCCGTGAACGGGCGCTCACCCGGATGGCTCGAGACTCCGGCTCAGTCGAGCAAACCGACCGCTTGGCCGCCGTCGATGAGCAGGCCGGTGCCAGTGATGAAACGCGCCTGCTCGGAGCACAGATAAGCGACCGCCTGGCCGAAGTGGAGCGAGTCGCCGGTCGTGAGCATCGGGTTGGACTGGGCGGCGTTGTCCTGGTCCATGATCTTGGCGACTCGGTCGGTCCAGTGCGTGCCGGGCTGGGCCGAGTTCACGGTCACACCCTTAGGAGCCATCTCGCGGGCGGTGATCTTGAGGAAGCTGGTGAGCCCAGCGCGGGCGACCGAGCTCGCCATCAGGAACCCAAGCGGCTGCTTGACTCCGACGCTCGTGATCGCGCACACGCGACCCCAGCCTCGGTCAGCCATCGGCGGAATGGCGGCCCGGCACATCTCGACCATCGCCAGCAGGTTCATGTCGATCGCCATCTGGTAGCCATCGCGGTCGGTCGACTCGAAGGTCCCGGGTGGCGGGCCACCGGCGTTGGTCACCAAGATGTCGGCCTGGCCGAGCTGGGCGATGGCCTGCTCGGCGAAGGCGACACCGCCGTCGGGCGTGGACACGTCGGCTTCGATCGCCACGGTGTCGGTGCGCCCGGATACTGCCTCGATCTCGGCGACGGCGGCGGCGAGCTTCTCACCGTCGCGACCCGAGATGGCGACCTGCACACCTTCCATAGCCAACGCCTTGGCGGCACCGAGGCCGAGCCCTGCCGAGCTCGCGGCGACCGCTGCCTTCTTCCCTGCGATTCCCAGATCCATGGATCGAGACTAGGCAGCCTCTCGGCAGGCGGGGAAACCGCTCGACTTGGCGGCCGGGGTGCTGGCTGGTTTCGACGTCGGTGCCTTCACCGGCAACGGTGTCGGCTCGACGATCGGTCGAGGGCTGAACAGACGTGACCAGATCGCACCGATCGTCGAGGGTTCGCGGCGACGAACCGGTGTGGTGGCGATCGGTTCCATGCGAGCCTGCTGTGGGTTCGAGGCGATCCAGTGGGCGAGTACTTCGTGCATGACGGTGGGTCCTTTCGTGTCCTGCGGGAGGAGGTGTGCGGGATCAGGCGCCGGCCGGGGTGCCAGCCGTCGCCATCAGGTCGATGGTGGGATCGAGATCATCGGGGTCGAGAGCGCTCGCGGCATCGCAGGTGATGAGCACGAGGATGCTGGGCAGCACCGCCAGCGTGGCGACCAGCGCCATCACGATCATCGTGGCGGTGAGCAGGCCGTAGGCGGCGAACAGCGGCATGGGGGCGAAGGCGAGGATGCCGAAGCCCACGGCCGAGCTGATGGCCGAGGCCACCAGCGCGAGGCCGGTGCCTTCGCCGGCGATCCGCACGGCGACCGAACGCTGGCCCCAGCGTTCGAGCTCCTCGCGGTACCGGCTGATGTAGTGGAGGGCGAAGTCGATGCCGATGCCGATCGAGACGGCGGCGATCGTGGCGGTCACCAGGTTGATCGAGTAGCCGGCGATCTCCATGAAGGCGTAGAGCCAGGCGACGACCATGAGGATCGGTACCACGCTGGCGAGGCCGTACCGGATCGATCGGAGGAAGGTCGATGCGACGGCGAGACAGGCGAGGACGGCGATGGGAAGACTCACGAGCAGCGCACGATTGGTGCCTTCGAGCGAGCCTTCACGCACCAGCGGTGAGCCCGTGGCTTCGACGAAGGTGCCACCTAGGTCAGCACTGATCGCCTCAGCGGTCTCGGTCAGCGCATCGCGGGCGTCACGTACTGCACTCTGATCACGACTGTTGATCAACCCGACCGAGACCAGCGTTGCATCGGAGTCGAAACCGATGGCGGCGTCGGCAAAGCTCACCCGAACGGCGACGTCGTCGGGAGTCATGGCGAGTTGCTCGGCGTCGAACGGGATGCCGATCTCGGAGGCGACGCCGACCAGGGCAACGATCTGCTCGCGGGTGTCGGGGATCGTGTCGCCGTCGATGTCCGTCAGCGCAACCCCGGTCTGTTGGGCGACGAGATCAACCATCAGGGGCGAGGCCCAGGTCTCATCGAAGACCTCGAAGATGCCGTAGTCGAACAGGCGGACCTCGCCGTCGACGCGGGCGAGGAACTCGGAGTCGGAGTTGCGCAACTCGTCGATGCGAGCGGAGACTGCCGCCAGCGACGCCGGATCGGTCAGGTCGCCCTCGATGTAGATCGATGCCGGCTCGCCCTCACGTTCGCCGACGTGCACATCGAGCATGTCGAGCCCCTGCACGAAGTCGGTGTCGGCGGAGAAGAAGTCCTCGACATCGAATCGAGCGGGGACCTGCACGGCGAACACCGCTGCTACGGCGGTGACGAGCACCGCCGCGGGCAGCACCACCGCCCGACGGGCGGCGATGGCAGCGACGACGGCGCCGACCCGCTCGGCGAGGCGGCCCTCACCTCCGGCGATCGGCAGGTCACCGACAGCAGGAGCGTCGGAATCCGCGAGGCGACGGCTGCGAACCATGAACGGCACGACCAGCGTGGACACGATGCTGACCACCGTCAGCAACACGCCGAGCCAGGGCAGCAGGAAGACGAGCATCAGGACGGCAGCCATGGCCAGCATCGCCGCGCCCACGGCACCGAGGATGCGCAGTGCCGTGGCGCGGCGTCCGCTGGGGGGAGCCGGGACTCGAGCTTCGATGGCCGCGATCACATAGGGGGCAACCACACCGAGCAGTAGGAAGGCGGAGAACAGGGCGATCGCTGCGCCGATGCCGAACTGCACGACCGACTCGATGCCGGCGGTGACGTTGGCGAGGAAGGCGACCGAGTCGGAGACGGTGGCGAGCACCAGCGCACCCGACACGGCGGCCGCGCCGGCGGCCACGGCCGGGGCGGCGGACTTACCATCGGCCCGCTCTTCTCGGTAGCGGCCGATGGCGTGGAAGGCGTAGTCGACGCCGAACGAGATCATGGCGATGGGAACGATCAAGGAGAGGATCAGGTCGTCCTTGAACCCGATCAGGTTGGACACGCCCTTCAGCCAGATCAGGAGCACCAGGAAGCTGGCGCTCACGACGGCGAGCACCCAATAGCTGCGGAACGTGAGCCCGACGAGCAGTAGCGCCGCCAGCACGGTGAAGCCGATGAACGGGCCCGCAACGGCACCCTGCTCCTCGCTGGTGAGGTTGACATCGATGGCGATGCCGTTCAGGGTCCAGCCGTCGGCGCCGCGGAGCACGGCCAGAATGTCTCGGCTGTATTCCTCGGGCGCAGTGTCACTTCCCAGGTTGACCGACACGTTGCCAAAGCCGAGCTGTGAGTCATCGGACAACACCGACAGCTGGACGGCCGGCACGATCCATTCGCCGGCAGCGTTCTGTGTTGACTGGACGGAGATCCCGAGCAACGTGCTGTCGGTTCCGAATCGATCGATCACCGCTGCACCGGCAGCCTTGACCTCGGTGTCGGTCGCGCCGGCGAGCCCGTCGATCCCCTGCGTGCGTAGCTCGGCATCGACGAAGTCGGCCAGTGAGACCACGCCCTGCACCTGGGTCGTGGACTCGACGTCGAAGTAGGTGAACAGCTTCGGTCCGATCTCTGGGTCGTTGCGCAGCGCGTCCTGGGCTTGCTGGAGCTCGAGCAGCGGTTCGGCCAGCAGCACGTCGCCGCCCTCGGCCTCGCCGATGACGCCGGTGAAGAAGACCGAGCTCACGAACCGCTCGTCGATCCGATCGCGAGCATCGAAGACCGCGCCCCCGGGCTCGGTCGACGCCGACTCGTCGGGGGTCATCGTCAGGAAGGGGACGACCAAGGCGGCGGTGACGACCAGAACGGCGAGTACCAGGCGTCCGGTTCGCCGTTCGAGTTGGGAGAAGAGTGCGGTTGCCATGGGGGATGCTCCGTGCTGAGAATCTTTACACTGGTAAGTTGACACCGTAAAGATTGATCTGGACACTGTCAAGTTGAGGGGCGACGAAGTAGAGTGACATCTGTCATGCCGAGCGAGTACCACCATGGAGACCTTCCGACCGCCCTCCGAGCCGCGGCGGTCGAACTGCTGGCCGAACGCGGACCGGCCGGATTCAGCCTGCGCGAGGTCGCACGGCGAGCCGGTGTCTCTCACGCCGCGCCCTCGCATCACTTCGGTGATGCGCAGGGTCTGCTGAGCTCGGTCGCTGCCGAGGGCTTCTCCACCCTCACCAAGGCGATGCGCGAGGCGACCGAGGGCATCGAGGACCCTCGCGAACGTCTCCTCGCCTGTGGCCGCGCCTACGTGAACACCGCCCTGGACAACCCCGGCCACTACGCGGTCATGGTGACCCACGAGTTCACGAACCAGGAGGAACCGAACCTGCAGCACTGCAGCTTCGAGTCCTATTTGACGCTGCTCGAAAACGTCGAATGGCTGCGTGACAACGTCAATGCCGACCTCGACGTCGAGGCGACCGCCACGTTGCTTTGGGCCGGTGGTCACGGAATCGTCGAACTCTCCCCGGTGATCGACGATGTCGCCGAGCACACCGACACCCGAAGCCACAACATCGATGAGCTGCTCGAGGCCTGGACCGACATGGTGCTCAACGGCATCCGACCCCGCTGACGACAGCCCTCACCCGCCGCGGCGACCATTCAACGGTCGAATGCGTCGACTCACCCGGTGGTCGAGCAGGGCGTCTCATGACTTGGCAGACTTGACGTCATGCAGAAGCTGCTCGTCGCCAACCGAGGTGAGATCGCCATCCGTGCGTTCCGCGCCGCCTACCAACTCGGGATCGAGACGGTTGCGATCCACACGTTCGAAGACCGCAACAGCCTGCACCGGCTGAAGGCCGACGAGGCCTATCAGATCGGCGAGCCCGGCAGCCCGGTTCGCGCCTATCTCAATCCGGCCGGCATCGTTGCGGCCGCCGTCCAGGCGGGCGCCGACGCCATCTATCCCGGCTACGGCTTCCTCTCCGAAAGCCCCGACTTCGCCGAGGCATGCGCCGAGGCCGGCATCACGTTCGTCGGGCCGTCGATCACGGCACTCGAGCTGACCGGGAACAAGCAGCGCGCCCGCAACGCCGCTGACGAGGCCGGCTTGCCGGTGCTCCAACAATCACCGCCGCTCACGCCGGAGAGCGACCTCGTCGCCCTGAGCGAGGAGATTGGCTTCCCCTTGTTCGTCAAGGCTGCGGCAGGCGGCGGCGGGCGCGGCATGCGACGCGTCGAGAACCCGGACGACCTCGCCGAAGCGGTCGAGGCAGCAACCCGCGAAGCCGAGAGCGCCTTCGGGGATCCGACCGTCTTCCTCGAAGAGGCGATGACCGACGTCCGCCACATCGAAGTCCAGGTGCTCGGCGACGGCGAGGGCAACGTCGTGCATCTCTACGAGCGCGATTGTTCGGTGCAGCGACGATTCCAGAAGGTCGTCGAGATTGCCCCAGCGCCGGACCTGACCGAGGCTCAGCGCGATGCGCTGACCGACGACGCCCGCCGGTTCGCGGAGCACATCGACTACCGCAACGCCGGCACCGTCGAGTTCCTGGTCGACCAGACCGGCCGCCACGTGTTCATCGAGATGAACCCCCGCATCCAGGTCGAGCACACGGTGACCGAAGAGGTCACCGACATCGACCTGGTCGAGGCCCAGCTGCGCATCGCCCGGGGCGAGAACTTGGACGATCTCGGCATCAGCCAGGACACGATCCAACTGCGCGGCTTTGCCCTGCAATGCCGGGTCACGGCCGAGGACCCGGCAAACGACTTCCGCCCGGACACCGGCCGCGTCGTCGCCTACCGCCAGCCCGGTGGCGCTGGCATCCGCCTCGACGGCGGCGGCGGCTACGTCGGGTCCGAGATCACGCCGTACTTCGACTCGCTCCTGGTCAAAGTCACCTGCCGGGGCCGGAGCTTCCTCGATGCCGTGCGCCGCTCCGAACGCGCCCTGGCCGAGTTCCGCGTACGAGGCGTCGCGACGAATTTGGCATTTCTCCAGGCGCTGCTAGCCGACGAAGACTTCCGCTCGGGCGGAGTCACCACCACGTTCATCGACGAGCGGCCCGAGCTGACCTCGGCCGCAGTCGGCGCCGACCGCTCGACCCGCCTGCTCCGCTACCTCGGCGACATCACCGTCAATCGGCCACACGGCTACGCCCCCACCGAACTCGACCCGGCGACCAAGCTGCCGGCATCGCCTGTCGAGGCGGCCGCGGAGGGTTCCAAGCAGATCCTCGACCGGGAAGGGCCCGAGGGATTCGCACGGTGGCTGCGTGCGAGCGACGCACTGCGAGTCACGGATACGACCCTCCGCGATGCCCACCAGTCGATCCTTGCGACACGGGTTCGCAGCATCGACCTGACCCGCGGCGCATCGGCCATATCGCAGGCCCTACCCGAGCTCTTGAGCTTGGAGTGCTGGGGCGGCGCCACCTTCGACGTTGCGCTGCGGTTCCTGTCCGAGGATCCGTGGCGGCGCCTTGAATCGCTCCGCGAGGCCGCACCGAACCTGTGCCTGCAGATGCTGATCCGAGGCCGCAATGCGGTCGGCTACTCCCCGTATCCCGACGTCGTGGCTCGCCGCTTCGTGGCCGAAGCCCACCGCACCGGGGTCGACATCTTCCGAGTCTTCGACGCATTCAACGACATCGAGCAGATGCGTCCGGCGATCGAGGCGGCCATCGAGGTCGGTGCGATCGCCGAAGGAACGCTCTGCTACTCGGGTGATCTATCGAACCCGGCCGAGGACCTCTACACCCTCGACTACTACCTCGGGGTTGCCGAAAGGCTGGTCGATGCGGGCGCACACATCTTGTGCGTCAAGGACATGGCCGGTCTCCTCCGCGCACCAGCCGCCACAACCCTCATCACCGCGCTGCGCGAACGTTTCGATGCACCCGTGCATCTCCACAGCCACGACACCAGTGGCGGCCAGCTGGCGACCTACCTTGCTGCGCTACACGCCGGCGTCGATGCCGTCGACGGTGCCGCTCCCCCGCTCTCGGGCATGACGAGCCAACCGTCGCTCGCCGCCATCATCGCCGCGACCGACCACACCGGCCGCGAGACCGGACTGTCCCTCGACGCCGTCGGTGAATTGGAGCCGTACTGGGAGGCCGTGCGTGCGCTCTACAAGCCGTTCGAGGCGGGCCTGTCCTCGCCGACCGGCACTGTCTACAAGCACGAGATTCCGGGCGGCCAGCTGTCGAATCTCCGCCAGCAAGCGATCGCCCTCGGACTGGGCCACCGCTTCGAGGAGGTCGAGAACCTCTACGCCGCATGCAACGTGATGCTCGGCCGCCCGATCAAGGTCACACCGAGCTCCAAGGTCGTTGGCGACTTGGCGCTGCACCTCGTGGCGTCGGGTGTGACCCCCGAGCAGTTGGAGAACGAACCCGAGTCGGTCGATCTACCGGAGAGCGTGATCAAGTTCCTCCACGGCGAGCTCGGCACGCCGCCGGCCGGCTTTCCCGAACCGTTCCGAACTCGAGCCCTCGCCGATCGCACCTACACCGCGACGGCGGCGGAGCTCGAGCCGGCGGACGCAGCTGCGCTGGAGGGCCCCGCCGCACTCGACGGCGAGGACGTCCGCAAGGTGCTGAATCGACTGCTGCTTCCCGGACCGGCCGCCGACCACGAAGAGCAGGCCGCTCGATACGGAAACCTCGCAGTGCTGCCCTCACACATCTTCTGGTACGGCCTCGACGTCGAGCAGGGCGACGTCTCGGTGAATCTGCGTCCTGGCGTGCAGGTGCTCGTCGGCCTTGAGGCGATCGGCGAGCCCAACGAAGACGGCATCCGCTCCGTCGTTTTTCGACTCAACGGTCAGCTTCGACCGATCGACATCCGCGACCGGTCGGTCGCCAGCGATACCGCCGAGAGCGAGAAGGCAGACCCATCCAATGCCGGCCATGTCGCCGCGCCCTTCCGCGGTGTGGTGAATGTGTCGGTGGCGGTCGGCGACAGCGTGGCCGCCGGCGACAGCGTGGCATCGATCGAGGCGATGAAGATGGAATCCGCCATCAGCTCACCGATCGACGGCACGGTGACTCGCGTGGTCGTCGGACCGGCCTCGCCGGTCGAACCGGGCGATCTACTGATCGAGGTGCTGCCCTCGGGCGTGGCCGGAAGCACCGACTCCCCCGGGACCTGAACCATCGCCCGCGACCTCGTTGCCTAGCTGACCAACCGGATCTCGCACTGCGAGCCGGGCGCTGCGGCGAGTCGAGTGTCGAACGTGAACAGCGGCGCGGACACGAACTCGGCGAGGGCCACGTAGGCCGCGTCGTAGGGCGTGACATTTGCCGCGAGGGCGGTGATGCGCTCGATGAATGGGTGCGCCGCCCACCGTCGGGCCGGCAGCCGAGAAGCCACCACAGCCAACCACTCGAACTCGTCGCGGCCCAGCGTCGCACTGAGCCAAAGCCGCCGCGCGGCGCTCACGACCTCGAGGTCGAAGAGGTCGGGAACATGCATCGCTCCGCCGGCGCCGAGCACTCGACGCGCCGCCTCCCCGGCGGCTGCTGAGTCGGTCAGTGCCGCGACGACGACCGACGCATCAACGACGATCATCGCGGTCGCTGCGGACCAACCCGACGATCTCCGCAGCACTCAAGTCCTGGCGGGCACCGGTGCGCGCCTCGTCCAACCAGTCCTCGATCGTCGGCAGTGCGACCGACTGGGCGAGCAGCTGTAAGACGTAGTGCTGCAGCGACTGCCCGGCTCGGTCTGCCCGCCTTCGCAGCTCTCGGTGCACGTCGTCCGGCACATCTCGGATGAGAACGTTGGGCATGCTTGCAGTATGCAAGCTCAGAGGATTCGCGTCCATCGGATTCCCGTCGGGATCATGGGAAGCCTCGAGCGGTTCACTGTCATTCTCAGCGCGGGGTGAGACAGACCTACGATCACGGAAGAACGACCGACGTCGTGCTGGGGGGCATGTCATGTTGCTGTCGCCATACCGGGTGCTCGATCTGACCGATGAGCGCGGTCAACTCGCGGGACAGATGCTTGCCCAGCTGGGCGCGGAAGTCATCGCCATCGAACCGCCGGGTGGATCTCGAAGTCGGACGATGAGCCCATTCGCCGACGACACCCCGGGACCGGAGACGAGCCTGCGCCACCAGGCCTACAACCGCGGCAAACGGTCGGTGGTCCTCGACCTGCAGGGATCCGAGGATGACCGCGTCGCGCTGCGAGAGTTGGCGGCCGGCGCCGACGTGATCATCGAATCGAGCGAGCCTGGGACGATGGCTGCGCTCGGGTTGGGGCCCGATCATCTGGCCGCGATCAATCCGACCCTCGTCTACACCTCGATCTCGGCGTTCGGCCAGACCGGGCCCAAGGCCGGGTGGGCGGCGACCGACCTGACGGTCTGGGCCGCGGCGGGACCGCCACGCATCACCGGCGATACCGACCGGGCACCCTTGCGGACGCCGGGTGGCCAAGCGTTCATCCACGCGTCCGCCGAGGCGGCCGGCGCCTCCGTCGCGGCCCTCTATGAGCGCGGCACGTCCGGACTCGGTCAGCACGTCGATGTCTCTGCGCAGCAGGCGGCTGCCCAGGCGACCCAGTCGAACGTTCTGGCGCACCCGAATGGCGACACGATGCTCGGTCGCGCCGCGGGCGGACTGACCCTCGGTGGCATCTTCATCCAGCTGCTCTGGCCCTGCGCCGATGGCCACGTCTCCGTGACCTTCCTGTTCGGCTCGGTGCTCGGCATCCCGTCGCGACGACTCATGGAGATCGTTCACGACGAGGGATTCTGTGACGAGGCGACACGTGACAAGGACTGGATCGCCTACGGCGAACAACTGCTCACCGGTGTCGAACCGGTCCAGGAATACGACCGGGTCAAGCAGTGCATCCACGACTGGTGCATGTCCCACACCAAGGCCGAGCTGCTCGAGCTCGCCACGACCAAGCGGTTGCTCATCGCTCCCGTGAACATGGTCGATGATGTCTGCGGACTCGACCAATTCACCGATCGCGAGTACTGGGATGACGTCGACGGAGTCCGACACCCGGGACCGTTCGCCAAGATGTCGGCGACCCCACTCGCTCGCCCGAGTGCTGCGCCTCGGCTCGGTGCCGACACTCAGGCCGTACTCGGCGAGGCGGCGCGCCAGCCGTCGGTAGCTCTCACGACCGAAACCGAGACCGCTTCGCCCAGGCGACCGCTTGAAGGGCTCAAGGTACTCGACTTCATGTGGGTGATGGCTGGTCCCGCAGGGACACGCGTGCTGGCCGACCTGGGTGCGACCGTCATCCGCATCGAGTCGGCCAGCAAGATCGACACAGCTCGCACCTTGCAGCCCTTCCACAACGACACCAACTCACTCGAGACGTCGGCCCTGTTCGCCAACATGAACGCCGGCAAGCTCAGCTTCACCGTCAACCCCACGACCGACGAGGGTCGGGCGGTGATCCACGACCTCGTGCGATGGGCCGACGTGGTCACCGAGAGCTACTCGCCTCGCGGCATGCTCGGCTTCGGCCTGACCTACGACGACCTCCGCGAGATCAATCCCGACATCGTCATGCTGTCGAGTTGCCTGTTCGGCCAGACGGGCCCGCTGGCGATGTTCGCCGGCTACGGCACCATGGCCGCGGCGATGACCGGATTCTTCGGAATCACCGGGTGGCCCGACCGTGCACCGTCGGGGCCGTTCGGGGCCTACACCGACTACATCTCGCCTCGGTTTGCCAACGCTGCCTTACTGGCCGCGCTCGATCATCGGCGTCGTACCGGCGAGGGTCAGTACATCGACTTCGCCCAAGCCGAGGGCTCGCTACACGCCGTCGCGCCCTACGTCCTCGACCTGTCGGTCAACGGTCGGGTCACCACACCGATTGGCAATACCGACCCCGACCTCGCCCCACACGGGATCTTCCCCTGCCAGGGCGACGACGAGTGGGTCGCCATCGCGGCCCGCGACGATGCGGACCGGGCGCGGATCGAGTCGGTGATCGGAGGTCTCGACGAAGCCACGATCGCCGCATGGAGCGCCGAACGAACACCCGACGACGTCGAGCGGTTGCTGCAAGCCAGAAACGTGCCCGTCCACCGCGTCGCCAGTGGTACCTCGATCGTCGAGGATCCGCAGATGGTGCACCGCAATCACTTCGTCACCGTTCCGCACGCCTCGCTGGGTGAGTTCGTGGTGGAGGGACCGAGGTTCACGATGTCGCGCAACACCACCTCGGTCGGGTCACCGCCCACCATGGGGCAGCACACATCGACCGTGTTGACCGATGTTCTCGGCTACGACGACGAACGCATGGTCGAACTGTTGATCTCGGGCGCGCTGGAGTAGTCACTGCGCTAGAGATCGACGAGTTCGATGAGCCGGTCCGCCGTTGCCTGGGCACTCGCGATGTCGGATCGCTCGGCGTTGAAGGCGATGTGGGACACGCCGATCTGGATGAAGCAGGCGGCGCGGCGGTCGGCGGCATTCGGGACCTCGCCGACCGCGGTGGTCAGCGCATCGAGATCGATCGCCCGGTGCCATGGGTGCCAGAACTCGAAACAGGCCAGCTCGAAACGCGGGTCGGCGTAGGCCGCAGCACCCCAGTCGAAAATACCGGTGAGTCGGCCCTCGGCGACGTGCACGTTGCCATGGAGGAGGTCGGCGTGCACGACGGCCCTCGGCACGTCATCGATGGCGAGCGAGGCCAGCCGCGCCTCGGCGGTATCCACAACAGCGGCCAGTTCCGAACCGAGCAGCGTGCGCCACCCAGCGGACCGGAAGTCCGGGTCATGGCTCGCTCCGAAGGCCGAGGCCACGCAGGCTCGCCACGACTCGTACGGCGCACGCCCTGTGGCATCGAATTCGCCCCAGCCGGTACCCGCCGGCGTGGTCGCCGCCATGGCACGGATCGCGAGCGAGACCTCGGGGATGAGCGCGGCGAAGTCGTCCGGTCCGAGCGACTCGAGCGCGACACCCTCGCAGCGGTCGGACACACAGAGCCATCGTTCGCGGAAGGGTTCGAGGTGATAGACGGCCGGGATCGGCAAGTCGGGCCCGGACCACCGGGCAGCGATGCGGTCCTTCCCGAAGTAGGCCCTCTTCGATCCGACCCGAATGACCAGTGACCGACGGCCATCGGCGAACGCGAAGCACCGAGACCACCAGCCGCTGCCTGCCGGCCGGAAGGCGTCGACCTCGTAACCCAGCGCACGTAGGGCTTCGATGAGTGCAGCCTGCTCGACGGCGATTTCGGGTGGCGTCATCTCCGCGGCGCCTTCGGCAATGCGGTCAGCCGTTCATGATCCTGGCCATGAAGGCGTCTTCGCCCTCGCGCCAGCGGACCGAGGTCGGGTGATCGGCGACGAAGTTGTTCGACGCATGGAACGCGCCCTCGTAGACATGCAGATCGACCGGCACGCCGGCCCGCAGCATCGCCTGGGCGTAGGCGATGTCCTCGTCGAGGAACATGTCGAGCGTGCCGACATTGATGTAGGCCGGAGGGAGTCCGGACAGATCCTCGGCGATCGACGGCGACGAGTAGGGCGTGGGCTCACCGCCACCGAGATAGGCCTCCCACGCGAGGAGGTTCGACTGCCGGTTCCACACGCGCGGATCGGTGATCGCATGACTGCTCGGCGTCTCGTTGCGGTGATCGAGCATCGGGTACACGAGCATCTGACCGGCGATGGCCGGGCCGCCCTGGTCGCGAGCGAAGAGCGCCAGTCCGGCTGCCAATCCGCCGCCGGCGCTGGCACCGCCGATCATGATGCGGTCGGCGTCGACGCCGAGGTCATCGGCGTTCGAAGCCAGCCAGGACAATGCCGCATAGCAGTCGTTCACGAGACCCGGCGCCGGCGTCTCGGGTGCAAGGCGATAGTCGACCGAGACAACCACGCACCCCTGTTCCGCGGCGCGGCGCACGCAATGGGCGTCGTCGCCGTCCGCGTCGAGCAGCACCATGCCGCCACCGTGGATCCACAACAGAGCGGGGGCCGATGCCGTCAGATCGGCAGGGCGATAGACCTTCACGCGCACGTCCGGGTCGCCGTCGTGTCCCGGCACCATCTCCTCGGAGATCGCCACCGACGGGTCCAACTCGGGCGCCGGCATCTGCTCGAGGAACCCGCCGATCGTCTGCCGACACGTGGCGATGTCGGTCAGGTCCAGCAGTTCCGGCGGCAGCATCTGCACCACCATCTTGTGGATGTCGTCGAGGTGGGCTTCGAGGTCGATCGCTGCAGTCATGCTCCATGGTGGCGCGCCCGATCGGCATCACCCAAACAGCACCGGTGTGCGGCAGACTTGTAACGCTCGGTGCCAGGCACCGAGCGTTACGAGGGATCGAACCAGGGGAAGACGATGAAGACGGATCTGCTGATCGGCGGCGAGTGGCGTTCGGGCGAGAGCGGCGAGCGGATCGATGTCCTCAACCCGGCCAACGGCGAGAAGATCGCTGATGTCGCGGCCGGCACCCCCGCCGACGCGACCGCGGCCGTCGACACCGCTGCCGCGGCCCAGGAGTCATGGGCGGCCACGGCGCCCCGCGTGCGCGGCGAGATCCTGCGCAACTGCTGGGAGACGCTCGTCGACCACACCGACGAGATCGCCGACCTGATCGTCGCCGAGCACGGCAAGCCCCGTGCCGACGCCGTCGGCGAGGTCGCCTACGCCGCCGAGTTCTTCCGCTGGAACGCCGAGGAAGCCGTGCGCATCCACGGCTCGCTCAGCATGGCGCCCGGTGGCGACAAGCGCATCATCGTCCACCACCCACCGGTCGGTGTGGTCCTGATGGTCACGCCGTGGAACTTCCCTGCCGCGATGATCACCCGCAAGCTCGCGCCGGCCCTCGGTGCCGGCAACGCCGTCGTCATCAAGCCACCTCGCGAGACCCCGCTCACCGCTCTCCGAGTCGCTGAACTGTGCGAAGAGGCCGGCGTGCCTGCGGGCCTGATCAATGTCGTCGCCACCAAGTCATCCGGAGCCTGGTTCGACGCCGCCGTCGAGCACCGGGCGACGCGCATGGTGTCGTTCACCGGTTCGACCGAGGTCGGTCGCGTCCTCCTTCGGCGTTGCGCCGATCGCGTGCTCAAGACGGTGATGGAGCTCGGCGGCAACGCCCCGTTCATCGTGTTCGACGATGCCGACCTCGACGCGGCCGTCGAAGGCGCCATGGTCGCCAAGATGCGCCACAGTGCCGAGACCTGCACCGCCGCCAATCGCTTCTACGCCGAGGCCGGCGTGGCCGATGCCTTCACCGAGAAGCTCGCGGCGGCGATGGGCGCGGTCAAGGTCGGCAACGGCATGGACGAAGGTGTCGAGTGCGGCCCGATGATCAACGCCGGCGCCATCGAGACCATGCACGGACTGGTCGATGCCGCGCTTGCCGACGGTGCGGTCGCCACGCTCGGCGGCAAGCCGGTCGACGGGCCGGGCTTCTTCTACGAGCCGACGGTGCTCGGCAACGTCGCCCACTCGTCGCCGATCTGCAGCGAGGAGATCTTCGGCCCGATCGCACCGGTCGTGCCGTTCACCGACACCGATGAGATGATCGCCCACGCCAACGACACCGAGATGGGGTTGGCGGCGTACGTGTACACCAAAGACCTCCGGCGCGGACTCCAGGTCAGCGAGCGCCTGCAGAGCGGCATGGTCGGCCTCAACCGCGGCGCCATGTCCGACCCGGCGGCGCCGTTCGGCGGCATGAAGCAGTCGGGCCTCGGCCGCGAAGGCGCCTCCGAGGGCATCTACGAGTTCTGCGAAACCCAGTACATCGCCGCCGACTGGTAGTCCCTCTTCTCTCGGCGCGGCCTGCTCAGCGCTGCCGGAGGACGAAGCGCTGAATCTTGCCGCTCGGTGTCTTGGGAAGCTCGTCGAGGAACTCGATCTCGCGCGGGAACGCGTGCTTGCCCACACCGCTCCGGACGTGCTGGGTGAGCGCGACTCGCAGCGCCTCGTCGCCGGTGTGGCCGGGATGCAGCACGACGAACGCCTTCACGATCTCGCCGCGCTCGGCGTCGGGCTTGCCGACCACGGCGCTCTCGGCCACGGCTCCGTGCTCGAGCAGTGAACTCTCGACATCGAACGGACCGATGCGGTAGCCGGCGGATGAGATCACGTCGTCGCTGCGACCGACGAAGCTGATCGAGCCGTCGTCGTTCTCTTCGACCGTGTCGCCGGTCAAGTAGTAGCCGTTGACCCACCCTTGACCCTCGGCACCGAGGTACCCGTCGAAGAAGAACAGTGGCGACTGGTCGAGTCGCACGGCCAGCACGCCCTCCGTGCCGACGGGAAGCTCTTGGGCCTGCTCGTCGACGACCGCGAGGCTGAACCCCGGCATGGCAAAGCCGGCCGAGCCGGGGCGAACCGCATGGCGCAGTCCGTGGTGGTTCGCCAGCATCATGCCGCTCTCGGTCTGGCCGTACTGGTCGAACACCGGACACTGCAGGTGGTCCTCGAACCAACGCATGATCTCCGGGTTGAGCGGCTCGCCGGCACTCGATGCAACCCGCAAACGACCCTCGATCGACGACACCGCGTGGGGGCCCGCCGCGATGATCATGCGATAGGCGGTCGGAGCACCGGCGAGGTTCGTCACGCCCAACTCGTCGATGAGCGACACCAGCGACTCGACGCTGAATCCGCCGTCATACAGGATCGTCTGATGGCCGAGCAGGAGCGGGCCGATGACGGCGTAGTACAGGCCATACGCCCAGCCCGGGTCGGCAATGTTCCAGAAGACGTCGTCGTCGCGAACGTCCAACCCGTACTCCATGTACGCCCGCATTCCGACGAGGGATCGGATCGGCACCTGCACACCCTTGGGCAGGCCGGTCGTGCCGGAGGTGGACATGAGCAGCAACGCGTCGGTCCCGGTCCGCATGACCGGTGCGAAGTCGGTCGACTGTCGATCGAGCTCGGCTCCGAAATCGATGTCGGTCCCACCACCGCCAACCGTCATGATTACCGGAGAATCGGTCAGGCCATCGAGCTTCGACCGATTCGCGTGATCGGTTACGACGACCTTGGCCTGGGACGTGCCGAGCCGCTGGGCGATCGCATCGGAGCCGAAGGCCGTGAACAGCGGTTGATACGCCGCGCCGGCGCGCAGCACTCCCAGGATGAGGGCGACGAGGTCCGGGGTGCGAGGGAGCAGTCCCGACACCCGATCGCCGGGCTCGACGCCGTGCGCCGTCAGCAGGTTGGCGACCTGGGCCGACCGATCCCGCAGTTGCTCGAAGGTGTACTCGCCACGCTGGCCGCCCGGATCGGCCCAGATCAGGGCGACGCGATGCTCGCCAACATGGCGATCACAGCACTCGACGCACGCGTTGATGCCTGTCTCGAAGTCACCCTCGAATCGGGCGGTCAGCATCGCCGGCTCGAACGCCTCGATGAACTCTGCGTAATCGGCGGTCTTGGTCACCTGCACCTCATTTCAGCGATTCCTCATGCATGTGGTCGTCCTCGATGGACGCGATTCAACACCCACGCTCACCACGCACGGCTGCCCAGAAGCCGCTCGCCGAGGTCGGTGAGCGTCGGCGCGGTCGCGACCTCGAGCTCGCGAGGGTCGCCGCGGAAGGCGGAATTCCCGAAGTACCCCGTGCGATCCCGGAACGACTGCAGCCGCAGGTCGAGCATCTCGGTGTCGTCGGGCGTGGCGGGGGCCATCGTCAGGTACTGCGCCAGCCGGGGCCGATCGCTGACGTTGCGCCCGGTGCCGTGCACAGTGCAGCTCTCCCACACGACGAGATCACCGGCGCCGCACTCGACCTTGACGACCTCCATACCGGTGACATCGGGGAAGCGGGGCCGGTCGACACCGATTTGCTCCGCGGCGAGCTCGTCGTAGCGCTGGAACGCCTCGGGCACGACTTGCAGTCCGCCCATCTCTGCGGTTGTGTCGGCCAGCGCGATGATGCCCTGGATCTCCGCCGGAGCGGCGCCGGGCTGCGGGTCGATGTCCCAATGGAGGAATCCCTCGAAGTCCCACTCATCAGTCGCCGGGACGTTGATATTGGCGCGATCGAGCGTGATCCAGAGCTCCTCGGTCCCCCACAGATCGACGAACGTGTCGTAGACCCGTGGGTGCTGGCGGATCTCCCACATCGCGGCGTCGTGGTAGACCTCGAGCATGCCGGCGAAGCCACGCCGACTCGGCGCGTCGGGCCGATTCCACGCCAGCTCGTACCACGTCGAAGGATCCTCAGGATCCGCGTCGAGGAACCGCCAGAGCATCTCGGCGACACGATCGCAGAGCTCGACCGGAGCGACGCCCGGCACGACGAGATAGCCGTTGGCGCGCCAGAACTCCCACTGCTCCCGGGTCAGCACCCGGAACTCGTGGTCGGGCGGATAGGTGGGGTGCTGATGCACGCGGCGCCGTCAGCCGACGCCGGCGTGCTCGGCTACGAGGTCGCCGATGCGGGGCCAGTACGCGGCCGGCAGGTCGTGACCCATTCCCACGAGCTCGACGTATGTCGAGTTCGGCATCAGCTCGGCGGTGCGTTCCCCGCCCGACTTGTGGAGCAGCGTGTCCTTGTCCCCATGCAGCACGAGGGTCTTGGTCTGCACCTCGCGCAGCGCATCTTCGCGCGGTGGCGACGACATGATCGCCGTGTACTGGTGGATCACACTCTGGGGTTGCACGCCGTAGTCGTACATCAGCTCGCCCTTGGCCCGGCTGCCCTCGGGGGTCCACTCGGCCGGTGACGCCCAGACCGGCTCGGTCTTGAGCCGGTGGGCCAGCCACGCCTCACGCTCGGTTGGCGCCGGGGTCATCAACGCCTCGCGGGCTTCCTTGCTCGACGTGCCGTATTCGGGATTGCCGGTCGCCGACATGACCGAGGTGATCGACCGAAGGCGGTCCGCATGATCGATGCCGAGCTGCTGCACGATCATGCCGCCCATGCTCATGCCGAAGACGTGGGCGGTCTCCCAGCCGACGGCATCGATCACCGCGATCGCGTCGTTCGCCATGTCGGCCAGCAGATAGCCGCCCTGGGTTGGGGTCGCCCGGCCGGCGTCTCGGTTGTCGTAGCGGACGACGTCGAAGCCACGCCCCACCAACGCGTCGACGAAGCCTTCCTCGTAGGAGACCCGGGGGCTGCTCAAACCGTTGATGAGGAGCAGCGGCTCGGTGCCCTCACCGGTCGAGCGGATCCACGGCAGCTCGATCTCGCCGTTGCGTGCCGTTCCTTCTGTCGTCGTCACCATGACTCTTCTCCACCAACCTCGGGGTCGTGCTCAGTTTGGTCCTTGGGTGCCCGGTCCACGGCATCGAACGGCTCGGGCCGGCGCCGATGCAGCGAGCGAATGCCCTTGTTGATCGCGTTGCTCGTCGTCGAGTTGTGGGATTCGCCGGCCAGCACGGTCCAGGTCAGATCCAGGTTCGGATATCCGCGGCGACGCAGCCGCTCGCCCATCTCGACCATGTTGGCCCGCATGCGGAACTCGTCGTCGCCTTCGCCGAGCTCTTGCTCGCCGGCCGAGAGGAAGACCTGCGCCGGCAGGTCGCCATGCATGTCGGCGTAGCGTTCCTCGAAGTCGAAGATCGCCCGGTCGTCCCACCAGATCGACGGGCTTGCAAGCAGGTACCGGTCGAACATCGCCGGCTGTTCGAGCAGGCAGTGCAGACCGAACAGTGCGCTGAAGCTGTGGCCGACCAACCAGGTCTCGCCGAACGGGGCTTCCTCGGCCACGAACGGCAGCAGCCGATTCCGGATGAACGCCCGGTACGTCTCGGCGTGGCCCAGTTCCTCGGCAGCAACATCGCGGATACCGGTCTGTGGCGGAGGCACCCACCCGGTCGGCGTGTACCAGCGGGCCCGATCGCGCAGGTAGTTCTTCAGCACCGGCTCGTCGAACCACACGCCGACCACGATCGCCTCGGGTGCCTCGCCGCTCATCGACATCAGCCGGGTCGCGTCGCGGACGGTGCCTGCCAACCACGCACCGTCGAGACACACGATCAGCGGCGGCCGATCGAGCTTCTCGAACCGCAAGGGCAGATCGATCGAGACGAAGTGCAGCGACCCGGTGTGATCCGGATCGTGCAGCAGGTGTTCGGATGTCCTCCATGCCACGGCTTGATGCTGGTCGCTCCATCGCGCCGGGACAAGCCTTGACACCACATTTGTGCATTCCGCCCGATGGACGCACCGGGCCTACGATCGTGCGATGGTCACACTCACCGACTGGTCGACGACCGCAATCAATCTGCCCGACCACGCCGACAACCTCATCCACACCGATGCAGGTGCCCGCGCCGCTGGATTCGAAGCGGCGCTGGTGGCCGGGACCACCGTGTATGCCTACCTGACGCATGTCCCGGCGTCGGCGTGGGGACTGGATTGGGTCCGCGCCGGCGGCGGCGAACTGCGGCTACGTCGGCCCGTCTTCGACCACGACCCGGTCGACTGTGTCGTGTCAGCCGATGAGGCGGGCGAGCCGATCGTGAGCGCCAGCGTGGCCGGAGACGTGCGAGCGACGCTGGACGTATGGCAGGAAACCACTGCCCCCGCACTGCGCAGCGGCGAGGCGCTCACCCCGCTCGAAACCGTTCTCGACGACACCGCGATGGACTACGGCACACGCTGCGGCGACGATCTCAGCCTCTACGCGGAGCACGGTGTTGGCCACCCGGTCACCTGGGCCAACCTGGCCAACACCTTGTTCAAGGAGAACCTGGTGACCGGTCCGTGGGTGCACGTTCGCAGCCGGATCCACCACGAAGGGCTTGCGCCGGCCGGAAGCGCCATCCATGTCGAAGGCGTGCTGATCGAACGATTCGACTCGCGTGCCGGCGAGCGCGCGCTCGTCGACCTACGGATCTACGCCGACGACGCCCCGGTTGCGACGATCGAACACGAGGCGATCATCGTCCTTCCCTGACTCGAACGTGGGCTCGCCGGGGATCGCCGACGATCACTGGCGCTGAATCTGGCAGTCGTTGTCGTCGAGCACCGGTGTGCCGGCGGCGATGGCGATCCCGACGACGATCGGCGCGCACTCATTGGCCTGAAGCACCGGCGTCGCCTCGCCGTCGACGAGGAACGACGCGGCGAATGCCGACTCGATCACGTTGGCCTCGAGCCAGGCAACCGTCGACCCGACGAGCTGCACACCGATCTGGTTGCCACGGACCGTGTTCCGGCTGGCGTTGCCACCAGCCGACCCGTCATAGAGCAGGCCGACGACCCCGATCGCCGCGCCGTCGAACACGTTGTTCTCGAGATCGACCCGTGTCGAGCCGCTCAGCTGCGCCCCGATCGAAAAACCGAAGACATCGTTGCCGTCGATGCTGCCTGCCGAGTCCGCCTCGAACAGCAGGCCCACCGTGCCGAGGTCTTCCTCGGACTCCGGCAGGATCGCCGCGATCAGGTTCCCGGAGACCGATGGGGCGGCTTCGTCGAGTGCCCGAATGCCGATCAGCGCGACATCGACGATCTCGTTGTCGACGAACGAGCCACCACTGCGGTTCTGATAGGTCACGACCGCCTCGCTGCCTGCACGGATGCGGTTGGAGGAGATCATCGGTGCCGCATCGTCGCTCACCCCGATCCCGAAGGTCGACTCGACCACGTCGCTGTCCGTGATTGTCGGCGTCGCCTCCTCGATCACGAGGATCGCCGTCTGGGCGCCGTTCACCGAACTCGATGTGATCTCCGGGTTCGCGCTACCTCCAACCTGCAGACCGATCGTCACCGCGTCGACCACGTTGAGCGAATCGACCTCTCCGCTAGACGTGCCGCTGAAGACAGCGCCGACGGTGATGGCATCACGTATCTCGATGCCGCGTGCGGTCAGGACGGCAGCGCCCTGGATGTCGAGGCCGAAGTCGGCCGCGTCGACCCGCACATCTTCAACCATGAGTTGCGACGTGTCTTCACCCGCAATCCCGACCTCGCCACCACTGATCGACGAGGACCGAAGATCGATCGCACCCCCGGCGCGTGTCACCACCCCGGCGCCCTCGACCAGGGTGATCGTGGCGCCGACCAGATCGGCGGTCGCCTCACCCTCCACGACGACTGCTGCGGCAGTCGTTTCCGTGACGAGGAGGTCGCCAAGCTCGGTCTGGGCCTGATCCCCGACCAGGACCCCGATCTCGGACCCCTCGAAACGCTCGGCGCTGACGACCGGTGTTGCGGCGTCGCGGATGGACAGCCCGACGGACTGCGCACCGTAGATGTTGTCGGCGAGGACCGTGGGCCCTCGGCCACGGAGATCGATCCCGACCTCGCCGTTTCCGTCGATGCGATTGCGTTGCAGATCGACCCCACCATCCGCCTCGGTCACGAGGCCGGCGACGACATTGCCTCGGAGCTCCGTGTCGACGATGTCGGGGCTGGCCGAGTCAGAGATCTGTACACCGATGGCATTCCCCTCGATCACCGTTTCCGTGACGACACCACGTGCGCTGCCGAAGAAGCAGATCCCGCACGAACCGTTGTTTGCCACGACCGCTCCGGTGAGCTGCAAGTCGATGTCGCCGCTGACGGCGATGCCGCCGACGACATTGTCTTCGAACCGACCACCATCGATGACGAGGCGTCCACCTTCACCATCGGACGCCGCGGCCTCTGTCTCGACAGCACCTGGTTCGATGACACCTGTCTCGGTGGCACCTGTCTCGATGGCACCTGTCTCGATGGCATTGCCGTCCGCGTCGAGCACTGCGTCGCTCGTGATGAGCACGCCAGCGCCTCCGACACCATCTGCATCGGCGGTGAAGCCGCTGACGGCCACGTCGACGAGCGTGATGTTCGACGAGAAGCCGAGGACACCGGCCGCCGGCACGTCGCCCGACGAGCGGAGCCGGAGCGCACGCATGTCGAACGCCGCGCCGCCGAACACGGCGATCGCCGCGTCTGCGGCATCCGTTTCGAGGACCGTCTGGTCGGACCCGGCTCCGACGATCGTCAGGCCCGCCTGGACGATCAGCGAGCCGTCGAGCTGGTAGGAGCCGGGCTCCAGGGTGACGGTCGAGCCATCGTCGAGGAGTCCGAGCACGCTGTTGAGGTCATCGTCGGGTCCGAGTTGAACATCGAGACGCTGGGGCTCGCCCCCGAACCGGATGCTGTCGATGAGGAAGTCGACCAGCAAGCCGTCGCCGCGGCGCTGGGACAATTCCTCATCAACGAGCGCTTCGAAGGTGGCAACATCGCAGGACTGTTCGTTGCTGATGAGTGCGAAGACCTCGTTACGGAACTCCTCGAGTCCCTCGATCGGTTCGCCCCCGCCCAGAAAATCGGCCGGCGTCGAGTCGGCAAACGGGGCTACGAAGGCATCGAAGCGTTCCACCACAGCGGTCGCCGTGTCCGGGCACGTCTCGACCGTCGGTGCCGGCTCTGCAGCGGGGCGTGTTTCCCGCTCGACCGAGCATGCAGACAGAACCAGGACGACACAAATCACCGCCCACACCGCCGCCCACACTCGCATCGACGTGCAGACTAATCGACGCCGGGCGGACCACTCCGCTGCGCGCCACGTCGGCACACGACGCTGAGGGGCGTACTCAGTTGTCCTCGTCGAACATCGACGGGGTCAAGACCCGGGGCACGCCGATGTCCGCAGTGGCATCGATGATGCCGTCGTTGAGATCGAAGATGAAGTCGTTGATGCCACGCTGCTGGTCACAGGCCGAACGCCACGGGATGCCGGCGATCTCCTCGTCGGTCGGGAAGCCGGCGAGCAGCCCACTGTGGTCGGGGTACTCGAGCATCTCCTGCTGCTCCTCGATCGCCCGTTCGATGCGCGCGACCAACTCAGGCGATGGCACGATCGAGCGGCGGAGGACACCGAACGGGTCCAGGGCCCCATCGCCGATGACCTGGTCGGGTCCGAGCTCACCGGCGACGTCGAACAGGTCATTGCCCTGCACCAGCGTGTACAGGCCGAGATCGATCGTGCCGGTCGTGCCGGTCCGTGCAGCCTCGTCGATGAGCTGCTCGAGAATGCGTGCCCGGCGGAGCTGCAGCGTCAGCGCCGCCTCTTCGGCGATGTTCTCGAGATCTCGGAGTACATGGTGCAGGTGCAGTACGTCGGTCTCGAAGCGGTCGGGGCTGAAGCTGCCGCCGCGGATCGCCTCGCCGGTCACCGTCGGTTCGACAACGACATCGTCGCCCACGAGGAAGTCCATGCCCTCTTCCGGCGGGATCCGGAACCGCTCGTCGGCGCCATAGAGCACATCGTTGCCGATGCTCACCTCGAGATCGGTCGGGATCGAGCCGAAGCCGCCGATGACCTGGTCGGCGATCTCGTGTTCGATCGCCAACTCGTGGAGCTCGGTCAGAACACGGGTCAGGTCGGCGGCCAGGTCGCCCAATACCGCCTGGATGCCGACGAACTGCGTGAACTCGGTCGCTTCGATTGTCACGTGATCACCGAAGCCTGCGTCGTCGCCCCGGCCAGCGCGGATGAGGTCGTCACCGGCGGCCATGTCGGCGTTCTGTGCGGCGTCGGGGATGAGCGCGAGATGCGGTTCGAGTTGGACGCCGCCGGGGCCACCGAGCCAACCGCTGCGCTGGATGTCCGGGCGGTAGGTGATCGTCGGATCGCTGCCGGCGCCGGCCGAAACGCAGCGGAACGACTCGTCACGCACGGTCGCAGCCGGAACGATCACGGTGCCACCCCACTCGAGCTGGACCAGCGTCGGGTCGGCTGCGTCGTTGGCGATCAGACGGAAGCCATGGATGACCTCGGGGAGATCCAGATCGAAGCGCAACACGTTGGTGTAGAGGTCCCCAATGAGGATGTCATCACCGCGACCACCGAAGAGCAGGTCGTCGCCGAGGCCACCGACAACGAGATCGTCACCGGTATCACCGGCCACGTTGTCGTCGCCTCGTTGGCCGAACAGGAAGTCGTTCGCCGCGCCGCCGTCCAGGACGTCGTCGCCCGGTGTCAGCAGCTCGATCAGGATCAGCACGGTGTCGAAACGATCGTCTCGAGGCTCGGTGAAGCGGGTCGCCAGCACGATGTCGGCGCCGACCAACAGGCGGGCCATCTCCTCGGGACTGGTCGAGCCGAAGGTCGTGCTGTCGATGTTGATGTACCCGACGATCCGGCCGACTTCCTCCAGGAAGATGTCGCGGTGCCAGGAGCCGTCGCTGTTGCGCCGTGGCGTGCCGTCGAGGTTGTAGGCCGGGACCGCCTGACCGACGTCGCCGAGCACGACATCGACTCCACCAGAACCGGATACGTCGTCGTCGCCGAGTTCGCCATAGAGCGTGTCGTCGCCCGGACCGCCGTCGATCAGGTCGTCGCCGCGCTGGCCGTGGACGATGTCGCGGCCCTCACTGCCGTCGATCGTGTCATCGCCACCGATCTCGTCGATGTCGTCGTAGCGGCGCACCAGGCGGATCACGTCGTCGAACGGATTCGGGTAGCGCTCGTAGATCCAGAGATCGGGATCGATCACCAGGCGGCGGATCACGCCATTGTCGCCGAGGATCACGTCGGCGTAGGACTGGCCGTCGATGAAGTCATCGCCATCGAAACCGCCAACCACGTTGTGGCCACCGGTGATGTCGTCCTCGCCCGGACCACCGAACAGGAAGTCACCGAACTGCTGGCCCAAGATGATGTCGTCGAAGCTTTCCTCACGGAAGTTCGCACCGTCGAAGGCGCCGCCACCGTCGCCGTGGATCGTGTCGACGCCGCCGCCGTCGTTGGCGGTGATGAAGATCGACATCCAGTTCTGATCGGCCGGGAGTGCCCGGTTGAAGCGACCGTGGTCGCCCAGGAGGATATCCATGCCTGAGCCGCCGAAGATCAGGTCGTCGTAGCTGCCACCGAACACGATGTCCTTGCCACCGCCGGCGTGGATGTAGTCGTTGCCGCCGATCAGTGGGTCGGTGACCTGGGCGATCTGGAACAGCGGTCGTGGCACCCCGGTCACATCGACGAAGTTGATGAAGCCCTGGTCGCCGAGGACGATGTCCATCGCCTCGCCGGAGAAGATGGTGTCGCCGGCAGTGCCACCGAAGATCGAGTCGTACCCGCCACCGGTCAGGATCGTGTCGGCGCCGCCGGCGCTTTCGAAGATTGTGCTGAAGAGGAGCGCCTGACCGCGTGAGGTGAACGTGGCCTGGGCGTTGTCGCCGGCCACCATGTCGTTCTCAGCATCGTCACCGTCACGGCCGGCGATGATGTAGTCCCGACCGAATCCGCCGAACACGACGTCGGCACCGCGGCCGGTGCCGATCTCGTCGTCGCCGCCGAAGATCGGATCGGTGCTGAAGATCATTTCGACCTGCTCGCTGAAACGGTTCAGCAGGGCCGTGCCATGGTCGCCGAGCACGAAGTCTCGGAAGATGCCCGGACCGGTGTCGATCACGTCGCCGTCGGCGCCACCGAAGGCGATGTCCGGACCGTCTCCGCTGAGGATCTTGTCGGCACCACCGATGCCTGGGTTGGTGGTGCTGATCTCGGTGAGGACGCTGCGGCCGAGCGAGGTGTCGAAGATCTGGAGACCGTTGTCGCCGATCACCAGATCGCGTTCACCGTCACCGTCGGTGCCGCTCCCGGTGTCGATCATGTCGGCCCCGGCACCGCCGAACACGCTGTCACGACCCGGGCCGGAGTAGATGTAGTCGTCGCCACCGATGTCCTCGGCGATGGTCCGCAGCCTGCTTGGCAGCTTCCGACCGGTCTGGGTGTCATAGATCGCCAGACCGTTGTCGCCGAACATCTCGTCATTGCCCGAATCGAGGCCGTCGCGCATCGGATCGGCCCCGCCGACGCCGGGCAGGAAGTTGATGAGGTCGTCGCCGGGACCGCCGGCCACGAAGTCGTCGCCGTCGTCGGTCAGCAGAATGTCGTTGCCCCCGACGCCGGTGTCGATCGAGGCGGCCTCGCGCAGCACGCTGGCCAGCGGATCCCCGACCAGGTCGAAGAAGAGCACTCCGTGATCGCCGAAGACGTTGTCGGCGCCGGTGTCACCGGTGTCGACGAAATCGTCGCCGGCACCGCCGAAGACGTTGTCGTTGCCGTTCCCGCTGAAGATGAAGTCGTCGTCGCCAATCAGCGGATCGGTGGTGCGGATCTCGGTGATCAGGTTGTCGCCGGTCGAGGTGTCGTAGACGGC
This sequence comes from Actinomycetota bacterium, assembly GCA_039028435.1. Lineage (GTDB taxonomy): Bacteria > Actinomycetota > Acidimicrobiia > Acidimicrobiales > UBA10347 > UBA10347. The sequence continues at coordinate 212,892 of JBCCIC010000008.1, read as the reverse complement.
GAAGCCGTTGTCGCCGATGATGTCGTCGTTGCCGTCATCGGTGCCCTGCAACATGGGCCCGGCCGGTCCGGCGGGATCCGGGCTCTGGTCCACATTGATGTTGTCGCCGCCGGGGCCACCGATCACGACATCGTTGCCGTCACGAGTGTAGAGCGTGTCATCGCCACCCTCGTTCGGGAAGATCGAGGTCGCCAGGCGCAGCACCGAGATCGGCGGCGTCGACGGATCGCCGTCGTGGTCGACGATGTCGAACAGGCCCTGGCCGTGGTCACCGAACACGTTGTCGTCGCCGGTCTCGCCCGTGTCGGCGAAGTCGTCCCCTTGGCCGGCGGCCACGTTGTCGTTGCCGTTCCCGGTGAAGATGTTGTCGTCGTCACCGAACATGGCACCTGGGTCGGTGGTGATGATCTCGACGATGAGGGACTCGCCGGTGTCGGTGTGATAGTCGAGGATGCCGTTGTCGCCGAGGACGTCGTCGTTGCCGTCGTCGGTCCCGACGAGGGTCGGATCCATCGTCGGATCGGCGTTCGGGATCGTGTTGATGTCGTCGCTGCCCGGACCACCGATCACCTTGTCATCGCCGTCGCGGGTGAAGATGTCGTCGTCGCCGCCTTCACCTGGATCGGTCGAGTCGAGCAGGGTGATGACACTGAACGGCGGGGTCGCCGGATCGCCGTCGGGATCGACGATGTCGAAGAAGACCTGGCCGTGGTCACCGAAGACCGTGTCGTCACCGCTCGTGCTGGTGTCGATGAGGTCGCCGGCGGCGCCACCGAGCACGATGTCGTCGCCGAGCCCGGTGAAAATGATGTCCATGTCACCGAACATGTCGCCCGGATCGGTTGTTTGGATCAATGTGGGCAGCGGCGTGCCGGGATCCTGCATCGTGTCGAAGAGACCGAAACCGTTGTCACCGATCACCACGTCGTTGCCGGTGTCGTCCATGATCGGCAGTGGGTCGCCCACCGGCTGCGGTTCGACGCCGACCTGATCGGCCCCGAAGCCGGTGATCACGAAGTCATTGCCCTCGCCCGGCTGCACGACGTCGTCCGCACCGAGGTCGGGATCGCTCGACGAGATGATGTTGCGCACCGAGCGCTCGCCGTCAGGGGTGGCAACCAAGTCGTACTCGATGAAGCCGTTGTCGCTGATGATCTCGTCGTCGCCGCCCTTGCCCTCGACACGGTCCTCGCCGTTACCGGCGACGATGGCGTCGTTGCCGACATCGTCGCCGAGGATCAGGTCGTCGCCGCCCTTGTCCGGAACCTCGGAGCGGATCGAGGTGACCCGGCGGGTTTCCTGGATGGGCTGCAGCAGCGGCAGCGGGTTGTTCGGATCCTCGAGGGCTTGGGTGATTGTGCCGAAGTCGCCGAGGATGTAGTTGTCGTACTGGTGGGCTGGGCCACCGGCGACGGTCGCCGCGCCACCACCGTCGAGCATGTCATCGCCGACGTCGAGCAGATCGGCGTTGGGCGTGGCCGCGGTGTTGATGAAGGTGAAGTCGATCTCACGGGTGAAGATGTCGATGTTCAGGCCGTTGTCGCCGTAGATGTGGTCGACACCGCGGAGTCCGATGATCGTGTCGTCGCCCGAGCCGCCTGCGAGCTTGTCGCCGGTTTGGCTGCCGATGATCGTGTCGTCGCTGGCGCCGCCGTAGGCGACGATGCCGATGGTCGGCAGGTCACAGGTGGCGGCGTCGCAGGGCACGTCAGCGAACAGGTTGGTGGCGTCGATCACGTCGTTGCCGGCGAAGGTGAACGGGTTGGCGAGCGGGAAGAACCACTCGTCGTCCTCGTTCTGATCGTCGGGGATCGAGACGAACGGGTTGAACGGCTTGGGCCCGAACTCGAAGCCGTCGTCGCTGCGGGCCGGGTCGCCGGAGTACCACACGCCGTCCTGGGTGGTGTCGCCGAAGATGACCAGCGGCGAGTCGGGGCCGGCGACAACATCGCCACACGGCACCGGGGTTCCATCGGGGGCGACGGCATCGTCGGCGCAGACCCGGATGTGGTCGCCACCGATCTCGGGCGTGGTCGGGTCGAGGTTGTCCGGCACGAAGATCTGGGTGTCGACCGCTCCGGCATTGGCGAAGGCACCGCCGTCGAGGACCATGATCGAGTCGACGCCGCAGCCCGGGAACGGATCGACCAGCGGGCAAGGCAGGTCCTCGAAGCCGGTGATCGTACGCACCGTCGCGTCGCCGCTCACCACGATCTCGTCGCCCACCTGGTAGCCGTCGACGATCCATGATGCGCCGTCGGTGCGGATGATCCGGTTGGAACCGGCGACCGGAACGAAGGTGAGCTCGCCGCTGGTCTCGAGCAAGCGGTTGCCGCCACCGTGGACGACGGTCAGCCCGCCGTTCACGCCGGCGACGAAGATCCGACCCTCGAGGGCGCCGGTCGGCAGCACCGCACCGCGCAGGGTGATCTGATCACCGTTGATCTCCTCGACCCGCCAGCTCTGAAGCGGAGCGGTGTCGTCTTCCTGGTCGCCGTCGTCGACGTAGACCAGCTGGCCGACGATGAAGTTCTCGGCCTCCCAGTCGATGCCCGGGCTGGTGACGATGATGCCGATGTCCTGACCCGACACCGTCCAGGTGCTGACGGTGAGCGCATTGGCGGTGCTGTCGACCAGCACGTCGTCGGCCGGCGCTTCGGGCGCCGGATCGAGCGTGCCCTGGATGTCGAACTCGTCGTTGCCCTCGCCGAGCAGGATGTTAACGACCTCGATGGTGCTCTGGGCGCCATCGGTCGTGAACACGCCACCGACCTGGGTGATGCGACCGAACGAGATGCCACCCGGGAAGATCGAGGGTTCGCCGAAGGTGCCGACGACTCCCCCGCCGATCCCCAGGTCGAGGTCGCCGCCCATGCCGAAGCCCTGGATGGTCGTCGAGGTCATGACACCTTCGCCGTCTTCGACACTGCTGTCGTTGAAGACGTTGAGTACGTCGATCTGCTGCGACTCCGGCGGCTGTTCGCCGATGCCGATCAGGTCCATGTCCATTTCGCCGGGCAGCATCACGCCGTTGACGAGTGAGCGGTCGACCGGCCCGACGCCGCCCTCGATGGCGAGCGGACCCTGGATGCGGCTGAGCAGGTGACGGCTCGCCGGATACTGGCGCACGCCTTCACGGACCAGCGGGACCTCGAAGTCGGCGTCGGCGGCCACCACGATCGTCTGCTGGACGAACCAGTTGGCGTCGGTGAAGACCGCCGTCGGGGCGATCCGGTCGACCTGGACGGTCTCGGTGAGCGCTGCCGCCAGCGCATTGGTGACCGTCAGCTCGACGATGTCGTCGAACGTGGCGTTGGAGCCTCTGATGATGGCGATCTTGTACTCGCCGGCGTTGACGCCGTCGATGCGGATCCACTGGCCCTCGAGGAAGCCGTCGGCGAGCCAGCCGGTGCCATCGGTGCGGCGCAGGCGATAGATCGGGTTGAGCGGGTCGCTCAGGTCGATCGTGAACTCGACCTCGCCGTTCCACTCGCCGACCAGGCGGACCTGACTGATCGTGGCGTCGACATAGTTGCCGGCGGCCGGGAGTGCGCCGGTGACGGTAAGGGCCTGCTCGGTCACCCCGGTGATCTCGACGTCGAAGTCAGCACCGCCCACGTTGACCCGGATCAGATCGCCGACTTCGAAGCCCTCCTCGAGGAAGCTGCCGGCGTCGCTGTTCGGAGCCCGGGTGATGGTGCCCGGGACGATGTCGAGGTTGCCGAGGAAGATGCGGAACGCCTGCAGACCACCGATGTCGGTGTAGCCGGCCGGTGCAACGGCCACGCCGTCGACCGAGACGATGTCGACCAGACCGTCGGTGACCAGGTCGATGGTCACGTCGGCGGTGGGCTGGCCGGTCAGGCGGATCTGGTAGTCGTCGGTGGCACCACCCTGCTCGACGAGGGTGTTTCCGCCGCTCTCGGTCACGACGGCGCCGGCGGAATCGTCGTCCCAGACCTCGACCGCAAGGCGGGCCTGGCCGGAGCGCAGGTTCGGGAAGACGTAGTCCGGATTGGTCGTCGAGAACTGGACGAAGTTCAGGACTGCGGTCTCGAGATCCTCGACCAGGAGATCGTCCCGGGCGACGAGCTCGACCCGGACCGGGACATCCCAGTTGGTGGCGTCGAAGGTGAGGCGGTAGGTCGTGACGCCGGCGATCGTCACCGCGGCGAACCGGACGTCGGCCGAGTCGATCGTCAGGGCAGCGCCGCTGTCGCCCTCGAGCTGGATCTCCACGACGACCTCGTCGCCACCGGTGAGCTCCTGGGTGAGTTCGATCAGCAGTTCGTCGACCAGCTGAGTGCCCGCGGTGCCCTCGATGATCACGGTGCGCTGATCCTCGACGGTGGTGCCCGGCTCGACCTCGGTGACGGTCACGCCCGGAGTGTCGTCGTCGCGGAGGTCGACTTCGACATTGCGGACCAGCACGCCGTGGAAGTCCGGATCGTCGGAGATGACGGTGTGGCTGATCGCCACAACCCGGTCACCCTCGCTACGGGTGTCGTCGACGGCCCAGACCCAGACGAACTGCTGGTTGGCGACGCCGTCGTCGTTGAACGTGAGGGTGAGGGCACGGCCGGCCTCGTCGACCAGCACGCCATTGCGCTGGGTGAAGCGCTGGAACTCGGCCAGCGTGTCGCAGTCCGTGTCGAGTGCGCCGGTGCAGAGCCACAGTGTGTCGCCCTCGCCGTCGGCGAGCGGCATCGGGTTGGCCAGCGTGTCGTTGTACTCCTCTTCGGGCGACCGAGCGGCCGAGACGGTCACGTGGACGGCATCGATGCCGTTGTGGGTTCCGTCGGCGAGACGGACCGAGTACTTGTCGACGTTTCCGGCAGCGCCGGTGAATAGGGTCGGATCGCCACCCTCGCGGACGCTGGTGAAGCCACCGACCTCGTCGATGATCACTCGGCCGACCTCATCGCCGGCGACGGTGACCTCGATGCCATCGATGGGCAGGCCGTGGTAGTCGAAGTCATCGCTCAGGACTCGATGGTCGACCACACCGTTCAAACCGTCGATGTCCCGGGTCACGATGTCCTCGACGACATCGCCGGCAACGTTGAACGTGTCGGAGCCGAGGCCGCCGATGAGGCGATACGCCACACCGAAGGCGGTCGACTGGACGAAGAACTCGTCGTCGCCTTCGAGGCCGTCGATCTCGAGGATCTCGATGTTGTTGTAGCGAGCATTGAGGCCGGCACCGGCGATCCCGGTGGCGGTCACGACGATGTCGTCGGCGAACTCGGTGGCGAGTACGACCAGCTTGTCGATGCCGGTGCCGCCGTCGACCGAGACCGGGGCGTTGACGTTGTACTGCACCTCGTCCTCGCCTCCGCCGGTGCGGATATCGAGCGGACGGCCGACCGAGAAGCCCCGGCCGATGATCGGTGTTGCGACACCGTCGGCGTCGACCGGGATCTCATCGTCGAGCCAGGTATCGGTCGTGCTGGCATCGGCGTTGTTGCAGACACCGTCGCCGTTGTTGTCCAAGCGGAAGGCCTGATCGAAGTCGGCCATCTCGGCCCCACTGCAGCTGCCACTCGCATCGCCGTCGAGCGGGAACGCACCGGTCGCCGGGTTTGCGGTCAGGCTCACATCGTCGAAGTCGCAGATGCCGTCGCCGGTGGCGTCGGTGTCACAGGTCGCCGCCAGGGCAAAGGCCCGGATGACGAACGTGTCGTTGTCGTCGTCACCCTCCAGGCGCAGCTCGGCCTGGTTCGAGTAGACGGTGAAGGTGTCCTCGCCGGTGCCGCCGTGGACGACCATCGGGGCGCTGATGCCCGGGCTCAGCCAGCCGCGGGTCGTGGCGATCAGGTTCGGGAAGGTGTCGGCACCGAGGAGTGCGCCCTCGATCGCATCGCGCTTCTTGCCGAAGATCTGGCCGACCTGGAAGTCGTCGTCACCGACGCCGCCATCGAAGGTCATGGCGATCGTCGAATCGTCGGCGTAGAAGGCGTCGTTGCCCTCGTAGCCGTTGACCGTCAGTCGGGCATTCAGACCGGTGTCGTAGTTGATGCGCTGGACATCGGTGCTCTGGCCGCTGTCGTCGTCGCCCGGTCCGTTGTAGCGGAAGTCGTCCGCCTCGCCGTGGAGGAGTGCCACGAACCCGGGGTTGTCGGCAACCTCGTCCGGGTCGATGCACTCGCCGGCAGCATTGATGCCGTCGAGGGACTCGGTTTCGATGCAGGTGATGGCCCGAGCGAGGAATAGGTCGTCGCTGCCCTTGCCGTGGATGGTGCCCGTGTCCTCGCCGCTGTCCGGGTCGCCGGTGTCGAGGATGTTGATCAGGTAATTGCGGGCGGTGGCGAGGTCGGAACCGGTGGTGAAGATGTCGTAGCTGTCGCTGCCGCTCTGGCCATTGAGGGTCAGCGAGTGTCCGGCCTGGTTCGCTGCGGCGTTGGCCGGCGCGGTGACGACGTCGGTGGATTGGAGGTAGAAGATGCGGAACTGATCGTTGTCTCCGCCGCTGCGGACGACGGTCTTGGCGCCGAGGAAGATGAAGCCGTCATCGCCGTGATCGGTGAGCGGATCGGCGGCCGTGGGCATGCCGCTGGCATCGCCGAGCTGGATGACATCGGCGTCGCCGTTACCGATGATGAGGATGTTGTCGGTCCCCGGTGCGGGTGGCCCGGTCGACGGGTTGCAGGTGGTGCGGCCGGCGAGCGTGCCGGTGACGCACTCGGCGATCACCCGACCGCGAAGCGACAGGCGTCCGCCGACGTTGGGATCGACGTTGTTGTAGTCGAGCAGGACGGTGATGCCGCCGCTGGCCAGCGTCTCGCTGTTCGAGTGGGCCGCCATGTCGTCGGCGATCCGCAGGGTCACGCTGCCGTCGACGGCGAAGATGCGGCCGCTCGGCACGTCGTAGGTCACGTTCTCGACGAACTGAGCGGCGCCGTCGGAGACCAGGTACAGGTCCTCGTCGGTGGCGAGGGTTTCCCGGAGCTCGATGAGGACCGTGCCCGACGCCGACTCGGCGAGGACCAGCCGCAGGAACTCCGCGGTCTCCTCGTAGAAGATGCCGGTGTCGGCCAGGAGTGCGACATCGTCGCGGTCGGCGCCCAGGCCGGTGTCCGGGGTCCCGGCAAGCAGCTCGTCACGGGTCGAATCGTCGGCGGCGTATCCGTCGAGGCAGCTGTCGTTGACGCAACCGGAGGTGACGCCACGGCTCGAGTCGACCTCGAGGCGATCGACGGTGTTCCCACCGATCGAACCACCAACCGCCCTCAGGTTCACGCTCTGTCCACGAACGTTGTCGGTGCTGTCGGTGTTGGCGTCGATGATGCTTCCGGCCAGCGTCGCCAAGGACACGTCGCTGGTGGTGAAGATCTGGTTGATGCGGAGATCGCCGCTGACCTCGGTGGCGAAGATGCCCGGCGTGTTCGCCGTCGCCACCGTGGTGTCGAGGATCGTCACCGCTCCGGTCGCCGAGGTCAGGTCGATCTCGACGAAGTTCGCGGCGGTGCCGAAGCCGCCGGCCGTGCCACCGGTTCCCACCTCGACCGTGATGTTCTCACCGCGGATGTCGGTGCCGACCGACGGCGTGGCGGACGTGATCGCCGTCGAATTGTCGACGGTGGTCTGGGCATCGTTCTCGGCGTCGATCAAGGCGAGGAGCGCCCACAGGTACACGTCGTCGCCGATCGACCAGATGGCGTCGACCCGGAATGAACCGTTGCGCTCCTCGGCGTTGATGAAGCCGTTGGTCAGCAGGACGACGGAGCCGTCACCGTTGGTGTCGGTGTCGCTGTCGACAATGCCGATGAGGTTGATCGGTGCGGCGGCGTCCTGGACGGCCGTGCGGTGGCGAACGCTCACGTCGTCCCCGGCCGCCAGCAATGCGGTGCCGCCGCTGGGACGCTGGCCGGCCTCGAGAGTGGCCGCCACCGGGTCACCACCGGTCACGCCGGTCGAGAACAGGTAGAAGCTCTCGATGGCGGTGGCACCGGTCACGAAGTCGCCCAGCGAGGAGGCCGGACACGGCGGTACGTTCGCCGGTGCCGGCAGCAGTGCGCAGTCTGGTCGGAAGAACGTGTAGTAGCTCGTCGGCGTGAAGTTCGAGCCGTGGTTCAGGCGCTGGACGGTGGTCGCACCGGTCGAGCCGCTGTTCGACGGCACGTTGGTCGACGGTGTGAGCGCCAGATCGATGTCGTCGCCGGCGGTCAACTGGCCGAGGGTGATGTCGAACTGCTCGGCGAGGCGTGACGGATCGATCCGGCGGATCGAGGAGATGTTCGCCACCAGATCGTCGGCGACCGAGGCGGTGAAGACGATCTCACGGGTCATCACGTTGAGACCCTCGATCAGGATGCCGATCGGCCGCGGACGCTTCGGGTCGGTCCCCGGATCGAACTCGGTGTAGTCGGACTCGACGAACACGATGTTCAGCGGAATGCGCGAGGCGTTCGGTGTGAGGTGGGTGCCTGCCGAGCCTTCCCCGCTCACCACGTGCAGCTGGTTGGTGCGGATCACCTGGCCGTTACCGCCGACGTTCTCGATGTCGCCGTTGTCCGCGGTGATGTTGGTGATGCCGATCGGGTTGTTGATGTCACCACCGAGGAGGACGTCGAAGTCGGTGCCCGAATCCTGGTCGGAGAGGATCGTAATGACCGTCGACGGGTACTGCTGGACGATCTCGAAGTCGAAGACCTGGTCCGGTCCGACGTTGTCGACTCGGAAGTTGAAGCTGCCGTCCGGCACATCGGCGACGTCGATGGTGATCGTGGCGCCACCGGTGGTGCTGATGACGTCGATGCGGTCGACCCGAATGTCGTTGTCCGACTCGTTGATGATCGAGACCTCGTCCCAGGCATTGAGCATGACGAAGATCGCCGCATTGCCCCAGATGTCGCCGTCACCGGCTGCACCCAACGCAGTTCCCCAGCGATCGCCGTCGCCGGTGTCGGCGCCGACCTGATCAGCATTGAACAGCACGGTTCCGCCACCGGTATTCACGATGTCATCGAGGTTGATCAGACCGGGGCTGATCGCCGTTGCCGTATCGAACAACGTGGTCAGCAGGTTGCCGCCACCGTCGATGCCGGTGATGTTCACCAGGTCGATGATGTTGCCGTCGGCGTCGATGTGGATCCGGGGGCTCGGCTGGCCACGCAGGAAAGTGGTCGACTCCCAGTCGATGTTGCGGAGCACCGTGGCGTTGTAGGCGCCGCCCCGGTTGCCGCCACCGATGCCGCCGCTGCGATCCCGGCGGCGGTCGATGGTGGCGGGATCGACGTCGGCTCGGACCTCGAGGTTCGTCGTCGTGATCTGGGCGTCCTTGACACCCGTTACGCGGGCCTCGATGTCGGCCACGATGTACCCGTCGGCCTCGGTGTCGGAGAAGGCGCAACCGCAGCGAGCCTCGGCCGAGGCATAGATGTAGGTCCGGTCGAGGTGGGCCTTGAACAACACGGTGCGGGCGGCCTCGAACATCGACATCGCGTCGAGCTGGACCAGCGTCGTGCCTTCGCCTTGGGCTCGACCCGTGGCGTCGGCGTTTCCGCCGAGGCCTCGACCTCGGGCGAACGCCCGGCTGTTGGCCTCGGCATCGGTGGTCGCCACCGCGCTGACATCGTCTCCCTCGGTAGTCGAGTTCATGAGGAAGCGGACCGTCGTGTCGCCGTTCGTGAAGGCGCCGCGAGTGCCGCTGCGGTTCGCCAGCGAGTTCGCACCGAACGTGCCGAACACGTTGGCGTCGGCATTGGAGTACGCCCGAGACATCGTCGTGGCCATCACGTCGACGTCGCGGTCGGTGCCCATCCGATCGGCGCCCGAGATGGCGGCGCCGGCGAACAACGATCCACCGATCTCGGTCGTGGTCGAGTAGTTGGCGGTCGCTGTGGCTTGGGCATGGCCGCCGCCACCGAGGATGCCGATCGGATCGACCGTCGCGTCGGCGGTCACATCGCTCGAGGTCTCCGACTCGACGGTCAGGGAGCCGGCCGACTCGACCGACGCACCGCTGGCGATGGTGAGCGCGCTGTCGTTCTGCCCGGTGGCGGTCGCGGTCGGGTTGCCGACCGATGCGCCACCAATACCTCCGGTGTCGACCGTGGCGTTGGCTTGCAGTTCGCTGTTCGTGCGGATGTCGACGACACCGCCCTGCAGGGCGGCACCGGCGCTGATGGTGAGGTTGGTTTCGATGTCGACGGAGGAAGTGGCAAACGCATCGCGGATGTCGATACCGCCGCCGCCGTCGCTGGCGGTCGTCGCCGTGACGGTGTTGTCGCCACTCGGTGCGCCCGCCGCCGCCGCGGCGCTCGACAGACCGCTGAACCGTGCGCCGTTGCCCGAACCGGTCGTCAGGTCGAGGTGCAGTTCGTAGCTGGCAGCACTGGCCGAGGTCAGGTCGATGCCGAGGAAGTCGAAGCTGTGGCCGGTGGTCGTGATTCCGAAGCCGGCGGTCGTGGGCGTGATGCCGTTGATCGTGCCGATGCGCGTCGCCGAGAAGGCGATTGCTGGTCCGCCCGAGGTTGCGGACAGCTGGAACGAGTTCGCCGTCGGGTTGGTCACGAAGTAGACGCGACCTGGGACCAGGCCGGCCAGCGGGCCTGCCGCCACCGATGAGAGCTGGTTCACCGTAGGCGACATCGGATCGAACGTGGCCGTGATGAACTGCTGGTTGATGTAGTTCGGATGGCCGGGATCACCCGGCGAGGTGAGCAGACAGCTACCACTCGGATTGCCGTCGCCCCTCGCCTGGCACTCGCTCGCGGCCAGACGGATCTGAGTCGGCGAGACGACCAGCACGAAGTACACCGCGCCGTTCACGAGGCCGGCCGGAGCGACTCCGTCGACCGCCGTGTACACGACCGCCTGGAAGTTGGAGAACCCGTGGTTCGAGGAGAACTCGAACGTGCTCGACGTGTTGCCTCCGACGGGACCGAACTCGGCCAGCGGCTGGGCCCGGTAGACCACGGGGGTGTTCGCTCCGAAGGTCTGTCCGGCGGTCAGGATCGTGCCGCCGGCGCCAACCCCGGTGGAGGTGGCGGTGACGTTGCCGGGGGCCTCCGGGCGCAGGCGGATGCGGTTGCCGTCGACGACGGTCACCTCGTAGCGGTCGCCGTCGGTCAGTCCACCGATCGATCCGCCACCGGCCCGGAAGTAGACGATGTCGCCGGTCACGAAGTTGTGACCACCGGCGAAGGTGATGGTGTCGGCAGCAAGGTCGACCTGGGTGTTGTCGAACGTGCCGCCGAGGTGGATGCTCACCGCATCGTTCGCAACGACGGTGTAGCTACGGCCATCGGTGAGGCCACAGCAGCTGCCGGTGAACGTGAGCGTCTCGCCACCGGCGAGGTTGTGGGCCAGCGGCGCATTGTTGCCCGAGCTGGTGAAGGTGACGGTTTCGGCGGTGCCGTCGGCGCTGAGGATCGTGCCGTCGCTGACGTTCGTCGACAGCGGGCCGTGCTGGGCCAGGATGCTCAACGTGCGTCCGGCGAAGATGAGGTCGGTGTTGCCGATCGTGAGATCGACCGTCGGCACCGGGCCACCGTCGATCCGCTGCTCCACGGCGGCGTCGGCGGTGAAGTTGCTCGATGAGATGAATCCGCCGCCGTTGCCGGCACCGACGGAGTCCGCGTCGCTGGTCTGGACGGCGCGGATCGTGAGGTCGCCGCCCGAGCGGATGAAGGTCGTGCCGCCGCCGACGTCGAGGCTGGTGTGCGGACGAGTCCTTGCTTGTGAGGTGCCGCTGCTGACGTCGACGAGACCGCCACCGGAGACCGCCATGTCGGTCCGGCTCTTGGTGTCGCCGAACGCCGAGGCGGTGATCGAGCTGGACACGTTGATCGTCGATGCCGATCCACCGAGCTCGACGAAGGTCGAACCTTCGGCCTCAGCTGTCACCGTGGCCGTCGGGACGTTGACGACACCGCCGCCCGCCCGGTCGCCAGTTCCGGTCACTTGGATGTCGGAGTCGGCGGTGACGACGAGTTGAGAGGCGCCGGCATCGTCGCGGGTGCCGATGTTGCCGAGGAACTTCGTCGTGGTCGTGCCGGTCGCCGTCGGGGTTGCGGTCGAAGAGCTGGCGACCACCAAGCCGCCGCTCGTGCTGCGAATCGAAGCCTCGACGAGCAGCCATGACTGGCTGACCGCCTCGACGAGGCCGCCCAGAGCGCTGAAGGTGCTGCCGGCGGCAATGTCGACGGTCGTCGAGGAATTGCCGGTTGCCGTGGCCTTGGTGTCGTTGACGTCGATCGCTCCACCGGCCGAGAGGTTCGAGGCAGCGAACACACCCTCGCGCGTCGTGCCGTTCTCTCCATCACGGTTGTTCGTTCCGTCGTGGTTGTGGCGGGCACGGATGGCGATCGACTCGCCCGTCGTGTCGGCAGTGAGATCGGCTCCGGATTCGACCTCGGCGATGACCTCGACCTCGTGATCGGCGGTCGTGTCGGTGTCGGCGACATTGACGATGCCGGCGCCGCTGATGTTCGCGCCATTCGCCTCGGTGGTGCCGATGAACTCGGCCAGGTTCGAGATCGAACCGCCGGTCGAGGTGATCTGGGCGTGATTGCCGACCCGGCTGCGAACCGTGGCGTCCTGGCTCGCCTCGGCCGTGAGGATGCCACCGCCTCCGACGAGCGAGACGTTGGTCGTCTCGGGGCTTGCGTCGACGTCCGAGTTGAGGGTTGCGGTGGCGCTGATGTCACCCGTTGCCGTGACCGTGGTCGGATCGTTCACGTCGCCGGTCGATCCGGTCTGCGGGCCGATGAAGACCTCGACGAGACCTTCGTCGACGGCCTTGGCGGTGAAGTCACTCACGCTGACCAACCCGGCGCCGCCGCCGGAGCTGAAGTTCGCTTCGGCGGTGTGATTGCCGGTCGCCGACATCGTGATGCTTGTCGCCGAGACGTCGGCACCGTCGTCGATGCCGGCTCGGGTGCTGCCGTCGAGACGGGAGATGACCTCGAACACGCTGACGTTGACCAGCAGGGCGCCGGAGCCGCCGGAGATCACCGGGTTTGCGGTCGAAGTCGCAGTGGCCGTCATGGTCAGGGCGCCGGCGAGCGTGATGACGGTGTCCTTGCCGATGATCGTCTCGGTGTCGTTGGCGGTGTCGGTGACCGCGTCGACGGTCGAGACGTTGACCAGACCGGCGACACCGATCGTGTTCACATCGACCACGCTGTCATTGGTCGAGGTCGCTTCCATCGTGAGGGAGTTGGCGATGACGGTCGTGTCGTCACCGATGAAGGCTGCGGTCCGTCCGCCGTTCACGCCGTCCTGGCCAACGGTCGCATCAGCGTCGTAGAGGCCGACCGAGACGCCGGCGGCCACACCGGTGCCGCTCAGCTTCGACTTGGCCTTGGGAACGGTCGTGTTCGAGGCGGCGTCGAGCGTGAGGCTCCGAGATCCGACGCCGGCAACGACGCCGAGCATCACGCTGGAACCGCTACCGACGAATGCCTCGGTGCGACGGTCGTAGGTCGCATCAGCATCGAAGTTGTTGCCGCTGCCGAGCAGACCGCCGCTGCCACCCTCGAGCTCGGTGTAGGCCAGTGCTTGGGTGTCGCCGGCCGTCGGGTCATTCTCGGTGGCGTTGATCGTGGTCGTGCCGGCGGTGAGCGTTGTGCGCGGCCCGATGTAGCCGCGAGTGAATCCATTGACGGACGCGACGCCGGTCAGTGTGGCGACACCGACGCCGGCCGATGCGCCGACTCCGAGCGAGATGGCATCGGCCTGGGCAATGCTCACGGCGTCGACGTTGACGGTGCCAGGACCGCCGGTCGGGCTTTCGATGGCGACCGTTGAGGTGGACAGACCAGCGCCGTCGGCGTTCTCGCCCAGGTAGGCCTCGACGATGCTGGAGTTCGTGGCCGTCACGGTGGCCGAGCTTGGAGCGCCGATGAGTCCGATGATGATCGCATCACCATTTGCGTCGGCGTAGGTGTCGCCATCGGCATCGATGTCGAGCAGCGACGCCCGGACGTCGGAGCCATCGCCGGCGTAGGCCCGGGTCGTTCCGGTGACGGTGGCCGTCGGTGCGACCCGGCCCACCGCAACACCCAAGGCACCGGCTCCGACGGTCGTCGTTGCGGTGGCGTCCATGTTCGAGGCAGCCAGGACGGTGAGCGTGCCGGCGATGTCGAGCAGTTGGTTGGCGAGGCCGCCGGCGGTCGTGCCGTTCGGCGCACCTAGGTAGGCCTCGACCACACCGGAGACCGTGGCGTCGGCGGTCAGGCCGGCGCCGCCGCCGATGCCGCTCACGCTCACGGCATCACCGGTCGAGGTCGCGGCGTACACGACTTCGTCGACGGCCGAGACGCCCGCTCGCACGGCCAAGGTGCTGGCATCGACTGCGACACCTTCACGCACGTAGGCCCGGGTCGTTCCGGTGACGGTTGCGGTGGTGTTGATGATCGACACGTCGACGCCGAGCGCTCCGCCGCCGCGAGTAGTGGTGGCGTCGGCGGTCATGTCGGCGTCGGCGTCGACGGTGACCGATCCACCGTCAACGTCGACCGAGGACAAGACGGTGTTGGCCGAGCCGCTGTCGGCCTGAGCACCGATGAAGGCTTCGACCGTGCCCGAGATCGTCGAGTCGGAGGTCAGACCGCCACCGCCGCCGAGGCCACTGAACTCGAAGCTGTTCAGGTTGGCCGGGGCGTCCATCGTGCCGTGGGCATCGATGTCGACACCGGTTGCCCGGACGTCGACGCCTTCTCCCACGTAGGCCCGAACGGTGCCCGAGACCGTCGAGGTGATGTTGATGATCGACACGTTGACGCCGAGGCCGACGCCGATGTTGTCGCCGTCGGCCGTGCCCGCCTCGGCGTCGAAGTCGCCGGTGGCATCGATGTCGAGCACCCCGCCGAGCAGCACGTCGGTCAGGAACCCGGACGGTGCGGTGCCGGCAGCACTGCCGACGTGGGCATCGACCGTGCCCATGACTTCGGCGGTCGGGGTGAGGTCCACGCCGCCGCCCAGACCCGACAGGTTGATCGGCGAAGCGGTCGCCGTGGCGTCGTAGTCGCCGTCGGCCTCGACCGTGAGACCGGCACTGGTGGCGTTGAGGTCGATGCGCTGACCGATGAAGGCCCGGGTCACACCCGTGACCTTGGCGCTCGGGGTCATGATGATCACGCTGACGCCGAGGGCGCCGCCGCCACCGTCGATCAGCGTGGTCGCGGTCATCTTGCTGAAGGCCGAGACGTCGATGTCGGTGTTGCCGGTCACGGTGATGGTGTTCGCCGAGGCGGTCGCCGGGAGGTCGCCGGCCGGGGCACCAATGAAGGCCTCGACCGTGCCGGCCACGTCGGTCTCGCCATCGACGCTTGCGCCATTGCCCAGGAGCGCTCCCCCGCCGACGACCGAGTCGACGGTGGCGAGCAGTTCAACCACCGACGTGTCGTCGGTGCCGGCCATGACGATCAGCGTTGCCGCGGCGACGTCGACCTCGTCCCGGATGTAGGCGCTGGCCCGACCGGTGACCTTGGCGACCGGGTTGACCAGGTTGATGGTGAGTCCGAGCGAACCTCCGCCACCGTCGGCATCGGCATCGGCATGCATCGTGAACGGCAGGACCTTGACGAGCAGGTCTCGAGTGGCGGTGACCGACGCTTGCTGCGCCGTTGTGGCGTCGTTCAGGTTGGCGCCGATGTAGGCCTCGACTGTGCCGCTGACCGTGGCGTCGGCCTGGAGGGTGTTGACGGCGACCAGACCGGCGATGTTGATGGCGAACGTCTTGGCGTGGGCCTTGAAGTTCCGGGCGTCGGCCTGCACCGTGATGTCCCGGGCCGTGACGGTGATGTCCTCGCCGATGTAGGCCCGGATGACACCACCGGCGTCGGCGGTCGGGAGCATGGCGGCGACGTTGAAGCCACCTGCGCCGCCGCCGCCGTTCGCGGTCGCATCGGCCAGGAAGGCGCCGTCGGCATCGATCGTGAGATCACCGCCGGTGAGGGTCACCGTCGCGGCGTAGACAACGTCGATGCCAGGGGCAGCGCCGATGTGGGCATCGACCACCCCGGTGACCTTGGCGTCGGCGTCGCCACCTTGGCCTCCACCGAGGCCGGAGATGTTGACCACCACCGTGCTCGACGTCGCGTTGTAGTCCCCGTCGGCGTCGATGTCGAGCGACGTCGCCTGGATATCGGCACCCTGGCCTACGAATGCCCTGGTCGTACCGGCGACGTTGGCCGTCGGGAGCATCGCCGAGACGCTGAGGCCGGCGGCGCCGCCACCGCCATTCGCGTTCGCAGTGGCGTTCATGTCCGAGAAGGCCCGGACGACGATCGCACCGGTGATGTCGAGGACCTGCACCGGCACCGTGGCAGCCGAGACCTCGGGGGCGAGCAGGAAGAACGAGCCATCGGCAGCCGATGCCGGCAGCTCACCGCCGGTCGGGGCGGCGACTCCGATCCAGGTGTCGGTCGCATCGTCGTAGCGGTACAGGCCCGGCTGGAGTTCAACCGAGCCGCCCGGTGTCGGGACGGTCAAGGCCACGGTCAGGAAGAAGCGATCGCCGTCATCGGGGTTGGTCGGCATGGCGACCCCGTTGTCGACCAGCGACCACTCGTCGTCGCCGGCGTCGAACTGGAACGCCATCGGGGCTGCCGGGATCGGTGCACCGATGAACGCTTCGACGACACCGTTGACGGTGGCGTTGGCGTTGGCGCCGTTGCCGCTCAGGCCGATGCCGACATCGACGACCGTCGAGTCGGCGGTCGCGGTGTAGGTGACCTCGGTGCCAGACTCGCCAGCCTGCACCGTCAGGCTGGCGCCCTCGACGTCAGTGCCTTCACGCACGTATGCACTGGTTCGGCCCGAGACGGCCGCAGTCGGCAGCATGACGCTGATGGATCCGAGGCCACCGAAGCCGCCGCCGCTGGCATCCGCATCGGCGGTCATCGACCCGCTCGCCTCGATGGTGACGGCACCGGTCACGTCGACGTCGCTCGCGTCGGCGACCGAGGCGAGGTCCTGATCTCGGTGAGCACCGATGAACGCCTCGATCACACCGTCGACCGTGGCTTCGGACGTTAGGCCGTTGCCGGTGCCGATTCCGGAAATGCCGATGGCGAACGTCTGGGAGGTGGCGTCGTAGTCGCCGGTCGCGGTCACGTCGAGCGAACCGGCGGAGAGGTCGACGGTGTCGCCGATCGATGCGCTGGTCGTGCCGGACACCGTGGCGATGGGAAGCATCACGTTGACGGTTGCGCCGCCGGCACCGCCGCCACCGTTGGCTCGTGCCGTCGCATCCATCGTGCCGTCGGCGGCGATAGTCGCATTGCCGGTCACGGTGACGGTCGTCGGGACCGAACCGACGGTCTCGCCGACACCCGCTCCGACGTGGGCGTCGACGACGCCGGTGATCGTTGCCGTCGGGTCGGCGCCGGCACCGCCGGCGATACCGGCGACGGTGACCGGAATCGTGGTTGCCTCGGCGACGTAGTTGCCCTTGGCCAGGATCGAAAGCGATGCGCCCTCGACCGTGGCGCCTTGGCCGATGTAGGCCCGGGTCTTGCCGTCGACGACAGCGCTCGGAATCATGACGCTCACCGCGATACCGCCCGCACCGGCACCACCACTGGCGTCCGCATCGGCGGTCATGCTCGAGTGCGCTTCGATCGTGATCGCCCCGGTGATGTCGACCACGCTGGCCGGAACACTCGGTGCCGGATCGTCGAAGGGCGCACCGACGAAGGCCTCGACGGTCCCGGTGATCGACGCATCGGCACGAGCACCATTACCGCCGCCCAGGGCGCCGAAGCTCACGACGATCGTGTTGGCAGTCGCCAGCATGGTGACCGGATCGGGCATCGTGCCTGCGCGAACCGTGAGCGATCCGGCTGCGACGTCGGTGCCCTCGCGGATATATGCGCTGGCCCGACCGGACACGGTTGCCGTCGGCAGCATGACATCGATGGCCAGACCGCCGGCTGCCCCGAAGCCGCTGGCGTCGGCATCGGCTTCCATCGAGCCGTCGACGATGACATTCACGGCGCCGGTCACGTCGACGTCGGTGATGTTCGAGCTCAGATCCTGGTCGTAGTGCGCACCGATGTAGGCCTCGATCACGCCATCGACGATCGCGTCGGCGGTCAGGCCGTTCCCGGTGCCGAAGCCGGAGATGCCACCGGCGAACGTCTGGGCCTTGGCGAGAAGCGTGCCGTCGGCCATGACGTCGAGCGAGCCGGCCCCGAGGTCGACCGTGTCGCCGACCGACGCCCGAGTCTCGCCGCTGACCATCGCCGACGGCAGCATGACGTTGACGGCCACTGTGCCTGAGCCGCTGCCGCCGTTGGCCGTGGCTTCGGCATCCATCGTCGAGGTCGCGTCGACCATGACCGCACCGGTGCCCGTGTCGACGGTCGTGGTGATCGGGGCGATCGCCTCGCCCTTGGCGGCGCCGATGTGGGCGTCGACCTCGCCGGAGACAACGGCGGTGGGGAACACACCGTTGCCGGCGCCGATGCCGGCGATCGTGATGGCGATGGAGTTGACGGTGGCGTCGTAGTCACCATCGGCGGTGACCGTGAGCGGGTCGTCGGTCGAGGTGAAGGTCGCACCCTGGCCGATGAACGCCCGGGTCTTGCCCGAAACCGTGGCACTCGGGATCATGACCGCCACCGATGCGGTGCCCGAGGCGCCACCACCGTTGGCCGACGCGCCGGCGTCCATATCCGACGCGGCCTCGACCACCGTCGCACCGTCGAGGTCGATCGAGGTACCGGGCAGTGCGCCGGGCACGACCGAAGTCAGGATGAACAAATCGCCATCGGCGGGAGCGGCCGGGAAGGCGGTGCCGGCAGTGGACGCCGCGGCCGACCAGGTGGCGCCATTGAAGCGGTACAGGCCGGCGGTGAGCGCCGTCGGGACAGTGACGTCGTCGGTCAGGAAGAAGAGGTCGTCGGTCCGTGGATCCTCGGGCAGTTCGACACCGCTGGCCATCGTGCGCCAGAAGTCGAGTTCGGCATCGAACCGCTGCGCGCTGGTCTCGACGATCGGCGAACCGATGAAGGCATCGACGATCCCGGACACTTCGGCCTCGCTGACGATGCCGGTGCCGCTGACGAAGCCACCGATGTCTACGGTGATCGAGTCGGCCGTCGCCAGGTACTGGACCCGCTCACCCGGCGCGTCGTTTCCGGCCTGCACGGTGAGCGCATCGGCTTCGAGATCGGTGGCCTCACGGACGTAGGCACGGGTCGTACCGGACACGATGGCGGTCGGCAGCATCACCGAGATCGAGGCCAGGCCGGCGGCTCCGCCGCCATCGGCCCGAGCCTCGGCGGTCATGACCGAGTCCGAGATGACGGTGATTGCGCCGTCGATGTCGAGTACCGGCGGGATCGTCACCGCGGGCGGTGCGAAGGTGAGGGTGATCTTGTCGTCGATGACGACCGGCGGATCGGCTGGATCGTCCGGCGGGAGGAGGACGAGATCGGCTGCAGGCAGGACGACCGTGTACGGAGCCTGGGCGCCGATGAAGCTCTCGACCACGCCCGAGACCTCGGCGTGTGCTTCCAGACCGCGCCCGGCGGCGAAGCCAGCGATGCCGACGGCCAGCGGGGTTGCCGTGGCGGTGAGCGTCGAGCGGTTCGTGTCCAGGCTCAGCGAATCGGCGGTGATGTCGACACCCTCGCCGACATACGCACGGACCTGACCGGCCACGAAGGCGGTCGGCTTGAGGATGTCGACGGTCCCGACACCGGCGAACCCGAGATCCTGCGCGTCGGCCGTTGCATCCATCATCGCCTCGGCATCGACGGTGATCGCCCCGTCGATGTCCACCACGGCGAGCACCGGATCAGGAATCTCTCCGGCCTCGGCGCCGATGTGGGCGTCGACAATGCCGCTGACAACCGCAACCGCACGGGTTGCCGGTGACACGCCGCCGAGGAGTGTGATCGTGAGGGACTTGGTCGTGGCCGACGCGTCGTAGTCGCCGTAGGCATCGATGTCGAGCAGCGAGCCCTCGATGTCGGCGCCCTGGCCGACGTAGGCCCGGGTCTGTCCACCGACCACCGAGGTGGGCTTCTGGCTCGAGACCGCCACGCTGGAGACCTCGGTGGCGTCGGCGGTCGTGGTGGCCGACATGATCGACCGCGCCGTCACGGTGATAGCACCGGTCACGTCGACGACGGTGCCGGGTGCGGTGAAGGGAGTCCGTCCGCTGGGTGCACCAACGAAGGCTTCGACGATGCCGTCGACCGTCGCCTTGGACTCGATGCCGCCACCGCCGAAGATCAGCGACCAGTTGTCGACGTTGCCGGTGGCGGTCGCCCGGTACGGCACTTGGAGGCCGCCGATGCCGCGGGCGATGACGTCGAGGCTTGCCGCGTCGATACTCGTGCCATCACGGACGTAGGCCCGGGTCACGCCCGAGACCTGCGCCTCGGGGATCATGGCGCCGACGGCGGCGCCGAAGGTCAGCTGCGCGCCGGATGCCGCGGCGGTTGCAATCATCGACGCTTCGGCCGTGACGGTGACCGCCCCGGTGACATTGATGTTGGGGCCACCGGCCGCCACGTCGTCGGCGGTGTCCACGCCGATGTGGGCCTCGACCGACGAGCGGCTGTGGATGAAGGCCTTGGAGACCGTGGCTGCACCGGCTGCGAAGAACCCGAGGGTAAGGGGCGTTCCCGGATCGCCGTCGTCGTTGTTCTCTGGGGTGATCTCTGCATCGGCGGCATAGTCGCCGATGGCATGGACCGTCAGGCTGTCGGCGCTGCGGGCGGTGGTGATGTCGCCGCTGAACTCGGCCCGGGTGACGGCGCCGAGTGTGGCGATCGGGACCGAGACGCCGATGGCGACGGCGCCGCCGCTCATGACTTCGGACAGTGCGTAGGCCCGGTTGTCGGCCTCGGCGGTGACCACCACACCGCCCTCGGTCGAGATCTGCGACGGCAGACCGACTCGGGCCTCGGTCCCGGCCGACTCCGACGTGAGATCACCGCGCTGTGGGCCGACCTGGGCGACCGATCCGGCACCGGCGCCGGAGAACACACCGCCGCTGATGACGAGAACCTGAGCGTCGGCGTTGTGATCGCCCTCGGCGGTGATCGCCACGCTCTCTGCATGCGTGCTGGAGGTGTCGACGTCGCCGTCGAGGCGGGCGAGCACACTGCCCAGCGTGCGGGCGATGGCCACGCCGACTGCGATCGAGGCGAGGGCACCACCGCTTCCGATCGTCGACGAGGCGAGGGCGTTGTTTGCCGTCGGGTTCGACGTGATCTCGTCGATGAGTCGGGCGTCGACCACGACTCGTCCGCTCGAAGCGAGGCTCGAGGACGCTTCGACGATCGCCTCGAAGTCGGCATCCTCACCGATGAGGGCTCGGGCAACCGCGCCAGACGCACCGAACAGGGACAGGCTCACGATCAGCGCCCTCGCCGTGACCGTGTTGCTACCACTCGAGCGGATCGTGATCTCGGTGGAGCTGAGAATGTCACCGGCGACGGTGACGGTGGTGGTTCCGGTCACCCGTGCGAGCGGAACCATGGCGGTGATCGAAATACCGCCACCGCCACCTCCGGGCGTGTTGGCGGTCGCGGTGTCGTGGTTCGTCGCCGTGATCGACACCGCGCCGGCTGAGTCCATCGATGCGGTCGCCGAGAGGGTGGCGAGAACAGCCCGATCGTTGTTGGCGATGGCGACGGTGACACCGATGGCGATTGCACCGATGGCGACATTGATCGCTTCGACGTCGACGTCGTGGTCACCGATTGCGGCGATGTTGATGCCGCCCCCACCGATGTCGCCGGTCGATCCCGCGGTTGCCGAGGTCGTGCCCCGCAGATTGATGATGGCGACCGCAGCCGAGATGGCCAGGCCGCCACCCATCACCGAGACGGCGAACGTGTCGGCCTGGATTCGCGAGTCGGCGATGACGTCGAGACTCTGGGCCGGAGTCGTCGCGCCGATCGTGACGTTGCCGAGGTCGGCGGTGGTGTCACCGTCGATCGTGGCAACCGAGACACCGGCACCGGCAGCGACGAGGCCACCGGCGATACCAACGGTCACGATGTCGACGAACCGATCGGTGTGGGCATTGACCGTCACACCGGCGCCGGCAGCGGGGATCGCTCCCCCGTCGCCGACCACCGCCGTCTGGTTGGCGTTGGTGTTCACGACGACGACCTGGGCGCCGACGGCGACCACGCCGCCACCGCCGGTGAAGGCCACACCGGTGATGTCCTCCTCGTAGTTCGCCGACACCAGGACCTCGCCGGCGGTCGCCGACAGGATCGTGTTGTCACCGACGGTTGCCTCGACATTGCTGACGATGTTGATGATCGTGACCGAAGCACCGATGGCGACCACGCCGCCCTGGATCCCGCCGGCAAGGGCGAGAATCTTGATGCGCTCGTCGGCCTTGACATAGACGTTGGTGTCCGAGCGCAGAGCGGCATTGCTACCCACGCTGGCAACAGTGCCGCCGGACGTGTTGTCAGACGTGGCGTTGGCGACCGCGTCGTCGCCCGGGGCGTTGTTGTCGATCTCGGTGTCGGCGCTCGTCTTGGCCGATCCGATGCGTTCGGTGAGCTTGCTGTCGTCGCTGTCGTCCGTGATGCCGTCGAGGATGCGGCGATACCCGTTGTCCGGGTCGTTGCCGCTGGCGCTCTCGTCTGCCTGGTCGCTGAAGCGGCCCCGGCTCGTCTCCAGCGCATCGTCGCTCAGACGCATCCAGGGGGCGAGGTCTTCGGGGTCGCGACCGGTGCTGTCCTTGAGCGCCCGGAAGTGCTTGCGGCCGATGAGCGCGCCGTTGTGGACGAGGTCGCCCGCGTCATATGAGGTTCCGGCGTTCCACGATCCTTGGTTGAGCGAACCGTCATCGGCGACGAGGTCGTCGAACTGCTCCTCGGAGACCTCGACCCAGGCGACATCGGTTGGATCCTCGCCCACCGACTGGTTGACGTCGTCGGACGGGGTGTCACCGCTGTTGTCGTCGACGGCCTGGTAGAGCCGACCGCCGAACGACACGGCCTCGCCGGTCTCGTAGTCGGTCCCGGCATCCCATGCGCCCCGGTCGAGGTCCGGATCGCCGGTGTCGGGAGCGGTGAGCTCGTCGAACTCGTCCTGATCGATCAGGCGCCAGCTGGCACCGTCGACCTCGACCTCGCGCAGCTCGTACAGCTCGCCGTCGGAGCCGGTGACGATGTCGCTCTGCAGGTAGGTCGTGCCAGCGTTCCAGACGCCGCGGTCACGATCGGCCTCGTAGGTGCCGTCCTCGTAGCGACCGTTCGTCGCCGTACCGATCGACCACACGGTGACCGAGCCCGAGGCGCCGACGAAGCCGCCGCCGACGGAGATGGCCAACGTGAGGATGTCCTTGTAGGCCAGGGCGGCCACGGTGATGTCACCGGCCGCAGTCACCTGGGCGCCGTCGCCGATCGAGGCTCGCGTGTCGGTTCGCACCGTGCCGACGTCGACACCGCCGGCGATGCCGACGAGGCCACCGGCGAAACCGCCGCTGAGCGTGAAGGTCTTGACCCGGCTGGCGGCGACGACGGAGACCACGCCTGCGCTGTCGATGACGCCACCGCCACCGATCGCTGCGGTGGTGCTGCTGACGATCGTCGCGACGCCGACGGCACCGGAGAGGCCGACGATGGCCCCGCCACCGGCGATGGCGACGCCGGTGAAGCGCTCGCTCGTGCTCGAATGGACGATCACGCCTCGTGCGGTGGTCGTGGTGAACTCGTCGCCGGCTCGCATGCCGGTGAGGATGGTGCGGTCGCTGGTCGCAAGACCGGCGGACAGGTCGGTGCGGTCGCCGACCGAGGCATCGGTGGTCTTGTTGAGCGTGAAGACGCCGACCGAGGCACCAGCGCCGACGGTGGCAGCGATGCCGACACCGGTCGCCACCATCGTCATCGTGCTGTCGCTCTCGGCGATCACGGCGATGTTGCCGTCGGCGGCGAGCGAGCCGTCGTCGCCGACCGACGCCTTGGTGTCAAAGCTCATGATGGCGACGGCCACACCACCGCCGACCGACACGGCACCGCTGCCGGCGATGCCGGCAGCCACCGAGACGATCGAGGCCTTGGTCTTGGCCGAGATGTCGATGTCGCCCGAAGCGCCGAAGACCACGTTGTCGCCGACCGTCGCCTCGTTGGTCACGTTGGCGACCCGCACGTCGGCAGCCGGGGCGACGCCGACGGCACCCGCGATGGCGATGGCGCCGGCGATGCCGAGGTGGCGGAAGTCGTTGGCCGAGGCGACTCGGATCGAGTCGGTGTTCAGCAGCCGCACGCCGTCGCCGACCCGAGCCGCCGTCGTCGCGTTGACGACCGTGACCGCACCACCGATGTTCACGGCGACGGTTCCGGACACGCCGGCGGAGATGCCGACGGTGGCGATGTCGTCGCGGTTCGTCGCCGTCACGGCGACCCCGCTGAATGCGTTGTCCTCGACTGGGTCGACCGTGCGGATGCCGTACAGCTCCACCTGGTTCGGCGGTGCCGACTCGTTCGACCGGACGATCGAGTGATCGCTGCCGGTCCCGAACGAGGTCAGGTTGATCGGGTTCGGGCCGGTGCCCTTGGGGTTGTTGTTGTCCTGGTCGTCGGCGTTCTCGTCGTAGCGCTCGAGCTGGAAGCTGCCGGTGCCACCGTTGACATTGCGGACGATGTAGGTGACGCCCTCTTCGAGACCACCGATCGGGGTGCCGCCGCCCGCGTAGTAGCGGACGAGGTCGCCGTCCTCGAGCGTACTTGCGCCCTGGTCGCCGTCGTTCGGGTCGTACGGGAGCGTGATGCGGTCGGCGCCGAGGTCGACGTCGATCGTCGGGTCGAAGATCGGCGCCGGTGCACCCGGGCTGGCGATGTCGTTGACGGCCACGAAACGGTGGATCTTGCGCTGCATGGCGACGTCGGCCGGCAGGATCAGGTCGATCGTGGAGTCGAAGGTGTCCTGCGGGGTCAGTGCGACCTGGATCTGGTTCGGCGCCACAGCGATGGCGTAGTAGGTGAAGCCCTGCTCGAAGCCGCCGACTGGCGTGTTGCCATTGGCGTTGAACTCGATCTCGTCGCCGTTCGACAGACCGTGGTTGCCGGTGCAGGTGATCGTGGCGCCGACGATGCCGTTGGCGGCGTCGAACGAGCAGGCGCCGAGCGACTGGATACCGGTGCTCGCCAGTCCCGGCGTGATTGGGTTGGCCTTGGTCTGAAGGCGAATCTGGGTCGGGCTGACGACCTCGACGTAGTAGGTGCCGCCGTTCTCCAAGCCACCGATGACATCGTTGGTCGTGTCGTCGTAGTCGCCGCCGGACCAGTACACGACCTTGTCACCGGTGGTGAAGCCGTGTTCGTACGGCAGGGTGATCGTGTCGGTGGCGATGTTGACATCGGTCGTCGGGCGGAAGCGGGTGTCGGTGAAGTTCTCGACCAGGTCGCCGGTGTTGGTCGTGAGGGTCGAGGCGCCGGCGGCGTCGATCGTGGTGCCGTCGTCGATTCGGGCTTCGGTGGTCTTGGTCACGACCGGAACCGCAGCCGCCGCACCGATGCTGGCCGTACCCGAAACCGAGAGGTTGCCGGAGATCGCCTTGAGGCCCAGCTGCTCGTCGGCCGAGAC
The DNA here is from genome assembly GCA_039028435.1 of Actinomycetota bacterium. GTDB lineage: Bacteria > Actinomycetota > Acidimicrobiia > Acidimicrobiales > UBA10347 > UBA10347. Next base: position 187,368 of record JBCCIC010000008.1, on the reverse strand, counting down.
CCGAGCGCTGCCGCCGATCGTGATCGTCTGACCGGCGCCGATCCAGGCCTGCGTGATGATGTTCAGCACCGAGACATCGGCGTTGACGCTGACGGCAGCCGTTCCGCCCACCGATGCGCCGGCGGAGATCGAGAGGATGTCGGCCGACGATGCGGCATCGACGGTCGCGTCGCCGAGCAGGTTCACCGCCGTGGCCGGATTGGCGGCCGAGTTGCCGGCGAACCAGGCCTTGGTGGTCTTGGTGATCACGTGGACATCGACGCCGACGCCGACGCCGGCGGTGCCACCGATGGACAGTGCACCGGCGATGCCGAGGATCTCGGTGTGGTCGGTCGCTCGCACGGTCAGCGACTGGCCGCCGACGGCGCCCGTATTGTCGGCGTTGAGGCTCGACCCGTCGCCGACATAGGCCCGGGTGTCGTTGGTGAGGATGTTGACGCCCACCGAACCGGCCACGCCTGCGGTGCCGCCGCCACCACCGGCGACGGCGATGATCAGCAGGTCTTGGGTCTGGTCGGCGGTCACCGTGAGGCCACCGGCGCCGAGTGCGGTGATGGTGGCATCGGCGTCGTTCTCGGACTCGTCGCTGTTCTCGGTGTTCGGGTCATCCTCGACGCCGATGAACGCCTGGACGGTGCTGTTGCGCACGTTGGTGACGTTGGAGACACCCACACCGGCACTGGTGCCGAACGCCAGACCACCGGCCGCGAGGTCGAACGAGGTGGTGTTCGCCGAGGTGACCGAGATGCTTCCGTCGCTCGAGATCGAACTGCCCTGTCCGGCGGCGCTCTCGACGTAGGCCTTGGCGACGACGTCATGGACGAGGACGACCACCGAAGCGCTGATGCCGGCGGAGGTCGAGGCACCGATCGATGCCGAGATGGCGAGCACGCTCTCGGAGGTCGTGGTGGCGATCGTGATGTCGCCGCCGGCGTCGATCGTGCTGCCAGCGCCGAAGCCGGCCTGGGCGTCCTTGTTCAGGACCTGCACCATGATGCCGGCGCCGATTCCGGCCGAGCCGAGCGAGCCTCCGAGACCGCCGGCACCGTTGCTGATGTCCGTGGTGTCGGTGGCGGTCACCGTGATCGTGCCGCCGGCGGTGACCGTTGCGTTCGCACCGACGATTGCGTGGGTGGTCGTGGTGAGCACGTCGACCAGCACCGAGCCACCGATGGCGACGTTGCCGTTCGAGAGAGCGCCGCCCACGGCGACCGACGAAACGGCGATGTTGCCGATCACCGGAACGTCGTCGTCGAAGATGTTGAGCTGCTCGATCGAGGTCAGCGAGTCCATCGACACGTTGCCGCCGGCGGTGATGGTCGATCCCGTGCCGGTCGTGATCGTCGTGTCGATGTCGAAGACGTTGACCGCAATCGCCGCGCCGATGGCGGTCTTGCCGAAGGCGCCGGAGAGGACCAGGTTCTGGAGGCCCATCGGCGTGGAGGCGTCCATGTCGACCGATCCACCGGTCGCCTCGAGGGTCACACCGTTGCCCGCGGTGGCGGTGTTCTTGAGGGTGATGACGTTGATGCCGACGGTGCCGGCGACGCTCACGTTGCTCTGGGTGCCGCCGGCAGCCGCAAGACCCCAGACCTGGAAGTCGTTGCGCTCGCCGGCCTCGGTCTTGGCGCTGAACGTGGTGCCCGTGACGCTGCGGACCGATGCACCGTCACCGATCGTGGCCGAGTTCTCCAGGTCGAAGACCTGGACGGCGATGGCGACGCCGATGTTGTTCGACGACTGGCCCGAGGTGTTGATCGCGGTGCCAATGCCCTTGGTGATGCCGTCGGCGTGACCGGTCGCGTCGACCCCGGCGGTGGTGGCATGGCCACGCAAGATCACACCGGCACCCAGCGTCGCCCGGCTGTGCCCCACGACCACGTTGACCGAGACGGCGGCGCCGACACCGATGCCGCTGCCCGACTGGCCGGTCTGGCCCTGCGACTGCCCACTTCCCTGGGTTTGGCCGTCCTGGGCCGGCGTGCCGATGTTGGCGCTGCCCATCGTGTTCGGGTTGTTGTCGATCTGGCCTTGGGCCTGGGCATCGGCGTTGTTGTTGGCGTCGCCGTCGTCATCCATCGGGTTCGACCGGCCCGAGGCTCCGGCCTTGGTCTCGACCTTGGTGAGCACGGCCGAGTTGGCCGCAACATGGGCAGAGCCACCTTCGAGCCGGCCGAGGGCCATGGCGTCGTTTTCGGGCAGGATCACGTTGACGGCGATCGCTGCGCCGACCGCCACCTTGGATCCGCCGGCCTTGGCGTCGGCCATGACGTTGGAGATGATCCAGTAGTTGGCTTCGACGCCAACCGCCTCGGTCATACCGGTGATCATCGTGCCGGCGCTGGTGGCGGCCCGGTTCGTGCCGTCGGCGACCGCAACAGCGACTGCGGGGCTCACGGCAATGCCGCCACCGCCGCCCATACCGCCGCCGGATGCAGCCGAGCCGGCCGAACCGGTCGTGGTGATCTCCTGGCGGGTCGTCGCCTTGACGGTGAGGCCGCCGGTACCGACGAAGGTCGCGCCGGCCGCGATCTCGGCGATCGTGTCCGGCAGAAGCACATTGACGGCCACGCCAACACCCACGCCGATGTTGCCGCCCTTGGCGGTCGCGGTGGCGATCGAGGTCTCACGGTTGTTGCTCTGAGCCTCGATGTTCGAGTTGCCGGTTCCGGCGTCGATCGTTGCGCCGGCGGCGACCGTGGCGCCCGTGTCGATGTTCGAGATGTTGACGGCGATTGCACCACCGACACCGACATTGCCGTTGGAGCTACCGCCGGCCATCGCCGTCGCAGCTGTCTCGTGCTCGAAGAGGCGGAAGAACTCATCGGCGCCGGGTGCGTCGGGCAGGAAGGCTCCGTCACCTGGGACGGCGGCGACCGGGTCCCACATGTTGGTGCCGCCGTTGAACTGGTAGATCCCAGCCGGGTTCGCGCCGTCCTCTTCGAGCAGATTGAAGAATGCACCGGCCTCGGGCGTCAGCAGGAACAGGTCGTTGTCGGCGGGTGCGCCGAGCAGCTCGATGTCGAGGCCGAGCGATCCGGCGGGGAACTCGTGACCATCGTCGATGGCTCCGGCGTGGGCGGTCCACATGGCGCCGTCCCAGGTGTAGAGCCCCGGAGCGTTCGCCCCGTCCATCTCGGTGAGCTGGAACGCGTCGCCGACTTCATCCGCAGTGCCCGGGAGCTCGGTGCCCTCGGGGACCTCGAGCCACTTGGCGTCTTCGGTGTCGGTATCGGCAGGACGCTCGTACTGCCAGAGCGAGTTGGTCGGCAGCTTGTCGCCCTCGTCGACCAGCTTCCACTCGTCGTCGCCGGCGTCGAAGCGGCGGAGCACGTCGGTCGTCGACTCGGTCATGAGCGCTTCGACGTTGACGCCGTTGGCGGTGATGTCGGCGGCGCCGATCGACGCGGTGTTGTCGACGAGGTTGACCGTCACGGCCACGCCCACGCCGATGCCGGCGCTGTCCCCGGTGGACTTGCCCTGGCCATCGGCGTTGGAGATCGCGTCGGCGTTGGCGCTCGAGCGCACCGTGACCGAGCCGGTGGCCACGATCGTCACACCGTCGACGATGCTGGCCACGAAGTTGATGTCGGCGATGGCGACGGCGATGGCGGCGGCGACCGAGACCGGGTTGCTCGACTGGGTGCTCGCCGCCGGGGTGTCCGAGGAGTTCTGCGAGCCGTCGGTGCCCACATTGGCGGCCTGGGCGTCGGCCTGGTTGCGTTCGGCGGCGATCTGGCCGTCCACTCCGCCCATTTCCCCGGCACCATCGGGGTCGGCTGGTGCGCCGGCTTCACCCTCGCCGGGGGCGCCCTCGGCGGCGGCCTTGGCGTCGGCGATGATGCGGGAGCGGCCGATCGCTTCGACGCTGACATTGACGACCTGGGTGACATCGCGCTCGAGCGATGCGGTGATGTCGTGGAGCCCGATCGAGACCACGATGGAGACGCCGAGTGACAGTGAGCCGCCGGTCGAGGTTGCCGCGCCCTTGGCGCTGCTGTCGACGAGGTTCTGTGACGGCGGTGCGCGGCCGGCGATGGTGAGTGATCCGAGCAGGACGATCGGATCGTCGTCGCCGTCGTTGGCGATGATGGCCGTGCGCTCGACGTTGGAGACGACCACGGCAATGGCCGGCACGATGGTCACGCCGGTCGAACCGGCACCGGCCTCGGCCTTGGTCACGGCGTTGTGGCCGCCGTTGGCGATCACATCGAAGTCGTTGGCGCCGGTCGTGTCGAGGGCAGCGCCGGCAGCAACACGGGCCGTGGCCTTGTCGTTGATGATGTTCAGCGCGACCGCGGCGCCCACACCCACCGAACCGCCTTGAGCGGGGTCGCCCGGCTTGGCCTCGACCGTGGAAGCGCCAAAGGACGAGGCCACGACGGAGATGTCGCCGCCGCTGACGGTGGCGTTGGCCGTGCCGGTGATCTCGGCAGTGGTCGTGATCGGCACGATGCTCAGGGCGAACGAAACGGCCACGGTCACACCATCACCCGAGCCACCGCTCGTCGCTGTGGCACCGAAGGTGTGCTCCGTGTCGCCGTCGACATCGGTCATGGTCGCCTCGACCGCGAGGCCTCCGGTCGCCACGACGGTGCCCTCGACCGTGGCCACGTTGTCGACCTCGGCGTAGTTGATGGCGACCGCGACACCGACGGCGGTGCCGCTCGGTGTCGCCGCGGAGCCATCAGCCGAGGCGGCCGCATCGGTGTTCGCACTCGTGCGCACCGTCACGGAGTCGCCAGTGACGGTGACGTCGCCGGGGATCGACGCCATCGAGGTCGTGAAGGCCAGATTCACGGCAACCGCTGCGGCGACCGTGATCGTGCCGTTCTGGGTGGTCTCGGCCATCGGCGTCGATTCATTGCCCGTTTGTTCGCCGCCGTTGTTGGCAGCCTGCTGGTCGGCCTGGTTGCGCTCCTGCATGATCTGGGCGTCGACACTGGTCGTGTCGCCCATGCCGTCGCCGTCGGTGTCGGACTCCTCTTCCTCTGCGCCGGTGGAAGCGGCGATCGCCGTCGCGGACGACGCCGACTGGCCGAGGGCCTCGATCAGGACGGCGCCGGTCGCCGTGATGTCTCGGTGCAGCTCCGCCTTCATCAGGTGGTTCGAGTAGGTGACCACGATGGCCACACCGACGGCCGCCGACCCCGAGCTCTCCGCGCTTCCCTCGGCCGAGGCGTGGTTGGAGGTCTCGGTCGTCGGCCCGTTCACCGACAGCGTGAAGGCGCCGGCGAGCACCAGGCCCGTGTCGTCGCCGTCGTTGAGGATCCGGGCGATCCGGTCGATGTTCGACACGGCGACGGCGATGGCGGGCACGACCGTCACACCGGTCGAACCGGCGCCGGCCTTGGCAACCGTGGACATCGCATGCCCGCCGGCGACCCGCAGGGCTCCGTTGGTGGCACCGGTCGTCTCGACGTCGGCGCCGGCGGCGATCTCGGCGATGGCGTTGTCGGTGACGATGTTGAGGGCAACCGAGACACCGATGCCGGCGCTCGTGCCGATCGTCTTGTCACGAGGCAGTGCCTCGACCGCCGACGACCCGTTGCTGCGGGCGCCCATCATGAGGTCACCGCCGCTCATGGTGACGTCGGCGCCAGCGGAGACCAAGGCAAGGGTGTTCACGGTGGCCACGTTGAGGGCGAACGACACGGCGGCCGCAACCCCGTCGCCAGTACCACCCGAGGTCGCCGAGGCTGCATAGGTGTGCTCGGCCAGCTTGAAGAACGGGTCGACGGCCGGATCCGGCAGCTCCACGCCTTGGCCGATCGCACCCGGAGCGGCCACCCAGTCGGTGCCGTCGAAGGTGTAGATGCCGGCCGGGTTGCCGCCATCGTCGGCCATCAGGTTGAAGAAGGCACCGTTGGCAGGCTCGAGGAGGAACAGTGCGCCATCCATCGGCGAGTCGGGGAACTCGTCGCCATCGGTCGACGCCGCAGCGTTCCAGTCGGTGCCGTCGAACTGGTAGAGCCCGGCGGTGAGGGCCGCGGGCACCGTGACGTCGGCGGTCAGGAAGAAGAGGTCGTCGGCTGTCGGGGTCTCGGGCAGCGTGTCACCGCTGTCGATCTTGACCCACTCACCGGCGGCTTCGTCGAATCGATGGGCGGTGATCGCCGGCAGTTCGCGACCGTCGTCGACACGTTCCCACGTGCCGGCGTTGTCCCGGAAGATCGGATCCATGTCCGACTCGGTCATCTCGGCCTCGACGGTCAGACCTTCGGACACGATCGTGCCGAAGACCGTCGCCGAGTTGGTGACGTTGGCCACGGTGATGGCGATGGCGACACCGACCGAGACGTTGCCGCCGTTGGCCGCCGAGCCATCGGCGAGCGAGTCGGCATCGGTGTTGGCGGAGGTCCGGACCGTCACGGTGCCGCCGGACTCGATCCGGATCGTGTCGGGCACCGTCGCGCTGGAGATGCTCGGTGCGATGGTCACCGCAATGGCCGCACCGACCGCGATCGGGCCGGAGGACGTGTTGGCGCCCGGCGACTCCTCGCCGCCCGTACCTTCGCTGCCGGTCGTCGCGGCCTGCTCGTCGGCCTGGGAGAGTTCGTTGTTGATCTGGCTGTCGACGCCACCCTGCGGGCCATTGCCGTCCGGATCGGCCGGGGCACCGTCCTCGCCCTCGTCGGGTGCGCCGGCGGCCGAAGCCGTCGAGGCGGTCGAGGTCGATGAACGGCCGAGCGCCTCGATCGTGACATCGTCGCCGGCGGTGATGTTGCGCTGCGAGACCGACTCGAGTGTGTGGCTGGAGTAGGCGACGGCGATCGCGACGCCCACCGCGGCCGAACCCGAGGCCTCGGAGGAACCGACTGCCGTGGTGCGGACCTTGTTGTTGCCCGGGTTGCTGTTGGTGGAGATCGTGACGGTCCCCATGACCTCGACGGTCGGATCGGCGGCATCGCCGAGGATCCGAGCATCGCGATGCACGTTCGACACGCTGACGGCAATCGCCGGTGCGATGGCGGGACCGCCGGTCGCCGCTGCCCCCGCCTCGGCATGGGTGGTGGCGTCGTGGCCACCGGTCGCCTGGATCGTGAGCGACGCAGCGCCGGTGAAATCGATGGTTGCATCGGCGGCGATCTCTGCGGTCGCCTGGTCGCTGACGATCGTGAGGGCGACCGAACCACCGATGCCGAGGCTGCCTCCGGTCGCCGGGTCCGACGGTGTCGCCGAAGCGCTCGCCGAGCCGACCGAGGTGGCGGTGAGTTCGACGGCGCCGCCGGTCGCGGTCACGTCGCCGGAATCCGAAATGCGGGCCTGGGTGTCGACGATCACGACGTTGACGGCCAAGGAAATGGCCACCGAGACGCCGGCTCCGGTTGCGCCCGAGACCGCCTCGGCGTTGGTCGTGTGGACCTGATCGCCGGCGGTGTCGGTCATCGTCGCCGAGACGGTGAGACCGCCACCGGCGTCGGCCGTGCCATCGATCGTTGCGAGGTTGTCGATCGGCGCCACGTTGATCGCCACACCGACGCCGACCGTGCCATTGCCGCCGTCGGTCGAGGTGCCGGTCGCGGCTGCGGCGCCGTCGGTGTTGGCCGAGGTGCGGACGTTGATCGATCCGCCGGCGGTGATCGTCACGCCGCCGGGGACGGTGGCCGTCGAGGCGGTGTCCGCAATGTTGACGGCAATCGCCGCGGCGACGGCGATCGGTCCGTTCGAGGCGGTGTCCGCCGACGGTGCGGCCTGATCGCCGGCGCCCTCGCCACCGCTCGCCGCTGCCTGCTCGTCGGCTTGATTCCGTTCCTGTGTGATGAGGGCGTCGACGCCGGTTGCGTCGTCGGTGCCGTCACCGTCGGTGTCGGCGCCGTCATCGCTCTCGTCCTGGCCACCGGCTGCGGCGCTCGCGGTCGTCGACGACGCCGAACGGCCGATGGCTTCGATCGTCACGTTTCCGCCGGCGGTGATGTTGCGCTGGGAGACGGCCTCGACGGTGTGGTTGGCGTAGGTCAGGCCGAACGCGATGCCGATCGCAGCCGATCCGGGCGACTCGGCGGAACCGGTGGCCGTCGTGGTGGCTTCGTTGTCGGCGGCTGCCGAGTCGACAGCGATCATGACGTTGCCGACGGCCTCGACGAGGTCGGCGGCCGCACCGTCGATACGGGCGATGCGGTGCACGTTGGGGATGGCGACGGCGATTGCCGGCACGAGTGCGACGCCGCCCGAGGCACCGGCCTCGGCCGTGGTCGTGGTCGAGTGGCCTCCGAGGGCCCGCAGTTCGACGCTGGCAGCACCCGTCGTAGCGAAGGTTGCGCCGGCTTCGACCCGTGCCTCGGCGGTGTCGTTGACGATGTTCAACGCAACCGATGCGCCGATGCCCAGTGAGCCACCACCGACCGGATCGTTCGGCGTTGCGCTCGCCGTCGAGGCGCTGGTCATGCCGGCCTGGAGCGCCACCGCTCCCCCGGTCACGGTGATCGAGCCGGTGGCGAGAATCCGAGCGGTCGTGTCGAGGATGACGATGTTGAGGCCGAGCGACAGGGCGACCGAAACGTCGCCGCCGCTCGCTCCGGACACGGCGCTGGCGTTGAAGGTCTGCTCGTCATCGGCGCCGACGGTGACCAACTCGGCGGTGGCCGAGAACCCGCCGTCCGCTTCGACCGTTCCGGCGACGTCGGCATTGGTGTCGCCGTTCACGTAGTTGATGCCGAGTGCCACGCCGACGGCTGCGGTGCCGCCGTCGGTGTTGGAGGAGCCGTCGGCAGCGGCCGATCCATCCGTGTTCGAACGTGCGGTCAGGCTCACGGCGGCATCCGATTCGATGAGCAGGCCGGCGGCGATGGTGGCGGACGAGGTCGTGTTGGCGATGTTGATGGCGATCGCGGCGGCGACGGTGATCGGGCCAGAGGAGGTGTTCGCGCCGGGGGTGTCGCCGGACTCGGTCGAGTCGTCGGCACCGTTCTCGGCCGCCTGGGTGTTGGCGAGATCGCGCTCGGCGGCGATCTGGCTGTCGACCCCACCCTCGGGACCGGTGCCGTCGGGATCGGCGGGTGCACCGTCCTCGCCCTCACCGGGGGCGCCGGCGGCCGATGCCGTTGCCGAGGCTGCGGTGGTCGAGTTGCCTTCGGCGGTGAACTGGACGGCGCCGGTCGCGTCGATGTTGCGCTGGGTGGTCGCAGTCCAGTCGTGATTGACGATGTTGAGGCCGAGGGCGATGCCGACGGCCGCAGTTCCACCGCCGACGGTCGTCGAGCCGGTTGCGGTGGCCGAGGTGTTCATCGCCGTCGGCGGCCCGCGGCTGATGATCGTCAGGGAGCCGCCGAGCATGACGGTCTGGGCTGCCGAGCCCTCGATCCGGGCGGTGCGGTCGAGGTTCGAGAGCGTGATGGCGATCGATGGGGCGATGGCCACGTTGTCCGACGCGGCGCCGGCGGTGGCCGTCGACATCGCCGAGTGCCCACCCAGTGCGGAGATGGCGACGTTGTCCACATTGGTGAGCGTGACGTTGACGGTCACCCGAGCGATGGCGTTGTCGGTGACGATCGACAATGCCACCGACGCACCGACACCGAGCGAGCTTCCGCCAGCAGCGTCGCTCGGGGTTGCCGAGGTCGTGGTGGAGGCGTTCGACTCCGCGGTGATGGTCAGGTCGGTTGCCTCGATCGTCGCCGTGCCGGCCGCCTCGGCGACATGGTCGACGGTGACGATGTTGAGTCCGAGGGAGACGGCGACGCCGACGTTGCCGCCGGCGGCGCCCGAGACCGCGTCGGCGCCGTGGGTGCTCGTGTCGGCACCGGTCGCCTGGATGGTCACCGTGGCGGCGGTGACGTCGCCGCTTACGACTGCCCGAACGTTGACGTCGGCCCGGTTGATCGATACGGCCACACCGATCGAGGTTCCGTCGCCCTCGGTGACGGCGGCGCCCGAAGCGCTTGCCGAGGTGGTCGTATCGGAGTTCGCTGTGACCTGCACGTCGGTGCCGGCGGTGACGGTCACGCCGACGTCGATCGAGGCCAAGACGGTGTTGGTGGCGATGTCGATGGCGATCGCTGCGGCGACGGCGATCGAGCCGGAGGAGGTTTCGGCGTCGGGGGTTTCGGCGCCTCCCGTATCGTCGGCACCCGATGCGGTCGCCTGGCTGTCGAGAAGTTCACGCCCGCCACCGACGGTGCCGTCGACGCCACCCTCATCCGGACCGGCGCCGTCTTCGTCGGGATCCTCGGCCGACTCGTCTTCGCCGGCGGCCGATGCGGTGGCCGCGGCGCTCGAGGCGGTGGTTCCGGAGGCGGTGATCGTGACCGACGTGCCGGCATCGACGTTGCGAGCCACGTTGGCGGTCACATGGTGATTGGCGATCGTGAGGGCGAGGACGACACCGACTGCTGCCGAGCCACCGGCCGTGGTTGCCGAACCGGTCGCCATGGTCTCGACCGCACCGCTGTCGAGCATGGCGGTGACCGTGAGCGCAGCATCGAGCTCGATGGCCGCACCCGCAGCAACCGTCGCGGCCCGGTCGATGTTGCTCAGCGACAGCGCGAACGCCGGGACGACCGTGAGTCCGGTCGAGCCCGCGCCGGCGGTCGCCGTCGTCGTCATCGTGTGGCTGCCGAGCGCCTCGACGGTCAGGTCGTCGGCATCGGTCAGCGAGGCGGCATCGAACGTCGCCGTCGCTTCGTCGTCGACGATGTTGATCGCGATCGAGGCGCCGAGACCGAAGCTTCCACCGCCGCTCCCGTCATGCGGGGTTGCCGTCGCAGTCGACGCACCGACGGCGTTGGCGGTGATCGTCACGTCGCTCGAGGTCAGGGTGATCGAGGCCGTGTCGGCGATCGCTGCGGTCGTGTCGACGTCGGCGATGTTCAGGCCCAGGGAGATGGCGATCGAAGCGTCGCCGCCCGAGGCGCCGGAGACCGCCGATGCCGAAGACGTGTGCGTGCCGTCACCGGATGCCGCCATAGTGGCTTCGACCTCGAGGTCGCCGGCCACGACGTCGCCGGCCACGGTCGCCGAGTTCACCACGGTCGCCAGGTTGATGGCGATGGCTGCGCCCACGGCGAGGGAGCCGCCCATCGTGGTCGCCGAGCCGTCTGCCGCGGTCGACGTGTCCGTGTCCCCATTGGAGTTGACGTCGACCAGGCCGTTGCCGTTGGCCGTGACGGTCACGCCAACCGGGATGGTCGCCACCGCCGCGGACTCGAGCACCGTGATGGCGATCGCTGCGGCGACAGCGATCGGGCCGCTGGTGTCGCTGGCCGAGGGCGTGGTTGCGGAGTCGCTGGTGTCGCCGGCATCGCTGTTGGCGCCGGCCACCGAATTGGCCAGGTCGCGCTGCTCCCCCACCTGACCGTCGACGTCTTCGGCCGGCTGGTTGGCGTCGCCCTCGCCAGGGCCGCCGGCGGCTGATGCCGTCGCCTCGGTCGTTGCGGCGACCGTCGACGTGGCGGAGATCGTCGCTGCCGAGCCGGTCACATCGCGTTGGGTGCGGGCGGTCGTGTCGTCGTCGACGATCGCCAGTGCGAGCGCAATGCCCACGCCGGCGGTGCCGTCGGTCTGGGTGGCACCTTCGGCCGTCGTCATCAGGCCGGTGCCGGATCCCGAGGTTGCCGTCACCGTGAGTGCGCCAGTCAGGGTCACCGGGTTCACACCGGCAGCGATTTCGGCGAGCCGGGTCAGGTTGACGACGGCGATGGCGATCGCCGGGGCCACCGCCACGCCACCCTCGGCGCCGGCACGAGCCTCGGTGGTGCCTTGATGATCACCTGCGGCCGACACGGCCAGTGCACCGGCACCGGTTACATCGCCGTTGACCAGCGCTTGGCTCGAATCGCTGATGACCGCCAAGGCAAGCGATCCGCCGACGCCGATCGAGCTACCCATGCCGGCCATGTCGCTCGGCAGGGCGGACGTGGTGGTCGTCGCCGCACTGGCGGAGGTGACCGCGGTGTCGCCGCCCGTCGCTGCCGCGCCCGTAGCGATCTCGGCCCGGTGCTCGAGGTTGACGATGTTGAGCGCCAGGGAGATGGCCGCACCGACGTCGCCGCCGGATGCACCTGAGGTTGCACTGGCTCCGAACTCGTGACGCTCGTCGTCAGGGTCGGGTGCATTGTCGAGGTTCATCGTCGCCGACACCGTGGTCGCACCGGTGGCCGCACCACGCAACGTGGCGTGCACGTCGGTGTCGGCGAGGTTGATCGCCACCGCCACGCCGACGGCGAAGCTGTCACCGCTGGTGTTGGCCGACCCATCGGCCGTCGAGGAGACATCGGTGTTGTCACTCGCCGCGATCGTGATCGTGTCCGCCGTGGCTGCGGAGTCGATCGAAGCCGATGCCGTGCTGTTGGCGATCGTGATGGCGATCGCTGCGGCGACCGAGATCGCACCCGAGGAGGTCTCGGCATCGGGCGTGCCGGAGGCTCCGGCCGACGTATCGCCCCCGTTTGCAGCCGCCTGGTCGTCGGCCTCGGCGCGCTCGTTGGCGACCTGGCTGGTGACATCGGTGCCCGTGTCGCTGGCACCGGAAGCCGAGGCGGTTGCGGACGACGAGATCGTCGAGTCGCCCGTGGCGGTCACGGCAAGAACGCCGCCGCTAGTCAGCTGCACGTCGCGTGTGAGCGTGGCAGTGACGGTGATGTTGGAGATGGTCAGGGCAAGCGAGACGCCGACACCCGCGGTGCCGGACGAGGAGGTCAGACCGGTGGCGGTCGTGGTGGAGGTGTTGGCAGCGGGTGGGGCGCGACCGGCGATCGTCAAGGATCCAGCGATCTGGATGAGCGGGCTACCTGCGCCGCTGAGGTTGGCGGTTCGGCTGATCGTGGCCAATGCCACGGCGATGGCCGGGGCGACGGCCACGCCGCCCGATGCACCGCTTTCGGCGTTGGTTGTGAGCGCATGTCCGCCGGCGGCGATGATCTCTGCCGACGTGGCGGCGCTGAAGTCGATGGTCGCGCCGGCCGCGACCTCGGCAACCGCTGAGTCGGTGACGATGTTGAGGGCGACGCTCGCGCCGACGCCGACGTCGTCGGCCATGCCGCCGCCGTCGTGCGGGGTTGCGGCGGCGTTCGAGGTACTCGTGGCCGAAGCCTGGACGTCGACATCGCCGGTTGCCGTCACATCGGCAGTGCCCGCGACCTCGGCGGTCGTCGTGATGTCGGCGATGTGGAGCGCCAGCGAGAAGGCCACGCCCACCGAGCCGCCGGAGGCACCGGAGGTTGCGGTGGTGGCCAGGGTGTTCTCGGTCGGGGTGAGGCGACCGGCATCGGCGATGACGTTGGCCGCCTGGATGGTGCCGGCGATCGACGAGCGCGTCTCGAGGGTGACTCGGCTGATGGCCACGGCCACGCCGATGCTGGTGCCGCCGCCTGCGCCACCCAGCACTGCGCTCCCGTCGGCGGTCGTGGTCGCGTCGACATCTCCGGACGAGCGCAGTGACGCTGCGCCCGTAGTGATGATCGTTCCGGTGGAGGCCAGTGTTGCCAGCGATGCGGCGTCGATCACCGCGAGCGCAACCGCAGCGCCAACCGCAATCGATCCGCCCGAGGTCTCGGCATCGGGTGAGCTCGAACCGCTGGCACCGTCGGTGCCGTTGTTGGCGGCAACCGCGTCGGCATTGCTGCGCTGACCGGCGACCTGACCGGTCACGTCGCCGGGGTCGGCGTTGGCCTCGTCTTCGCCGCCCGCCGCTGCCGTCGCGGTCGTGGTGACGGTGGAGTTCGTGGCCGTGGTCGCCGAGACATCACCGCCGGCGGTGAGGCTGCGCTCCACATTCGACGTCGCACGGTGGTTGACGAAGGCGAGGGCGATCGAGACGCCGACGGCGCCGGCCGGATCGGGTGAGCCGTTCGCCGCGGTCGTGGTCTCGGCGGTCAGTGTGGCACCGAGTTCGGCGCCGTTGGTGATCGTCCCGGCGGCGCCGGTGCCCAGGTCGGCCGAGATGTCGAGGTTCGAGACCGTGATGGCGATCGACGGGGTGACCGAGTTCGTTCCTCCGGCGGCAGCGGTCTGGCTCATCGTCGAGGTGGTCCGGTCGGCGGTGGCCGTGACGGTCAGCGTGTCGACGGTAGTGCCGAGTTCGGCATCGTCGGCGACCGCCGCGCTTGTGTCGTCGTTGAGTACGGCCACGGCGATCGACGCGCCGACGCCGTTCCCAACGGAGGCATCGGCAGTCGTGGTGTCGGTGCGGTTGGAGGTCGACGTGACGGAGAGATCGCCATCGACCGTCGCCCCGGCGTCGCCGCCGTTCGTCGAGTCTCCGAGGGCTGCGGTGTGGGTGCTGGTGGCGACATTGACGGCAAGCGCACCGGCGATACCGGTCGTAGAGCCCCCGTCGGCGCCGCTGCTGGCACCGGCATTGGCCTGGGCGACGAAGCGATCCGAGGCGCCCATGCCGGCAACTCCAGCGGCGATTCCGACCCCACCATCAGCTTCGAGCGTGGCCCCACCCTCGGCGCTGGCGGCCGTGGTCACCGTGACGTCGTTGATGGCGATTGCGACGCCGACGCCGGTTCCGGTTCCATCGGCCGTCTGCCCGTTGGCGCTGGCCTCGCTGTCGTGAGCGGACCGTGCGTCGACGTTCTGAGTCGTCGCCGCGTCGATCGAGACGTCGCCGTCGACTCGGGCGGTGGTGGTGGATGTCAACCCGGTGTAGGACAAGGCGCCCGATACGCCGATGGCGCCACCGGCAGCGGCGGAGCTGTTGCCATCGGTGCGATCGTCGGGCGTCTCCTGGTCGGTGGCGTTGGCGGCATCGTCGCCGTCGGCGCCATCAGCACTCGCCGTTGAGGTGCTGTCCACGTCGCTCGTCGCCGTAGCGGTCACGTCGAGGGAGTCGACCATCCAGTTGGTGACGGTGCCCGAGTCGTTTGCGACCTCGGCGAGTGTCGTCTGGGTGACCGTGACGACGGAGACGCCGCCGCCGACACCGTCGGCACCGGCATCGGTTGCGTTACCGACACCGGATGCATCGACCGCGTTGGTCGCCCCGACCGTGACTGCCCCGCTTGCAGCCATGACGGTGCTCTCACCTCGGACCGCTGCCGTTGCGGTCGACGTGACGTCGACATTGCCGACCGCGCCGTCGAAGCCGGAGAGCGTCGAACCGTCACCACCGGCAGTGGCCGTGGCCGTCACATCACTCTCTGCGGTGATCGTGACGTCGCCGGTGGTGGCCGTGATCGACGAGTCGATGACCTCGACCATCGCACTCGCCGTGCCGTCGGTACGAACGAAGAGGTCGGCCGCCGGCTCAACCGTCGCGGTGGCGGTCGCGCTCAGCGTGACACGTGCGGCGGTGATCGATGCACCGTTGCCCGCCTGGCCGACCTGAATCGACGCGTCGGCGTCGGCATTGAAGACGGCGATGCCGGCGATGTCGCCGTTGAGCAGGCCAAAGCCGGCGGCGGCGCCTGCGGCCGTGTCCCCTGCGGTGAGGGTCACATCGCTCGTCGTGATCAGCTCGGCGCCGGGAGCCAGGCGGATGATCTCGGCGATGATCGTCAGGGCTGCGTTGCCCAGATTGACGAGGCCCTCGATGGTGACGGTGTCACGGCCACCGGCTCCGTCGATCGTGAGCGAGGTCGTGGGGACGGCGAATTGGGTGAACTCGAAGGTGCTGCCTTCGAGGATCAGGTCGCCGCCGCCGTCCTGTCGCAGCACGGCGTCGGTGTCGTCGCCGGCCGTCAGGTCGATCGAGGCGTTCGTCCCCGGGTTGGTGATCACGACCGGCTCGAGGCCCCGGTACTCGATGCTTCGTCCGTCGAGCTGGTAGGTGCCGTCGTTGCTGTTGGCGGCGGAGTGGCTCCACTCCTCGACGGCGCCCTCGAACACCATGGTGTCGAAGCCGGCGTCGCCGCCGTGCACGTGACCGTCGATGTCACCAGAGGGGCCGAAGACGAACTCGTCCTCGTTGCCGGCAGCGCCGAGCAGGCGCTCCACGTTGCCAAATGTCAGGCCAACGACACTTCCGGCATTGTTGCTCGAAATGTTCCAGATGGTGTTCGGCGCCGGTCCGAGCAGGGCATCGTCGCCCCCCGCACCGTCGAAGTTGACCGGCACACCGAACGCACCGCCACTCAGGTCGAGCACCAGTTCGTCGGTCGCCGCCGTGCCCTGGATCTGCACGCTGGCGATGCCGTCGAGGACGAGGCGATGGGCTTCACCACCGGTCACAACCTCCAGCTCGCCACCCACACGACGGAGCTCGGAGCGCCCCGGGGCAAGTGTCAGTGAAGCGACACTGTCATTGACCGCCCAGCTCGGGTCGTTTTCCCCGGTGTCAGCTGGCTGACTATCGGCACTTCCGGCCGACCCGGCGTCGCCAGCTTGACCCGCAGGCTCACCGTCGCCATCGAGGGCGATCGTGTCGTCCTGGTCCGAGAAGGTCCCACCGCCGGCCATCGGGTCGCCGTCCTCGGGGAGGATGTTGCTCGACCCACCGATGACGAGGACCGGGGCGCCCTCGCCCTGGTCGTCATCGCCCTGGTCGGCATCGCCCTGATCGTCATCGCCCTGATCGTCATCGCCGCCTTCGTTTGACTGATCGTCCTGACCATCGGCTTCACCGTTGCCCTGCGCACCCTCGCCACCCGGGCCAGCACCGGCGTCGCCGTCGATCGCGATCGTGTCGCCCTCGGGGTCTTCGGGCTCGGCACCCTCAACGGCCGGATCGCCGGGCTCCGGCATGATCGCACCCGACCCAACCACAACAACCGGTTCGCCCGAACCGGCATCGCTGCCGCCCTCATCACCGTCGGAACCTCCATCACCGAGCGCAATCGTGTCGCTGTTCGGATCGACCGGGGCATTCGGTGCGGCCGGGTCGCCAGGTTCGGGGTGGATTGCACCGGAGCCGCCGACATGTACCCCATCAGCAGGGGCCTCGATCTCGATGCCGCCGCCGTCGATCGGCACCTCGTCTCCACCAGCACCACCGTTGGGCGAAGTGTCGCCGTCGACACCATCGCCGCCAGGCTGCGAATCGCTCGAATCTCCGGTGTCGCCTTGCGCACCATTGGTGGCATCGCCGTCGATCTCGATGCCACCACCGTCGATCGGCACCTCGACCGCGTCATCAGCGCCGTTGCTGTCAGGGCCGTCGTCGTTGCCGTCGTCGTTGCCGTCGGTGTCACTGCCACCGTTGTCCGCGTTCTGCTCGTCAGCGATTTGGCGAGCCCGATCCGCTTCGCGCTGTTCCTCGTCGGTGAGCGACGTGTTCTCGTTGACCGTCTCGTCCTCGATGATGGTGACGTTGGGCGGAAGATCGTCATTGCCGTTGGGGGTCGCGCCAGAACTGTTCAGTTGGGCTCGGATGACCGCATCGGACAGACACGGGTTTCGAGTGTTGAAGAACTCCTCGGAGTTCGTGCTGCCATCGCCGTCCCAGTCCGAATCCGGATCAGCGAAGATCTCATCGACGCTGTACTGGGGGCACGGCGAACCTTCGGCGGTTGCGTTGGCGAACGGAACGGGGCCCGGTTCGAGGTTGAGCTCGAAGTTGCAGGGATCGGTGTTGGTGACGTTCAGCTCGTGGGCATTCGGCACACCGTCGCCGTCCCAGTCCCCGTTCGGGTCGTCGATGATGTCGGACAACGACCAGGCCGGGCAGCGGTCGGGGTTGGGCTCGGGGCCGGGGTCGCCGATCGGCGTGACCGCACCCGGGACCGAGTCGGCGACGCAGGGGTTTCGGGCGCCGTGGAATTCGTTGCTGTTACTCACGCCATCGCCGTCCCAGTCGGAATCCGGGTCGTCGATGATGTCGCTGAATCCGTAGTCGGGGCACGGCGTGGCATCAGGGTCGGCATCGGCCTGGGCTGCCACCACCGGCTGGATCGCGTCGACGAGGTCGGCCGCCTCGGGGTTGGCCGTGCACGGGTCGAATCCGTTGAACGCCTCGTCGGCGTTGGCAAGACCGTCGCCGTCCCAATCGCCGGCCGCGTCATCACGGGCGTCCTGCATCGAGTAGGTCCCGCCTTCGCAAGGGTCGACCTGCGGTTCGGGAGCGGCCACCGGCGCGGCGCCGTCGGTGGCGTCGGCTTCGTCGTCGGACAACTCGTCGAACTCGGTCGGCGCCGAGACGACGGCGGGCGCCGACGGCGGCGCGGGTGCTGGCTCGGGCGCCGGGATCGGATCAGCGAAGCCATCGGGGAGCACGTCGAAGGTGCACGGATCCAAGCCGACGAACAGCTCGGAAAGGTTGCTCAGGCCGTCGCCGTCCCAGTCGCCATCCGGATCGGCGAAGACCTCACCGATCGTGTAGGCCGGGCAGTCGGCGCCGGGTTCCACGACCTCGACTGCACCGACTGCATCAGCGTTGCCGGCGTCGCCGATCCCCGACTCAATCGCTTCGAGAGGACTCGACTCGGCACCGTCGATGACCCGAAGCTGCGCGTCGAGCGCGGCCACCGACTCGAGGTCGAGGGCAGCGGCGCCGACCAGTTCGAGGAACTCGTTGTGGGCCGAGGCGCACCGGTCGAGATCGATGAGCCGGCCGAGAGACGACTCGCATGCCGGGTCCTCCGATGGCGTCAGTTGCGGAGGTTCGATCGCCGCGGCGGTGCCCGCCATCGGCACGAGCGGAAAGAGAAGCACCGCGGCTAAAAGAGCCGCCCAGAGCCGCTTGTCCCGCCTCACCGCCGACGACAGTACCGACCGGGGCTCGATCAGGTCATGAGTAGCGACTACTCAAATCCGGGAATTCGGCTACTCAAAACCACCGTTAGCGCCGACGAAAAGGCTACGAAGCTCCTCGCGGGCGTGGATGTCGAGCGTTCGATAGACGGTGTTCAGATGGTTCTCGACGGTCCTCACCGACACGCCCAACCGCTCGGCGATCTCGCGATTCGACGCGAACGGGGCCATCTGCGCGACCTCTCGCTGCCGTCTCGTGAGCACGGAACCCGTCGCGGGCAGCGCCATCGCGGATGCGCCGGGGCAGCCGTCGAGCAACATCGATAGACGAGCAGCCGCCCACTCGACGGTCTCTTCGGCCCGACGGGCTGCACCCGCCCTCTCGCGAGCAAGGGCCGTCACCTGCGCGGCCGCCTCGGCGGAGCGGAGCTTGAAGCCGAGGTCCAGGTAGCGACGCCCGACCGCCCCGAGCTCGGAGATGTCGCCGTCCCCGAGCGCCGCAGCGTGGGCCGCGGCAACCTCGACGAGCTCACCGTCGACGCGACCGGCAAGCCTCTGAAGCGGATCAAGCGCATCGGTCGGTCGACCGAGACGAACCGCGTCGGCAAGGGCTTCGAGGGCCGCATGGTCATGTCCCATGGACGTCGCGATCCGACTTGCATCGACCAGGGTGACGACCGCTTCGTCCCGGGTGCCCGTCATTGCCTGCGCACCCGCCCTGACTCGTGCGACTGCGGTCGTGACCTCCGGGTCCAGCGCCTTCCTGTCCACGAGGGCGACTGCATCGAGCGCCCTCTGCGGGTCGGCCTCGGCGATCGCCACCAATCCTCGGAGCCCTTGGAATCCGGGACGCAGACCAAGCGGGTCGAATCGTCCGAGCCCGCGCAGCGCTTCATCCAGACTCTGCCCCGCGTCGCCAACTGCGCCCTCACAGAGGGCGACTCGACCGTGCAGCCCTCGCAGCAGATCAAGCGCAACTTGACGGCCCCGCTGGCGTGCGACCCGGTTGTGACGATCGACGATCGCTCGTGCATCGGCGACCCGGCCGGCACCCAACAGTGCCGAGACCTCGATGGCGACGAGACGCTCGTCGGTGAGCGGCTCTGCATCAGCACCTTCATCGATCAGGCGACGAGCATGCCCGATCGCTTCGAGCGCTCGATCGAAACGACCAGCACGACAAAGGGCTTCGACCCCGACGACCAAGCCCCGGAGCTCGGTGGTCATCGTGGCGCTGCGGCCGACCTCGACACGTTCCAATAGGCGGAGCGCATCGTCGAGCTCACCGGCCCGAAGGCACAGTTGGGCAAACTCGGCCTCGAGGAGTTCCCGCGCCTCGGCGTTGCGGAGGCGCCGCCCCACGGTCTTCAGGTGCGCCCGAGCGGCGGATGTGTCGCTCCGGTTCGCCGCGAACGCCCGACTTTGAATCACCGCGATCGCCGCACTCTCGAATGGCCGGCGGGCCAATGCAGTCGCCGCCATGAGCGCGACTTCGGCGTCGGCAACACGTCCCGACATCAGCTGCGTTTGGGCGAGCGCGAGGTGAGATTCGACTCCCCCGGACGCGGTTGCGGTGCGAGCGAACTGGACGGCGAGCTCGACCTCGCCGCTGGCAAGGGCCTCCCGCTGGGCACGCAACATGAGTTCGGCATCAGCCGCAGTGCCTCCCTGCAAGGTCCACGCAGCAAGACGCACGGCATCGCCCGTACGGCGGAAACCGGAGGCTGACAGTCGGTGCGCAAGTCGACGAGCCAACGAACGCCGTCGAGCCTCTCCGAAGCTCGCAACCACCACGAGTCGAAGAACGGGATCCGAGATCTCAATACGGGTCCGGACGCCTTCGCGGCGAGCTCGGACGATGTCTGCCGCCTCAAGTTCCTCGATCGCTTCGGAGCCAGCAAGTGCCTCGAGAAGACCGAGCTCGAGAGACTCAGCCAGCGCCAGCAGCGACAGTGCCTCGATCGCCTCGCTCGACCGGGCGCGAATGGCGCGTTCGATGCGACCGACCAGCACCGGCGGAAGCGGGAGTTCGCCCTCGAGTCGCCACCACCCGTCACAGCGAGCGATCACACCACTCGAGCGTCCGGCTCGGACAACTTCCTTGACGACACGCGGATTGCCTTGCGACACCGACCAGACCGCCTCGACCACGGGTGCCGCAACCTGGGATCCCAACAGCGCCACCACCAGCTCGGCGACGGTGTCTCGAGGAAGGGTAGCCAGGGTTCGTTCCGTGACCTGTTCGTCGAGCAGCAGCTGGTCGAGCCAGGCGGGGCATTCGACGCCGTCCGGAAGGCTGGCCACCAGGGAGACATCCGACTCGCGCACCACCCGATCGATCACCGTGGCCGATGCCGCGTCGAGGAGGTGCACGTCGTCGGCCGCCAGCACGACATGCTCGGTCGAACTGGCGATTGCCGCCTGGGCTGCGGCGAGAACCTCGGCTGGCTCACCGGCGAAGATCCCATCGGGCAAGAGTCCCACCAGGGCGGAGAACGGGATCTTCAATCCACTCTTGCTCGTGCGCAGGTTGAGCACGCGATGTGACCGTTTCGGGCGCGCCACCACGCGACGCATCGTTGCGCTTCGCCCGACACCTGATTCCCCCCGCAAGAGGACGGAACGTCCGTCCCGAAAGACGTGACGGCGCAGCCCGTCAACGTCACCTTTCCGCCCAAAGATCCGATTCACGATTTCTCCCGCGCCCGCCCGGCGTCGTGTCCCGCACCCGGTTGCGGACAGTCTCACCGTAGTTGATGAGCGCGCTCACTTCCCCTCGGGACACCCACGTACTGGCCGGTCGGATCAGGCGATGAGCACGAGACCTCGGAACTCCGATCGTTCGACTGCGGGTATGACGCTCAGTCGTCGAGGTAGGTGAGCGGGAGCGCAGTCGTCTGCTTCATGCGTTCCATCACGAACACCGACCGCACGTCGTACAGGTCGACGGCGTCGATCAACCGCTTGTAGAAGCCGTCGTAGGCATCGATCGATGGCACGACGACCCGCAGCATGTAGTCGGTCTCGCCGCTCGTGCGGTAGGCCTCGACGATTTCGGGAAGCGTGTCGATCGCCGCGGCGAACTCGGCCAGCCATTCCGCAGAATGGTCATTCGTCCGAATCTGCACGAGCGCGGTCACATCGAGGTTCACCGACGCTGGGTCGACCAGCGCCACACGGCCGGTGATCACACCGGCCGCTTCGAGATTCTGCACCCGCCGCCAACACGGTGTTGGTGTGAGACCGACGTGCTCGGCGAGCTCTCGAGCGGTGAGGCTGGCGTCTCGCTGCAGCAAAAGCAGTATTTCCCGATCAACTTGGTCCACAATCGATGAGTATTGCGTGTATAGGCGCTCCTACGCAAGGATGTTGCTCACTTTGACCATCTCGTTGCAAGAAAGGCCGAGATCTTGCGCAGCGATTCGTCGTACGATCTCCGCATGGCCCTCTTGTCGTGGTTCACCGAACATCCCGAGAGCGAAGGCGAGACCTACGGCGAGCACTTCCGTGTCGCCATGGGCTTCTCGCGGCAGCTGATCGGTGCCGGTGTGGCCGCTGCCGTGCACGCGCTCATGCCGAGCTTTCACAAGACGACGGCCAGCCAGCGCATCCACAGCCTTCATCACTGCTTGGAGACCGGCAACCGGACGGCGATCACGGGCATGCGTGCCGTACCGTGTCCGGACACCCTCAAGAAGGCTGACCTCGAGCGCCAGGCCCTGCGCGAAGCAAGCTAGCCCTGCGCGAAGCAAGCTAGAACGAGTTGGCCAACGCCGCGACCGCGGTGTCGGCTCGATCCTCGATCGGCTCGCCATGGCCGAGAAGCAGGGTGTTGAACGTCAGTTCCGCCATCGCCTTGATGCTCTCACGCGACTCGGCAACGTCGGCGAAGAACCGCTCGGGCCCTTCGACCACCCCGCCGGCATCGCCGAAGATCGCATCGCCAGCGACCAACAGGCTGGCCTGGTGGTCGATCACGCACATGTGTCCGGCCGTGTGGCCGGGCGTTGGGATCATCTCGAAGCCGAAGACGTCTTCGCCACCGACCAGACCGGTGATCGGGTTCTGGTCGATATCGCTCAGGTCGGCCTCGCCGGCATAGACCGTGGCATTGACGGCCTGTGCCATGACCTCGCCGATCGACCCCGCATGGTCTTGGTGGTGGTGCGTGAGGACGACGTGCGCGACGTCGGCATAGTTGAGACCTAGAGTCGCAAGGCTTTCGCCGATGGCGGTTGCACTCCCCGGGACGCCGGTGTCGACGATGGCGGCCTGGTTGCCGCGGGCGAGCACATAGGCCGACACGAAGCCCAAATTTGCCCGCGCCCACCGCAGCGGTTCGCCCTCTGGTTGCGCGGTCTCGGGCAGTGTCGTCGCGGTCGGATCCTCCGCGGGCGCTGGACTCGGCTCCTCTGTCGTCGATGCGGAGGGTTGGGCCGTCGGACCCGTGGTCGCCGCCGGTTGTGGCGCTGTGGTCGGCGCCGCCACCGTCGTGGGAACGGCACTCGCCGAGGCCGCCGGTGTCGTCCCGCCGTCGCTCGACGAGCAGGCCGCGACCAGGGCCGGTGTCACAACGGCCATCGCCATCGAACCCCGTGAGAACTCACCGAGGAAGGTGCGGCGAGACCGTATGCCCGGGGTAGGGCGAAACACCCGCTTCGCCGGATGGTGGTGATGGCCGATGGGCGTTCCGTCCGCTGCATGAGTTCCGCACATGAGGTGAGACGGTAGTTCCGAAGCGCCGGCTGCGGCGGTCGGGTCGAGGAGCCGAACGAGCGCGGGACAGGGAGTAGGTTTCGGCCATGACCTCTCCTGGCATCGATGTCGTGTCTACCGAACCCTCGCTGCTCGGCGAATGCCCCCTCTGGGTTGGCGACGAGCAGGTGCTGTACTGGGAAGACATCGATGGCTGTGCCATCAATCGCTATGACCCGTCGAGCGGCGAGGTCACGTCCTGCGCGTTGCCTGCACGTCCTGGCTCCTTCGTTCTGACCTCGCAACCCGGGGTTTTCCTGGTTGCGACCGAACACGAAGTTGTCTGGCTCGACTGGTCGATGGGCCACATCGTCCCATGGCTCGCACTGGAGAACGAGGGTGCGGGCATTCGCATGAACGATGGCCGCACCGACTCCGCCGGCCGTTTCTGGGTCGGCTCGATGTTCGAGGACACCGGCGCCGACAAGCGTGTCGGTTCGCTCCATCGAATCGACGCCGATGGCACGGCGACCGTCGAGCGGACAGGCATCGGCGTGACGAACGGCATCGCTTTCGATCCGTCGCGTTCGCGCATGTACTTCGCCGACACGCCGACCATGTCGGTCCGCACGTGGACCTATGACCCCGCAGATGGCAGCCGCACCGAGGAACGCGAGTTCTTCGACTACACGACCGTCGACGGCAAGCCTGACGGAGCGTGCGTCGATGCCGACGGTTGCTACTGGTCGGCGTCGGTCCACGGCTGGGCGGTCACGCGCGTGACCCCAGACGGCGTTGTCGACCGTCGCATCGACCTTCCGGTTCGCAAACCCTCGATGCCGGCCTTCGGTGGCGCCAACCTTGACACCCTGTTCGTCACCAGCATCGCGGAGGGCGACGATCCGCCGGCCGACCCGCGCCGCCAAGGTGTCGCCCCAGGCTCGCTCTTCGCCATCGACCTGTCCGGCGACGCCGTGACCGGCGTGCTCGAGACGCCATTCGCCGGCACTCCCCCCGCCATGGATGCCACCGGCGGCCGCTAGCGATGGCCGCGTCGCTCGCCGGGATCGCGATCGCTGGCTGGCCCGGCATCGAGCTCATCGAGCGGGTCCAGGAAGGCAACCGCAACGAAGTCTGGCGGGGTCGCATGGGCTCAACCTCCGTCTCGGTCCGCCGTTCTCGCCGGTCGCCCGAATCGCTCGGTTGGGAGTTGGACCTCATCGCCAATCTCGCGGCGGCCGGCTTCCGGGTCGCCCAAGTCGTCCCCAGCACCGCTGGACAGCCCCACCACGAAGGCGTCGTTGTTCAACGCTGGCTCGATGGACGTGCACCGGGCAGCGACGACGACTGGACCCTCGTCGCCGCCACGCTGCGACGGGTGCACGCCTTCGGGCCCAACTATCCACAGCGTCCGGGGTGTCTCAGCAGCCCGGAACTCACGCGGACGAGTCGGAGCGTCGACGCCCACATGGATGCGCTTCCCGACGACGTTGCCGCGCTGGTTCTCACCGTGTTCGCCGAGATGCGCGACGTTCCGACAACGCTCATCCACGGCGACCCGACGGCATCCAACCTTCGGATCGACGACGACGGTCGGGTCGGACTCCTCGACTTCGACGAGAGCCGAGTGGACCTGAGCTGGCACGACCTCTCGAACCTCGGCGTCGAAGTGTTGCCGACCGCTGATCACGCGCAGGCCACACGCCTCAGCCACGCATGGGAGACGGCGAACGCATGGGTCGCGGAGCCGGACTACGCCCGCCAACGCCTTGCAGCACTCGAACGAGGCTCTTGAACTGCGAGCTCAGGGCCGCGACCATCGACACATGCCGAATGGCGAATCGCCGCTGACCTACGACGATGTTGTCGCGCTCGTCGCGGACTGGCCGGGAATCGCTGCGGACAACTGGTACGGCACACCGGGGCTCAAGGTGGGTGGCAAGGGCTTTGCCCGCATGTGGAGTCAGCGCGAGTACGACCGCAACCGCGTCCACGACACCGAGGTTCTCGTAGTTCTCTGCGACGTCGACGAGAAGGCGATGCTGATCGAGTCGGCGAACGGCGTGCTGTTCTCGACGCCGCACTATGACGGTCATGGCTCGATGCTGGTTCGGCTGGCCGATGTCGACCGCACCGACCTCGCCGGGTACCTCGAGGACGGTTATCGCACCAAGGCGACCGCCCGCCTGCTCGCGGCCTTCGAGACCTAGCGAGACGGCCGGCCTGTCGCGAGTCACGCTGGCCCGGCCGGAGCCGCGAGACTGCACCGCATGGGTTCTCTCTCGACCGACCTCACCCGCCACTTCGACATCGAGCATCCGATCTTCGGATTCGCACACGACATCGCCACCGTGGCCGCCATCACCAATGCCGGCGGCCTCGGCGTCTACGGAGCGACCCGCCGGTTCCCCCACGAGATCGACGAGGAGCTCGCCGAGATTCGCTCACTGGTCGGCGACAAGCCGTTTGGCGTCGATCTCGTACTGCCCGACGGCATGCCCGAGCACAACAGCCGCGAAGCGATCGAGGCCCACATCCCGGACGAACACCGTCAGTTCGTGCAGGACATCGTCGACAAGTACGAGGTTCCCGAGCCCAGCGGGCCGGGGATGCGTACCCGCTTCATCCGTTCCAAGGAGATCGAGGAGGAGCAGCTCGAGGCGGTGATGGCCAGCGACGTGAACCTGTTCGCCTGCGGGATCGGCGCACCGAGACCCGCCGTCGAGCGGGCCAAAGAGCTCGGCAAGACCACGGCGGCACTGATCGGGAGCCCACGCCACGTACGGCGCGCCCTCGAGAGTGGGGTCGACATCATCGTCGCTCAGGGGGCCGAAGCCGGGGCGCATACCGGGACCATCGGCACGTTCTCGCTCGTTCCGCAGATCGTCGATGCGTGCGGTGACATCCCGGTCCTCGCGGCCGGCGGGGTTGCCACCGGCCGACACGTGGCCGCGGCCCTCGCCCTTGGCGCTCAGGGGGTCTGGGCCGGAACGATTTGGCTGACGACGGCAGAACACACTGCACACATGTCGCCGGTGCTGGTCGACAAGCTGCTTGCGGCGTCGTCGGCCGACACGGTCATCACGCGCAGCAACTCGGGCAAGACGTTCCGCCAGATCCGTACGTCGTGGTCGGATGAATGGGCGGCAGAGGGCGCGCCAGCGCCGCTCAAGATGCCGTATCAGGACGTCCTGGTCGGCGACCTACTCGGCGCGATCAACGAGCACGAGGTCGAGCCACTGCTCCATTCGGGCGCGGGTCAGGGAATCGGCTACGCCACCGAGATCGAGCCGGTTGCCGACGTGATGCAGAGCCTCGTCGCCGAGGCGGAGGCGGCTCGGGGCCAGCGCTGAGCGCACTACACCAGGCGCTGCGGGCTCAGGAGCAGTTGGCGATGAGGTGATTGGTCTCGCGGAGCTTGGCGACCACGGCGTTGAGCATCGGTGTGGACATCTCCTCGTTCTTCTCCCAGACGGGGATGAAGCCGGCGCGACCGACCAGCCAAACCTCGGACGATTCGGTGACGGTGACCGTCGCCGAGGCACGCTCGCCGTCGACCATCGAGAGTTCGCCGACGACATCGCCGGGGCCCACCGTGGCGACCTCGTTGTCGTCGACCGACACCGAAGCGCCGCCGCTGATGATGATCGCCATGTGAGTCGTTACCTGACCCTGATTGATCAGCACTCGGCCCGCTTCGACCGACACCTTGTCGGTGACTTGGCCGATCAGGTCGAGGTGCTTGCTCGACAGCCCCGAAAACAGGGTGGTGTTCTGCAGTGCTTCGAGCTTGCCGTCCGACATGATGTTCCCCCTTGATGAGTGGCCCGGTGAGTTGTTGGACACGATCACGTGACCGCCATGCGGCCGGTGTCCCGACCGGGGACGAACATAGTCCCTTGGCGGAAACGGGAAAAGAAGCGGCACGCGCCCCTCGTTCGGCAACGGCCCGGACGAGTAGGTTGACGCCATGCTGGTCGAACGAGTCGAAGCGAAGTGGATCGATGCCTTTGTCGGGGTGTTCGAGCTCTGTGGAGTCGAGCCCGGCGACGTGTGTGCGGTGTTGTCGGAGAGCCAGAGCCGAGCCGTCAACGTCGAATTGAGCGAGCTGGCATTGCAGCGTCTGGGCGCCGAGGTCTTCCGGCTCACGGTGCCGACGAGGGCCCAGAGCGCCCCGGTCGCCATCCGCTCGACCGGAGCCAGCGAAGCGATCGGCGGCCTCGGGCCGGTGATCGCGGCCCTGTCGCAGGCAACCCTGATTGCGGACTGCACCGTCGAAGGGCTCCTGCACGCACCTGAGCTCCCCGAGATCCTCGGCGGTGGCGCTCGTGCCCTGATGGTGAGCAATGAGCACCCGGAGATCCTCGAGCGCCTGGCCCCCGACCCGGAGCTCGAGGGCAAGGTCAAGGCCGGGACCAAAATGCTGCGGGCCGCTTCGGAGATGCGCGTGACCTCGAGCGCCGGCACCGACCTGACGATCGACGTCGAGACCGCCCCGGCCGGGTCGAGCTGGGGCTACACCAGCCGTCCCGGGACGATTGCCCACTGGCCAGGCGGGCTCTGCCTGTGCTTCCCGGCCGCGGGCTCGGTCAACGGCACGCTCGTGCTCGACGTCGGCGACGTGAACCTGACCTTCAAGCGCTACGTCGACTCGCCGATCACCTGCACGATCGAGAACGACTACATCACCGACATCGCCGGCGATGGGGTCGACGCCCGGCTGATGAAGAGCTACTTCGCGGCGTGGGGCGACCAAGAGGCCTACGCCGTGAGCCACGTGGGTTGGGGCATGAACACCGCGGCCCGCTGGGACTCGATGGTGATGTACGACAAGACCCAGACCAACGGCACCGAGTTGCGGGCCTTCGGCGGCAACTTCCTCTACTCGACCGGCGCAAACGAGGTCGCAGGCCGTCACACCCTCGGTCACTTCGACCTGCCGATGGCCGGCTGCACCGTCGAGCTCGACGGCACTGCGGTGGTCGTCGACGGTCAGCTCCAAGGCGATCTCGCTTGAGCGAGTACTCGGTCTCGACCGAGACGGGAATCGAGCACGTCGTGGTCGGGCCCGACCCGGGCGACCGCATCGTCAAGCCCTGGCCCGAGGCGCTGCTGTTTCTCCACGGACTGGGCGGCGACTGGACCAACTGGTTGCCCCAGCTCGACCACTTCGGTCGGCGGCATCGCTGCATCTCCTGGACGATGCCGGGCTATGGCGAATCCGAGCCGATCGACCCGATGAACTGGTCGGGTCTCGCCGCGGCAGCCGTTCGCCTGCTCGACCGCTATGCGATCGGACGGGCCACGATCGTCGGTCTCTCGATGGGTGGCATGGTCGCCCAGCAGTTCGCCGTCGACCACCCGGATCGGGTCGAGCGAATGGTGCTCGCCGGCACCTCCCTCAGCTTCGGGCGTCCCGGCAGCGACTTCGCCGAGAAGTACCTCGCCATGCGGTACGGGCCGCTCGACGCCGGACAGACCCCCGCCGATCTCGCGCCGTCGATCGCCGATGGCCTGCTCGGTAGCTCGCCGGCGGAAGGGGCACGTGCCAATGCGATCGCATCGATGTCGCGCATCACCGACCCGGCCTATCGGCGAGCGCTCGAATGCCTGGTGACCTGGGACTTCGCCGACCAGGCGAAGCGGATCGAGGTCAAGGCGATGTGTGTGGCCGGCGATGAGGACCAGACCGCGCCGTTCAGTAGTGCCGAGCGGCTGGCCAAGGCTATCCCGTGGGCCGAGCTGGCCAAGGTCGAGGCCTGCGGCCACTTGATCAACCTCGAACAGCCCGAGGCGTTCAATCAGCTGGTGGAGTACACGATCGCCCGCTGAGCGTGCGAGTCAGCCCACCAGATCTCGCAATTGGTCGAACTCGGCCAGTGGATCGTCGCCCGCCATCGTCACGTTGAGGCTTGTGACACCCGCCTCGCGCATCGCCGCGAGTCGTTCGGCGACGAAGCCGGCAGGTCCCACCAAGTGGGCGTTGACGAGGAACTCCTCGGGAACGGCCGCAGCGGCATCGGCCTTGTGGCCTTCGAGGTAGAGGTCCTGCACACGGATCGCCTCCTCCTCGAAACCTTGCTCGCGGGCGATCGTGTTGTAGAAGTTCTTCTCCCGGGCGCCCATGCCTCCCCAGTAGAGGGCGACGTGCTGGCGTGCCGCGGTGAGCACTCGATCGGACTCGCCGCCCGCGTACTGATCGCCGATTGCCACGGTCGGCGACATCTGGATTTCGAGCGGGCCGAGCTCATCGGGGCGATCGGCGAAGCCCGTCGCCAATGCGTCGCCCCAAACCTCGTCGAGTCGTTCCGGCACCACGAGGGTCGGCAGCCAGCCGTCGGCGATGCGGGCGGTTTGGGCGACCGACTTGGCCATCAGCGACGCCCACCAGATCGGAATCTCCGTGCGCACGGGCGACCCGATCAGCTTGAGCGGCTTGCCGAGGCCGGTGCCCTGGCCAGGCGGCAGCGGCACCTGCATGACCCGCCCGTCGTGCACGAGACGTTCCTTGCGCAAGGCCATGCGAACGATGTCGATGTAGTCGGAGATCCGGCTTAGCGGCTTCTCGTACGCCACGCCGTGGAAGCCCTCGATCACCTGAGGACCGCTGGCGCCGAGCCCGAGGATGAAGCGGCCGTCGCTCAGCCGATCGCAACCGGCTGCCGTTTGCGCGATCGCGGCTGGCGTGCGCGAGTACACGTTGAGGATCCCGGTGCCGATCTCGACCCGCTCGGTTCGCGCGGCGAGGTAACCGACGAGGCTGACGGCGTCGTAGCCGTACGCTTCCGACACCCATACTCGGTCGACGCCTCGGCGCTCGAGCTCGACGATGCGATCGATCGCCGGCTTCCAGTCCTCGACGCTGTAGTGCAGACGGGTACCGAGTTTCATGGGGATCGCCTCTTGGTGGGGCACGAAAAACCGAACATGACTACGGTTTAGCAGGATGGCTGCAACATCAGAGGAGCTCGCCATGGCCAAGACGGATCTGCCCACGGGTCTCGAGGAGTTTCGGGCCGAGGCGTCCGCCTGGATCGACGCGAACAGGCACCTCGCTCCGTCCGACTACGGCGCAATCATCCCGATCGAGTTGGTCGACGAGGGCAAGGCGTGGCAGCGCCACATGCACGAAGCCGGCTATGCCGGGATCCACTGGGACGTCGAACACGGCGGGCGCGGCCTCACGCCGGAGCACCACCGCGTCTTCGCTGACCTGTGCCAAGAAGCGAACATCCCGTCGACCTTCAACCTCGTCGGGCTCACCCTCTCCGCCGGGGCGATCCGCTTGTTCGGCACCGACGAGCAGAAGCGCACGCACCTACCGCCGATGCTCACCGCCGAGCGAATCTGGTGCCAGCTGTTCTCCGAGCCGGGCGCGGGGTCCGACCTGGCGGGCCTCACGACACGCGCCGAGCTCGACGGCGACGAATGGGTCGTGAATGGCCAGAAGGTCTGGACCTCGACCGGCACCCACTCTGACTGGGCGATCCTGATGGCGCGCAGCGAACCCGACGAACCGAAGCACCGCGGCATCTCGTTCTTCGTGGTCGACATGAAGTCTCCGGGAATCGACGCCCGGCCGCTCTACAACATGGCGGGCACGGCCGAGTTCGCCGAGGTCTTCATGACCGATGTGCGACTACCGGCCGACTCGCTCATCGGCGAGCGCGGTCAGGGCTGGCAGGTCGCCATGGACGTCCTCGCACACGAACGCAGTGCCGGCACCGGCGCCGTGCGCACCATCGAGCGGCGCATCGACACGATGGTGAGTCGGGTGGTCGCCACCGAGCCCCACGCGGTGATGCGAGACCAACTCATGCAACGCTGGATCGACGGCGCGGCCCTGGTCGCGATGGCCAGCCAGAGTGCGAGCGCCGGTCCCCGATCGTCGCTCGGCAAACTCGCGCTGTCGAACTACCGCTACGAGGTCGCCGAACTCATCGTCAACGCCGAAGGTGCCGAGGGCATGCTCGCGAGCGGCTCGACCCGGGCGCTCAACACCACGCCGGGGAGCTGGTTCGCCGGCGGCACCCTCCAGGTCCAGCGCAACATCATCGGCGAACGCGTGCTCGGCCTGGCGAAGGAACCCAAAACGTCGGGCTAGTCCGGGCGCCTGTCGGTCGGCTCTCGGTCGGCTCAGAGCTCGGCGGGGTCGGCCACGGGACCGCCGGTCAACACCCAGCCCAGTTCGTCGTCGGCGTCGAAGCGCCACCAGCGACCGTCGGGATCGAGGCGGAGCTGCCGAGGCCCTGCGGACACCCGGTTGCCGCGGATCTTGGCGGCACCACCCAACACCTGAGCGCCAGGAGCCATGGCCCCGGGATTGGGTTCCCACCGGTCGCGGCTGGCTCGATAGCCCGCTCGTCCGCCGCCGCGCCAGGCCGCGGCCGCCGCCTCGAGATCAACGGGGTCGAGGCCCGTGGCATCGGCCATTCCCACTCGCTCGTTTCGCGTCGACCGAGCGGCTCGGCGCACGACATCATCCGCCGCCGAGGCGTCGAGGCCGCTCGGGGCGCCCTCCGCCAACATCGCCCACGCGCGAGCGGCGGCATCGCCGACCAGGGCATCGAGCTCGTCGATCTCGATCCCACCATCAGCCGGGGCGGCGACGCCCAGCCGATACCGATCGATCGGATGCCTCGGGAGCGCGCGAGTCGCCACCGACTCCGCCCGATCCCGCTTGAAGGCTGCAGCCGCGGCGGTACCCGGGTCCGCGCCGCGTGGCAGGTCGGACACGTTCGCATCGACGCCGCCAAGTGCCGCCGAACGACGCTTCCGCACCTCGGTCAAGATCTCGTTGCGGCCCCGGCCTCGCAGCGCCAACAACGCGAACGGATCCTCGTCGAAGACGTCGGCCAACACGTAGCAGAGTGCCGCGACGTGCTTGCACGGTTCGGCCCAGTCGGGACAGGAACAGTCCGGCCCGAGGTCACCGCGACCGGGCAGCACCAACGGGCCGAGGTCGGCCGGCACCTCGCCCGCCAAGAGGGCCGCCGCGTTGGCCGCCTTGCTCATGATCGTGTCGAGCACCTGCTCCCACTCCTGCTCGCTCAGCACGCGCACGCTCATCTGGGTGTGATAGCGCTCGGTGCCCCACACACGCGCCTGGACGAGACCTGGGCTCAGCTCGACATCGGTCACTCGATCCTGACGGGCATAGGTACGACCGCGAGGCAGCCGGTTCGGATCTTCGAGCGCTCGCTGTTCGAGCGCATCGAGCCACGCTGCACCCCACCAGGTCGCGCCGAACGTTCGCCGCGCCATCAGGCAGCCTCGGCGATCGCGTCGGTCAACACGACGAGTTCCGCCAGCTCGTCGTCGTCGAGCTCGCCGATCCAGCTCTCGCCGCCACCGGTGACCGACGCGGCCAGCGCGCGCTTGGCATCGAGCAACGCCGCGACCCGGTCTTCGACCGTTCCCTGGGTGATCAAGCGGTGCACGGTCACGGTGCGGTCCTGACCGATCCGATAAGCCCGATCGGTCGCCTGGTCCTCGACCGCCGGGTTCCACCAGCGGTCGTAGTGGATCACGTGCGTCGCCCGGGTGAGGTTGAGCCCCGTCCCGCCGGCCTTGAGCGACAGGACCAAGAAGTCGAGCTCACCGTCCTGGAATCGGTCGACGAGCGCCTGGCGCGCCGTCAACCCGAGGGCACCGTGCAGCATCGCCACCCGATGGCCGTTGCGACCCAACTGCTCGACGAGCAGCTTGCCCATCGCGACGTACTGCGTGAACAGCAGGCCCTGCTCCGCTCCGCCGACGATCGTCGCCGCCAGCTCGTCGAGTGCATCGAGCTTGCCGGACCGTGCGGGAAGCGGGCCGTCTTCGCCGAGGAACTGGGCGGGGTGGTTGGTGATCTGCTTGAGACCGGTAAGCAGTTTGAGCACCAGCCCTCGGCGCTCGATCCCTTCGGCCTCGGCGACCTCGGTCAACGACGCATCAACGGTCGCCTTGTAGAGCGTGACCTGCTCCGATGACAGGGGAACCACGACATCGCGTTCGATCTTGTCGGGCAGCTCTGGGGCAATGCCCGGGTCGGTTTTGTGGCGGCGCAGCAGGAACGGCCGCAGCAACCGCTGCAGCCGATCGGTCGCCG
Source organism: Actinomycetota bacterium (assembly GCA_039028435.1). Classification (GTDB taxonomy): domain Bacteria; phylum Actinomycetota; class Acidimicrobiia; order Acidimicrobiales; family UBA10347; genus UBA10347. Next base: position 154,010 of record JBCCIC010000008.1, on the reverse strand, counting down.
CACGGTCGTTGTCCCGTTCGATCGGCAGGGCCGTGGTGCGTCGGAACGTCTCCAACGGACCGAGAAGACCCGGTACGGCCCAGTCGAAGACCGACCAGAGTTCGCTGAGCTTGTTCTCCACCGGGGTTCCCGTGAGGGCCAGGCGCACACCGGATCGGATCTCGCGTAACGCTCGAGCGGTTCTCGAGCGGGGATTCTTCGCCTGCTGGGCCTCGTCAGCGACCACCAACGACCAGCCGACCTCGTCGAGGCGACCGGCGTCGGAACGGACCACGCCGTAGCTCGTCAGCACGATCGAGTCCGGCTCCAGTTCGTCGAGATGCCGCGACGACCCGTGGAACACGCGGACCGGCGTGTCGGGCAGGAAGGTTGCCGCCTCGCGCTTCCAGTTGTTGATCAGCGACGTGGGGCAGACCACCAGAGTCGGACCGATGTCGTCGGCCGCGTCGGCAGGGAGCGAACCGCGCAGGTGGGCATGGAGCGAAAGCACCTGGATGGTCTTGCCGAGGCCCATGTCGTCGGCGAGGCATCCGCCAAAGCCGAGTGCAACGAGGTCGGACATCCACGCCAGGCCGCGGCGTTGGTAGGCCCGCAGCTCGGCGCAAAGCTTGTCGGGTTCGGCTTGCTCCCGGTCACCGGCGAGGGCGTGCACCTTGGCGACGAGGTCATCGAAGGATCCCGCGACCCGGACTTCGATCGTTTCGTCGGGTTCGACATCCGTGTCGGGGAGATCCACGTCGGCGCCCAACGCCAACGCGAGCGCGGTCGTCGGCGAGAGCTTGGGTGGCGGTGCCTTGAGCTTGTCGACGGTGGCCGGGTCGAGACGGACCCACCGACCCCGGAGCGACACCACGGACCGCTTGGCACCCGAGAGCACGCGGAGCTCCTCGGCGGTGAGCCGCGTGCCGTCGAGCAGAAACTCCCAATCGACGTCGAGGAGTCCATCGAGTTGCAGTAGCGGTGCCATGCCGGTTGGCGGCGAACCGGCCGAAACCACCAGCCGCCGGTCGATGCGCGGCGCGACGAGTTCCGACGGCCAGCGGACGTCGATGTCGGCCTCGGTCAGCGGGTCGAGGGCGTCGAGCAGATGATCGATGTGGTCGTCGGCGATGAGGGCCGAGGCCGGGGCGAGCTCGTCGAGCACGTCCGCGAGTGGTTCCACCAGTGCGGCGACGGTCCGCAGCCCGGCGAGCAAGACCGTCTCGGCCTGTGCCCCGAATCGATCGAGCACCGCCGCAGGAGACGACCAGTAGTCGGCGGCGTCGACCACCAGGGAGGGATCAACTCGACTTTGCAGCTGGAATCGAATCGTCCAGACGCTCGCGGTGCCTACGGTCCCCTCAGTCCCCTCAGTCCCCTCGTCCGGAAGCGAGCGATCGGTCTCGGAGAAGGCATCGTCACCCTCGGGTTCATCGTCGGTGTCCGCCGGCGGCACCATACGCAGGACCAACCGAGCGGTCGAGCAGTGGGTGGCCGCCAAGTCCTGGACCCACGGCCGCAAATGCGGCACACGGGTCGCCGATGGGTCAGCAAACACTCGCAGTGAACCCACCCGGTGCGCCGCAGGCGTGCGGATGAACGCATCCGCGACCGCGTCGCCCACGGCGCGAACGGCGAACAGCGGGTCGCTGATCCGGCCGCGGCCATCCACCGGTGTGGCATGCGCCTCCGCGGGAAGCGCCGCAGCCAGGGCGGTCAGGACCTCATGGTCGGCGGCATCGACGGGGTCGAGTCGCCACGTGTCCCAGCCATCAGGACTCACCCACGGCAGCACCCGCCCGTCGGCGATGAGCGACAGCGCGCAGCGAACCACGCCCGCCCAGGCATGGGCCGATGGTGATGCCGGCGCCGCGTGCGGCAGCGAAGCCAGTCGCTCGATCGCCGTCGCCATCGGGACGGCCAGGCCGGAGACGGTCGAACGGCCGACACCGCGAGCACGCGGCAACACGACGTCGACATCGATCGGCGCAAACGTCGTCGCGCCGGCCTCTCGATCAGCGATGAGGCCGCCCGGTGCGTCGGGATCCCAGGCGGCGAAGACCGATCGTCGTGGCGGATCCGAAGCGACGAAGGTCAGCGCGCGCTGCGTCGGCCACGCCTCTTCACCAAGCCCATGGTCCACCCAGGGATCGTACACATGTTCGCTGTCTTTGCCGGGGCTGGCCCGGCGGGCTCAGGCGTCAGTCAATGCGCTGAGTACCGACCTTGAGGTCCTTGAACGGCAGGTCTTTGTCGACCGAGGGCTCCCGCGGAAGCCCCAGCACTCGCTCGCCGATGATGTTGCGCTGAATCTCGTTGGTTCCGCCGGCGATCCGCGACGCGAGGGTCGTGAGCGCCGCCTTGGACCAGCGTCCGCCGTCTTCGCCGGCCACCGAGCCGGGGCCCACGATCTGGAGTGACAGGTCGCGGTACACCGACGTGATCTCCGCTCGGATCAGCTTGCCGAGCGAGCCGCCCGGACCTGGGGTCTTACCGGCCTGCTGTTCGGACCGCGTGCGCATCGACATCAGGCTCTGGCACACCTCGGCGGAGTAGAGCCGCATGAGCTCCTGTCGCACGATCGGGTCGGTGCTGCTTCCACGCTTGACCGCTTCCTCGGAAAGCGTGTCGTAGTACGGCGTTGCGATGCCCCCGGTCTGGCCGGTGCCGATGGCGACGCGCTCGTACATCAGCATCGCGGTGGCGAGGCGCCAGCCTTCGTTGAGCGGGCCGATCTGATGGTCGGCCGGCACGCGAAGGTCGGTCAGGTACACCTCGTTGAAGCGGCCACCGCCGTCGATCTGGTGTATCTGTCGGACCTCGACGGCCGGGTCGTGCATGTCGATGATGAACATCGAGATGCCTCGGTGTTTGGGCTGATCGGGATCGGTTCGGGCGATGACGATTCCCTTGTCGGCGATGTGGGCGAGGGTCGTCCACACCTTCTGGCCATTGATGATCCACTCGTCGCCGTCGCGAACGGCCCGCATCTGCAGGCTGGCGACATCGCTGCCGGCGCCCGGCTCGCTGAACATCTGGCACCAGAGCTCATCACCGCTGATGACGCTGGCCTGATACTTCGAGCGCAACTCCGGCGTGCCGTACTCGTCGAGCATCGGCAGACACATGCCGTGGCTGATGCTGTAGGTGCGGGTCATGAGCGGGAAGTTCGCCGCTTCCTCGCGCCAAATCCTCTGATGATCCGGAGTCAAACCCTGCCCGCCGTACTCGACGGGGTACGTGAGCCCGGCGAGGCCGGCATCGAAGAGGGCTCGTTGGAAAGCCGTGCACTCGGCGTGCGTCAGGTCGTGCCGCGGGTCGTCGTGATCGCGGACCGTGATGCCGGTGGCGTGTTCACTCAGGAAGCCCCGAGCGCGTGTCCGGAATTCCTCGAGCGTCTCGGTCATCCCGCGGTGTCCTCGATGCCGGTAATGGTCTGGGTGCGTGTGAGAACGATGTCGGTCTCCCACGCTCCAGCGACCTCACCCAGATCGCCGATGTCCCACATGCCCTCGGTCTGGGCCGTGTCGATCTTGGTCCACTCCTGGTAGCGAGCCAGCTTGTTCCCCATGATCCAGTAGGTCTGGCCGGTCGCGGGACAGTCTTCCTTACAGAGCCAACCGATCAACGGCGAGATGTTGATCGGATCCCACTGGTCGAAGCCACCGTCGGCGGGCTCCCCGATGCGTTCGCCGAGGCCGGGTGTGCTCAGCGTCATACGCGTTCGCGCCGCGGGAGCGATCGAGTTGACCCGGACGCCATAGCGACCGAGCTCCTTGGCGCCGATGATCGACAGGGTGGCGATCGCCGACTTCGCCGGCCCATAGTTCGACTGACCGACGTTGGAATGCAGGCCCGAGGTCGAGCTGGTGTTCACGATCGAGGCTGCGACGTCTTCGCCGGCCTTGGACTTCTCCCGCCAGTAGTTGGCAGCGTGGTGCATGACCAGCCAGGTGCCCTTGAGGTGCACGTCGATGACCTGGTCGAAGTCGGCTTCGGACATCGACACGAGCATGCGGTCGCGAAGGATGCCGGCATTGTTCACCACCGCGTGGAGGTCGCCGAACTCGTCGACCGCGCGCTGAATCATCGCCTTGACGTCCTCGCCGTTGGTGACCGAACCGCCGTCGGCGACGGCCTTGCCACCGGCGGCAATGATCTCGTTCACGACCTCCTGGGCCGGGCCGATCTCGCCGCCGCTGCCGTCCTGCGCGCCGCCGAGGTCGTTGACGACCACGCTGGCACCTTCGGAGGCCAGTGTCAGGGCGTGACCGCGGCCGACGCCGCGCCCTGCGCCGGTCACGATGACCACTCGTCCGTCCAGGTGTCCCACGACAATCTCCTCGATTACTCGAATACGTATTCGGATCTGAACCTACCGGCCCCATAGGTTCGTGCGGAAGTTGGAGTGAGGCGCGATGAGCGACGGGACAGCGACCGAACCGAAGGATCCGGTCTGGGACACGACGATGTCTCCGGAGGACGACGATGACCTGACGGGTCGCGTCGTGATCGTCGGCGGTGGCGGCGCCCCGGACGACGCGATGGGGAACGGCCGCGCCACGGCGCTGTTGTTCGCTCGGCGCGGCGCCTCGGTTGCGATCGTCGATCGAGATGGCGAGTCGGCCAAGACCACGGCGCACATGGTCGAGTCGGCAGGAGGGACCGGGGCCTGGTTCGCTGCTGATGTCACCGACGCCGATGCATGCTCCGAGGTCGTCGACGCAACGCTCGAACGCTTCGGCCGACTCGACGCGCTCAACAACAACGTGGGCGTCGGCAGCGAGCTCGCCTCGGTGGTCGACGCGGACCTCGATCGGTTCGACAAGGTGATGGCGATCAACGTGCGCAGCGTGGTCGCCATGTCGAGGGCGGCGATCCCCGCGATGCTCCAGTCGCCGGCGCTCGACGATCGACGCGGTGGCGGCTCGGTCGTCAACGTCTCGTCGATCAGTGCGCTGCGGCCGCGGGGTTTGACCGCCTACTCCACCTCCAAGGGCGCCGTCATCGCCCTCACCCAAGCGATGGCGGTCGACCATGCGGCCGACGGCATCCGCGTGAACTGCGTGACCCCCGGGCCCGTGTACTCGGCACGGATGGCCGCCCGCGGCATGACACCCGAACAACGCGACGCGCGGCGCCGGGCCTCGCTTCTGGGCCAGGAGGGCACGCCGTGGGACGTCGCGAACGCGGTCGTGTTCCTTGCGAGTGCTCGCGCCAAGTGGATCACCGGCCAGTCCTTGGTGGTCGACGGCGGAGCCACCCTGAGGGGCCCCGACCGCTGAACCGGCCGACGACGAGCGACGAACCTACCGAACAAGGAGCACGAGCAACCCTCATGGCACGAGTCCCGTACCTGACCATCGACGATCTCCCGGAGAAACACCACGACCTCCTCGACCGAGACATCAACCTGGCGAAGGCGATGGTCAACAGCCCGTCGGGCTATCGCGCCTTCGGTCGCCAGGGTGGGTGGATCCGCTTCCGCAGCAAGTTCGACCCGCGCCTGCGGGAGATGGCAATCCTGCAGGTCGGGTGGGTCGCCCGCGTCGCCTACGAGTGGAGTCACCACGTGAAGCTCGGCCGCGAGTTCGGGGTGAGCGACGACGACATCAGGGCGATCGACGACGACGGAACGGCGGCGGCAGGGCATCCGGAACTCGACCAGCTCGTGCTGCGCGCCGCTCGCGAGATGACCAACGGCGTCGCCATGACGGATCAAACGTGGAACGCGCTGTCCGAGCACTTCGATGACGAGCTGATGACCGAACTCACGATGATCATCGCCTACTACAACGCCATCGTTCGCGTGTTGGAGACGATCCAGATCGACGTCGAGCCCGACTACCAGCCGTACCTCGACGAGTTCCCGCTGCCCGCCTGAGCGGGCCCTGCTAGGTGCGCCAGGTCGCCGGTGCCGTTCCGTGGTCGGCCGCACCGCTTGGCCAGACCAGTTCGACGCCCGGCACACGCAACGGCGGCGTAGCGCGGCGCACCGGGCCCCACGACGTCTGCTCGTCGGTCGCGGGGTCGTCGGCGGCGAGTGGTGGGAACTTGGCTTGAAGGTCGGCGTCGGAGGCGACGTCCCACAGCAACTCGGCATGGGCGGCGAGCGACGTCTTCCAGGTCGAACCCTCACCGCGGTCACGTCGGTCGGCCCATCCGTGCAGCGCGCAGGCCGCGAGCGTGTAGCCGGTGGCATGGTCGAGCGCCTGTACCGGCAGCGGTCGCGGCTGATCGAGCCCGTAGGCCACCATGCCGTGGTGGGCGACCCCTGCCGCGATCTGCACGATCGAGTCGAAGCCGCGGCGATCGCGCCAGGGACCCGCGTGACCCCACGCGTTGAGTGACACGTCGACGAGAGCGGGATTGCGAGCGCGGCGTGCGTCGTCGCCGAAGCCCAGTCCGGCGAGAGCATCTCGGCGGTAGCCGTGCACGAGGATGTGGGCTTCTCCGAGCAGCTGCTCGAAGGTCGCCCGATCCCCCGACGACCGGAGGTCGAGCCGGGCACATCGCTTGCCGAGGTTCACTTCCGCCGCGACGCCGGCCTCGTCCCACACCGGCGGGTCGATGCGCAACACGTCCGCGCCCAGACCGGCAAGGAGCCGCGTGGCGACCGGGCCGGCCAAGACACGGGTGAGGTCGAGTACCCGCACCCCGTCGAGCGGCGGAGCGGGTGTCGGTCCTCCGCCGATCGATGTTCCAGAGTCGGGGTGGCGCGTTCGGTGGACCAAAGGTTCGCTCTGGAGCGCTTCCCCCTGCGGATGGGTAACCCACTCGTCACGCGAGCGCAAGGCCGAGGCCACACCGCCGTCCTCGACGACGGCGTCCTCGAGCTCGAACGCGTCCCAACCGGCCACGGCATCAGCAACCGCACTCCGCTCCTCGGCACAATGCAGTACCCGCAGCGCCGCCGCCTTGTGATGCGGTGCGTTGGTGTGGAGCCGCACGAAACGATCACCGCAGGGATAGATACCGGCGATCGAATCCCAGACCGGCGGGAGTTCCCAACCCACGGGCTCGATCGTGCGCGAGAACCACAGCGCGGCGGCCCGTTCGTCGACTTCGACCTGCCCTGATGCCGAGGTGCTCTCGCGCTGCGTGACGCGCCCTACCGCGAGTGCGGCGTTGGCGATCGACGCCGTTGCGAGATCGGACACCGCAAATGCGGACGGGAGCCGGTCACCCGATACGAAGGTCACCCGTTCGGCTGGGGCGGCCGATCGGCCGGTGACCGCCCGGTGCATTTGCTCGAGAAGATGCCAAGCGTGCGCGGTCACGGTCCCAGTCTTGTCGCTTGGTCCGATGTTGCGGGACTCATGACATGCGTCACTCGGGCTCTGCGTACCGGTTCACAGAGGGATCCCCCGAGCCCGACCACCATGAACAGCATGTGGCGGACTCTTGTACTCACCCTGTCCTTGTTCGCGTTCGCGGCCCTGCTGGCCTCGTGTGGCTCGAGCGGCGACGGCCCACCGGCGATCGATCTCTCGCAGGGAGGCCTCGTCGAGAGCGAGCCGTCGAACGACGCTGACTCCGCCACGGACAGAGCTGCGACTGGCGATTGCCCGAGTGAGCCGTTCAGCGGAACGGTCAGTCGAAGCGCCGACGAGAGCTCCGGGCACCCGGAAGGGTCCTGGGACTCCAGCGCCTTCACCGCTGCCAAGGCGGTCTCGATCGGGCCGTCCAGCTACACGACCTACATCGGAAGCGGCCCGATCGGTGGCGGCACGGTCACGGCTGAGCCCGGCGGCGTCGTGGTCACGATGTTCGTCTTCGGCAATGGTGCCGATCTGACTCCGGGTGCAACATTCGATGCGAGCCCGGGCCCGATCATCGACAACAGCGGCAATGCCGAGGCCACGACGACCAACGGTGCCGGCACCGTGACCATCGTGGCGGCCGGAGACTCCGAGCTCTGCTTCGACATCGTCTACGCCGATGACTTCCAGTCGATCGACGGTCGGGTCAGCGCGCCCCTTGGCTGATCCCGCCGGCGGAACCCTCTGGGGTCTGCCGACGTCGCACGCACGGGCTTCTTCCGCTGCACTGACGACCCGTAGGCTCGCCTGGGGGACCGCAGCAGCGAGGAGAAGCCCGTGCGTCTCATACCGCTCGAAATCGGCCGAGTGATCTCGCAGCGCCGGATCATCGATGGCGGCGATGGCACGATGACCTTTCCGGTGCCGTCCTGGCTGATCGAGCACCCGGACGGCCTGGTCCTCTTCGACACCGGCATGCACATGGATCTGCAGACCTCGTTCGAGCGCATCGGCGAGCGCACGGCCAAGGTGTTCACCCCGGAGTTCCCCGAGGGCGAAGAGGTCAGTGCCCGGCTCGCTGCCCGATCGATTCGCCCCAGCGACATCACCCACATGGTGCTCAGCCATCTCCACTTCGATCACTCCGGCGGCACCGAGGAGATCCCCGACGCCCGGCTCGTCGTGCAGCGCGCCGAGTGGGAGGCAGGCCAGGATCAGCGGCTGATCGACAACGAGGTCTACAACCCCGCCGACTACGACCACGGCCACGATCTCGAACTCCTCGACGGCGCCCATGACCTCTTCGGCGACGGACGCATCACGTGCGTGCCGACACCTGGCCACACCAAAGGCCACCAGTCGTTGCGGGTCGAACTCGACTCTGGCCCGATCGTCCTCACCGGCGACTGTGTCTATACCGAGGCCCTGCTCGACGCCGACTCGGTCCCCGCGATGGGCAGCGAACGAGCCCAAGCCCAACAACGCGAGTCCATGCAGTTGCTTCGCGAGCTGCGCGATGATCACGGATGCCGGCTGTTGTACGGCCACGACGAAGACCAGTTCCGGTCGCTTCCGAGCGACGGCTTGACCTGAGGAGCACCATGAGTGACGAATCGACCGACGACACCCCGACGGCCATGGGCGGCATGACCAAGAGCCAGCTCGACGGCTTCAACCAGAGCATCGTCGACGAGTTCCGAGCGAACGGCGGTACCTGCGGCGGCATGTTCGAGGGCAACGACATGATTCTCGTGCACAACGTCGGCGCCAAGAGCGGCGTCGAACGTATCTCGCCGCTCACGTATCACCCCTACGAAGGCGACTACGTGATCATGGCGTCGGCCGGCGGATCGCCGACCCACCCGGCCTGGTACTACAACCTCGTCGCGAATCCCGACATCACGATCGAGGTCGGGACCGAGTCGATGGAAGCCACCGCAGTGCTGGCCAGCGATGCGGATCGCCCGGCGCTGTACGAATCGATGACCACGGCGATGCCCCGTTTTGCCGACTACCAGGCGGGGGTCGATCGGGAGATCCCGATGTTCCGCATCGTCGCCAAGGGCTGAGTCCGCACATGGGCAACCTCACGTGGCGGGTCGGTGACGTCACCATCACCCGTGTGGAAGAAGCCATGGCCTGGCTCGACGGGCACGTCCTGATGCCCGATTTCCACCCCGACGTGCTCGAGCCGCACGAGGACTGGTTGCGGCCGAACTTCTTCAGCGACCGCAACAACAAGATGGCCCTGTCGATCCATGCCTTCGTCGTGCAGAGCGGCGACACGACGATCGTCGTGGATACGTGTGTCGGCGAGGGCAACCGGTCGCTGCCGTCAGATCCCGAGTTCCCCGATCGACTGGCCGAGGCCATCGATGGCGGGCTCGCCGGCGTCGACGTCGTCTTGTGCACGCATCTGCACTTCGACCACGTCGGATGGAACCTCCGGTCGGTCGACGGCGAGCAGGTGCCAACGTTCCCGAACGCCCGCTACCTGTTCAGCGAGCGCGAGGTCGAGCACACTCGCATCGATGACCATCACGAGGTGATCGAGCCGTCGGTCCAACCCCTGATCGACGCCGGGTTGGCCGACCTGGTCGCCGATGACCACCGGATCGACGATCAGGTTCGGCTGCTGCCAACACCGGGTCACACGCCGGGCCACGTGTCGGTGTTGATCGCGTCGCGCGGCGAACGAGCGGTCATCACCGGCGACATGGCCCACACGCCCCTCCAGTTCGCCGAGCCCGACCTGTCGTCGGCAAACTTCGACCACGACTCAGCGGCCGCGTGTGCCACGCGCCATCGGATGCTGGCGGAGTGGACGGACGAGCCGGTGCTCGTGCTCGGCACCCACTTCGCACCCCCGACCGCCGGGCACATCGTCTCCGACGGGCCCCGCACGCGCTTCGAGGTGTAACGATTGGTGCCAGGCACCGTTCGTTACACCTGCTTGGCGCCGGTCGGTACGGTCGACGCATGAGCGACGACGTCCTGCTGATCGACGAACCGTTGGACCGGGTCCGGCGACTGACCCTCAACCGACCGGAGAAGCGAAACGCACTCAACGACGCCCTCCGTGGAGCGCTGTTCGACGCGCTGCGAGCCGCCGACAAAGACCGCGGGATCTCGGTGGTGATCATCCGAGGTGGTGGCACGTGCTTCTCGGCCGGCTACGACCTCGGCCAGCCGAACAGCGACGTCGAACGCCCGATCGCCAAGACCGACGGCTGGTGGCCTCGCCACGTGCTCAACAACTGGTTCGAGATGTGGGACATGTCGACCCCGATCATCGGCCAGGTGCACGGCTGGTGCCTGGCCGGCGGCACCGAGCTCGCCACGGCCTGCGACCTGGTCTACGTGGCCGAGGACGCCCAGATCGGCTATCCCCCGGTGCGTCTCATGTCGCCACCGGACATGCAATGGCAGACCTGGATAATGGGCCTGCGACGCGGCATGGAGGCACTGCTGACCGGCGACGCGATGACCGGCATCGAGGCGGTCGAGTCCGGCTTCGCCAACCGCGCGCATCCCGCCGACCAACTCGATACCGCCGTCCTGGCCATGGCCGAGCGGATCGCCAAGGTGCCGCCGGACCTGCTCGCCATGAACAAGCGGGCCGCCCACCGGGCGATGGAGGCCGCCGGCATCCGAAACGGCATGCGGGCCACGACCGATCTGCAGACGCTGGCGTTCCACCAGCCGAGCTCACTGGCCTATCGAGAGGGCATGCGCTCGAAGGACCTCAAGGAGTCGCTCTCGGAACGAGATGCGACGTTCGGTGACTACCGTGAGGGTTGACGGCACTAACCTAACGGTCATTCACAAAGCTCGAACGGGTTGACGAGGGGGACACCGTGACCGAGACGACCGAGCGCTTCGGACAGAGCTTCGCCGAGATGCTCGATGCCGACACCCACCCGGTGCGAGACGTGCTCCGTGACCCGTCACCACTGCCTCCGGGCAACACCAAGGTGCCCACGGCCGTCTACACGTCCCAGGCCTACCACGACCTCGAGGTCGAGAAGCTGTGGAGTCGGGTCTGGCAGTGGGTCTGCCTCGAAGAGGAGATCCCCAACGTCGGCGACCACCACGTGTACGACGTAGCCCACCTCAGCTTTCTGATCATGCGGACCGAGGATGGCATCAAGGCCTACCGCAACGCCTGTCTCCATCGCGGGCGGCGCCTCAAGGACGACCACGGCCACGAGTCCAAGTCGATCCGATGCAACTTCCACGGCTGGCACTGGAACCTCGACGGCACGCTGCGAGAGATCCCGGCGCAGTGGGACTTCCCCGCGGTCAACCCCGACGACTACTGCCTCGACGAGGCCCAGGTCGACACGTGGCACGGTTTCGTGTTCATCAATCCCGACCAGACGAACACCGAGTCGCTCGCCGACTATCTCGAAGGCCTCGACGAGCATCATGCGTTGCTGCCGTTCGAGCGCCGGGCCAAGGTCGCCCACGTCGAGAAGATCATGCCGGTGAACTGGAAGGCCTGCCAGGAAGCCTTCATGGAGAGCTACCACGTGATCGCCACGCACCCCACGCTGGCGCTCCGACTCGGCGACTCGAACACGCGCTACGACGCGTACAAGAACTTCAGCCGGGCGATCTCGCCGAGCCAGGTCCTGAGCCCGCACCTGTACGACTCGCCGGTCTGGGACCAGCCCGACGATGCCGGCGCCTACACCAAGCGCGTGCACCCGTTCAGCGGGCACCTTTACGAGCGTCTCGAGGAGAACCGGGTGCAGGTCACCGATCGCACCGGCCGCACCGGGATCTTCGACAAGGACGGCCGCTGGATCGACGGCGAGATGAAGCAGGCCGACAATCATCTCTGCCTGTGGGTCGGTGGTCCGCTGCTCGACGGCATGGAACAGGCCGGCCTCGACGCCAACGCACCCGAGGGCGCAGATCCCCGGGCGTGGGCTGCGGCAGCTCGCCGCGAGCAGGTGCGCAAGCAGTTCGGCGAAACCCTCGATGTCGAGGCGTTCAGCGACTGCGAGATGATCGACTCGATGTACTACTCGGTGTTCCCGAACTGGTCACCGTGGGGCGCCTTCAACACGATCATGTACCGGTTCCGCCCGCACGGCGACAATCCTGACGAGTGCATCTTCGAGGTCATGTACTTCGTACCCGCACCCGATCCCGACAAGCGGCCACCGCTGCCCAAGATCACCCGACTCGGGGTCGACGACGACTGGACACTCGCCGCCGAGCTCGGTCCGACGGTGAAGATCTTCCAACAGGACTCGCTGAATCTGCCGCAGGTCCAGAAAGGCCTCAAGACCCAGGGTCGAGGCGAGGTCGTCTTCGCATCGGAGAACGAGACGAAGCTCCGCCATTTCTACGATCACTACTTCAAGCAACTCGAGCTGGGCGAGGTGCCGGTCGACGTGACCGGCTTCTGATCACGCACGCGAAACACGCGCCGCGGCGACACACGAGCACGAGAGACGAGAGACGAGAGAGGGAAAATTCATGGCGCAGGTACCCGTCGAGGAAGGTGTCTTCACCTGGCCGAGCGACGAGCCCCGACTGATCGGCAGCAAGTGCGCCGACTGTGGCAACGTCATGTTCCCGACCCAGAACGGCTGCCCCAAGTGCTCGGGCAGCCGGACCGAAGAGTTCGAACTCTCCCGGACCGGCACGCTGTGGACCTGGACGATCCAGGGCTACCCGCCCAAGTCGCCGCCTTACGCCGGCAACGACGATCCCAAGACGTTCGAGCCGTTCGGTGTCGGCTATGTCGAACTCGCGGGCGAGTGCAAGGTCGAGAGCCGTCTGACCGAGAACGATCCGGCCAAGCTCTCGATCGGCATGGAGATGGAGCTCGTCCTCGTGCCGCTCTACGTGAACGACGACGGCGACGAGGTCATCACCTTCGCCTTCGCCCCGGTCCAGGACTGACCACTACGGTTGAACGAATCCCCCAGGAGGAACCATGAGCAGTGACGACGTCGCCATCATCGGCATCGGCATGCACCCGTTCGGACGCTCGGAGCTGTCCGGCATGGACCAAGGAGTGGTGGCCGTGCGCGCCGCGCTCAAGGACGCGGGCGTGGAATGGAGCGACATGCAGTTCGCGTTCGGTGGCTCCTCGGCCGCCGGCAACGCCGACCACATGGTCTCCAAGCTCGGCCTGACCGGCCTGCAGTTCATCAATGTGTCGAACGGCTGCGCGACCGGTGGTTCGGCACTGTTCTCGGCGTACAACTCGATCAAGTCGGGGATGTTCGACCTCGGCATCGCCATCGGCTTCGACAAGCACGAGCGGGGTGCGTTCCGGGTCAAGGAAGACACCTGGTACGGCAAGAGCGGCATGGCGCTCACCACCCAGTTCTTCGGCATGAAGATCAACCGCTACATGGAGCAGTACGGCATCGAGACCGAGACCCTCGACCGGGTCTCGGTCAAGGCGTTCAAGAACGGCTCGAAGAATCCGATGGCCTGGCGCCGCAAGCCGATGAGCATGGCCGAGGTCCAGGAGTCCCGGATGCTGTCGTACCCGTTGCGTCAATACCACTTCTGTTCGCCGGCCGAGGGCGGAGTGGCGATCATCATGTGCCGCGCCGACAAGGCAAAGCAGTACACGTCAAACCCGATCTACTTGCGGTCGGCCGTCGTCCGGTCCCGGCGCTTCGGCTCGTTCGAGGTCATGGCCCCACACCTCGCCCCCGAGCACGGGGACGGCCCCACGATCGACGCGGCCAAGGCCGGCTTCGAGATGGCCGGCATGGGTCCCAACGACATGGACCTCGCCCAACTCCAGGACACCGAGTCCGGTGCCGAGATCATGCACATGGCCGAGAACGGCTTCTGCGACCACGGCGAACAGGAACGCATGCTGGCCCACGGCGAGACCGAGATCGGTGGGCGCTTCCCGGTGAATACCGATGGAGGCTGCCTCGCCAACGGTGAGCCGGTCGGCGCTTCGGGCCTGCGTCAGGTCTACGAGAACGTGCTCCAGCTCCAGGGCCGCGCCGGCGAACGCCAGGTGCCGAACAACCCGAAGACGGCGTACACCCACGTGTACGGCGCACCCGGCATTTCCGGCGTCACGATCCTGTCCCGCTAGCGCAACCGACGCCGTGAGCGCAGCAAGCGGAATCGATTGGCAGCAGATCTATCACACGGGGATCCGCGTGCATGATCTCGACGCGGCGATGGAGGAGATGGGCGAGACGCTCGGGGTGACTTGGGCGACGGTCCAGCACAATCCGGCCCAGCAGATCTGGACCCCCGAGGACGGCCTACGCCAGGTGCCACTCACCTTCGTCTATTCGTGCGAGGGACCTCAACACATCGAGCTGCTGCAGGGTGTCGAGGGAACCCCCTGGTTCGCGGGCGACAGTCCGGGTGTGCATCACGTGGGGCTGTGGTGCGACGACGTGACCGCTTCGACCGAAGCAGCCGTCGACGCTGGTTGGAGCGTGGCGATGGCTGGTGCCCCGCCCGAAGACGGATACGGCGCGTGGACCTATGTGGTGCCACCGAGCGGTCCGCTCGTCGAGCTGGTGTGGTCGGCGATCGAGCCACGGTTCGACGCGTGGTTTGCCGGGGGCACGCTGGGTAACGAACGAGGCTGACCTTCGCCCGCGGGTGATGCCAGCTGCCGCGACGGTTCGGCTCGGGGTCAAGAACCCAGCGGTCGCCCCGGGGTGGACCGATCCGCGTCGCCTTGACGGAACGTGTCGGCGATGATCGGCATCGCGTCGCCCGGCGGCAGCGTGCGGTCGCCTTCGTGGACACAGACCCGTTCGATGATGCGCCACTCGTCGCCTCGCCGCTCGTAGCGATCGAGGTAGCGGCCGAACCACATGTCGAGCTCGCCCGTCGGCCGCTGGAGCCAGCTGACGTTGTACGCCTCGCCGCGAGCCATCGTGCCGTCGTCGAGTTCGACCGTGTGGTTGAAGATCGTGTGCATCGTCCACGACCACTTCAGGTGGGCGGTCATGCAGTGGTCGACGAACTCGTGGGCGTTGCCCACGAAGTTGCCGTGGTCGTCGGTGGCGTCAGGCCAGTAGGCCGACCGCATCTCGTCGGGATCGAGCCGATCGACACCGCGGCAGTAGCGTCGGGCGGCGTCGCGGCACGCCTCGACGGCAGCGAGCTGGTCCGGGGTCAGCGGTACGGGCATGATCGACGGTACCGCGCCGCACTAGCGTGCTTCCATGGAGCTCCGCCCCGGCGAGGCCCGCGAGATCGGGCCGTCGCTCTACGACCAGTTGCGCGATGATCCAACCCCGCCGCCCGACGCACTCCTCGAGGAGTCGTACCGCTGGCGCGGCGACGAGGACATCCCCTACGCCGTCTACACCAGCGATGCCTACGCCGCGGACGAGTTTGACACCGTCTGGGCGAACAGCTGGCAATGGGCATGTCATGTCGACCACGTACCCGAGTCCGGCGACTACTACGTCTACGACGTCGGTCCGCACTCGGCGCTGATCGTTCGGGGCGACGACGACGAACTGCGGGCGTATTACAACGCCTGCATGCACCGCGGCACCCAGCTCAAGCCGCCCGGGTCGTGTGGATTCTCGAAGACCCTCCGCTGCCCGTTCCACGGATGGGAGTGGGACCTGCAAGGCACGTTCGTCGAGCTGCCCCAGAGCTGGGACTTCCCGCACGTGACCGAGGATTCGCACCGACTCGCCGAACTCTCGATCGAGGTCTGGCAGGGCTTCGTGTTCGTCAACTTCGATCCCGACGCCGAGCCGCTCGGCGACTGGCTCGGCGTGATGGATCGCCACTGGGACGACTGGGGCCTGGCCGACCGGCACATCGACACCCACGTGCGCAAGCGCCTGCCCTGCAACTGGAAAGCCGCAGCCGAGGCGTTTCTCGAGGCGTACCACGTGCGCGAGACCCATGCGACCGGCCAACTCGGCGACGAGGTCACCACCGCCTACGACGTGTTCGAACCGAACGTCTCGCGGTTCATCCACAGCACCGTGCTGAACAGCCCGTTGCGCGATCCCCAACGCACCGAGCAGGAGTTGCTGGCCCGGCAGATCTCGCGGCGAGCTGCCGGCCAAGAGGTGGAGCTGCCCGACGGCGCACGAGCTCGGGATATCTACGCCCGCATGATCCAGGAACAGATGGGCGAGCAGTTCGGGCACGACTTCACCCACCTCAGCGAATCGATGACCCTCGACTCGATCGAGTACTTCCTGTTCCCGAACGCCTTCTTCTTCCCGGGGCTGCAGCTACCGATGGTGTACCGCTTCCGCCCCGACCCCGACTCGGTCGACCACAGCTACTTCGACCTGCTGATGATGCGGCCTCGCCCGGCCGAAGGCCGCGTGCCACCGCCACCGCCGGTCATCGAGCTCGACGTCGACGACAGTTACACGATCGCCGAAGGCCTCGGCGGACTGGGGCGGGTGTACGACCAGGACACCGCGAACATGGCGGCGCAGACCCGCGGCTTCCGCTCCTCGCGCAAGCGGGGTCAGACCCTCGGCAACTACCAGGAGGTGCGGGCACGGCACCTGCAGGAGCGGGTTCGCGACTTCGTGGGCGCGTGGCCTGAAGACTGACCCGGCTACTGTTTGGCCATGACTCCGGGCGAAATCGTCACTGCGTTCATTCAGGCCATCGAGCGACGTGAGATCGGCGAAGCCGTCGCCATGCTCTCCGAGGACATCTCCTACGAGAACATGCCGATGGCACCGGTCAAGGGGCGCGACAGCGTCGCCGCCACCTTGCAAGGCTTCATCGCCGGCGCCAGCGAGGTCGACTGGCCTTGTTCATCGCAGTACGAGGTCGGCAACGTCGTCTTCAACGAGCGACTCGACCGGTTCAAGGTCGGCTCGGGCTGGCTGGAGCTTCCGGTCGCCGGCATCTTCCACGTCGGTGACGACGGCCTGATCACGCTGTGGCGCGACTACTTCGACCTCAGCACCTACATGCGGCAGATGAAGGAGCTCGGCGTTCACGGGTAACGCGCTGACACGCGGGTGGCCGGGCCTCAGCCGCTGAGGTGATAGCCCGCGTCGACGTGCACGAGTTCGCCGGTGATCGATCGAGCGCGATCGCTGACAAGAAAGCACACCGCTTCGGCGACATCATCGGTCGACGCCATGCGGCCGAGCGGGAGTCGAGCGCCGGCCGCATCGCCACGCTCCGGATCGATCAGCCCGTTCATCTCCGTCGGCGCCACCGGTGACACCGAGTTGACCCGGACCCCGAATCGGCCGAGCTCGCGAGCCGCCGTCTGGGTCACCGCGTGAAGGCCGCCCTTGCTGGCGGCATAGGCCGCCTGCCCGACATTGCCTCGCTCTCCGGAGGTCGACGTCAGGTTGACGATCGCTCCGCCACTCCCCTGCTCCTTGAGGACCCGGGTGGCGGCGCGGATGATCGCGAATGGTGCGGTGAGGTTGGCTGCCAGGGTCGCATCCCACCGCTCATCGGTCACGCCGGTGATGAAGTTGTCGATCGCGACCCCCGCATTGTTGACGACGATGTCGAGTCGCTCCAGCTCCGAAACGGTTTCGGCGACGAGCGCTTCGGCGGCGTCGGCCGAGTCGAGCGTCGTGGCGATCCCGACGGCGCCGTCGATCTCCGAGGCCACGTGGCGAGTCCGGTCGGGCGAACGCCCGTGGACCACGACCCGTGCTCCGGCGCCAGCCAATCGGACCGCGATCGCCCGGCCGATGCCACGCGTCGATCCGGTGACCAGCGCAACCTTGCCCTGCAGTTCGGTGTCCATCCCCACCGCCGAACCGTACCCCTGTAACTCATGGTGCCAGGGAGTTTCGGCGCCAGCCGAAACTGCGCAAGCGAGCGAAGCGAGCGACAATTGGCCGCTTCTTGATCCTGACCAGATTCCGGCTGAGGGTTCGGTCCGCATAGTGTTCGGATGGGGGACCATGAACCAAGCACGGCAACAGATCCACGAGGCGCTGCTCTCCTACACGCGGGGCATCGACCGGTTGCGGGCCGACGACGTCCGAGGCGGCTTCCACGCCGGGGCGCTGCTGCACGGCTACGGAAGCGCCGAGGCGATGCCGATCGAAGCCTTCGCCGACTATGCGGTGCGAGCGCTAGCCGACCGCTACGACGCGACCCAGCATCGCCTGTCCAACACCCGTATCGAATTCGTCGACGACCACACCGCGCGTGTCGAGACCTACGTCGAAGCGAGCCATCGGGAACCACCCAGCGACGATGGAACGCAAAGACTCCACACCTTCGCCGGCCGCTACATCGACCGCTGCGCTCCCGATGACGACGGCGTGTGGCGCATCGCCGAGCGAGTGCTGCGCAACGACTGGTCCAAGGTCGAGGTGATCGACCAACCCATGCGCGGCGCCTATGTGCCCAGCGGGCGCGGCGAGGGGCCGGATGCCACCCCGGACCCGCTCGACGATTTCTGACCCCACCGGCGATTCGACTGGAGACCGCACCATGCAACTACCGGCAACACCCGGCGAGATCGATGCCACCTGGGTCAACCGCAACCTTCCTGGGCATGTGATCGACTGGCATCAGGCCACCCGGGTCGAAACACAGGACATCGGCGAAGGCACCGGGATCTTCGGGGAGATCGCGCGACTGGCCATCACCCTCGACGACGGCTCGACCACGTCGGTCGTGGCGAAGATGCCGTGCACCGAGCCGGCGAATCTCGAGGTTGCGCTGATGCTCGGCATCTATGAGCGCGAGATCAACATGTTCGAGCACGTCATTCCACGCAGCTCACTGAACGCACCGGAATGCCACCTCGCCTTGCGCGGCGAGGACGGCCACTTCGTCCTGATCATGGAGGACATGGGACGCAACTGGGACGTCGGCGACCAGGTCGTCGGTGCGACCCTCGAACAGGCCAAGGCGATCGTCGACGCGCTGATCGGCTTCCATGCGGAATGGTGGGGGCATCCGGATCTGACGACGATGGAGTGGCTCCCCCGCCCCGACGCCCCGCAGTACGTCGCTGCGGTACCGCAGATCTATGCCGCCGGCCTCGAACCGCTGCAGGCGAACTGGTCGGACCGGGTGTCGGCCGAAGCGATCGAGTTGGCCTTGGCGCTGGCCCCGAAGTTCGAAGACCTGCTGCACCGCACCGCGACCGGGCCGGACACCCTGATCCACACCGATACCCGCCTCGACAACATCTTCTTCGCCCGCAACGGGTCCGATCAGGTGGCGTTCATCGACTTCCAGCTGGCGCTCGTCGGTCGGGGAGTTGCCGATCTCGCCTACCTGGTGGGCACGAGCGTTCCCCGAGAGATCGCCAACGAGCACTGGGAGTCGCTGCTGCTTCGGTGGCACGACGGCATCTCGGATCGAGGCATCGACTACGCCTGGGACGACGCGGTGCAGCACTACCGGGAGGCTTCGCTCTACTACCTCTCGGGCGCGATGTCGCTCATCGGCACGTTCGACGCCGGCAATGACCGTGGCGCGGCGATGGCCGAGGCCTACGCCACCCGCATCCTCGAACACTGTGTCGACATCGACGCCGGCCAGGTGCTCTGAGGTGTCGATCCTCGACGACTTCTCCCTGACCGGTTGCCGTGCGGTCGTTACCGGCGGCGGCAAGGGCATCGGGCGTGGGATCGCACTCTGCCTTGCCGAGGCGGGCGCCGACGTGCTCGTCACCGCACGAACCCAGGCCGATGTGGACCAGGTCGCCGGCGAGATCGGCGCGCTGGGCCGCACCGGTGTGGCCCACGTTGCCGATGTGACCGAGGACGGCGCCCTCGCTGCGACCGCCGAGCGGGCCGCCAACGAACTCGGCGGCCTCGACATCTGGGTCAACAATGCCGGCGGCCTCCCCGACGGCGTGCCCCGCTACCTCACGCGAACAGCCCGCCCCGAGTGGCAGGCCCAGATCGATCTCAACCTGACCGCGGTCTGGGAGGGAAGCGTGGCCGCGGCCGCACAGATGGGCGACGGCGGTTCGATCATCAACATCTCCTCGGGTGCGGCTCGGGGCCCGTCGCTCAAGAACGGCCCGTACGGCGCCTCGAAGGCCGCCGTCAACTCGCTGACCCAAACCTTGTCGGTCGAACTCGCTCCGTCGATCCGGGTCAACGCCCTGTCGCCGGGACCCGTGCCGACGGAGAACTTCGTGGAGAGCACGAACTATCGGGGCGAGCGCAAGGAGATGATCGACAAGCAGCTACGCATTCCGCTCGGGAGGATCGGCACCGAACGCGACATTGGCGCCGCCGCGGTGTTCCTCGCCTCGCCCGCGGCAAGCTGGATCACCGGGCAGGTGTTGCTCGTGAACGGAGGACGCTGAGGTGGCCGAGTTGATTCCCGCGCCGTTCGTGGTGCCCGGGGTGGAGCCCAAGCTGATCGAGGAGTACGTCGGTGCGGTCAACACCGGCGACACGGGGATGAGCATCGCCCGGATGGTGGCGCCGAGTGGCTGGACGGAGCCAGGACAACGGCCGGCGTTCGACGAGGTCACGGTGGTGCTTCGTGGCGAGGTGCGGGTCGAGACCGAGGATGCGACCTACGACCTGCCCGCGGGTCAGGCGATACGACTTCGCGCCGGCGAATGGGTCCGCTACAGCACGCCGCATGCCGACGGCGCGGAGTACTTGTCGGTCTGCGCCCCGGCCTTCTCGCCGGACGCCGTGCACCGCGACACTGACGAGTAGGTCCTGCACCCCCTCAGCGCAGCTTCTTGAACAAGTCGTCGAGGGCCTCGCGGAGCAGCGAGGCCTCGGTGCGATCGAGGTTGCCCGCGAGCTTGCTCAGCCGATCGAGCGAAGCCCGGCTGTAGTAGTTGCTCTTCAGCACCATCTTCTCCTCGACCCAGATCGCGACCCGACCGCCGCCCTCGCGTTTGCCTCGGGCGAGCGCTTCGTTGGCCCGCTGGAAAAGCTCGGCGACCTCGTCGGCGTGCGGCGGGCGGGCTGCGATGCCGAACGTGGCGCCGACGGTCCACCCCTCGACCGGGTGCGCGGCCAGATGGGTCCGCACCTCCTCGAGGAGGATCAGCGCGTTCTCGGCGGAGGCGTTGGGAAACGCGATCACGAATTCGTCCCCGCCGATGCGGCCGATGATCGCGTCGTCGGGGAGCGATCCGGCCAGGGTCCGGATCCACACGTCGAGGACCTTGTCGCCGACCTCGCGGCCGAGTTCGTCGTTGACCCGGGCGAACTCGTCGAGGTCCGACAGCGCCAACGCCACGGCGCCGCCGGCGACGGCGGCTTCGACCTTCTCGATCCACTCGTCGACGTCGATCACCCGGTCGTGCTCCGGCCATTTCATATGGATACTCATGACGTATATATGTCACGCATATACGTGCCCGTGTCAAGATGAAACTGGGTCCAGGGTCATCGGGATCTAGCCTGAGGAGCGATGAAGCTCCGTCCGAAACTCTCCGGTGCCCCGCTCGGGTACACCCTCGCCTTGGTCGAGGGGACCGAGATCTACAGCGACTTCGGCAAGGTGCTCTGGTCCGACGACCAGTCGGTGCCGGCCACGCTCAAGGAACTGCTGTTCATCCGAACCTCGATCATCAACGACTGTCCCACTTGACTGGACGGTCATGTCGTCTCGGCGAGACGACGAGGTGCCACCGACGAGGAGCTCGACGCGCTCCGCGATCCGACGACCTGGGTCAACGTCTTCGACGACAAGACCCACGCCGCGCTCGAGCTGGCCGACGCGATGTGTGGCGAAACCGCCGTACTCCCGGTCGAGCTGATCGAGGAGCTGCGCTTCCACTACTCCGAGGTCGAGCTCGGCGAGCTGATCCTGGTCTGCGGCCAGGCCAACCTCAACAACCGCGCCGGCAACGCAGCCAAACAACTCCTGGGCTAGCCGCCGGTGTGCAGCCCGCGGATGTGGGCGTAGAAGTCACGCAGCCCCGCTGAGCCCTCGTAGATCTCGATCAGGTGACCGAGTGAGGCGCGGGCGTCGTGAAACGCAAAGTCGGTCGTCCCCGCCCGAGCGGTGAGCACCGCCGGGTAGCCCGCCGAGGTCAGCTCCGCCGTCGCCTGGTCGAACGAGTCGACGAAGAACGCCAGGTGATGCAACCCCTCACCACCCAACTCCGCAGGTGCGTGGACGCAGACCAACTCGACCATCACACTCCCCCACCAGCCGTACGCCGACGAGTGATCGAACCAGGCGGGCTCGACCTCGATGTGTTCGCGAACCACGAACGGGCCGGCGCCTTTGGCCTCCCACTCGGCGACCGCGGCATGCAGGTCTGGCACCGCGTACGCCATCTGCACCGGACCGCCCCGCAGACAGTCGAGTGTCGATGCGGCGGTCATCCGGCGACGAGGACGTCCTCGTTCACCGGCTCAACCGAAACCGGGATCGCCGACTGGATCGCCTGGCCGGTGATCGGGCAGTAGCCGTTGTCGACGTCGATCAGCCGATTCGTGGGGGCACCGATGTCACGCACCTTCTCGTCGGTGCCGGTCGACGACCCCCAGCTGTGCGCCATGGACACCACGCCGCGCCGGACGTCTGGCGCACCCTTGGCAACACCGATGAGCGACGCGTACGGCGAGGCGATGCGCACGAGCCCGTCATCGCTCACCCCGAGCTCGTCCATGTCCTCGGGATGCATGTACGCGTAGTTGGTCGGCGTCTTCTCCTGCAGCCCGGGCAGCTCGCCGCCGAGCGAGTTCAGATGGGTCTTGAGCCGCCGCGAGATCAGGCGGTAGCAGTGCACGTCGGGGTCGAAGCCGGCCACGATCTCCGCCGACGTCGACTCGGCGCGGACGACCGCCAGCTCCTCCATGTGGTCAGGAAGGGCGACCTGGAATCGACCGGGCGCATCCGCATCAGCGGGCAGCACCGAGATGGCATGTTCGGCCAACACCGTGCCGGCATTCGCACGGATCTCGTCCATCGGCACCCGAGACTTGGCATAGATCAGGTCGAGCACATCATCGTCGGTCGGGGCCTCGTCGCTCGCGGGAATCGCGCCGCCGGGCAACCGAATCTCCACATCGAGCCGCTCGGCGAGTCCGTGGTAGACCTCCCAGTCGTTCAACAGATCGCCCTCGGACTCGAGCACGGCCGGTGTGTAACAGGCGTACGGCTCACGGAACCAGCGATCCATGAACGGCGGGACGTCGGCCCGCTCCAGCGACAACTTGGGCGCGATCACGTAGTCGGCGAACTCGGCGGTCTGGCACATGCGGTGGTCGAGCACCACCAGCAGTTCGAGGTCCTCCATCGCTGCCAGGGTCTTCGGCTGATCCGGCCACGCGGCGACCGGATTGCCACCGTTGACGATGAGCGCTCGGACCTGGCCTTCGCCGGGTGTCACGATCTCCTGCGCCAACGTGGTCAGCGGCATTTCGTTGTTGTAGCCACGCAGGCCACGGAAGCGGGACTCGGGGCCGCTCGGGTCGCCGAACGGTCCGATCACCTGGGCCCGCTTGGGTGTTGCCGGCTGGAGGAATCCGGCCGCCTCGATCTGCTCGCCGGCCCGCATGAACCGATTGCACAGCACGTTGAGGGTCAGGGAAAGGTGCTCCATCAGACTGGGATGCGGCGACATCGACGGGCCGGTACCGCTCCCGCTGATCCCGCGCTCGGCCTCGGCGAACATCCTCGCCGCCGCGACGACGTCGGCGGCGTCGACACCGCACCGCTCGGCGACATAGTCGGCGGTGAATGGCGCGACGGCCGCTGCGAGCGTTGCCAGATGACCGGGCTCGACCCACTGCTCGCAGAACTCTGCGTCGTGTAGTCCCTCGCTGAGGATGATGTTGACGAAGCCGGCGAGCAGCGTCGGGTCCTCGCCGGGCTTGACCTGGAGATGAATGTCGGCCTGGGTTGCCAGCTCGGTGCGCCGCGGATCGACGACGATGAGCTTCATGCCCTCGGCCTTGCGCTTACGCAGCGTGGCGAAGGGATCGGTGCCCTGCAGTCCTCCGAACGGGGCGAAGCTCGACACCATCGGGTTGTAGCCGATCGCCAGCAGCACGTCGGCCTCGGTGAAGTTCGAGGGGCCGGCCTCCCAGATCCCGAGCCGCATGTTGGCGGTCGCCTTCATGGGCTGATCGATGGTGACCGACGTGTAGTAGCTGACCGAGCCGATCGCTTTGTGGAACGCGGCGGCCACGGGATGCGATGGTGCGTTCTGGTAGCCGCCGGTGCCGGTGTAGCTGGCGACCGCCCGCGGCCCGTGGCTCTCGATGATGTCAGCGAGTCGGGCCGCGATCTCGTCGAGGGCCTCGCTACTCGCGACCTCCTCGAAGGTGCCGGCCTCGGTGCGGCGCAGCGCGTGACGAATCCGACCGGGATCGTTGAACTGCTCGGGCATCTTGCGACCTTTGATGCACGTGTAGCCGTTGAAGATCGGGTCGTCGTCGACCCCACTGATCTTGGTCACCCGTCCGTCGGTGATCTCGACGTCGACGGGGCAGGCCGCGTGGCAGATCCGACAGAACGATCGCTTCACTTCGGTACCCATCGGGCCTCCTCCGGCATCCTCGACGAACTTTGCGCGCTGACCACGCCATCACGCGGTGAACGCGCAAAGTTCGCTTGGGGTCAGTAGGGCATCGTCCCGCCGTCGACGGGGAACATCGAACCGGTCATGTTGCGGGCCGCGTCGCTGGCGAGATACACCGCGACCGCGGCGACTTCCTCGACCCTGTTCAACCGCTTGATCGACGATTCCTGGGCGAAGACGTCGAGCAGTGCGTCGTAGCCGTCGAGGCCCATCGCCTCGGCACTCGCCGGACCCGTCGCCCGGACGATGTCGGTCTCGATGAGACCCGGCAGGATCGAGTTGACGGTGATGCCGAGCGTGCCGACCTCGTGGGCGGCGGCCTTGACCAGGCCGTTTACCGCGTGCTTCGTCGCGGCGTAGCCGGGGATGCCCGGCTTGCCGAGCTTGCCCTCGACCGACGACGTCACCATGATCCGGCCGTACTCGCGCGGAATCATGTGCTGCAGCGCCTTGCGCATACCCCAGAACACGTGGTTGAGGTTCCAGTCGACCTCGAGCTGCCACTCTTCGTCGCTCATCTGGGCGACCGGTGCCGTCATCTGCACGCCACCGCTGTTCAGGCAGCAGATGTCGAGTTGGCCGAAGTGCTCGATCGTGAAATCGATCAGCCCTTCGACCGCGTCTTGCTTGGACGCATCGCCGGCGAAGAACGCGACGCTGTCACCGCCGCCCATCTCCTCGAGCGCCGTTGCGCCCTTCTCGGCGTCGCGGCCATTGACCACGACCTTGGCCCCCTCGGCCAAGAACGCCTCGGCCATACCCCGACCGATGCTGCGGGTGCCGCCGGTGATGCAGGCGACCTTTCCTTCGAGCTTGCCCATGATTCCCCCTAGTACGGCGACGTGCCGCCGTCGATCGAAATGAGCGAGCCGCTGATGCCTCCACCGGCCTCGCTCGCCAGCAACACACACAGTTCGGCGACGTCTTCGACCTCATTCAGTCGCTTGATCGCCGATTCGCTGGCGAACCAGTCGAGCAGCGCTTCGTAGGTCATGCCCATCGCCTCGGCGGCGGGCGGACCCTCCGAGAGCATCACATCGGTCTCGATGGCGCCCGGGCACACGGCATTGACCGTGATACCGAGCGGGCCGACCTCCTGGGCGCAGGACTTCACCAGGCCGTTGATGGCGTGCTTGGCAGCGACATAGATCGACACGCCGGGCTTGCCCATCTTCCCTTCGACCGACGAGCAGCAGATGATGCGACCGCTGCCCTGCGGAATCATGTGCTTGAGCGAGGTCTGCATGGTCCAGAACGTGTGCCAGAAGTTCCACTCGAGGCTGTCCTGCATGGCCCAGTCCTCGAGCTCGGCGACCGGGGCGTGCCCGGTTGCGCCGCCGGCGTTGGCGAACAGGATGTCGATCTTGCCGTAGCGATCGACCGTGCCGTTGATGATCGACTCGCAGCCTTCACGGGTCTTGACGTCGGCGCCGATGAAGTGGACGTCGTCGCCGCCCCTCATCTCCGCCAGCGCCTGTTGGCCCTTCTCCTCACTGCGGCCGTTGATCACGACCTGTGCGCCTTCGCGCAGATAGGCCTCGGCGGTGGCCCGCCCGATCCCGCGGGTGCCGCCTGTAATGCAGGCGACCTTCCCTTCGAGTGCCCCCATGGCTTTCCCCCTTCGGTCACGGGTGTCGTCGTTGCCCGGACTCGACCGATACTAATCGCGCGATCAATTTCGTGGCGAAGCCGACCGCGATGCGGTTCCGAGGTCTCGCCTAGGGTCGGCCCATGGACGACGCGATCGGAAACCTGCTGAGCCTCGACGGTCGAGTCGCCGTCGTGACCGGCGCTGCGACGGGGATCGGCGAAGGCATTGCCACGCTCTTGGCCGCCGCGGGAGCGCACGTCACCGTCGCCGACCTCGATGACGACGGCGCGGCACGGGTGGCCGAGGCAGTCGGTGGTGAAGCCGTGCATCTCGACGTCACCGACCCCGAGATGTGCACCGATGTGATCGGCGCGATCGACGGCCTCGACCTGCTGGTCAACAATGCGGGGACCTACCACGAGGCGGGGAGCATCCTCGACCAGCCGGTCGACTCGTGGCGCCGCTCGATCGATGTCAACCTCGCCGGGCTCTTCAACTGCTCCAAACCCGCAGCCGCGTCGATGGTCGACGCCGCCCGCCCCGGCACGATCGTGAACATCGCCTCGGTCGACGGCACACTCCCTTGCCTCGGTACCGGCTACGACTCGGCCAAGGCCGGTGCCATCCAGTTCAGCCGCAGCCTTGCTCTCGACCTCGCACCACACGGCATCCGGGTCAACTGTGTGAGCCCGGGACACGTCCCCGTGCCGACCTTGGCCAAGATGCGCAGCGGCGAGATCAAGCCGCTCTGGCCCGAGGACCCGTCGCGGAGCGGGCTGATGGGTCCGATGATGCGTCAGCGTTCGGCGAACATCCCGCTCGGTCGATCCGCCGAGGTTCGTGAGATCGCTCAGGCCGTGCTCTATCTGTCGTCCGACGCCTCGTCGTACGTGATCGGCCAGAACCTCACCGTCGACGGCGGCTGGACGCTCGTCTGATGAGTCAACTGCAGGACCATCACGACATCGTCCAACTCACCCACGCCTACTGCTGGGCACTCGACGAACGCGAGTGGGACGCGTTGCGCGACGTCTTCACACCCGACGCGGTCACCGACCTCGGCCTCGACGGTCAGAACGGCATCGACGAGATCATCGGTCGGGTGTCCTCGGCCCTGTCGTACTTCGACATCAGCCAGCACCAAGTCGCGACTCACCAGATCCAGATCGAAGGCGACACAGCGAGCGGCCGCTGCTACCTGCACGCCCAACACGTCAAGAAGGATTCGCCCGGCGGCGACAACCTGATGATCGGAGCGCGCTACGAGGACGACTATGTGCGCACCGCCGACGGCTGGCGCATCGCCAAGCGTGACATCGTCTTCATGTGGATGGAAGGGAACCGCGCGATCCTGGATCGATGACCGACTACGACGCCTGGGATCGTCGCACCGTCGACCTTCTCGAGGACGCGTACGTCGCTGCAGGATCTGGGCCGCCAGGCTCGGGTGCGGGCTCGTCGTCCGAGGGCGCCTGGCGGGCCAAACGCCAGCAGCTGTCGATCCCGATGGATCGCGACGGGTCCTGGCTTGATGTTGGATGCGCCAACGGCCACCTGCTGGCGACCCTGCCCATCTGGGCTCATGAGCGCGGGATCGACATCGAACCGCATGGACTCGAGCTGCTGCCGCGTGTGGCCGAGGCGGCCCGGTCGCAACACCCGGCGCTCGCCGAGCGGATCTGGACCGGCTCGGTCATGTCGTGGGAGCCACCGCAGCGGTTCACCTATGTCACAGCGCTCGAAGACGCGGTCCCACCCGACGCACTGGCGCTCCTCGTCGACCGGCTCCTCGACCACTTCGTCGAACCTGGCGGACGGCTCATCCTGAGCTGCTACTCGAACCGGAACGAACCCGTTCGACCGCTGTATGCGGACCTCGCGGCGATCCGCCACCCGCCCGATGGCCGGATCCACATCGACCGGCCGGGCAAACAACCGATCCAGACCGCCTGGCTGGACCGGTAACTGGACCGATTGCGCTAGATCTGCGTGTCGTGGCCCTCCCAGTAGGGCTCGCGCAGCTTGCGCTTCTGCACCTTGCCCGTGCCGGTGCGCGGCAGCGCGTCGAGGAAGTCATACGAGCGCGGGCATTTGTAGCCAGCGAGGTTCTCCCGGCAGTACCCCGACAGGGTGGCGATCAGATCGTCGTCGGCGGTGACCCCGTCATTCGGCACGACACACGCCTTGACCTCCTCGCCGTACTCCTCGTTGGGCACCCCGATCACGGTCACGTCGGCCACCAGGTCGTGCCCGCCGAGCACGACCTCGATCTCGGCCGGATAGATGTTCACGCCACCACTGATGATCATGTCGATCTTGCGATCGCTCAGCCACAAGTACCCGTCGTCATCGAGGTAGCCGACATCGCCAGTCGTGAACACGCCCGGCTCCTTGTGGGCCTCCGCGGTCTTGTCCGGCGCGTTGTGGTACTCGAAATCCATGCCCATCAGGTTCCGGAAGTAGAGCGTGCCGGACTCGTTCGGGCCGAGCTGGTTGCCGTCGTCGTCGAGGACGAGGATCTCCATGTTGTCCATCGCCGGGCCGACCGAGCCGCCTTTCTCCAACCACTGCTCGCTGTTGATGATCGTGATGACCGACCCCTCGGTCGAGCCGTAGTACTCGGTGATCTTCGGGCCCCACCAGTCGATCATCGTCCGCTTGACGACCGGCGGGCACGGCGCCGCACCATGAAGCACGAGTTCGAGCGACGAGCCGTCGAACCCCGTCTTGACGTCGTCGGGCAGGTCGACGAGCCGCTTCATCTGGGTGGGGACGAGGTGGATGTTCGTGCCGCCGAAGCGGTCGATCAGATCCAAAACCCCGGCGCTGTCGTACTTGTGCTGCATGACCGTGGCCGAGCCGGCCATCATCGGCAGGAAGCTGAACGCCCACTGGGCCGAGTGATACACAGGACCGCACAGCACGGTCACTCCGGGCACGGTCATCATCTGGGCGAACCCGGCGCCGATCAGCAGCCAGACCTCGGGGGTCGTGCCCGGTTCCATCGACGACAGCGAGCTCTTGACACCCTTGGGGTTGCCGGTTGTGCCGGAGGTGTAGAACATCGGGCCGCCGAAGGACTGATCCTCGGGCTCATCGGTCGCGCCTGCATCGGCGAACTCGTCGAAGTTCGTGAATCGTTCGTCGGTCGGCGCTCCGACGACGAGCGCGGCCGTCACCGCCTCGCACTCGGGACGATCGAGCGCCTTGGCGACCTCGTCGGCGAACCGGAAGTCGGTCAGCACGAGCTTCGCCCCGCAATCGTTGAGAATGTAGGCGATCTCGGGTGCCACGAGATGCCAGTTGACCGGCACGTGTGTCACGCCGGTGTTCGCACAGGCAAGGGCCATGATGAACCACTCGTTGCAGTTTCCACAGACCATGGCGATCGTGTCGCCCTCGCTGATCCCGGCCGCACGGAGCGCGTGCACCGTCTGATTCACCCGCGTGTCGAGCTCGGTGAAGGTGAGCTGTCCGACATCGTCGGCCAAGGCCAGTACGCCTCCCCGCTCGGCGGCGAAACCCTTTGTCAACACGGCCATGTCATCCCCCAGATCGGTCGTCTCCGGGCCACACCGTAGGCCCTCTTCTCGATAGCGGCCGAAGCCTGGGTATCCCGCAGCCCGGACCTCGATGGTCGGCTAGCGTCCGCGCATGGACGAAACCTGCGATCTCGAGACCGTCAAGTCATTCGCCTCCGGGCTCAGCCCGTGGGCCCACATCGCCACCGTCGGCGACGATGGCAAGCCCGATGTCGTACCGGTCCACCCGTGTTGGGACGGGGACACGCTGTGGTCGATGCTCGGTTCCGCCTCGGTCAAGGCTCGCAACATCGCCGCCAATCCCAACGTCGCCCTGCACTGGCAGGTGACCGAGGTCGGCGACGGTGTCGAGCTGTGGGGGACGGCCGAGGTCTTCACCGATGTCGAGACCAAGCGTCGTCTGTGGGCCGGTGTCTTCGACTACGACTTGAATGCGTTCGCTCCCGGCGGCCCCGAAAACTCGCCGGACACCGCCTTCGTCGCCATCACACCCGAGCGTGCCCTGGTCCTGCACCAGTACGGCATGAGGGGCCTGCAACGCTGGAGCGCCTGAGGCCCCAACCGACGGCACCTGTCGCTCGCTTACACAGTTTCGGCTGGCGCCGAAACTGCCGCATCTAACGCTTCGGTGCCTGCCGCTCGCTTCGCTTACTTACACAGTTTCGGCTGCCGCCGGACCTGCTGCTTGTAACGATTGGTGCCTGGCACCAAAGCGCATCATCGAAACTGCCGCACGTAACGCTTCAACCGACGGCGCCGGCGTCTCGGAGTGCGGCGATCTCTTCCGCCGACTTGCCGAACTGGGCGAGGATCTCGTCGGTGTCGGCACCCTTGAGCGACGCCGACTCGGCGACGGCCGCCGGCGTCTCGGAGAAGCGGGCCGCCGGGACCGGCTGCTGCACGGTGCCGGCCAACGGGTGCTGCCACGTGTGGAGCGTGCCGTTGTGGATCATCTGCGCATCGGCGATGGCCTGGTCGGCGTCGAGGATCGGGCCACACGGCACGTCCTCCTCGACCAGCCGCGTCAGAATCTCCTCGACGGTCATCGTGAGGAACGCCTCGGCCAGCATCGCCCCGACCGCCTCGAAGTTCTCCGGGTTCGCCATGGCCGCCATCGTGTTGTAGCGCTCGTCCTCGCACCACTCCGGGTGACCGACCGCTCGGTAGAGCGCAAGGCGTTGAGGATCACTGGCGGCGAAGTAGACGAACTTGCCGTCGCTGGCCTCGCTCAGCGAGTACACCGACGCCAACAGGAACCCGGGCGAGGCGTCCTCATCGAGCACCGTCTTGTCCATCATCCCGTCGGGCCAGAAGAAGTACATGGCGGCATCGAGCATCGGCACCTCGACGTGCTGGCCGACTCCCTGCTTCTCGCGCACGAGTAACGCCGCCGTCACCGCCTGGCTCACGGTGAGCGCCGTGCTCTTGTCGGCGATGAGGTTGCGCACCAGGTCCGGGAACGGAATCTGCGGATTGAACTGACGACTGACCATGCCGGTCAGGCCCTGGATCACCGGATCGAGCACCGGACGATCCGAGTACGGGCCGTCCGGGCCGAAGCCGCTGATCGAGCAGTAGATGACGGTCGGGTTGACCGCCTTGACCTGCTCGTAACCGATACCCATCCGCTCGACGGCACCTGGCCGGAAGTTCTGCATGATGATGTCGACCTGGCCGGCCAGCTC
This sequence comes from Actinomycetota bacterium, assembly GCA_039028435.1. Lineage (GTDB taxonomy): Bacteria > Actinomycetota > Acidimicrobiia > Acidimicrobiales > UBA10347 > UBA10347. The sequence continues at coordinate 122,487 of JBCCIC010000008.1, read as the reverse complement.
GAACAGCACCGCCTTGCCCTCATCGGTACCGACATCGACGGCGATCGATCGCTTGCCGCGATTGTTGTTCAGGTAGAACGCGGGAAGCCCGCCCTTGGCAAAGGCGGGCAAGCGGGTCAGGTCACCACCCGTGCCGAGCGGCTCGACCTTGATCACATCGGCGCCTTGGTCGGCGAACAGCATGGCAGCGAGCGGCCCCGAGACGACCTGGGTGAGGTCGAGGATCGTGTAACCGTCGAGCGGACCGGGCATGTGTCTTCCCCCTGGAGTCGTGACCCGACGATGTTCGCGCATCGGTCGGTGCCCGAACCAGAGGGCTGGGCCATTGCCGACTCGCGGCTCAGGGCAGGTTGGCGATGATGTCCGCGACCAATCGGCCCCGTACGGGCATCGTGTCGACCATCACGTACTCGTGGTCGGCGTGGGCCCCGCCACCGACGGCGCCCAGTCCGTCGAGCGTCGGCACACCGGCCGCTCCCGTGAAGTTGCCATCGCTCCCGCCGCCGACGGCGGTGCCATCGACCCAGGGCGCGACCTGCTTGGCCAGAGCGAAGAGCTCGGTGGACACCGACTCGGGCATCGGCGGACGATTCACGCCGCCCAGAACCTCGATCTCGGCCTCCGCGAGGTTCGGTGTGAGTGCCGCCATCTCGGCCTCGACCCGCTCCTTCTCATCGGCCGATTCGACACGCACGTCCACGCTGACCCGCGCCTCAGCCGGCACGACGTTGTCCGCAGTCCCGGCCGAAGCGACGGTCGGCGTGACCGTCGTGCCGATCTCGGGTCGGCCGATCGTTGCGACGGTCAACACCTGGTGCGCGGCCTCGACCAATGCGTTGACACCCTGTTCGGGTTCGAGGCCAGCGTGGGAAGCGCGCCCGCGGATGACGACCTCGAAGGTGCCGCAACCCTTGCGCGCCGTCTTGAGCAAGCCACCGTCGGCGCTGCCCTCGAACACCAAGACGTGTCCGCACGCCTGTGCCCGCTCGATGATCAGTTCTCGCGACGCCCGGGACCCGACCTCTTCATCCGAGGAGAACAACAGCTCGCAGCCGGATCGGTCCTCGAGCGACCCAACGGCGTGGACCGCCTGGATGATGCCAGCAGCCATGTCGAACACGCCGGGACCCGTCGCCCGACCCTCGGCGACCGTGAACGGTCGGCGTTCGAGTGTGCCGAGTGGGAACACCGTGTCGTGATGACCCAGCAGGAGGACCTTCGGCTCGCCGCCGCCTCGCCAGTGGACATGGGGACCGGCGGGCGAGTCGATGAGCTCGGCGGATCCGCCCAGGCGCTGCTCGATAAGTCGGGCCAGCGCCCCGGCCGACTCAGCCAGTGCGTCGAGGTCACGGGACGGCGACTCGATGTTCACCAGGACACCCAGGTCCTCGAGCATCGTGTCGAGTTCGAGTATCCCGGAGCCGGTGGCGGTGTCGAGCGTCATGCGCTCCACGCTAGATCCCCCGCCGAGCGACGCGGTCAGGCGGGCGGACGGACCAGCTTGCCTTCGAACAGCGAGACGATGGCATCGACCGCCTGACGATGCCGCTTGCGGCTGCCCGACACCGCGTCGACCAGGCCGATCGTGACGGTTCGCAGGAGCGTGGAGATCGACTCGGACGAAGCGACGTCGATCTCGCCGGTACGGAGGCCGAGGCCGACCAGGCCGTCGAAGAAGGCCTCCTGCTGCACGTTGCCGACCTTGAGGATGGCGCGGCGCAGTTCGTCGTCGCGTTGGGCGTCGACACGACAACTTCCGAGGAACTGGGCGAGGCTCGGGTCCTCGTTGTTCAGGTCGTGGGCGACCTCGAGCACGCCTCGGAGTGCGTCGATGAACGTCGACGACTCGCCGATCGGTGCGCTCATCCGCTCGAAGACGAACCGCTGTGTTTCCGCATACACCGCGACATACAGGTCGAGCTTGCGATCGAAGTAGTGGTACAGCGCACCGGTCGTGAGCCCGACCTCGTCGGCCAACGCACGATTGCTCACGCCGTCGAAACCGCGCGAGGCGAACAGGCGCCGCGCGGCATCGAGGATGCGCAGGCGGGTCGCTTGGGCGTCGGCGGCCGTCGGGCGTCCGAGCCGCGACATCAGCGGATGCGCCGCGAGTATCCCGGCGGCCGGTTGCCGTGCTCGTCGTAGAGGTCGAACTCGTCGACCAGGTCCTCGACCCACTGGATCGATCCGGAGCGGTTCATCACGTCGCCGGACTGTACAAGCGCGGCGACGGATCGCCCGACGAGCAGTGGTGTTTGTGCCTCGGGCGCCTCGCCGCGAGCGGCGAGGATGAACTCGGTCGCCACCGATCCGGGATACAGCGTGATCGCGGCGACCCCCTTGGGTTCCAGCTCGATCGCCATGTCGGCGGTGAGTCGGTCCAGACCGGCTTTGCCAGCACCGTACGACGACGAGAAGTGATAGCTCTGACCGCCGGGCGAGGAGACATTGACGATGACCCCGCCAGGACCGGCCTCGAAGATCAGCGGTGCGGCGTGCCACGAGGCGACATAGTGGGCGCGCAACCCGATGCCCACCTGGTCGTCCCAGATGCTCACCGGGTGGTCCCAGAAGCCACCACCCCAGGCCGGAGGGTCGGGAATCTTGTAGACGTTGTTGACCAGCACGTCGATGTGGCCGTGGTCCTGGCCGACCTTGGCGAAGAACGCCTCGATCTGTGCATCGTCGCTGTGGTCGACCTGCACGGCGATGCCGGCGCCGCCGGCGGCGTCGACGGCCGCAGCCGTGCCCTCGATCGTGCGGGCCTCGGGGTCGGGATCGCCCGAGCTCCGGCCGGTCACGTAGACCGTTGCACCCTGCTCGGCGAGGGCGATCGCAGTCCCACGCCCGATGCCCCGGGTGGACCCGGTAACGACGCAGACCTTGCCGGCGAGCGGCTTCTCGCTCATGGCTCGGCCGTGACCTTCACATCGAGGCTCATCAGGCCGCGGAGCATGAAGCTCGGGTGGTACCCGAAGGTGTTCGACTGGTCGAGCTCGAACGAGGCGATGCGTGCCGCCAGCTCCTCGGCCGCAACCTTGCCCTCCAGGCGTGAGAGCGCGGCACCCAGGCAGAAGTGCACCCCGCGGCCGAACGCCAGATGGCTCGTGAGGTTCTCGCGATCGGGATTGAAGTCGTCCGGTTCCGGAAAGACTTCGGGGTCGCGGTTCGCCGCCGAGAACATGACGACCGCACGATCGCCTGCCGACAGCGGACACCCGGCGACCTCGGCGTCGTCCTGCACGATGCGGAACATCCCTTGGGTCGGCGTGGACAGGCGAAGCGCTTCCTCGCAGACGGCCTTGGCACGGGCGGGGTCGGCCTTGAGCCTGGCGAACTCCTCGGGATTCTCGCCGAGCAGGCGCATCATCTCGGTCAGGAACTTCGTGGTCGTCTCGTTGCCGGCGACCAGCAGCTGCTGGATGATGCTGAGCATCTCGGGCACCGTGAGCGGCTCGTCGCTGAGTGCGTTGCCATCATCGTCGACCTCGTTGCGGTCGACCCGGGCATTCAGGAGGTTGGTCAGGATGTCATCCTGCGGCGCGGTGCGTCGCTGGTCGAGCTGATCGGCGAAGTACTTCTGGAACTCGATCACCTCGCGCTCGGCCTCGAGACGCTGGTCGATCGTGATGTTGGTGCCGATGCCGGCGATCGACGCGTCGCTCCACCGCTTGAAGTCGGCGAGGCGGTCGTCCGGCACGTTGAGCGCTTTGGCGATGACGGTCACCGGCAAGGGCACGGCGAATGTCTCGACGAACTCGACGACGCCGTCGGCTTCCATCGCTGCGAACATGTCGTCGATCAACCCCGAGGCGATCTCTCGAATGGTCGGCTCGAGCTCGGCGATCACCTTGGGCGTGAACGCCTTGGTCACCAGCCGTCGGTACCGCGTGTGGTCCGGTGGGTCGACGGTGAGCATCGTGCCGATGCGGTCATAGCCGCCCTCCTCCTCGTAGAGCGCCTTCATCCGATCGACGAGCTCGGAGTTGTAGTTCGAGCCCGACGTGTCGAAGCGCGACGAGAAGGTCTTGATGTCCTTCACCACATCGGTGACGTCGCCGTACTTCGTCACCAGGTGCAGCGAGCCCATCGGGCTCTTGGCCTCGTACACGGGCTGCTGCTTCTGCATCTCGGCGTAGTACGGGTGCGGACACTGCTGCACCGCGGGATCGAAGAGACCGAAATCGTCGAGGTTCACGTCGGTCGTGGTGCTGTCTTCGCTCATGTGGAGCCTCCTCAGGTCCCGGCGAGTCGTTCGACCACCGGGGCGAATGCGTGCATGTTGCGCACGGCGACGTTGACGTAGCTGATGCCGTAGCGCTCGCGACGATCCTGCAGGATGTCGCAGATCTCGTCGACGCTGCCGACGAGGGCATGCGGATGTTCGGCGAGCATGTCGGGCGGCATGCCCATCGCTCCGGCCATCTGCTCGAGCGTGGCCGCCGTGTCGTCGGTGACGGCGGTGAAGTACGCGCCGATCTCGATCTCGATCTCATCGAACCGATCGCCTGCGCCTTCGCGGATCCAGTCGACCTTCTGCTTGGTGCCGTCGGCGGTTCCCGAGCCGATGCCGCGAGCGCCGATCTTGCCGGCCGAGTTGTCGAAGTTGATCGACACGACGTCGGCCATTGCTCCGGCGGTGCGCAGCACGCGAGGCGAGCCGCCGCCGATCATGATCTTGGGTCCGCCGGGTTGCGGCGAGGCAGGGATCGCTCCCATGTTCGACACGTGTACGTGATCGCCCTGCTGGTCGAGATCGGCGCCGGCGAAGTAGGCCTTGGCCAGCTCGACGTACTCGATCATCCGATCGATGCGCACGCCCGGCCCGTCCATGGCCACGCCCATGGCCTCGTACTCGCTCGTGATCCAGCCGGCGCCGAAGCCGGCTTCGAGTCGACCCTCGGACAGGAAGTCGACGGTCGCCAGCGATTTCGCCAACACCACCGGCTGGTGGTAGTCGCAGCACATCACCCGCGCACCGACCTTGATGGTGCTGGTGACCGCCGCTGCGGCCATCATCGCCGGGATCGCCGCGACAACCTGAGGTGGGTGGCTGGCCGCCGTGGCCGCCTCGCCCGGTCCGAGATAGTGGTCGGCCAGGTGCAGGCAGCTGTAGCCGAGGTCCTCGGCCGCTCGCGCCTGGTCGGTCCATTCCGACGCCGACGACGGCGTGAAGGCCTGGACGCTGAAACGGAACGGGTGTGACATGTCGACCTCAGACCTCGATGACGGTGACTTCGCCCGTGTCGCCGTTGACTTCGACGGTTGCGCCGTCGGGGATCAGCTCGGTGGCGTTCTCGACCGACACCACGCACGGCAGCGCGAGCTCACGACTGACGATGATGGCGTGGCTGATCTGGCCGCCGACGTTGACGACGACACCACCGGCGGTCATGAACAGCGGCGTCCAACCCGGGTCGGTGTTCGGCGCGATCATGATGTCGCCGGGCTCGAGCGCCAGTGGATCGCTCGGATCCATGATCACTCGAGCGGTACCCCGCACGATGCCTGGACAGCCGGCGACACCGCTGAAGGTGGTTCCGGCCGCCGCGGCCTCGAGCCCCGATGCGCCCTTGCGCTCCCACTCACCGAGCGCCCCGACGTTGCCGTCGGCGATGATGAACGGCGGCACGAGTTCGTCGAGCAACAACCAGTCGGCGTAGCGCTCGGAACACGTGTCTTTGAACGAGCCGGGGTCTGCCACGAAGTCGTCGAGTTCGGCCGAAACGAGCATGAAGATGTGTGACGCATCGGCGAGGTTGCCGGCCCCGGCGTGGCGACGGCCGAGTTCCCGGAAGCACATGCGACCTTCGTGGACCGTCTTGATGATGTTCGTCTTGGCCCGCTCGCGGTAGACCATGAAGTTCGAGGCGACGAGTGCCCCCTCGAACATGCCGATCAGCTCCTCGTTGCCGATCTCGGCCAACTGGCCTCGCACCTGACCGACCAGCGCCTCGCGCTCCGAGGTCAGGCCGGCGGCACGGAGCTCGGGCGCCTGGTCGTCGGCCTGCTGACGCACGCTGTCGAGCATCGTCAAGGCCATCGTGGGCTTGGTTTCCCAGGTCTCGGCGCTGATCTCCCACTCGTTCGGGCCACGCGAACCGAACTCGTGGAGGAATGCATCGAAGTCGGCGCGGAGCGCCGCAGCTGCCGGATCGTCCGACGCGTCGAGTGCGGCGAGCACCCCATCGACACCACCGTCGAAGATCGCGGTGAGCGCTTCGCTCGACCGGATCGCACGAGACATCTCCCAGAGGGCATAGCTCGGTGCGGCCGAGTCGACGTCGCCCATGCCAGAGACGAGCTTCATGGGGATGGTGGTGTCGCCGATCGCCTCGCCGATGGCGGCGAAGATGCCCGGCGCGACCCCCGACGAACTCGACGCCATGTAGTGCTGGTTGAAGCCCCAGACCAGGTCGGGAAGAGTGGTTCGAGCGCGCTCGACGAGTTCGGCGTCGCTCAGCGACGCCAGGTCGGGGCGGTTCGCTCGAACCTCATTGACATGAGCCCGGTCGTCCATCAGCTCGGGCCACTCGGTGCGGGTCATGATCCAGCCCAGGTGCGCCTCGATGCCAGGCGTGAGGTGTTCCTTGACGTCCTCGGGGTGCTCGACATAGGGCGGGACGTCGGGGTGGTCGCCGAAGAACGCCAGGTCGAGCTGCTCGACCGTCACCGCGGGGTTGCGCACACCCTGCATCCGGATGTTGGAGAGGTTCAGGTAGAAGTGGCCGCCGAAGAAGCCGAACACCTGCGGGAGCACCGGGTCGTACTCGTCGGCCTCGTAGAGACCGGCGCGCACGCTGCCCTCAGCCGCGCCGTGGATGATGCCTTCGTCCCACGTGAACTTCTGGCACAGCGGACTGACCGGCGACGGCATGACTTCGCCGGCATTCGCCCGCGTGTAGTGCTGCCAGCGGGCGTCCGGCTCGTAGTCGGTAAACCAGCGGTCTCCCAGCATCGGTGTTGTCTCCCCAGTCGTTGCCGTGCGTAGACGAGGACGAAACTAATCGCCCGATAGGTCGGTCGGGGAATCGGACGGCGAGGGGTTCGTTCGGGGCGATCAGCCTCCGAAGACCGACACCACGACGCCGGCTTCGATCTCGATGTTGACCCGCGAGGCGATGAAGTCCTGGGTCAGGGCGAAGAACTCGTCGTCGATGCGGGCCACCCGGAGATCGCGGCCTTCGACCGCGGCCAGGGAACGAGCCTCGTCCTCGGTCAAGCCGAGATACTGCTCGACGCTGAAGACGGCGTCGAGCGGCGGTCCGGGCGGATCGACGACCGGCGGCGAGGCGGCCTCGGCGACGAGCTCGCGAGTACCGAGATCGGACTGCAGCGGAACGGCGATCTCGTAGGCGGCGGCCAGCGCAATGCAGGTCATCGTCGCGGCATTGGGGTTTGCGCCAGTCTCGAGACGAACGAGGACGTTCGACGGCGCCTCGGTCACGGTGACCCGAGCGAGGCTGCAGGGTTCGACGCCATTCCAGAAGCGCACGAGCACCGAACGCCCGTCGGGGCCGGCGAGCAGCTCGGCCGGCTCGACCACGACTGGGCTCAGCAGCTCGGGTGCCGACGGAACGCGCTCCCAGCCGATGGAGTCGTCGGTGTCTTCGGAATCGGGCGGCGGTGCCGGCGACGACGACGTGCCGTCATCGGGGTCGACCGGCTCCGGGTCCACGTCTTGTTCGACGGGCTGGTCCGAGTCAGCCGGCGGCAGAGTCGGCGTCGGAGCAGGCTCAGGCGTGGTGGGGACAGGCGTCGACGGCGCCGGGCTGGGGTCCTCGGCGTCCGGCGAATCAGGGGTCGACGAGTCCTCGGGCGCACCGATCGGGGCGGTGGTCGGCACTTCCGTCGGGCTGGTGCCCGACCCTGACGAACCACCGTCGGCAGTCGCGCCGTGGCCATCTCCACCGGTCGCGGGCACCACCGTGCCGAGTTCGATCGGGTCGGATCCACAGGCCGCGACGACGAGGGCGAGGGCAACCAGCACCGCACCGAAGCGGCCGGCGCTGATTCTGAACTTGTGGGGGGAAGTCATGATCATCAGACGCCCGAGACGGCCCCCGTGGTTCCCCAGGTGACCAAGTTCACAGCCAACCCGCCGCCGGGATCACCAGTCGATGGGCAGCGTGCGGCGTCCCCACAGGAGGAAGGGGCTGATCCGCTCGGGATCGCCGTCGAGGCGCAGCGTCGGCAACCGATCGGCCAGCTGGCGGAGCACGATGCGTGCTTCGAGCCGGGAGAGGTGTGCTCCGGGGCAGAAGTGATGACCGAGTCCGAACGACAGATGCTTGCGCAGCTCCGCTGGGTCGCGGTCGAGCCGGAAGACGTCCGGCTGCTCGAAATGGCCCGGGTCACGGTTCGCGGCCGCGTAGCTCGTCATGACCTTGGTGCGATCCGGTATCGCCACGTCGTGGAGCTCGGTTTCCTGGGCCGCGGTGCGAAACAGTCCGAGCACCGGCGGATCGAATCGCAGGCTCTCCTCGATCGCGACCGCGTCCGATGAGCGATCCGCGGCGAGCTGCTCCCACAGCGCTCGGTCGTCGAGCAATCGCCAGAACAGGTTGGTGATCAGCGAGGTCGTGGTCTCGTTGCCCCCGACCAGGAGCTGTTCGAGGATCACCAGCAGCTCGTCGTCGTTCAATCGCCGCCCGTCGACCTCGGCGTGGACCAGGCCATCGATCATGTCGTCGCGGCCTGGCGATGTCCGGCGCTTGTCGATCTCCTCGAGGAACAGCTGCTGCATTGCGGCCAAGGCCTCGGCTCCCGCGCGGGGATCCGACGATGCCATGCCCTCGACCCGCCGATCGCTCCATTCCTTGAACTCGACGATGCGGTCGGTCGGCACGCCGAGGATCTTGGCGATCACCAACACCGGCAGTGGACAGGCCACCGCATCGTGGAGATCGGCGGGACCGCCGTCCTCGATCATCGCCGTCACCAGCTCGTCGGCGAGCGCGGTGATCTCGTCTTCCATCGATGCCACCACCCGTGGCGTGAATCCCTGCTGCACCAGCTTGCGGTACATCGTGTGCTCGGGTGGGTCGGTGAACAAGCAGCCACTCACCTTGTGCAGCGGCGACTGGCCGTACCGGGCGGTCCAGGTGTCGTTGTCGCGCAGGATCGACGTGACGTCGTCGAGTCGAGTGACCGTCAGAAACGGCGGATCGAAGCCGTCGAAGCGATGCACCGGACACTCGGTTCGCAGCTCGGCCAGTGCGGGAAACGGGTCGCGCAGGACCTCGGCCGAGAACGGGTTGTAGTCGGCGCTAGCCATCGTGCACCACCGGGAGTGAAGCCAGCGACCGCATCGATCGGGAGATCCGCGGCCCTTGCTGATCCGGGTCGGCGAACCGAACGCCGCGCAGCTCATCGAGCAAGCGCTCGCTGCCCCGCACCGCCTCGCGCCGAGCCAGCTGGTAGCCGAGGCAGAAGTGCTTGCCCAGGCCGAAGCCGAGGTGCATCGTGCCGCCCGGCACCGCGCCGGTCCGACGCTCGATCCCGAGGTGGAGGTCGGACCGCTCGTGATCGAAGCTCTCCGGATCGGCGAAGACTTCGGGATCGCGGTTCGCCGCACCGAGCAGGCCGCGGATGCGCGCGCCGGCCGGAACGACGTTCCCATGCAGCTCGACGTCGTGGTTCAGGAAGCGATCCTCGCCGATCACCGGCGCATCGACCCGCATCGTCTCGCTGAAGCACGGTTCGAGCAATGCCGACTCAGCCCGGCAGGCGTCGAGCAGCTCGGGTCGGCGCAGCAGATTCCACCACAGGTTCCCGATCGCCTTGTCGGTCGTCTCGCCACCGGCGATGAAGAGCAGTCCGAGAAAAGCAACGACCTCGTCGGGGTGCAGGCGCTGTCCATCGTGCTCCGCCCGCGCGACCCGTGCGATCAGATCCGCCCGCTGCCGATCGATCGGCTCGGCGAGATACGGCGCGATGTGACTCGCGAATGCGTCGCGAGCCGCGATGCCGTCGGCCCGAGGCTCGGGCAGGGGCGCGAGGCCGGCCATGATGCGGGTCACCCAGTCGCGGAACACCTGCTTGTCAGCGCTTCCGCCGAACCCGAGCATCGCGACGATCACGTTGACCGGCAGGAACCGGCTGAAGTCGCGAACGATGTCGACCGTTCCGCCGCCGGGGAAGCCGGCGATCAGCCGATCGATCTCGACGTCGACGACCCCGGCGTAGCCCTCGAGTCGCTTACCGACGAACTCGGGCGCCACGGCCGACCGCCTCCACACGTGATCCGGCCCGTCCATCTGAATCAGCGTTTCGCCCAGCACCGCGCCGGTCGAACCGGCATAGGTGGAGATCGAGTAGGTCTCGTGGTTGGAGAGCAGCTCGGCGACGTCCGCATAGCGGGACACGATCCACAGATCCTGCACAGGGTCATGGAGCAGAGGGTGGTCCTCGCGCAGCTGCGCCCAGGCCGGGCCGGGGTCGGCGAGGTAGTCACGAGACGACAGTGCCTCGAGCATCGCTGCGGGATCCGTTGCCATCATCCTCCCCCGGCGGTCGCTGCGTCGTCTTCGGATTCGACCATATGGCAGCCGAGGTCCGCGTCTGCAACCATCGTCGTCGGATTCACGTTGCCGGGCAGGATCCGGCACGACAAAGGGGGATGAGATGGCAGGACCACTCGACGGTGTCAGGGTGATCGACTTCACGCAGGTCGTGGCCGGGCCGTTCGGCGCAATGATGCTGGCCGACCAGGGCGCCGACGTGATCAAGGTCGAACCGCTCACCGCATTCGGCGACCTCACGCGCGGCTTGCCGGCATTCGCCAAGGGCGGGATGCCGGCGCTGTTCGTCAACAACAACCGCGGCAAGCGTTGCGTCGCCATCGACTTGCAGACCGACGAAGGCCGCCAAGTTGCGCTCGACCTGTGCCGTGATGCCGACGTCGTCTTTCAGAACTTCCGCCCCGGCGCGATGGCCCGCCTCGGCCTCGACTACGACAGCATCGCTGCCATCAACCCCAACGTGATCTACTGCTCGATCAGCGGCTTCGGGCCCGATGGCCCGTACTCCGATCGGCCGGTGCTCGATCCGGTGATCCAGGCCCACACCGGCATGATCTCGCGCCAGCTCAACCCCGACGTCCCGTTCCCGGACCTGGTGCGCAACCTGGTCGCCGACAAGTCGTCGGGCATGACCGCGACCCAGGCGATCACCGCGGCCCTGTTCGCCCGCGAGCGTGGGGCCGGAGGCCAGCACATCGAGGTGCCGATGCTCGACTCCACCATGTACTTCTTCTGGCCCGACGGAATGATGGACAAGTCCCTGATCGACGAGGACGCGAGTGGCGGCTTCCTGTTGTCGACGATCTACCGGCTGACCGATTGTTCCGACGGCAAGATCGTGTACTTCGTGGCATCGGACCCGATGCGACTCGCGCTCTTCGACGCACTGGGTCATCCCGAGTGGGCGGAGGATCCGCGCTTCGAGTCGATGGTCGCGCTGTCGGCGCCCGGCAACTTCGAGGCGCTCGGCGCCCTGTTGGTCGAGTCGTTCCTGCAGCTCACGGTCGAGGAGGCGGTCGAGAAACTGCTCGCCCACAGCGTGCCCTGTGGGCCGGTGCTCGACGCCGATCAGGCCTTGGCCGATCCGCAGATCGTGCACAACGAGACGGTGCAGCGCTTCACCCATCCCGATGCCGGCACGATCCAAGCGGCTCGCCCGGCGGCCCGCTTCGACAAGACGCCGGCGGAACTCGCCACCCTGCTCGCACACCGCGGCGAACACAATGCCGAGATCCTCGCCGAGATCGGACGCAGCCCCGAGGAGATCGCCGCACTCACCGAGTCCGGCACCATCGGCACCTGATGCGCTTTGGTGCCAGGCACCAATCGTTACACCCCTGGCCACCAGTTTCGGCGCCAGCCGAAACTGGGTAAGCGAGCGCAGCGAGCGACAGGCACCGATCGTTACAGCTCACGCCTAACCTCCCCGTGGGCGAGGGATCTACTCCGGCGAGACGATTCGGGTCACCGTCTCGACCACCATCTCTCGGCGACGCTGCCGATCGCGGTCACTCCGCTCGCCTAGGGCCTGCGGCGCACTGAACCACATCGAAGCGACCGCCAGAACCGTCACCAGCACATCGGCGGGGGCCCTCGAGCCATCGCTGGCGTGCGGGGTCTCGCGGAGCAGCCTGAGTTTCTCGTCGTAGTGACGCTGCTCGGCCGGGGTGGGATCCGGGCGCTCGAGCCGACGCCACGCATCGATCATGGCGATCTCGGGATTGTCGACGACGTAGTCGAAGAGATCCGCCGCGTACCCGGCAAGGTCATCGGGCCGGAACGGCACGCTTTCGTGCGCATGTTCGATACTGGTATCGATCGCCGCGGCGAACAGCGCGTCCTTTCCGGCGAAGTGGCTGTAGAGCGTCTTGGGGTTCACCCCGGCAGCCGCCGCGATGCGTTCCACTCGCGCACCAGCCAAGCCGAACGAGGCGAACTCCCGGATCGCTGCGTCGATGATGCTGCTTCGCGTCTCTTCGGCAGAGCGACGTGGCACTGGTTCGACTCCTGACGCTCCTGGCCGAGGCGAACTCTAGTGCGGTGGCGAATGGTAGAAAGTAAGTATATATTTACTTACCTCTACATATGGAGGACAACCGATGACCGATCGAGTGACCAAACGCGGCCGTGCCGACTACGAGATCTACACCGACATCAATATCGAAGCCCCCGCCGCGACGGTGTGGGAGACGCTCACCGACTTCGCAGCCATGCCGGCTTGGAGCAGTTCGTTCCAGGGCCTTGACGGGGACTTTCGCGCTTCAGGACGGGTCAGCGCCCGCTTCAAGATGATGGGCCGAACGTCATCGTTCGAGCACGACCTCATCGACTTCGTCGGGGGATCCCAGTGGGCGTGGTCCGACCCTTTCGGCCTCGGGATGGTCGACCACCACGTCTACCGCGTCGAGTCCGTGACGGAGACGACCTCACGCTTCGTACAGACGGACCAAGCCAAAGGTGGAGCCGCGTTGGTGCTCGGTCGCCTCGCTGCAATTGCGATGCGCCGGATGTACACCCGATTCAACGCAGAGCTCAAGGCCGAAGTCGAACGGCGTGCGAGCTGACCGGCCCGCCGCGTTAACGGGTCAGGAAGCGACCGCCGACGTCGCGGTTGTCATCGGGATCGTCTTCGGAGATCGGCGCGACATCGACGGACACCTCGGTCGACTCGCCATGGAGTCGGTGACATGGCACACCCTCCCATGCGGGCGGGCCGGAATGTGATCCGTCGCGAACGTCGAACGATGCGCCGTGCAATGGGCACACGAGGTTGAAGCCCCGGAGCCGACCCTCGCTCAGCGGCGTGTCGGCGTGCGAGCAGTTGTCCTCGATGGCGTAGAGCTCGCCATCCGCTCGACACACGACGATGCCGTAGTCGCCGATGTCCTCGAACACCCGCATGTCGCCGTCGATGAGATCCGACAAGTCGCCGAGTGCGGCGACCTTTGGTGCGTCGTCGCTCACGCAGGACCCTGCGCCAGGTAGCGATCGATGTTGTCATGGAAGTAGCGGATCCGTCGCTCCTGCCACGGCATGTAGTCGCCCCGGTACCCGCGGCTGCGCAGGCCCTGTTGCTGCGTGGTCCAGATGGCGACGTCCTGGTCGATGCCCGGTCCGCAACTGACCTCGCCGACGAGACCGACCTGGTGCTCGACCTGGTGATCGATCGAGACCCAGTCCCGCATCGAGTTCGAGTAGTACTCGCTCGACCCCTCCGGGAAGAGGGTGAGGTACCACATGTCGAAGATGCACTTCTCGGGGTCGGTTGGGTGTGGAGTGCCGCGCAACCAGATGCAGCCGTCGGGCTTCATCGAGAAGCTGATGTTCGGGAACACGGTGTAGTGGTAGTGGTCGGTCAACTGCTCGTCGCTGTAGGAAGAGAAGTCGTAGCCCTTGTCGGCGCCGAGTTCCCGCTTGCGCTGCTGGAGCGCGGTGCGGAGCCCGCCGATGTCATCGCGGAAGGGCTCGGGGTCGAGCTCCCAGAAGTCGAGGTCCTGCGCAAGGCTCTTGAGCGTGCGGTCAGGCTTGCCGCGATAGTGCGGCCCAGGGCCACCGCCGGGCATGAGCATGCGGGCGTGACCGCTTGGGTAGAGGTCGAACTGGCACCCGCTGTGGTGCTCGTTCATCGAGTGGATCGTCTGCGGGTGGACGAACGGCAGGTGGTAGCTCTCGTTGAAGTTGTCCTGCACGCACTTCCAGTTCCAGTCGCCTACGAGCGTGACCCAGTGGGTGCGTTTCATGTCCTGCATGCGATAGGCGTCGAGGTGATCGGCGACCGGATCGAGCCAGGTCCGCAGGTCGTCACAGGTCGGGTCCATGTTGAACCAGATGAAGCCGCCCCAGGTGTCGCAAGGGATCTCGACGAGGTTGCGCTGCCCGCACGGGTTGCCCTGGGGGAAGTCGTCCTCGTCGTAGACCCACGTGAGCGTGCCGGCGGTGTCGAAGCGCCAGCCGTGATACGCGCACTGAAACTCGCCGGTGGCGAGCGAGCCGACCTCGCCGGTCACCAGCCGATTGCCGCGGTGCTGACACACATTGAAGAAGGCGCGCACGCGGTCGTCGTCGCCGCGCACGGCAATGATCGAGTCGCGCCCGATCTCGTAGGTCACGTAGTCGCCGGCGTTGGGGATCTGGTCGACGCGGCCGGCGACCTGCCACACGCGGGGCCACAGGCAGTCCCACTCGGCCTGGGCGAACTCCTGGCTGACGTAGCGGTTTCCGGTGATCGGCCGGTCGGTCAGGCTGGGTTCGGGAGCCTTGGCTCGCGTGATGCCGATCGGCACCTCGCTCGGTTCGCTGCTGGGTGTGGCGAGATCGCTCATGGCGTCCCCCTCGGCTCGTCCTGCCCCGAGCCTATCGCTCGATCAATTCCGCCTCAGAGTCGGACCCGCACCCCACAACCCGACATCAAACCTGGCACCCATGTCGTTTCGACGCACGCCGACCGACATCAAACCTGGCACCCATGTCGTTCTGGTGGTCATAGCCTGTTCGCCGATGACCGATCTCGACGCCCTTCGCTCCGAACACGCCGCCCTCGTGGCCCGAGGCCTCGATCTGTCGATGACGCGCGGCCAACCGAGCGACGAACAGTTCGACCTGTCCAACGGCATGCTCGACGTGTTGGGTTCTGACGACGAGCTCGTGACGCCGAGCGGGGTTGCGCTGCGGAACTATCCCGGCGGTCCGGCCGGGCTCCCCGAGGCTCGGAAGCTGATGGGCAACCTGCTCGGGGTCGACGCCGACAACGTGATCTGCGGCAACAACGCCAGCCTCATGCTGATGAGCCAGACGCTGCTGTGCTGCCTCATCCGAGGCGCCCGGGCCGATGGCGCACCCTGGTCCGGCGGCGACACACCACCGAAGATGATCGTGACCATCCCCGGCTACGACCGCCACTTCACGCTCCTGCAGGGCCTCGGCTTCGAGCTGGTCACCGTCGGTATCGATGACGACGGGCCTGACCTCGACGCCATCGAATCCCTGGTCGCCGACGACCCCTCGATCAAGGGCGTGTTCTTCGTGCCCGTGTACTCGAACCCGACCGGCGACTCGATCTCCGACGCCAACGTCGATCGACTGGCCTCGATGACCGCCGCCGCCCCGGACTTCACGGTGTTCGCCGACAACGCGTACGGCGTGCATCACCTGGGCGAGGATCGCGACGAGCCGAAGAACCTTCTCGACGCGGCGGCCGAAGCCGGAAATCCAGACCGGGTCGTGCTCTTCGGTTCGACATCGAAGATCACGTTCTCCGGCGCCGGCATCGGTGCGATGGCGACAAGCGACGCCAATGTCGCCCACTTCAGCAGCTGGCTGTCGCTGTCGACCATCGGCCCGAACAAGCTCGAACAGTGGCGCCACGTCAAGTTCCTCGACGGGCACCCCGGCGGTCTCGCCGGACTGATGGAGGCCCACGCCGAGATCATCGGCCCGAAGTTCGAAGCCGTGCAGCGTGTGCTCCGAACCCAGCTCGGCGACTCAGGCCTGGCTGAATGGACCGATCCCAAGGGCGGCTACTTCGTCCACCTCGTGACCGCCGAACCGATCGCCCGTCGCGTGGTCGAGCTCGCCGGTGAAGCCGGTGTGGCCCTCACACCCGCCGGCGCCACCCACGTCGGCGGCGTGGACCCGGACGATCGAAACATCCGGCTCGCGCCGACCCGACCGCCGCTCGCCGAGGTCGAACAGGCGATGGAGGTTGTCGCCCTCTGCATCCGTCTCGCCTCGGCCGAGCTCGCGGCCGATTGAGTCACACGTGGAGCGCTAGCCGGCAACGTCGGCCAGAACGCCCGCATTCTCATCGATGAAGTCGAGCTCGTACGAGCGATCGATCGTCATCAGCTCGTCGCGGAACGGGTCGACGCATGCGTGGTCAACCGTGGCCGCCGCGATCTCATCCACGAGGAGGGTGTCGAGGCGTTCGACCTCCTCGGGACTGAAGGCGAGCGGTTCGACGTCGCCGGAGAATGTGGCCGCATTGGCCTGTTGCAACAGCGGGCCGACGATCCGGTTGACCTCGAAACTGAATTCGTCCGCGGGCTCAGCCAGCGAGCGGTACTCGAAGCCCGATTCCGCCATGCAACTCGACCACGCAGCCGTGATCTCGACGATGCGAGGATCGGCCTCGATGCGATCGGTGAGTTCCTCGAGACGAGGGGTCAAGGCGATCAGCGCCTGGAGACTTCCGAAGATCTCCTGATTCGCCTGGGAAGCGCAGCCGGTGCCGCGAAACGCGAGTTGCGTCGGATCGAGCTCCTCGCCGCTCTCGGGATCGACCAGGGCTCCGGTTTCGACATCGATCTCCACGCCCGGTCCGAGCAGCGCGAAGACCCAGGCGTCTCGCTCGGCTTCCGACATCGCCCGGAACATCGCCGCGTTCGGATTGTCGACCGACGCATTGAGCAGGGCGAGCAGTTGGTTGGCGCTTGCGACGATCCCATAGCCGTAGGCCGCGGCGAACTCCTCGTCGGTCAGGTTCGGGGCGATCGAGCGGCCGAATGCCAAGAGGTCAGCGTCGATGTCCTGGGGTGCGTACTCGAATCCCTCCGCGAGCATGCACTCCTGGACCAGGGCGTCGACCCGGCGTTGCTGCTCGAGGATGAAGGCCGGGTCTTCGAAGCTGTCGAAGCCGAGCAGTGCCGCCAGGGGATCCTCGGCGTCGGCGACCGACTCCGCCAGCTCGCTGCGAGCTCCCGGCGGCGCCGGTTCTGCGGACGTCACGTCGTCGGACGGCCCATCGGCGGCCGGATCCTCGTCGCGTTCTGTACTGACCGACGGCTCGGCCGAGGCCGAGACGTCGTCGGGCGCTGCGTCCGCCTCCTCCGCCTCCTCCGTGGTCTCCGGAACGGTCGCTTCGACCTCCCCGCTGCGATTGTCAGCGTCGTCGCTACCGACCGCCGACGTCGGTTCGGACCCGCCGCCACACGCGGCGAGCACCAACAACACGAACAGCACGACCGCCACGATTCGAGAGCGCCTCATCGCTGGATCGCCTTCCACCGCTCGAGAACGGACCCATGCTACGCCACCGCGGTCGACCAGGGATCGGGCGCGCTGGCAACTCGGGCACTAGCGTCGGGGCACGACCACGCAGCGATCAGGGGGAACGATGGCTCGGATCGACGTACCGAAAGGTGACGGCCAGGAGTCGTCACGCATCTGGCAGATAGCGCCGCACATGGGCGCCGGCCTCGCCGCGATGGGCAAGGCGGCGTACGAGCAGTGCAGCCTGCCGATCCGCGAGCGTGAGGCGATGCGCATGCGGATCGCGCAGCTCAACGAGTGCCACGTTTGACTGAACACCCGTGCGGCATCGGCGATGCAGCAAGGCATGGACGACGACCTCTACAACTCGGTCGGTCGGTACTACGAACTCGATGAGTTCACGACCCGCGAGAAGCTCGCCATCGAGTTCGGCGAGCGTTTCGCCATCAACCACACCGGGATCGATGACGAGTTCTGGGCTCGGTGCGAGGAACACTTCAGCGATCAAGAGATGCTCGAGCTGACGGTCGTCGCCGGGTTCTGTGTCGGGATGGGGCGCGCCTTCCAGGTGCTCGACATCGCCGTCGACTTCGACGTCAACTGGTCGCGCGAGCCGGCCAACCCTCGCTAGCGACAGGCGAGCGAGCCGTCGTGGCCGGCCCCGGACATCCCGAAACGGTCGACGAGGTCGACGTCTACTCCCCCGAGGCGATCGAGAACTGGTACCCGACCTACGACCTGCTCCAGCGCGAGTGCCCGGTGTACCACGTGCCCGGCACCCGCACCTTCTTCCTCACCCGCTACGACGAGATCTACCACGTACTTCGGCGGACCGATCTGTTCCGCCGCGGCGACGGCGGCGCACGTCCCACGCTCACCGACCCCGAAGCCCGCGCGATGTTCGAGCGCGACGGCTGGCCCAAGGCGCTGCCGCTCGGTGTGAACCCACCCGAGCATCGACGATGGCGCGATCTCATCGACCACTTCTTCACCGTCGCCGGCGCCCAGGAGCAGCGCACGCTCATCACCGACACGGCCAACGAGCTGATCGACGCGTTCATCGACGACGGCCGGGTCGAGTTCATGGAGGCCTTCGCCCGGCCGCTTCCGAGTCGGGTGATCACCACGATGATGGGCTTTCCGCTCAGCGATCTCGAGCAACTGCGGATCTGGAGCGAGGCCTGGGTAGCGCCGTACTCGTTGCAGCTCGACCCGCAAGCCCAACGCGAGGCAGTCGCGCTCATGGTCGAGTTCCAGCACTACATCGCCGAGCACATCGCCGACCGTCGGGCGCGGCCACGCGACGACATCATCACCCACCTCGCCACGACCACGGTCGAGCTGCCCACCGAGACGCGGCAACTGACCGACGGCGAGATCATCAACATCGTCGACCATCTGTTCATCGGTGGCAATGAGACGACGACCTTCGCACTGACATCGGGCATGTGGCTGATCGTCCAACATCCCGAGATGCAGCAGCGGCTGCACGACACACCGGGCGATGCCCGGCGCTGGGTCGACGAGGTGCTCCGGCTCGAGTCACCGACCCAGGGGATGGACCGCCACACCGCCGAGGACACCGAGCTCTGCGGGGTGGAGATCCCCAGGGGAAGCCACGTGCACATCCGCTATGCCGCGGCCAACCGCGACCCGGCCCAGTTCGACTGCCCGACCGATCTCGACATCGACCGCACGAACAGCCACCGGCACTTCGCGTTCTCGATCGGCGAGAGCCATTGCCCAGGCGCCGGGCTGACCCGCCTGGAGCAGACGATCGCCTGGCAGGAACTCATGCGTCGGATCGCCAACGTGCGATTCATGGCCGACCGGAACACGTTCCATCACTCGGTCAACTTCACCCTTCGCGCCTTCGAAGGCCTGCACATCGAGTTCGACAAGCGCTGAGGAAATCCCACATTAACGCGCACCATCAGGTCGCACCAGAGGAGGAAACAGGATGAGCGGACCGCTGGAGGGCATCCGGGTCGTCGACATGTCGGCGGTGGTGTCCGGGCCATGGTGTGCCCAGATACTCGCCGACCAAGGCGCCGACGTGATCAAGGTGGAGCCACCGACCGGGGACATCACGCGTCACGGAGGGTTCGGGTCCGACGATGTCTCGGCGATGTTCCTCTCGTGCAATCGCGGCAAGCGGAGTGTCGCCGTCGACCTGTCCCAGGACGCAGGGGTCGAGACGGTCAAGCGGATCGTGGCGACCGCCGACGTGTTCATCCAGAACTTCCGTCCGGGAGCCTGCGAGCGCATGGGGATCGGCGTCGAAGCGTTGCACGAGGTCAACCCCGACCTGATCTACGTATCGATCTCCGGCTTCGGCCCGACCGGCCCGTACAGCCAGTGGCGGGTCTATGACCCGATCATTCAGGCGATCTCCGGCGTGGCCTCGGTGCAGCGAAGCCTGGACATCCCGATCCCCGACCTGGTGCGCACGATCATCGGCGACAAGTCGACGGCGCTGACCTCCGCGCAGGCGATCACGGCCGCGTTGCTCGCACGGGCCACCGGCAAGACCCGAGGCCAACATCTGGAGATCCCGATGCTCGACTCGCTGCTCTACTTCTTGTGGCCCGACAACTACAACGGCCTCACCTTCGAGCGCGAAGGCAAACCGGGCGTGCTGCTCCACGACGTGTACCGGCTCCAGGCGACCGCCGACGGCAACCTCGTGTACTTCGCCGTGAGCGACAGCGAGTGGGAGGGCCTGTGCACTGCGCTCGGGCATCCCGAGTGGTGGGAGGAGCCACGGTTCCACGACATCGCCGAGCGGCTCGCCAGCTTCGAGGAACTCGGTGCCCTGCTCGACTCCACCTTCCGCTCGTTCGCCACGGCGGACATCCTGGCCAAGCTCGAGGAGCACGAGGTGCCGGCTGCGCCGATCAACGAGCTCGCCGACGTCTTCACCGACCCCCAGGTCGTGCACAACGAGGTGATCCACGAGTGGGAACACCCGGTGCTGGGCGGCATTCGGTCGGCGTCACCGCCCGTGCGCTTCAGCGAGACGGCGGTCGAGGGTCGATGGAGTGTGGACGGCCTCGGCGAGTCGACGAGGACCGTGCTGGCCGAGATCGGCTTCTCCGACGACGAGGTATCGTCGCTCACCCAAGCGGGAGTGATCTGACATGGGAGCGATCGACGATCGCGTTGTGGAACTCGGGCTGGTGCTGCCGCCGGAACCGGTCCTGCCGCCAGGAGTGGTGCTGCCCTTCGACTTCGTCCGCGTGGTCGGTGACCGGGCGATCGTGTCCGGCCACGGACCCCAGGATCCCGACGGTCGCGTGACCATGCGTGGCGTGGTCGGCGACACGCTGTCGATCGACGAGGGCTATGCCGCGGCCCGGCTGGTGGCGCTGTCAATGCTCGGATCGTTGCAGCGCACGCTCGGTTCGCTCGACCGGATCACGGCATGGGTCAAGGCCCTCGGCATGGTTCGGTGCGGGGTCGACTTCGGCGACCAACCCGCGGTCATCAACGGCTTCTCCGACACGATCATCGAGATCTTCGGGCCCCAAGTCGGCGCGCACTCCCGATCGGCCGTCGGCATGAGCTCGCTTCCCTGGGGAATGCCGGTCGAGATCGAAGCCGAGGTCCTCATCGCCTGAACCCACAACGGGCCCCGCTTGCACGCCTCGGGCTGAGCGTGCACCCTGGTCGCACATCGAAACAGGGGGATGCGATGGAACGCTGGATCACCGACACCGAGCTGAGCCCTCGGTTTCCGTACTACACCCGCGCCAACGCCGACGAGGTCGGACCGGAACCGTTCACGCCACTCGGCTGGTCGCTCGGGTGGGTGAAGGGCTGTATCCCGGGCGTCGCCGACGGCTTCATCGCGTTCGGTGTGCTCGACGACGACGAGTTCGCGCTGACCCCGCGCGAGGTCTTCGGCAACTGGGGCGGCTACTTCTACAACCAGCTCTCGCTCCCTCGGATCATGGGCGCACGCATGCCGGGCGCGACTCCGGCGGCGATCGACGAGGCCTATTTCGGCGATCATCCCGGCGTTCCGCCATACGAGGCGCATCCCGACGACGACAGCGACGTCCATGCCGGACGCCTGGCCGAGACGATGGGCTGGGCGATGTCCACCGACTCGTTCCCGGCGCAGGAGGATGCCTCGGTCAAGGCCAAGGCGGCGGTCGCCGACCGGCCGGATCTGTCGGCGCTCGGCGACGCCGAGCTCATCGCTCGTGCCCGAGACATGACGCAGTTGCTCTATGAGGCATGGGTCCCGTACTGCCAGTCAGCGCTCGGCGCCTCGCTCGGACCCGGCGCGGTGCAGGCGATCTGCGGCGCGATCGGCCGAGGCGACGATGCGGTCAAGCTGATGGCCGCCATCGGCGATGTCGAGTCGGCCGAGGCCAGCTTCGCGATGTGGGACATGAGTCGGCGTGTCGCCGCGAGCGAGTCGCTCATGGCCGCGTTCGACGACGGCGTCGGCGGGCTGCTGGATCGCCTCGACGGTCGCGACGATGACGCCGTCGCGGCGTTCCTGGCGGACTGGGCGGCACTGATCGACGTCCACGGGCACCGGGGACCCAACGAGTGGGACATGGGCGCACCCTCGTGGACCACACAACCCTCGCTCGCGTTGGGGATGATCGATCGGCTGCGTCATCAGAGCGATGACCGATCACCCCACACCGCCAAGGCCGCCGCGGCGGCCGAACGCGAGGCCCTCGCCGCCGAGGTCTTGGCCATGGTCGAAGGCGACGCCGAGGCGCACGGTGGCCTCTCGGCGGGGATTCATTCGGCGAGCGTGTTCTTCAAGCTGCGGGAGATGGGCAAGAACGCCTGCATCCGAGCGATCCACGAGGGCAAGCTCGCCATGGTCGAGCTCGGGTCGCGTGCCGCCGACGCCGGCTCGATCGAGTCAGCTGACCACGTGTTCATGCTCATGGAGAACGAGCTCGACGACTTCGTGGCCGACCCGGCGTCGATGGGTGCAACGCTTGCCGAGCGGGCGGACGATTTCGCCACCTTGGCCGAACGTGAGCCGCCCTACATCGTGAAGCGCGAGGACGGTGTCCCGCCGATTGCGGAATGGGCCGCACGGAACTCGGCCGAGGTGGCAACCGCCGCCCTCGGCGAGGTCCTGCAGGGCGCCGCGGGCGCGCCCGGCTCGGTCACCGGCGTGGCCCGCATCGTGCTCGACCCGAGCGACCCCGGTGCGGTCGACCTCGGTGACATCATGATCGCACCGACCACCGACCCGTCCTGGACACCGTTGTTCCTGGCCGCTGCAGGCGTGGTCGTCAACGTCGGCGCCGTGGCGAGTCACGCGGCGATCGTGTGTCGCGAGCTCGGCGTGCCGTGCGCCGTGTCCGTCGTCGACGCCACCCGCCGTATCCCCGATGGCGCGACGATCTCCATTGACGGCGCCACCGGCGCCGTCACCATCATCGAACTCCCGTGAAGCCGTCGTGCTGCCTGTAACGCTTGGTGCCAGGCACCGATCGTTACAGATCGTCATGCGCGGCAGTTTCGGCGCCAGCCGAAACTGTGTACGTGAGCGAAGCGAGCGACAGCTACAGCAGCTCGGGGCGCGCCTGGGCGAGCAGCGCGTAGTCGTTCGCGGTCGGCAGCTTCTGGGTTGATGCGCCACCGTCGACACAGATCGTCTGACCGCTGATGTAGCCCGCCTCGTCGCTGGCAAGGAAGAGCGCGGCATTGGCGATGTCGTCCACGTGGCCCATCCGACCGAGCGGGGTCTGCTGACGCACCGCCTCGATCACCAGCTTGCGCTCAAAGATCTCAGCGGTCATCGGCGTCTCGATCAAGTGGGCGGCGATGGCGTTGACGCGCACGTTGTCGTCGCCGTACTCGATGGCCGCGATCTGGGTGATGTACTCGAGAGCCTTCTTCGAACCCGCGTACGCGGCCTGCCCGGCCGACGGGTTCTGGGCCGTGAGCGACGAGGTCGAGATGATCGAACCGCCGCCGATCTGGGCCATGGCGTTGGCCATCGCTCGGATGAACCAGACCGCGCCGGTGAGCTGCACGTCGATCATCGGTTGCCAGATGTCGGGCGTCATCTCCTTGAGCGGCACGTTGCGCTGGAACCCGGCGTAGTTCACGGCGGCATCGATGCGACCGTGTCGTTCGACGACCTCGGCCGTTGCGGCATGCATGCCGTCGAAATCGACGATGTCGCACGCGTGACCGCTCCCACCGAGCCGCTCGGCGACCTCGCGGGCCAGATCGCCGCGCCGGCCGAGGATGGCCACCGTGGCACCCTCCTCGGCGAACCGCTCCGAGGTCGCCAATCCGAAACCCGATGCGCCGCCGACCACGACGGCGACCTTCCCCTGCATTCGTCCCATCGCGGCAGCTTAGAGGCCGTGCCGGAGGCCGGCCGGGGCCCGAGCGGCCCGGCGCCGAAGGCGACAAGAGCGGGCAACTCGCGCCATAAGCGGCAGTTCCAGCGCCTTCGACGACTGACGTAGGGTTCGGACATGAGTGGCGCCGAAGAGGACGAGTACGTCGACAGCTACGAGGATGTCTCCATCTTCACGCTGTCCAACGAACGTGAGGAGCACCTGCTCGACGAGCAGATCGAGTGCACCTTCATGTGGTCGACCAAGGACGGCGACCCGGTCGGCGTGATCATGAACTACCTCTGGCGCGACGGCCGTTTCTGGATCACGTGCACCCGCCGACGCAAGCGGGTGCCGGCGGTGATGGCTCGACCTCGTGTCGCCGTGTGCATCTCGAGCCGAGGGACGTCGATCGGCAGCAGCCAGACGGTGACCTACAAGGGCAATGCGACAGTGCGTGACGACGACCAGGTCAAGTCGTGGTTCTACCCCGCGCTTGCCGCCAAGGTCCGACCCTTCGACGAGTCAGCCCAGGTCGCATTCGCCGAACACCTCGACACCCCCGGCCGCGTGATCATCGAGATCGCACCCGACACCCGCATCGGTTTCGACAGCGAGCAGATGTTCAAGAACTCCCCCGCCGCGGGTCGCCGCCCCGGCGAGTAGGTCCCGCCGAAACGACATCGGTGCCAGGTTTGATGTCGCCGCGGCAGCGCGAAACGACATCGGTGCCAGGTTTGATGTCGGATCGGTGGGTTCGGTGTCGGTTAGAGGAAGCGGCCGCGGATGGCTTCTTGGTGTTCGAGGGTGACGCCGATCGAGGTCAGCCAGTCCGCCACGCCATCGACGCCTCCGATCGAGCCCAGCGCGCCCTCGACCCAGCGGCGGTCCACATCGGCCATGCGGCGCAGCTTCTCCACGCCCGCGGCCGACATCTCCGGGTACCGCTCTTCCATGTCGTCGTGGATGCCGCCCATCGCGGCGCCGCTGCGCTCGTAGTCGAGCATGGCCGTCTCGACGTCAACCCCACAGATCAGCTGGACGAACAACGCGAACAATCCCGTTCGGTCCTTGCCCGACGTGCAGTGAATGAGCAGCGGCGTGGAGTCGTCCTCGGCGAGCAGACGAAGGCCCTCGCGGAACATCGGCATGCCCTCGTCGAGCATTCGCACGTAGAGCCCGGCCATCGGGTCGTCATCGACCAAGACCTCGGCCATCCGCTCGGGGTCAGCGTTGGGCGGACCGAAGTCGGACTCGAGGTGGCGCCACGCAATGCCAGTGTCCGAGGGGTCGAAACGCCCGGCGCGATCGATCTCCGACCCTGACCGCAAGTCCGCGACCGTCCGCACGCCGAGCCTGAGCAGGTCGGCACGCCCGGCCGCGTCGATCCGGTCAAGCGATGCGGCGCGGTACAGCACGCCGGTCCGCATGACCGCGCCGCCCTGCGTCGGCCACCCGCCCGCGTCTCTCGCGTTGAAGGTGCCGGCGATCTCGACGTCGGGTCCGCCGGCTGCGTGGTCGGCCATCGACTAGTCGGTGGCCTCGCCCGGCCCCCACGCGTTCTGGAAGTCGAGGGACAGGTCCTGTGGCCCGCCGTAGTGCACGACCAACTCACGACTGGCGAAAAGCCAACGATCGTCGACGCGGACGTACCGATCGTCGTAGTGGGCAAGCAGCTTGCCCTTGTCACCGCTCGCCCGATGCCAGTGCTCCTGGATGTACCAGCGCCCGGACCCGGTGCCGGCCGCCTCGTCGAGTTCGTACGTGCCGTTGAGCACCGTCTGGATCACCGCGTTGAAGCCACCCATGGCCCCATGCCACAACTCGAGGATCGCCTCGCGACCCTCGACCCGTCGCCCCTTGCCGAGCTCCCAGACGGCATCCTCGGCCCAGGTCGCGCCCCACTGGTCGCCGTCGTGGTGCACGACTGCATCGGCATAGAGGTGGACAAGTTCGGCGATGGGGTCTCGGGCCATGACCCGAATCTAGGCTGACGGACGGGACCGGCTCCAAGGGGGACTCATGGAGGACGCACCCGCAATCGACGAGTCGATGGCCGTCGCCGACGTCGACTTCTTCGACCCGGCGATCAACGACTGCCCGTATCACGCCTACCGAGCGATGCGCGACGACGCACCGGTCTGGTTCGATCCGAAGCTGCAGGCGTACGTGATCACCCGGCACGACGACGTCCGGGCCGTCCTGCAGGACACCGACCGCTTCGTCAACTCGCGCAAGGCCTATCGCCGCAACCGCACCGATCCCGAGATCCTTGCGCTGTACCAGGAGAAGGGCTGGGTTCCTGCGCCGACGCTCGCCGGCCGCGACGACCCCGAGCACAAGGAGATGCGAACGCTCTTCGACCACGCCTTCCGACCGAAACGCATCCGCACCCTCGAACCCCAGATCGAGGGTCTGGCCCACGAGTTGATCGATGCGTTCATCGACAACGGCGATTGTGATTGGGTCAGTCAGTTCGCCGTTCCACTGCCGCTCATCGTGATCGGGATCCAGATGGGCGCCGACCCCGCGGACATTTGGAAGATCAAGGCCTGGACCGATGCGTGGGTCCAGCGGCTGGGACTCATGCAGACCCGCGACGAAGCCATCTGGTCGACCGAGATGGAGATCGAGGCCCAGCACTACTTCCAACCGATCTTCGAACGCCTGCGCGCCGAGCCCGACGACACGTTGCTGAGCGATCTGGTCAACACCGAGATTCCCGAATGGGGACGCTGCCTCAACGACAACGAACTCCACGCCGAAATGATGGCTGACACCTTCGTGGGTGGGAGCGAGACGACGACCAACGCACTCTCAGGTGGTGTGCGGCTGCTCATCGAGCACCCCGATCAGTGGGCGCGGCTCAAGTCGGACCCCGATCGCTTCCTGCCGGTGCTGGTCGAGGAAGTGCTCCGGCTCGAGTCGCCGGTGCAGCGTCTGAGCCGCACCTGCGTGGTCGAGACCGAGCTCCACGGCGTGACGATCCCGGCCGGTTCGATGGTGCTCATCGGCTACGCGGCGGCCAATCGCGACGAACGGGTCTTCGAGGCCCCGGCACGCTTCGACCTGGAACGCGCCGACGCCAAGAAGCATGTGACGTTCGGATTCGGCACCCACTTCTGCATGGGAGCGCCGCTCGCTCGCCGCGAGCTGCTGTTCGGCTTCCGGGCGCTCGTCGAGCGGATCGACGACCTGTGGTTCCTCGACGACACCGACCTGACGATCGCGCCGAACTACTTCCTGCGAGCCCTCAAGGAACTCCGGATCGGCTTCAGCCCGGCGAGCTGACGGCCCGCCGACTCACCATCTGCCAACTGGCCACCGAACACAGGGCCATAGCCAGCAGGACGACGGCGAACGGGGTGACCGAGGTGTCGATCAGGCCGGTGAAGAAGCTGGCGATCACCGAGCCAAAGCCGACCCGCATCGCGCTCGTGAACGCAGAACCCGCACCGGCAACGTGACCGAGCGGCTCCATCGCGGCGGTGTTCAGGTTCGGCGTCAACAGCATGAAGCTGGCGAGCGCGACGGCGAGCACGGGCATGAACAGCCAGAAGCTCGGACGGCCGTCGGCGACCGTCGAGAGCAGCACCAGCGCCACACCCGCCGCGATCGCGACCGTGTACCCGGAACGCACCATCGCTTGGATCCCAAAGCGTTCGACGAGCCGACTGTTGAGAATCGCACTGATACCGAACCCCACCGCGACCACACCGAAGATCAGGGCGAACTGCGACTCCCGATCGAAGATGTCGCCGATGATCAGCTCGATCGATGCGAGATAGGTGGTGAAGACCGCCTGCAGGAACACCGTGGCCAAGGTGTTCCACAGTGCGACACGGGTCCTGGCGACTTCGCCGTAGGAGCGGACCACCTCGCGGGGGCTCACCGACCGAACGTGCGCCGGGTCAAGCGTCTCGTGGAGGCGGGTGACCCAGACGGCCACGACACCGGCCCAGACCGCGCAGAACCAGAACATCGCCTGCCACGGCAGGACCGTGAGAATGAGCGATCCCAGTGCCGGAGCAAACACCGGCACGACCATGAACACCGCCATGACCTGGGACATGACCTTGGCCATGCGGTCGCCGGCGAAACAGTCGCGGATGATCGATGTCGCGACGACTCGAGCGCCCGCTGCGCCCACGCCCCAAAGGACTCGACTCGCCAGCAGGAGTTCGAACGTCGGCGCGAGTGCCGAAGCGGCTGCGCCCACGACGTAAATGCTCAGGCCGACGTACAGCACCCGCTTCCGGCCGAACCGATCGGCGAGCGGTCCATAGATGACCTGGGCGATCGCCAGACCGAAGAAGTAGAAGGTGATGACCTGGCCCGTGCGGTTCGACCCCTCGCCCAGGCCGAACGTCTCGCGCATGTCGTCGAAGCCGGGAAGCATCAGGTCGATCCCGACCGCCATCAGGGCCA
This sequence comes from Actinomycetota bacterium, assembly GCA_039028435.1. Classification (GTDB taxonomy): domain Bacteria; phylum Actinomycetota; class Acidimicrobiia; order Acidimicrobiales; family UBA10347; genus UBA10347. The sequence goes on along the minus strand of JBCCIC010000008.1, from coordinate 94,214 downwards.
TGATCGATGAAAGCAGGACGACGAGTTCCTTGGCCCCGACCCCGACTCCGTCGGCACGCGACAGGGTCGTGTTCGTGGTGAGGGACATCGTCTGCACCTTACGGGTCGCAGAGGCTGCTAGACCCGAAGGCATGAAAATCGAAGCGGGCCAGGTGGCCGTGGTGACGGGCGGCGCGAGCGGGATCGGGCTCGGGTTGTGTCACGAGTTCGGTCGACGAGGCATGTCGGTGGTCGTCGCCGACATCGAGGCGAGTGCGCTCGGACGGGCGGTGGCCGAGCTCGGAGAGGGTGGCGTGGACGCGCTCGGGCTGGAGTGCGACGTCACCTCGATGGATTCGATGTCCTCACTGGCCGACCAGGCCTTCGCCTGGAAGGGCCACGTCAACATCGTGTGCAACAACGCAGGCGTAGTGGCGTTCGGTGACGGGCTGGCGTCGCTGGAGGACTGGAAGTGGGTCATCGACGTCGACATGTGGGGCGTGGTGCACGGCATGTTGGCGTTCGGTCCGCGGATGCGCGATTCCGAGGAGCCGGGCCACTTCGTCAACACGGCATCGACCGCCGGGATCCTTGGATTCCCCGGCATCGCGTCATACGTGGCCGCCAAGCACGCCGTCGTCGGCATGACCCAGAGCTTCTGGCACGAGTTCCGACCCACGGCACTCAGCGCCTCGGTGCTCTGCCCCGGGGTCGTCTCGACCAACATCAACCGCAGCGAGCGCAACCGCCCCGGCGTCGAACCGGGCTCGGTCGAGTTGGCCGAGTTCGGCGCCGACCACACCGAGACGATGACCCCGACGCAGGTGGCCGTCATCGTCGCCGATGCCGTCGAGGCCGACCAGTTCTGGATCCTGCCCCACGAGCACTACGGCGAGCAGGCCCTCGCGGTTGCGCAAGGCCGGATCGACAAGCAACCGCCGGTCATGCCGCGAACCAACTAGCTCCGCTGGCCCCGATCTCGGGGCCCGATCCGATCTCGGACGGTTTCAGCTGCTCGGCGCGATCGAATCCGCCCGAGAAGCCGAGCACCGTCGATCGACCACCCGATTCCACGCCGCGTTCCAGGTACTGGTATGCGGCCAGACGCACTGGGCCTCCATCAAGGCGTCCTCGGCGTCGAGCCCATGTTCCTCTGCAAGGAGGAGGCGCAGGATCAGCCCGGTTCGCGAGGCCCCGTGGCGACAGTGGACAAGCACCGGCTGATCACCCGCTCGCGCCGTGCGAACCTCGTGGAGCACCTCGTCGAGCACCACACCGAGGTCGGGGTTCGCCTCGGCTTTCGGCGAGTCATCGAGGTGAAAGGTGATCTGGTGCTCGTGGTCGTCGAGGCGACCCTCGATGTCGCACAACGAGAGCACGAGGCCATCGGGATGCTCGGTGGTGAAGGCTCCGAGCCCGTGGATGTTCGCCAGCCAGACGCCGGGTAGGACCTCCTTGGGACCGCGCCGTGAGCGGGCGTCGTACCAGTCATTGCGTTCGAGACGCAGCATGCGGTCGACGAGTCGGGAGACGTAGCGGCGGCCGCGGCGTCCGTCGGGATCCCCGATCGCCGCGACCCTGCGCGCGGGTATGGCACCGATCCCCCGCTCGAGTCCGCGAAGCGCGCCGGCGAGGAGCGCCACGACATCGTCGTCCGGCGTCGCCACCATCGACTCGAAGTCGAGACTGCCCCGAGCCAGATCGGCCGCCTGGACGAGACCCGCATCGGTGAATGCCAGCGGGTCGGCCCCGTCGAGCCAGCCGCGGGTCGCATCGATCAGCTCGACCATCGCCGCGTCCATCAGCAGCGGAGGGGCGGCGTCGGCGAGGCCGACTGCGACGGCGACTCCCTCATGCGCGGTCAGGTCGATCGGCGTGGGGTGGCCGCGGAGCAGGTCCTCGGCATGGGCCAGCATGGCGCGCCCTCGGTCCGTCCACACGGTCGAGCCGGCACGGATCGAGTCGGCGATCAGCGCCCCGGTGATGGCCCCCATCCCGGCTTGCCAGCGATGCTCGACCGACGCCATGCGGCGATCGTAACCCTCGGCCGAACGGCTAGCGCTTGCCCATCACCGCTTGCCCATCACCGCTTGCCCATCACATGGTCCATCCAGTCGTGGTAGTGCTGGATCCGGACCTCGTCGTGGTTCAGCAGTTGCTGGTCGAAGCCGCGCGAGTGCATGCCGGCTTGCACGTCGCGGATGAAGTGGATGTCCTGGTCGATCGTTGCGGTCATCGACTTGGTACCGGCGATCACGTCTTCCTGGGTGAAGCGGTCGTGTTCAGGGCGCCCGGCCGGCGCAACGTCACGAGCATCGAACGGATCGAAGTCGACCCCCGCCGCCTCGGCCACCGAAGCCGATGGCGGACGGTGGAACGTGAACTTGTCCCAGAGACAGAGGTTGGGATCGGTCGGATGCGGGCGGGCTCGTGTGACCAAGGCATCGTCGGGCTGCACCGTGATCATCGTGTTGGGGAAGACGTTGTACTGCTCGATGTCGCTCAAGCGCTCGTCGGTGAAGGCGTCGTAGTCCCAGCCGCGGGCCGGGCCGAGGTCGCGCCGCATCTTCCGGATGTCCTCGCGAATGTCCAGGACCCGGCCGTGGTACGCGGTCGGGTCTCCGCCGAACTTCCGAAGCTGAAGATCGAGGTACGGCGTGGGCTCGTCGGGGATCGGAAGCCGGGTGTTCACGGTGTGGCCGTCGATCGTCACCGAGGTGTGCCCGTTGGCGAACAGATCGATCGTCGCGGTCGGGCAGTCGAACATCTTCTCGTGCTGCGGGTGGATGTGCTCCACGTGATACAGCTCGCCGAAGTTGTCGAAGACCGCCTTCCAATTGCACGCCAGCTCCACGGTCTGATCCCCGTAGAGCGAGTAGTTGTCGAGATCGAACGGAGCGAGCCGCTCGGCGACGGGGCCGAGCCATTCCCGCAACGGCGGCGCCGCCTCGTTCATGCACACCCAGACCATGCCGAGCCACGTCTCGACCCGGACCGGCTTCAGGCTTCGCTCCGAGCGATCGACCTTGCCGCCGGGGAACCGGTTGTTGTCGGGCACGACCACCAGCCGCCCGTCGGGCCGGTACGACCACCCGTGGTAGGGACACGTCATCGCCTCGGCGCAGCCGCGCTCGTCGGTCATCACGCGGGCGCCGCGGTGTTGGCACACGTTGTAGCTGGCGGCAATCGAGCCATCGGATGTCCCGGCAACCAGGATCGACTCGCGGCCGAGGTTGAACACGACGTACTTCCCGGGCGCGTCGACGTCGCGAACCAAGCAGGCGAAGAGCCACTGCGACGGCCACAGGTGGGCCGCCTCATCTGCCAGCCACTGCGGCGAGATGTAGCGCTCGGCGGTGATAGGGAGCGGCGGAACCGGAGCGGCCTGGTGGACGATCGTGGGTCCGGGGGCAACGTCGACCATGTGCCAGTGTGACAGGTACCGCCATGCGGGGGCCATTGCGACGAGAATGCAGGTGATGACCGAGGCCTCCTCCAGCGTCGCCCGGCGACAGCTCGTGATCCTCGCGGCCTCGCTGGTGCTGACGATGGCACCGTGGTTCTCCACGGCAGCCGTGATCGGCCAACTACGTGAGCGATGGGAACTCTCGACGACGGCATCGAGCTGGTTGACCATCGCCGTGCAGATCGGCTTCGTGATCGGCGCGTTCGGCTCGTCGCTGCTCCGACTTGCGGACCGCGTGCTTCCTCGGCGGCTGATCCTCGCCGGTGCCGCAACCGCGGCCGCAGCGAATGCGCTCATCCCGGTCGTCGACGCCTTCGGACTGGCGCTTGTGCTTCGCCTCGTCACCGGCGCGGCGTTGGCGCTCGTGTACCCGCCTGCGATGAAGGCGATGTCGAGTTGGTTCCTCAAAGGGCGCGGCGTTGCCTTGGGGATCATGATCGGAGCCCTGACGGTCGGGTCTGCGCTCCCCCATCTCCTCAACGCCATCACGACGGTCGACTGGCAGCCGCTGCTCTACGTCATCTCCGCGCTCACCCTCGCCGGGGGCCTCGCGGCCGAGCGTTTCTCGTCGGACGGACCCCACACTGCCCGGGCGGCTTCGTTCGAGTGGAGTCAGGTCCGCGCGATCGTCGCCCACCGCGGCTTCCGCTTGGCCAGCTTCGGCTACTTCGGCCACATGTGGGAGCTCTACGCGATGTGGGCCTGGATCGCGGTCTTCTACCGAGACGTCTTCGACGAACCCCGGGCCGCCAGCCTCGCGGCGTTCGCGACCATCGCCGCCGGAGCCGGTGGGTCGTGGCGCATGGGCGTCGTCAGCGACCGCATCAGCCGGGCGGCGGCCGCCGGTCGGGCGCTGCGCTGGTCTGCTGCAGCATCGGCGATCACCGGATTTCTGGTCGACGCGCCGTGGCCGATCGTGCTGGGGTGCGCGCTCGTGTGGGGCTGGTGGGTCGTGGCCGACTCCGCCCAGTTCTCCGCCGCAGTGACCGAGCAAGTCGACGCTCGCTTCGTCGGCACCGCGCTGACGATCCAACTCGCCACCGGATTCGTCCTCACCGTGTTCACGATCTTCCTCGTGCCGGTCGTGCGCGACGCCGCCGGCTGGGGCTGGGCCTTCGCCATGCTCACCCCGGGCCCGGTCGCCGGTGCACTGGCCATGCGAGCCCTGGACCGACTCCCCCGCTGACCGAAACCATGCACCGAACCGTCGAGCGCGACGAGTACGGCGCGCTCCAGGCCCGCGAGTAGCTTCGGCCTTAAGGCAGGTAAGGAGAGCGAGGTCACGATGGGCGACGCCGGCAACCCGTTCGACGCGGTGCTCGATGACTCGCTCGACGTCGATCGACCAGGTGCCAAGCGACGGTTCGATTTCCAGCCCGTCGGCACCGCCGTCGACATGGGTTGCGCGCCGGACGGCACGCCGCTGATCGATCCGCGGATCTTCGCCAGCGGCGAGTTCCGGCGGAATCCGTACCCGTACTACCGGATCATGCGGGACCACTATCCGGTCTTTCACGACCGGTTGCACAACTGCTACTACGTCACCCGCTACGAGGACATCACTGCCGGCTACTTCGACGAGATCGGCTTCAACACGATCCCGAAGGGCTCCTCGTCGGGCGTGCTCGGCAACACCCAACTCGAGCTCAGCGGCATCGAGCATCGGCGTCGGCGCAACATCTACGGACGCCATCTTGTCGGCGCTGCGCTGACCAAGCGGCTCGACGCCATTCGCGAGCTCGGCCAAGACCTCATCGACGAGTGGTATACCCCGGCCAACCCCAAGGGGGTGGAGATCGACGAGGTCGCTGGGACCGTCACCCTGGAGCTCGGCGCGGCATTCGCCAACGAGTTCCCGATCTCCGTCGTCGCGCAGGTACTCGGCATCCCCCAGGACGCCCGTACCCAGTTCACGTGGTGGTACGACGCCATGATGCAGGGGCTCGGCGGAAGCGACACGCATCATGACGGACTGGTCGCACGCCAAGACCTCGAGGACTATGTCGGCTCACTGGTCGAGGAGCGGCGGCATGCACCGACCTGGTTGCACGATGCGTCGGGCGTACCGATCTGCCTCGACATCATCAGCGAGCTATGCACGAGTGAGATCGACGGCGACGTGATGTCGACCGAGGAGATCACCTCGTTCGTCGCCCTGGTCGTCGGCGGCGGTGGTGAGACGACGCGCGGGGCGATCCTCAACCTCTGGTACCTGCTTCTCCAGCATCCCGAGCAGTGGCAGGCGGTGCGCGACGACTCGTCGCTGTGGAACACCGCCTTCCACGAGATGCTGCGCCACTCCACCTCGATCGGCGGTCAGCCCCGGCACAACACGTTCGATGTCGAGCTCCACGGGGTCACGATCCCTGCCGGCTCGCTGGTGCACATGGTCGACGTGTCGGCGAACCACGACGATCGCGTCTTCAGCGATCCCGAGCGCTTCGACATCTTCCGCGACGACCTCTACTCGGAGAAGATCCTGCGATCCGGCCACGACGGCGCCGCGACCGATGGCCGCTGGTCGCACATGGCGTTCGGCGTGGGACCACACCTGTGCCCCGGCGCATGGATCTCCCATCAAGAGGCGGTGATCGGCAGCCAGATCCTGTTCGAGCACATGCCCAACGTCCGCATCGCCGCCTCCCGGATGGCCAAGGACATCGACGGCGAGTCGCTGGCACCGATCGGCCTCGGGGCCATCCGGGAGCTCTGGCTGACGTTCGATCGTCCGACGGCGTGAGCACGTCCCAGGGGCACGGAGTCGACGCGCACACCGGCGAGGAGGATCCCGGAGAGCCGGACGAGCGTCATGGCTACCGCACGTACGAGGTCTACCAGCGCGAGCGCGTCGGCGAGACCACCAACCTGATCTCGCCGCGTCAGCTCGTCGGCGACGACTACCTGAGCGACCCCTACGCGCTGGTTGACGTGCTTCGGGAGAACTACCCCTGCTACCGCGACTGGGTCGGCAACCGCTTCTGGATCACCCGGTACGACGACGTCACCTCGGTGCTCGCCGACACCGCGAACTACGAGTCCCGACCGAGGGCACACGCGTACCTCGCAGCGCGCAACGGACGGTCGTTGTGGGGCGAGCTCGTCATCGAAGCGGCGCTGAAGCGCTGCATCGACGATGCCCTCGACCAGGTGATCGGCCGTGTGCTCGACGGGGTCGCCGATGTGCCCGACCTGGCGACCTCGTTCGCCGCGCGACTGCCCCTGGAGCTGTGGTCGGAGGCGGTGGCGCTCGAGCCGCACGAGCGATCCGACTTCGCCCGGCGGCTGTGGCGGATGCATCGCGGGGCCGGCTGGGATCCGATCGATCGCGTGGCCGGAGCGGCGGCCTTCGACGAGCTCGCCGACTTCTTCGACGCAAGGCTGAGGCGTTCCCCGGACGGCGACGATCTGGTGAGCGCGGCAGCCCGACTCGGCGCGACCGGCCACGACCTGGTGGTGACGCTGCTCGAAGCCGACCACGAGACGCTCCACGGCGGGCTCGCCAACCTCTGGTTCCAGCTAGTCGGTCATCCCGGTCAGCTGCAGGCGATCAGTACCGAGCCACGTCTGATGAAGTTCGCGTGGCTCGAAGCACTGCGGCACTCGCCGGCGGTGATCCATGCCGAGCGGTTCGCCCGCCACGAGGTCGAGCGTTTCGGACGCCTGCTCCCCGAAGGTGCGTTGCTCTGGTGCTCGACCGCCGCGGCGAACCGGGACCCGCGCGTGTTCAACGAGCCCGACACATTCCGGGTCGATCGCACTGACCTGTGCCAGCGCGAGCCGAGGGGCCAGTACCGCGCGGACGGGCTGCCGTCCGGCATCGCGATCGGGTTGGGGCTGCCCTCGATCCAACCCGCTCGCCCCAAGGAGCGGCCCCGCTCGCGTTACGCGTTGACCGAGGACATCGCGGTCCGGGCCTCACGGTCGCTGTTGGAACGGTGGCCCGCGATCGCGCTGGCCGAGGGCGCGAGCCCGTCATTGCGCAGCCTCCGCCTCGGCGACATGCACACGTGCTGGTCGCTGCCGGTGACGTTGGCCTGAGCGTCACCACCAGGTCACTCAGGCGGGGGCAATACGCAGGGTTGGCCGACATAGAGACCGATCGAGTCGCCGGTCCGTCCGTCGGGACCTTCGAGCAACAGATCGACCAGCACCTGTGCGGTTTGGTCCGGACGCATCCAGGTTGCGACCACCTCGGGATCGGGTTCGCGGCCGATCCAGCCGCGCAGCATCGCCGTGTCGGTCGCGCCCATGCAGAGGTTGTTGACCCGGATGCCGTACTTGGCGAGCGACTTGGCCCAGTCGAAGGTCAGCCCATTGATCGCCCACTTCGAGGCGTTGTAGAGGTCCATGTAGCCGTGGCCGTGATGCCGGTCGCAGCCCGGGCCCGGCTTGACGTGGTCGGTCGACACGTTGACGATGTTGCCCCCGACAATGTTGCCCCCGGCGCGCTCGGCGCCATCGGCAGAGTTGGCGCGCTCGATCATCGCCTGGGCGACCGCCCGTCCGAAAAGGAAATGGCCCTTGACGTTCGAGCCAAACGCCTGGTCGAACTCCCCGTCGGCCCGGTCCCACTCATCGAGCGGACCGCTCGACCAGACCTCCCCCGCATTGTTGACGAGGATGTCGATCCCGCCGTGCGCGGTCAGCGTCGCATCGACGACCGACCGAACATGTGCGGCATCGGCAACGTCTCCGACGTGCGCCGCCGCGCCAATCGAGTCGGCGACGTCGACCACGTGTTCCTCTCGGTCTGTTGTCACCACGGCACAGCCTTCGGCGACGAGGCGTCGGGCGAAGGCTTCGCCGAGTCCTTGTGCCGCACCGGTCACGATCGCGGTCTTGCCCTCGAGTTGCATGACTCCCGAGCTTGGCACGACCCGCTCGTCGCGTACGCAGCGGGTTGGCCCCACATGATCCGAGCGAACCGAGCCAACTAACGTCGGCGCATGTCCAACGCCGTGCCGACCACAACCGCCGACGTCACCGCCGAGTGGCTGACCGCCGCCCTCCGTGAATCCGGCACGATCCCCGACGGCGTGGCCGTCGCCTCGCTCGACACCGACCCGGCCGCAGCCGGTGTCGGGTTCATGGGCGAGGTCAACACTCTCGGCGTGACCTACGACGGCGACGCCGGCGACGCGCCGACACGGATGGTGATCAAGTTCCCGACTGCGTCACCCGAGATCAAGGCGATGATGCGACCCACCCGCGTCTACGAACGTGAGCACCGCTTCTACGCGGAGCTGGCCGACGCGACCCCGGTCCGCACGCCGGCCGCCTACCACGTCACGTGCAACACCAACGACGACCCCGAGGTCGACGAGGAGTACGTGCTGGTCATGGAGGATCTGAGCGACCTGACCGAGGGCGACCAGGTGGCCGGGCTTTCCGTCGACCAGACCGCTTCGGCACTCACCGGACTCGCCAAGCACCATGCTCGCTTCTGGAACGGCGCCGGCATGGAAGCCGCGAGCTTCATCCCGGTGATCGACGGTCCCTTGAATCTTGCGGGCGAGGCAATCTACGGGGCCTCGATCGACGGGTTCATGCAGGTGTTCGGTGAGCACCTGACCGACGAGATGAAGCCGGTGGCGCTCGGCTACGGGCCGAACCACCCCAAGCTCCTCGGCCGCTTCTCGGCGATGCCCCACACGTTGGTGCACTTCGACTTCCGGGCTGACAACCTGTTCTTCGAACCAGGCGGCGACGTGGTCGTGATCGACTGGCAGGCGATCTCCAAGGGCGGGGGCGCGGCCGACGTCGGGTACCTGATGGGCCAGAACCTCGAGCCGAGCGTCCGCCGCGAGCACGAGCAGGACCTGCTCCGCACCTACCACTCAACGCTCGAGGCCAACGGGGTCAGCGGCTACGAGTTCGACCAATTCTTCGACGACTACCGGGTGGGCTTGATGTACGGCTGGGTGATCCCGGTCTTCGCCGTCGGCAGCCTCGATTCCTCGAGTGAGCGGGCGATGCAGCTCTGGACGTCGGTCATTGAGCGGGTCCAGGACGCCATCTTCCAACACGGCGCCCAGGAGTTCATCGAGCTGTAGCCGACAGTCTCGGTCAGCCCAGCCTCGGTCAGCCCAGGGGCTGCACCAGGCGGATGTCGGTGGGGGTCACCGTGATCGTCACGCGGTCGACCTGGTCGAGGCCGGCTTCGATGTCGCGGTCCAGCATGGCGGCGCCCCATTCGGCGCCATCGAGCAGACGCTGACGCACACGTTCGGTACCGGCATCGCGCTCGTCCCCGGTCGCATGGCATGTGGCCGTACCGGTGACCGTACAGCAATCGATGTCGTCGACGACCGTGAAGACGACGTCGGATCGACGCGACGCGTTGACGTACTTTGCTGCCGATCCCCGACAGGAAATCACCAGGTCGGTGCCGTCCCAGTCGTAGGCGACCATCGACACCTGCGGTGCGCCCGACGAGCGAGTCGTGGCGAGCGTGCCCCACAGGCGCTCGCGGAGGAATTCATCGGCGTCGGGATGGATTTCCACGTCTGCACGTTAGACGCACCCGTGAGTCGGGTTTCGTGCGCCATTCTGTGTCGGTGAGTACTCCCACATCACCGGATGTCGTCCGTGACCCGACGGCCTGGTTCGCGATCATCGCAGTCGCAGTCGCAGCCGTGCTCGCCGTCGTGGTTTTGATCGCCGGAATTCGCGGCGGTGATGACGCAGAGGCCGTCACGGCCAGGTCCGACGGGTCGGGTTCGATCACGGCGACCGACGCCGCGCCGATCGACCTCGACGACGGCGCGGTCGCCGACCCGGATGCCGACCCGACGGTCGTGATCGCCCAGGCGGCCGAGGCCATGGCGCAGGTCCGAAGCGTCGAGTTCGAACTCGACCGTGATGGTGCACCGATCTTCATCGACCAGTTCCAGAGCATCGCCCTCGACGACCTGATCGGCCAGTTCACCGTGCCGACACGAGCCCAGGCCCAGCTCACCGTGACCGTCGACGGCGACCTCACGACCCGCATCGGAGCGGTCGCGATCAATGACGAGGTCTGGATCTCCAACCCGGTGACCGGCAACTTCGAAACCCTGCCGGACGGCTACGACATCGACCCCTCACGCTTCTTCGATCCACAAGGCGGGTGGCAGCCGCTACTCGCCAACCTCCGCGATGTCGAGCTGGTCGGCATCGAGGATCGGGGCGGTCAGCGGTATCACCTGCGGGGAACCGCGCCGTCGGCCGAGGTCGCGAACATCACGGTCGGTCTCGTCCGTGACCAGGACGTGCCGGTCGACCTCTGGATCCACCCGACGACCTCGCTCGTCACCCACGCCGAGTTCGACACGCTGATCGATGGCGCCGAGAGCAGTTGGGCCCTGGCGCTCGACCGATACGGCGATGCGTTCAGCATCGAGCCACCCGAGAACCTCCGAGGAGGTGGCTGACGTGGCAAGCCAGAGCGCCACCAGCACCGCCACCGCGAGCCCCGCGACGAGAGCCGGCGGTCCGACGCCCGGGATGATTCTCGCTGTCGTCGGGTTCAGCGTCTTTGTTGCCGCCGACGACCTCACCGTCGTCTCGACGATGCTGCGCCCGATCATCGGCGACCTCGGGCTCGTCCTCCCCGATGGCCTCGACGATGCGGCGTGGATCGTCAACGCCTACCTGATCGCCTTCGTCGCCGTCATGCCCATCTCCGGCCGGATCAGCGACGTCCTCGGCCGACGACGCACGTTCGTCGGTGCATATCTGCTCTTCCTGGTGGGGACGATCCTGATCCCACTGTCGGTCGAACTCGACGAGCCGTTCGGCTGGTTCCTGTTCGGGCGCGTGCTCACGGCCATCGGTGGCGGAGCCATGGTGCCCATCGCGCTCGCCGTCGTCGGCGACGTCTATCCACCCGATCGCCGGGCCCGCGCGCTCGGCACGCTCGGGGCGATCGAGACGCTGGGCTGGGTCTGGGGTCCTCTCTACGGCGCGATCCTCGTCCGGTTCCTGAGCTGGCAATGGCAGTTCTGGCTGAACGTCCCCGTCGCCATCGCCGGTCTTGCGGCATCGTGGTGGGCGCTGCGTGACCACGACCGACCGGAGCGCGGTGTGCGGCTCGACCCGATCGGTGCGGTGCTCCTGACCCTCGCGCTGGTGTCACTCAACGTCGCGTTGCTCGGTTCCGCCGAGATCCAGAGCGTGAACGGCCTCGACGAGCTGACCGGTGGCAGCACCGACTTCCGCTGGCTCTATCTCGTCGCGCTCGCCGCCGGCGTCGCGTTCTTCTTCCAACAGCGAGCGTCCTCCGCGCCGCTGTTCGACCCGGCATTGTTCCGGGGACGCAATCTGCTGATCGCCTTGTTCGTCAATTTCGTGGTGGGCGCCGGGCTCGTCATCGCCATGGTCGACGTCCCGTTGTTCATCAACTCGGTCGAGCTCGATCTCGAGCGAGCCGCGGTGCGCGCCGGGTGGGTACTCAGCGCCCTGACCGCGGCGATGGCGCTGTTCTCCTACCTTGGCGGACGTGCCACCGAGCGTTGGTGGTACCAACCCCCCGTCCTCGCCGGCGTGGCGATGTCGACCCTGGCCTATGCCTGGATGGGTGCAACCTGGAGTGCCGACACGTCCTACGGGCTGTTCATCGTCCAGCTCGCCTTGCTGGGCGCCGGCTTCGGGCTCACCGTTGCGCCGACCACCAGCGCCGTCGTCGACGCGGCGCCCGAAGACCAACGAGGCTCGGCGGCCGCACTGGTCATGGTCGTGCGGCTGCTCGGCTTGAGCGTCGGCCTGTCGGCACTGACCGCGTGGGGCCTCGCCCGTTTCGAGTCGCTCCGCAGCACGCTCGATCTGCCACCGCTGACCGACCCCGACTTCCAAAGCGCGCTCATCGAAGCGCAGGAACGACTCACCGCCCAGGCCATCGCCGAAACCTTCACCGCGGCGGCCGTCGTCGTCGGTGCCGGCGTGATCGCCACCGCGGCGATGCGACGAACGACAGGAGCACCCGTGCAACCCGACCTTGACGAGGACGACCCGGACACGCCGGGCGACGCGCCCGACGCGGCGGCACCAGCGGTCCCCGCAGCTGCCGCTTCAGTCTCGACCCAACGACAGACCAATGTGCTCGTCGGCGCGCTGGCGACCGTCGTCGCCGTCGGGTTGATCGGCTTGCTGTTCAGCCTGAACCGAGCGAGCGACGCCGAGGCCGATGCCGCAGCTGCGCGAGCTGAGCTGGCGGCCAGCCAGAGCGAGGTCGCCAGCCTGCGAGCCGAGATCGATGTGCTGCGCGAGGACTTCAACCGAGTCGAGGCCGGCGCAGCGCTCTATGCCTCGCAGATCACCGGCTTCCAGGAGCTGCTGACCGATCTCGGGCCCCAGGTCTCCGGCGGCATCGACGAGGCGGTCACCGGGTTGCGCGACTTCGGTCAATCGACGATCGCCTTCGACGTCAACATCGACGAGGTCATCCCGGTACAGACCGATGTGCGGATCGACCGTACGGTCGAGGTACCGATCGTGACCTCGATTCCGATTCAGGAGACGTTCGACACGACGATCGAGGTCGAGACGCCGCTCGGCTTCTCGATTCCGCTCGACGTCACGGTGCCGGTCGATATCGAGGTGCCGATCGACCTGGTCGTCGACATTCCGATCGACGAGACGATCACAATCGACGAGGAGTTCCCGGTCCAGCTTGACGTGCCAATCGCCATCGACGTCGGCGATACCGAGCTGGCCAACCTCACCGACTCGCTCGCCGCCGGCCTCGAGTCGTTCCAGGACGTCCTCGGCGGCCTCAGCGGCTGACATCAAACCTGGCACCGATGTCGTTTCGACGCTCGCTCCGCGGTCGCCGAACCACACTCCGCAGGCCAAAACGACACGGGAACCTGGCACCGATGTCGTTTCGACGCTCGCTCCGCGGTCGCCGAACCACACTCCGCAGGCCAAAGCGACATGGGAACCTGGCACCGATGTCACGCGAGCTTTCGCGTAACGTCGGGAGATGGACCTCGGATTGCTGCTGGGCTTCGAAGACTCGATCAAGACCGTCACCGACCTCGCCGCCGAAGGTGAACAGGCGGGCTATGCCTCGATGTACACCGTCGAGGCCGGACGCAACGCCATCACCTGTGCAGCCGCAGTGATCGCCGCGACCGAACGCGTGCGGGTAGGCACCTACATCGTCAACGCCTATGCCCGCAGCCCGTGGCTCGCGGGGATCGCCGCCCGTGACCTCGACGAGATGAGCGATGGCCGGTTCGTCCTCGGCGTTGGCACCGGCAACCCGCTCTTCAACAAGCTCTACATGGGCGAGGACTCGTCGAAGCCGATCGCCAAGATGCGCGACTACATCAGCGTGCTGCGAGCGGTCGTCGCGGGCAAAGCCGGTGAGCCGGTTCGGCACCAGGGCGAAGAACATCCGATCCGCTGGCGCGCTTCCTGGGAACCGACCCGACCGACGATCCCGGTGTACCTGTCGGCATCGGGACCGAACATGGTGCGCCTGGCCGGCGAGGTCTCCGACGGTGTCGGTGTGGGGATCATGTCATCGGTCGAGTTCATGCGCGATGTCGTTCGCCCGAACGCCGCCGCCGCAGCGGTCGAGGCAGGCCGCGACGCCGAAGAACTCGCGTTTCCCATGGGTGCCATGGTCAGCATCAACGAGGACCCCGAGAAGGCCCGCCACGCCGTCGCCGCGCGGATCTGCGGCCTGTTCCACCCGGTCCCACACCCCTACTACGACTCGCAGCTCCGCCAGCTCGGCCACGGCGACTTCGTGGAGCAGGCATACGAACTCATACCGAACGGCCGCCTTGCCGAAGCGATCGAGCTCGTGCCTGACGACGTGATCGACACGATGACCATCACCGGTACTCCCGCCGAGTGCGCCGCCCGCGTCGCCGAGTACGACGGCCTCGCCGACGAGGTCATCATGTCGAGAATCGTCCAGCCCGAGGAACCGGCCGGTCTCGCCGCCTACGGCGCCATCTTCGAGCTGGCGTCGCTCGTCTAGCCTCGAACCCGGGAAACATCCGAGGGGGATCATGACCGGTGCAACCATTCCTGCCGCCACGACCGACATCACCGTCGACTGGCTCAACGAGCGGCTGGCCGACTCCGACGACGTCGGCACGATCACCGGGCTCGAACGCGAACCCATGGGGCTCGGCGTCGGCATCCTCGGCGAGATCGCCCGCCTGTACCTGACCTACGCCGACGGCGAGTCCGGGCCAGCGACGATGATCGCCAAGTGCCAGTCGGCATTCGAGGAGAACATCGGCCTGTGCCAGATGATGGGCTTCTACGTCCGCGAGGTCAGCTTCTACCAACAGCTCGCCGACTCGATCTCGATTCGCGTGCCTCGCCCCTTCGTGGCCGACATGGAACCCGGCGGTGCGCCGTTCATCCTCGTCATGGAGGAAGTCACCGGCGCAGAAATGATCGACCAGATCGATGGCGCGAACCTCGACGAGGCCAAGCGGGTACTCGACGCCGTCGCTGCGCTGCACGCCCGGTTCTGGGACAACGACGACCTCTACGCGCTCGAGTGGCTGCCGCCGATGAACAACGACATGTACAAGGGCGCCCAAGTCCTCGGCGAGGCGAACTGGCCGGAGTTCGAGGCGAACTGGGGACCCAAGGTTCCCGAGCGGACCCTGCGAGCCGTCCAGGCGTTCACGCCGATCTACCCGCAGGCGCTCGACTTCCTGTACGACTTCGGAACCCCGACGTTCGCCCACACCGATTGCCGAGCCGAGAACTATCTCTTCGGCGGCTCGGCCGGCGCCGACGCCACAACCATGCTCGACTTCCAACTGTCGACCCGACACATGGGCACCTTCGACCTGGCCAACTTCCTGGGCATGTCGATCACGATCGAGAACCGGCGCGCCTGGCAGGACGAACTGATGGAGCACTACCACGGTGCCTTGATGACCGGCGGCGTGCCGGCGAGCTACACGCTCGATCAGTGCCGCACCGAGTACCGCTACAACCTCATGCAACAAGCGTGGGCCCAGCTCGCCATCGCCAACGTCGATCCGGGCAACGACCGAGGACGCGAGCTGCTCAATGCGTTCGTGACCCGATCGTTCCAGGCCGCCGAGGACAACGAGAGCTACGAGCTGCTGGATCAGATCGGATGACCTGACCCGAGGAGGAACGATGACTGCCCCCGAGATCCCGAGCTTCTTCGACCCGAAGACCCAGGACGACCCGTTCGAGGCCTACGCGCTCATGCAGGAGCACTGTCCCGTGCATCGCCTGCCCGAGAACGACCTTTACATGGTCACGAAGTACGACGACCTCAAGGCCACCCTCACCGACCCGGAGACCTTCTCGTCGAACCCCGTCGGTCGATCACCGCACGTTTCCGAATCCGCGGCCGCCGCCGCCCGTGTCTTCGCCGAGCGCGGTTGGAAGCGGGCTCGCACGCTGCAACGCACCGATCCTCCCGTGCACACGCACTACCGGCGTCTGCTCGGCCGGGTGTTCACCAACCGCCGGGTCGAAGCCCTCGAGCCCCGGATCACCGAGATCTGCCACGAGTTGATCGACGGGTTCATCGAGTCGGGCGAATGCGAGTTCGTCAGGGATTTCGCGCTTCCGCTCCCCGGGATCGTCATCTGTGAGCAACTCGGTCTCGATGCCACGCAGTACCCCGTCTTCAAGACCTGGGCCGACGCCATGCTGTCCACCGCCCAGCGGGTCATGACGGTGGACGAGGCGGTCGAGCAGGCGGAGATCGAGCTCGAGGCGCAGCACCACCTCGCTCGCGAGTTCGAGAAGCGCCGCGACGAACCGACCGACGACTTGATCTCTGCGCTCGTGCACGCCCACGGTGCCGACGACGAGCCGTTCACGATGGAAGAGCTCCAGGACCTCATGCACCAGCTGATCACCGGGGGCTTCGAGACCACGACGGCCGCCCTCGGCACCGGTCTGTGGCTCCTGCTGCGTCACCCCGATCAAATGGCCAAGCTGCGCACCGATCGATCGCTCCTGGGCAACTTCATCGACGAGAGCCAGCGGTTCGACTCTCCGGTAGCGGGACTCTGGCGGACGACGACCTGCCCGGCCACGATCGCCGATGTCGACATCCCCGACGACGCCTCGGTCATGGTCCGGTACGCCGCCGCGAACCGCGACCCGGACAAGTTCGATCGACCCGACGTGTTCGACATCGAGCGAGCCAATGCATCGGACCATGTGGCGTTCGGTTGGGGCAACCATTTCTGCGTGGGCGCGTGGCTGGCACGAGCCGAACTCCGGATCGCCTTCGCCGCCATCCTCGACCGGCTCGACGAGATCGCCTTGGCTCGACCGCTCGACGAGCGGCCACACGAGTTCAGCTTCATGCTGCGCCCGCTCAAGGAACTCCCGGTCCGCTTCGTCGCTGCGTCGTAGCCCCACGACCGTCGGGGTGCGCACGATCGCGCTGACAGCGGCCCCGTTCTTGGTGAATACTGAATCCCAGAGCATGCATTGGGGGTCCCATGGCCAAGGGCGCTATTCCGAATCCGTACTGCACCTGCGATCCGTGCGGCTGTGACGAACCGTGCGTCTGCGGGCTCGAGGCGATCAAGCGCACAGAGTCGACATGGTGGGATCGCAACGAGACCGCGTTGCACCATCAGGTCGAGACGATCTACAAACCGGCGGCCCACGCCCCACCGAGTCCGGAAAGCGGGGCGTCCGGGGGCCAGGGCGGCCACGGAGGTCATGGCGGCGAGGCGACTCCGGCGGGACCGGGCGGCGCATTTCCCATCTCGCTGACGGCCACCGAAGACGTCGAAGGCGCGTTCGAGTACGCCCCGGAAACCGCCCGGGACCAGATCGTCGGATGGGCCGGACTCGTCGGAGACCATGCGCATGGTGAACACGGCGCCGGTCACGAATCGGTCCGACGCAACGAGCACAACGGGCATCAGATCGAGATCCGCACCACGTATCGAGTGCTTGTCGATGGTCGAGAGTTGGCGGGCCACTTCGGCGTCGGCCAGGACGGCACGACCCACTACCACGGCCTCCCCAACTACCAGCGCAGCTCGGCGGTCGACCTGGTCAAGGACATCATCGATCAGTTCCCCGAGGACTTTGCACGAGGAGGCGAAGGCTGATGGCGGCGACCCGACGCGACATCACGACCAATGCGACCGATGCCCAGAACTTCGTCGACGGCGTCATGGCGCTCAAGGCGATCGACAGCGGATTCAGCACTGCGGATCTCGGCTTACAGAGCGAGGTCGGCGGTCCTCGCCAACTCTCGCGATGGGACCTGTATCCGATCTGGCACTACTTCGCGATGCAACAGGAGCGCACCACCCAGTTCCGCAACGCCGCCCACGGCGGGCCGGTCTTCCTGCCATGGCACCGATGGTTCCTGTTGATGCTCGAGTTCGACATCCGTCGGGCGCTCGGCCTCGGTCGCGACGACTTTGGTCTGCCGTACTGGAACTGGGCGGCCGACGGTACCGGCTTCACCCCGGCTCGCCAGGCAACCGAGCCCCAGGTGTGGGGCATCGTCAACGGCGATGGCCAAGACGGCAACGGCAATCTTCTCACCGGTCCGTTCAGTCAGGCCGACGGCTTCCGGGTTGTCGTCCGCCAGGGTGCGTTCGGCTTGATTGCCACCGATCGACCGCTCAGGCGTTCGTTCCGCAACGCGGGCGCAGTGCTGCCCGACCAGGACGACGTGGATCGAGCGCTCGCCGAGACGGCATACGACACCGCTCCATTCGATGAGACGTCCGAAGATTCGTTCCGCAACCTTGTCGAAGGATGGCGGCCCTTCACGTCCCAGCCCAGTCAGATGCACAACCGTGTGCATGTCTGGGTCGGCGGCGACATGGGACCCGGAACCTCACCGAACGACCCGGTCTTCTTCCTGAACCACTGCTTCATCGACAAGCTGTGGCAGGACTTTCAAGACAACCCAGCCTCGGGCCCGTACCTGCCGCAGGGAACTTCGGCACCGGGCGACGACCTGTTTCGCCATCGCGAGGGCGACCCGCTGGTCTCGCTCCTCACGACAGCCCAACCGTCGGTCGCGGCGATGTTCGACGTCTCGGACTTCTACACCTACGTCTGACTCCCGCCAGAGCGAGACGGGATCAGCGCAAGCCGAGCCACCACTCGGCGACCTGCGCGGCGTAGAGCCTCGTGTACTTCTCGGTGAGCTCGTCGGCGCCGTCAGGCGCTCCCTGCGCATCGGTCCCGACGAGCGGCGACGATTCGGCGATCGGATCCACCCACTCGAGCCGAATGCCCTCGATCACGTTGCCCAGACGCGGCGACGCGTCCTCGTGGTGATCGCTCGTCTGGTGGACGATGAACGAGCGGTGATCGGGAAACGAGAGCAGCGTGTAGTAGGTCTGCGGGTCGGCGCCACGCCAGTACTCGTAGCGCACGATGTCGTCCTCGTGGGCATGGCTCTCCCGGTAGAGGTCGGCGGCGATCGCCTCGAACTCGGCCTCGGTGCCAGGACGGACGGTGATGTGGGCGAGGATCGTGGCCATGCGCCGAACCTACTCGCCGTCCGCAGCGACTGAGTAGGGTCCGGCCATGGCTCATCCCCGCCCCTTCCGTTTCGGCCTCATGGCCGAGAAAGCCGCATCCGGATCCGAATGGACCGAGTTGGCGACGAAAGCCGAGGACCTCGGCTACTCGTCGCTGCTCATGCCCGACCACTTCGGCAACCAGCTTGGGCCGATTCCGGCCCTCACCGCGGCCGCTGCAGCGACGACCGATCTCCGGGTCGGCACGCTCGTGTTCGCCAACGACTTCCGCCACCCGGCGCTGCTGGCCAAGGACACCGCAACCATCGATCTGTTGAGCGACGGGCGGCTCGAGGTCGGCGTGGGCGCGGGCTGGATGAACGAGGACTACGCCTGGACCGGCGTGCCGCACGAACGCGCCGGCATCCGCATCGACCGCATGATCGAGTCGGTTCAGGTGTTGCGGGGTCTGTGGGCCGCCGACGCATTCTCCTTCGACGGCGACCACTACACGATCACCGAGATGGACGGTTTGCCCAAGCCGGTCCAGGACGGCGGTCCACCGATCATCATCGGCGGTGGCGGCAAGCGGGTGCTGTCGACGGCCGCCCGCATGGCCGACATCGTGGGCGTGAACCCCAACGTCGGCGAAGGCACCGTGGGGGCTGAGGCGATCCGGTCGATGTCCGCCGACGCAACCGAGGAGAAGCTCGGTTGGGTGCGCGACGCGGCGGGAGATCGCTTCGACGAGCTGGAGATCAGCATCCTGAAATTCGTGGTGGTCGTCACCGACGATCAGGCGGCGACGGCCGAACAGGTCGGTGGAATGATGGGGATGGACGCCGCGACCATCATCGCCAGTCCTCACGCCCTGATCGGTTCGGCCGAGCAGATCGCGGATGAGCTGGTCGAGCAGCGGGAACGCTGGCAGGGGTCCTACGTGACCGTCCGGGGCGATGCCATCGAATCGTTCGCCCCTGTCGTGGCGGCCCTCGCCGGGACATGACCGCCGAGCCGACCGTGCCGGCATCGCCGTTCCGGAACGACCTGTTGAACGGCCGCAAGGCACTGGTCAGCGGCGGCGGATCGGGACTCGGCAAGGCCATCGCGCTCGGGCTGGCTCAGGCAGGCGCGCACGTGACAGTCGCCGCGCGGCGCATCGAGCGACTCGAGGAGGCCGCCGCCGAGATTCGCTCGGCCACCGGCGCCGAAGTCGGAGTTGACCTCGTCGACATCCGCGACCTCGAAGGGGTCCAGGCACTTGCGGAACGGCACAGCGACGTCGACATCCTCGTGAACAATGCCGGTGGACAGTTCCCGCAGAAGGCGCGCGACTTCAGCCCGAACGGCTGGCGGTCGGTCATCGACCTCAACCTCAACGGAACCTGGAACATGACCCAGGCCTTCGGCGATCGGATGCTCGAGGGCGAGGGCGGAGCGATCTGTCAGATCATCGCGACCATCGGTCGGGGCATCCCCGGCATCGCCCATTCGGCCGCAGCGCGCGCCGGCGTCGCCGAACTCACCCGGACCCTCGCCTATGAGTGGGGACCCAAAGTGCGTCTCAACTGCGTCGCACCCGGCCAGTTCCGCACCGATGCCTACGACTCGACCTACGAGGAAGGCGTGGGCGACGGCTATGTGGAGCAACCGCTGCCGCACGTGGGCCACACCTCCGACATCGCCAATGCCGTGGCATTCCTGGTGTCACCCGCAGCCCGCTTCGTGACCGGCGAGACGCTCTTCGTCGACGGTGGGCTCATCGTGCAGGGGCCGATGAGTGCGCTGCCGCCGGGCGGCTACCCCGAACGCGACGAACCCAGCCCCCGTCGGTGATCGCCGAAGAAATCGCGAATCGCGCGACGGAGGCGGCCGGGCTCGCTCGTTGAACCGATTGAGATGCACGCCACGCCCGAGCCGAGACCACCGTCGAGTGGGTCGATCCGGCTTTCCGAACTGTTCGACGAAGCCCTGCCGCAGGTGTACGAGTACTTGCGTTCGCGGTGCGGCGCCCAGGAACTTGCCGAGGAGCTGACCTCGGCCACCTTCGTACAGGCGGCGCTCACCCAACAGGCCTCCGACAGGGAGCTGACCATCGGGTGGCTCATGACCGTCGCCCGCAACAAGCTGATCGACCATTGGCGACGCGAGGCCGTTGCCCAACGGGTCTTCACCCTGATCGACGGCGGGCGGGTCGACGCCGTCGACCCGTGGATCGAGGTCCTCGACCACGCCCGGGCGCACCAGGTCCTCGCCGATCTGCGTCCCGACCACCGGGCTGCCCTGGTGCTGCGCTACCTCGACGACCTGAGCGTGCCGGAGTGCGCTGACGCACTCTCACGATCGATCCATGCGACCGAAAGCCTGTTGGCGCGAGCCCGCAATGCGTTCCGCTCGGCCTACGAGGAGACCGGAGGCCACGATGACTGACCCTCTGCAGGCACTGACACCCGACCCGACCAACGACGGTCCGTCGCCGGACTTCGCCGCCACGTTGCGACGCCGCGTCAGCGCAATCGAAGCACGCGCCGACCGCGCGATCCGGGCGCAGTGGCACCTCGCCCAACTCAATCTCGGACTGTTCCAATACCCACTCGATGCGCCCGAGATGGCGCCGTTCGTCGCCGCACTCGACCGGATCAATGCGATCGCTGATGCATCGCCCGGCTTCATCTGGCGGCTGACCGACGACGACGGCGGACCATCGAGCAACGTCGAAGTTCCCGGCGCCGACGACCCGCTGCTGGCATCGAACCTCTCGGTGTGGACCGACCTGGAATCGTTGCGCGACTTCATGTACCGCAGCGATCACTTCAGCTACCTGCGGCGACGCGACGAGTGGTTCCAACGGGAGCGCCAACCGATGACCGTCGGCTGGTGGATTCCGGCCGGAACGCTGCCGAGCCTCGACGACGCCCTCGAGCGGCTCGAACGCCTGCGTACCGACGGTCCATCGGATCAGGCGTTCCCGCTCGGCCGAACCATTCCCCCAGCCCCAACGCATCCACCGGACCAGGAGACTTCGATGACGACCATCCAAGCGACCAACAGCCCAACGACGAGCACCCAGCTGCTCATCCCCTACCTGACCGTCGGAGACAGCCGGGCGGCGCTGCTCTTCTACGGCGAGGTCTTCGGGGCGAGCCAGAGCGGCGAGTTGTTCGAGATGGATGACGGCCGGATCGGCCACGCCGAGATGACGATCGGTGACCACGTCTTCTACATGGCCGACGAGTTCTCCGAGATGAAGTTGGCGTCGCCGGCCAATGCCGGAACGAATTCGGTGTCGATCGTGATCCACGTCGACGATGCCGACGCGGTCTACGCACACGCCCTCGAGGCGGGCGCAACCGGCGAGCGCGCGCCGGCGAACCAGCACGGCTTCCGCAGCGGCTGGTTCGTCGATCCGTGGGGTCACCGCTGGTCGCCGACCAGTGCGGAGAAGCCCGGCGTCGTCTGATCTCGTGTGACTCGTCTGACGCAGGTGGTGGTCGCTGACTAACGTCCGGCCATGAGCTTCGACTTCACCGGCAACACCGTCCTCATCACCGGCGCGAGCTACGGACTCGGCGAACAGTTCGCCCTGGCGTTCGCCGACGCTGGTGCCGACCTGGTGCTCACGGCACGATCCGCCGAGCTCGTCGAAGGCGTCGGCGAAGCCTGCCGGGCGAAGGGACGCCAGGTCACTGTCGAGGCCGGCGACGTCTCGATCGAGGACGACGTCAAGCGGGTCGTGGCGGCCGGCGTGGCCAACCACGGCCGCATCGATGTGCTGATCAACAATGCCGGCATCTCGGACATGCGGGGGTTGGCGGCTGAGCGGTTCGACGCCGGCATGTTCAACCAGATCCTGGCCGTCGACCTGGTGGGCGCGTTTTACTACGCCCGCGAGTGCGGGCTCCACATGCTCGAACAAGGCGGCGGGTCGATCGTCAACATCTGCTCGATCATGGGCAGCGGCGCCAACGAGCTGAACGTGATTGCCTACACCGCGGCCAAGGGCGGGCTTCGCAACATGACCCAACAGCTCGGGTGCGAGTGGGCCGACCGTGGTGTGCGCGTCAACGCGGTTTCGCCGGGCTTCATCGTGACCGAGATGACCCGACCGGCTCTGGAGGCGATGGGGATGGACAAGTGGATCGCCTCGCGTACGCCGATGCGACGGGTGGGCGAGGCCCACGAAGTGACCAGTGCCGTCATGTTTCTCGCCAGCGACATGGCCGGCTACATCACCGGCCACGATCTGCTGGTCGACGGTGGCACCAACGCCAGCAACGGCACGTATCAGATCCCGCCGATCCACCACGAGTGGAACACCGACGCACCGATGGTGCCTTCCTCGTACGAGCCCGTTGCGCCGCGACCCGACTGGTATCAGGCCCTCGCCGCCGGCATCCCCGGCATTCACTTCCCACCGCCCGACGACTCGCCGGACGCGTAAGCGTTCGAATCAGAGCGAAGCTCGCGCCGCTTCGAGAACCGAGCGCATGCCATCGGCGGCCGCCTTCGCATGGGCAAGAACCGGCGCCCCGCTGGTGTCCCAGACGTCGTCGTTGCACACCTCGAGCTGCCAAGGCACATCGGCACCGATCCGCAGCAACTCGGCGGCGAAGTCGACGGCGCCCATCTCGCCCTCACCAGGCGGCACCCGATAGCGGAGGCAGTCCTGCACGTAGTCGGTGGGATCGGTCGGTGCGAGCGGGCCGTCGTTCATCTGGATCCCGGTCACGTGCTCGCGCGAGAGCCGGCGGATCTGCTCCACATCGTTGGACCCGCGGGTGTGGTGCCAGATGTCCACGCAGAGGCCGCCGTTGGGCCGGTCGGCTTGCTCGACGATCCGCCGGCCGTCGTCGGCGTCGAACACGTTGGTGAACGGCAGGAACTCGAGCCCGACCACCAGCCCGTGGTCGGCAGCCCGGTCACAGAGCGCACCGAAAGCGGCGCCGGCTTCCTCCACGTCGTCGCTGACCGGCCCGATGGCCTGGATGTACCGGCAGCCATACCGCTCCGCCATCGCCCAGGCCGCGGCTTCCATTGCCGCATAGCCGTCGTCGCCGAGGCCGACCGTCCCCCACCCTCGCAGCACTTCGATGTCGCACAGCGGAAGCCCATGCTCGGCGAGATGCTCGTCGAGCTCCCCGAGTCGATCGGCGTCGCGCAACCGGAGCCAGTCGCCGATGTACAGACCCATGCCGTCGTAGCCTGCGCCGGCCGCCACGGCGACGCGCTCGGCAATGTCGTGGTGCCGCTCGAGCGTGAAGTGGCTGAGCACGAGATGCTCGCCGGTCCATCGGTCGCCACTACGTTCGCTCACAGGATCAGTTTCACATGACGCTCACCGGGAGGACGAACGTGACCGATCGTGCAGGCAGACTCGAAGGCAGGGTCGCCGTGGTGACCGGTGGCGCAAGCGGCATCGGCGAGGGGACCGTGCGGCGCTTCGTCGAGGAAGGCGCACGGGTCGTGATCGCCGACATCCAGGACGAACCAGGCCAAGCCCTCGCGGCCGAACTTGGCGACGTTGCTCGCTTCGCCCACTGCGACGTGACGTCCGAAGACGACGTCGCCGGCGCCGTGGCCGCGGCGACCGAGGGGTTCGGACGGATCGATGCCATGTTCAACAATGCCGGGATCGTCGGCGCGATCGGTTCGGTGACCGAGACGACCTACGACGCCTGGAACGAGACCGTGGCGATCCTGCTCTCGAGCGTGTTCCTCGGGTTGAAGCACGCCGGCGCCGCGATGATCGCCCAGGGCGCGGGCGGGTCGATCATCTCCACGTCATCGACCGCCGGGATCCTTGGTGGGCTCGGACCCCACACCTACACCGCGGCCAAGCACGGGGTGATCGGGCTGACGAAGTCGGTGGCCAACGAGTTCGCACCGCATCAGATCCGGGTCAATGCCATCTCCCCCGGCAACACTGCGACCGCCATGACCGCCTCGGTGATCAGCGGCGACCACACCGACACCTCGACGGCGGCCGATCGGATCGGGCAGGGATCACCGCTCGGCTACAGCGGCTTCCCCGAAGACATCGCCAACGCCGCGCTCTACCTGGCCTCCGACGAGTCGCGCTACGTGAGCGGTCACACGCTCGTGGTCGATGCCGGTCAGACGACCTCGGGCATGGTGCCCCATCGATTCCACCAAGGAAGCGGCACCCTCATCGGCGAAGCCGGCCGCCGCGCCTGAGCCTGCCTCCGCAGAAGCGCCCGAGCGAAGCGAAGCGCTGATTGCGAAGCAGGTCCGCAGAAGCGCCCGAGCGAAGCGAAGCGCTGATTGCGAAGCAGGTCCGCAGAAGCGCCCGAGCGAAGCGAAGCGCTGATTGCGAAGCAGCTCAGAGCCGGGGGTCGACGAGGACCTTGGTCTCTGCGCTGGACCCGCTGGCGAGTTCGGCGATGGCATCGGCGAGGCCGTGGACCGACACCGTCGAGCTGTGCATCGGGTCGAGCTGCATCCGGCCGTCGGCGATGAGCCCCATGCAGCGCTCGAAATCATCGTGGGTGTAGGCCAGCGCCGCGGAGAACTTGACCTCCTTGACCAACCACACGCCCGGGTTGATCGTCGCCGGCCCGATGGGATAGCCGATCAAGCACACCCGACCGCCTCGGCGGCAGCGGTCGACCGCTTGCTGGATCGTCTCGCTGCGCCCGACCGCCTCGTAGACCAGGTCGGCGCCGAGGCCCTTCGATCGTTCGGCGATCAGGTCACCGGCGTCGTCGAGGCCCACCACGTGCGTCGCTCCCAGCGACGAGGCCAGTTCCCGACGAGCTTCGTTCGGCTCGACGACGATCACCTCGCCCGCACCTCCCGCAAGCGCAGCCTGCAGGGTGACCAGCCCGATCGGCCCGGCTCCCTGCACGACCACGACGTCGCCGAGCTCGGGCTGGGTGTGGCGCACCGCATGGAAGCCGACCGTCGCCGGCTCGACCTGCGCAGCCTGCTCGACGGACAGCGCAGGATTCACGTGCACGAGCCGTCCGATATGCGCAGCGATTCGTGGAGCGAAGCCGCCGTGGGGCTGCGCGTGGCGGTCACGGCCGACGGCGACGAGCATCGTCGATTGGCACCAGGTGGTCTGGCCGGCGATGCAGGCCTCGCATCGTCCACACGCCGGCGGCACCGCGCACACGACCCGATCGCCCTCGGAGAACGTGCGCACGTCGTCGCCGACCGCGGAGACGACCCCAGTCCACTCGTGGCCACAGATCGCCGGGTTGTACGGGTCACCCGACTGCCACGCGTGGATGTCGGTGCCGCAGATACCGCACATCTCGACGTCGACGACCGCCCCATCGGCCATCGGCTCCGGCTCGGGGACCTCGACCAGTTCGACGGTCTCCTTGCCGGTAATGAGCGCTGCGTGCATGCCGAGATCGTGACACATGCGTGGAAGACTCGACGCATGATCATCATCGCCGGCACCATCGACTTCGCGAACCAGGCCGATCGGGACAAGGCCATCGAGATCGGTACGCCGCTCCAACAGGCCAGCCGCGACGATGAACCCGGCTGCCTCGCCTATTGCTTCGCGCCCGATCCATGCGTGGCCGAGCGGATCCAGGTCTATGAGCTGTGGACCGACGAGGAATCGCTCGCCGCGCACTTCCAGCACGAGAACTACTTCAACATGGGCGGGGCGCTACGGGACTGTGGCATCGTTTCCGCAGACAACCGCAAGTATCGAGTCGACGCCACCGAGCCGGTCTACGACGACACGCACACGCCCCGCGCCGACTTCTTCACCCTCGCCGACTGAACCACCACCCAAGGAGGGCCACGCCATGGCTCGCACCGAAGCCCCCATCGCCTCGACGACTGCCGGACGCGTATCCGGCGCATGGAAGGCCAAAGGCGACATCGCCGTCTTCCGGAACATCCCCTACGCGGCACCAGCTTCCGGTGAGAACCGCTGGCGCGCACCACAACCGGTCGAGCCGTGGAGCGGTGTTCGCAACGGAACCAAGGACGGTCCGACGGCATATCAGCGCGCCGCGCTGATCGAGGTCTTCCTCGACACCCTCGTGCGTGGCCAGGGGTGGAACAAGGCGCGGACTGCCGCCACGATCGCGCTGCTGAACAAGGCACCCAAGCCCAAGCAGTCCGAGGACTGCCTGCACCTGACCGTCCGAACTCCGCAGCTCGACGGCCAGGCCAAGTTGCCGGTGATGGTGTGGATCCACGGCGGTGACCACCAGGACGGCGCCGGTACGGAGCCGTATTACGCCTCGAACGCGCTGGCGAGCCATGGTGTCGTGACCGTGTCGATCAACTACCGGCTCGGCCTCATGGGGTTCTTCGCCCATCCCGAGCTGGCGGCCGAGTCCGACGGCGGAGTCTCGGGCAACTACGGCACCCTCGACCAGATCGCGGCCCTCGAGTGGGTGCGCGACAACATCACCAACTTCGGCGGTGACCCCGACAACGTGACCATCTTCGGCGAGTCGGCCGGCGGCGAATCGGTGATGCATCTGATGACCGCGCCAATGGCCCGAGGACTCTTCCATCGGGCGATCGCGGAGAGCCCAGCCAACAGCTGCCAGATGGTGCACCTTCGGCGGCCGTTCCTGAACTACGAATCGTCGGAGGATCACTCGGTCGCCTTCGCCGCTGCGCTCGGCATCACCGGCCCGAACCAGATCGAGCGGCTACGCGAGCGCACGCCCCAGGAGTTGCAGGCGTTGGCGCGCGCGGCGTCACGGCTGGGCGACCATCACCCGACGATCGACGGCCACGTGCTCCCCGAGTCGCCGCTTGCCGCATTCGCAGGCGGACGCCAGGCCGCGGTGCCGTTGACGATCGGATCCAACGCCGACGAGGGCTCCCTGATGGACGCCGCGTTCCGCGCTCCCATGGTCGAGTACCGCCACCTTCCCGTGCCCGGTGACGCCATCCAGCCGGAAATCGCCACCGCCTTCGGCGACGACCTGGAGCGGATCATCGAGCTGTATCCCGGCTTCGACCGCCAGGACCGTCAAGCCGAGATCGACTTCATGGGCGACCACCTCTTCGGCGCTCGGGCCTACTGGTACGCCAAGCACCATGCGGCACAGGGACACGGCACCTGGATGTATCACTTCGCCCGCACGCCTCCGAGCCCGCGTCAGACCGCCGGCGCGTTCCACGCCGCGGAGCTGCCATTCGTCCACGGTAGCAACGTGCCGATCCTGCCGCTGACCGCCGACGACAAGGTCCTCGCCGCACAGATGCAGAAGTACTGGACCGACTTCGCCGCCACGGGCAACCCCAACGGCGCGGCCGACGTCGCCTGGCCGGCCTTCGATGCGAACCGGCCGGAATGGCTGTACCTCAATCACACGATCCGGTCCGAACCGGTATCGCGAGCCACCAAGTTCGAGGTACTCAACCGGCGCACCGAGCGCCTGGTCGAGGCGATGTCGTCGATCGGCGTGACCACCGCCACCGCGTGACAGATGCGACCATGACTCCCATTGCGTGGCGTCCGGCCGCTCATCTACCTTCGATTCGGTAGCGGGGTGCGGGCCCCGCTCGATCGAGAGTGGGGGACGATGTCGCTGGACATTTCGTTGGAGGAATTGCACGACCACGTGCGCGACGCGGTGATCGTGGAGCTCACCACGCTGCCCACGTACCTGTATCCGTACTGGACGATCAAGCCCCCCGAAGGGCCGCACGCGGAGCACCGGCAGGCGGCGCGCGACAACATCCGCACCGTCATCCTCGAGGAGATGCTCCACATGGGGCTCGCCTCGAACCTGCTGAACGCACTCGGCGGCACACCGGACTTCAACCATCCGGACCACGTGCCGACGTTCCCCCGGACCATCCTCAAGTCACGGCATCACGGCGACGTCGGAGTGCCCGTCGACCTGTATCCGCTCGGCCACGACGCACTCGAGCTCATGTGTCGCATCGAGCTGCCCGACTGGGACGCCACCGACGGCGAGCTGACCATCGGCGACTTCTACGACACCCAGATCCGCCAACACCTGCCCGACGATCCGAGCGCCTACCTCGACGGCGGCCAGCCCCGGCGCCAGCTCGCCGGTTGGGACAACCCGGGCCCCGGCAAGCTGTTCGACATCACCGACAAACACACCGCCGAGCTCGCCATCACCGAGATCCTCGACCAGGGCGAAGGGCTCCGCAAGGGCGACCCTGGCGACGGCTACGGCGAGCCGGCGCACTATGACCGGTTCCGCAACGTGCAGAAGTGGTGGGACGCACATCTGCTGACACCGGACGACGTCTACCCCGTCGTGGCCAGTCCCCACCGCCACCACACCAACTACTCGCCCGAGCAGAAGCGGGCCAACCACCGTTTCAACGTCGAGTACAGCCAGATGCTCGACGCCATCGCCAAGACACTGATGACGAACTATCCCGACATCTATCCGGTCGCCGCAGCCCACATGCGCCAGCTCCAACAACTCGCCGACGACCTCCGGCTCGTCGAAGGCGACTTCAATGCCGGCCCGACCTTCGACTACATCCGGGCCGACGAACGGAGGACCTCGTGAGCATCTTCGACTATCCACGCATCAACTTCTCCGGACTGCTGCGACTCAACCCGGGCACCGCGAACAACGACGACTACGCCCAACCGGGAAGTGGACAGAATCTGATCGACGTCGACGGCAACGAGGAAGCGATGGGTCTGATGGACAGCATCAACGTGTCGCCTCGCATGTTCAACGAGCGCGACGACCACGCGTATCGCGAGTGGATCCAGAAGGCCCACCCGTTCTCGTCGCCGGGCGGGCACACCCAACACACGATCCCGGCCGAATGGAACTACTACGGCGACATGAGTTCGACGCCGGTCGACATCACCGTCAAGGGTGTGCAACCCGGCGACGTTCGGCCGTGGAGCAATCTCGAGCGGGACATCCTGGACCAGATGGTGGGTGCGAGGCTCGACTTCTACGGCAACATCACCGACGTCAACCCCGAGGGCCAGCCGCCGGCGACCCAGTTCTTCATGAACGATCTCTCGCTGCGGTCACCGGACCAGGTGTGGCTCGAGTCGACTGCCGCCGACAAGGTGCGGGTCAGCAAGGGCGTCGGACTGTGGATCAACTTCTTCCGCAACGTCAGCCTCGGCGCCGACGACGGGGCCGGCACGAGCATTCACCAGGTCATCCGGGGCGACCTCTCCAACATCCCCGGCTTCGGGAACGCCGATGGCATGGTGATGCGGAGCTACATCTACCGACCGATCTTTCCGCCGAACATCCGCAACCTCGGCGACGATGCGTTCAACACGATGATGGAGCATTGGTATCGGGTGCACCGCACGAGCCCGAAGACGCTGCAGATCATGGGCACGCTCGCACCGTGGTACGACCACGAGCCTGCGGCGATGCCGCCCGGACGCCAGTTGATCAGCCGGCATACGAACCTCGACACCAAAGGGTTCACCAAGAACAACGGCAGCGGGAAGCTGGCGCTGGCACCGGCGGTTGCGCACCGCATCAACCCGCCCGACTCGACGGTAGACGTCCTCGCGGTCGACTTCTCGGGGAGCTTCCCCGATCATTTCGTGTCCGACGACGACAACCCGAAATACAGGCTCGAGGGCGCCGTGCTGTTGCGGGTCGTCAACGGCAGCGAGCATCACGACATGCCGGTCGAGTACATGACCGACCACGATGCCAAGGGGTGGATCCTCGAGTTCGATCTGAGCGATCAGACCCTCGCCCGTGAGCTTCTCGACGGCGGCGGCACCCTCCAGGTGATCCTGCGGCCAAACGACGGGAAGCCCGAAGTCAAGCTGCTGGACGAGGTCGACTACTACATCGTCACCGACCAGCTCGCTGTCTACGCGGAACGCCACACCGCCAAGGAACTGATGTTCCGGAACCAGGGCAGCGAGGAGCCGGTGATCCTGTCGGTGTACCACCGCGGCGAACGCATGGCCCGCGCTGATGCACCGACCATCGACATGTGGTGGTACCGAAGCGCGCCGATCCAGTCACCAGGCGACGCGCCTGACACCCCGAGGCAGGTCGAAGTCGAGCAGTCGATCTGGCTCAACACGGAACGCCCAGGCGCCCGACTCCTCACCTTTCGCGCCCACGGCGAGACCAATCCGCCACGCGACGAGTTCCCACCGAAGAAGTTCGGCGACTTTGCCTATCCGCCCGCGTTCGGTGTGACCTGGGCGCCCCAGATCAGTCTTCGGATCCTGCCCGATGACCACTACGAAGAGCACTTCGTCGAGCCCGGTGCCGCTGAGCCGGTCACCAAACCCCACGTCGACTTCCACTTCGTGTACGAGAACACGTTGCGCACCTATGCGCTTTTGTTCCCGTCGATGAACAACAAGATCGACCTGTCGAGCGAGGAAGCGATGCGGCGCTTTGCGGCCTATGTGCTCGCCGCCGTCGATCCCGAGTTCTGGATGTCGGTCCGCTTCATGCCACCCACCCGCGACCTGAGCGCAGGCAAGCGGCGATTGCTCCAGGCCTGGTGCCGCCGGGTGCTCTACGACGAGCACGGCGAGGATCATGCCCACGAGCTCATCGAGCGCGCCAAGGCGCGTCTGCGGCAATGAGGGTTCGGTGACATCGACCTCCGGGGCGCCTCGCGAGTCCTCGGGCTTGTTGTTCGCCTCGCTCGAGCCGCGGGTGCGTCTGATCCTGATCGTGTCATCGGCGGCCGGGATGGTGATCGCCATCTGGTTGACCGCCCAGATCGCCGGATGGGACGAAGATCGCGTGGCCGGCTGGATCCCCGACTCCACGGTCGCCGCCGCAGCGGTGGTCATCGCGCTGTTGGTCGGTGACACCGTGCTGCCGATCCCCTCGACGATCCTCATGCTGGCGATGGGCGCGCTGCTCGGCCCGATCGCCGGCCCGATCATCAACGCCATCGGTCTCGCG
This sequence comes from Actinomycetota bacterium, assembly GCA_039028435.1. Classification (GTDB taxonomy): domain Bacteria; phylum Actinomycetota; class Acidimicrobiia; order Acidimicrobiales; family UBA10347; genus UBA10347. The sequence continues at coordinate 62,445 of JBCCIC010000008.1, read as the reverse complement.
CTCGCTGCGTTCGCCGGCTACTGGCTTGGTCGCGTGGTGCCGGCCTTGCGCAACGTCGAGAGCCGTCCGATGCGGCCGCTGCTGGTGGCAGCGACTCGAGGGCTGCCGGTGTTGAGCGAGTCGGTGTCGATCGGCGCAGGTGTGGTCGCCATGCCAGCCCGGCGCTTTGCCCCGGCGGCGACGATCGGCGCGGTTGCCGTCGGTGGCCTCTACGGGATCTGCGGCTGGCTGGCGACCAACCACTGGAGCTTGGTCCTCGTCGCGATCGCCTTGGCGTCGATCTCCTATCTCCTCGCCATGCGGGCCATGCGCGCCTGATGCGGTTTAGTGCCAGGAAGTCGCGCGGAAAGGCTGCGCCTTTCGTGTCGGCTTCTTGGAGTTCAGCGGTCAGCTGCGCTTCGCTCGCCACCTTTCCGCTGAAGCTCCAGGCACCAATCGTTACATGGGGCAGTTCGACTCCAGCCGAAACTGCGTAAGCGAGCGACGTGATGCGCTTTGGTGCCAGGCACCAATCGTTACACGCGGCAGTTTCGGCGCCAGCCGAAACTGCGCAAGCGAGCGACGTGATGCGCTTTGGTGCCAGGCACCAATCGTTACACGCGCCGCTAGGAGCGCACCCGGGCGACGAAGCGGAGGCCGGCGGGGGCGAGCGTTCCCGCGGCGATGCGAGCGTCCTCGATCGCGATCAACAGATCGCGAACTGCCGCCGCCTGCGGGTGCGTGGGGTCCAGCCCGTGCGTCAGCATCCGGGCGATGAACCGACCGTTGCCGGACTGCAGGACATCGGCCACGTTCTCGACCGCGGCGAGGAGGCGGTGGCTCGGCGTGACCTCGTGTTCGACCTCCATGCGATGCTCCCAGGCGAACACCGGGTCGGCGACGGCGACTGGCTCCTTGGTTCCCACCCCGGCGGCGTCGGCGATGGCCTGCCCGTCGACCAGCAACTGCGCGCCCGCGTCATCGACGAGCTCGTAGCCGAACTCATCGGCGACGATCAGGCCGCCCGGCACCAGGCGCGCCATCTGGTCGGTTGCGTGTTCAATCGGGTCGATGTGATGCAACGAGCGCGTGAACAACGCCGCAGCGAACGGAGCGTTGCCACCGCCATCCCAGGATCGCCAGTCCGCATGGATGACCTCGCGGCCCTGCTCGGTTGCCGCCGCAGCGGTCGCCTCGTTGCCGTCGATGGCCACGACGTCGAAGCCGTCGTCGCAAAGAAGCTGGGCGATCACGCCGTCCCCGGCGCCGACCTCGACGATCGGGCCCGTCACGCCCTGGAGTGCGGCTCGAAGGAATGCGTGGAGGTCATCGGTGAATGGAGTCAGCAGCTCGCGTTCCGCGGGCGTAGAGACCCGAGCACCGTGGTGGTGATGGCCGTGCTCGGCTTCGCCGTGGTCGGGTTCGCCATGGTGCTGGTGGTCGGTGCTCATGGCTCCTCGTGGCCGGTGATCTTTACGGGGATGGCGGACTGCACGGCCATGCCGGTGATGGGGTCGTAGCCGACATCGGTGCTGATCAGTCGGTTGGTCGGCGAACCCTCGATCCGCACCTTCTCGTCGGTCGCCGCTCGGCCTCCCCAGGCATGCGACATCGCCACGACACCCGGTTTCATCTCGGGCGCCTCGGCCACGACGGCCAGAACCTGGCCGAAGGGTGAGGTGACCTCGACGACGGTGTCGACCTCGACGCCGAGTCTCCGCACATCGTCGGGGTTCACGTAGACCGGATTCGTCGTGCCCTTCGCCGCCAACGGCTCGAGCTCCCGGCCGAGCGAGTTCAGCACGTGCTTGAGCCGACGGCTCACGAGCCGGAACGGCCACTCGCTCGGGTCGACGCCGAGGAGCGCTGTGCCCTCGCCCTCCTCGACGACCGTCGCGAGCTCCTCGACGACATCGGCGGGGGCGACGTGGAAGCGGCCCTCGGCGTCAGGATCCGCCTCGACGACTCGAACCACCCGGTCGGCATGGATCGCCGCCGGGTTCGCCCGGATCTCGTCGATCGGCAGCCGCGCGGCCGCGTAGACGAGGTCGATCACATCGTCGTCGGTCACGCTGCCGTCGGTCGCCCCGTCGACCGACAACGGTCCGCCCGGGAGCTCGATCGGCGTGCCGGTGCGCGATGCGATGCCGGCGAACACCTCCCACTCGGTCAGCAGATCGTCCTCCGGTCCAGGTTCGAGCACGGCCGGCGTGTGATTGACATAGGGCAACGGAAACCGTCGGTCCTGGATGTGTGGGACATCGGCCCGTTCGAGTTCGAGCCGTGGTGCGAGCACATAGTCGGCCAGCTCGGCCGTCGCCGTCATCCGATGGTCGATCACGACGAGCAGCTCGAGCGATTCGAGCGCCTCGATGGTCTTGGCGTGATCAGGAAAGGCGACCACGGGATTGCCGCCGGAGACGATCAGCGCGCGCACGCGCCCCTCACCCGCCATGAGCATCTCGTCGGCCAAGCGGTTCGTGAGCATCTCGCCCGGCAGGCCCCGGAGCCCGCCCATGCGGTGCGGCGCCCCCGGCATCGGGTCCGACGGCGGCACGACCTGCGCTCGACGCGTGTCGCCGGGAAACAGGAAGTACCCGGACTCGAGCGTGTCGCCGGCCCGCAGCACGCGCCCGCACAGCACGTTGAGCGTGAGTGCGAGGTGCTCGGTCAACGTGCCGTGGGCCGCCATGTTCGGACCGGTCCCGGTCCCGGCCGTTCCCCGCGGTCCTGCAGCGAAGAGCTCGGCGGCCCGTGCTACGTCAGCGGCGTCGACCCGGCAGCGCTTGGCCACATAGTCGAGGGTGAACGGATCCACTGCGAGCCGGAGCGAGTCGAGGTGTCCCTCGGCGACCCATCGATCGCAGAACTCCTGATCGTGTGCGTCTGCGGCAAGGATCTCCCGGATGATCCCGGCGAGCAGCGTGGGGTCCTCCCCCGGCTGCACCTGCAGCCAGACGTCGGCTTGGGTCGCCAGCTCCGAGCGGCGAGGGTCGATCACGATGACCTTCAGGCCACGTTCCTTCGCTCGCCGAAGCGCAACGAACGGGTTGGTACCTTGCAACCCGCCGGCCGGCCCGTAGGACGACACCATCGGGTTGTACCCGATCGCCATCGTCACGTCGGCGGTCGTGAAGTTGTCCCAGCCGGCCTCCCAGGCGCCGAGCCGAAGCAGAGCCGAACGATGCGCGGGCTGATCGATGGTCAGGGATGTGTAGAACGACGGCGAGTCGAAGCCGCGGTGCCACGCGGCGGCGACCGGCACCGACGTGGAGTTCTGATAGGCGCCCGTACCCGTGTAGCTGGCAACCGCTCGCGGCCCATGCTGACGAACGATCGCGTCGATCCGGGCAGCGATCTCGTCGAGCGCCCCGGCCGAGGTGGTCTCGGAAAACGTGCCGTCGGCGCGCCGACGAAGCGGGCGACGAAGCCGTCCGGCATCGTGGTGCTGCACGGCGAGCTGGCGGCCCTTGATGCACGTGTAGCCCTCGAACAGCGGATCCTCAGGCACACCCCGAACGTCGACCGCACGCTCGGTCGGGCCGCTCACGTCGACGTCGACGTCGACGGGACAGGCGGCATGGCAGACCCGACAGAACGTGCGTCGTGTCTCGATCGCTGGCAGGCCATCCATCGCCGTACGTTAGGTTCGATCTCCATGGGCGTGGCAACGAACTTCCGCATGGACGACCGGGTGGCGGTGGTGACCGGCGCCGGCCAGGGCATCGGGCGAGCGATCGCGGTGGCACTCGCCGAGCACGGTTGCGACGTCGTGATCAACGCTCGACGAGTCCCCGACCTCGAACAGACCGCCGCCGAGATCGCCGAACACGGGCGACGTGCGCTGATCGTCGGCGGCGACGTGCGCGACTTCTCCGAGACGATCGCCGACCGGACGATGCAGGAATTCGGGCGGCTCGACGTGTGGGTGAACAATGTCGGTGGTTCCGACGAGAAGACGGTGCGTCAGCTCATCGAAACGCCGGATGAGATCTTCCGTTCCCAGCTCGAGCTCAACCTGACGAGCGCGTTCCAGGGCTGCAAGGCCGCGGCGAAGCGCATGACCGGTGGCGGCTCGATCGTCAACATCTCCTCAGGCGCGGGCACGCGTGGCAGTCCGATGACCGGCCCCTATGCGGCAGCAAAGGCCGGTATGAACAACCTCACCCAGACACTGGCGCTCGAGTTGGCTCCCTCGGTTCGGGTCAATGCAGTTGCGCCAGGACCGATCGCCACCGAGGCGTTTCGCGAGGTCCTCGGCGTGTCCGATGAGCTCGATGCGCTCGCCGCAACGATTCCCCTCGGTCGCCTCGGCACACCCGACGACATCGCCGCCGCCGTCGTGTATCTCGCGAGCGACGCAGCGTCGTGGGTCACTGGCCAGCTGCTGTTGATCGCCGGTGGACGCACCCAGCGCAGCTACCAGTACAAGCCGGCCGAAGACGACTGACCCGTGGCAGCCCATCCGGGGGCACCACCGAGAAAGTGGCGACCGAATTGATCACCCGGTTAGTTTCGTGTTCATGAGCGAACAACCGGAGTGGGTCGGCGCGCGGTCGCCGGGCGTCACCTACCAGCAGCTGCTCGACACCGACACGCACGACGTCCCCAACGTGCTTCGCCTCGAAAGCCCCCAATACCTGGGTTCCGAGGACGTCGCGGTCAGCCGCTACACGAGCCGCGACTGGCACGAGCAAGAAGTCGAACATGTCTGGCGCAAGTGCTGGCAGTACGTGTGCCGGACCGATGAGATCCCCGAGATCGGCGACTACCAGGTCTACGAGATCGTCCGCGACAGCTACATCGTCATGCGGACCGAAGACGGGATCAAGTCCTATGTGAACGCATGTCTCCATCGAGGACGCCGGCTCAAGGACTACGACGGGCGATGCTCGGAGATCCGCTGTGCATTCCACGGATTTGCCTGGCAGCTCAACGGTGACCTGCAGGACATCCCCGGAGACTGGGACTTCGGCCATGTCGACGCCGAGGACTTCCACCTGCCCGAGGCGCAGGTCGGCGAGTGGGCTGGCTTTGTCTTCATCAACCCGAACCCGGACAACACCGAGTCGCTCGAGGACTTCCTCGGCGAGCTGCCCGACCAGTTCGCGGTCTGGGACATGGAGCGCCGCTACAAGCAAGCCCACATTGCCAAGGTGATCCACGCCAACTGGAAGATCGCCCAGGAAGCGTTCTGCGAGGCGTACCACGTGAATGCCACGCACCCGCAGATCATGCCGTACCTCGGCGACACCAACAGCCAGGTCGACATCTGGGACAACTTCGCCCGCGTGATCACGCCCGCCGGCACGCCCAGTCCGTTGATCGATTGGGAGCCGACCGCGGCCGAGATGATGCGGTCGATGATGGACATCCGCACCGACCAGGATCTGCCGTTCGACCTGCCCGACCAGGCCGACATGCGGGCCATGGCCGCCTCCGGCAGCCGGGATCGCTGGCGGCTGATGGCCGGCGACGAGTGGACCGACTCGCTGTCCGACGCCGAGATGATGGACTCGATCGACTACACGGTCTTCCCCAACTTCCATCCATGGGGAGCGTTCAATCGCATCGTGTACCGGTTCCGCCCGAACGGCGACGATCATCGCTCGGCGATCATGGAGTGCATCTTCCTCGCTCCATACGAGGGCGACGAGAAGCCGCCACCGTGCGACGTTCACTGGTTGGAGGAACACGAGACCTTCACCGATGCCGAAGAGCTCGGCATGCTGGGCAAGGTCTTCAATCAGGATCTGTTCAACATGTCCAAGGTGCAGCTCGGCCTCGAAACCACCCGCAAGCCGGGCATCACTCTCGGCAACTACCAAGAGGCCAAGGTGCGCTGGCTCCATCACAAGTTGGGCGAGTGGGTCGCCCGCGGTCAGGAGCAGGCGGTCGAGATCAACGGGAGTGGCGGCTGATGCCGGCCGGGATCAAGCACCCGTTCACCGGCGCCCTCTACGAGCGCCATGGTGAGGGCGAAATCAAGGTCACGGCCGGCGAGATCGACGGCGTGTTCACATCCGAAGGCAAGTGGCTGTCGGGCGACCTGCGGGAATGCGATCCCCAGCTCTGCGGCTGGGTCGCGGGCCCTCAGTTCACCAATCACCGCATGTCCGAAGCCGCCAAGCGGGACTGAGGAGCGCTCGTGGAACCACGGGAGGTACTGGTCGACCTGGCCCAACGCACGCTCGACCACGCCAAGGCGGGCACGGTTCCCCTCGGCGATTCGGTCGGTCGGGTGCCGGCATCCAACTACCACGACCGCGAGCGCTGGGCATCGGAGATGGCCGCGGTGTTCCGCCGAGTGCCACTCGTGCTCGGCTTCTCCTGTGAGCTAACCGAGCCGCACGCGTGGAAGGCGCTCGAGGTCGCCGGCACACCGATCCTGCTGACCCGCAACTCGGCCGGTGAGATCCGCTCGTTCGTCAACATGTGCAGCCACCGCGGCGCGCAGCTGGTCGAACCGGGGTTGGGCGTTGCTCGACGTTTCGTCTGCCCGTACCACGCCTGGAACTACGACAGCGATGGTGCGCTCGTCGGCATCCTCGACCGTGACGAGTTCGGCGAGATCGACGTCGACTGTCATGGTCTGACCCCACTCCCGGTCGCCGAGCGGGCCGGAATCATCTTCGGCGCCGTCGCCCCCGACGCACCCTTCGACCTCGACGCGTGGATGTGCGGCTACGACGACCAGCTCGCCTTCCACCACCTCGACCAGGCCGAGTTTGCCGGCGCCCAGTCGGTCGAAGGGCCGAACTGGAAGGTCGCCTACGACGGCTACCTCGACTTCTACCACCTGCCGATCCTGCACAAGAACACGTTCGGCCCGGACTACTCGAACAAGGCGATCTACGACGCGTGGGGGCCGCACCAGCGGGTGTCGAGCCCCGACCATCGCATGCTCAAGCTCGACTCGGTCCCCAAGGACGAGTGGACCGACACGATGCTCACGAGCGGTGTGTGGACGATCTTCCCGCACACCTCGATCGCCGGATTCGACGTCGCCGTCGACGGGGTCGAGGGCGGCGGTCGGATGTACATGGTGTCGACGCTCTTCCCCGGGGACTCACCCGACACCAGCAAGACCGTGCAGAACTTCCTGGCGATGTTCGAGATCACCGACGAGTTGCGCTCCGCCATCGAGGCCCAGATGAAGTTCCTGCTCCACGTCGTACGCGACGAGGACTACTTCACCGGCAACCGCATCCAGCAGGCGGTCAAGACCGGGGCCAAGTCGGAGTTCCTCTTCGGCCGCAACGAGATCGGCGGCCAGCGCTTCCACGGGTGGGTCGATCGGCTGATCGCCGCCGAGTCCGACGACGACCTGGCCAACGTGTTGGCGTCGGCCGAGGTCGCGATCCAGCGTTGAGTTAGGCGCCCCACGCCACGTTGCGACGAGGGCGCGTATCAGCCCGGGCGGCGAGGCATGAACGGATCATCCCCCGGGCGATAGAGCTCGTGGGCCCGTCGCCACCTCGCGAACGTCGCCAAGATGTGAGGCGGATCGCCGTGGATCTCGGTGAAGCAACCGTTCGCTTCCCTCGTGTCGAAATACGCGGCATCGACACCGTCGGCATAGAGCCGGGTTGCGCATTCGAAGCCCATCGACTCGAGTCGAGCGAACTCGGCCTCGAAGTCGTTGACCAGCACGCCCACGTGGTGGAAGCCGCTCTCGCCCTCGTCGAACATGTCCCGATAGATCGACGGCGTGTCGTCGTGCTGGGCGATGAACTGGATCATCATGTCGCCGAGATACCCGAAGGCATAGGACACGTCGGCCTCGTGGTCGGTGCCCCGATAGTCGAACCGGTCGGTCGTGTGATGCGGTACGACGACGAACGGCCCCGCGTGGAACAGCGCGTTCCACTGGCGGCATGCCTGTTCGACGTCGTCGACGAAGTACGCCTCCTGAAAGAACGGGTACCGCTCGAGCGTGGCCATCAGTCGGTGTAACGATCGGTGCCAGGCACCAGGTGTTACAGGTCGCGGAGGACGGCCATCAGCTGGGGCAGGTCGGCGCCCCGAGCCATGATCTCGTCCATGCCACCGACCACGCCGGTGATGTTGGCCAACACGATGTGTTCGAGGCCGTTGCGGGCGTAGCCCTCGAACATGCCGCCGAGATCGTCGGCGTTGCCGATGAACAGCACCTGCTGGACCATCTCGAAGGGGATGGTCGGGGCCAGGTCACGAAGGTCGTCGGCATTGAGGTCGTGGATGATGACGTCGATGAAGCCCTTGCTGTCGTTGCCGAGCGGGTGCTGCAAGCCGTGTTGCTCCCAGATCCAGCCCATGGCGAACAAGCCGAAGAGCTTGCCGATCGGCTCGGCCTCGAACATCTCGTGGGCCCGCTCGATGCTCTCGGTGAACAGCACGAACGGCAGCAGCGAGGCCTCGGGCGCGGCACGCCCGGCGGCCTCGGCATGGCCCTTGACGATCTGGTACTTCTCGCCATACTCCTCAGGCGACATCCACCACGCCGGAATCCAGCCGTCGCCGTACTGACCGGTCAAACGCAGCATGCGGGGTCCGTGGCCGGCGACCCAGACCGCCGGCTTGCCACGACCCTCGGCTTCGAGCGGGAGGCCCATGCGACCGACCGGATTGCCGGGCATCGTGCCCTCGTCGAGCAGTGACCGCAGTTCGACCAGGCACTCCTCGAGGATCGACACCGGCGTCTCGAACGGGTAGCCGAACGGCAGCAGCGACTCGGCCTCGCCCGAACCGATGCCGAGGATGAAGCCCCCGGGGTTCAGGTCATTGAGTGTGAGGGCGGTGCGGGCCAGGTCGGCGGCCCGGCGACGGGTCGCGTCGGTCACGCAGATGCCGTACGGCTTGCTCGACATCGTGCCGACCTTGGCGCCGTAGATGAACGGGTCGTAGAAGGCATCGGGGTCGGCAGCGACGGTCGACAACGGGATGTCGCCCCACAGCTCGGGGTGGAACACGCCCAAGATGTGATCGGGCGCCCACAGCGAATCGACCCCCATCTCCTCGTACAGCGGCAGGATCATCTCCGTGCTCGCGAACGGGAACTGCGCAGGCAGATTGATGCCGACCTTCATTGGGTCCTCCCCAGGATTGTTCGGCCACGACAGTAGCTCGCGTGCCGTGCAGCGGTCCCAGCTACGCAAGCTGCAGGCGTCGCATTCGGCGGACGCCGCCGGGCTGGACGATCATGGGGCGATCACCCTCGACGAACGGACGAACCATGGCTGACTCGGTACTCGACCGATTCCGGATCCCCGACGGGGTCGCGGTAGTCACCGGAGGCGGTCGCGGCATCGGCGAAGGCATTGCGGTGGGCATGGCCGAGGCCGGCTGCGATGTGGTCATCACCGCACGCCGAGTCGAGGAGATCGAGGCGGCCGCCGACCGGGTCCGCGAGTTGGGGCGCCGGGCTCTCGCGGTCCCCGGCGACATCACCGACCGCGACTTCGTCGAAGAGCTCGCCGATCGCACGGTCGCCGAGATGGGCAAGCTCACGCACTGGGTGAGTAATGCCGGAGGCGCCGACGACCGCACACCCCGCCACCTCGCCGACATGCCCGATCGCCAGTGGGACTACCAGCTGGGCCTGAACCTGAGTGCGGTGTTCACCGGCGCTCGCGCGGCCGCCCGGGTGATGGAGGATGGTGGTGTGATCGTCAACATCTCGTCCAGAGCGGCCACGAAGGGCTCACCCAACAACGGCCCCTACGCCGTAGCCAAGGCCGGCGTGGACAGCCTGACCAAGACCCTTGCGCTGGAGCTCGCACCTCGGCTCCGCGTGGTCGGCGTCGCCCCCGGTCCGGTACCGACCGAGGTGTTCTTGGAATTCTTCGACGCCAGCGAGGAAGACATCCCCGAGCTCGGCAAACGCTTCGGCGTGCCGCTCGGTCGACTCGGAACCCCCGAGGACATCGCCGCTGCCGTCGTCTACCTGTCCTCGCCGGCGGCGTCCTGGGTCACCGGCGAGACCTTGCTCATCGACGGAGGAAGCCCCTGACATGACACCACCAGCAGATGGAGCGACTGCTCCACTCGAACTCGATCCCGAGCTGTTCCTTCCCGAGCCCGACGCGGCCGAGCGGCACTACACCGTGATCTCGGTCGACGACCACGTGGTCGAACCGGCGCACGTATTCAGCGACTACCTGCCATCAAACCTCGTCGACCGCGGCCCGGCACTCCACGAGGACGGCGACGGCGGGCAGCACTGGCACTTCGACGGCCGGGTGTTCACGATGGGCGAGGCCAACGCGTTCAGCGGCCGGCGCCCCGAAACGGTGGAACGCGCCCCGTTCCGACTGTCGAACATGCGCCCCGGGGCCTACGACGTGCACGCCCGCATCGCCGACATGGATCTCAACGGCGTGTGGGCGTCGCTGAACTTCCCCTCGATCATCAGCGGGTTCTGCGGTCGGGTGTTCTTCAACGCCGCCGACCAGGAGATCGGTCGCGCCTCGATCCGTGCATGGAACGACTGGCTCCACGACGAGTGGTTCCGCGAACACCCCGAGCGCATCATCCCGTGCGGGCTGGCGCATCTCAGCGATCCGGCCGAGGCGGCGGCGGAGATCCGGCGCAATGCCGAGCGAGGCTTCGTATCGCTGTCGATGCCGGAGCGTCCACACGCCATCGGCCTGCCGACCTGGTGGGACACCGACCACTGGGATCCGATCATGCAGGCGTGCCTCGACACCGACACCGTGTTGTCGTTCCACGTCGGAAGCAGCGGGGTGCACGAAGCGCCCGCGGGCAGCCCCGATCGCGTCGTATGGGCGACGCTGTTCGGCCAGCTCTCCCTGCAGGCCTGTGCCGAGTTTCTCTGGTCGGGCTACCCCCTCCGGCATCCCGACCTCAAGATCTCGATGAGCGAGGGCGGCATCGGTTGGGTGCCGATGCTGATCGATCGCCTCGACAACCTGAAGGACCGGTCGGGCCTCGGCGACATCTGGGAGGGCGAGCGGGCCAGCGAGGTCTTGCGACGCAACTTCTGGTTCTGCACCCTCGACGATCCGTCGACAATCGAGCTGCGCCACGTGATCGGGGTCGAGAACATCATGGTCGAGGTCGACTATCCCCACAGCGACAGCACATGGCCGACGACCCAACAGGTCATCGCCGATGCGTGGGGGCACCTGCCCGAGGACGAGGTCCGGCGGATGTGCTCGCTCAACGCCGCCGAGCTGTTCCGCGTGCCACTCCCCGACCCGATCCTTCCCTGAATCGGTCGCTCAGATCGCCGCAGTGGGACGCAAGCGCCGTCCGGGGCGGCGACCGGCGCCGGGATCGACGAGCTCGCCATCGCGCCGAACGGCGACCCCGTTGACCAACACGTGGTCGATGCCCTCGGACTGATCCGCGGTCAGCCGTTCCGCATCGGCCGGGAAATCGCGAACACGCCGCACTGGCCCGGGAGCGATCGTGTCCGGGTCGAATACCACCACGTCGGCCGCCAGGCCCGGCGCAAGGCGGCCTCGGTCGTGAATGCCGAAGATGTCCGCCTGGCGACCGGTGAGCCGATGGATCGCCGTCGACCAGCTGAGCAGGTTGCGCTCCCGGATCCACGTGCCGAGGTACTCCGTCGCCTGCGCCGCGTCGCACAGCTGCGAGACATGCGCGCCGGCATCGGAGAGACCGAGCGTGCACCCGTCGGCGGCCAGCAGCTTGGCAACGCCGGCCTCGTCGTCGTTGGCCACGACGGCACGCACTCGTGTCCCGAGACCGTCCGCGACGGCGATTTCGCAGAGCACGTCGAACGGTGTCGCTCCATCGTCGACCAGTTCGACGACCCGGCGACCGACCAGGTCGGGGCGTGTCCGAGACTCGCCGATCTCGAAGGTCTCCCAACGCGGGGTGAGCCGGCCGAGATCGGCGAACCCCTCCCATGCCCGGTCCCGCCATGCTGCGTCTTGATAGGCCGCCGAACGGGCCGCGTCGTCGAGGGCCATAAGCTCGGCCAACATCGGATTCGGGTTCAGCGTGAACGGCTCGGCCATCGAGATGGCGAACGCGATCGCCCGCGGCGTGACCTGCGGCCAGACGTCGGCGCCTTCGCCGCGCCCCCGTTCGTTGAGTTCGAGCTCACCGACGTGCGAACCGTCGGGACGGGTCAGGAGCGCCCCGTACGTGATCGGTGCACCGATGCGCGGTTGCAGGGCATAGAGCCGCTCGCGATCGATCTCGCCGCCGGGCACGATTCCCACGGCGCCGCCACCCGATTCGGCCACCAGCGAGGCGAGCGTGACGAACTCGTCCTCGGATGCCAGGCGGCTCGGCACCGGCTTGCCGTCGACGCCGAGATGCGTCGGGCCGAAGCTCGTGGAGAACCCGACCGCGCCGTCGCCGAGCGAACGTCGCACGATGGCCGCCATCGCATCGATCTCCTCGGGCGACGCCGCCCGCTCGTATGCCGCCTCGCCCATCACATGCAGCCGGACCGCGGTGTGGCCGATGTACGCACCGAAGTTGAGCAACGTCGTCGTCGACTCGATCAGCTGGAGGTAGTCGGCGAACGACTCGTAGCCCCAGTCGACGCCCTCGACGAGACTCTGCGGATCCATGTCCTCGACGTTCTCGAGCGTGCCAGTCAGGAGATCACGGTGCTCCGGTCGGAACGGCGCAATGCCGAAGCCGCAGTTCCCGGCGATCACCGACGTCACGCCGTGGTGTGACGACGGTGTCAAGCACGGGTCCCAGAAGACCTGCGCGTCGTAGTGCGTGTGGATGTCGATGAAGCCCGGAGCGACGAAGCGGTCCCTCGCGTCGACGACCTCAGAGCCATCGAGCCTTGGTTCGAGAGCGACGATCCGACCGTCGGCGATACCGAGATCGGCCTCGACCGGGTCCGAACCGGAACCATCGAACACGGTTCCTCCGCGTATGACGACATCGAACTCCACGGCAGCTCCTCTCGCGGGCGGCGCCGGCTGGGCGGGCCGACCCCTCGATCGCGATGCTACGTTCGAGGAAGTGAACGCGCCGAACATTCTGCTAATCGTCTCGGACCAGGAGCGCCAGCGCGACTGGATTCCTGCGGGATTCGAACTGCCGGCCCGTCAGCGACTGCTCGACGCCGGCCTCGAGTTCACCCGCTACTACACCCACACCTCGCCGTGCTCGCCGGCCCGCGGCACCCTGTTCACCGGGCAGTACCTGCCGGTGCACGGGGTCAACGAGAACTGCATCATGCCGGCCAACGGCGAGCTGTCGACCGACGCCCAGACCCTCGGCAAGCTCTTCCGCGACCGGGGGTACTACACCGGCTACAAGGGCAAATGGCACCTGGCACCCGAGGCCTTCCCCGACATGGATGCGTACGGCTTCAGCGACTGGGAGGGCAACGACAAGGCGTTCTGGGGCCAGGCCGGGAGCGGCGTGGAATTCGACGAACCGATCGCCCGGTCGGCCGCCGACTGGATTCGTGACCGCCAGGGCGGCGACCAGCCGTGGTTCCTCTCGGTCGGCCTGGTCAACCCCCACGACATCATGTGGTTCCCGATGGACCAGCCCTGGTACCAAGACCAGCATCGGGAGACGGTCGAGGCGCTCAAGAACCGCTACCGCGGCTACGACTGGGGACGCGACGACCCGTTGCCCGCGTTCACCCTCCCCTACGAGCAGTGGACGACCGACCTGCCGGCGAACTTCGACGACGACCTTCACACCAAGCCCGATGTGCACCGCCGATTCATGCACGAGATGTCGCGCTCGAACGGCTGGCTCGATCACGACGACCACGACAAGTGGAAGCGCCTGCTCGACTACTACCTCAAGCTCCACCAGTTGAGCGACCAGAGCCTGTCGCTGATCCTCGGCGCCCTCGACGACACCTCGGCATGGGACGACACGGTCGTGATCTTCACCGCCGACCACGGCGACCAGGCCGGATCGCACGGCCTGCGCAGCAAAGGGCCGTGGAACTACGAAGAGACGATGCGCATCCCGCTCTACGTCGTGGCGCCCGGCCACACCACTCCGGCCACCGCGACCGAAGCGATGATGAGCCCTATCGACGTCGCAGCCACGATCTGCGAGCTCGGCGGCATCGATCCCGCGGCCGCCGGATTGCCGGGTCGTTCGATGCTCGACCTCTGGGCGAACCCGACCTCAGCCGGTCGCGACCACGTGCTCTTCTCCCAGGACTGGGCCTGGTACGACGGCCTCGTCAACACCCGCTACGCGAGCCGAGGGATCTTCGACGGCCGATTCAAGTACTGCCGCTACTACGGCGTCGGCGGGTCGTCGACGACCCGCGGCACCGCGATCGAAGGGCCGAAGCTCTATGGCAGCGACGCCGACTTCGACGACCAGGAGCACGAGTTCTACGACCTCCACGAGGATCCGGGCGAGTTGGTGAACCTGGCGATGGACCCCGCACGACGGGCCGAAGTGCGTGCCTGGTACGACCGGCTGCTCGAGTGCGAGGCCGACGAGTTCGCCACGCTGCCGACCGGCTGAACGGCGAGCCTGGAACGAACCTGCGATCGATGCCGTTACCGCCGCCGTTTCCCATTCGCATCGAGGACCTCGATGCCGACTTCCTCTCGCAGGCGCTCGGCGGTGACGTGCGGTCCGTGTCGTCGGCGCGGGTCGGGGCGGATCGCGGAATGCTCGGGGAGATCTTCCTGCTCGACATCGACGGCGATGTCGAGCCCACCCGACTGGCGGCCAAGTTCGCCGCGCTGCGGGAAGGATCGCTGGCGTCGGCATTGCGGGGACGCAACTACGAGCGCGAGCTCCGGTGCTACGAGGAACTGCTCACCGACACGCCGGCACGAACACCCGTCTGCCACGGCACCTGGTACGACGCCGAGACGGCCCACTTCCTCCTGCTGCAGGAGGCGATCGATGCCGACGGCACGGTCGATCAGGTCCACGGGATCGGCGTCGAACGAGCGCGCCCCGTGCTCGACGAGATCGCCGCGCTCCACGCCCGGTGGTGGCACAGCGATGAGCTACCGAACAACGACTGGCTGCCGCGACTCGACGGCGATCTTCGTCTGGCCAACCTGACCACGCTCGCCGAGCTCGGCTGGCCGCAACTCGTCGAGATGCTCGGCGAGGACCTTCCAGTGGTGCCGCCCGATTTCGGCGAGGGGCTGCCGCAACGCATCGAGGCGGCGCTGCGCAGCGTCGCCGGACTCCCGCACACGCTGCTGCACTGTGACCTCCGGGCCGACAATCTACTGTTCGATCGTCACTCGGATGCCGTCACGCTCGTCGACTGGCAGGGCTGCGGTCTCGGGCCGGCGGCGTTCGACGTCGCCTACTTCCTGATCCAGTCGCTGACGATCGAGGAACGCAGGGCGAGCCAGCACGACCTGCTCGACTACTGGCGCGCCGCGCTGGCACGCCATGGGGTGCCCGACACCGAACGCGCTGCCGATGGCTACTCGGCATCGATCTGGTACGGCATGGCGATCGCCTGTGCATTGCCGGTCATCAGCGACCCCGACGAACCCCGCGTACGCGAGCTGGCCCACGCGGTCGCGTCGCGAACCATCGCCGCGTTGATCGACCACGACGAACTGGAGGCACCCCCATGACCGACTCGACACACGGACGACTCGCCGGCAAGGTCGCCGCGATCACCGGATCGACCCGCAGTATCGGTCGCGGCATCGCCGAGGCCTACCTCGCCGAAGGTGCGCGGGTTGTCATCAACGGCCGGAGCGCGGAGAAGGGAGCGGCAGCGCTGGCGGAGATCGGGGCCGGCGACGACATGCGCTACTTCCCCGGAAGCGCGACCGATCAGCAGGCGGTGGAGGGCCTGGTCGACTTCGCCGTCGAGGAGTTCGGCCAGCTCGACGTGATGGTGCTCAATGCCGGCGGCGTCGGTGAGCCGGCGCCTGTCATCGACATGACCGACGAGGAGTGGCAGTACGAGCTCGACCTCAACCTGAACCACACGTTCTGGGGAACGCGCGCCGCGCTGCGCCACATGGTTCCGCGCGGAACGGGCCGGGTCATCGCGATCTCGTCGATCGAAGGCAAGCACGGCAAGCCCAACGTCGCCGGCTACACGGCGAACAAGCACGCCATCAACGGCTTCGTCAAGGCGGTCGCCCGCGAGGTCGGCGTACACGGTGTGACGGTCAACGCGATCTGTCCAGGCCTGGTGATCACCGACATGGTGCACGAGCGCGCCGGAGCAGCGCTCGGGGTCGATGGCGTCGAAGGCTTGATCGAGCACTACTGCGCCGACACCGCCCTCAAGCGACCGGTCACGATCGAGGAGGTTGCGGCCTTCGCCGTGCACCTCGCGAGCGATCTCGGCGCAGGGTTCAGCGGCGGAACGGTCTCGATCGACGGCGGCGACGCGTACTACTAGCGAAGGCCACCCGTTACGTGCGGCGCGCTCAGCGCGTCAGTCGCGGCTGGCCAGGGTCCGAAACAGCGCAACCAGGGCATCGCCCGAGCCTGCGATCTCCTGGGACCGGAAGTGGCGCTCGAAGAACCACCCCATGATCGCCGACCGGATGATCTCGGTCGCTTCGGGCACCGTGAACCCACGCATCTCGCCGGTCTCGATTCCAAGAAGTCCGAGGGAACCGAATGTGGCGTCTTGGTACTTGGAGCGTCGGTCGAGCAGGTGCGCGAACTCGGGATGCAGTCGCGCCTCCATCGGCACGAGCGCCAGGAAGTCGCTGTGGTGCGGCCGGGTACTACGCAGCGTGCGGGCGTCTTCGACCATCTGCTCGATGTTCGCCAGCAACGTGCCATGCTGCTGCGCGGCCGAGCCGAGATCGGACCAGATCGCGTCGGCGGTCGCGTCGAACACGGCTTCGTAGAGCTCCGACTTGCCGCCGAAGTAGTGATAGATCGCACTCGGCGCCAGGGAGGCGGCTTCGGCCAACGACGCAACGGTCGTTGCGGCAAAGCCCCGCTCAGCGAAGACCGCCCGCGCCGCCTCGACGATGGAGTGCCGCGTCTGTTCGCTGTCGACGCCGGGAGGGCGACCTCGTCGTGCCACGCCCGGCAGGGTAACGGTGCATCGCCGCAAGACTCAGCCAACCACTGAATTGACGAGACGTTCAAATACATGTTGGACTAGGTGGTGTCATCCGACGATGCGGTGGATGACCAAACATTCAGGGGGAATCATGGGAACACTGTCCCGACTCAAGCGCCTGTTGGCGCTGTTGCTCGCGCTCGCGCTTCTGGCCGCAGCGTGCGGCTCCGACGACGGCGGCGATGGGGACGCCGATGCCGCGGACGACGCCGCCGAGGCGGTTGAGGATGCGGCCGATGACTCCGACGACGAACCGGCCGACGATGACGACTCTGGCGATTCGGCTGCCGAACCGTCCGACGACTCCGACGACGAACCAGCAGACGAACCCGACGACGACGGCGATGCCGACGATGGAGGTTCCGACGGCGGCGACTCGGGCGACCAGGCCGCGGCCCCCGAGATCGGCGATCCGGAGATCGACACGCTGCGCATCTGCCAGGCTCCCGCGTTCACCGGCCTCGCCGCCCATGTAGCCGTCACCAAGGGCCTGCTCGACGCTCGAGGAATCACGGGCGAGTTCATCCAGTGCCCCTCGGGCCCGGCCAACGCCGCCGCGCTCATCTCACGCCAGGTCGACGTCGTCGGCAACACGCCGGACAACATGCTCGGCATCCGCAATGCCGACTTCGACGTCGTCATGTTCGCCCAGGCAGTTGACACCCACTTCTTCGACATCATCGTCAGCGAGGGCTTCGGAGAGATCGACTGCGACCAGGGTGACTGGGAGTGCGTGATGGCGGCCCTCGACGGCACCAGCGTGGGCGTGGTCGCTCGCGGCGCGGCCGCCGAGCAGATCGCCCGCCAGCTCTATGACTCGGCCGGCCTGAACCCCGACGATGCGACCTACATCGCCACCGGCCTCGCCGGCACCACCCTCGCCGCGCTGAGCTCCGGCGAGGTCGACTGGGCCATCACCTTCGAGCCCGGATTGAGCCAGGGCTCGCTCGACGGCATCGGCTACCTGCCGTTCTCGCTCCGCAACGGTGACGGTCCGGCCGAACTCGACTGGCCGTCGTTGGTGCTCACGACCTCACGAGCGGTGTGGGACGAGAGCCCCAACGCCATCCTCCACTACCGCCAGGCCATCGTCGAGGCCGCCCAGTGGATTCGCGACCCGGCCAACCGCGATGACGTGCTCGCCGAGATGAACACCTTCCTCGGCGTCGAGGGGGAGATCGCCGAGGCGATCCTCGACAACAACGCGCCCAGCCTTACCGAGACCGGCGAACTGGACCAGGCTCGGATCGAGGCCAACGTCGCCTACGCCGTCGGCCGCGGGATCCTCGGCGACTCCCAGGACTTCGGCGAGTTCGCCGTCGGTCCCGACATCGAAGCCATCCTGCCCGACGCGCTCGTGCCCGAAACGCCCGATGTCAACGTCTGCCAGGCACCGTCGTTCTCCGGCCTGCCGGCCGCCGTCGCCGCCAACCGAGGCGTCTTCGAGGCGAACGGCCTCAACGTCGAGTTCGTCGCCTGCGAGTCCGGCCCCGCCAACGCCGCGGCTTTGATCGCCGGCGAGGTGCAATTCGTCGGCAACACGCCGGACAACATGCTCGGCATCCGCAATGCCGACTTCGACGTCGTCATGTTCGGCCAGGTGATCAACACCCACTTCTTCGACATCATCGTGAGCAACGAGTTCGGTGAGATCGACTGCGAGCCGGGTGATTGGGAGTGCGTGATGGCGGCCCTCGACGGCACCAACGTGGGCGTGGTCGCCCGCGGCGCGGCCGCCGAGCAGATCGCCCGCCAGCTCTACGACTCGGCCGGCCTCGACCCCGAAAACGCGACCTACATCGCCACCGGCCTCGCCGGCACCACGCTGGCCGCCCTCAGTTCGGGCGAAGTCGACTGGGCCATCACCTTCGAGCCCGGCCTCAGCCAGGGAGTCGCCGACGGCATCGGATACCTGCCGTTCAACCTGCGTGGTGGCGACGGTCCGACCGAGCTCGACTGGCCGTCGCTGGTGTTGACAACGTCTCGCGAGTTCGCCGAGGCGAACCCGAACACCGTCGCCAACTACCGCAAGTCGATTCGCGAGGCGGCCGACTGGATCCGCAACCCGGCCAACCGGGCCGCGGTGCTCGAGGAGCTGACGGCACTGACCGGTGTCGAAGGCGAGTTGGCCGAGGCGATCCTCGACAACAACGTCGGCAGCTTCTCGCTGAACATGGCGCTCCAGCAGGGCCGGATCGAGAACAACGTCGCCTACGCCGTCACCCGAGGGATCCTCGACGAGGCGCAGGACTTCGCCGAGTTCGCCTTCACCGGCAACTGACCCGAGGGGTCCGTGCAACCGGCAGTCGAACTCACCGACGTCAGCCTGATCTTCGGCGGGGACCGCCCCGCCGAAGATCCGGTGCTGGCCGTCCACGACATCAACCTCTCGATCCCAGCCGGCCAGTTCGTGGCCGTGGTGGGGCCGAGCGGTTGCGGCAAGACGACGATCCTGAACATGCTCGCCGGCCTCATTCGTCCGACCCGCGGGTCGGTGAAGCGGCACGGCACCGAAGTCGATGGCCCGAGCCGAGACATCGGGTACATGCTCGCTCGATCGGCGCTGAGCCCGTGGCGAACCGCTCGCAAGAACGTCGAGCTGGGTTTGGAGATCCGCGGGGTCCCCAAGGCCGAGCGGCGTGAGCGCTCCATGCAGCTGTTGGCGAACCTCGGTCTCGACCAGTTCGCCAACGCCTTCCCGTCACAGCTGAGTCAGGGCATGAATCAGCGGGTCGCCATCGCCCGGACCCTGGCCATCGATCCCGACCTGTGGTTGATGGACGAACCGTTCGGCGCGCTCGACGCCCAGACCCGACTCACGGTGCAGGGCGAGTTCGTGCAGCTGTGGGAAGACGCCGAGCACAAGACGGTCATCTTCGTCACCCACGACCTCGAGGAAGCCGTACTCCTCGCCGACCGGGTGATCGTGATGACCGCCCGCCCGGGACGCATCAAGTCCGACACGATGATCGACCTGCCGCGTCCGAGGATCATCGACGAGCTGCGATTCGACGAGCGGTTCAAGGACGCCGAGCACCGGATCTGGGAGCAGTTGCGCGATGAGATCGTCTGACGAGCACGAGGTGCCCCCGGTACCCACGCCCGACGAAGTGCGGTCGATGCTTCCGGATGAACCGCAGTGGAAGTATTGGGTTCGACGCATCGACATCCCGGTGCAACTGGGGCGGGCGTTCGTGCTCTTCGCCATCTGGTGGCTGTGGTGGAGCGAGACGATCTGGGACGGCTGGGACTCCTTCTCGATCTTCGGCATCACCCCGTTACCCAACGTGCCCCCGACCTTCCGAGCGGCCCCCGGCGACACCTGGGATTACCTGGTCGAGATCCTGGGAGAGCGGCTGTTCTGGGTCGACTTCTGGGTGACCGTGAAGGAAGCCCTCGCGGGCTTCGTGATCGCCGCCGCACTCGGCATCGCCGTCGGCTTGATCATGGGTCGGTTCAAACGCGTGCAGAAGGTCTTCGGGCCGTTCATCATCCTGTTCAACGCCATGCCGAAGATCGCCTTTCTGCCGCTGATCCTCGTCGTCTATGGCGTGGCCGAGATGTCCAAGGTGGTGCTGATCGTCATCATCGTGTTCTTCGTCGTGCAGGTCCCGACCCTCGCCGCCGTCGCCCTCGTCGACCCCGACCTGGAGATGGTTGCGACCACGATGGGTGCGTCGCAGATCCAGCGGTTCATGAAGGTGACCCTGCCGGCGATCATGCCGTCGATCCTCGGCGCGCTCCGACTCGGCGCCATCATCTCGGTCCAAGGCGCAGTGTTCGGCGAGATCTTCTCGGCGAAACGTGGTCTCGGCCAGCGATTGATCACCCAAGCGAACCAGCTGAACTACGACGCACTGTTCGCGCTCGTGTTCGTGCTGGCGATCGTGTCCCTCGTGCTGAACGGTGCCATCGGCGCCATCGAGCGCTATGCGTTGCGCTGGCAGAACCAGGGCGGCGGTGTCGCCAGCGGGCCGACCGAGGTCGCCTCCTTGTGAGCTTGCGACTCGCGCGGTTGTCGCCGGCCGTCGGCGCAGTCGTCGAGGACGTCGATCTGCGAGCAGTCGACGAGCAGACCGCTCGGGAGATCAACGAGGCGTGGGCCGACCACGGTGTGCTCTTCTTCCGAGGCCAGCATCTCGAACCCGACGAGCAGGCCGAGGCGGCGCGAATCTTCGGTGAGCCCGAGCACTTCGAGATGGCGCCGGCCGTCGCCGACAGCGACTACGTCCACCGCATTCAGACCGGTCCACCGCGCCGCCACGGCGGTGCGTCGCGCTGGCACAGCGATGTCACGTGGAAGCCACTGCCGCCCCGCGGCTCGATGTTGCAGGCGGTCGACCTCCCGCCGCTCGGCGGCGACACGCTCTTCGCCTCAGCCAACGGCGCGTTCGAGAGTCTCAGCACCGGCCTGCAGCGGTTCGTGAGCCAGCTCACCGCGACGCACCACGGCGGTGAAGCGCTCGGCCGCGCCGGCCAACGAGTTGGCCGCGAGGTCCCCGACCCGGTGCAGCATCCGGCGGTGCGGCGCCACCCGGTCACCGATCGTCCGTGCCTGTACGTCAACGCCGTGTTCACCCATCACCTCGACGACGTCCCCCGACGCGAAAGCGACGCGCTGCTGCCGTTGCTGTGCGACCAGTTCAAGGATCCCGAGCTGCAGTGCCGGTTCCGCTGGGAGCCCGGCGATGTCGCGATCTGGGACAACCGCGCGGTCCAGCACTACGCCGCGCCCGACTACGACGCCACGCGGACCATGCACCGCGTGGTGTTGGCGGGTGAGCCGGTCCACCCGTGGGGTCCGACCGCCGGTCTCTGACCCTGAGCTACAGGGTGTTCGAGGTCGCGACGCTCGGTGCCATCGTGCGGTCGACCCAGTCGGCGCCGTAGGTCTCGTCCTCGATCGTCCGCAACTCCACAAAGCGTCGGCGCAGTTCGTCGCGCCGGGATCGATCCATCGCGAGGTTGACGATCTCGTGCGGGTCTTCGTGCAGGTCGTAGAACTCGTGATCGTGGTCGTCGAATGACGCATCACGACCAAACTGCATCGAGTCGCCGGTGAGCGGTGTTCCGGCCGCATCGTTGCCGCCACCCACGCCGTAGTAGCGGCAGTACTTGTAGCGCCCGTCGAAGATCCCGGAGCTGGCGTAGCGCGTGTGCTCGACGCCTCGGTACCAGGGCCACTCCTGGGCGAAGAGCACGAACTCGCGGATCGTCGCCGACTGATCGTCGAAGAGCGGCGTCATCGACTCGCCGCGCAGGGTCGGTTGATCGCTGGCGTCGACGCCGGCGAACTCGGCGATCGTTCGGGCAAGGTCGACATGATTGGCCAGGGCGTTCGTCTTCGATCCGGGCGTCGTCACGCCCGGCGCCGCGAGGTACAGCGGGATGCGCATGGTCTCCTGGTAGTTCCAGGGCCCCTTCGATCGAAGCCGGTGTGACCCGCACTGGTCGCCATGGTCCGAGGTGAAGATCACGATCGTGTCGTCCCACTGACCCGTGTCGTCCATCGCCTGCAAGATCGTGCCGACGTGCTCATCGTTGAGCTGGTGGAGCTTGGCGTAGTAGTCGAGCCCCTTCAGCCACACGTCGGTGTCGTCGCGCTCCATCACACCTGGGGTGCCCCACTTGGTCATCTGGGTCATCCAGCGACGATGGACCTCGGGTTTGGTGTAGAGGTCGACGTCGAAGTTCGGCGGGAGCTCGGTGAACCAGCGATCGATTTCCGGCTCGAACGCCGGCAGGTTGCTCTTGCGACCCCAGTCACGGATCTTCAGCCGCTCCCGCAGTCGCTCGACGTATTCGGGATGCTGCTCCCAGTACCAGGGCTGATCGACGGGGAACCACATGATGTCGTGGGGGTTGACCAGACCGACGGCCAGGAACCACGGCTCGTCGTCGTTCGCGTGCTCACGAATCCAACCGGCACTCTGCTGGGCGATCGGTCCGTCGTACTCGGTCCCCGTGCCGGCGAGACCCCACCACGCTTGGTCGTTGCCTTCCCAGTCCGAGAAGCCGTAGGCCTCCATGTTCGGGGTCGGCGTGCTCTCGAGGTGCCACTTGCCCTTGAACGCCGTGCGATAACCCTGGCCGCGCAACATGTGCCCGAGCGTCGGCGTGTCGTAGGACAGCACCGGATTGTTGGGGCCGGTCGAGTTCTCAGTCACCCCGTGCTCGGCCATGTACTGGCCGGTGAAGAGCGTCGCCCGGCTCGGCGAACAGGGCGAGCTGTGCGTGTAGTAGTTCGTGAACTCGAGGCCGCGGTCGATCAAGCGCTGCCGATTCGGCAGCGGGAACCCGTCGGGCAACCAGTCACGCTGGCGCTCCTGGTCGCTGACGATGAGCAGAATGTTCGGCCTGTTCATTTCCCGAACGTAGCATCGGGCGATGAGCGAGCTTCAGGACACAGCACTGCAGGATCGGGTCGTCGTCATCACCGGCGCGGCGAAGGGCCAGGGCGCCGCGGAAGCCCGGGCGTGCGCGAAGGCCGGCGCCCAGGTGGTCGCCACCGACATCGACGAAGGCGCGGTGGTGTCCCTCGCCGAGGAGATCGGGGCGATCGGCCTGGCCCACGACGTGGCATCGGCGGCGGATTGGGAGCGGGTGATCGCGCAGGTCGTCGACGAGCACGGCCGGGTCGACGGACTGGTGAACAATGCCGGCATCTTCTCGGCGACCGGGTTGCTCAACGGCTCGGTCGAGGAGACCGAGGCAGTCTGGCGGGTCAACCAACTCGGCGTGTACCTGGGCATGCGCACGACCGCGCCCGCCATGGCGGCCGGCGGTTCGATCGTCAACATCTCCTCGATCGGTGGCCTCCGAGGCTTCCCCGCATTCGCCTATGTGGCGAGCAAGTTCGCAGTGACCGGGATGACCAAGTCCGCCTCCCGGGAACTGGCGCCACGTGGCATCCGGGTCAACTCGATTCATCCGGGGATCATCGAAACGGACATGCTCGGGCAGACCGACGACGCGAGGCGCGCCCAGCTCGAAGCATCGGTGCCGATGGGGCGCGTGGGCACCGTCGACGACGTCGTCGGACCAGTGCTGTTCCTGCTCGGTCCGGACTCGGCGTACATGACCGGCGCCGAGCTCACGATCGACGGCGGCAGCATCGCCTGACGAGGCAAGCTGGTCGCGCCGCTTGGCTCAAATGATCCTGGCTCAGATGATGTTGAGCGCGTCGAGGAAGGGCGTCGCCACCGTTGCATCGCCACGGACCTCGCACGCCGAGCGCCAGTCGTCTCGCTTGGTCCCCCAGCGGACGAAGTCGTGAGCCGACGAGGTGATGGTCGCGATCGGCTCGACCTCCTCGCCGTCGATCACGCTCACCAGCTCATCCCCTGCCGCAGGCAGGATCGTCCACCGCCCGAAGCCGGCTCCGGTGAGGTCGAGTCGCATCGGTGCTGTGACGGTTCGCCGCATCTCGTCGGGTTGCATCCGCGGCAGACCGGCGATCATCCAGTCGATGCCCGGGCGCACGACCGCGTGCTCGGCGACCGGCGGATCCATCGGCGGGTCCTCCACGCCGAGCATGTCGATCCAGAGATGGCAGTAGTGGTCGAAGACAAAGGCGTTGGCGAGCAGGTGCAGCGGGTACTCCCCGAGGTCCGCCAGGGGCGTGACGGTCGAGGCGATCGGCTCCTCCTGCATGGCGTCGAGGCCCGCCAACCACGGCTCGCAGTACTGGTGGTATTCGTCGAGCAGCCGGTCGACCGACCAATCCGTGCGGATGGAGACCATCGCAGCGACCTGGTCTTCGGCACCCGACCCTTCCGGCGGCGCCGGCACGGCGTCGGGCACGACCGCCTGGTGCATCGTCGAACTCATGTGGGCCAAGACGTCCTGCATCCGCCAACCCTCACACGCGCTGGCGCGCCCCCAGTCCTCGTCGGCTAAGGCGCCGAACACCTGCTCGGCATGCTCGTGAATCCGATGGAGGGCAACGATCGCGTCGTGACTCATGGGTGCAGTTTCATCAGGTCGGCGGCGTCGGCGACAATCGGTGGATGACCGGGGCCGACTCTCTCCGCATCCTGATCGTGACCAAGGGGCACCCGTTCGAGGCCGAGCCGTTCTTCGCCGTGTTCGATGCGCTCGGGCACGAGTGGGATCACGTGGAATGGCCCGAGGCCGAAGCCGTCCTCACCACCGCCGGCACTGCCGACTACGACGCGCTCGTGATGTACGACATGCCGGGGATCCGCTTCACCGGGGATGAGCCGCCGGCCGAGTTCGACGAACCCTCACCGTCCTTCCAACAGGCGTACCTCGACCTCCTCGATGCCGGGCGCGGGATGGTGTTCCTCCACCATGCGATCGCGTCGTGGCCTGCGTGGCCGGAGTTCGCCAAGATCGTGGGCGGACGGTTCCACTACCAGCCCGCGCAGCTGGGCGGCCGGGAGTGGCCCGACAGCGGCTATCGGTTCAACGTCACCCACACGGTCGAGGTGCTCGAAGCGGACCATCCGATCTGCGCCGGACTCGACCCGACGTTCGACATCGTCGACGAGCTCTACTGCTTCCCGGTCTTCGAGGACGACGTCGTGCCCCTGATGCGCAGCACGTTCGACTTCGCGGCCGAGAACTTCTCGTCCGCGGATCTGGCGATCCGGGGTCAGCGGAACAGCAGTGAGGGTTGGACGCACCCGCGCGGAAGCGATCTCGTCGCATGGGTCAAGAACGCCGCCAACTCACCGGTCGCCTACGTGCAGTTCGCCGACGGGCCGGTGACCTATGCCGACGCGAACTACCGCCGGGTCGTCGACAACGCCATCCGTTGGACCGCCGCCGACGACGCCCATGCGTGGGCCCGCGAGCGCAACCGTTCGTGAGAGGGTCTTCGTGAGGGGGTCAGACCCCCACCATTTCGGATCTCCAGTCCAAAGGGGTCAGACCCCTTGGGATTTGAAGTGCCAATTTGGCCGGGTCAGCGGATCCAATCGCCGTTGTCGTCGAACGCCAGGTCGGTGAGTTCGCCGGTCGCCAGCTCGGCATCGGTTCCGAGGACGACTGCGGCCTTCTGGTAGCTCCACTTCATGACGTCCAGTGCCAGCTCGACGATCTGGTCTTCGGTGAAGTGCTCGTAGAGCCGGGCCCGGAGTGAATCTTCGATCGCTCCCGGCTGGGTGATCAGCGCATCACAAAAGTCGAGGGCCGCCCGTTGGGCGTCGGTGAGCCCTTCGCCGCGCTCCACACCTGCGGCGATCCGGTCCTCGTCGAGACCGGCATCCCTGGCAACTGCCAGGCGGACCGACTGTCAGGTGTGGCAGTCGTGGTACGACGCGCAACGCATGCGGACGAGCTCGGTCGTGACCGGGTCGATGGCGTCGTTGCGCACCGCCGCTGCGGCAAAGCGAAGTAGGGCCATCTGCAGCGGCAGGCTTCGCGTGGTCCCCTCAGGCGCTCGCGGTGAGCGCCGCGGGGTGATCGGACGGATCGTCATGCCAACACCGCGCTCAGGCCGAGCTCGAGGCGCATGCGTTGCTCGATGACCAGCAGTGCGTTGACGAAGTCGATGATCGAGCCGTCGAGATGCTCTGCCAGCATCGCCACCTGGTCGTCGGTGGCCGAGGCGACGTCGATCAGATACTGCTCGGTCAGTGCCAGCGCCGTGCGTTCCCGCTCGCCGAAGCCCTCATGGCGAGGCCAGTCGGCGAGGGCCTCGAGGTCGGCAGCCGACGCACCCTCGAGCCAACCCTCGTGGCCGAGCAGCATCGCCATCCGCTGGCCGCACAACCCGAGCAGTCCGACGTCGACCGCCTGCCATGCGGCGTCGCGAGCCGCGTCGAGCTCGCGGAGCGGATCGCCGTCGATCAGCGCGGCCAGTGGCCGAAGCTCACTCACGTGTTCTCGGCCATCCACTGCACGGTCGCCTTGGCCATCTTGGCCCCGTCGTAGCCGATCCGCTGGGTCGGCTCGACCTCCAGAACGACCCGCCGCGGCGAGTCGAGGAATTGGGCGAACTGGGCGACCGCGGCCTCGTCGGGGCCCCGCAATGCCCGCGACAGCTCGGGATAGAACCAGTCCTTGGTCTCGCGGTCTTCGTGGATCGTGCACATGCCCTTCCACGTGATCGCCTTGTTGCGGGCGATCGGTGAGCCCGTGCTGGTGACCACGATGCACACCCGCGGGTCACGACGCACGGCGTGGATCCGAGCCCGCTGTCCCGACGCCGTCAGCCAGAAACGGCCCTCGCGCCAGATGTAGGACATGATCACACCGACCGGCCACCCCTCCTTGTTCGCCCAGATGAACGTGCACTCGTTGTGGGCGAGGAGCAGCGACTCCTCGTCGTCGGGGTCGAGGTCGTATTGGGTGACGTCCTCGTAGGTGCCGTCGCTCATGGTGTTCCTCCGGGAAGTTCGGGTGGCAGGAATTGGCCGGTGTTGGCGGCGACACCACCGTCGGCATTGATCACCGAACCGGTGACTGCGCTCGATGCGTCGCTCAGCAGGAAGCCGAAGACCGAGGCGATCTCCTCGGCATCGGCCCATCGTTGGCGTGCGGTTCGACGCCGTAGGCCCTCGTACAGATCGGGCAGTGATTGCAGGCGCTCGGTCATGCCCGTGTGTGTCGGTCCCGGAGCGACGGCATTCACGCGAATCCCCAGGACCCCCAGGTCGAGGGCGGCGGATCGCACGAGGTTGATCACCGCCGCCTTGGTCGAGTTGTACGCCCACATGTTGGGATCGCCGCGTTGGCCCGAGGTCGATGCGGTCACGGCGATCGAGCCACCACCACGGCGTTGCATTGCCGGCGCGGCAGCACGGATGCCCATGGCGACGGCCCTCACGTTGACCTCGACGGCCCGATCGAACTCCTCGAAGGGAAGGTCCATGATCGAGCCACTCATCGAGATGCCAGCGTTCAGAACGGCTCCGTCGAGGCCACCGAATCGCTCCTCGGCCAGCGCGACCAGCGCGTGGTTGGCGTCGGCGTCGGTGACGTCACAAGGTGCCGCCGCGATTCGATCGTCGCCGTCGCACCAGGCGAGCGCGTCCACGGTCAGGTCGGCCGCGACGACCGATGCCCCTTCGGCGACCAGGAGTTCAGCGGTCGCTCGGCCAATTCCCGAGGCGGCGCCGGTCACGATCACGACCCGACCCGCGTGGCTGCCGGATGACGGAGCGTCCCCCATGGGCGCAACCTACTGGTGGAAGTGATCGCGCGGTTAGTTTCGCCGCATGGACGTCTATGAGGCCATCTACACGACTCGAGCGATGCGCCGGATGAAGCCGGACCCCGTCCCCGAGGAGCTGCTGCCGAAGCTGTTCGATGCCGCCGTCCGGGGCCCGAGCGGTGGCAACACCCAGTTGTTCCGCTTCCTGACGGTCACCGATCCCGACACCAAGCAGGAGATCCAGCGGATCTACCGCGAGTGCCTCGACGAGCTCAACGCCACCCAGTACGCGGCGGTCCAAGACAAGATTGCGGCCGGGGACTCCGACGATCCAGCGGTCGCCCAGAGCATGCGGATCGACCGCTCTGCGCAGTGGTTCGCCGACAACCTGCACCACGCGCCGATGCTGGTCTTCGTGTTCGGCAAGCCCGGCGGCGAGACGACCACCTTCCCGTGCCTGTGGAACTTCTGCCTGGCCGCTCGGGCCGAAGGCCTCGGCACCGCAATCACCACCCTGCTCAAGCTGCAGAAGGATCGGGTGGAACGCCTGCTCGGCCTGCCCGAGGACGAGCCGCTCTACAACATGCACGGCATGATCCCGCTCGGCTATCCGACGGGCAACTGGGGCGTGGCCAATCGCAAACCCGCCCACGAGTCGGTGTTCAGCGAGTCCTGGGGCACACCTGTGTCGTGGCGCGCCGACGAACCCCTTTGGCCCTGACCGGCAGACCTACTGCTGGTCGGGCGCCTCGTCGAGGTAGTCGCGGTAGTAGGTGATCTTGCCGTCGCGGCAGCGGTAGATGCCGACGCCGGTGCGGACGCCGCGGTCCGAGGTCCACTCCCAGCGCGCCCAAGCGGCGTCATCGCCGCCGGCGATCTCCAGGGCACGGAAACTGCCGTTGGTCTTGGCGACCGCCTCGTTCATCTTGGCCATGAACCCGGCGATCGCATCTCGCCCCTCGAAAGTGCCGAAGAGCGGATCGTCGAGCACCGCATCGTCGGCGAACAGGGCCACGGTCGCCTCGTAGTCCCCACCGTCCTGGGTCGCCCAGAATCGCTCGATCGTGTCGTATGCGTCGCCGGCCATGGGCGCACCCTACGTCCGACCCGGGGCCGCTTGTTAACGTCCATTCAGGAAGACCGCAGCGTCGGCGAGCGAGCGAAGCGAGTGACATGGATCAGGCACTGATCGATCGAATCCGTGAGGACATGCGCTACGAGTTCGCCCGCACCGGCCCGCCACGGGGCTTCCCGGCGTTCCACGACATCCCGGTCGAGCGACACATCAGCCAGGAGTTCGCCGACCTCGAGGCCGAACATCTTTGGCCGCGTACGTGGGTGATGGCCGGACGCGCCGAGGACGTGCCGAACCCCGGCGACTACTTCCAGTTCAAGGACCTCGGGGTGCCCTTGATCGTCGTGCGCGGCACCGACGGCGAGATTCGGTGCTTCTACAACACCTGCCAGCACCGCGGCGCCCCGGTTGTCCGTGACGAGCGCGGCTCGAGTCGGCGCCTGCGCTGCCAGTACCACTCGTGGACCTACGAGGTCGACGGCGGCACGCTGGTCGCGCTCCCGGACGAACGCGACTTCGTCGACCTCGACTGGGAGCAGCGCTGTCTACCGCGCGCCAGCTGCGACACGTTCGCCGGCTTCGTGTTCGTGAACCTTGATCTCGACGCGCAGCCGCTCGCCGACTGGATTGGCCCGGCCGCAGAGATGTTCGCTCCCTTTGCCGCCGACGGCCTGCGCGAGATTTACCGCGAGAGCCGCATCGTCCCTTGCAATTGGAAGGTCACCGCCGAGGCCTTCCTCGAGGTGTACCACTTCCGCCACATCCACTCCCACGGCGGCGTGTCGATCCTCGACAACCGGGGTGCCGCAATGGGTCTGTACCCCAACGGCCACAGCCGGATGATCACGCCCTACAGCGAGCAGAACTGCGTCCGCATGGGCATGGACGGTTGGGACGACTGGCGCGATCACGGCGCTCCCGGCCCGGACAAGATCG
Source organism: Actinomycetota bacterium (assembly GCA_039028435.1). Lineage (GTDB taxonomy): Bacteria > Actinomycetota > Acidimicrobiia > Acidimicrobiales > UBA10347 > UBA10347. The sequence continues at coordinate 32,331 of JBCCIC010000008.1, read as the reverse complement.
ACGGTCTGCCAGGCATGGTGCATTGCACGAGTACGGCGGTCAGCCTGTTCCCGAACATCATCGTGCCGCTCGGCGCCATCGGTTTCCCGATCAACCTGTTCTGGCCGATCGACAAGGGCACCACGCGCCTCGACTGGGTCTACTACGGACTGCCTCGCGACGACGGCGAGCGTTGGACCGACGACAACCTGTCCGACGAGTGGCGTCTCCGGCGGGAGGCCTACAACCAGATCATGGCCGAGGACGAGATGAACATGGCGCCGATGCAGGAGTCGATGGAATCGCCGGCGCTGACCGGGATACCGATCAACTACCAGGAACGCCGGATCTGGCACCTGCACGAGACGATCGACCGCATCATCGGCGCCGAACGCATCCCTGACGAGCTGCGTGTGGCGCCCCTGCTCGGTCCGTACATCGAAGGAGCCTGACATGGACCTGACCGGAAAGGCCGCCATCGTGACCGGCGGCGCCTCGGGGATCGGCGAGGCCTTGGTCGTCCAGTTGCGCGACGCGGGTGCCGATGTGCTGGCCGTCGACCTGGACCAGCCCGGACTCGACCGCGTGAGCGAGGCAACGGGTTGCACGACGATGCACATCGACGTCACGAGCCGAGCGGCGAACCTCGCCGTGGTGGCTCGCTGCATCGAGTTGTTCGGCACGCTGGATCTCAGCTTCCTCAATGCGGGCGTGCTCGACCGCAAACGTGAGGAACTGGGTGACCCGTTCGGGGTCAACGACCTCGACTTCGACCGCTACGAGCTGGTCCGGGGCGTCTTGCTCGACGCGGTCGTGCACGGCACCGCCGCAGCGACCGAACGCATGCAGGGCGACGGCACGATCATCGCTACCGCCTCGGCCGCAGGGCTCGTGCCCTGGCATCCCACACCAATCTACTCAGCGATGAAACACGGAGTCGTCGGATGGGTGCGAGCGGTCGCTCCGGCGCTCGAACGCGACGGCGTGCGGATCAATGCGATCTGTCCCGGGGGGATCGCAACGCCGCTCCTCGGTGTCCCCGCGGAACGATCCGAGTCGATCGACCGGATGCTTTCGCCCCGCGAGGTCGCGGCGGCGATGATCGAACTCGCTCTCGGCGATCGAACCGGTGAGGCCTGGTCGATCGTTGCCAACCGCGACCCGGTGCTGCAGCCCCACGACTTCAACGCCATCCCCGACTTCCCCTAAGCCCAAACTCGCAGCACTAGGGTCGGCGCCATGGCAGAAATCTTGGTGACAGGTGCAGGTTCGGGCTTCGGCAAGGGCACGGTAATCGAACTGGCGGAGCGCGGCCACACCGTCACCGCAGCCACGTTTCTGGCGAGCGAGGCCGAAGCGCTCGCCGCGGAGCACCCGGGCCTTTCGACGATCGTCCTCGACGTCACCGACCAGGCGAGCGTCGCCCAGGTCGAGGATCGGACGGTTGACGTGCTCGTCAACAATGCGGGACGCGGCCTGATGGCACCGCTGACCTCGGTGCCGATCGACGAGGTGCGCAAGACCTTCGACGTGAACGTCTTCGGCATGTTGGCGATGTGCCAGGCGGTGATCCCCGGCATGAAGGCCCGTGGATCCGGACGGATCATCAACGTGTCGTCGATCGCCGGGATCCTCTCCGGCGCGATGTCGGCGCCCTACGCGATGACCAAGCATGCGGTCGAGGCCCTGAGCGTCGCGATGCGCGAGGAGCTGGCGCCCTATGGCATCGATGTCACGAAGATCAACCCCGGCCCGTATCTGACCGGCTTCAACGATCGGATGGTCGACGGCATCGAGCCCTACCTCGAAGCCGGCGACGAACCGGCGCACGCTGCCCATCAGTTCCTCAAGACGGTGATGGAGAATCAGGCCGACCCGAACGAGATCGTGCAGGCGATCGCCGACCTCGCCGAGGCCGACAGCACCCCCGTCGAGACCTTCCTCCCCGAGGGCATCCGCGAGATGCTCCAGCAGGTGCTCGACTCGCGGGCCTGACCTGGTTGACGGACAGCCGTTTGGCAGACAGCTGGTCGACGATCAGACAGCCGATGCGGCGTCGCGCCCGGCCACGAACCCGGTCGTGATCGCCGGACCGAGCGTACCTCCGGCGCCGCCGTAGACCATGCCGGTCGGTGCCGCCATGGCATTGCCGACCGCATAGAGCCCAGGGATCACACCCCCGTCGATCGACAGCACACGACAGCGCGTGTCGGTCTTGGGTCCGCCGTTCGTGCCGAGGGCCCCGAGCTCCATGCGCACCGCGTGGAACGGTCCCTGATCGAGGGGGCCGAGTGTCGCCTCGATCCCGGGCAGCGATCGATCGCCGTTGAACGTGTCGTACGCGCTGTCGCCGCGGCCGAAGTCGTCGTCGTGGCCGCCGGTGACGAGCTGGTTGAAGCGTGCGACGGTGGCAGCGAGCGCTTGGGGCGGGACCCCCATCGCCGTGGCGAGTTCTTCGACGGTGGCGCCGGTCAGCATCCAGTCAGGGAACTCGTCGCCCGGCGGACAGCCGGCCACGTCGTAGCGCTGCTTGTGGCCGTGATCGAACACGAGCCAGCAGGGATTGTTGGGGTAGTTGAACGATGCGGGGTCGAAGGCGTGGAGCACGCCTCCCATCGCGTTGTAGTTGCCGGCCTCGTTGGTGAATCGCTCGCCGCGGTCGTTGACCATGATCGAGCGGGGGCGCGTGCGCTCGAGCAACACGAGGTGGACGGCCGGACGCCCGAAGTACTCGTGACCCGGCGTGCGGATGACCGGCACCCACCAGGCGTTGCGCATGTTGCCGAGTCGTGCACCGACCGCCATCGCCATGTCCAACCCGTCGCCGGTGTTGTCCGGTGAGCCGGCGGGGGCGGTCATGGGGCCGCGCAGGAACGCGCGGACGAGCTCGGGATTCCATTCGAACCCGCCGGTGGCGATGACCACCCCACGGCGGGCGCGCACCTCGGCCTCTGCACCCTCGGCGTCGACCATCACGGCCCCGACCACCCGCTCCCCCTCCAGCAGGAGCCGCGTCGCTCGTGCCCCGAGGACCGGTTCGACGCCGCGATCGAGCAGTCCGCGCAGGAGCGCACCGACCAGGCCGAGGCCCATGCCGTTCTCGCGCCGCTGCACCCGCTCGCCGAGCACTTCGGCCGGCGGCATCGACGTCGCCCCGCCCAGCGGTGTCTCGATCAACATCACCGGTTGCGCGCCGCGGTGGTTGCGCACTTTGGCTGCCCATTCACCGAGGCTGTCGAAGCCGAACAGGCCGTTGTCGATCGACCGACCTCCAGCGCCGAGTCCGCCGGGATGCTCGGGGTGATAGTCGGGATACTCGGGCAGCAGGTGAAACGCGCAGGGAGTGCGCTCATCGAGATGGCGAATCGCGGTCGGGCCTTCGTCGACGAACATGGCAGCCATGTCGGAGTCGATCTGGCCGAGGCTGAGCGACTCGAGGTAGTCGAGCGCACCACGCCGGCTGTCTTCGATCCCGTGTTCGGCTTGCAGATGGTTGTTCGGCATCCAGACGATCCCGCCGCTCATCGCGGTGGTTCCGCCCATGAGGTCGGCCTTCTCGTAGACCCCGACCGACGCCCCATGGTCGGTGGCTGCGATCGCCGCAACGAGCCCCGCCGCGCCGGTTCCGAGCACGACGACGTCGTGTTCTGCGGGTTCGAGCCGGGGTCCGTCCATGGCCGAACGGTAGAGCGCCGACGTCGGTGAACGCCCATTCACCAAGGTTGCCTAGGATCGCCCCGATGCCCCAGTTCGCCAAGGACCTGTACACCGCCGACCCCGACACCTACGCCCTCGTCGACATGCATCGGACCCGCAACTGGGCCGACGTCGACGACGAGCTCAACCGGGTTGCCAACCTCACCCTTGCGGCGGATCTCGGGCCGAACCGACGACTTGCCGTCTTCGCCGAGAACGCCGCCGAGACGGCACTCGCACATCTCGGCGGCTTGCTCGGTGGCGCGTCGACGGTGCCGGTCAACTTCCACCTGACCACCGACGAGGCGGCGTACATCCTGACCGACAGCGAGGCTCGGTTGCTGTTCGTCGACGCGTCGACTGCGGAGCGCGGCATCGAGGCGGCGCGCCAAGCCGGCGTCGACACGATCGTCGGCTGGCGATGCGACCTCGATGCGCATGCCGAGATCGTCGATTGGGACGCATGGCTGGCGACCGGCAGCCCGGCCGATCCACCGATGGACACGCCTCCCCTGCCAAACCTGCTGTACACCTCGGGTACGACCGGTCGACCAAAGGGCGTGGAGCTGCCACCCACGATGTTCGCCGGCGGCGGGACGATGACCGAACACCTCGCCGCGCTCGGCGAGGACCGCCGGGCCGGCTTCAACTCGCATCTCGTCGTCGGGCCGATGTACCACACCGGCCCGCTGTCAGGCACCCGTCTCCTGTGCGCTGGGCTGCGGTCGGTGATCCTCGGCCGCTTCGACGCCGAAGCCACGCTGAAGGCGATCGACACCTACGCCAGTGAGACGACCGTGATGGTCCCCACGCACTTCGTCCGGTTGCTGGCGTTGCCCGACGAGGTCAAGGCGACGTACGACGTGTCGAGCATGAAGGCGGTCGGACACACCGGCGCCAAGTGCCCGGTCGATGTCAAGGAGGCGATGATCCACTGGTGGGGCCCGGTCTTCAGTGACTCGTACGGCTCCACCGAAGTCGGCGTGATCTGTCGGATCGACAGCACCGAGTGGATGGAGCACAAGGGCTCGGTCGGCCGCTCGGTCGAGCCGTTCACCACGGTCGTCCTCGACGACGAGATGAACGAGCTCCCCCCGAATACCGAGGGCAACCTGTTCTTCCGAGATGCCACCGGTCGGGGCATCATCTACCCGAACGACCCCGAGAAGACGGCGGCGTCGAACCCCGAGCCCGGGCTCTTCACCATCGGGGAGATCGGTTATGTCGACGACGGCTACGTGTTCCTGACCGACCGCGCAAGCGACATGGTCGTCTCCGGCGGTGCGAACCTGTATCCGGCCGAGGCGGAGCAGCTGCTGATCGATCATCCGCAGGTGGGCGACGTCGGTTGCATCGGCGTGCCACATCCCGACCTCGGTGAAGAGCTGATCGCCCTGGTGATCGCCGAGGATCCCGCTGCGCCGCCCGACGTGGGCGAGCTGGCCGCCTGGCTACGCGAGCGCCTGACGACGATGAAGTGCCCACGTCGCTACGAGGTCGTGACCGACCTGCGCCGCAACACGATGGGCAAGATCAACAAGCGCACACTTCGAGACGCCTGGCTCGCCGGCGACATCGACGGCCTGTAACGATTGGTGCCAGGAAGCCGCTCGGAAAGGCTGCGCCTTTCGTGTCGGCTTCTTGGAGTTCAGCGGTCAACTGCGCTTCGCTCGCCACCTTTCCGCTGAAGCTCCAGGCACCGTTCGTTACATGCGGCAGTTTCGGCGCCAGCCGAAACTGTGTAAGCGAGCGCAGCGAGCGACAGGCACCGATCGTTACAGGTCGAGCTCTTCGAGCCGGCGCTTGATGGTGCGGGCGAACTCGGCGGCGGGGGCGCCGTCGAAGGCGCGGTGATCCCACGTGACCGAGAGCGTGAGCCGAGTCGCCTTGGTGGGCTGACCGTCGTCGGTCCAGGCAACGTCGTCGCGCAGTCGCCCGACGCCCAGGATCGCCGTGTTCGGCGCATTGATGATCGGCGTGAAGCCGTCGACCTCGAACATCCCGAGCGCGGTCACCGAGAAGGTGCCTCCCTCGAGATCGGTGAGCTTGAGCTTGCCCTCGCGAGCGGCGACCGCGAGGCGGCTGGTCTCGGCGGATAGCTCGTCGAGCGAGAGGCCAGGTGTGTTCTGCACGACCGGCACGATGAGCCCCTCGTCGAGCGCGACCGCCATGCCGACGTTGATCTGAGGAAGCTCGGCGACACCCTCGTCACCGATCTGGCTGTTGACGTAGGGGTGATCGCCGAGCGCGGCGGCGGTGGCGGCGATCACGTAGTCGGTGAAGCCGGGTGCGTTGCCGGCCGCTTTGCGCTGGGCACGGTCGGCGACGACGGCGCCCATGTCGACATCCATGTGCAACGTGAGTTGGGCCATCTGGTCGAGCGATGCCGACATGCGCTCGGCAATCGTGCCGCGCATGCCGCTGAGGGCCGTGACCTTGGTCGGTGGTTGGGACAGCGCCGGAAGCTCGGCCACCGCAGCGGTTGACGGGCTCGACGCAGCAGCGATGAGTTCGCGGACGTGGGCGGCGACGTCCTCGCGTCCGATCCGCGGGTCGGGGCTCCGGCTCGGCACGGTCGCCAGATCGATGCCAAGCAGTTCGGCGAGCTGACGACCGGCAGCGGTTGCCAACACCATCCCGCCGGACGTGGCCGGCACCACGACAGCGGACGCCGGCGCCGCAGCGGTCCTCACCGGCGCGGCCTCGACATCCTCGGATGTGATGCGCCCGCCTGGTCCCGTGCCCGCCACCGAAGCGAGAACAACGCCACGTGCCTTGGCGACACGCTTGGCGTTGGGCGACGCGAGAATCCGGCCACCATCACCGACCGGCGCCACAGCGGCGACCGCGGCCGTTGGAGCTTCCGCCGCCAAAGCGGGATTCGACGGAGCGGCCTCGACCTCGGGTGCCGGGCTCACGCTCGCAGCCGCCGGAGGCTCCTCGCCCGGCGCGAGCAACCAACCGATCTGATCACCGCACGGGTACTCCTCGCCGACCTCGGCAATGCGATGCATCACCCCGGCACCGGTCGATTCCACCTCGGACTCGACCTTGTCGGTCTCGATGAGCATGACCGGCTGACCGAGGGTGACCTCGGCGCCATCGTCGACCAGCCACGACACGACCTTGCCCGACTCCATCGTGAGACCGAGCTTCGGCATGATGAAGGCTTCTGCCATCGGGCTCAGCTCCCGGGTGCGGGACGCCCGAGCGTCTCGCGGATGCCGTCGGCGATGCGGTGCTTGTCCGGCACGTAGTGCGACTCGAGATGCGGGCTGAACGGCACCGGCGAGAACGGCGCCGCGACGCGCCCGACCGGGGCGTCGAGGTAGTCGAAGGCGTGCTCGGTGATCTGGGATGCGATCTCTGCACCCAACCCGCCGAAGCGGACTGCCTCGTGGACAACCACCACCCGGTTCGTGCGTCGAGCCGATGCAGTGATGGCATCGAGATCGATCGGTTGCACGGTGCGCAGGTCGATGATGTCGCAGGAGATGCCCTCCTCGGCGAGCTTCTTGGCCGCGGCCACCGACTCCGGCACCATGCGGCCGTAGGCGATCACCGTGATGTCGTCGCCGCTCTGCACCGTGTGAGCCGAACCGATCGGCACCTCGTAGAGCTCCTCAGGCACCGGGCCCTTCACGCCGAGCATGCGCTTGTTGGAGACGAACACCGTGGGGTTGTCGTCACGGATGCACGCGGTCAGCAAACCCTTGACGTCGTACGGGGTCGACGGCATCACGACCTTGAGGCCGGGGATGTGGCACAGCAGCGCCTCGAGGCTCTGGCTGTGCTGGGCGGCCGCCGACAGTCCGGCACCGCCCGATGTCGTGATCGTCAAGGGCAGGGTCGCCTTGCCGCCGAACATGTACTTGAGCTTGGCCGCCTGGTTGGCGATCTGGTCCATCGCCACCAGGACGAAGTCCATGAACATCAGGTCGACGACGGGACGAAGACCGGCGACGGCGGCGCCGGTGCCCAACCCCACGATGGCCTGTTCGGCGATCGGCGTGTCGAAGCAACGACGATCGCCGAACTCTTCGGCAATGCCGGTGAAGTGACCGAACACGCCTCCGGCCTTGCCGACGTCTTCGCCGGCGACGAGCACATCGGGGTCCTCGCGCATGACCTGGCGCAACGCCTCGTTGAAGGCCCCGAGATAGGTCAGCTCTCGTGTCTCGGTTGCGGTCTCCACGGTGGCGGTCATGCCGCACCTCCTGCCAGGGTGTAGACGTCGTCGAGCAAGGTCGCCGGATCGGGAGCCGGTGAGTCCTCGGCGAACTGGATCGCCGCCTCGATCTCGGACTCGACGCGAGCATGCACCGCCGCGGCGGCTTCGGCGTCCATCAACCCCATCTCGGCCATGCGGGCCTCGAGCAGGTCGATCGGGTCCCGCTTCTTCCATGCCTCCAGTTCCTCGTCGCTGCGGTACTTCATGCCGAGTACCTGCACGCCGTGGTGGTTGTAGAAGCGATAGGTCTTGCATTCGAGGAAGCTCGGCCCCTGACCGGCCCGAGCCCGGGCCACGGCTTCGACCATCGCCTCGTAGACCGCCACGGCATCCATGCCGTCGACGATCACGCCCGGCATGCCATACCCGGCAGCTCGGTCGACCACGTCGGTGATCGCCATCGTGGCCTCGCGCGGCGTGTACTCGCCATACTCGTTGTTCTCGCACACGAAGACGACCGGCAGCTTGAGCGCCGCCGCCATGTTGGCCGCCTCGTGAAAGGCGCCGATGTTGCTGGCGCCGTCGCCGAAGAACACGACCGACACGTTGCCGTTGTCCTTGTACTGGTTCGCCAGACCGGCGCCGACGGCGATCGGCACCCCACCGCCCACGATGCCGTTGGCGCCCAGCATGCCGAGGTCGAGATCGCTGATGTGCATCGACCCGCCCTTGCCGTTGCAGTAGCCGGTGGCCTTGCCCATCAGCTCGGCCATCATCTTGTTGAAGTCGCCGCCCTTCGCCACGAGATGACCGTGCCCTCGGTGCGTCGAGCTGATCTGATCCTCGTCGGTCAGCGCGACACACACCCCGGAGGCCACGGCCTCCTCCCCCACATAGAGATGCAGGAAGCCTGGTAGCCGCCCGGCCTCGGCAAGGCGCCCAGCGGCTTCCTCGAACTTGCGGATCCGAACCATGCGATGGTGCAGCTCCTGGAGAATCTCCGGCGTTGGTTCCATGCTTTCCTCGTCAACTCGAGCGACGGCGTCGAGCAGTACGTTAAGGCTCGTTCACGAAGTCGGCCAATGTGAAGGGGCACGAGTGGAGTACGTCTGCAACTACATGGCGGCCGATGGTGACCCCGTGGGGTGGGCTCGACACCGCGAGGCGCAGGGTTGGAACCTGATCTCGGTCGCCGACCACTTCTTCACCGACCGCCGCCCATACGCGCACGTGTGGGTGACCCTCGGAGCGATGGCGGCAGCGACCACGACGGTCGGGCTGACGACGGCGTTCGTCAACAACCTGTTCCGCAACCCGGTCGAGGTCGCCCAGGCATCGCTGTCGATGCAGCACCTGTCGCAGGGACGCTTCGAACTGGGCCTGGGTGCCGGGTGGGCGCGTGACGAAGCCGAGCAGGCGGGCATGGCGTACCCGGACCGGGGCGCCCGCGCCGCGATGTTCGCCGAAGCCGCCGAGGTACTCCGCTCGATCCTCCACACCGGCGGCGTCGATTTCGACGGAGACCACTACTCGGTCCACATCGACGGACTCGGCCCGGTGTCCGACGTCGCCCCGCCACTGGTCGCCTCGGTCGGCGGACCCCGGACGATCCGAGAGGTCACGCCGCACTGTGATCGCATCGAACTCAAAGCCGCGTCCACGGCCACTCGGGACGGCGCGCTCGACTTCGCGGCGCTCACCGCCATCGAGGACTCGCAGCTGATCGACCTCGTGGCCAACGCCCGCGATGCCAATCCCGACATCGACCTCGGCATGTTCGTGCTCTGCAACGTGGGCGAAGACGAGCGAACGACCCAGCTCCGTCGGGCGATGAACGGCAAGCTCTACGGCCGCTTCTTCGGGCCCCCGGAACACGTCGCCGAGGGACTCGCCTGGCTGGCCGAGATCGGTATCAGCCGTTGTCAGCTCAGTGCGTTCGACGATGCCTCGCTCGATCGGATCGCGCCACTCCTCTTCGCTGACCGACCCGAGCTCAAACCCGAGGCCAGGCGATGACTGACCCCGCCGACTTCGAGGCCATCACCCGCCTTGTCTACGAGTACGGGTACGGCATCGACCAGCGTGACTGGGCCGGGTACCGCAGCATCTTCGCCGACGACATCACCATGGACTTCTCGTCGTATTCCGGCGACGGTGGTCCCGAGCACCTGACCGCCGATGCCTGGGTTGAGCGTGTTCGTCCGCTCTTCGACGGCCTCGATGCCACGCAGCATTCGATGAGCAACCCACTCGTCGACGTCGCCGAAGGCGGTCGAGCCGCCCGCTGTCGCATGTACATGCAGGCCGCCCACTTCCTCGTCGACGACCCCGATCCCGAGTTCACCATCGGCGGCTTCTACGACGATCACCTCGAACGGAACGATGGAATGTGGCGGATCACGGCGGTCACCCTCACCGTCTGGTGGCGCCGCGGGAACCCCGAAATCATGGTCGCGGCCCGCCAACGAGGCCGATGACAGCCGCTGACAGGAATTAACTGAACGGTAGGTCGGGATTGCCCGCGGCGGTCGCGACGTGACACACTCGGTCACCGGCCGGTCACCATGACCCGGTCGCCGTCGACATTTCTGGAGGGGAAAGTGTCCAGCAAACTCGCAAGACTCCTTGCGTTCATCCTCGCTTTGGCCATGCTCGCGGCCGCGTGCGGAAGCAGCGACTCGGGTGATGACGCCGCCGAGGACGACTCGTCCAGCTCCGGCGGAGCGCTCAGCGCCGAAGCCGAAGAGGAAGACGAACCGGAACCAGAGCCCGAAGAAGAGGCGATGGACGAAGAAGAGCCGGAGCCCGAAGAAGAGGCGATGGACGAAGAAGAGCCAGAGCCTGAAGAAGAGGCAATGGACGAAGAAGAGCCGGCCGAGGAAGAGCCGGCCGAAGAAGAGCCCGCCGAAGAGGAGCCGGCCGGTCTCGCCGACGATTCCGTCGACGGCCTTGGTGCCGAGCGCCTCGAGTCCGTGATCATCGATCCGCCCGGCCCGGCCGACGACTCGCTCGAGCCGGTCGTGATCACGATGGCCAACCTCGAGGGTGACGCCCTTGGCTCGTTCCCCGAGATCCGTGAGGGTCTCGAGATCGCGGTCGCCGACATCAACGAGAACTGGGGTGGCATCGGTGGCCGTCCGATCGAACTCGAAGTCTGTGTGCACGGCTTCGATCCCAACGCCGCCATCAACTGCGGCAACGAGATCGCCGAGCGTCAGCCGAACCTGAACATCAACGGCATCGAGTTCTTCACGCCGGCCCTGTGGCCGACGTTCCTCGGCGCCGGTATCCCGACGATCCAGACCGTGCCGATCTTCGTCTCCGACTTCACCGTCGAGGGCAACGGTCTTTCGCCGTTCGGTGGCTGTCCGGTCGCCTTCCCGTCGGCTGCGCAGTACACGATGGAGATCCTCGAGCTCGAGAAGGTCGCAGTGGTCTACGCCAACACGCCTCCGGGTCTCGAGTGCTATGCCGACACCGAAGAGCGCTTCTGGGACTACCTCGTGGACAACGAAGTCGACGGCGAGTACATCGGTCTGCCCGACAACTCGGGTGACCCCTCCGACGACGACGCCGTCGTGCAGCAGATCGCCGACTTCTTCGGCGATACCGACCCGAGCCAGACCGCCGTGTTCTTCGGTACCCAGGCCTCGGACTGCAACGCCATCATGAGCGCGATCAGCGCGGCCGGTCTGGAGACCCAGATCATCGCCTCGGGTTCGTGCATCGACGATTCGGTGCTCATCGACAACCCAGCATCGACCGGTGCCCAGTTCGGCAACCAGTCCCGCATCGCCGAGCGCCCGGACCTCTATCCGGGCTTCCCGGAGTGGGAGCTCAACTGGCGTAACGACCTGCTTGAGAACAGCGACATCCGCACCACCCCGGTGTCGGCATTCCTCCGGGTCGGCCACACCGCAGGCGTGTTCGCCTGGAACATGTTCAACGACATGCTCGACGCCGGTGTCGACATCGACGACTCGGCGGCCGTCATCGCATGGATGAACGACCTCGAAGACGTGCACCTGATCGCCAACAACCCGATCACGTGCACGAACAACACGCCGGAGTTCCCGTCGGTCTGCAAGAAGGACAACACCTTCGTGACCTGGGGTGGACCCGACGTCGGCTGGGACCCCGAGGGCTCCCCGCTCGGCGGCGAGTACTTCAGTGTCGAGGACATTCAGGCTCGCGTCGCCGCAGGCAACCCGCGGCCCGAAGCCGGGGGCTGATCGCCTGAGCGATTGAACCATCTGGTGGAGACGACCGGCGCCGCCGAGCGCCGGTCGTCGCACCGCCGTGGGGCGAACGATTCGTTCGCCCCAGGGCGGTGTTCGCCGCTCTCGGTTGAACAGGGGAATGCAAAGGGGGACCTCGGTCGATGATCGATCAGACCATCGTGCTCGGCGCCAATCTCTTCCAGAGTCTGGTGTTCGGCCTGATTGCAGGGCTCGCCTCGGGCGCAGTGTTCGCGATCCTCGGCGCAGGGCTCGTCGTTGCCTTCCGCGGCTCGGGCGTCATCAACTTCGCCCACGGGGCGGTCGCCGCCTACACCGCCTACACGTTCCACCAACTGCGCGCCGATGACGGCGGCGACATTCGCATGCCGTGGGTCGACCCGATCCCCGAATGGGGCCTGCTCCAGGATCTCAAGCTGAGCAACCTGCCGGTCCGATTCCACATCATGGACGACCCGCCCACCTGGCTGGCGATCGTCCTGTCACTGCTCATGGCGGCGGTCATCGGCTTGATGTTGCACTTCCTGGTGTTCCGGCCGCTCCGCAACGCCCCCACCCTCGGCAAGGTGATCGGCTCGGTCGGGGCGTTCCTCTACCTGCAGTCGGTGGCCCTGCTCAACTTCGGCCCGCAACTCCGCAGCGAGACCGGCTTCTGGGAGTTCACCAGCGACGCCGAGAAGAAGCCGCCGCTCGAGAACTTCCTCGGGCTCGACGCCAACCTCCCTCGCTCCACAATGGCGCTCGCTATCACGGCGGTCATCATCGGCGCCGCCGTGTGGGCCTTCTTCCGCTACAGCCGGTTCGGCCTCGCGACTCGAGCCGCCGACGAGAACGAGAAGGGTGCGACGCTGCTCGGCTACAACCCGCAGCGTCTCGCGATGGCCAACTGGGTGCTGTCGTCGGTGCTGGCCGGCATCGCCGGCATCGTGTTCCTGCACCGCACGCAGCCGAACCTGTTCCTGTTGTTCGTGATCCCCGCCCTCGGTGCAGCACTGATGGGCAACCTGACCTCGATTCCGGGTGCGGTCGGTGGTGGGCTGGCGATCGGCGCAGTGGCCAGCGCCGGTGTGGCGCTCACTGCCGAGAGCTGGTGGCCGGTCAGCGCGCTGCCTGCCGAGGGTGTGCGCAACGTCATCCCGCTGCTCGCCATCATCCTCGTGCTCTACCTCCGCGGGGACAAGCTGCCGATTCGAGGCTCGATATCGATCGGGCGACAACCGAGAGCGCCAAAGACCAACAACGCCGTGCTCGGCGTCGCCGCGGCGGTCGGTATCGCGCTGATGCTCTCGAACATCTTCACCTCGGCGTGGGAGTCGGCCCTGACCACGTCGCTCGTGTTCACCCTCTTCATGTTCAGCCTGGTCGTGTTGGTCGGCTACCTCGGTCAGGTGTCGCTGGCCCAGTGGAGCCTCGCCGGTGTGGCCGCCTGGACGGTCGCCCGCCTGATGGCCGACGGCGACAAGATCCGTGAGTTCGAGTTCTTCGTGAAGAACGGCCCGAACTGGCCACTGTTCCTCGCCATCATCGGCGGCGTGGCCGCCTCGGTCGTCGTCGGCCTCATCGTCGGTCTCCCGGCGTTGCGTATCCGCGGCGTGCAGCTGGCGGTGGTGACCCTCGCCGCCGTGATCGCCATCGAAGACCTCTTGCTGCGCAACCTCTGGCTGTTCGGCGACGGCTCCGACTCGACCAACCCGATGCCGATCGCCAGTATCGGCGACACGAACCTGAGTGGCTTCAACGAGAAGACGAACCAGACCGACAACTGGCGCTACACCGTCTTCCTCCTGATCATCGTCGCCATCGTCGGCTTGATCGTGGTGAACCTGCGCCGGGGTGCGATCGGCCGTCGATTCCTCGCGGTGCGTGCCAACGAGCGAGCCGCCGCGGCGGCCGGCATCAATGTGGCCAACACCAAGATGCTCGGCTTCGCCATCAGCTCGGGCATCGCCGGTCTGGCCGGCGTGATGTTCGCCTTCAAGCTGTCGTCGCTCACCAGCGAGAACTTCAGCCCGTTCGTCGGCCTTGCGTTGCTGGCGTTCGTCTACCTCGGCGGCATCACCACCGCCTATGGCGCCATCGCCGGCGGCCTGCTCGTCGCCGGCGGCATCTCCGCCGAGATCGGTGCATTGCACTTCGACGGGGTCACCCAAGCGATCATCAACCTGGTCGGTGCGATCGGCCTCGTGGTCAATGCCATCGTCACGAACGGTGAGGGCATCGCCCTGCTGCAGACCGATCAGGGCAAACACATCCTCGCCGGTTTGAGACGCGACCCCACGCTCGCCCCCGAGGACACCATCTTGACGATCTCCCAGGAGGAGCTCGCCGAAGGAGCTGTAGTGGAGGGAGCCGAGGCATGAGCAACATCCTCGAGACGAGCGGGCTGACCGTCACGTTCGGCGGCCTCAACGCCAACGACAGCGTGGACCTCGCGATCCCTGAGGGTTCATTCGTGGGGCTCATCGGCCCGAACGGTGCCGGCAAGACCACCTTCATCGACGCCATCACCGGCTACGTGTCGATGTCGGCCGGTACGGCCACCTTCGACGGCACCGACATCGGACTGCTCAAGCCCCACGAACGTGCGCAGGCCGGCCTCGTCCGCACCTTCCAGCAGCTGGAACTGTTCGAGGACCTGAGCGTGCGGGACAACCTCCTCGTGGCCGGTTATCCGACCAAGTGGTACACGTTCCTGCTCGACATGGTGAACATGACGCCCCGCAACGACGAGGTCGAGGAACGGGTCGACTGGGCACTGAACATCATGGGACTCAACGACGTCGCCGATGCGATGCCGACCGACCTGTCCCATGGTCGACGCAAGCTCGTGGGTGTTGCCCGTGCGCTCGCCGCCCGGCCGAAGCTGATCCTGCTCGACGAACCGGCGGCCGGTCTCGACACGGCGGAGAGCCAGACGCTCGGCCGCCACCTACGCGAGTTCCTCGACCACGACATGTCGGTGTTCCTGATCGACCACGACATGGGCCTGGTGCTCAGCGTGTGCGACTACATCTACGTGCTCGACTTCGGCCAGATCATCGCCGCCGGAACCCCAGCCGAGATCCGCGACGATCCGGCGGTCAAGGCCGCGTACCTCGGCGAAGAAGCCGGTGAGGTCCAGGCCCAAGCCGGCGAACGAATGGCCGCCAGCCAGGAAGGAGGCGAGGCATGAGCGATCGACTGCTCGACATCTCGAACCTGAGCTCCGGCTACGCCAACGTGCCGGTCGTCCGTGGGTTGAACATCCACGTCGACGCCGGCGAGGTCGTCGCCCTGCTCGGCCCGAACGGCGCCGGCAAGACCACCACCCTGCTCACGGTGTCCGGATTGCTCAAGGTCCTCGACGGCTCGGTGACCGTTCTCGGGGAGCCGACGAGCTTCGGGGCACCCCACCGCACGGCTCGGCTCGGCCTGGCACACGTGCCCGAGGATCGCTCGCTGTTCTTCGGCCTGAGCGTGCAGGAGAATCTGCGGCTCGGGCTCCGTGGCTCTCGCGCCGAACAAACAGCGGGCTACGAGCGTGCGCTCGAGCTGTTGCCGGCGCTCAAGCCGCTGATGGGTCGGCGAGCGGGGTTGCTGTCCGGTGGCGAGCAGCAGATGCTGGCCATGGCCCGAGCGCTCGTCTCCGCACCGAGGTTGCTGCTCGTCGATGAGATGAGCCTGGGTCTCGCCCCGATCATCGTCGAACGCCTGCTGCCCATCGTGCGAGACATCGCCGACGAGACCGGTGCCGGCGTGCTCATCGTCGAGCAGCACGTCCACCTGGCGCTCGACGTGTGCGACCGGGCCTATGTGATGAGCCACGGTGAGATCGTGCTCGAGGGATCGGCAGCCGAGCTGAAGGAACGGCCGGACCTGCTCGAGGCGAGCTACCTCGGTGGGGAGATCTCGGCATGAGGAAGTTCTTCGCCAAGCTCGGACTGATGCGCATCCTGCAACTGGTGCATCTCCTGCTCGCGGTCCTGTACCTGCTGTTCGCGTTGTTCGGCAAGTGGGCCAAGCGAGGCGACCCCGACGAAGGTGTGTTCAGCGCCGACGGCGGCTCCGGCTTTGGGATCGTGGCGGTCCTGCTGGCCGTGGCCCTCCTGGTACTCGCCGTCATGCGCTTGATGGGCCGTACCCGAGTCCTGCCAGGCCTCGGCGTGGAACAGCTCACCGTCATCCTCGGCATCGCGGCCTGGATGAACATGATCGCCTTCTTCGTGGGCTGGCTTGCCACCTTCGAGGCGGGCACCGGCTGGGGTGTGGTCGCGGCCTATTTCCCGGCGTCGATCATCCCGCAGGTCGGACTGCTCACCCTCTCCGCAGCCGAGCCGGATGGCGCGGTCCAGCCGGCAGATGCCGGTCGGACCCGTGTGATCTCGATTCTCGCCGCAGCTGCTGGTGCGGGCGTGGCGCTGTTCCCGTTCCTGACCTGGATCACCGATGGTTCGGTATCGCTCTCGGCGATGGACGAACGGTCGGGAAATCCGCTGTCGGGCCCGCGATTCGGCTACATCCTGCTGATCTGTGGTGCGATCGTGTTCGTCGCGGCCATCATGCGACTGCGGCCCCGAGGCCTGGCTGAGCCGGGTCCGAATGCGCTCCTCGGGCACGCGCTGATCGCCGCCGGCGCGGTCGCGGTCGTCATTCCGATCTCGACCTGGATCTCAGCGGTCCGGCTGCCACTCGAGTTGAGCGGTGGCGCCGGCCTGTATCTCGGCTTGCTCGCCGGTCTGGCGATGATTGTGCTCGGCTATCTCGAGAACCGGTCCCGAGGCTCGGTGGGCGCCTGAGCACCTTCCTCCTCCTTGGCATTCTCGGCATCGGCGTCGGCGGGTTCTACGGCCTGATCGGCGCCGGGGTCGTCGTCGGCCACAAGGGCGCCGGCGTGATCAACCTGGACCAGGCCGCGCTGGCGATGTATCCGGCCTATGGCTACGCCACGCTGCGCGAGTCGGGCCAGATCTTCATGCCGTGGTTCGACCCGATCCCCGGATCGCTCGACCTGCCCGTCTCGCTCGACCTCGGTGGTCCGACATCCAAGCTCGTGGCCGTGGGCGGCGCCTTGGCCATGTCGGTGCTGCTCGGCATCGCGCTGCACTTCCTCGTGTTCGGGCCGCTCCGCGACAGTCCGCCGATCTCGAAGATCATCGCGTCGCTCGGGGTGCTGTCGTATCTGCAGGCGCTGGCGTCGCATCACTTCGGAGGCAAGGCGCGACAGGTCGACGGGATCCTCCCGGACGGCAAGGTCGAGAACGTGTTCGGGCTCGGCGGCGATCTGCCGCATGCGCGCATCGCCCTTGCACTGATTGCGCTTGTGGCCGCCGTGCTCCTCTGGGCCTACTACCGCTACTCGAACCTCGGCCTGGCGACCCGTGCGGCCGAGGAGGAACCGCGCGGCGCGCAGTTGTTGGGGTGGAGTCCGTCGCGCCTCGCATTGGTCAACTGGCTGATCTCGGCGACGATCACCGGCTTGGCCGGCGTGCTGTTCCTCGACGTCACCTCCCTCTCCCCCAGCAGCTACACCTTGTTGATCGTCCCAGCGCTGGGCGCGGCGTTGCTCGGCAATCTGACCTCGCCCGCATTGGCCGCGGTAGGTGGGATCGCCATCGGGATGATCCAGTCCGCTGCGGTCTGGGTCGTGAGCGTCGACTGGTGGCCGGAGAGCCTTCCGGCCGAGGGCGTCCGCGACGCCATCCCGCTGCTGATCATCGTCGGCCTGCAGTTCGCCCGAGGACACCAGCTGCCCGTCCGCTCGACCGTCGTCGTGCGACCCCAGCCCAGGGCACCCCAGATCCGGCGACCCTGGCTGTGGATCAGCGTCCTGGTCGCCGTCGTTGCGCTCGTGTCGTCTCAGTCGACCGGCGCGGCCGAAGCACGCTTGGTCGTCACACTCATCGCCTGCCTGCTCATGCTGTCGTCCGTGGTGTTGGTGGGCTACCTCGGCCAGGTATCGCTCGCCAACGTCGCGTTCGCCGGTGTGGCGGCCTACCTGATGACCCGCCTTGCGTCCGATGGCACGCGCCAGGGTCTGAGCATCTTCGTCGTCGACGGTCCCGGGTTGCCCGACCCGCTCGCTTCGCTGCTCGCCGTCGGCATCGCCACCATCGTCGGCCTGCTCGTTGCGCTGCCGGCCCTGAGGATTCGCGGCATCAATCTCGCCGTGGTGACCTTGGCCGCGGCCACCGCGACGACCGAGCTCGTGTTCGCCAACCCGGCGTTCGTGGGGTCGACCGCCGGTGCCAACACGCCGGTGCCATTGCCCACCTGGTTCGGCTTCGATGTCGGCAGCCGAAACCCCGATACGGGCCTGAGCGACAACACCGCATTCACCGTCTTGGTCACGATCTTTCTGGTCATCGCGTTGGTGGCCGTCATCAACCTCCGCAAGGGTGCGGTCGGTCGCCGGATGCTAGCGGTGCGGGCCAACGAGCGAGCGGCCGCTGCGGTCGGTGTCAACATCACCGGCACCAAGCTCCTCGGCTTCGGAATCAGCGCCTTCATCGCCGGTATGGCGGGTGTGGTGATGGCGTACTCGGTGACGGTGCTCAACGTCAGCACCTGGTCACCGTTCGGCGGGATCACCAACCTCACCCTGTTGTTCATCGGTGGCGTCGGTTCGATCGCCGGCGCGTTGATCGGCGCGGCCCTGATTCCGGCCGGCTTGCTGTCGTCATCGGCCAGTGAGGGTGAGTTCTTGCGAGCCGCGGTTGCCGGCATCGTGATGATCGCGATCGCGGTGCGCCGGCCCGACGGCCTGTCGAGCTTCGGGCAGCCGTTCCTCGACCGGCTTCGCCGAGGGTGGACAGGACCGGGTGCCCGCCACTGACCGGCGACACACACGATTGGGTCTCGGTCTCCTCGATGGGGCATTCGGGCGGGGCGGGCGACCTGAGCTTCCCGCCGCGAACGACGTGATGCGCTTTGGTGCCTGGCACCAAAGCGCATCATGCGCTGGTCAGTTGGTGGCTCCGAGGCCCCAGCGGATGGCGCGGCGGAGCAGCTCGTAGTACTGCGGCTTCTCCCAGGAGCAGCGCTCGACCTGGGGGTAGTAGTCCACGACCGGCGCCATGTCCCAGTGTCCGCGGCAATGGCCGAGGGTGTTGTAGAGCACGGCGCCCTCGCCCAACGGACGCAGGTACTGCACCAGATGTCGATCCGACGTCTGGGTCCAGTCCGACTCGTTGAAGCCCCTCGCCTCGCCCGACCAGGTCGTGTGGAGCAGCGGCTGCAGCGCGTCGGCGTCGTGGTACTCCATGCAGTACAGCTCGTCGTCGGTGTCGAACTCGCCGACGCCGGCGACCAGCCAATGGTCGGGATCGGTGGTCTCGACCGTGTACGGCTGAATCGGAGGATGGGCCACGAACTGGGACCCGAGTGTCTCGGCCCAATTCGGGAAACAGCGCGGCGCCTCGACACCGTGCGGACGGGGCAGGTCGAGGGCGGCGTTGGTCCCATGCAGGGCGAGCCAGCGGCCACCGGCTTCGACCCACGACCGCACCGCAGCCTGCGCTTCCTCCGACGGCCGAACGTCGCACGTATACGAGATCATCAGTCCGCACTTGTCGAGGACGTCGGTGTTCTCGTAGTCCGAATCGACCGTGACCCGTACGTGGGGGTGCTCGCCGATAAGACCCAAGAGCTCACGCCGAGCAAAGTCGATGTCGTGGTACTTGCCACCGGCGACCAGTGCCACGTCGACGCGTGCTGGTTGATCGCTCATGGGATCAGTAGTTGACGCGCTTGAGGAAGCCGCCGTCGACGACGATGTTCGCGCCATTGATGTGACCGGAAACGTCGCCGCTCAGGAAGGCGACCATGTTGGCGACATCACTCGGGTTGCCGAGCGCACCGCCCGGGTGGTTCTTCTCGGTCGCCGCGTAGAACTCGGCCATGTTGTTCTTGATCATGTCCCAATCGCCGCCCTCGACCATGATCGGGCCGGGCGAGACGACGTTGCAGCGCACACCCTGGGCGCCGAGCACCTGGGCCTGACCGAGCGTCCAGTTCGTGACCGCGGCCTTGAGGGCCGAATAGCTGCCCGATCCGCTGGCGAAGTGCTCGGCGGTGGCCGTCGTGCCGATGGTCGTCACCGAGCCGCCGCCGTCGGCGAGGGCCTCTTGGGCAGCGCCGACACCGGCAACACAGCTCAGCAGGTCGATGTTCAGGTTGTTGACCCAACCCTCGATCTTGCGCTGGGGCTTGGCCGACGTGTTGTGCACATAGATGTCACAGCCACCGAGCTGTTCGATCGACGAGCCGACCCAGCCCTGCACGGCGTCGAGGTCGCCGGCGTCGCACACCGATCCGACGACCGTGCCCATCGAGCCCATCTCCTCGAGCGCGGCGGCGACACCGTCCTCGCTGCGAGCACAGATCGCGACCGAGGCACCCTCGGCCAGCAGGGTCTCGGCGATCGCCCGCCCGATGCCCTTGGTCGATCCGGTGACGAGGGCCTTCTTGCCCGCAAGTCCGAGATCCATGGTGAGTGTTCCCCCTGTGGTTGAGATCCATGTGGTTGAGATGGACGGAACGGGCCGCAGCCCGAGCGATCGTTTACTTGGGAATGTCCTTCCAGGCCATTCCCTTGTCGGCGCGTGGTTCGCCGGGGAGCCCCAGCACTCGCTCGCCGAGGATGTTGCGCTGGATCTCATCGGACCCGCCGGCGATGCGATAGCCGGGTGCGCCGAGGAAGTGGTCGTTCCACTCCCAGGTGGCCCACTCGCCGGTGTCGGCGGTGAGGGCCGGACCGATAATGTCGGCCATGACATCGCTGATCAGAGTCATGCCCTCGGTCCACAGCAGCTTGCCGAGCGAGCCTTCGGGGCCCGGCGTGCCGCTCTTGGCCAGGTCGGCAGCACGGCGAGCGTTGTAGCCCTGGACTCGCTGGCTGATGAAGATCTGGGCCAAGCGCTGCCGCATGATCGGATCATCGGTCACACCGTGGTGGCGAGCGGTCGCCAGCACGTCGTTCCAGTCGCCGCCCGGCCGCTTGCCCTTGGGCTTGTTGTCGCTGTGATCGCGCTCGTACCCGAGGGTGGTCAGAGCGACCTTCCAGCCCTCACCCTCGGGCCCGAGCCGAAGAGAGTCGGGCACGCGGAAGTCGTTGAAGAAGACCTCGTTGAACGACGTGCCGCCGCTCAGCTGCTTGATGGGGCGGACTTCGATGCCCTCACCCTCGAGCGGCACGAGGAAGGCGGTCATGCCTTTGTGCTTGGGCTGGTCGACATCGCTGCGGGCGATCAGCTCGCCCCAGCCGGCGAACTGAGCACCGCTGCTCCAGACCTTCTGGCCATTGATGATCCACTCGTCGCCATCGCGCTCGGCGCGACACCCCAGACCGGCGAGATCGCTGCCGTAGCCGGGCTCGCTGAACAGCTGGGCGCACATCAACTCGGTCGTGAGCAACTTGGCGACGAACTGGGCCTTTTGTTCCTCGGTGCCGAAGTGGTTCACCGTCGGGGCGATCAGGTTGGTCGTGACACTGAACAGTTCGTGCCGGTCGGGAAGCTGGTACTGCCCCTCGAGTCGGTTGAATGCCCGCTGGTGCTGCTTGGTCAGGCCGAGTCCGCCGAACTCTTCGGGCCAGGCGATGGCGTGATAGCCGCGCTCGGCCTTCTTCTGCTGCCACGAGGTGAGGTCATCGAGCACGGACTGCTCTTCGTCGTGCGAAAGGTTGTGGAACACGGCCAGGCTGAGCTCGTCGCCGGGCTGGGGCATCTTGTCGTCGCGATCGGCGGGCAGCGGCGTGCCGTTCTCCTTCAGCCAGACCTCGGCCTCGGCAGCGAAATCGGCGACGTTGATCGTGCTCATCGGCGGGCTCCTGTGGGTGGACTTTGCGAACGGCTGTTCACTTCAAACCTAGCCCTCACGCCGGTTCGAATGTCAGGTCGAGTCGGCGCAGACCTCGCAGCAGGTAGCTGTTCTCGTAGGACGGCACGAACCCGTCCTGGAGCTCGATGTTGTGGCATCGATCCAGGAGGTGATTCACGGCGATTCGAGCCTCGAGCCGGGCCAGCGCGGCACCGATGCAGAAGTGCTCGCCGTGGCCGAACGCCAGGTGATCGGGCTCGTCGGTGCGGTCGAGGCGAATCTCGTGAGGACACGCGTGGTGGGATTCGTCGCGGTTGGCGGCGGAGAACACGCACCACACCGGTTCGCCTTCGCGGATCGTGATGCCGTGGAAGTCGAGGTCGCGCAGTGCATTGCGGAACAATCCCTGGACCGGCGCCTCGTAGCGAAGCACCTCCTCGACCAGCGGATCGACCAGGCCGCGGTCGGCTCGCACCCGTTCCTGCAGCGCGGGATCGATGGCCAGCCGATGGACCAGGTTCGTGAGCAGCTTGGTGGTGGTCTCGTTGCCGGCCACGAGGAACTGCTGGCACATCGACCGCTGCTCGGTCAGGGTCAGCGCCTCGCCGTCGACTTCGGCGGTGGCGACGTCGCTGATGATGTCGTCTCGGGGGTCAGCGGCGCGCTCGGCCAGCTTGGCGCTGAAGAAC
The DNA here is from genome assembly GCA_039028435.1 of Actinomycetota bacterium. GTDB lineage: Bacteria > Actinomycetota > Acidimicrobiia > Acidimicrobiales > UBA10347 > UBA10347. Next base: position 9,763 of record JBCCIC010000008.1, on the reverse strand, counting down.
TGGTTGAACTCGTGCGAGCTGACGAGGAATCGCCGCACCTCGTCGACGGTCGGCGCAGCATTGCCGACCGGGATCGCCATGTCGTCGGACCAGCGCTTGAAACGCAGCAGGTCGTCGGAGTCGACGCCGAGGGCACGCGCGATGATCTCCATCGGCAGCAGCACGGCGTACGCGTGGACGAACTCGACCGATCCGTCGGCGACGAAGTCATCGAGCAGTCGGGTGGAGATCTCGCTGACCATCGGCTCCATCGAGCGAATCCTGGACGGACGGAACGCCCGATTCACAGCTCGACGCTGCCGCACGTGATGCGGCGGATCCGCCGCCAGCAGAACCGCGGCGCCATCGCGGTCCCGGGCGAGCGCGGTCATCACCTCGACCAGATCGGGGTCGCCGACCAACTCTCCCATCGCCGCGGCGATCATGTTGTTGCGGTCGCTGCCGCTCGATGCCAGCCGGCTCGACCAGTTGTCGGTGTCGCGCAGCACCTCGAGCACGAGATCGCGACGGGTGACGAGCCACGCCCCCATCGCCTCGCTAAACACGGCCGGCGCGTCGTCGGCCTGCAGATCGGACCAGAGCTCGAACGGGTCGTGTAGCAAGTCGTGCTCGCGGTCGACGAGTCGGGTGATGTCCTCGTGAAGCGTCGCCATCGTTCGACGCTACACCAGCGCCGCGACCACCTCGTCGAGGAGCAGGTCCTGCACCGTCGACCGGAGTTCCTCCGAGCCGCCGCGGAGCGCGGACGGGATAAGGAAGCGGTCGATGCCGAGGGCGGCGAGATCCTCGAGCTGCGCGACGCACTCGTCGGGGGTCCCGAAGACCGCGTAGTCGCGGGCCATCTCCTCGGTTGCCTGCGCCTGCTGACCGCCACTGCCGTGGCGGTTCATGTCATAGGCCTGGCGGGCTTGCTCCGCGGCGGCGCGCTTGGCCGGGTCCATGTTCCTGTTGCTGTTGTCCATCACGGACCAGCGGGCCATGGTCTGGGCGATGCTCTTGCCGATCCGGAGCGCGGTGTCGGGTTCGTGGTGCGGCACGACCGGGATGATCGCCATCATCGTGAAGTCGTCGTTGCCGGCATCGCTCGCTGCGGTGCGCGCCAGCTCGACGGCGCCGGCGATCCGCTCGTGGTTGCACCCCATCCCGAGCACGGCGCCCTCGGTGTGGGTTGCGGCGAGTCGCAGGACCCGGGGCCCCGACGTGGCGATCATGACCGGCACCTTCGGCCGATCGGTCGGCAGCCATTGGATCTTGCTGGCCGTGGGTGCGTCGGCGTAGCCGAGGCTGTCGAGCGCCGGCACCGTCGGCGCGTACCGCGAGTCGAACTCGACCTCTTCGCCCCGCAGATACGACTGGACCCGCAGGAGCCACTCCTCGAACTGGGCGAATGGTGTGAGGCCGTGGCCGAGGTAGGCGTGTGCCGAGTCGCCTCGCCCCACGCCCATCATCAGCCGCCCCTCCGCCACTTCGTTCGCGCTTGCGGCGGCTCCGGCCGTCACGGCTGGGTGGCGGGTCATCGGACTGGTCACGATCGGGCCGAGCTTGATGCGGTCGGTCTCGCGGGCGGCGAGTGTGAGCGCGACCCAGGTGTCGAACCACAGATTCTGCGAGTCGGAGAAGCTCACGCCGTGCACGCCGGCGGCCTCGAACCGCTGGAAGTTGGCGATCAGCTCCTCAACGTCGTGGCCCCACGTGGAGACCCAAACCTCAGCCATGTGTCGTCGATTCCGGTCCGAGGTGATCAGTCATCGACCAGGGTGATCGACTGACTCGGACAGACGTCGGCGGCTTCCTGAGCCATGGCGATCTGGTCATCGGTGAGGTCGCCGGACACCAGGATGGTCGGAACACCGGCATCATCGACGTCGAAGATCTCGGGCTGCATGTAGGCGCATTGACCCGAGTTCAGGCACGTCTCCATGTTGATCTCGATTCGCATGACCACATCCTCTCAGCTTCGGCGTTCGGTGCGCCATCTCCTCCGGTCGAGGCCGGCTCAGCGTCCGAGGCCGCCGTCGGCGACGACCACGTGCCCACTGACGAAGGCCGCGAGATCCGACGCGAGGAACACGGCGACGCGAGCGATGTGGTCCGGCTGTCCGGCCGTGCCCACCGCATTGGCCGCGATGCGTTTGTCGATGTCGAGGCCGCTAGCGCGCAGCGGCGCCATCTGGTCCTGCACGCCGGGCGTGTCGATGATGCCGGGGGCGATCGCGTTGACCCGGATCCCTTTGGGTCCGAGCTCGAGCGCGTGCGCCCGGGTGAGGGCGATCACTGCGGCCTTGGATGCGCTGTACGCCGAGATGTTCGCACCCCCGCCGAGCGCGGCGATCGAGGCCAGGTTGATGATCGAGCCACCGTTGTCCATCGTCGCTGCGGCCTCGCGAGTGGCGCTGAACTGGGCTCGCACGTTCACGTCGAGCATGCGGTCGACGAAATCGTCGGTCGCTTCGAGCATGGGACCGGTCGTCGGGAAGATGCCGGCATTGTTGACCAACACGTCGAGCCCGCGTTCGCCCGCGGCCGCCTGCACCGCGCGGCGCAGGTCGTCGGCGTCGGTGATGTCGCAGGGCACGAAGGCGGCGTCGATGTCGGCGGCGGTGTCCGCCCCGCCCGGATCGAGATCGGCGATGGTCACGGTCGCGTCGAGCTCGCGGAAGCGAGTGGCGATAGCGGCGCCGATCCCCTTGCCGCCTCCCGTGACCAGCACCCGGCGTCCGGCGAAGTCGAGCATGTCCTGCAGGTCCATGTTCTCAACGTAGATGCTGCGGGCCGTCGACACGGTGCCGAGGTCCCGCTCGCCGCCGTCCCCAAAATCGAGGGTCGACTAGGGTTTGCGCACCAATGAGCCAGACCCGAGGAGTCACGCCCACGTGAAAAACCCTCCGTTCACTTACCACCGGCCCGAGTCGCTCGACGATGCACTCGCGCTGCTGGCCGAGCACGTCGACGAGGCCAAAGTGCTCGCCGGCGGCCAGAGCTTGCTCCCGGTGATGGCCCTTCGCCTCGGCCGTCCCGAGCACCTGGTCGATATCAACCGGATTCCCGGCCTCGACCAGATCGCCGTCTCTGACGATGGCGTGTCGATCGGCGCGTTGGTCCGACACGTGCAGGCCGAGCGTTCCGACGAGCTGGCGACGGCCGCGCCGGTCGTCCATGCCGCCATGCCTTACATCGGCCACCGGGCGATCCGCAGTCAGGGCACGGTGTGCGGTTCGATCGCCCACGCCGATCCGGCCGCCGAGATGCCGGCGGTATGTCTGGCGACGGGCGCCACGATGGTCGCGACCTCGGCCGACGGCGTCCGCGAGATTCCGGCCGCCGAGTTCGGCGAGGGCTACCTGACCACGGCGCTTGCGCCGACCGAGATCCTGACCGAGGTCCGCTTCCCCGCCTGGTCGGCGACGGCGGCAGGAACGGTGGTCGAGGTCGCCCGCCGCCACGGCGATTACGCCCTGGTCGGGCTGGCCTGCGTGGTCGACGCCCCCGGCGGCACGATCGAATCGGCGGCGCTGTCGTTCTTCGGGGTCGACAACCGGCCGGTCCGCATCGCTGAGGCCGAGGCCTCGCTCGTGGGTAAGTCGCTCGACGACATGGCGGCGTTCGCCGCGGCCGGAGACATCGTCAAGTCGACGATCGAACCGTCGGCCGATGTCCATGCCACCGCCAACTACCGCAAGCACCTCGCCAGCGTGTTGACCCGCAAGGGCCTCGCCGAGGCAACCTCGAAGATCGGAGCAGCAGCGTGAAGATCGAAGTCGGAAGCGAGATCGAGGTCTCCTTCACCCTCAACGGCGAAGCCCGCTCGGCGAGCTTCGACCCTCGGCGCTCACTCGCCGATGTGCTCCGCGAGGACTGCGGCCAGACCGGCACACACCTCGGGTGTGAGCATGGTGTGTGCGGTGCCTGCACCGTTCTCGTCGACGGCGCGCCCAGCCGGAGCTGTCTCATGCTCGGTGCGATGGCCGACGGCAAGGACATCACGACCGTCGAAGGCCTGGCCACCGATGGCGTGTTCAACCACGTGCAGCAGGGCATGTGGGACGCCATGTCGTTCCAGTGCGCCTTCTGTTCACCCGGCTTCCTGATGAGCACGATGGCGCTGCTCGAGGAGAACCCGAATCCGTCCGAGGAAGAAATCCGCGAGGAGCTGAGTGGCAACCTCTGCCGTTGCACCGGCTACCAGTCGATCGTCGACGGCGTGATGGCCTCGATCGAGAACCTCAAGCAGCAGGGAGGCGAGTGATGACCGCAACCGAAGAGCACGTGCAGACCAGCGGCCTCGGCTTCGTCGGTCAGTCCGTCAAGCGGGTCGAGGACGAATGGCTGCTGGCCGGGCAGGGTGACTTCGTCGCCGACCGGCTTCCCGAGGGCGTGGCGCATGCCGCGTTCCTGCGCAGCCCGTTCCCGCACGCCACGATCGACAGCATCGACACCAGCGCAGCCAAGAAGCTGCCGGGCGTCATCGCCGTGTACACGGGTGCCGAGGTCAACGCGAACACCAACCCGTTCATCCCGTTGATCATGCTGCCCGACATGTACACGCCGCTGTTCATGCCGATGACCGAGGACAAGGCCCGCTTCGTGGGTGACCCGGTGGCGATCGTGCTGGCCGAGTCGCGCTACATCGCCGAAGATGCGCTGGAGCTCATCGAGGTCGACTACACCGACCTCGAGCCGGTGGCCACCATGTCGCAGGCCCGCAATCCGAACAGCCCCCAGCTGTGGGACAAGGCCGACGGCAATGTTCTCCACGACGGGTCCAAGGTCTACGGCGATGTCGACGCGGCGTTCGCCAAGGCGGATCACGTGTTCACCGAGACCTTCAGCTGTCACCGGGTCACGAACCAGCCGATGGAGGCGCGAGGCACCGTCGTCGAGATCGGCCAGGACGGCCATCTCACGATCACGTCGACCTCGCAGGCGCCGCATGCGGTCAAGTGGGCGGTCGCGGCGATGACCGTGACCGAGAAGGCCGGCCGCAACTTCCGCAAGTTCTGGCGGATGAAGGAGCGTCGCGCCAACTTCAAGGCCGCTCGCAAGGCGTTCCTCAAGGAGCACATGCCGGCGATCCGCTCGCAGGACCGCAGCGGCCAGAAGCACCAGAACAAGCGTGAGAATCCGACCAAGCATCAGCTCAAGATGGCGATGGGCCTGCTGGCGTCCGAGGACTTCCCGACCGTTCGGGCCGGCGACATCGGCGGTGGTTTCGGCTCCAAAGGTTCGGTGCACCGCGAGGAGATGGCGCTCATCGTGGCCTCCAAGATGGCCAACCGCTCGGCCCAGTGGATCGAGGATCGGGTGGAGAACCTGCTCGACGGCGGCCAGGCTCGCGAAGAAGAGTTCACCATGTCGATCGCCATCGACGACGACGGCACGTTCCGCGGCCTGAAGTGCCACTTCGACCTGGACTACGGCGCCTATCCGTCGTTCCCGATCGGCGGAGCCCTGACTCAGGGCATGATCCGGGTGTACATGCCGGGTCCGTACCGCTTCCCGGTGTTCGAGTTCACCAGCCGGATGATGGCGACGAACAAGGGCAAGCAGCTTCCGTACCGCGGTCCGTGGGCCAACGAGACGTGGGCGCGTGAGCGCATCATCGACATCGCCGCCGAGAAGCTCGGGATGGACCCGCTCGAGTTGCGCCAGAAGAACATGTATGCAGCGGAGGACTTCCCGACCAAGATGGTCACCGGTCCGACGCTCGACGTCACGATGTCGTGCAAGGGCACCCTCGACCGTGCGGTCGAGGAGGTCCGTGGCCTCGACCTCGATGCCATGCGTGCCGATGCCGAGAGCCGCGGCAAGAAGCTGGGCGTCGGCCTGGCGAGCTATCACGAGGCTGCACCCGGCCCGCCGGACTTCCTCGATTCGGTCACGCCGGGCAACGGCATGCTCGCGAACGAAGAGGCTCGGGCGGTCATCGAGCGCGACGGCAGCATCAAGATGTACACGTCGCAGAGCCCGCACGGCCAGAGCCATGCGACCACCTACGCCCAGGTCGTCGCCGATGAGTTCGGCGTTGCCATGGACGACGTCGAGATCGTCTGGGGCAATACCGACACCAGCCGTTTCAGCTTCATCGGCACGGGCGGCTCGCGTGGCGGCCCGATCGGTGGTGGCGTGATGAAGTATTCGGCTCGCGAGGCCCGCGAACAGGTCAACGAACTCGCCGCCGAGATGCTCGAGGCCTCGGTCGAGGATGTCACGATCGAGAACGGCAACATCCATGTGGCCGGCGTACCGGCTCGAGGCATCAGCTATGCCGATGTCGCGGCCGAAGCCGCCAAGCGCAAGGGCTCGGCCGACGGACCGGCGTTCGAGGTCGTCCGCGACTACCGCGGCCACGGCGATGGCGGTTGGTCGGTTGCGACCCACGTGGCCGTCGTCGAGGTCGACATGGACACCGGTCAGGTCGACATCCCCAAGTACCTCGTCGTCGAGGACTGTGGGCCGATCATCAATCCGAAGATCGTCGACGGCCAGGTTCGGGGCGGCGTCGCCCAGGGCATCGGCATGGTGCTCTACGAGAACCTCGTCTACAGCGACGAGGGCAATCCGCAGGCGACGACCTACATGGACTACCTGATCCCGACGGCGATGGAGATCCCCGAGATCGACATCATCCACCTGGAGACGCACTCGCCGGGCGAGAACGACTTCCGTGGCGTCGGCGAGGGCGGCATGATCGGCGCACCGGCCGCGCTCACCAGCGCGGTGTCGGATGCGCTCGGCGTGCAGGCGACCGACATGTACCTGCCGCCGACCAAGATCCTGGAGATGGCGGGCGTCATCGACCCGGACTGACCATACGGGCCGATCGGTCGCCGAACACCTAGCGTCCGACGCTCAGCTGACCTACCCCTACGACGACGGCGCCTTGCCGGGTGCCGTCGTCGGGCGGGGCGGCTTGGACTTGGGCGGCAGCAACACCAGCGTCTGCTCGCTGCGATCGACGTAGCGGTTCCACATGAAGCAGACGTAGTTGTCGATGTTGTTGAGCAGCGCCTTGCGGGCACTGACATCGCCTCGGCTTGCCGCCTGTGCCAGGATCCGAGGGTTGCCGGTCTTGAACAGTCGGTCGTGAGGCTTGACCGGATTGCCGAAGTCATCCTCGGCGACGTTCATGTCGGCCTTCTCTCGGTAACACATGTCGTCGCCGCGCTTCCATCCGCCCGAACACAGGCGATGCGACTCGTCCCTCGGCTTGAAGGTCGACTTGCACTGGTGCCCCATCTCATGGAGCATCGTGATGTCGCGCTTGTGCCGATCCATGTCGAAGTAGTCCGGCATGAGCTCGATCGTGTTGCGAGCCCAGTGGCGGGCCGGCGGATTGCCGAAGACGGGGTCGGCCGACTTGCACCGGATGTAGACCGGCAGGATGTCGCGGAAGCCGGCCTCGAACGCCGTCGACCATTCGGCCAGCATGTCCTCGATCTTGTGCAGCATCCGCGACGTCTGCGCGCCCGAGTAGTTCTCGCCGAACCAGTGCGCCAGCGACGCCTCGGGATGGTGCACCGAGCCGTGCCAGAGCACAAGCGGGTTGCTCCCGTGGTCGATGATGTGGCGGACCTCGTCGTGGGCGCTCTTCGCCATCACGTAGGCCATCGCATACGATGCCTGCACCTTCTTCAGCTTGTCGCCGGTGCACTTGCCCACGCCGCGCTTCTTTCGTCGGAAACGAGCCTTGCGGTAGTCGATCTCGGCGCCGCGCCACTCGGCGTCGAGCACCTGCCACGGCGGTCCGTGATAGAAGCCCGGTTCCACCAGTGCGGCGATGCCGCCCGCCGTGGTCGCCGCGGTGGCATTCGTGCGCCGAGGCGCCCGGCTCCTTGGCGCTTCCCGGCGACGTCGCTCGAGTCGGGAAACGGCGGCGCTCACGCGCATGACCTCGACATCGACCTCTTCTCGACGCCGACGCTGCTTCGCTTCCTGGGCCTCTCGGATGATTTGCGCCTGGTTCGTCATGGGATCCGCCTCTCGTCTTCGCTATTACGAGCAAGGTACGAGTTGTCCCGCATCCGGACCGTCGGCATGGCTTCAGTACGGATGTGACGTGGGTCGCTGCAAATGATGACGAGGTGGCGTCGACCGCGATCAGTCGATCAGTTCGCGTTCGATGCCGTCGGGATGCTGGTCGACCCAACGACGTATCCGCTCGAGCTGCGCCGTGTACGTCGCATGCTGGATCGACTCTCGATCCGTGGACGCAATCAGCTCCTCGAACGGGCCCAACAACTCCCGCTCGGCATCGTCACTCCAACCCCACAACATCTGGTTGCACACCCAGCGATCGCCGAACTGGGGTGACCACCCGTACCCGTCAGGACCTGCAGCGACTCGATACCGCTCGAAGTTGGACTCGATGAACGGCAACGATGGCCCCTCTTCGACCAGCCGAGGCACCCACACATCCAACCACGCAAACATCGGCGCCCGATCCTCTGCGACCGACATGAACGACCAAATCCCGGGCGGCTGATCGAAGAACCGGAAGCCCTCCATGATCGTCCACCAACGCGGCATCACCACGTTGTCGAACACCTGCTTCTGCAACGACATGACGTCGAGCCGCGACACCCAGAAATCCACCGACACCTGACTACCCCCACCGGGTGGCCGAGTCTGAAACGGCGAGAGGTTCACGCTCACGGTGTGCTGTGCGTCGATCTCGCGATGAAACAACCCCGCCCACTTTTGCGCCGCCGGCACAAACCCATAGACCTCGAGCAAGTGCTCGGCCACGTCGAGGCCGATGTTGTGCTCACGCGGCAACACCATCGGCTTCGATCCTATGAGCGGAGGTCGCCGTGAGCTGACGTACCTGCAGGGAGGAACGGACGTGCAGGAGCTCGGAGCGCCAGTCAGCGGGAACACGGCTCCTTACCCAGGCCGGACCGTTACGAACTCGGAGTTGCGTCGAGAAACACGTGTATCGCGGCGAGTCGCGGTGCCGCGCGCGACACCAGCTCTCAAGCGCGTGAGAGGCGGTCCACCTGCCGCAGCATCGAAGGCACCCGCGACGGGCCGGCCATCGATGCGACGAAGCCTGCCGCAATCGCGTCGTCGACCCCGACCGCTGTCACATAGAGCGGCTGCGCACTCTCACCACGCAAGACCTCGATCGCGTCGAGACCACGAAACGGCCGCTTGGCGACGCCGACCACCGGCGTCAACGCACCGAGTGCATCGAACAGGCGCCAACCAAGACCAGGCGTACCAGCCTCGTCGAGCCGCACATGCCCATCGACCACGATCGCCTCCATCGACCTGGCGGTTACCGAACGGAAGGCTTCGAGACCGGCGAGCAAACACGGCAACTCTCGCTCGAAGAAGCGGCCCGGCACGTATGCCGCGATGTCATTCACCAGCGTCGATCCCTCGATCGCCGCCATCTCACTGAACCACTCATCGAAGCCTACATACGCGCACCGGCCAGCGGTCGTCCCGTCTCGCTCCCGATACCCAACATCAAGCGCAACGATCATCCGAGCCCCTTGATCCGACGGGCACGACCCGCAAGCCGAACTCATCGATGCCGCGTCCCGACATGAACCCGCTAACCCTCGAACTCGGTCGAAACTCCGCCCGGCAAGTCACCGAGATCAGCGAACTCCGCACGGATCCCCGCGCTCTCGAACCGATCCAGCAGCATGTAGGAGAACTCCGCCCGCATCGAATAGCCCTCACGCCGACCCACCGAGTTGATCACACCGACCCCCGCATCCCGTCGCCAATACCCGACGCAATAGCCCTCATCGCT